>DAOMNO010000001.1:0-341630 GCA_035443885.1 Phycisphaerales bacterium
GAATCGTCACCGAAAGTCGCGTCGCCTGCCGTCGCGGTTACATCGCCGCCGACCACAGCGTTATTGCCGAAAGTCACATTCTGCCCCGCCGTAACATTGAGATCGACAGTGCTGTTGTTCTGGAAGGTAACACTGCCATCAACCGCGTGCACATTGCCCTGCACGTGCGCGCCGTCTGTGTTGACCGTAATGTCCTGCTGTGCCGTGAGGTCGCCCGTCGCGGTCAGGACGCCCGTGATATCCAGGCTGTTGCCCGCACCTTGGACATTCACACCGGCGACATTAACGCCGTTCGCGCCGATAAGCGTCAGACTGCCGCCAGTGCTGGTCATGTCGCCGGTGGCCGTGAGGGTATCGCCTGCGTCAAGCGTGTTCGTTCCCGTCAGGTTGACCAAACCGTTATAGGTCTGGCTGCCAGTGGTCATCACAAGACCGCCGGTGATTTCGGTATCGCCCGTCACGGAAACCGATGCGAGCGCATCAGTCCCGCCGACCTGGCCGTGGAAGGCTGTGTTGCCAACCAGATTGAGGTTGTGCGCTCCGTCGACGGTGGACCAGAAGATCATGCTGTCGCCATTGATGGTGGTGTCGGCTCCGAGGACAACGGCGCCGTTCGTATTGGTCTCGTTGGCGAGGCCGCTGCCACCGAAGTGGACGTGGCCGCCCTGAATACCATTGCCTTCAAGACGGATCGCCAGCGAGTAGAGGTCGCCAGCGCCGAGCATGATGCCGCCGCCACCGACCGTTTCAAGCTGGCCGGTGTTCGTAACACCCTGGAAGCCTGGATCGATTCCTGTTGCATTGATGCGCACCGCGAAGTTGCCGCCAAACTCGCCGATGGTAACTACGCCGTTGTGCGCAGTCATCGTAACGTTGCCGCCATTCGTCGCTCGAATCAGTCCGTGATTCGCGACCTGCTGACCAATGAGATGCACGCCCGCTGCGCCCCCGATCAAATTCGCGCCGGGATTGACGACAACCGAGCCGCCAGCCGATGCATCAAACTGAAACTGGTACGGCCCGCCGCTAGTCGCCATGTTATGGAACGTCATGGGATCGACGTTGGCCGCAGCAGCATAGAAGCCCGCGGCGTTCACGATCGAGTTCGGCCCAAAGACAACACCCGCCGGGTTCGCAAAGAAGACGATGCCGTTGCCGCTGATGGTGCCATCAAGCGAGGTCGGCATGCCGTTTGTAATTCGGTTGAGCACATGCGCCGTTGATGAAGGCTGCTGGAAGAACACCGACTCGGTGTTCAGCAGGTTGAACGACGTGTAGTTGATCACGACGCCGTTCGATGCCTGAATCAGCCACTGGCCGCCGCCGAGCGGAATGATGTTGGCGATGCCTGTTCCCGGATGCACCGCGCCGCCGACCGGACCGGCCAGTGCAGCGCCATGCATAAGGAAGAGTGAAGCCGCGCCTGCCGCGGAAAGTGTTCGGAGGTTTGACATCGTTCGCATCTTCTTCGTCTTCATATGAGTAACCCTTCCCCTGATTCGCCGCCGCCTTGTGAAGGCTGAAACACCATGCCGCAGACGGGGATGCCCGCGACGTAAATCCCTACAGGACTGAATGTAACGCGAAAGTGGGCTGTTTCAAAATAAAATCGTTCCAACAAAGTGAACTCGGCTGGAGCCGGACTTGACCCGACCAGGCAATTCCTTGAGCGCAATGCCCCAATCCACGCGAAGATTGAGGTTTCTTCGGAAAAGAAACTCCACGCCGACACCCGTTCCGATAAGCGTCTCATCGCGTTCGAATGGCTGGCGATCGGTCTGCATCACGCGCGCCACATCGACGAAACCGCGCAGAATCAGATCCCAGTCAGGCCGACCATACACATGCTGCGGAGCCCAGCGGAATGGCTGGCCGAACACCGTATCAGGGTCGGTCGGCTGGAACATGCGAGGCAGATGGAAGCGATATTCCGCGCTGGCGATGTACACCGAATCGCCCGCGACAATCGATTCAGGATAGCCGCGCACAGAGTACAAACCGCCCGCCACCATCGTGATGTGAGGCACCAGTCGATTGTCAAACGCATACTGACCGCGGAAACCGAGTGCGATCTCATGCGCAAGCGTCGAACTCTCAGGTGTTGAAATATCCGCCCAGCCCTTCGGGTTGAACAGCGGTTCAAGATAAAAGGAGTGCATCAAGTCCCACTGCATGGTCATCCAGTCCTTATCCGGGAACAGACGACCGAGGCGGCTGAGCGTTGAGGTCTTGATGTTCGTCGCATCGCCGAGGCTGCCCTCAAACATGATCGAGGCGCGCGTGCTGGCTTGCTCCGTGAACTTCTCCAGACGAACGCCGAGGTATGGGATGAGGAAGTCCTCATCACCTTCCTGAATCAGAAACTGGAAGAAGAAGTTGCTGACCCTGGCGTGCATGAAGCGCGCACCGCCGATGAGATCGATGAAGAGCTGCTTGTCCTGATAGACGTTGGCGATCAGCTCCGCGCCGATCTGCCATTGCTCGCCACGGAACCTCAGGCTGGCAAAGCCGACTTCGGATGCGTCGAACTCGCCCCACAATCCATGCAATCGCCAGCGAAGACGGTCGAGATCGCCGACGCGTCCTTCGTAGAAGCCGGAAACGGTGTGCGCATCCTTAAAGCTCGCCGTGGTGTAATCGAGGTTGAAGATATCGTCGTTGCCGGTGAGCTGGCTGTGGTACAGGCCGAACCGCTGACGCCAGCGGCCGGTCTGCTTCGTGCCCGTGTTCGAGCCTTGCACATAAAGAAGGAGAGGACGATTTTCGGTAACCAGATAATCCAGCGTTACCGTCAGGTCTTCTTCCGCAGGAGCGATCGCCACATCGACGCGACGCCCCGGATGACGGGCCAGCCTGAAAATATAGTTATCGATCACATCGCGCTGGAGCACATCGCCCGCCTGAACGGGAGATCGCTCACGAATGCGATCATGAACCGGATGATTGATTCGCTCCGGGCCAGAGCCGAATCGTTCCCCCGCTGCCAGCGTGCGCACTTCGCTGACCACGCCGGTAACGGCAATGAGCCTGACGTTGCCCGGCGTCTGCCTCGCGGCTTGCAAGTCTGCAATCACCGGCGCGACGTGAACGCCCATCAGCCCGCGATCCAGAATGTAATCACGTACGGCCAGCAGCACCTGCTGCACACCAGACTCGGCATATAACTCCGGCTCACGGGCTGCAATCTCACCCAGTGTGAGGTGAATCGGCGTGACATCCGGACGCCACGCCACATAACCATGATCCTTAGACGGCACCAGACGAACCGAAACATTCATCAGCTCTGCGATCGATGGCTGACCAGCCAGGTCAGGGCGGGCGTACTGCACAATGAACTCGTTGATCTGCTGCGTGTCGCCGGTGTACTCCGCCATATAGCGCAGCGCGGTGCGGCTTGCGGGCCGGAGGTCGGCGCCTGTGATCGCATCAATATCGCGCGTATCAGGGCCGACGAAGAATCGCTTGCCGAACTTTCCTTCAAGATGACCACGCAAGGATTCACCGATGGCCTCAATGGCGGAATGCGACAAACGAACGCCTGCGATGTCCCCGAGTGAGAGTTGCGTCGTTTCGCCACCTTCGCCCGGCGCGACCCACACGCCGTTCACTTCAGCCAGTTGCACTTGCACATCGGATCGCAACGCTTCGTTCGATGGCAGTTCACTGAACTGATGAACATAGCCCACTTCGATGACGCTCACGCGATATGTGTCGCGCTGCGCAGCCTCGACCGACATGGCCGATGCGTTCGATGAAGTGGCGAGTGACGGCACGCCAAGCAGGCACGTCACGAGGAGCGATGTGCGGATGAATGAGTCTTTTCGATTCACGAAGAGTTCCCCAGTCGTCGCTTGAAGAAAGGCCTGACGGATTCGACGGCACTCACCACCAGGCAGGGCACAAAGACACAACGTCAGCAATGACACCGGCGGGCGCATCCGCCCGTGAGCACATACAAACAAAGAGTACCCCCCAAACAGGAACCTTGTCAAACAAAATGCGGCCGAATCGGACTCGGCGAAGGCGTCTCGCGCAACGTCTGCGCGACGGCAAGCCCACCCCATATTGCGGCCACATACCGTTTCACTGCAGATTCACGCTGAATTACGCGCTGGTCTCGCTTGAATCCTCAGCGGTGATCGCCCGCGCCGGCGCGTACTCCTCAAGGTATTTCATGATCTCCCTGTGCAGTTCCCGCTCCACATCTTCCGCAGTGAGCGACGCGGCAACCTCACGATACTTGCGCCAGAACTGAGACTCCTTGCCATGAAGAAGCGAGCCGATGCCGCCCTTCGTCTCGCGTGCAACGATCCCTTCGATCTTCGCAGGCGCGAGACGATCGACGATCTGCTGTGCAACTGGCGTGATACGCGACTGCACGGTCATCAGCGCTGCGATCAGTCGCCTTGACTGTTCAATGCGATCAACCAGTTCGACTTTCGATGCACCAGGACCATCGGCAAGATATCTCGCGCACGCAGCGCGCAGTTCCGCGCCGGCATGCGCACTGGAGCCGCCCATGATCTCTGCGCGAGTCTGACCCGCAACACGATCGAGCTTCTCTGCAAATGCAAGCAGCTTCGACAGCAACGTAACGAGTTGTGTGGTGTCGATACGCGCATCGGACTTTAGATGCAGATCGCGGCGAATCGCGCTCAGCGGCGCCGAGTTGAATGTTCCCGATGATGTTGTGGCAGAATCCTCTCGCGGTTCAATCAGCTCCGCAGCACGAAGTCGTTCGCGAATGCGAGCGCGGCGAGACTCATCCATTCGCTTCATCGCTTCAATGAGTCGATCGACCAGTTGGTCCGCATCCAGCGGCGGAGCTTTGACACCGTCCGTGACGGAACGATCTGCTGCAACAGTTCTTGGCTCAGGTGAGGCTTCCCATGCCGGGAATCTTGCCAGCAGCGCATCAACGAACGCGCGCCGCTGCGGCGCAGCAACGTGCGCCAGTGTCGTCTCCAACTCTTCTCGCAATCGCTGATGACGCTCTTCGCACGGACGGTCGGCCAGCTCTTCCTGAAGCAAACGCAGACGATGAACCGCCTGCGCGAGATGCCCTGCTTCAGTTGAACTGCGACTTGCCATGCATTGCCCCTGCTGCTTAAGGAAACAGTATGGTCGCCCGCGATGCCTCACGGGACAGTCGCGCCATTGTACGGCACGCAGACCGCAACACCACCGGTTTTAATCGTTTCGCACGAGCGTGTAGTCCACGTTCCGAAGGGCGTCTTTCAGCCTGACAAGGAAACTGGCCTGCACAGCGCCAGCGCGAAGCGCCAGACGCACCCCGACATCGGAATACGTCAGCATTGCCACCCGCTGTTCACGCTGTTCTACGGTTTCCCGTGGCCGGAGTGAGGTGCCGTCCGCAAGGAAGCTGGCAATCTCGATCGGCGTGCGGTCCATGGAATGCATCGCCGGATTCGAGAGAGCCGACGCGCCAATCACCATGATGCGTGCCGAGGCGGGGTCCGCGCCGGCAGGCAGATCACTCAGAACGAACTCCGCCACGTTACCGATGAGGTCGCGGAACTCCGTCTCCATGCCTGCACTTGGCGCAACGGGCCTGAAGAAGAGCGAGCCGTCATCGAAGTCGCCGCCGTCGAGGGCGAGCATCGCTCGCGTCCATATGGCGTTCGGATTGCCCTCAAGCCCCTGCGTCTGGAAGACGCTCACCGTATGCGCCAAGCGAGTGGCGCGGTTAAGGTCGCCGCCGTCGTGTCGAAACTGGTCCTGCGTCTGCCACGCAGCATCGCGCAGGTTCGCGCTGCTGCGCGCCGAGGCCGCGTTCTGGTTGTACGCATCCATCCAATGTGAGAAAGATGGCAGCGAACAGCCGAACAGTTCCGCAAAGCGGCGCGACGCAGCGGCTGAAACATACTGCATTGGATGTCGCGCCACCGGCGGCTCAATGACGATCTGCGGGGCGTACTGCTGCGCGACTTCTGTCCACTGTGTCGCAAGCTCCATCGCTTGCGCAGCATTCCATCGCCACACCACGTAACCCTGGCGATTCTCTGTGCCTCGCATCAAGTTGCGAATGTCGGACCACGCCAGTTCACCTCGGCGGGTTGCTTCATTCACTGCATCAATAAAAACGCCGACCGGAAGTTCCGTCGTGCAGAGGTACATATCCTCCGCACCATCCGCAGCAGAGCCGACGCGACGGAAGACAAGCGGCATGGACAGATTCCACGCGGCCGTGGCGGGCGGCGTGAAGACGATAAGCTCGCCATCATCACGCGGATCAGCCTGCCAACCCAGGCGACCCGGACCGATCTGCGTCCAGTCCGTGCCCGGCTCTTCGTCGCTCAACAGCACTTCGAGTTTGGCGAGCAGCACACGCGCGGCATCTGTCAGATTCGATTCTCGCAAGCTGAGCCACGTTCTGAACTCGCCGGTCGCTTCACGCAGCTTGTCTTCATCATCTTCCAACGCACGCACGGATTCGCGGAACCGGAACAAGCGCAGGCTGAACTGAAGCGGAGCTTCAAGATCACCTTCCTGAATGCCGTAGCGATCCTGCACATGCGCCGCACGAGCCAAGCCGTCAGGCCCTGCATAGGCGTGCTCGCGCCAGCGATTGACGAGATGCTGGTCAAGTTCGCGGCTGATCGCATGCGCTCGGTTAGTATTGACACCGGGAAGCACCTGCTCGCGGATCGCCGCTGTGGCGTGAAGCTCCTGCTCCAGCGCATCCACATGCATCGGCTCCACGGTTGCAAGGCTCCGCCACGCGGAGAGTCGTCGCTCGCCTCGATCGGATGCATTCATCACGATCGCGACAAGCCCTGCACGATCCGATGGCATCGCTTCCAACGCTTCAATACGCTCAATGATGTCATTCACAATCGGGCGAACTTCGTCTAAAGCAGCTTCGGCGCGCCAACGCGAATGAATCTGATGGATGGACTCCTGACCGGGCAACGCTTCGTGCAGGCTGTAACAGTCGTTGAGACGATCTTCCGCTTCCGCCATGTCGCCCAGCACGCGCTCAGCCGCTTCCCGCCACGCGGCAAAAGCCTGCTCCAGACGATTGCGCTCATCGCGCAGGGTGTCGTCCGCCAGACCTGCGGTCGTCATATCGCGCAGCAGACCGTCAAGTAACGCCTCGTGTCTCGTTCGAGAGAACGTCCTGATCGTGTTGCTGCGCGCAGGGTCCGCCTGCCAGCGCTGCGGAATTTTCACCGGCGCATAGGTGGCAATGCACTCCTGCAGGAAGTTCCGCAAATCGCTGACCAGATCAAACCGCGCGCGGCAATCTTCCTCATCCGCCACGATGGCCGCTTTGCCTTGCTCCCAGACTCGCTGCACGACGGTTGAATCCGCAAGGCCCTGCAGTTCCCGCGTGAGCAGGTCGGCGAGCATGGCTTCGCAATCACCCGTGCAACTTCGCCTCGCGTTGTCGAGACTCTCGATGTATCGCTGCGAACGCTGATCGAGCGTCGTCATCGCCAACTCGATCTCTCGCTTACCTTCGCGAGTGCGATCCCAGCCGCGATCCTGAAACGCTGCGACTCTTCGCTGCAGATCGTCAAACTCCATCGCTCTCATGCTTGAGAGCGCGCGATCACATTCCGCGCTGTACGCCTGCATGGCGCTCTGCAACCGCTCCGCAATACCGACGACGGCTTGCGTCGGGTCTTGCTCCGGCGGCAGCAGCTTGTACTCATCCTTTGGCAGTTCCTCTTCCCACTCGCCGTAGATGCTGGCGAATGAATCGCCTTCCATCACCTGATGGTGCTGGTAAAGCGGGGACTGCTGCCGCATCCAGGCGTGATCGATGTCCTTCCAATGCGACTTGACGATTTGCAGGACGTTTTCAGCCGCTCGCTTGGAAAAATCGATCTGATATTCAATGCCTGCAAGATCGTCCTGCTCGTTGATGATCCGCAGCGCGATATGCATGAAGCCCGCAAGAAACTGATCCTGCTCAGGCGCGCTGCTCGGCGCGATGTCCTTTGCTGCTGCAAGCAGTTCTGCGGCGCTCTGGCGAAGCGAATCCATATCCTGCTGAATCTTCGCCAGTTCGACATCCAGTTGATGCGTCTGCTGCAGCGCACTGATCACAATGCCTACGGCGTCCACGTCCCCCTGTGGCGCAGCGCGCAAACCTGTTTCAGGAAGGGACATCCGCGTTCGAATCTTGCGATCGATACCCGTCAACCCCATCTCCACCAGCGCGCGGCCGCGATCAGAGATGGACTTGAGATGTGCCTCGACAAACTCGTGGACTTCCTTTTCGCACTTCGCGATCGCTTCCGGATCGGTCGATGTCGCAGCCGCAGGCGCGCCGGGAAGAACGGCGCTCAATCGAGCTCCTGCTTCCGGGCTGCATAGCACGACAGCCCACCATGGTCGCTCAACAGCCACAGGTGCAGGCGCCACAACAGGGGCGGGTTCGGGTGTTGGGGTCGGGGCCGGCCCAACAATCTCCGGAGCGGGGCGATTCAGCAGAAGCGTGATCACAACGCCGAGCAGCACAAATCCCAGAACTGCCGCAGCGGCGATCACCATGTTCCGCTTCGGCAAGCGCACGCTCTTCAGGCGATCAACCGTGCGAATCAGTTCATCCAGCGCGATCGGCGTCGCTTCCGGTCCGAGCAACTTGCAGCAGAGGTCCCGCCACGCCTTGCCATGCCGACCGAGACGCTTCCACTCTGCGGAATCCGCAGGTAGTTCCTTGCCATTCCACTCTCGGTGAAGGACCAGCGTATGAATAAGCCTGCCGAGATCACGCAGATCGCGCCGATCTCCCGGATCGTTCGGCGCAGCGGTAACCGCGGCAAGCTGTGATTCAGGCAACGGGTCCGTAAGTGCGATTGCCGCCGTCGCGAGATCATCGCCTTCACCGATCAGCACATTTGAAGGCTTGATGTTCCCATGCGCTCGCTTGCACGCCGCATTGATGGCGCGTACGCCACATGCAGCGCTGAGGATGATGTTGCGTAGTTCCGCAGCGTCCAATCGCTGACGGGATTGAAACAAATCCGCTGCGGAACGTTGATACCGATCCGTAACCCAGTACGCCGCCGTCGAAGCACGACCAGACGCGTACACCGGCGCCCATGTGCGTGGGTCTTGAGCGGCGGCTTTCTTCTGAACGCCAACCCCCTGCAGAAACTCTCTGCATTTCGCACTAGCCTGCTCCGATCCGAGGATCATCGACGAAGGCTCAATGATCTTCGCCACCGTCGGTTCAGCACCCTCGGATCGCGCGGAACGAACCAGACACAATGCAGCGGAAGGCCCGCGATGCAGCTCTTGAATGACCTGATAATCGCCAAAGCGGGCATGAACAAGACCGCCGCCCTTCTCGTGCTCAGCGATCGCCTTCTCAACTTCTTCAACCGCGATGGCGATGTCGTTCAGCCGATCATCCGGCGACTTCTCCAGACAACTTGCCAGCAATTTTCGAACTCGTTCAGGCGTTGTGGGCGGTAACCGTTCCCAATCGGGATCGGTGCTGAGCGTGGCGACAATCACATCTGTCGTCGTCTCACCCGCAAAGACATGCGAGCCGGAGAGACATTTATACATGATGCAACCGAATGCCCAGATATCCGTTCGCTTGTCAACGGGTTTGCCTCTCGCCTGTTCAGGACTCATGTACCCCGCGGTCCCCATCACGCGGCCCGGCATGGTTGCAAGCGAGGCCGTTTGGAAGTCCGTCGTCGATGCGTTGCCAAACGCGGAGCTGCGTTCCGTTTCGCGCGTGGAAAGACCGAAGTCGAGCACCTTGACGTGCCCATCGGCAGTCACCATGACGTTACCAGGCTTGATATCGCGGTGGATGATGCCCTTGCTGTGTGCAGCGGCAATGGCGCGCCCGATCTGCAGGCAGAGCCGCAGAGCTTCTTTCACGGTCATTGGCCCGCGCGTCAGCAGGTCCGCGAGATTCTGCCCTTCTACATACTCAAGCACCAATAGTCGCGCGCCGGTGGGTGTCTGATCGACGCTGAAGATTGACGCGATGTTGGTGTGGTTCAGCGACGCCAGCACGCGAGCCTCGCGCTCAAACCGGCCGAGGCGATCCTTATCCCGCTCAAGTGTTTCCGGCAGCACCTTGATGGCAACCAGCCGATCCAGCTTCGGATCGCGCGCAAGATAGACCACGCCCATGCCGCCGCGACCGAGTTCGCGCACGACAACGTACTGCCCGAGATGAGTCGGAAGCGGTTCGCCGGGTTGCGAGGGTGGTTCGAGGTCCATGAAGAAAGCGGGCGGCCTTGCCGGGTGTTGATTGTGGTATCTATCTGCCGTCTCTCAGAGCGTTCCCATTGATTGCAGCGCGAGCCGGTCTGCCCAGTTTATCATCTCTCATCGCACAATCCGTGGGTTGCGCTCAACCATTTCAGCCATAAACTGCCGGACGACCGAATGGACCTCTCGGTTGGCGCTCCAATCGACAAGGAGAAGGCTACGGGTTTGGACGAGAAGCGACTTGAGGTCCGCAAGTAAACGCTCGAACACTCGATGCGCCCCGCCGGGGCGTGCGTCGCCTGCGTCGCGGCATGTGGAGTCCGGCCCGACGCCGGGGATCGTACGGACAATCATCGCCAAGGCGTCCCACCAGAGTTCGCGTGGCACGATGTCAAACCCCTCTTCAGGGGGAACCTCTTCATTCCATAAACGATGTGGGCCGAGGGCTTCAAGCCACCGCGCATCCCGATCGAAAATGCTCATGATTCGCAGCGACAGCCCAACAGATTCATCGTGAGTCAATGCCGCCTGCCGGGCGAGTGAGTGCACTTCATCCAGTGCCAGGGGCAACGTTCGGCCCTGAGGCCCGCCACCGACGAGCAACGTTCGTACTGCAAGCACACCCAGCGCGTACAAATCGCAAGGCGTTGAGAGGTTCTGTATGAGATCAAACTCGACTTCTCTTCCCGGATTGCGTTCGTCAATCTGCCGCAACATGTCGCTGCTCATTCGCTGCGGCAAACTGCGGAATCGCCACTCCCCATCGGCCATCGCCGATTCTCTTTCTAGGCTAACATGCAGATCAAGCCGCCCGTTCGAAATCGGCATCCTGATCCACAACAAGTCCGTAGGCGAAGCGTTCAAACGATCACTGGTTGTGATTGTTCCTTCAACAACCGCGGCATCATCACCATCGTCGATGACCTGCCGCACGCGCACAATCGCGCGACCGCGCATCGCCTGATTGCTGAGCATGGGATGGTAGATGCATCTCGGCGCACCGCTGCCTCGCATGAATCGGTCCGGCCCACCCGACGCCGTACGGCGCGCTGTGGACGAACCAAGCGGCAGCGCGATGCCGTGGCAGACATCGACCAGCGAGACGCGAGCGGTCCAGAAATGCGGCAGCGCATAACCGCCTTCCGCAAGGCTGACGCGAAAACTCTCATCTGTCAGATCGAGCATTGGTGTCTGTGTCTCACGAACCAAACGATGAACCGACGCAACGGCATCCGCCAGAAGTCGAAGTTTCAGATGAAACGTTTCGAGCAATCGACCTTCGCGACCGCTACGACCAAGGAACAGCCTGCCGAAATCTTCAAGATGATCCGTAGGTGCGTGGCTTGCTTCGACGTACTTGAGATCAGGCGCGGACACATCAGGCCCGCCGCTGAGAAGTTCCTGAAACGCAGCATACGACAGCGGTTGGTGCGGCCTCACCATGATGAATCCCGCGCCGATGTTCAGCGGGATCAACTCCTTCACATTCGGCACAATCTTCGCCAGTTCAGCCGTGCGCTCATTCGTTGGCGCACCTGCCGTAACCGGAGCGAACTGCGATTTCTCACCCAGCGAGGCGAGATGCAGATATCGATGCAGTGAATCGCTGTATGTCGGCAGCCCCGCGGCGGCAAGACGCTGATCGTCTTCACACAGTGTCCACGCGCCGCCAGTTCCATCGACAGGGTGCACCACCATCCCGCCAGCGGCATCAATCCACGACGGTGCGGGGTGAAGCGTCTCCCAGCCAGTCCGCCAAACGGATGTCGCACTCATCTGCTCCAAGGCGCGCACACGCCGGCGCCATTGTTGATCGAGCGTACGGTTTGTCAGCGACTCCCACGCGCCGGTGAGCATCCCCGACGACTCCGCAAGGCCGGACGCATTCTGCACCCAGAGTTCCACCCATTGATGCACGAAGCCGCCCGCATCAGTTACGCAGCCGAGCACAACATGCGTATCCAGCGAGCATCGCAGGACAAAGAGCTTGCCGCTGCCTTTGGACCGTTGATCGAGCCGCACCACAGCGCATAGCCGAAGCGGAGCGGATTGATCCGCATGAATCGGAATCGCCACGCACCCCGACGGAATGCCCGTGCCCTGAATTTTGGCGAGACTCGTCATCCCACATTCTCATGCCGCTGCATCAGCCCGCCCGACGCACGTCAGGCTTCAACTCGTTCCGTGAGCCGACCGTGGACAACCCGAATCCAGTGTAACGAGGAACCAGACGGATCGGGATATCGGAATTGCACCGTATCAAAGAGTTTTGGCTCTCTTTGCAGTCGGATGTTGCAATTGAAAGTTCGCTGCGTACAGTTCCTGCTTTCCACGCCTGGGAGCCAAGCCTACGTCGCGCCTGCTGCCCAAGTCCGTCATTTGCTTTCGCGAAGGTTATTCTGCGCGTACCGTGCTGAGCGACCTTGCAGCAGGCAGCACGGTCGGCATCATCGCCCTGCCTTTGGCGATGGCGTTCGGCATTGCGTCGATCCCAGAAAGTGTGGCAGCGGAAGCAGGCATTTCACCCCCTGCCGTCGGCCTGTTCACGGCGGTGGTCGCGGGCTTTCTCATCTCGCTGCTGGGCGGCAGTCGCGTACAGATCGGCGGCCCAACCGGGGCGTTCGTGGTCATCGTCTATGCGGTGGCTGCCAAGCACGGCTACCAGGGTTTGATTACCGCCACCGCGATGGCAGGCCTCATCATCATCCTGATGGGCCTCTTCCGCTTCGGCGCGATGATCAAATTCATCCCCTATCCAGTTACAACGGGATTCACAAGCGGCATTGCCGTCATCATCGCAGCCGCGCAGCTCAAGGATTTCTTCGGTCTTGAACTGGCGGAAGTGCCTGCGGAGTTCGTCCCGAAAATGCAAGCGCTCGCGGCGCATGCGTCAACATGGAACCCTGCAACGTTGGGCGTAGCCGTCGGTTCACTCGCGATGCTCATCGTGCTTCGTCGCTTTGTGCCGCGCGTTCCCGGCGCAATCGTCGTGGTGATCGGCGCGGGCTTCATCGTGTGGGCATTCAAACTGCCTGTTGAGACGATCAGCAGCCGCTTCGGCGAGATTCCTCGCACATTGCCCGTGCCTTCACTCCCGTCGTTCAGCTTCGATCTGGCCGTCAAGCTGCTTCCCGCAGCATTCACCATCGCCATACTTGCGTCCATCGAATCGCTACTTTCTGCTGTGGTTGCGGACGGTATGACAGGCAGGCGACACAAGGCGGATTGCGAACTTGTCGCCCAAGGGGTGGCCAACATCGGCTCCGCGCTCGTCGGCGGCATCCCCGCCACCGGCGCGATCGCCCGCACTGTGGCGAATATCAAAAACGGTGGGCGAACACCGCTAGCGGGGATGATCCACGCCATCACGCTACTGGGGGTGATGGCTCTCTTTGCACCGCTGGCGGGGCACATTCCGCTTGCAACGCTCGCTGCGGTGCTGCTCATGGTGGCGTGGAACATGAGCGAACTTGACCACTTCCGTTCACTCTTACGCGCACCGGGCAGCGATGTGCTTGTGCTGCTGCTCACGTTCGGCCTCACTGTGTTCACCGATCTCACCATTGCCGTGGGTGTCGGCGTCGTCATGGCATCCATGCTCTTCATGAAGCGCATGGCAGATGTTTCCAACATCAGCGCCATCACGCGAGAACTGAACAACGGCGACGACGAGCCGGAGAACGGGGACGATCCGGATTCCATCTCGAATCGACAGGTGCCGGATGACGTTGAGGTATATGAGATCAACGGACCGTTCTTCTTCGGCGTGGCGGACCGGCTGCAGGATACGTTGCGCAGCATTGAACGGCCGCCGCTTGTGTTCATCCTGCGTATGCGACGGGTGCCTGCGATCGACGCCACAGGCCTGCACGCTCTCGAAGAGTTCGTCCACAAATGCCGCAGACAGGGAACGATTCTGCTGCTTTCAGGCGTGAGCGCGGACCTGCTTCGCACGTTCAGGAAGGTCGGCTTTGACGCCGTCATTGGACTGGAGAATGTGTATGGTCATATCGATCAGGCTTTGGCACGGGCGCGAGAACTCTCCAAACCCTTGGAGTACGAGCGGGATAGACATCCAGATTGATGGCGGGGTGAGCAGGCGATCAGTGCGGTTGGACCGTACAATTCGCCGAAGAGTAGTCTCAGTATGAAAACCCCACTCCGTGTTGCGATCGACGCCGTCGCCGATGCCTGCCGCCTCTGCCGCTCGCTACAGGCGAATCTGGAGCGGCTGAACCATGCGCTGAAGGACGATCGCAGCCCTGTAACGGTGGCGGATTTCGCAGTACAAGCGCTCATTCAGCTTCGACTTTCAATGGAAGAAGATCGCCCGCTGATCGTCGGCGAGGAAAGCGCAAAGGACTTGCACCAAGGCAAGGTGGGCAATGTCGATGCCGACGCACTGCGCGATGCTGTTGTGGAAGCAGTCCGCACATGGCGAGAAGGCATCACTGAAGACGAAGTGCTGAGCGCGGTCGGGGCTTGTGATTACGACCCCGGCGACAGCAGCAGCGAAGGGTACTGGACGCTCGACCCGATCGACGGCACAAAAGGCTTCCTGCGCGGCCAGCAGTACGCCATCGCCCTCGCTCGCATTGAACGGGGCCAGGTTGTTCTCGGCGTCATGGGATGCCCGAATCTCTCCATCCAACACGCACATGATGTCGCCAAGCCTGACCCATTGAATTGCGGCACGATCTATGCGGCCACGCTTGGCGGCGGCGCATGGGAACTGCGAGGCGACAAGCCTCATGAACTGCCCAATCGCATTGCGGCGGCACGTTCAGGGCACGGGGCAATACGCGTGTGCGAATCTGTTGAAGCAGCACACAGTAAACAGGATGAGACACAGCGCATCATCGCCCACCTCAACGGCGGCGCAGCGCCTGCGTCGCCACTCCGGCTCGACAGCCAGTGCAAGTACGCTGTGGTCGCTCGCGGTCAGGCGGATGCATACCTTCGCATACCGACGATCCGTACCGATGGCAGCAGCTATCTTGAGAAAATCTGGGATCACGCTGCGGGAAGTCTGATCGCGACCGAAGCAGGCGCGATGGTTTCAGACGCGGACGGCAAGCCGCTGGATTTCTCACTTGGCCGTACGCTGAAGGCGAATCGAGGCATCGTGTGCGCCGCGCCGCATGTGCATGGACAAATCATCGAGGCCCGCCGTGCTGTACTGTTGGAGAATGCTCGATGACATGGGAAGCATGGGTGACGATCCTCGTGATCGTGCTGATGATTCTCGCACTGGCGCGAAATTGGGCTGGGCCGGATGTCATCGTGCTGGGGGCACTCGCGCTGCTCATGACGATCGCCTCCCTCGCTCGCACGGAGCTTTTGCCATCGCCCGCCACTGCGGTTCGTGGTTTCGGCAATGAAGGGCTGATTACGGTCGCTGTGCTCTACGTCGTTACGTCGGGGTTGATACGCACGGGGGCGATGAACCTTGCGGCGACAACGCTTATGGGGCGGCCACGCTCCACGGTGAGTGCCCAGGCTCGCATGATGTTGCCCGTTGCAGGCCTTTCGTCGTTTCTCAACAACACGCCGGTGGTGGCGATGTTCATGCCCGTTGTCAATGACTGGTGCAAAAAGTTTTCACTCAGTCCATCCAAACTCTTTCTGCCTCTGAGCTATGCAGCCATCGCAGGCGGCACCTGCACGCTCATCGGGACGAGTACGAATCTGGTTGTGTACGGCATGTTGGGCGACACAACGAAAGGCCGAATCGGGCTGTTCACAATTGCAGCGGTCGGCCTGCCAGTGGCTGCAATTGTCTTCCTGTATGTCCTGCTTGCTTCGAAGAAACTGCTGCCGGATCGCACCCCTCCCCGTGCTGTCATTGACGACCCAAGGCGGTACACGGTGGAGATGATGGTGGAAACGGGCAGCGCGGTGGACGGCAAGACGATTGAGCAGGCGGGCCTGCGTAATCTGCCCGGCGCCTATCTGATGGAAATCGAACGCGCGGGCGAGCGCATCGTCGCGGTCGGCCCGGAAGAAGTCCTCAAGGGCGGCGATCGCCTCATCTTCGTCGGCATCATCGAGTCCGTTGTTGACTTGCAGAAGATTCGCGGCCTGACTCCTGCTGCGGATCAGGTCTTCAAACTCAGCGACCCACGACTGAATCGCATGCTGGTGGAAGCTGTCGTCAGCGACTCCTGCCCGCTTGTAGGCAAGACGATTCGCGAGGGGCGTTTTCGCACGGTGTATAACGCTGTCGTCATCGCGGTGCATCGCAATGGACAGATTCTCAAAAACACAAAGATCGGTGACATCGTGCTGCGCACGGGCGATACGCTGCTTATCGAAACGCATCCGCGGTTTATCGATCAGCAGCGAGACAGCCGCGATTTCTTCCTGATATCCGCTGTGGCAGAATCGCAGCCGATGCGCCACGATCGCGCGTGGATCGCGCTGGGCATTCTCGTTGCCATGATTGTGGCAGCAGCGACGAATGTGCTGTCGATCCTGAACGCGGCCTTTCTCGCTGCGGGACTGATGGTGCTGACGCGCTGCGCCACAGCGGGCGAAGCCAGACGAAGTATTGAATGGCGCGTGCTGCTGGTCATCGGTGCGGCGTTGGGTATTGGCGAGGCTATGGCTCTCAGCGGCGCGGCGGAAGCAATCGCGACAAATCTCATTGATCTGGTCGGCCGCCATCCGTGGCTTGTGCTGTTGATGGTCTATGCCGTTACAACGACATTCACCGAACTCATCACCAACAACGCAGCGGCGGTGCTGATGGTGCCCATCGCGAAAGCCGCTGCGATGGAGATGAACGTTGACGTGCTGCCTTTTGTTATGGCCATCATGGTGGCGGCATCAGCCAGCTTTGCGACGCCAATCGGCTATCAGACGAACCTGATGGTGTACGGCCCCGGCGGCTATCGCTTCAGCGACTATCTTCGCTTCGGTCTTCCGCTCAATCTGCTGGTCATGGCCATCGCGGTAACACTGACGCCTCTGGTGTGGTCGTTTTGATTCGCGATCATCGTCCATCATGGTTCGGGCGATTCGTCAGCGCATGCCTGAGCGTCATCGCTGCCATTCTCGTACTCTCACTCTTAGCGTGGCTGACGGGGCGAACTGTGAGCGATCGCTACGGCTGGAGTCAGTGGCTTCTATGGATACCCACACCCGCTGCTTTGTTTGCTGCAACGCTTGGCCTGATGATCTCATGGCGACGATGTTCGCATCCGCCAATCAGGCGAAGGCGCGTCTTGCTCTGGCTGTGCTGCCTTGCCTCGCTCGGCATGCATTTCAGCCTGATTGAGCATCACATGTTCAGAGTGCCACGCGAGAACGCAGCCGGAGTACGAGTCGTACATTGGAACGCAACACATGTGAAAGGTGAAGAGCCGGACGCCTATCGCAGGGCGATCATGCAAGCAGAAGGCGATCTCACGATTCTCACCGATGCGGGGTCGATACCGTGGCATCCTGACATCAACGACTGGCTGGGCGAGGGTGCATTCACACACCGATCGCACCCGTTCACCATACTCAGCCGCATACCGATCCTGACCATGCGAGTCCTCATCGCAAAGGATGAAATCTACGTATTGCTTCTTCAAATCGACACGACCGCATCGCTGGGCAGGCCTCTGCTGATCTACGCAGCGGACATGCCTTCCGATCTCACGATCGCGCGCGCGGAGCTGGCACGAGACGTTCGCCGGATGCTTGATGAACTTGATGCTCCGCCACCCGATCTTGTTATCGGCGACTTCAATATCACGCGCGACGCAGCCTCACTTGACATCATGTTTCCCGGCTACCGTCATGCCTATCGAGAAGTAGGCTCAGGCTATGGAGCGACGTTCCATACGCGCTTCCCGCTGTATCACATTGATCACGCTTTACTGGGCGAAAGCGCTTCGGCAGAGCAGTACGAGTTGATCGCGCCGCACGTGGGCAGGCATCACATGCAGACCGTAACCGTTACGATTCGACAATGACGCATGGAGAACGACCGGCTCTCACGGATCGCGAAAGATCAGTTCTTCTCAAGTTCGTCCCAGATGGACTTGTATTTTTCCGGGTCCGCGCTGCCGGTTTGACCATCGGGCAGCAGCACCATGATGCTGAAGCCGTCATCTCGCCAGCGGACCGCGCCATCGCCTCGCAGCGTGTTGAGGCCGACACGATGATTGAAGTCTGAAGCCGTTCTCAAGCCGTCGGTGGCGAGGACCATACGGTCGAGGTTGGCGTACGGACGAATACGACCCGTGATCCAATCGCGATGCCCCGCATAGTGGAAGTTTGTATAGATGGTGCTGCTGCCATCCGGCCGTTCCCACTGCATGGAGTACCGCTGGAACGGATGCTCCCCGCGATGGCTGGGGCAGTAGAAGCATGACGGCGTGGGGCAGTATTCGTTTTGATAGAGCAACCCAAGCCCATCCCACGCGCCATGATGGAATGCGCCCATCAACTCCTGCGGTTCCCACACACCATGGATATTTGTCAGCTTCGAGCTGGCCGGTAAGCGATCTTTGTGATCGTCGGCGTACATCGAAATCGCAATGCCAATTTGACGAAGGTTGGACGAGCACACAACACGATGAACATTCTCGCGAACCTTCGTCATGGCGGGCATCATCATGCTTGCCAGAATGCTGGTAACGAGCAGCACGATGAGCAGTTCCATCAAGCTGAATGCTCGACGTGCCGGATGCATTCCCGGTTTGAAGGATGAACCGCTCCCCCATGCACTGCGGGATGATGATCCACACAGGCAGATCAACTTTCGGGTTGGCGCATTCCTCTTCACAAGGCGCGTCCCAAGTTGTCCCACCCCTGACCCATTCCTCGCCCTATCCCCACCGTCCGCTGCCCGCATATGTCAACATCAGAGTCAACTCATCTTGGAGTGATTCCAGAGTGGACGCGTTGCATTGAACGAGATCGGCCACGAACCCGACCCAAGAACAGTTTACACCAAACGGTTGCAGATCAAGGGGAAATTTTTCGTCATTTTGAGCGCGATCGAAGTATGCTTAGACGTTGTTCTGAAGGATCCTCCTGCCCGATTGACTGGGCGGCCATCCGGCTCCACTGTCGGCGGGTCGATTTTCCCTGTATTCTGGGGCCGTAAATCATGCTGCGCCCGCATGATCCGGCGACCTTCCTGCAACCGCCCCTACTTCTGATACGGATAAGCGATGTCGAAAGTGAGAGGACAATGAGCCAGCAGCAAGACTGGATGCTGATGCATCGAGTGGCGGCTGGCGACGAGGAAGCCGTTGCGGAGTTGTACGACCGCTTTGGAACCCTCGTTTTCAAGGTTGCCCGTCAGTTTCTGCCGACAAGGGCCGAAGCTGAGGATGCCGTGCAGGAGGTCTTTGTCAGGCTTTGGAAGACTGCGGATCGGTACGATCCCCGCCGAGCCAAGCTGGTGACCTGGGTGATGTTGATCGCACGCAGGCATCTGATTGATCGAATCCGGCGGAATTCTGTGAGGCCGGATACAACCAGCTTCGATGCGGATTACACCGGTTCCGGCTCCGAAAACGACCCGGACCGGAAGCCGATCGAAAGTGAGCGAAATGCGGTCCTTCTGAAAAGGATCGCTGAATTGCCTGACCTGCAGCGGCAGGTCATCGAACGAGCCTACCTGCAAGGCTTTACGTTGCGGGAGGTCAGTGAGCAGTTGGATGCCCCGCTGGGCACCGTAAAGTCGGCACTCAGCCGAGGCCTCATGCGGCTTCGGGAGCGTGCAAAGTCGGATTGGGCAGGTTAGCCCACCCGCATGGAACGACCGGGGAGAAGAAAGAGATTCGCGTGTGCGGTGAAATCAAACACCGGCACGCCGGAGAGAAGAGAGAAACCCGCCCGCTCCCGTCCCGGAGCGGGCACTGAACGGCTGGAGCAAGGCCATGACGGCACCGAACCCGATGACTCGCAAGGAAATGTTGGAACTGGCAGCACTGGATGTGCTGGGGCTGCTTGATGAATACGAAGCAGCACTGTACACTCGCTCGTTCCATCAGGCTCCAGCGTCTGTTCAGGATGAAATCGTCCAGCTTCAGGCCGAGATCGCAGAAGACCCCGCGCTGCTTTCCGATGAGAACCCGGACGCGACACTACGCGATCGCGTGCTGGATTACGTCAGCCGCGCGATGGAGCAGGAACTGGCTCCTATCGCCACCATCGGCCACAGGCGGCAGGAGCCTGTCGAGCAGCGAGATGTGATCGCCCGTATCGGGTTCGCCGGCTCAGGCCTCGGTTGGCGCGTCGCGACCTTCGCGCTCTGCGGCGTGGTGCTGGTGTTCATTTACTTCCTCTCTGTGAGTATTCAGCAGCAGCACGAGCTGACCAAGCTGGCCTTGGACAACAATACAAGCACTCAGATTGAGCAAATCCTCGGCCGCACATTCAAGGATTACTTCTTCGACGACACCACCCACCGCTTCAACCTCAAACCGAGCGCCAGCAGCGACTCCGCCCGCGCCGTGCTCCTCGTTGCCGAGGACTTCGGCCGAGCCATGCTGATTACCGAAGAACTGCCTGAAGGCACTGGTCCGATGGAACTGACCGTTCGCGATGCAAACGGCACGGTACACGTTGTGGCCCG
Source organism: Phycisphaerales bacterium (assembly GCA_035443885.1). Taxonomy (GTDB): domain Bacteria; phylum Planctomycetota; class Phycisphaerae; order Phycisphaerales; family SM1A02; genus DAOMNO01. The sequence continues at coordinate 20,792 of DAOMNO010000001.1, forward strand.
CTTTGAAGGCCGCAGGCGTCTGGCTTCGATCGAAGTCAATGTGGCGCAGTTTGCATCGCTGGGCACGGAAGCGGTGTGGGAAGTCCGCGGCGCCAACGATTTCCTGCTCCGCAGCGTGTGATTCGTTTCGATTCAGCGATCTCGCTAACTCGACACTTCAAACGCATCCACCAGACGTAGCCATTCTGCTTCTGCTGTCTTCAGCTTCGCCTGAAGTGCCGCCCGCTCATTTCCCAGTGCTTTGCATTTGGCCCCGTCCGTAAAAACCGCCGGGTCCGCCATCTGCGCATCAATCGCAGCGATACGCGACTCCAGCGAAACAACTGCTGCTTCCGCCTCCTCAACCTGACGCTTGGAGACCTTGACAACAGTACCTGCGGTTTTGGGCGCAGCGATCTGCTTCTGGCTCTTGGGTTGTGCATTCGCGCTCGCCGCCTGACCAGTGGATGCTGCACGATGCTGTGCATCATGCCACTCGCGGAAGGTGCCTTGAAAGACTCGCACGCCCCCCTCACCGTCGAAGATGATGAGCTTCTCGCATGTCGCCTGAAGCAAGGCGCGATCGTGGCTAATGAGAAGCATTGTTCCGTCAAATCCATCTTCCGCAGCGAGCGCCGCTTCAAGTCGCTCCGCCGATGGGATATCGAGATGGTTCGTCGGCTCGTCGAGTATGAGCAGATTTTTGGCGGATGCCACGAGGCCAGCAAGTACCGCTCGACTGCGCTCACCGCCGGAAAGATCGCCAAGTGCTTTGTCCTGCTCCATGCCTGAGAAGAGGAACGCGCCGGCGAGATCGCGTGCCTGCTGCTCAGACGCTTTGGCTTGTCCGTCCAGTCCAACGATCACGGACTGCAGATACTGCCAGACCGTCAGCGACATATCGAGATGATCCTGCGTCTGGCGGTAGTAGCCGATTTCCAATCGCGAGCCGAGACGCACACGGCCCGCATCAGGCGCGATGTCGCCCAGCAGGCATTTAATCAACGTCGTCTTGCCTGCACCATTCGGCCCGATGATGCCGATGCGATCGCCACGCACAATATCAGTGGAAAAATCGTCGAAGAGCACCAGTTCTCCCCCGCCGCTCCTGGGGTACGCCTTGCGAATGCCTTCCGCAACGGCGACCTGATCGCCGCTTCGCGGAGCTTTCGGCAGCTTGAGCCGCATCACCTCAAGTTCGATGGGGCGTTCGACAGTGTCGTTCGCCTTGAATCGTTCCAGTCGCGTTTCACGGCCTTTGGCTTGTCTTGCGCGCTGGCCTGCCTTGTAGCGGCGAATGAAGCTCTCTTCCTGTCTGATTCGATCCTGCTGTTTGTCATACACCCTCGCTTCGGTGAGTTGCCGCTCGCGCCGAAGAGCAACATACTTCTCATAGTTGCCGGGGTATTCGCGAATAACGCCGCGCTCGACTTCCACAATCCTGTTAACGACCCGATCCAGCAGCCAGCGGTCGTGGCTCACGAGAATGACTGCGCCGGGATACTCGTCCGCCAGAAATGCTTCGAGCCACTCACGACCTGCGATATCGAGGTGGTTCGTCGGCTCATCGAGCAGCAGAACATCAGGCGCTTCGAGAAGAAGTCTCGCCAGACCAAGACGCCCTTTCTGCCCGCCTGAAAGATTCTTCACTTTGAGGCTGAACTGCGAATCCGTGAAGCCGAGACCATGCAATGTTGCTTCGATTTTGTGGTCGATGGCGTAGCCGCCCGCCGCTTCAATCTGAGCGTCGATCTGCGCCTGTTGTTTGAGCAGCCGATCCAGCTCCTCGCCTTCCGCAGTCGCCATGCGGTCATAGAGTTCATGCGCTTTGACGTGCAATGCGTGTAGCTCGGCAAAGGCGCCTTCGGCTGCGTCGCGCAAGGTCTCTTCCATATCAAAGACTGGATGCTGGCTGAGATAGCCAATGCGTGCGCCCCGCTGCAAAGCCACCGTCCCGCTGTCCGGCTTGAGCTGGCCGGTCATCGCTTTCATCAGCGTTGTCTTGCCGCTGCCATTGCGCCCGACCAGACCGATCTTCTCGCCCGGCTCAACGGTGATAGTCGCCCCCTGCAGCACGACCTGCGTGCCGTAGGCATGATGAACATTGTTGACGGTGAGAATGGGCATCGGTTGAGGCGTGAAGTGTAGGCGGCCACCAGCCTCAAGTGTGCGCAATGAGCGTCAGGCTGCACAGTTTCCGTCTCAACGATCTGGCACAACCCAGATGCCGTTGCGATAGATCGTGCGTGCTCCATCCACTCGCAGTTCCGTATCGAGTCGTTCGAGATTGAGTTCTATGAGCGTCTCACCTCGATTGAGTGCAAGGTCCGCCGACCATGGTCGATCACTGCCCGCCAGCAGCCCCACCTCAATGCGCATCATCGCGAGGTCCGCTCCGCTGACGGTAATCGGGCGACCTGAGCCTCGCATCGCTCTCGCGTCTTCCAGAATGCGGTTCGCGCCACCCATGACCCCCGCAGTCCGCTCCAGCAAACGCATCGCGCCGGGCGTACGGAGTGAGGCCAAGGCGCGACTGCCGAGGCCCCGCCTGAAGTAACTCAAGGCCTCACCCATCGCGAGAGCCGCCGTCTGGGTCGTCTCTTCTTCTCGATGTGTTGGGCGTGCATGGCCACTGCTGCTCAGTTCGCGTTCCTGGCGCGATTCGCCCAGCACCTGCGCAAGCGAGAGCAGACGCCGCTTCTCATACGCATCAGTCGCCAGTTCCGCCAGCGCCAGCGAAGCACTGCGGCCAAAGCGCGAAGGCTCGATCACCGCTGCAAGCGCATACAGCCGCTTTGCAATGTCAAGATTGGCTGGCGAACCACCCGCAGCAAAATCATCCGCAAGTTCCTCCGCCAGCTCAAAATATTCGAGCGGCCGAGATGGGTGAAGCGATTCCAATCGCTTTGTCAACTGCTCATTCGCGCTGGCAACGGACTGCCCATACACCGGCCATGTGAATACAGCAATACTCAGCATCAGAACAAAACTGTATCTCATGGGATCAGCTCCTCCTCGTCATGCGCCAGCGGCTCTGCACCGAGTCTTAATCGCCAAAGCGAGGCGATCGCCCGCTCCGTCGATGCGGCTTGATCAAGCACATGCCGCGCCCCTGCACGCTGCTCGCTGGCGTGAGCCGCCAACCCGCCAAGCTCATCCAGCAGCGGCGGCTGCTCAGCGGCGAGAACATACATGAGCAGTTCAAGCACGGCGATCTGCGACGCCACGAACTCCTGAAGCGGGCCGCTGGCAAGGTACAGCCGCGTTGCAAGTCGCCGATCAAGCCCCGGCACATCTTCAGGAAACGCCGTAACTGCCAGCGTCGTCACCGCAATCTCTCGCCACGCTTCGGCGAGTTGGCGTGCCGCATCAGTCGGGCTACCCGCCGCGGATTGTGCACGGCGCGCCGTTTCAGGCCTTATCGCCGCCGCCTGTGAAAGCATTGATTCCGCAAGAGCGGACGCAGCAATGTCAATGTCTGCCGTCTCCGGCGATCGCAATCGCAGCGTGTGCTCCAGCAATGACCGGCGCGCTTCGACCATCCAGTCCGAAGCGCGCACAGGGGGGAGAAATGAGCCTGTATATCGCTGAAGAAAGTCCCCGACCTGCGCATTGCGGGGGGCTTCTACAAGCTGATCAAGCAACTCGACCGCGACATTCGGCCCAAACATGAACTGCTCGACGGCGATGGACTGTGCGAGGGACCGCGCATCCGTCGGACCGCGATACGCCTCTCGCACGAACACTGCTGCATTACGCGGCTCCAGGTCGCCACCTGCATTACGAAGCTGCTGCAACAACCGAATCCGATCCTCGCTGCGCTGCCGCGATTCTTCATACGCAGCCGCCCACACGCCATCAGGTCCGATCGGCACAGGCGCGCGCGCCCCTGCCGGGCCACCCATGATGTGGCCATGGTTGACACCGGGCGGGCGAATGCCCTGCGGATTCGTATTGCTTGGCGTTCCGGGCGCAGGACCGCGCGGTGGCGTACTGGGTTCTGATGAAATCGCACGCAACGCCAATTCCGCATACATCGGCTGCTGCGCGGCAAGCAATGCGGCAGCTTCATTCAATCGCGCCCAGTTCAGAAGACGCTGCATGCGCGTTTCATCGGTACCCATTGACCGGGACGATTGTTCAGCCAGTAGCGCGTCGTGGGTTTCGAGCCACAGGCGATGAACCATCTCATCAATCTCAAATGCGCGACGAGATGCGACCCATCGCGACTCCTCAATCGCAGGCCACAACCGCCGAATGTCATAGCTGAACCGCCGTCTCAGCGCATCAGGCGCATCATGCGGGATGACGAGATCGCGGCCGTACCATTCGACGCGAGGATCCTGCGCTAGAATGCTCGTGAGCACCCAGAGCGATGCGGACGACACTTCCGCATCATCAAAGAGATCAAGGAAGCGATCTCGAGCGGCTGCGCTGGACGTGAAATCAACAGTGCGAAGCAAGCGGCCAACGACGTTGAGCCTTGCTTCCTGCCTGCCGATATCACCACGGCTACGCATGGCCAGCGTCATGGCGTGCATGATGGCGCGATCGTGCCGCGCGCCGACACCCAGCTTCCGCTGCGCGATGAACCACAACTCCCACATCTGGTAGCTCGTCTCATCATCACGGAGCATGCTGAGCATCGCTGGCACGCTTCTCCGAAGCCAGACATCCGCTGCCGCATCGAAGTGTCGCATTCCACCGGCGCGGTCTTCGCCAAGTGTGGCTTCGAGCAGGCGGCGAGCATCATCGCTGAGTGCGGCAGGCATCACTGGATTGCGGCTGATGCGCGCCAGTGAACCTGCACGCCACGCTCCGCGCCACAAGTCGAGCGGTTCACCCAGAATCTCACCGGATGGCGCGAACGCACGCATCAGACGATTACTGACGCTTGGCCGATCCGCGCTGGCCAGCAGGATGCTCGCCATCGCCTGGTCAATCTGGCGCGTCGCTTCACGATCAAGCAAAGGCCATGCGCCTGCGATCGCATTGACGGCATACTCCCACTTGCGATACGTCATCTCCGCAGGATCAGTCGAAACAACCAGACGCCGCCCGACCTCATCCAACTCTTCCAGCAGCGACTGGATGTCATCCGCTGTCTGCCGCGCCGAAAGTGGCACAACCATGTCGGCAAACGTCGGCAATGCCGCAAACTCTGCTGGCCTCGCTACGGAAGTCAGCTCTTCGCGCGGTGCGGCCGCATCACGCGATGAATCAGGCGGTAAGTTCGCCCCAGCAATGATTGTTTCGCTCGCTACCGGCTTTGAACGTTCAGGATAAAGTTTGACGACGAGCACAATCGCGATGATGGATGCAATCAAACCGAAAATGATGGTGAGTTTGAGCGTGCCTGCACCAGTGTCGTCCTTGATCGTAGGTGCGAGCCGATCCACGATGCGTTCGCTCAACTCTGCAATCGGCGAAGGCGGCGGCGCAGCAGGCACATACTTCGACATCCCCGCGGTGATCTGTGACACCTGCACCGCACCAATGCCCGCGCCGCTTCGCTCTGGCGCAGCAGTATGCGCATACTCACTCAAGCCTCGTATCACCTTGATCAACCCTTGCACCGTAACGCCCTGTGAGGACGCGAGCGCGATCAGGCGGGAGCGGGCTGCTGCGTTCCAGCCCCCGCTGACGATCATAGTGGCCAGCACATGCCTGTCGAAGTCCGTCAGGCGGTGCGCAGCATGAACTGGTTGTGCTGCAGGCGCAGGTCTTTCACGTAGGCGCATCATGTATCGTTTGAGTGAGTCCGCTGCATTACGAAGCCGTTCGCGCAGCACATCAGCATCAGGGGAACGTCCTTCCGGGTGCGCATAAAGCTGGCCCAGGCGATGCAGGAGAGCCTGCTCAATGCGTGCAGATGAAAGTATCTCGCCGCGCGGCAGTCCGAGCAGATCGTACACGTCTGCATCATCATCAATGCCCAGGTATCGCATTGCGATGCCGCCGATCATCGTGCACGCTCCTCACCACCGCTGCGCGAGAGTGCGGCATGCAGCGCTCGCAATCTTGCACCCCACGGGTCAGGCCCATAATCCGGGTAGAGCTGCACATGTTGTGCCATCACCTGACGCGCATGATCTATATCGATATCCGCTAGCAGCGTCAACATGCGCCATCTTGCCTCAAACCACCCTTCCGTTCCAGCGGTCTGCCCCGCAGCGAGTCGCCGCCAGCAGTCCAGTGCAAATGCTTTGTCACCCAACTGCTCCCCCAGAACCGCCGCAGCGTGAAGATATCCGGCGTTCCGTGGCTGCGCTTCGAGCAATCGCTGGTACAAGAACAAGGCTGCCCGCCCGCGTTCGAGATCACGATGCATTTCGAAGAGCAACATCGAGGCTTCTGCGACGGCTTGGTGATACGCAATCACATTCGCATTCATTGAAGAAGACGATTCATCAAGCTCGAACTCTCGCACAATACGCCCGCCGTAACGCACAATCATGTGGAGCAGTTCATCCAACGCGGCGCCGCTTGCAGGAGCGGATATTGATTTCCACCGGCGATGTGCTGCATGGAACATCGCACGCGAGCCAAGATCAGACCACGCAGCATCCCCACCGGCTGAAGCGCGCTCCCACAATCCATCCGCAATTTGGATCGCTGCTGCCATATCACCTGCAAGCAGTCTCTCCTGTACGCGGCGATAATCCAGCTCATCAGCGATCGCATCAACGGATTCACCCGCTGACGTGATGCGCTCCAGCTCCGCAAGTGCTCGCTGCGCCGCGTCAAGTCGCTCAATACGCTCCGAGAGCGATACGTCCAGCACACGGCGAACATTGACAAGCCGACGAGCCGCCAGCGAATCCGGCACCGCCATGAGCGGCACGGCGACAGACAGAAAACGATCGCCATGCAACGCCCGCTGTGCTGCGCCAGCTTTGCGGTAGAGCGAATACAAGTACGCCGTAACGCGATGTCTTGCCGGTAGATAGGCATCATCATGCGGCGGAATTGCCAGCAATTGCTCGGCAAGTTCAATGCTGAGTTCTTCAGCCTCAATGGCGCGACGAAGCATCAATGTTCCCGCGTGCGGGCTGGAAGGATACTCCGCCAGGAACCGATCCATCAGATCGCGCTGCTCCGTCCGCAACGAAGCGTCTCGCGAAGCTACTGCATCAGACTCGAACAGCCGATCAAGCGAGACGATCGCCATCCAATGTGACTCCGACGCTTCGCCGGGAGACAAGCCTTCGCAAGAACGCACAAACTCCTGCCATGCTGTCGCGTACTGCCTGCTGTAGAACATCGCCCATGCGATCAATCGACGCGAAACCGCTTCCGCTGCGGAATGCGACTCATGCCGCCGATCGGCTTCAGCGGACATCGCGCTCGCCAAGCCAAGCCTGAGCTGTTCAATCGCATTGCGATAAAGACGCGTGGCGTCTTCTGATGCGGCTTCGGCTGCGGATGCTTCATGCAGTGCGCGAGCTTCGCGATAGAGCAGCAGGCCGCGTACGAAGTGCAGTGCAAAACCAGTTTCCCCGCCGGGTGTACCCAGCGCATCAACCCCATAGCGTTCCGCAAGTTCAAGCACCTGCTGCAACTCACCTCTCGCGGCCAGTTCCGCCAGAGCGATCTGCACCATGCGCTGTGCTTCACGCGAACCATGTTCGCCCTCAATCGCATACACGGCGATGAGCCTGAGCCACGATGTCGGTATTGCTCGCTCACTGGCGATAAGCTCCTGCAATTCCTGTAGCGCCTGTGCGAATCGGCGATGCTCCATCCGCACCACGAGACGCCACACGGGGGTCTGCTCGCGAACGACCGATGCAGCGGCTTCATGTTCCAGCAACGCAAGCCACCGCAGCGCATCGACATCTGAAGTCGTTAGTGAACGGCAGAGCGCCATGCCGAGAATCGAACGAGCGAAGGATTCAACCTGCCTGAGGTCGATAGAAACTGATTCAGGATCGACATTCGGGCCTTCCACTCGCAGGAGCTGGGCAAAGAGCCGCTCCGCTTTCTTCGCAGATTCTGCTGACCGCGGCTCGGTGAGCAGCGATTGATAGTACATCGCCCACGCGGTGATGAATCGACAGCCTGCATGTAGCTGATGAAGCTGCTCCGCTCGTTCGGAAAGTGAAGTAGCTTCGTTGCCTGTGCTGCGTGCGATGCGGCGATCAATTTGTGAGAGCGTACGATCGAAGTACGCTTCCAATGCTTCGAGACGAGGGACAAGTTCAGCGAACATCGCACGAGCGCGACTCACATCTTCACTGGCAGTTCGCCGCAAACGCACGTCTTCTGCAAGTCGTTCCGCTTCTCGATACGCCGTGCGCAACAGCGCGAGACGCAGCTCTTCTGCACCTTCAGAGGCGGATTCCAGCAGACGGCTGCTTCTGGCTTCGATTCGCTTCCGTGCTTCGTCATCCTTGATCGAATCAAGTAGCATTGCATAGACCGCAGCGAGGCGCAGCATGAGCTGATCGCGAGCTTCGCCTTCGGAAGTGGCGACAAGCGATTCCAGGTGAACGGCAAGCAGTTCCGTAAGTCCATGCCGTTCCAGATATGCCGCGACATCATCCGCACCCGTCGCACTGCGCACGGGAAGTAAGGTCAGCATCAATGCGACCAGCAACAGGCCTGTCGCAAAGCCTCGCTTCAGGATGTGAGCGTCAATCCTGCGGCACATACGTCACCTGCTGAAAACCGACATCTCGCGCAACCTGAATCGCAGCGACGGCGAACCCCACGGGAATCTGATTGTGAACATTGACAAAGAGGCCGTCGTCGTGGCGAAGCCCTCGCAGCGCTTCCGCCAGTTCATCGCGGCCCTGCATCACGCGCGAACCAAGTCGATACGAAGGATAACCATCCAATGAAAGCACTTCCAGAATCTGCGGCTGGAAATCACTCGCTGCCTCGGCGCTGGTTTGTGTCTGCAGCGTGGGACTGAGGCGATCTTCAGGGCGAATCAGCACCGTCGTCAGAATGAAATACAGCAACAGCAAAAACGTCACATCAATCATGCTCGTCAGGTTGAGCGTGATGCGCTCGATGCGACGCCTGGATTGACGGGAACGTTTATTCATCTGCCTCGTGAACGAACGACACTGTTGACTCGCAAAACCGATCGACTCCTAAGGAACTTCGGTGGCGATGCGTGCATTGCCGACGCCTGCTCGACGAAGACGGGACATCACTTGATTGAGAAAGACAGAGTCGGCTTCGCGATCGGCGCGCACCAGCACCTTCGCACCCGGACCGCCGCTTGAGCCGGTCATGTTTTCACGCACGAGTTCGATCATCTGATCGACGCCGACGATTTTGTCACCCACGATGATCGAACCGTCCTTCAGGATGTTGATGACGATGCCCGCTTCTTCCGGTGCGCGTTGCCGCTCGCCGGGTTCACGCGGCAAATCGACTTCGGCTCGCGTCATGCGTGCGAACTGTGCCGTCGTCATGAAGAAGATGATGAGCAGGAACACCACGTCGATCATCGGCGTGAGCTCGATGGGCAACACCCGCTGCGGATGGCTTCTGCGCATCGGCCTCATAACGCGGCTCCCGCGCGAGCAGGCGACGCAGGACGCGCCGCAGCCAGTGAAGCAGCAGCCGCACCCGTTGCCGGCGGCGATTCCAGATGCAGCACGAGACGCTCAATCTCAAGGCTCGCCTCTGAAGCAAACGCATCGATGCGATTGCGGAAGTACGTGAACAGCGCGATGCACGGAATCGCCAGCGTCAGACCCATCAACGTGGTTACCAGCGCAAGACTGATGCTTCGCGCGAGTGCTTCATGATTTGTCGCGGCGCTCTGGGAAATAACCTCAAATGCGCCGACCATGCCGACGACCGTGCCAAGCAGACCCAGCAGCGGTGCGATCGCGCCGACAACGCCCAGCGCATCGGTTGAGCGGTACAGTCTTGCCGTCTGGTCTTCACTTGCTTCTTCTATCGCGTTCTTGATCTCAAAAGCACCGAATGCTGATCGCTGATATCGCGTGAGGCCAGAAGCCAGAATGCGCGTAAGGTACGAGTCCCGCACGGGGTCCAGACAATACTCCAGTGCACCGCCGACATCGCCGTGCGCGAGCATGGCATCGAGTTCGACCACTTGCGCGGGCGGAATGAGCGCAACACGGCGAATCTGCACAAAGTGCATCACCACGAGCGCCAGCGCGCCGACACTCAGCGCGATGATGATGTATCCAATGAGGCCACCGCTCTGAACGGTCTGCAGCCACGTCATCCCTGCCGCGTCATCCTGTGCCAAAGCGATCCAACTCATGGGTTCTCCGTTGTTGTGTGTCGATCCGTTCGTCCTGAGGACAGCTCAAAAGCTGGCGAATGAACGGGGTGATGCGAATATCGGCGATCCAGTTCAGCTCGCAATGAAGATGCTCCAGCCACACTCGAAACAGGCTTGCGTTCCAGCATGTGAATCACCTGCGCCACCGCGAGGCCGGAGAGATAAAACTGCGAATCATTGAACCGTGCGGGAAGATGAAGCAGATGCACCGCGCCGCGTGCGGTGCGTTCCGGCTCATCTTCCCACAGAAGTGAAAGCCCCAGCGCGTATCGGCCCCATGCTTCCACCCACGCAGACGGCGCATCACCTGAACCGTCCATCAATCGAGCAATCGCGCCGCGTGCTAGCTCACGTGCGCCAGGCTCCGCAGCGCCGGCCTGCACCAGATCGCGCAGCAACGCAACGCCCGGATGGCGCGCCGTCGCGCCACGCGGCTCCGCGAATACTGCATCCTGCCACGGTCCGTGCATCTGCTGACGAATGGACTGCCTATACAACGAGGCCAGTGATGCGATCACCTCGTCGCCCCGCGCATCGTAGCTTGCCAGTTCCTGTTCCAACCGGCGCGTTGTGGGCGACGCAAGCCACGCGGGCGGCAACTGCACACAAAGGGCCGTCGCGTCATCAATCAACGCAGGCATCGCGCGGTAACTCTCCGTATTGATTCCCGCTCGTCGCATTCGCGCAGCTTCCAGCGCGGGGATCAGCGCGAGGGCCGGGTCCAGCCGAGCAAGCCTGCATCGTGCGAGTCCTTCTGCGATCACCAGCGCGGTTTCATCCGTTCTGCCGCGTGAAAGCTCGAAGTGCCGCTCGAAAATACCTTCCGCCAGCGCGTAATCCCCCCGTTCAAGCCTTGATCGCGCCCGCCAGAGTTCTTCCGCCAGCTTCATCCGCTGCTCGAAGTCATCGCCCGCAGGCCGAGGCGTTACGCTTCGCACCCGATCCCACGGCACAAGCTGCGCCGCGCCGCCGCGCGTTCGCACGCGCACGCCAGCATCCTCAATCGTGATTTCACCTTCCAGTGAAGGCGCGCCGCCGCGACGCTCAACCACATCCCCGCGCGCATGAGACGCGCAGGCCTGAACCGCCACAATCGCCGCGATGAACCAACCCATTTTCACCATCATGGGCCTCCATCCGGCACATAGCGGTACACACCGCCAGAGTCCTTCGCGATCTGGCGGAGCAGTTCTTCACTGCCTGCATCACCAAACGCGATCGTGTGAATCACCACGCGCTTGCCACGACTGTTGAGAGCGCGCACTTCCTGTGCTGAGAAATCAGTAATGATGCCATCGGTCATAAAGAAGATGACATCAGGCCGCACATCCAGCGCAAAGACGGCTTCAAAGGCTGGCTTTGGCACGGTGCCGCCGCTGGCCGTTACATCGGAAAGCCACCGCACAAATGGCGCGATATGGCCTCGCTTCGCGGGAATCCACCCGTTCTGCATGGGCGGCTCCAGCACCATCGTTGAGAAGAACACCACATGGAAATACGCATAGTCAGGCAATGCCTGCACCGATCGCGCCAGTTCCCGAATTGCAATCGTCATGCGATTGCCATCGTCCATCGAACCAGAACGATCGACGATGTACGCGAAGCGCGTGCCGCGACCAGAGACCCCGAAATAACTCGTGCCGCCCCCGCCGCCACCGAGGCCGCTGTCGCCTGAGCCGCTATCGCCGCTCCCGCCGAGCGAGTCCACCTGCTCGCCACCCAACACGCGCAGGTCCGCCTCAATCGCAACAAGGTCCACCACACGCATGTCTTCATCAAGCGAAACCTCACTCAGGTCCGTCGGCTCCCGTGCGGACACATTGTCAAAATCGGCATCGCCCAGCGGAATCAGGTCTTCCGCATCGAGAATCGCCACATCGAATGCCGCGTGCGTCGCGCCGGGGTGCCCCGCATCGCTGGACCGGAAGTGCAGATAAAGAATCAACCCCAGATGGCAGATGAGCGAGATGACGAGGCCCGCCGTCAGCAGTCGCCTGCGCTTCCGCGCGACGGTGTATTCCCGCTCCCACTGGAGCCGCCGCAAGAGGTCGCGGTATTGCTGCACCTCGACTCGCAGCTTCCAAAGCTCCTGCTCCACGCCGCGCACATTGACCGCGCCGCCCCCCTGCCTGCCCCCAGATTCACCGGGGTCATTGGGTCTCTGCATGGCGGGGTTCACGTGTGAAGTCATACGAATCGAGCCGACACGGGTTTCCACTCTGTTCAGGGATGATAAGTCCGTCTTTCCGATGGGGCATCATCCGCCCAACCCACCATCGATCTCACCCATAGATACGCGGCTGCTTGACCATTCTTGCGCCAGCGTGTCCAATTGTTTTGTGGAAGTCACAAAAATCAGGACCCGCCCCGCCATGCAGGATGCTCAAACCCCCGTTTACCGCCGCGTCATCCTCAAAATCAGCGGCGAATCGTTCTGCAAGCCGGGCGAATTCGGCATCGATCCCGAAGAACTCGCACTCATTGCGCATGAAATCGTCGATGCGGTGAGGGGCGGCACAGCGAATGCCTCGCCACCGCAGATCGCCATCGTCGTCGGCGGCGGAAACATCATTCGCGGCGGCGTCCTCGCAGAAACAGGCACCATCCACCAGTCCAATGCGGACTACATGGGCATGCTCGGCACGGTCATCAACGGCGTGGCCCTGCGCGAAGCGATCGAGAACCTCGGCCAGCCGGCCCGCCTCATGTCCGCCCTCGCCATCCCCGCTGTCGCTGAGCCGTTCATCCGCGCCCGTGCTCTGCGTCACTTCGAGAAAGGCCGCGTGCTGATCCTCGCAGCAGGCACCGGCAACCCGTTCTTCACCACCGACACCTGCGCCGCCCTGCGCGGCGCGGAACTCGGCGCGGACGTGGTGCTGAAAGCAACGAAGGTGGATGGCGTGTATTCCGCTGACCCCAAGAAGAACCCCGCAGCCACGCGCTATGAAACGCTCACCTTCGCGGAAGCAGTCAAGAAGCAACTCGGCGTGATGGACCTGACCGCCCTCACCATGTGCATGGAACACAACCTGCCGGTGGTGGTGTTCGACTTCAAAGTGAAGGGGAACATCCGGCGCGTGGTCAGGGGCGAGCGCGTGGGGACGTTGGTGACGAATTGACCCCCAGCACCTTCGTTTAACCGCGACGCGCAGCGGAGCGTTCTGGCGACGAAGCATCGACACTCTGCGGACTTCATCCCCGGATGCTGACGTGTGGTATAGATACAAAGGTGGATAGAGCGCGGTGAAACGTCCTGCTCTCGCGAGTATAACGGCGTTGCCATGCAGTTTGACGTTAACGCAAGTATGATGACCTCTGGCAGGGTGACATCAGGAGCCTCCTTATGCTCAGAATCATCGCAGGCATCATCGCAGGCTACGTTGCGATGGCTCTTCTCGTCATTGCGACATTTTTCATCACCATTCAGGCGATGGGCTGGGATGGTGTGCTCCAGCCAAACTCCTATTGGACGACGGACACGTTCAACTACATCGTGCTGGCAGGTGGTTTCGTCGGTGCGATCGTCGGCGGCATGGTGTGCACGCTCATCGCGCGGAATGGAAAAGCAGTGTTCGCTCTTGTTGCGATCGTGCTGGCGTTTGGCATCGGTGGCGCAGTCATGAACATGAACAGACCCGACCCTCCCGCTCGAACTAGCGAGATCACCCTGGAAGACCTGAACGCGCATGGCAAGGAGCCAACGTGGTATGGGTTCGGCAAGATTGTGATCGCTGCGGCTGGCCTGCTGATCGGGTCGAGTCTCGTTTCAAGGAAGAATGCAGTGCGTTAGCTGTCACTGGCGAGGTGAAACGCCCCACGAGCCACAGTTACCCTCACCTGCCGACGATCTTCCACGCCAACGGCATCAACGCGGTGGCGAGCGCGACCTTCATCGCGCAGCCGGGCATAAACGGCACAAACCCAACTGCAAACACCGTCTCCCAGCCAACGAACAGGCTCAGCCACAATAGGCCTGGCACGTACAGCGCAGCAAGGCCAAGCAGCATCGCAGCGGCGGTCGTGTGCGGGCGGCGGTCCCAGCCTCGCTCTGCGAGCAGACCGGTTACGAACGCCGCAGCAATAAAGCCAATGAGATATCCGCCGGTGTGGCTGACGAACCACGCTGCCCCGCCTGCGCCGCCCGCGAAGACGGGCGCCCCCGTCGCACCGAGTGCGAGGTAAGCAATCACGGCAGCAGCGCCCCGCTTCGCACCGAAGAGCGCGCCAACCAACAGAACGGCAAATGTCTGGCCAGTGATCGTTACGGGCGAAATCGCAAGTCGAATCTCAAGTTGCGCTGCAAGCGCGATGAGTGCGACCCCGCCGAGCATGAGCGCGATGTTGTACGCAGCGCGGCGAGAAACGGAATGATCGAGCGCGAATGGCGCGGGGCGCAGCGCATCGACAAGCGTCGGCATGGCGAATGTCTGACTCATGGTGCGGCATCATCGCCGACAGCGTGCGAACGAGCAACCGAGCTGGGTGCGACCGGTCATCGCTCCGGCGTCGGTTGTCGCTCACGCCGGAGTTTTCTCGCACGAAAGTACGGTACTGCTGCGGGAATCGCGGCCAGCACCATCGCACCGGAGACCATCGTCGTAATCCCGCCCGCAGCGGAGAGCATGAAACCAGCGCGATGCAGTTCCAGCCCCGCGAGCGCAGCAGCGGGACCGATCGTGTAGCCCAGACCGATCAGACCTTCGTGTGTGCCGCCTGCATCCACCGCTGCCCCGCCAACGCTCATCGCGTAATACAGTGCAGCGTAATAGACAATGCCTTGTGCCGCGCCGAAGAGCGCGAGACCTATGAGCAGTGGCATCAGGTGATTGGCCCCGACGATGACAGCGAATCCGATCGCCATGCCCGCACCGCCGATGAGCAGCGTTCCCCAGCGACCGTGCCAGAAGCGAAGCCGCCACATAAAGGCGACAGCGACAACGCGCGCGAGCATCCACACCGCAGTTGCGGGCGTATGCCAGATCGCGCCGAGGTCTTCGCCGCCGACTTCCGCAAGTCGATACGGCATGAGCGGCGAAAGCGCACCGATGAGCAGATAACTCAGCGGCAACAGCACACGAACGGAACGCAGCAGCAGCGGATACTCGACGGTAATCGACGCTTTCCACATCGCTTCGTCATGCGCAGCAGGATCGCGTGCAAACCAGCGCAGCATCAGCAGCCCCAGCAGGCTGACTGGTACAAGCGCGACGATGGCGTATTTGGCATATTCGGGATGCTGCTCGTTGATGAACGGGGCCATGCCGATCATCGAAAGAGCAACCGCACTGGTCCATGTGATGTTCCACCACCCCATTGCGGAGCGCATTTCGCTGCCATGCCGCCCCGCCGTGAGATAGCTCTCGACGATGGGCCAGAGCATGGCTGCGAGGATACTGGTTGAGCAACCGACCAGCCAGATGATGATGTGGTGCTCAATGACAAGTGGAAGCAGGCTGAGCGCGGTTTGCGTGGCGAACACCCACACCAACGCAGCACGGTGCGAGAATCGACCTTGCAGGCGGCGCATGAACGGGCCGGACGCAAAGGCGCCACCGATGTACGTCGCCGCCATGACGATATAAAGCGCGAAGTTCCATCGCTCGTCGTAGCCGAAGCCGTGCTTGGCGATAAAGCTCAAACCACTCCACAGCACACCGGTACTGACGGAGCCGAGAAATGTAAGCAGAAGAATCGCAGCGAGTGGCGTTGATCGCTCGGGTGAGGCGTACATAGGCGGGCATGGTATGCAGCGAGTTGATTTCGTGAATGGCCTGCTCAAATCACGACTTCGATTACGTGAAAAGTTGCACGAATCGATCCGCTGCCGCATTTCGCCCGTACCGATACAATGACCGACGGGGCAACAGGAGCAGGCTTGGCATGATCGAGACCAGAGAAATCTTCGGCCGCGATCGCGCACTCATCGGCATGATCCATGTGCAGGCTCTGCCCGGCACGCCGAAGCACGCACTTCCGCTGCCGACGATCATCACACAGGCGGTGCGAGAGGCGAGGCTGCTCACTGATCTTGGCTTTGATGCGCTGCTGATTGAAAACATGCACGATGTGCCATACCTTCGGCGTGATGTCGGGCCGGAGATCATTGCGTCGATGACGGCCATTGGCGCTGCGATTCGCGATGCGGTTTCTTCGCCCATCGGCATACAGATTCTCGCCGGCGCGAATCACGCATCGCTTGCGGTGGCACATGCAGTCGGCGCACAGTTCATTCGTGCGGAAGGTTTCGTTTTTGCATCGGTGGCCGATGAAGGGCTCATAGAGCAGGCAGATGCCGGTCCGCTCCTCAGGTATCGCAGAACTATCGGCGCGGAACAGGTTCGCATCCTCGCGGATATTCAGAAGAAGCACTGTTCGCACGCCATTACGGGTGACATCGACATGGGCGAGAACGCGAAAGCTGCAGAGTTTTTCGGCGCGGATGGCGTCATCGTTACGGGCATCGCCACGGGGCAGGCGATCAAGCTCGACGATCTCGGCTGCGCCCGCGTGTCCACGCGCCTGCCACTGCTGGTCGGCTCAGGCGTGACGCCTGAAAGCGTGGAAAGCCTCTTTGCATACGCTGATGCGTTGATTGTGGGAAGCTGGTACAAACAGGATGGGTTCTGGCGCAATCCGCCGGATGAAGCCAGGGCGCGAGAGTTGGTGCGAGCGGTTGAGGCGTGCCGCTAGTGCATCGAAATCGCGCTGCGAAATCGTCTCTGGGCTCACGCCATGTGTACATTGATACCGATCCACACTCAACCATGAAGCCGATCGGCTTCGCATCAGGGAGATTTAATCATGACTGCCAGACTGTCATTCATCGTCGCGATCATCATGGGGCTGCTTCTTGCATCGTGCCAGACCGCGCCGAAGAGCGAAAGCGATCGCCTTGCTTTGCAAAAGCAGGCCGATGAAACCATCCGTGAGTTCAAGAACAGCGACTCGACGATGGAGAAATTCTTCAAGAACGCCGTGGGTTACGCCGTATTCCCAAGCGTCGGCAAGGGAGCAGTAGGCGTGGGCGGCGCGTACGGACGAGGTATTCTCTACGAAGGCGGCCGCATGGTCGGCTATTGTGATCTTTCGCAGGGGACGGTCGGCCTGCAGCTCGGCGGGCAGGCATACCGCGAAATCATCTTCTTTGAAACGCGCGATGCCCTGCTGCGATTCAAGAGCGGCAATTTCGCCTTCGCAGCACAGGCTTCCGCCGTGGCCGCCAAACATGGTGCGTCCGCAGACGCTGACTACGAGGACGGTGTGGTGGTCTTCACCATGGCGCGAGGCGGCCTGATGTACGAAGCGTCCATCGGCGGACAGAAGTTCACCTTCGAGCCGATGTGATCGTCGCGGCTACTCGTGCCGCCAATCACCTGAGAGTTCGCCGATATACCGCCCGACGAGGCCTTCCTGACGGAAGACCTCGGCGTGCGGCATGCGCGGCATCTTCAACATGCCTTCCAGATGTGGCCGCACCAGATCGCGCATCTGCGCCTGCTGCTGCGCGATCGGCAAGGTCGCATCGATAACCCACAAGTCGTATTCGGAGATCATCTTTTCGTACTCTTCAAGAATCCTCGCTTGGAAAAGCTCGAAACTCTTGTACGGATCATCGCTCAGCCCTAGGTCCATGCCAGCTTCATAGAACTTCAGTTCCGGGCGACCGGCCAGAATGCGGCTGAGCGCTTCTTCAAGCGGAACGCGGAAGTAAAACGCACCAGTCGGCTTCGGAGCAAAACTGTAGTTCTTGCGAACGTAATCGCCATCCATGCCGCGCGCAACATCGCGAGCGAACGCCGTGTAGATGTAGCGATCAGCCAATACCACCGCACCGGCTCGAAGCGGTGGCATGATTGTCCGCTCCAGTCGATCCGCAAAATCCGCTGCGTGAATCAGGCTGAAGGTCATCGGGCTGAGCAGCCGCTGCGCTTTCGCGCGACGGGTCGTTTCGCGCACAAGCGGTGACGAGTTCCACTCGCTGAAATACACGCAATACCCCTGCGAAGTGATCCACTTCTCAAGCAGATCAAGTTGCGTGCTCTTGCCGGAGCCGTCGATGCC
The DNA here is from genome assembly GCA_035443885.1 of Phycisphaerales bacterium. GTDB lineage: Bacteria > Planctomycetota > Phycisphaerae > Phycisphaerales > SM1A02 > DAOMNO01. The sequence goes on from DAOMNO010000001.1 coordinate 39,108, forward strand.
TTCGACGATGAACAACTTGCCGGGCAAATCTCCAAGATCAGCGTATTGATTGAAAGATGACATGGATTCATTTTCCAGAGGTTTGCGCGTGAAACCGCGCCTCGCGGTCCGCGTCTTTGCCGTCGCCGGTCCATTCAAAACGAGCATCAAGACCAAATGATTTTTGGAAGAGTTGACTCTTGCGAGCCGCACCCCAGATATCAACGACCGGATCAGCATCGGCGTGAATGAGGAACCAGATGGTTCCATTGCGCATCTCAACACTCACATGTTTCACGAACTGGGCGTGAGCGCGATCCAACCCATCGGCTATGCGAAGAATCGCGGACAGCCGCCGCACCAACTCACGATCATCTCCATTGAGCTTGGCGAAGTTGTCATGTTTGATCTTCGGGTCAGCGCGGCGGTGATAGCGAGCGATGTTCGCCACCACTTCAAGCTCTCGATGCGTAAACCCCCCCAGTTCGCTGTGAATGATCAGGTGATAACTGTGCTTGTGATGACGGGCATAGTTGATGGAGTAGCCGATGTCGTGCAGGTTCGCGGCAGCGCAGAGAAGTTCGCGGGCTTCGGGCTGTGCCCAGCGTTCAGTCTGCGCATCAAGCTGCACAATGAGCTGGTCATAGATCTGCAGCGAAAGCTCCGTAACGTGCTCGCTGTGATGGCGATCATCATTACACGCCACAGCGAACTGCTTGACCAGTTGCATACGGTCGGGCGGGCCGAGCACACCCGAAGCCAACGGGCCGCGGGCATGCGGAAACACCTGCCCGATCATGGTGAGAATCAGGCCGTCACGAATTCCTCGATCATGCACACGCAGCAGATCGACTTTGAAGTGTCGCATCAGTCGTTCGACGATGGCAGCCCCAGCGACGATGATCTCCGCGCGGTCCGGACTGAGGCCGGGGATTCTCATCCGCGACCGAAGTGACATGGAGCTGAGCCAATCGTAGATTTGCCTCACTTCGCGACGATCCATCTCATAGCCGCGCACAGTGAAGGGATGTGAACGTGACGCCGAACTGCCTGAGCCGACCAGGTGGCGTTGGAATGAAATGTTCGCCAAAGCAGTGAATGTTCCGCCGGTTCCAAACATGACGCGCGGACTGAAGTCGGTTCGGCCAATCTGCGCACGGATCAAATCTCGCACCGCGCGGCGCATGACCCTGCGACGTTTCTCTGGTCCGATTTCTTCGCCGAACTGATCCGTCAGGCGGACCGCGCCCAGGGGCAGCGTGTGAATCTCCTGAACTTCACCACCAGAGGCCAATACGATCTCCGTGCTGCCCCCGCCGATATCAACGACTGCTGCGTCAAGCGGCCTCAGATCAAACGCGTTCTGCACGCTGGTGAACGCGAGTTTGGCTTCTTCCTCTGCGGTGATGACATCCACCGCGAGGCCGAGATCGCTTCGGACAAGATCAAGAAACTCATAACCATTCGCCGCATCGCGCACTGCGCTGGTCGCCACGATGCGCAGTTGCATCACACCGTAGCCTTCGGCAATTTCCTTCATTCTTGCTACAGCTTCGGCGGACTGCTTCATCGCCTGCGGAGCCAACCGCCCTGTTCGCGCCAACCCCTGACCAAGTCGCGTTACTTCTTTCTCGTCATCCAGCAGGCGATACGTACCATCGGCCGATGCTTCCGCAACGACCAGCCGAATACTGTTCGTGCCGACGTCAATCGCACCAAGACGCTGCGTGCGGGGCATCGACTGAACGGCGAGCTGATTCATCGCACACGCTCCGGATCGTGAGCATCTGGTGTAATGAGAGCCTTCTCGCCTAGCGCGTGTGTGAGAAATCGCTCGACTTCAGCGGGGCCACATTCTGCAAGCCATTGCTTGAGCTGTTCCGTCTGTTGTACTCGCTGGGCTTTGAGCAACCGCTTGAGTTCGAGAATATCTTCGTGCAAGGCTCCTGCGGCCTCATCACCGGCCTTGGCTTCATCACGAAGCAATTTGATGTGAGCGCGAAGGTCCACGATGACATCGTAGCAATCGTTGATCGCACCCAACTTCTCCTGCATCGATTCCATGATGGCGTTCATGGATTCAATGGCTGTGCGCTCAACGCAAGGCGAGAACACTTCAAGCGCATAACGGAATCGCTTGCCGCGACGCCGCAGCTTGTGAATCTTCTGAATGCTGTCCAACTCTCCCGCCGACAGCCGTGCAACCCGGGCAAAGAGTCGGGGCAGTGTCTCACGGGCCGCATCTGTCAGTGTTGCGATGCGCTTTGGTGCATGCAGAGAAGCGACCGCTTTGTCACACTGACGAGCGAACCGTTTACCGCCGTATCGATTGGCCGCTTCGTTCAACTCCTGCTGCGCTTGTGCACGTCGTGCGAGAGTGTGAGCCAGCAGATACTGCAGCACATCGCGATGCTCAGCGTCGGCGGCCTCAAGCTGCAACGCAAACCGCTCTGCGTTCACATCGCATCGCCTCGCTTCACCCGCAGCACGACGGATACGTCTCAAACTGCGTCGCATCTTTTCAAACCGCGTGCGATCAATCGCCTCACGGAAGACGATGAACGCGGCCTCAGCCCGACGGGTCGCCACTCGAAGCTGATGAACCGCTTTAGATTCAGTCTCAGCTTCGGCGCCGACTCGCTTCAACCGCTTGATGACAGAACGTAGCCTTGAATGGAGCACAACGCGCGCTGCATCGACGATTGCGGTGTCTCCTCGAAGTTCGTCCACTTGAAGCGATGATGCGGCGGCAGGCGATTCAACCAACTCTTCTGCAGCAGTCTCAGAGAGGGGTGTCGTCACAGCTTTGCCCCCTGCATGGATGAAACAACGCTCAGCACGCCCGCGCTCAGATCAAGGAACACATCACGAACGCTTCTCCTCGCATCGATCGACGTGAAGTTGTATGTCTGTGCCAACCGCGAAAAAATCGACAACACGCGCGTCTGGTACGTTACGAATGCACGATATGTGTCGTTCTCTTCAAGCAGATCAAGACCCGACTCCCAGTAATCGAACCCGCCCCGCGCCAGAACGCGCGGCGTGAGATGTGGCACGTCAATGTCAAGATAAAAAACCGCGTGGGGCGATGGCGCGAAACGATACACATGCTCAATCCACGCCGGGCTGCCGCCTCGCACGATCGAACGCGCCATGGCGGAATAGACGTACCGATCGGTCAACACCACAAAGCCCGCCCGCAGCGCCGGCAGAATCTGATTCTCAAGACGGTCAGCGAGATCGGTCGCATAGAGCAGGTCCATGGTGATCCGCCCCAACGTATGACCTTCTTTCGCTTTCTTGAGGCCTTCGCCAACAAGGCGGCTTCGCGTGAGCGCTGTGTGCGCTACGCCGAACCCGCGAGCTTCGAGCCATTCACGAAGCAGGGCGATCTGAGTTGAGCGGCCAGCGCCGTCTGTGCCTTCAACGACAATCAACCGGCCGGGCATGCGCGAAATATCCAATGGCGCCGCCCCTGTTGGCCTCGCCTGGTCCACGCTGGCGGCGTTGCCGTTGCTTCGGAAGCCCGCTTCTTCAACCTGATCCATGTGTTCCAGAACGTGCTGCATCGTTTTCGCCCTTTGACACCATAGTAGTTTGGGCGTCGCGCATCCACGTTAGGTTTGCGCTAAGAACGAATCGGCACAGCATTCAATTCCATCGATCGGCCATCACCCGAACCTTCGCCGACCGACAACCGGTTATTCACTGACGACTTTCATCGCGATCAAGTCCTGAACGTCGATCAACCCAACCGGCCGGCCTTCCGCATCCAGCACTGGGATCTCGTCCAGCCGTCGCTCGCGAATCAATCGAACCGCATCGCGAACAAGATCATCGACTGAAAGATGCTGTGGCCTCGGCGTCATGACATTGCGAATCGGCTTTTCCATCGCAGCCGGATCATCAACCACCGTTCGCCGCAGATCGCCATCCGTAAAGATGCCCGTGAGTTTACCCTGCTCGTCAACAATCATCAGCGCGCCCGCGCGACGCTGGTTCTTTGCCGCCGCCCGTGCCTGCAGGCACGCTTCGCGAACAGTGATGTTGTCAGGAATAACCGCAAGGTTCTCGCCGACGCGGAAACGAAGAATCTCGGTGATACGCCTGAGACCGACGCCCAACATCCCGCCGGGGTGATGCTTGTGAAAATCACTCTCCCCGAAGTTGCGACGGCGTGAGACTGCCAGCGCGAGCGCATCACCCAAAGCGAGCATCGCTGTGGTCGATGCGGTCGGTGCAAGATTGAGCGGGCAGGCCTCAGTTACATCGCCCAGTGAAAGATGCACATCGCACAATCGAGCAAGTGACGACTCCGGCTTGGCAGAGATGCCCAGCCGTGGAACGCCGTCCGCTTTGAGGATGGCCGCCAGATTGATGACTTCTTCTGTCTCACCTGAGTAGCTCAACAGCATCACGACATCACCACGACGAATGCGGCCAAGATCGCCATGCACCGCCTCTGCGGGGTGAAGAACATTCGAAGGCTGGCCGAGGCTGGAGAATGTCGCCGAAATCTTGCTGCCAACCAAACCTGACTTGCCCATCCCGGACACCACGAGATGGCCTTCGCACGATGCAAGCAGATCCACCGCGGCGGTCCATCGCGGCTCATCGGTCTTCATCGCGCGATCTGCAATGCGGAGAATCGCATCCGCTTCCGCGCGAAGGGCCTCAGCAATAAAAGCACATTCCGAAGTCGAATCGTGGGTCCGGGTCATTGGCAGTATGATACCTGACCAACAGGCAGCTCGGATGGAAAAGGCTCTGAGTCAAAGCGTTGCGAGTGCACCCCCTGACCACCCTGCCATTGATTAAGACCCATGCTTCAGGAAGACTACCAGGTCGCGCTCGAGAACTTTCACGGTCCAATGGACCTGTTGTTCTATCTCATCCGTCGAGCCGAGGTGGACATCGAAGACATCCCGATCGCGAAGATCACCGATCAGTACCTCTCGTTTCTACGGCAGCTCGACGATGTGGACATCGACCTTGCTGGTGAGTTTCTCGTCATGGCGGCAACGCTGATCGAAATCAAGTCGCGCGTCCTCATGCCGGTAGAACAGCGAGCAAACAGCGTTGATGCGCCGGATATGGACGCCACGGGCGGCGCGATGAACGCGGCTGACCCGCGATATGAACTGGTGCAGCAGCTTCTGGCATATCAGAAGTACCGCATCGCTTCCGAAGAACTGGAAGCCCGACGCCAATCGTTCCTGAACCGTTTTCCCGTGCGTGCAGCGAAAGTGAAAGCTGCGAATGAACCGGATGACGACCTTGAGCAAGCCGAGCCTGTCGAACTTGACATGGATGATGTGCACGTACTCGACCTCTCAGAGGCATACGAGCGCATCATGGCAACGATCGACTTCACCCGGCTCGGCGATCACACCGTCGAGATTGATGACACACCCATCGCGCTGCATCAGGCAGACCTGATCGACCGTCTTTCCCGCTCGCCAGAACGAGCCATCACATTGCAACAGGCGTTTGACGGCACGAGCATCAGCGATCGCATCGGCATGTTCCTTGCCACGCTGGAACTTGTTCGCCTGCGCCGTGTAACCGTCACGCAGGATGATATCGCAGGGGCAATCCTGCTCACGTTGCTGGATGATGTTGACGCCGCGCCGAACGACATCCCGTCGTAGCGCAATCACTCCGCTGGGAACGCAACCTTGCGCAGCGCAGCCAACTCGCGCGGCAGCACGTCGCGCCACTGGCCGGGTTGCAAGTCCCTCAACTTCAGCGGCCCCATCTGAATGCGCCGGAGTTTCTTCACGTCATGGCCCAGCTGGCCAAGCATTCGACGAATCTGTCTGTTTCGTCCCTCACGCAACTCCATAATCATGCGTGTGCGGTCGCGATCCTGTTTAATCAGCTTTAATCGCGACTGTGCCGTACGTGTGGCATGGGTGCCGGGCTTCCTCCGATCCGTAAGAAACAGGCCTCGCTCCAGTTTCTCCACTGCATCCGCATCCAACGATCCCGAAATAGTCACTTCATACACTTTATGAATGCCGTATCGCGGATGCGTCAGCCGATTGGCAAGCTCGCCATCATTGGTGAGCAGCAGCAGACCTGAACTTTCAATATCAAGCCTGCCAACGGGATAGAGCCTCGCGCGAGAGGGATGGTGCACAAGATCGATCGCGCGTTTCCGCCCTTCAGGATCGCTGTTGGTGCTCACCACGCCGCGCGGTTTGAAAAGCATGACATATACGAAAGGCGAGGCACTCCGAATCTTTTTCCCGTTAACCGTGATGCGATCTTTAAGCGGATTCACCCAGGCAGGGAGCGTGCGAACGACATGACCGTTCACCGTAACTGCACCCGCTTCGATCAGCTCCTCACATGCCCGGCGGGAACCGACGCCCGCATCTGCCAGAACTTTCTGAAGCCGAGGCCCCCGCGAGTCGTCCGTAAACTCATGTTGAGTCTGTCGCGCCGCGCGAGAAGAGGCAACACGCTCGGGCGAACGACGCGAACGAGTCGCATTTCGCGGTGATTGTGCAGATGACGGTTTGCGCGGTCGTGCAGGCATGGTGGTTCCGATGGAAGATGAGCATTGTAGCGCATCCGCAACTTCATGTTCATCGATTGAGTCAGACAGGCAGCGACCCGTACAGGCTGTGCGGGTCAACATGCTCATATGTCGTGAATGCACGGCGCAACCCGGAATGGGTTACTGCTTTAAAAAATCCCGCCCCACCTGCCATACTGGGCCTGCGCCCATGATGACCACAACATCGCCGGGCTTGCAGATAACTTCGAGCTGTTCAACGATGGCCTCAAACGGATAAAGATGCATGGCAGAGACGCCGCGATGGCGCAACCGATCGACTAAGTCAGCCGCGCTGACTTTTGTTTTTTCAATCTCCGAATCACGCACGAAATAAATGTGCGGCACAATGACCACATCCGCGCTCGAAAAACTCTGCGCGAACTGTTCCAGAAGGAATCGTGTGCGACTGTGCTGATGCGGCTGGAACACGCAGATCAGCCGACCTGGCGCGACTCGCCCTGTTCCAAGTTCCGCAGCGCGAATCGCTTTGAGCGTCTTCTCGATCTCCGTGGGATGGTGACCGTAATCGTCGTACACAACCACTTCGCCACCCGGCACGGGTTTCGTACCGAGCCTCTGCATTCGGCGATCAATGCCTTCGAACGACCCCAGCGCCTTCGCGATGTCGTCCCAATCTGCACCGAGCCAGTGCGCGAGGATCGCAGCCGCTGCGGAGTTCATCGCGTTATGCTCGCCCGGCATGGAGATGGTCCACTGCGCAAGCCAGTGGCCATCCTGCAGCACGCCAACGCGACGCACACTTGGATCGGTTACGACCTGATAATCCGCCGCGGGACTGAAGCCGAACGTGCTGATACGGCAGACAAGGCCGGCGGTGATTTCTCTGCGATGCGCGCCTTCATGTGCGATCAGCAATCGCCCGCCTTCGTTTGCGTCCGGCAGCAACTGCGCAAACTCCGCAAACGCGCGGACGATTTCGTCCAGCGAACCATAAATGTCGAGATGATCTTCCTCGACGTTGTTGATAAGGCCCAAACGTGGCCGGTGATGATGGAACGACCGATTGAACTCGCACGCTTCAGCAATCAAGGCGCCGGGCTGGCCTTGATAAGTACCCTTCGGCATGATCTGTCCACCGGTGCGACTACCGCCACCGATCTGCTCGCATGTCGCACCAACGATGAAACTCGGGTCAAAACCACATTCGATCAGGACATGACAGAGCATTGCCGTGGTTGTGCTCTTGCCATGCGTACCCGCGATGGATATCCCGGTTCGCTCCGCCTGAACCTGGCCGAGCATCTCGGCATAGGTGAATGCCGGCAGCCCTCGCGCGACGGCGGCGAGCATTTCCGGATGGTCCGGCTTGATTGCTGCGGACGCAACCACAAGGTCGCACTGCTCTGGCAAAATGCCCTTCGTCTGATCCAGATTAACCGGAATACCCGATGCACAGAGTGATTCCGTCAGATCGCTCGGCGTAGAATCCGACCCGCTGCATAAAGCGCCAAGATCGCGAAGCATCCGCGCCAGGCCGCTCATACCACACCCGCCGATGCCGATCAGATGGATCGCCTTGCCTGCGAAGCGGCTCATTGCAGGGCCAGGCTTGCCCGCCTGCCGAAGCGCATCATCAACGTGAGTAGAGGCAGCAGCATGCGGCATGGTGCGATTGTATCGGCATGAACGAGGCCTTCCGCTTGATTCCAAGCCCATCAAAGGCGCGGAACTTTCCGCCGCATCCACTCGACACGCCACGGAGTCTCGATATACTTTCCCCCGCACTCGGCACCCGCCCAGGTGGCGAAATTGGCAGACGCGCCAGCTTGAGGTGCTGGTGGGAGTAAAATCCCTTGGAGGTTCGAGTCCTCTCCTGGGCACTTTGCGAAACGCCCAAACGTCGTACGGCGTTGGGGCGTTTTTCGTTGGGACCGGGGGCCACCCCCCCCAACCCGCTGGCAGAATGAGTCTCGCGATGGCCAAGAACAAGGCACAGGAGAAGACGAACGAGCCGACGATTGAGAATCGTCGTGCCCGCCACGACTACTTCATTGAGAGCACGCTCGAATGCGGCATGAAGCTCACTGGCACCGAGATCAAATCGGTCCGTGCAGGTCAGGTGAGCCTCGCGGAGGGATATGTACGGGCGACGGAGACGCCGCTGGGCTTAGCCCTGCACAGCGTTCACATTGCGGAGTACCCCCCGGCCGGAGCGCATCGCCAGCACCCGCCGACGCGCACTCGCGTACTCCTTGCCCAAGCAAGAGAGATTCGCAAGCTGGCCGCTCAGACGCGCGAGAAAGGCGTCACCCTCGTTCCACTCAAGATTTACTTCGTGCGCGGCAAGGCCAAGCTGCTCGTCGGCGTGGGGCGAGGCAAGGGCCACGCGGATAAACGACAGGACATCGCCAAGCGCGATGCTCAACGTGATATCGATCGAGCGCTTTCACGAGCACGACGGTAGCCGCTATTCAGTCAATCGGCTTTGCGCCGGCGTACCGAACATGATGACTCTGTTCTTGCCTGCCGCCTTCGCTGCGTAAAGAGCCTCATCCGCCTGTGCAACGAGTTGCGTAACGCTCGCAGGACGGCCGACCTCAACATGCGATAAACCGATTGACATGCCCAGCGGAGCTTCTGCTGCATTCCACCTGTCGCTCGCGACTTGAAACGCCTCGACGATGCGCTGCGATACACGAACGGCGTCATGGGGGTGCGTCTGCGGCATCAAGATGCAGAACTCGTCGCCTCCATATCGGGCGGGCAGATCGACACTTCGAGAGTTGGCCTGCAAGACGCGAGCGGACATCTTGAGCACGTCGTCTCCTCGCTGGTGGCCGAATTGATCGTTGATCGCCTTGAAACCGTCAAGGTCGATCATCGCGAACGCCAGCGGCGTACCGTGCCGCAAGGATTCAGCCCAAGCCCGATCAAGAGCCATATTGAGCCAGCGACGATTGCACAGTCCGGTCAGTTCGTCTGTTCGCGTTAGCGTCTCCAGCCGCTCAATCAGGCCCTGAAGTTGCCGATTCTTGACGGCTGTTTCGGCGAGCGAGCGGCTGAGGTCGTCTTGCAAACGATCGTTTTCTAATCGAATACGGTGGTGAGCGAGGCATTTCTCTACGGCTAGCGGCAATGTGCGAAGATCGCCTCGCGTAGCGACCAGAAAATCAACTGCACCAGCACGAATCGCCTCAACCGCGAGCGGCGTATCAGAAACTTCTCCCGTCAGGATGACACAGAGTTCCGGCCGCACACCGCGAACATAGGCCAGTGCGTCCAACCCGGAACCGTCGGGCAGACTGCTCGCGCAGATCACAACATCAAATTTGCTCAAGTCCGCTCGGTGGAGATCACGCAGCGAAGATATCACGACACAGCAGGCTTCAGCGCATCGGCAGGCAGCTGGCAGGCGTGTCGCCCGGCCAGCCATAACGGACGAATCGCAGCAAATACGACTCAGCCCGCCAAGCATGAGCCGAACGATATCTCGATTCTCCTCAACAATGAGCAACCGATGCGGGTTTGAGTTCTTGCTGACCACAGGCATCCTGCCTCCCGTCCATGTTGACGACGAAGACGCACGCAACACAACGCCGCATCCATGGCGACTGGCGAAACCATCCAATTCAACAACCGCCAAGGCAAACGCTGGGGCCATCAAAGCTGCATTTTTCAGATTCTCGGAACCAGCCCGTCGAGCACGGCCCAGGGCGGTTCACGGACTGGGCAGACGGATGATGCGTCCGATATCTGCCTCGCGCTGGCCAACGATGCACTGCACGATCACCTCAGCGACCGCATCGGGTACCAGTGTCTGCTCCGTGGGGAGTATGTCGGCGGAGACGATGCCACGCAGCATCTCCGTTTCGATCGCACCGGGCGCGACCGTAAACGCGCGGATGTCTGCTTCGCCTCGTTCATTCATGATGGAACGAGTCAGACTTTCCAATGCGCTTTTCGCTGCTGCGTAGGCGGAAAGCCCCGCGAATGGATCAAGCGTCGCCATTGAGGACACATTGACGACGCAGCCTTGCTTCTGACGAAGAAAGATTGGCCACGCACGGGCGACCAGATGCGCCGGACCGAACACATTGACAGCAAAGAGACGTTGAAGCAGCGCGTCATCGACTGCATCAATCGGTCGAAGCTCTGCTAACCCTGCGTTGTTGATGATGACGTCTAATCGACCGGATTGCGCAGCGACTCGATCGACCGCACCACGTGCCTGCTCAGGCTGTGAAATATCCGCCGATACGACCAGCGTCACGCCGCCGATCAGCGAGGCCGTCTCCCGCAGGGCTTCCTCTCGCCGACCAGCGAGCGCGACGTGATAACCGCGACGCGCAAGCAACATTGCTGCCGCGCGACCGACGCCAGAACCGGCTCCGGTGATGAGCGCGACGGGAGAATCGGTCATTGAATCAGCCAAGCGGTGCCTCCTGCGAAGTCGCTCATGGTACGATCAATGCCCGGCGAAGATCGAGCATGCCGAAAACAAGAAGGATTGCTCCATGAATCGACTTGTGATGACATTACTGCTTGCGACGCTCTGGACTTCCATAGCAACCGCACAAGGGCCGATTCAGGCGTATGTCGGCGCCAGGCTCATTCCAATCGACGGACCGGAGATTCCAAACGGCACAATGCTCGTGCAGGATGGCAAGATTCTCGCCATCGGCCCCAAGGATGACATCCAGATTCCGCCCCGTGCAGAGTTTCTCGATTACACCGGCACCGTCATCATGCCGGGGTTGATCTGCACGCACAGCCACATCGGTGGCATCGGTGGCGCGGACTCCAGCTCACCCATGCAGCCGGACGTGCGCATTTACGACTCAATCAATGTGCGTGATTCCGGCTTCCGCCGCGCGGTGGCGGGCGGCCTTACCACGCTCAACATTATGCCCGGTTCAGGCCATTTACTCAGCGGGCAGACGGTGTACGTCAAGCTGCGCGGCGCGGAAGGCGAAGCACGCACCATTGATGATCTCTTCATCCTTGATGAAGACGGCGAAATCATGGGCGGCATCAAGATGGCGAACGGCACCAACCCCATGCGGAGCGCGCCATTTCCCGGCACTCGCGGCAAGGCCGCGGCCATTGTGCGTGATCGCTTCATTCAGGCCCAGGAATACCAGGAGAAGATCAAACGAGCAGCAGGCGATCCATCCAAGATGCCCAAGCGCGACATCGGCCTTGAAGCCGTCGTCAAAGTGCTCGAAGGGAAGTGGGTTGTACATCATCACACCCATCGACATGACGACATCATGACCGTCATCCGCCTTTCTAAAGAGTTTGGTTTCCGCGTCGTGCTGCACCATGTCAGTGAGGCGTGGAAAGTGGCGGATGAGATCGCAGCGGCAGGCGTGGGATGTTCAGCCATTCTCATCGACGCGCCGGGCGGCAAACTGGAAGCCGTTGGCCTTGCGCTGGAAACAGGCGCGGCCCTGGAGAAAGCGGGCGTGCTCACCGCGTTCCACACCGATGACTACATCACGGATTCACGGTTGTTTCTTCGCATGGCGGCCCTCGGTGTGCGCGGCGGCATGTCGCGCGAAGGTGCGCTCAAGGCCGTTACGCTCGCCGGAGCAATCATGCTTGATCTCGATCATCGCATCGGTTCACTGACTCCCGGCAAGGATGCGGATTTCGTCGTCCTTTCGGGAGACCCCCTTTCTGTGTACACGCGTGTGCTGATGACTTACGTGGAAGGAAAACGTGTCTTCGATATTCGCAACGAGAAAGACAAGCTCTATGCAGTCGGCGGCTATGGCGCGGGGCACGACCAATCGCCCTACTTCTGCTGCTTCAGTCACTTGATGGAAATGGGTGGTGCACAGTGATGAACAGGATTCAAGGGATGAAGACATCAGCGCATCAGCTTGCATTATGGCTCTTCGCTTTGGCTGCGCTTGTTCCGTCAGCCGCCCACGCGCAGATCGTCGTGTACGCGGACGCGCTGTACACAATGGCAGGCCCCGGCATTCGCAACGGCGTGGTGGTGATTGAGGACGGTCGCATCGCCGCCGTCGGCCCTGCCTCGGAGATCGCCGTGCCCAATGGCTATCGTGTGCTTCGCGCTGCGGTCGTTACCCCGGGCCTGATCGACGCGCACGCCACGGTCGGCCTCACGGGCATCTTCAACCAGCCACACGACCAGGATCAGATCGAACGGTCCGGCCCGATTCAGCCGGAACTTCGTGCACTCGACGCCTACAACACGCGCGAGCAGCTCATCGAATGGGTACGCAGCTTTGGCGTAACCACCATCCATACAGGCCACGCGCCCGGTGAACTGATTTCAGGGCAGACCATGGTCGTCAAGACCGTCGGCAACACTGTCGAAGCCGCCATGCTCGTTGAGACTGCCGCAATCGCAGCCACGCTCGGCCCCGGTGCACGTCGTTCCAGCGGTTCGCCCGGCACGCGAGGCAAGATGATGTCCATGCTCCGATCAGAACTCATCAAAGCACAGGAGTATCTGGACGGTCGCGAGCCGAAAGTTGAAGAAGACGCAGAGCATCCCGCAGAGGAAGACGCGGCAGATGACGTTGTCGCCGATGGCGCTGATGCCGCCGAACCACGCACCAAGGCGGAACATGGCGTATCTCAACCGCGAGGCAGCCGCAACCTTCGGTTGGAAGCACTCGCCCGCGTGCTCAAGCGTGAGCTGCCGCTGTTGATTACCGCCCACAAGTCCCAGGACATCGCCTCTGCATTGCGCCTCGCCCGTGAGTTTAATATCCGCATCATTCTCGACGGCGCCGCAGAAGCGTATCTGCTCATCGACGAGATTCGCGACGCGGGCGTGCCCGTCATCATTCACCCTTCGATGGCTCGCATGTACGGCGAGATGGAGAACGCCAGTTTTGAGACGGCCGTCCGCCTGCGCACGCACGGCATTCAGGTCGCCATGCAAAGCGGGTTCGAGGGCTACGTGCCCAAGACTCGCGTCGTCCTGCTTGAGACTGCGGTGTATGTCGCCCATGGCCTTGCCTTCGAGGACGCATTGGCTGCCATGACCCGCGTCCCCGCGACCATGCTGGGCATCATTGATCGCGTCGGCACCCTTGAAGTCGGCAAAGATGCGGATCTCGCGCTCTACTCAGGCGATCCGTTTGAATACACCACCCACTGTATCGGCGTCATCATCAACGGCGAAGTTGTAAGCGAAAAAGCTCGCTAAGCGGAACCTTGTACCGCAGTGCTGCGAGGCGCGCCCAAGCCGAGAAAGTTGGCAAGCAGTTTCGGGCCTTCCGTCGTGAGAAAACTTTCCGGATGGAACTGCACGCCATCCATTGGTGCGCCGGCGCCTTTCCATCGCAAGCCCATGATTTCCCCGTGGCTGGTCCATGCGCTGACTTCAAAGTCAGACGACACTGTCGATCGTTCAACGATGAGCGAGTGATATCGCGTGGCAGTGAAAGGATTGGGCAAGCCCTGGAAGATACCTCGATTGTCGTGATGAATCTCAGATGTCTTACCGTGCATGAGTACGTCGTGTCGTTTCACGACCATGCCGTGCTGATCAGCGATGGTCTGATGCCCAAGACACACGCCGAGAATTGGAATGCGTCCCCTGAAGTGCTGAATGAGATCGCCACACACGCCGGACTCTTTGGGCGTGCACGGCCCCGGAGAAAGCAGCAACCGCTCTGGTTCCAAAGCAGCCGCTTCTTCCACGGTGATCTTGTCGTTGCGGACCACGCGAAGATCGATCGAAGGATCAAGCTCGCCGACAGTCTGCACAAGGTTGTAGGTGAAGGAGTCGTAGTTGTCGATGAGCAACAGCATGGGGAAACGTCAAAACGTCAACATCGAACAGAAGAGCGTGTCTGGTTGAGCAGGCGATTATTATCGCATAGAAGGACCTTCAGGACAGCGCATGGCGCAATCCGGTGCCGAATTTTGACGTTTCAATGACTCATGCAGCTTCAGCGCTGGTGCCCGCCACGCCGTCGCGCGTAACCACGAACAGCTTGCTGGTGATCGGGTAAGGTAGGCGTCGGTAATCAAGCTGCACGCGTTTGTAAATGCGTTCGACGAATTCCGCCGGGTTGCAGGTGATCGCCAGGAACATATCCCGCGCTGGGGTCGCGACGTAGAAGTCGCCGTGCAGCTCTGGAGCGAGGCGATGATGCAGCGAGCCAAGCAGAAGTCGTGCCGCATCGTAGCCGTCCTGCGCTGAGACGATTGCAGCACGCCCGCCTTCGGTCGAGTCGATGATCTGGATATCCAGTTCAGGCGTATATCGTGCCAGATTCTCACGAGCGATCTCGTCAAGGTCGTCAGGCTGAAGGCCCCATTTCAACACCTGCTCCACCGTGATGCTCACTGTGGAATGAGGCATGTCGATGACGAACACCACCACCGTGCCGTTTACGAACGGAATGTGAGCGACCTGCTCACGATCGAGATGCTCGAAAATCGCCTCGGGCTGAATGCGAGGCATGATGCGCGGCTTGGCAATGGAGAGAGGCAGCGGCGTCGCGCCGACTGAATCCGTCTCCAGCAGCCGCTCCAGATAGTTCTCGACGATCTCCACACCTCGATCCGGATCGCACTGCACCATGCGGTACAGGTTTTCCAAGCCGAGGTGTTTGCCATTGAGGACCAGGTCCATCGGGCCTGCCAGCTCGATCTCCCGCTGCGGGAGAAAGCGCTTCAGGATCTGTGCGACCTGTTCGCCAAAGGCTTCGGGTTCTCGAGGCATCTGGGACATCGACGACTCCAACCCCCACTCCATGCGAGTTTCCGCATCCTGATGAGCACGCTTGCCCTACACTTGATGCGTCGAAATACACTTCGACCAACTGCCCGACAAGTTCCAGCGACTTTGCTGTGTGCCTGCGTCGGCCGTTCCGATTCTCCGTTTCGAGCCTGTTATCGGCTCGTGCAGCTTGTGCGCTTGCGTTCTGCGACACCTCAAAAGACACTGTTTCTCAGCCATGACTTCCCTCTGCACCATCGAATCGATCACCGTCGGCGCACACCAGCCGCTTCTGCTCATTGCAGGGCCTTGCGTTCTTGAAACGCCCGCGATCAACGAGCACATCGCGCTGAATCTGCGCGATCTCGCGGCAGAGCACGGATTCACATTTATTTTCAAGGCGAGCTTCGACAAGGCTAATCGATCGAGCATCCGCTCTGCTCGCGGCCCGGGACTTGACGCCGGGCTTGATGAGCTGTCGCGGCTACGTGATCTCACGCAGGCTCCGGTTACCACGGATGTGCATGAACCGGAACAGGCTGCGCGAGCAGCGGAAGTCGTCGATCTGCTCCAGGTTCCCGCGTTCCTCGTGCGGCAGACTGATCTGCTTGCTGCCTGCGCTGCAACGGGCAAGCCCGTCAACGCCAAGAAAGGCCAGTTCATGGCACCTGCGGAAATGAAGCATGTCATCAACAAGCTTCGCGAAGGTGGTGCATCGCAAATCATGCTCACCGAGCGCGGCACGTTTTTCGGCTATCACCGCCTCGTGAACGATTTCATTGGGCTAGGCGACATGATGGACCTCGGCGTGCCTGTTTGCTTCGACGTAACCCATTCCACTCAACTGCCAGGCGGTGGCGACGGCTTCACCAGCGGCAGGCCCGATCGCGGCGCTTTGTTGGCCCGCGCTGCCGTGGCCGCCGGCGTCCATGCCGTGTTCATTGAGTGTCATCCTGAACCGGCCAAGGCAAAGTCAGACGGCAGCACCGTGCAGCCGCTGGACGCAATGCCCTCGCTCCTTCGAGAACTGGCACAGATTCGTTTTGCGCTGGCTTCCTTGCAAGATGCGCCCGCATAAATGACGAAGAGGAATTCTGGCCTCGCGCCATATCGACGGATAGCATTTCTTCGGAGTCGCCGAAATGCAGTGTGATTTGTGCAACAAGCCCGCCGTGGTTCATGAAGTCACGGTGAAGAACGGCGTGAAGAAGGAAGTGCATCTCTGCGAAGAGCATGCCACGGAGTCTGGCTTCGCCATGCCCGTGCAACCACCAATCAACAAGCTGCTCACACAATTCGTGATTTCGCACGGCAGCCACGCAGGGGCCGCTGCGCCTGTCGGCAAGGTCAGCACACGCAAATGCCCGGAATGCGACCTGCCGTACAACCAGTTCCGGCAGTCAGGCATCCTGGGCTGCCCACAATGCTATGAAGCATTTGCCCAGCAACTTGCGCCGCTGATTCAGCGAGCGCAGGACGGTGCAACCCATCACACAGGCCGTACCCCTCGCCGCGCCGGCAAGTCCATCGACCGCCAACTCCAGCGGCAACGGTTGATTCGAGAGCTTGACCAGGCGGTGGATTCGGAGCAGTACGAGCGTGCCGCCAAGATTCGTGACATGCTCAATAGCCTGGAAATGGAAACGCCGCAACGCCCGGAAGAAGGCGCACGCTAACCATTCATTCAATCCCCGAACGCTCATGGAACTTCAACCGAAAGCCCCTCGAAACGGTGACGCCGACCCTCAGCAGGAAGTGGTCATGAGTTGTCGCGTTCGATTGGCGCGGAATGTGGCAGGCTACCCGTTCGTCAACCGTGCAAGCGATTCGCAATGCAGAGAACTGATGGACCTCTCACGTCAGGTGCTTCTTGCGAACGACATGCCGGAAGGCATGATCTGGGTCGATCTCAACGCATCGACTGCACGAGACCGCAAACTTCTGGTCGAAAGGCATCTGATCTCGAAGAAATTGGATGAGAGCAAGTGCCGCCGTGCGGTGGCAATATCGGGCGACGAATCGCTGAGCATCATGGTGAACGAGGAAGATCATCTGCGCATGCAGGTGATCGCACCTGGGCTTGAACTGAGCAGCGCATTGCAGCGCATTGCATCGATTGATGACACCATTGAGAAGAAAGTCGATTACGCTTTCAGCCCGCGCTGGGGATATCTCACCGCCTGCCCCACCAACGTCGGCACGGGAATTCGCTTCTCTGTGATGCTGCACTTGCCCGCGCTCAAGATCACCAACGAGATTGAACGCCTCCGCCGCGCTGCGAAAGACCTTCACCTCGCCGTGCGCGGGTACTACGGCGAAGGTTCTGACTCCGCGGGTGATTTTTACCAGATCAGCAATCAGGTCACGCTCGGCCGGTCGGAAGATGAGCTGCTGGACGAGTTCCAGAACCGCATCCTGCCACAGATCATCGCCTACGAAAAAGAAGCCCGTCGCGCGCTGATCGAACGCAGCCCGACCCTTCTGGACGACCGCACACATCGAGCATTGGCAATACTTCGCAGTGCCAGATTGCTGGGTGTGGAAGAGGCCATGAAACTGCTCAGCCGCGTCAGGCTTGGCATTCACACCGGCAGGCTGACCACGGTGGACCCCAACATCATCAACCAGCTCTTTCTTCAGGTGCAGCCCGCCCATCTGCAGTTGCAGACAGACAATGACCTCAACCCCGATCAACTCCGGGAAGCCCGTGCCCGCATCGTTCGGCAGTCGCTCGAACAGGCTTCATAGGCCGCCCTTATTTCATCGCCGCGACATACCCATCAGTCGCTCGAGCAAACTGAAAATCCAGATCGGTCAACCCACCCGCCTCATGCGTGCTCAGCGTGAGTGTCACTTTGTTGTAGCGGATCATAATGTCCGGGTGATGCTGCTGTGCCTCGGCGAGGTCCGCAACATGATTGACGAACGCCATCGCTTCGTTGAAGTCCTCAAAGGCGAATGTTCGCTGCAGCGAATCGCCAGACACCGACCACTCGGAGAACTCGGCTCGCTTGATGTCCAGAGCTTCGGGCGACAACTTCTCCATGCGATTCGCTCCTAGTCGATTGATGCCTTGCGGCGAAGAAGGCACTATATCGCCTGCACCCACCGATGACCAGATCCGTCTCCAGACTCGCTCCGTCCCCCACGGGCGCACTCCACCTCGGCAATGCCCGAACATTCCTCATCAATTGGGCATTGGCCAGGCAAAACGGCTGGAAGCTGCTCATGCGCGTGGAAGACCTTGACGGCCCGCGAGTCAAAGCCGAAGCCTCACGTGAGGCTATCGACATCCTTGCATGGCTTGGCATCGATTTCGACGGCGAACCGCTTGTGCAGTCGAATGATCTGGAACCCTATCGAAACGCCATGCGCCAGTTATCCACCCAGCGTTTGATCTATGCGTGCGACCTGACGCGAACGCAGATTGAGGCTGCGGCTTCCGCGCCACACACAGGCGAACACGAACTGCGATATCCGCCTGAAATGCGCCCCACGCTCTCTGATGGCAACATCGATCCAATGCAACAAGACTTCGAGACGGAGACCCGAAACTATCGCTTGATTGTTCCCGATGAAGAGTTCGTCATTCACGATCACATCGCAGGCCGGGTCACCCTGAACCCATTCAACGAAATCGGCGATTTTGTCGTGTGGACCAAACGAGGTGTGCCTGCGTATCAACTGGCCGTCGTGGTCGATGACGCCAGGCAGGGCGTAACAGATGTTGTGCGAGGCGATGATCTGCTGCCTTCCGCCGCAAGGCAGATGCTGCTCTACCGCGCGATGGGGTTCGATCCCCCTCGCTGGTGGCATCTTCCGCTCGTACTGGGAACAGACGGAAGGCGATTGGCCAAACGCCATGGCGACACGCGCCTCAGCGGCTACCGTAACGCGGGCGTCGCCGCAGAGCGAGTCCTCGCCCTGCTGGCCCGATGGTCAGGCGTTGACATGCGACCGCGCGAAACCGAACTCTCGGCCCGCGACTTTCGCGATCGCTTCGATGTGAATAGGCTTTCACGTTTACCAGTTGTCTTCACCGAGGAGGACCACCGATGGCTGCTGCGAAAATGACCTGCTTCTGGGTGATCCTCATCGCCTGCTCAAGCCTTCAAGTTGCATGCAAAAACGAGATGCCGGAGCGGCTGACCATCAACGGTGAAACGTTCATCATGGAGTTGGCGGTCACCGAGGAAACCCGTACCAAGGGCATGAGCGGACGAGATCGCTTTCCGGACGGTGGCGGAATGCTCTTCGTATTCCCGGACGCTCAGGTGCGTAGCTTCTGGATGTTCGAGTGTCTCATTGACATTGACATCATCTTTGTGGATAGCCGAGGTACGGTAACTGCGATTCATCGCATGCCCGCGGAACCGCTCCAAGGTGAGGATGAGAGCATTTTTGACTACGAAGCGAGATTGCCACGCTATTCAAGCCGCTATCCCGCTCAGTTTGCCATTGAGCTGCCCGCTGGTTCGATTGATCGGCTTCATGTGCGTGTCGAGGATCGCATCGACCTTGACCTGGAGCGGCTCAAGGCCATGGCTAAGTAGGTCGATGAGACCCCTTGGCGAGCCGGCTGGCGCCGACGCGGCGGCGGTCGATCGGCACGCGAACGTGTCTGCTCGCACGTCCTCTCATCAACCTGCGCATGACACGTGGAAAACTCATCGTCGCAGCGTTTCACGGCCATGAGGCTGAGGCAGAGAGCCTGCAGTGCGAGTTGCAGCGCGCCTGGCCGCTGATGCCTCAACCCGCGTTCACGATTGGCACCATTGAACATCTCGGCCAGCCCGAAGTTGAATCAGCAGATGTCGTCGTCGTGCCGGCGCCGGAAACTGCGGACAGACGGCGTTTGCTCGCCTTCATGAGTGTGCTGGATCAAGCGGGCATTCCTGCAGTCGTAATCGGAAGCGGCCCAACGGTGAAGCCGTTTCACCACGCGGGCGCGCTCGTGCTGCCGTGGGATGCGGAACCCGCCACGATCGCAGCGGCGGTGCATGGTGTCATCTACCGACAGAGCGAGTTCAAGCAGTTGCATCAAGACCTGCTCCTCGCGCACCGCTTTCACGGCGGGCTGGAAGGCGAAATCGCGCGCATGCATGAAGAACTTCAACTTGCTGCCATGGTGCAACGAGAGTTGCTGCCCCGCGAAACGCCGATCGTTCATAATGTTTCCTTCGCCACCATGTGGCGGCCCGTCAACTACGTCTCAGGCGACATCTTCGATGTAACACGATTGGATGAGGATCACGTCGGCGTGTTCATCACCGACGCCGTTGGACACGGCGTACCTGCTGCTTTGATGACCATGGTCATCAGCCGCTCACTGTGCCTGAAGGAAATCGACGGGCATACTTATCGCCTGCTCTCACCGAGCGAGGTGCTGGCCCGACTCAACGCCGAGATGATCCGCAGGCAGGGGCGCACGACTCGCTTCGCCACCGCGGTGTACGCACTCGTCAACTGTCGCGATCGCACGTGCACGCTGGCCGGTGCGGGCCACCCCCCGCCGCTGCTTGTTCGTCCCGGCGCACCGACGGAATCGATCGAAACATCCGGCGGATTGCTCGGCATCTTTGAGGATGAGAGCTTTCCTGAAGTGCAGTTCGACCTGCATGTGGATGACACGCTGATCTTCTATTCCGACGGGTTCGAACAGGCGTTTCCTTCCGCCGGTGCTGATTTATACGAATGCCGCCTGCCCACCACGCAGTATCGCGATGAGTTTCAGCGACTCGCCTACATGTGCGACCCCGCGGAAATGATTAACCAACTGCGACAGCGCATCGACGCACAGCGAGGCTCGCTGAATCAAGCGGATGACCTCACGCTAATCTGCATGAGAGTTGGTGCACTCGTTCAAAACCCGCTGTCAAATTCACGTCGCGATCAGCCCGAAGCCGCCTCGCACAGCAATCAACGCTGAACCGCAGCGCCGTGCCTTTCGAGCCAGCCCACCACTATCTTGGCGATGCAGTCCGCTTCGATGTTCACGCGTGCCCCGACCTGAACCGTACCCAGGGTTGTGTGCGCAATCGTTGTCGGAATGAGCGCAACATCAAACTTCGCGTTTTCACATGAGGCAATCGTCAACGAAACGCCGTCCAGCGCGACCGATCCCTGCGGCGTAAACCAGTCCGCAAGCTGAGGCGGTGCATCAATCGTCAACCTTCGTTCCATGGACGTATCGTTCACCGCCGTCACGACGCCGCAACCATCCACATGCCCCTGCACGATGTGGCCCCCAAGGAGTGAACTTGGTGTGACAGCGTGTTCCAGATTCACATTCGACCCGACCCGAAGATCGCCCAGATTGGTGAGTCTCAACGTCTGGCGGATCACGTCAAAGCTGAAAATGCCTGACGGGCTGACGTCCTCTGCGAGCGTCAGGCAGCAGCCGTTGACGGCGATGGACTCACCGGGTTTGGGCTGATGCCCCCAGCCGCACGAATCAATGCGCAGCCGAACGCCGTAGTCAGTGCTTTGAATGGAATCAACATGGCCGACCTGCTGGACGATTCCGGTGAACATGGCATCAGTCTCACGTGTCCGGGCGTATGGAGCAAGGGCGTCGCTTGACGGTTCCGCAACACGCTTGGATACTGACCCGTTCGTCCCCCGCCTCGCGCCCAGCCAGCCTCGGCTGATGAGGTCCGTTCGGCCATCGGGGGCTTTGTCACGCAGGAGATACCTTTTGATGATGTTCGCCAGCAAAGGCCGGCCCGGCACTTCCGACTTCCTTCGCACGATGACGCGGTTTTCGGGCTTCGCTTTGGCGAGCGCGATGATGGCCGCTGCTGGTTGCGCATCGACAGGCAACGGCTCCACCACTACGACAACTTCCAGCGCAAAGGCGACTTCTGGCGAGGCTGCCCGGCTCGCCGCCCAGCGAGAGGTTGAAGAGCGGTATGTGATCGGCCCCATGGCCGCGCGGCAGATCGGCTATCGAGTCGATTGGCAATATCCAGACGCAGGACGCGACATCAAAATTCTTGAAGCCCAGCATGATTCAGTGTTCGCGATGGATGGCCGCAACTTCCTCACGCGATTGAATCGAACCGATGGCCGCCGCATTTGGCGCGTGCCGGTAACCGAACCCGTACACGAAATCGCGGGCATCACCTACATCCCCGAACTCGAACGTGTGTACGTTACGTCCGGCGCCTCGCTACTGGTGCTCGACGCCGCCAATGGCGCACAGATCGGCTTGCAGAGGCTGGAGCGTATTGCCAATACAGCTCCGATCGTGTTCGGCGATTACCTCATCTATGGCAGCCGCAACGGTCAAGTCATCTGGCATTCCCATGCAATCGCGTTCCAGTGGCGTGCGTACCAGATTTCTCCATCAATCCAGCTTCAGCCGGTGATTCACGGCGATACCGTGATTGCCGTGGGCAACGATGGACGAGTTGCGGCGATTCATGCGCGCACGGCAAACATGCACTGGAGCAAGCGACTGCTGAGCGCGGTCGTGGCTCGACCTGCCGTCGGCCAAGATGCCGTGTATGTCGCAGGCCTCGACCAGCACCTGTGGGCGTTCGATCTGCACTCCGGCCGTGAAATCTGGCGACACCTCACCGAAAGCGAACTGCGCACGCCACCAGTCATCATCGGCGACCATGTGTATCAGCACATTCCCGACGAAGGCCTCGTTTGCTTCGAGGCGCGCCCAGTGGACGCGCTCGGTGGAAAAATCGTATGGAAGTCGCCACAGGCGGTTGGCAGCGTCATCAACTCGCGTCAGGGCCGACTCATGCTGTGGGATGCCCAGACCAAGCGCATCACGCTTGCAGCTGCACGCGGCGGAGCGGTCATGGAGCAACTCAATGCTTCAAAGGCGCATCGACTCGTCAGCCCCAACATGGACGGCAGCGAACTCTATGCATGCAGCGCTGACGGCCGCATTGTGCGCCTGCTCCCTGCAAACTGATGACTCCCGATGTCTGACTTTGTGCCTATTCGTCGGGCGCTGATCTCTGTCAGCGACAAATCGGACCTGATCCCCTTTGCTCGTGCGCTCGCTTCATTCGGCGTGGAGATCATCTCCACCGGCGGTACAGCAGCAGCCCTGAGCGCGGCAGGCATTCATGTCATTCCCATCGACCGCGTAACCGGCTTCCCCGAAATGATGGACGGGCGCGTCAAGACGCTCCACCCGGCAATACACGGCGCACTGCTCGGCCGGCGCGATCGCCCCGCTCACATGGACGCGATGCGGCAGCATGGCATCACGCCGATTGACCTCGTGTGTGTCAACCTCTATCCGTTTGAGGAAACCGTGCGGCGCAGCGAACTGGAATCGGTCTCCGAAGAAGAAGTTATCGAACAGATCGACATCGGCGGGCCGTCCATGCTTCGGTCTGCCGCCAAGAACTTCGATTCCGTTGCAGTCGTTACATCGCCGGACCAATATGACCGGATCATCGCAGACTTGCGAACGCACGAGGGTTCACTGCCGCTTGCTTTGCGTCGCGAACTTGCAGCGGCCGCTTTCATGCGCACCGCGGAGTACGACACCGCCATCAGCGCATGGATGGGCACTCGCAAGAGCGTGTCGTTCCCGGCGATGCTCCGCTTGAACTACACCCGTCGACTTGAACTCCGCTACGGCGAGAATCCGCATCAGAACGCCGCGCTCTATGCAGATCCTGCATCAACCGAAACCAGCGTGGTCAGCGCAACCATGCTGCACGGCAAACCGCTGAGCTACAACAACATCGCCGACGCCGCAGCTGCGTTGCAGCTCGTGCAGGAACTGCATTCGCTTGACACGACACGAGCCGCAGCGGCAATCATCAAGCACGCCAATCCCTGTGGCGCAGCGGTTGCAGCAGATGCAACACGTGCATTCCAGCATGCCTATGAAGGCGACCCGCTCGCAGCCTACGGCGGGATTCTCGCTCTCAGCAACACCGTGGATCAATTGCTCGCCGAGCGGATTACAGAAGGCAATAAATTCCTCGAAGTCATCGTCGCACCAGAGTTTACCGAGCAGGGAACTGCCGTCCTCGGCGAGCGTTGGAAGAACGTGCGATTGCTTGCAACAGGCCGCTTCACGGCGGCTGCTGGCCGAAGCGTGGAGTATCGATCGATTCCCGGCGGTATGTTGCTGCAGGAACGCGATCTCAAACTTTCCGACGCAAGTGAATGGGTGCATGTCGCCGGTCCAGCTCCAAGCGATCAACTGCTCGCCAGCGCAGCATTCATCTGGATCGTCGCCAAGCATCTCAAATCAAACGCTGTGGCAATCGGGCGCGACGGCCAGATGCTCGGTGGCGGTATGGGCCAGGTCGATCGCGTTACAGCATGCAGACTCGCGATTGAACGAGCGGGCGATCGCTTGGGAAGCGGGAACTCGCCTGCGATCGCTGCATCAGATGCGTTCTTTCCATTCCCGGATGGGCCTCAACTGCTCATTGATGCGGGCGTGCGATGTCTCGTCCATCCGGGCGGGTCGATGCGCGATCAGGAGACGATCGACCTGTGTGCAGAGCGAGGCGTAACCTGCCTGCTTACCGGCGTGCGACACTTCAGGCATTGATGACACGTTCTCTCTCATTGCCGCCGTGCTGTTACGATCTTGTCCATGAGCGCGCCTGACTTTGGTCGATACAGCGAAGACTACGCCACACATCGGCCGGGTTTTCCCGAATCATTCTTTGATCGACTTGAGCGACACTTGCATCTGCGCCATCAGAGGGTGCTTGATCTTGGAACAGGTCCAGGCGTTCTTGCCCTCAAGATGGCTGCACGCGGCGCGAGCGTCGTCGGGATTGACATCGCCGCGAACCAGATTGACTGGGCGAAACGACGTGCTGAACAGCTTGGGTTTTCAAGTCGCTGCGCGTTTCACGTTGCACCAGCGGAAAAGACCGAATTGCCAAGTCGTGCTTTCGATCTCGTTACCGCTGGACAATGCTGGGGATGGTTCAACCATGAGCAGGCTCTGGCGGAAGTTCAGCGCGTACTGCGGCCAGGTGGTTTGCTGATCGTGGCTCACTACGATTACCTCACCGCCTACAGTGAGGTCGTTCAGGCAACCGAACAACTCATTCTGCAACACAATCCCGCTTGGAAGATGGCGGGCCACACCGGCTTGTATCCTCACTTGATCGATCGCTTTGGCATGGCGGCTGGAATGCGATTCGTCGAACAATTCTGTTACGACGTGGATGAATCGTTTACACATGAATCGTGGCGCGGACGCATGCGCACATGCAATGGCGTGGGTGCTGGGGTCTTGAACGACGGGCAAGTTGAGAAGTTCGATCGCCAATTGGGCCAACTGCTCAAGAAGCGATTTTCGCAGCAACCGCTCAAAATTCCACACCGTGTCTGGGCGGTAGTTGTCCAGCGGAGATCGGAATGAGTAACCACCACACAGACCACGATGATGTTGTCGTCGGCAGTGATGGCGTACACCGCTGCCGCTGGTGCATCGTCGATCCTGACTACGTAACGTATCACGATCAGGAATGGGGCTTTCCGCAACGCGATGACACGAGGCTGTTCGAAAAAATATGTCTTGAAGGATTCCAAGCGGGACTGAGCTGGCTCACGATCTTGCGCAAACGCGAACAATTCCGCAAAGTGTTCCACAGTTTCGACATTCAGAAAGTCGCTCGCATGACCGATCGCGACGTCGATCGGCTGCTGCTCAACTCCGGCATCGTGCGTCATCGCGGGAAGATTGAATCGACCATCAACAACGCGCGATGCGCCCTCAAGGTCGTCGAATCATTCGGCTCGTTTGCCTCGCATGTCTGGTCGTTCGCACCAGCAGCCAATCGAGCCGCTCCGCGCAAATTCGGCGATGTACCTGCCCACACCCCAGAATCAAAATCCTTGAGCACAGACCTCAAAAAGCGCGGATTCAGCTTCGTTGGCCCCACGACCATGTATGCCTTCATGCAAGCCGTAGGCATGGTGAATGACCACCTTGCAGGCTGTTCCGCAAGGCAAGCCGCCGAACATGAACGCCTTTCATTTGATCTCTCCCACGGCGGATAACCTGCTGGATAGAAGACACTTCCTGACCAACTTTGAGCGCGGCCATTGCTTTTCTGTGGTCCGGGCGGCTAACATCGTGCGAAATTGGGACGATATCAGGCTGGAAGAGCCGATCCCAATGGACGCGGAGGTCAGGATGACAGCAATCGCGACCGTCTTGGATGACAAAGTTCTGGTGCTGAACCGCCTGTACACAGCGGTACGCATCGTCAGCGCTCGTCGTGCCTTTACACTGCTCTGCAAGCAGGTGGCTGAAGTCATTGCGATCGAAGACGGCCAGTATCGCAACTACGACATGCAGTCGTGGACGCAGATCGCAGAGTTGCAGAAGCAGTTCGAGCCTGATCGACACACATGGGTGCGCACGGCTCGTATTGAGCTTGCCGTGCCGAAGATCATTCGGCTTCTTGGGTACGACCGCCTGCCGCGACAAAGCGTGAAGCTCAACCGCAGGAATCTGTACGCACGCGACGCGAACAGGTGCCAATACTGCGGCAAACACTTTTCCACGCGTGAACTGACGCTCGATCACGTGGTGCCTCGCGTTCAAGGTGGCGCTCACACATGGGAGAACCTCGTGTGCGCCTGCGTCAAGTGCAATGCCAAGAAGGGCGGCCGCACGCCAGAACAGGCCCACATGCGTCTCACACGTCGTCCGGTCAAGCCGAAGCGGAACCCGACTGTTACGCTCCGCCTCGGTAATGCCAAGTACCAGTCCTGGAAAGCGTTCCTCAACGATGCGTACTGGACGGTCGAACTGCGCGACTGAGTAAAAAAACTTCTGCACGACGTCGTGCCTCTGCATTGCATCGAGCGCATGCCAACGCGGACGACGGGCTACGCTCAAAGCTTTTTGCAATCCCTTGCAGATAACGAAGTTACGCACACGCGCGACCAAACGGCCTTGGCAAGCCTTTCATGCGAACAGCAGTCCATCGCACCCAGAGCAATCGCTTCACGGCTCAATCCGATAAAAAGCTGCTTGACTTAGTCTCATCTCGGTTTACCTTCTCGTTGTAACGACAGGTCTTACTCCATCTGAGAGAGTGGAGCATGACTCAAACGGTGCGCGGGGAAACCGTTCAAGCGGGTTAGCGCAAGGCGACTGCGAAGCAGTCGGCGTTGTCGTCTTGTCAAAACGCTGCTCAGCGGACTCAACCGCGAGATTTAGGCCACGCGCCATGATGGCGCACACGACAACCCTGAGGAGGATTGGATATGCATTGTTGTAAGAGTTCTGCAGGGCACGCCAAAGTGATGCATGCCGACCCACATCATGCGACTCGGAGTCGCTCGCGGTGGGTCGGCGGTCATTTTGCAGCGATCGCCCTTGCTGGCACGCTTTGCGCAGGAGCAGCAGGCTCATCGCTTCTTAAAACAGCCGAGAGTCTGGCTCACGGCACGCTGCTCACCACCCTGCCGTTGGAGCAGGCACGTCAAGATGCCCTTGAGAAACTGAGCATCTGGGATGGCACACTAACGCGGCTGAATGTCCCGAATGCGCCTGGGCAGTTCCTGACGCTCACAGTACCCATTGAGGGAGTGCGATTCGTCCTTGAACTTGAACCGACTTCGCTTCTGGCCGACGACTTCGTCCTTCTGGCACAAGTCGAAGGCGGACAACTGGTCGAATTCGATTTCGGACCGGAGCGCACATACCAAGGAACAATTGCTGGCCTGCCGGGCAGCCGAGTGGCTGCTACGGTCATGGACACCGGCTTGTATGCACACATCATGTTCCCAAGCGGAGCAGCGTGGGGCGTCGAGCCGATTTCAGGTCGCGTGCAAGGCGCGCGAGTCGGCGATCACATCGTCTATCGCGAGCAGGATGTGATCTCGGCTGGCGGTTGCGGCTCAGGACCGGAGCACATCAAGGGACGCGGCCTTCCCCCGGCAGGCGACGACGGCGGAATCGCCGGCAGCACGCCGCCTTGCGTGGCGGAGATCGCGATTGACGCTGACCAGGACTGGTTCAACTTCTACGGCTCTGTTGCCGCATCTGCGCAGCAGATCGCAGCCATTCTCAACGCTGTGAACGTGCAGTACCTCAGTGAATGCGGTATTCGCCACCGGGTGAAAGCCATCATCGTCCGCACCACCGGTCCCGCACCATACACATCAACCGACCCGGACACGCTGTTGTCACAGCTGCGCAATCAGTGGAACAACAACCACGCAGGCATTCAGCGCGACATGGTTCACCTGTTCACAGGCAAGAATCTTGACGGAACTGTCATTGGTATCGCCTACGTCGGTGTCGTGTGCGACATTCCGTGGGCCTACGGACTTTCCCAGCGTCTCGGCAACTTCACAAACCAGACGGACCTTGTGGCGCATGAAATCGGCCACAACTGGAACGCGGGGCACTGCAACTGCTCCAACCCGCCTTACACGATGAACCCCTCAATCACGGGGGCCAACACGCACCACCCAGTCCAAAGCATCCCGGTCATCGTCGCATGGCGAAATCAGGCGAACTGCCTCAACTGCAACAGCACCTCTCCGCCAAGCTGCGGTAATCCGACAAGCGGCAACTGCTACATCGCCAACGGCTCACCTTACTGCAACAATGCGGACTGCTGCATCGTCGTCTGCGCAGTTGATCCCTTCTGCTGCAATAATACATGGGACAGTATTTGCGCCAGCCAAGCCGCGCAGCTTTGCGGCAACTGCGGTAATGCAGGCGCGGGCAACTGCTATACGTCCAACGGTTCACCAGGCTGCAATAACTCATCCTGCTGTGCAACCGTCTGCGCTGCAGACCCATTCTGCTGCAACACCACATGGGACAGCATCTGCGCCAGTGCCGCTGCAACATCATGCGGCAACTGCGGCGATGCAAATGCCGGTAGCTGCTACGAAGCCAACGGCACGCCAGGCTGCAACAACTCGTCG
Organism: Phycisphaerales bacterium; assembly: GCA_035443885.1. Taxonomy (GTDB): domain Bacteria; phylum Planctomycetota; class Phycisphaerae; order Phycisphaerales; family SM1A02; genus DAOMNO01. Next base: position 68,234 of record DAOMNO010000001.1, read on the forward strand.
TGCTGCGCAACCATCTGCGCTGCAGACCCGTTCTGCTGCAATACGCAGTGGGATAGCATCTGCGCCAATGCAGCACTTAATACATGCACCCCGGCCAACAACACTTGTGCAAATGCCATTGAAGTCTTCCACGGTACCGTTACATCCGGCAATCTGACGAAGGCTACGAACAACGGCAGTTCAACATGCGGCTCATCCGCTTCGAACCGCGATGTCTGGTACAAATTCACAGCGACCCGCAATGGGACGCTTACGGTAACAACCTGTGGCACGCACGATGGCCCCGGTCAGGACAACGGCATGGACACAGTGCTCTCAGTCCACACCGCCTGCCCAGGCAACAATGGAAACCAAGTCCTTTGCAACGACGACACAACGACCTGCGGTTCGCTCGACCAAGGCATCCTGCGAGACTCTGCTGTCAGCGTGCCAATCGCGATGGGACAAACGCTCTATATTCGTGTTACCCACTTCAGCAATTCGATTGCCAACGGCGCGTTCACCTTGAGGGCGACCTTCCAAAGCACCCCGCCCGCGAATGATGACTGCGCCAACGCCATTCCGCTGAGCTGCGGCTCAAGCGTGCTGGGCACGACGCGCAACGCTACACTCGATCCACAGGCGGGCAACTGTGGTACGTCCGTCACCACGCCCGGCGTGTGGTACACGCTGGTCGGCACGGGCGGCCCCATCACGCTCACGACATGCTCCAACGACACGAACTACGACACGAAGCTCTCCGTCTATACGGGAACGTGCTCAACCCCAGTGTGCGTTACGGGTAATGACGATTGGAATTCATGCCCGGTCAATGTTGTCCACTCGCGAGTCGAGTTCAACTCACTCGCAGGCGTAACGTATCGCGTGCTGGTGCATGGGTTCGGCGGGCAGACAGGTGAGTTCCGCCTGACTGCAACCTGCGGCTCCACGCAGCAGGTCCACTGCGTCTGCAATGCCGAGTATGCAGTCGGCGACCGCGTTGTCCTCTTGGTTGATAACCCGGACGGCAACGGTCTGCTGTTTGCAGGACACCAGGGCACGGTTGTGTGCGGCAGCAGTACTTGGAACCTCATCCTGATCTCATGGGATGGCCTCACAAACGGCCACGCGGGCAACGGTGGTTGTCAGTGCCCCAGCAGCACGCAGTTGCCGCCCGGTAACACGACGGGCTGGTGGGTGTTCTGCAACGAGATCGCACCGGCACCGCAAGGCTCCTGCCCTGCAGACCTCAACAACAGCGGCGCAGTCGATGTGCAGGATCTGCTCATTCTGCTCGGCGCATGGGGTCCGAACCCCGGCCATCCTGCTGATCTCAACAACAGCGGCGCGGTCGATGTGCAGGACCTGCTGATCCTGCTCGGCGCATGGGGTCCGTGCCCAGATGCGTATGCTTGCAACAACCCCGGCACATGTGGCGGCGGCTTTGGTCCGTGCGGCATCGATCCGGGCTGCGTCTGCGCCACTCGCTACAACGGCACCGGTGTTTGCGTTGATGCCAGCACATCATGCGGCGGCTGGGTCGCGTGCCCAACCGGCAACTGCCCGCCGGGCGAGATTTGCGTGATCAACTCATGCTGCTCCGGCAACCTCTGCCTCCCTGCATCACAGCTCTGCTCGACATCCTTCGCACCATCGAAGGTTCAGCCGGGAGAGTTGACGATCACGGGCTACGCCGATGGCCCTGGAGCGGAGAAGCCTGAGATCAAGAAGTAATCACACTTCGTGATCAATCGCAACGAACAGCCCGGCCCTGAAAGGGGCCGGGCTTTTTTCGTCAACCATTTCAAAGTTAGACCCACGAAAACGAACACCCGATCAATCTCACGTCGCGCCGATCGTTACATCCAGCGGCTGAGCGCGAGGTTCATAGTTCGGCTGCACGGCGATCTCCAGCGGCAAGCGCTTGCCGGTCACCGGGTCCTGCGGAATGTTGTCCTGATCGATGATCCGCTGAATCGCCATGATGCCTTCGATGAGCATCTCCGGACGAGGCGGACAGCCAGGCACATAAACATCGACCGGAATGAACTGGTCGATGCCCTGCACAACGGCATAGGTGTCGAACACTCCACCAGTCGAAGCACATGCTCCCATCGAGATCACCCACTTCGGCTCGGTCATCTGCACGTAGATGCGCTGGAGTACCGGCAGCATTTTTACCGCCACGCGCCCGGCAACGATCAACAGGTCGGCCTGTCGCGGGCTGAAGCGGAAGACCTCTGCACCGAATCGCGCAAGGTCGTAGCGGCTGGATGCCGTCGCCATCAGTTCGATGCCGCAGCACGCCGTCGCGAACGGCATCGGCCATACCGCGGAACGGCGGGCCCAGTTCACCACGCGCTGCAATTGCGTTGTCAGAATGCCATCAACAGGAAGGGCGGCTTCAAGGCCCATCGATCACCTCATAAACGGGGGAAGAATCCAGCCCGACATGCTATTCGACGCCGGTCGCTGTGGCAACGCGACGGCTCTAACCGCAAGAGCGGATTCTCAGCCCGGCAAACCCACGTTGTGCGACCGTTCACCGGCGACCAGCCAGAACTTTCTTCAGTTCCGGCTCATCCAGCACCAGCGTGCACAGGCGGTCAATGCGCATCATGCGAAACAAGTCCGCCAGTTCACGGGTCGCACCCAGAACATATGTTGATGCTCCGTGTTCCGCAGCGGCATTCCTCGCGTTCACGATCACACCCAGCCCCAGGCTCGTCATCGAGCGCACCTCGCTGACATCAATCACCAGCGACTTGACTCGGCGCCCCCATGATTGAATCGCCTCGTTGATCTCCTTCGCGAACTGATGCGCTTCGCGATCGCCAACGGCAGGCGTTTCAAGCCATGCTCGCAACACGCCGCCCGAGAATGCCGAGCGAACGCCGGAGCCGGTACGCATGGGACCTGATGTGGATGCGGCCATGCCTGCGACATCGGCGAAACCTGAACCCGCCTTGGGTCATTGGTAACTTCAATGATCCGATAAATCGCAGATCACCGGCGCAGATAGCGAGGTTTCACCATTTCATCCATTCGAAACGGTTGGACCCTTGGTATGGTCGTGATGCTCGACTCCATGACAGCCGCCTGCGCCACACGCCGATGGGTGCGATGTGTCGGTATCCCATTTCATCCATCCGGCTTCCATTGCGATCGTTGTGGTTTGCCTCGCTGCGATCTCGCCTCACGCACAGGCTGAGTCGGGCATGGGCGCAGCCTGCTGCCAAACGATCGCCAGCGAACCGGGAAGCCGCCCGCACAAGGACCGCGAGCATCTGCTGCTGCGCGCTGCAGCAGATCGCGCTGCCGCCGACTCAAACTTCGATGAGGCTGACGCGCTCTACCGTGAGATTCTTCGCCTTGATCCCTTCAATGCTGAAGCTTTCGCAGCATTGGAAGCCGTCAGCGCTGCTCGACCGCTTTCTCGTGATTCATGGGCGTATCAGCAAGCCAGAGCCGCACTACCCAATGGCGGTGCGAGGTTCGTCGAACACGAAACGCGCCGATTTATTGTGATCTCTGATGCCGGAGCCGCATGGACCCAGAATCAGGCCGAACATCTCGAACGCGCGTGGCATCAGTTTCATCGCTTTGCAAAGCGGCTGAATCTGCAACCCCTGCCGCTGCGCCACAAGCTGGTCTGCATTCTCTTCGACAGGCGAGAAGACTATCAGCGATTCGCCGCGGAGCAGGACGGCGTCGCTGACTTGTGGATCGCAGGCTACTACTCACCTCGCTTCGATCGCATTGTATTCTACAACGTGGAATCCGATCCGGCGATGACGCGAGCGAGAAGCAAACTTGACTCCATGCAGGAGCAGGTAGCGAAGCTGGCTCGTGATGCACGTCGAGCCGCGAATGAAGGCAATCGCACGCAGGCAGATTGGCTTCGCCAGAATCTTGCGCGATATGAGCAACATCTCCACCGTGAAATGAACCGTGTTGATAACCATGCGCGTACGGTCAGCATTGCCACCACGGTGCATGAAGCGATTCATCAGATTGCGTTCCATACGCGCGTGCAGTCACCCCATATCCAGTATCCATTGTGGATTTCTGAGGGGCTTGCAACAGCGTTTGAAACCGACAGCCCAAATCATGCGTTTGGGCCGGACCATGATTTCGCTCCTCGGCGTGAAATGTTCCTCAAGCTGCTCAGCGAGGATGCTGTCATTCCGCTGCGCGACTTGATTGCGATGACAAACCTTGCAGGTGCGACAGATGAGACGGTTACAGCGATGTACCACCAAGGTTATGCGCTGGTGAGCTGGATGAGCCGATTTCGCCGCGTGCCGCTCCAGAACTATCTCAGCTCCATGCTGCTTGAACCTGCGGGCAACGTCTCGCAGGAGAGGCACGTGGAACTGTTTCAAGCGGCCTTTGGCGATATTGCGCAGCTTGAACGCGCCTGGCTGAGACACGAACTCGCTTCGCTGCCCGATCCGGCAACAGCCCGACACGCCAGACGGATGATCGCTATCGACGACGTGCCACTTCCGTGGACTCCTGCCGAACCGACGCATGCAGGCATTATTCATCTGCTTGCTTCACACGGCGATTGATGGAGTTTGCCTGGCGGATTGTCGCTGCCAGTGAAATCGAAGACAATGGCCAGCATGGACGCGCCTGCGTGTCTGGTGTACATGACTTCACACTTTAGAGGAGTGCGCCAATGGCCTACAGATTCATTCACACCTGTGTTGCAGCGGTCGCATTCTCTGCGATCACGTCGATCCTCACCCTGTCAAGTTCTGCACAGGACCAGCCTGCACGACAAACACCGACGTTTCAGTCAACATTGCCGCAGGAGACGAAGCCCGCCGATCTTGCTGACTTCACCTTCCTCACGGGTACCTGGCAAGGCGAGATGAACGGCGAGTTCGTTGAAGAAGTCTGGAGCCAAGCGGAAGGCGGCGCGATGATGGGCATGTTCCGCTGGCTCCATGCGTCCGGCACACCTCGCATGTATGAACTGCTGACCATCACTCGTCAGGGAGACGACGTGTATCTTCGGTTGCGCCATTTCAACGCTGCAATGGTGGCATGGGAAGAAAAGGACGCTCCCGTCGTGCTGAAACTGGCCAAACCGGATGCAGCAGATCAACGCGGACGAATCACATTCAACAATGTTGCCAACGATGAGCGTTTGTCGCGGATCGTGTTCCATCAACCAAAACCGAACGAACTGGGGATTGATGTCGAATTTCGCGCGGAATCCGGCGCACAGCCGCTCAACTTCCGGTTCACACGGAAGTAACTGCGTTTTTGCCAGCTATGGCTCCTCATGCGTCGCAGCGCGTCGAAGCATTTCAATGTCCGTAGGATCGTCAATAAAATGAGCATGGAGCGCCCCCCATGCGCTTGTCGATCGCCCGATGACAATCAGCCTCATGTTCGGCGTCTTGCTCAGCGCGGAACGAACGCGCTCAGCCGTAGCACATGTCGGATCGAGCACCCACAATGTACACGGCTCGGAATCCACGACTCCTTCATCGGCGACTTCGACCAAATAGCCGAGCGAGGCCAGAACAGATTCGATGTAGCTCGCCACTCGGGCATCCGCCACTGAAACCACCGCTCGACGAGTGAACGCATTGGCGGTGCTTCCATCTGCACCGCTTTCAAATGCTCCTGCAACAGGAAGGCGCATCGTTACCTTCGTTCCGACGCCGCGTTTTGAGTCGATCGTGACAGACCCGTTCGCAGCGTGTACCACACCTTGTACCAGCGACAAGCCGAGGCCTGTACCCAAACCTCTGGTTTTGGTGGTGAAGAACGGATCCAGCGCGCGGCGCTTCACTTCTTCCGTCATTCCCTCTCCAGTATCACCAACGGACACGCACACACGTTCACCGTTCGCGTCCAGTTCCGCTGTTAACCGTACCGTGCCTTCACCATGAATTGCCTCGCCTGCATTAACGAGCAGGTTCAGCACAGCTTGGGTCAGTCGATGTGCAGGCACGGCGACTTCGGGAAGATCAGAGGCGAACTCGCTTTGGAATTTCACTGACTTGGGTAATGTTTTCGCCAGCAGCGAGCCGGTCTGACCCCACCATGCATGAAGGTTTGTTGTGCCGCCAGTTGCTTCTGCATTGTTGGGATCAAGCGAAAGCAGATGAAGCCCGTCCGTAAGCTGCTGCAGATAATTCAACGCCCGGCGAATCGCTGCGATCTGCGTTCGCGCGTGCTCAGTATCGGCCTCGGCTTCAAGCACATCAAGCCTCGCTCGCGTCGGCAAGAGCACGTTGTTCATGTCATGACCAAGGCCCGCCGCCAGCGTGCCGATCGACGCCAGTCGATCAGCCTGATGAAGTTGAGCCGTGCGCTCTGCAACGGTCTGCTCAAGCCGATCTTTGTGATTGGCAAGCTCATCCTCAAGGCGACGGCGTTCGATGATCGGTCCAAGCGGCGCTACCGCTGCGCTTACAAGCTGAAGCAACCGCCGATCTTCTCCCCGCGTATCGCGCTCGAAAAATGCCAATACGGCGACGAACGTATCGCCGCTGAACACCGGCACGCCGAAGCCCGCCGTCAACCCGACTGCAGCAGCCGCAGCAGCACGAGTGAACACGGCATGTGTCGCAAGGTCATTGATCCACAACGAATCTCGTGTCGCCCATACTTTGCCCGGCAAGCCGTGTCCGTACTTGAACTTGATACCCGCGCCAGCATGGTGAAACGGAAGCAATGAATCATCCAGCGTGAAATGGGATCGCATGCGCAAGTGACGACCCTCCTCATCGGCAAGCCATACTTCGCCGCAATCCCACCCGGTTGTTTCGCATATGTATCGCATTGTGATTCTCATCGCATTTTCCAGACTGCGGGACTCACCAATGCTGAGGGCAAGATTTTTCAGCAGCAGCAGTTCATTCTGCGCTCGCTGCCTCTCGTTGATCTCCTCTCGCAGCACTTCATTCGCGCGGGCAAGTTCAACGGTGCGTTCCCGAACGCGAAGCTCAAGCCCTTCGCGTTCCTCCCGAAGCGACGCTTCAATCTCCTTGCGACGAATGAGTTCCGACTGATACGCTTCTTCAATAATCGCCAGATCAAGATCAAGCAATTTGTGCAGCGAAGTAAGCGTCGTTTGCAGTTCGTCACTCGTGCTCTGCCACGCTTCGCAAATTGCGCGACTCAGACCGAAGCGTAATCGCGAGAGCGCGGCGTTTGTATAGACCTGCGGCAGACCGATCTCAACGTGCCGCCACCCCACGCGCCACCGCCGCGTAACGTACTCCAAGTCGTAGCGACCGGAAAACAGTTCCGCCAGCCAGCCTCGCAACATGCCTTTCAGCCGCTCAATCTGCGCTGTGCCGCCTGTGATTACACTGCGTGCTTCAGGATGCCTCGCAATTTCCTCATAAAAATCGTCGATCAATGCCGGGAAGCGGGAAGTCACCGTGGGCGCGACAGCAACGATTCGGTTGCAATCCGACTCCGTCCAGCCGACATACGACTGAAGGTCTCGATATCGCGCAAGCAGTGCTTCTCCGTCCATGCGTTCCTTCTGCCAGATGGTACAACCCGCAGGACAACCTGGACCTGCATGATATCGAACAGTTCACGGGCACATCCTGCAATGGGTTTGACCCGATCGCGAACGGGGTCATTTTCCGCCTTGCCTGCAAAGCACGCACCACAGCCCCGCTCGACTGCGGTACCATACTGCGACCTTGAAAGGCATCCGCAGACGACTCTAATGACAAAGGGTTTGATTCGAATTTTGTGCGTTGATGATCATGCCTTCCTCGTCGAAGGTCTTCGCACTCGCTTTGAACTGGAAGACGATCTGGAGTGCGTGGGCCGACTGGCGACGGCGGAGCAGCTTGTGCCTGAGGCACGTCGCCTGAAGCCTGACATTGTTCTGCTTGATATCGAAATGCCGGGGCCGGACCCGTTTGAAGCCATTGCAGATCTGCAAAGGCAATGCCCGAGTGTGCGCGTCATCCTGCTCAGCGCGTTTGTTCGCGACCATTACATCAGCGCAGCGTTCAAGGCCGGCGCTTGGGGCTACTTTTCCAAGAGCGAAGAAGCCGCACAGATCATTGATGGCATTCGCACGGTAGCGCGAGGTAAGGTGGCGATGGGACCGACCGTACAGCAGCGATGCAAGACGCAGCCTCGCACCGGTCATGCGTCAGTCGGTTCAAAACCCGAATCACAACTCCCACAATCGAAGCTCGACCTGCTGACCGAGCGCGAACTTGAGGTGCTGCGTCTCATCGGCAAGGGGCACACTCGAGCTGAGATCGCCAAACTGCTCTCACGCAGTCCTAAGACCATCGATGGCCATCGTGAAGCGATCATGCAGAAACTGGATATCCACGATCGGGGAGACCTCGTCCGATATGCCATCCGTGAGGGTTTGGTCGAGGCGTAGTCTGGCAGATACCTCCGTTGCGGCGATGTTACGGGGTCATTTCCCTGTAGCGTGCCAGCGCTGGTGCTGCCACCATGATGGCGCTTTGCGTATCCGTGCGAGATCGCGCTGACTCAACCTGTGTGATGTCTGGGCAGCCGAAACCGCCATGCAACGCGACAGGAGATTCTTCTCATGGGCCTCAATACGGCAAATGAATATCGACATCTCGGCGAGACGCGCGGCTCAGAGGATCACGACCACGATCTTGTTCATGAACTCTCAAAGCGACTTGATGCACTCTGGCATTTCGATCAATACATCGCCAACGCAGAGAAAAGGCCTGTCATTCAGGACTTCTGGCGCGAAGTGAAGCGACAGGAAATGGCCAACGTGAAGCGCCTCAAGGAGTTGATCGCTTCAGAAATCAAGGCTGGATGCTTCTAAACTCGCCAATCAACGACTTGGGCACCTTGTGAAGCAGTCTCAGTTTGGTGAGCGACGAGACGTACTTTGATTTGAGACATCAGGCTCATCGTGCAAGGCTCGCCAAGGCGGCGAATCAAGATCATCGAACTGGCCGCGACGCACGGCCCAGATGAAACCCGCCATGGCGCATGCTGCGATCACGATGGCAAGCGGCAGAATGATGAAGATCATGGACATGAGCCAGACTCCTCGAAGGTGCGCGATCGATACGACAGCACAATGACAGTCAGCGAGCTGATAGGCATGATGATCGCTGCGATGAGCGGATTGAGCAGGCCAGCTACCGCCAATGAAACCCCGAGCACGTTATAGAGCAGCGACACAGCAATATTGCGGCGAATCACGCCAAATGTTCGGCGAGAGCCTTCCACCAGTTCGGCCAATGGTGTCAAGCCAGGGCGATCAAGGTACACATCTGCAGCGGCGAAGCTCGCCTCCGCGCCGCCCTTGACGGCCACTCCAACGCTCGCGGCAGCAAGTGCGGCTGCGTCGTTCACACCATCTCCAACCATCATCACTGGACCGTGCATCAGTGACTGCTTGACGAACGCCAGCTTTTCTTCGGGGCTGACTGCGCCATGGCACATTGATGAATCCATGCCAAGTTCGCGAGCCACGGCTGCAACGACAGCCGGATGATCGCCTGAAAGAATGCCGACATTCCATCCGGCGCAGCGCAATCGGCGAATGGCTGCATGTGCGTCAGATTTGATCGGATCGCCAATGCCCACAACGGCTTGCACTTCTGAACCCAACGCGACAAGTACGGGGGTTGCAGCTCTTGCGCCCATTTCATCTTGCAATGCAGCAAATCGAAATGGAATCACAATGCCTTGCGCCATCATGAATCTTCTGGAGCCGATCAGTACGCGTTCGCCATCGACAACACCCTCAATGCCGAACCCCGTTGTTTCCTTCACGTTCGTTACGTTGGCTGATTGCGAATCACCAAATGCGCCGCTCATCGCTGCTGCAAGGGGATGTGATGAGTGGGACTCAATCGCCCCTACGATCTGCTTGAGATGATCCGGCCCGTGCCATTCCGTGACGCGCATGGAGCCAATCGTCAGTGTTCCGGTTTTATCAAGCAGCAGCAAGCCGGGCCGATTGATCTGCTCGACTACCTCGCCACCGCGAATGAGCATCCCTCCGCGTGCCGCGCGGCCAATGCCAGCGATAATTGCAAGCGGTGTTGCCAATCCCAGCGCGCACGGGCATGTGATGATGAGCAGCGCCATGGCATTGGGCATGGCCTGATTGGGGTCAAGCCACACCCATAGTCCGAATGTCAATGCCGCAAGCATGAGCACTGCCACAACAAAGATGCCCGCTATGCGATCGGCAAGGCGCACCACTGGTGCGCGGCGACTTGCGCTTTCTTCCACCAAGCGCATGAGCTTGCCAACCCGCGTCTGTTCTCCGATCGACTCCGCCTTGATACACAACTTTGAAGACAGATTGACTGCGCCAGCGTGAACTCGGTCGCCCGCTTTGACCCGAACCGGCTTCGATTCACCCGTCAGAAACGATGCGTTAATCATGGATAGACCATGTTCAACAACACCATCAACAGGGATTGTCTCTCCCGCGCGCACTTCAACGATCTGCATCGGCTGAATCGCTTCGATCGGCACTTCGCGAACGTCATCGCCTTCAACCAGCCGTGCGCTGCCTGGAGTCATTGAGAACAGCAACTCCACCGCATCACGGCTCTTTCGTTGCTGCCGAAGCTGTATCCACCTGCCAAGCAGCAGCAGGAACACAAGAATCGAGAGCGAATCGAAGTAGATTTCGGACGATCCTCGAATCGCGTTGACCGCGCTCCACAACGAACCGGCTGCAAGGCCGATTGACACCGGCACGTCCATATGCATCACGCCCGCTCGCAGCGCTGCCATCGCACCGCGAAAGAACACGCGCCCTGGTCCCAGCACCGAAACCGCCATCAACAACAGGCTCACCCAGTGGAAGAGCCTTTCGTAGATCGGTTCCATGCCATGAAACATCCCGCCGTACAGTGCAAATGAGATGATCATGACGTTGCCTGCAATCGCACCTGCGATCGCGATGCGAATCACATGCGTTCGATCTTCACGTTTACGCAGTTCTCGCTCGTTTCTTCCACGTGCAGGATGAGGCGGATAGCCGAGCCTGGCAAACTGCCGCGCAATGTCGGAAAGCTTCACCTGCAGCGGGTCGAACACCAGACGCACAACCTGCCGCCCGAAGTCAAGCCTCGCTTCCTTGACGGCGGCCATGATGTACGGCAGCCGCTCCACAAGCCAGACGCACGCGCCGCAGTGTACGTTTTCCAGATACAGCTCAACGCTCTGAAACCCCCCCGCTGCGCCACGACAATACAGCGCAGCGAATGCCGGATCATCAAACTCTGCGTATGCCTTCTGCGGAATGATCACAGGCTTCGCCGATGTGGAACCGGCATCCGCAGACTCGCGCATTGCATAGTACTCACCGAAGCCACAACTGTGAATCATCGCGTACACCGTGCGGCAACCCTCGCAGCAGAACTGCTGCGCATCACCTGCGCGAACCAGCCCACTCGGCACATCCGACTCGCAGTGCGCACACCGAGAGCAAGCCACAACATGGCGACGCTCAACCGCATTATTTGTGAGAATCAGCGTTGACATTGCAGCACGGCATTTCCGATGTGTTGAGTGAGTTGATCTGTTCAAGCAGTTCAGCGGTCGAGGCTTGCGCCGCGTGTGCTGGGCTTGTCAACGCAGGAAGATGAAAACGGCCAAGAACAGTCCACATGCCGATGAGGACCAGCACGATCGCAGTCAGAGTCGGCACATGGCGACGGAATCGACCGGCCATCACGCGCAGCCCGAAGCCAAGCGAAAGCATCACCGGTAACGTCCCTGCCCAGAAGACACTCATCGCCAGCGCGCCAAATGCCGCACTGCCTGTTCCCGCTGCGACAATCAGAAATGCGTACAACCAGCCACACGGAAGGAAGCCTGTGAGCAGACCGATCATGGCTGCCCGCGCGATGGGCGGACGGTCATATGCTGTGCGAAACGCTCTACCCATCAATCGCTGCATCCACAGTGGTTGCTTGGCGCAGCCGATCGCAACGCCGCTCGCACGCAACAGGCTGACGACACCGATGGCGATCATGCCGACACCCGCCAGCACAAGCGCCGTACGTTGAAAGCCCGCTGCTGCACCGCCAAAGTCCACTGCCGCACCCAAAGCCCCTGCGACTGCACCGAGAGTTGCATACGTCACCAATCTGCCCGCGTTATAGACCACTGGTACGACCCAGATGCGACGACGAGATGATTGATCCATGCCGATGCACAGTGCAACGATGCCGCCACACATCCCCGCACAGTGCGGCGAACCGATCACGCTGGCGACGAAAATGGCGCTGATGACCGCAATCACGGTGAAGATTGCTCCATACTCACAGGGGTAGGCTGCTCTATCTGCCTGAGGTCTTGAATCATGACCGGATTCGTGTTGATGATGATCAACATCACGACGTGCATCGTGACGCTTGCGCCGATCAGCACGAAGAGAACGCCCGGCCAGACGATGCGTTTGAGCGTTTTCATTGTTGCTCCATGGGTTCAACGCTGCGTGCTCCGTTAAAGGGGCCTTGCAGTCGCCATGTCAATGTTCTGATAAAACCGCCGTCATCGCTGACGACAACGTTGATCGATGATCGCCCAAAACCGGAAACAAAAACGCTTCGTGGCACAACGATACTCACGCCGATGGTCGCCGTAGCGCCGGGCGGCAGCGTCAATGGCAGGTCGGGCGAGGTTACACGCGCATCATCGATACCTTCTACTTCTACGCCGTACGACCGCGTGAACTGCGTGCGATTGACGATCTTCACGCGAAGGTCATTGCGCACTTCGCCTGAATCGAGCATGGTGTAGGGCGAACCACCCATTCGCAGGAGTGTGATATTGGCGGCAGGCTGCGTGATGAGTACGACCACAAATGCTGTCGTGATAATCAGCAGCAGGAGCGGATAAAAGACCACTCGTGCACGAAGCACTCGACTACGACCCGTCTCCATCGCTTCCTGCGAGTTGTAGCGAATCAACCCGCGCGGCCTGCCGATGCTGTCCATCACTGCATCACATGCATCAATGCACTGCGCACAGCCGATGCACTCCATCTGCAAGCCCTTGCGAATATCGATTCCCGTGGGGCACGTCGTTACGCACATCTCGCAGTCGATGCAGTCGCCTCGCATAGGCGGAACCTGAACCAAGGCAATGTTGCCGTGTTGTGCCTTACTGCTTCGCACAGCTTTGCCACGAGGTTCGCCTCGCTTCTCGTCGTAACCGATGATGACCGATTGACGATCGAGAAGAACTGACTGAAAGCGACCGTAGGGACACGCCACGATGCACGTCTGCTCGCGAAAGAAACAGAAGTCAAACACCATCAAGCCCGTTACACTCATCACGAGAAGAAACGCTCGCGGATGCTCAAACGGAGACTGCATCGTCCAATCGAACAGATTGCTCGCCCCGACAAAGTACGCCAGAAACGTGTGCGCGAGATGCAGCGAGACTAACACAAACACCACGTACTTGAGAACGGTCCGCCACGGCTTGACGTTGATCGGTCTCTTCCCTCTGGCATTTGGCGCGCCATCGAAGAGCCGTTCAATCGGGCGGTACACAAACTCCATGTACACCGTTTGCGGGCACGCCCAGCCGCACCAGACCCTGCCGAACAACGCTGTCAGCAGGAAGATCAGTACGAACACCCCTGCCAGAAAAAGCATGAGCAGCAGCGTGTCAGTTGGCAGGAACGTTGCGCCGAAGAATGTAAACTGCCGCGCTGGCAGATCAAGCAGAATGGCGGGCTTCCCACCAATCGGTATCCACGGCAACACGTTGTATAGCACGAGCAGGAAGTACGCCACGGCCCGGCGGCGCGAGAGAAAGCGGCCCACTGAAAGGCGCGGATACAACCAACGACGGCTGCCGTCTTTGTTGAGCGTCGAAAGCACCTGCTCCGGCGCCCCCGCTGTCTTATGCGCCACAGGTGTCATGCGCGATCAGTTCTCCCCTTCGACAACCACGCCCAATTCCTCAAGCGTTGGCCACGGCGCAATTCTCATCCCTTCAGGTGCTTTTGGCTGAGCCGGAGTAGTGCCACGAAGCGATGCGACATACGAGGCCAGCAGAATCAACTGCGGCTCGCGAAAGCGATCGCCGAACGCAGGCATCGACGTGCCGGGAATGCCTTGGCTGATAACACGGTAGATATCGCGCGGCACACGCACGTTCTTCCACATGTCGTCCGTCAGATTTGGCCCGACGTTTCCGCCACCATCCGCTGCGTGGCACTGCGCACATTGTCCGCGAAAAATACCACCCATCGCGTTCATCCAGTCCTGCCGATGAACGAACGTCATGATGGTCGCATCATCAGCCCGCAAGTCGCCAAGTTGTGCAAGCTGGTTTGATACCTGCCGGGCCATCTGCGCTTCGTATCGCTCCTCGACTGTCGGACCAACGCCGATGTGGTAGTACATGAAATACAGGACTGAAAAGATGATGCTTAGCACAAACAGCCATGTCCACCAGCCGGGCAAGGGGTTGTCATACTCCTGAATGCCGTCATAGCTGTGATCGAAGAGGCGGTCGTATTCTGAGCCTACACCCGGTTGATTCTGCGTCATTCAGCTTCTCCTTTCGCCGATAGCCTTACGCGGTGTCGCCACGCGATCATCTTCCAACGGGATTCGCGCTGCACGATTGAACGTGCCTCGCTTTGCAAGGAGCACTCGCACCAACATCACCAGAAACACACCGACGAAGATCAACAGCGCGACCTCGATCCACGTCAGGCTGCTAAGCCACGCTTGCATTGCGAATATCGTCACTCCTGCACCTCCTCTGCCGTCGCGTAGCGATCGATACCGAGCCGCTGCAGATACGCTACGAGTGCAACCATCTTGCTGCGATCAAGTCCCTGTGGTGCAGCATCGGCACCGTCCTGCTCGATGATTTCCTGAAGAATGCGGTTCGCTTGCACCCGCGCAAGATCGGCTCCTGCACGAATCTCTTCTTCCGAATATGGCACGCCAAGCGTTACCATGGCACGCATACGCGAAGGAATGGCGTCAAAGTCCAGTTGCTCTGTCATCAAGTGCGGGTAGTTCGGCATGATCGAACCCGGCACGACGGACTTCGGCTCAATGAGGTGCCGAATGTGCCAGGTGTGCGAGAGCTTGCCGCCCACGCGATGCAGGTCTGGCCCGATTCGACGCGAACCCCACTGGAATGGTCGGTCGTACACAAATTCACCGCCCAACGAGTACTCGCCGTATCGCTCAGTTTCGGCGTACAGCGGCCGAATCATCTGAGAATGGCAGTTGTAACAACCTTCCGCCACGTAGATGTCGCGGCCGATCAGCTCCAGCGGCGTGTATGGTCTCACAGTAGGAATCGTTACAACATTCGACTTGATCGCAAAGGTCGGCACGATCTCAAAGAGCGACGCGGAGACCACTGCAATGATCGTCCAGATCGTGAACTTCAGCGGCAACCTCTCCCAGTTACGGTGCCATTGCATCTGGTTGAAGACATCAAGCTTCTTCGCAAAGTCCGTCACCTGAGCCGACTGCAAACGAGATGGTGACATCGGCGGATCAACAAAATCCGGCACCAGCGGCGGAGCCTCGATGATCGGCTCGTCATACGTGGCCGGCCTTGCTCGCCATGTCATGTACAGATTCGCAGCACATAGGCACGCCCCCGCAAGGTACAGCGATCCACCCAGCACGCGCACCCAATAGAACGGCATGAGCTTCGTTACCGTTTCTACAAAATCGGGATACGCCAGCATGCCCTTTGAGTCGAAGCCCAGCCACATTAGACCCTGCGTGATACCTGCCCAGTAGATCGGAATGATGTAGAGCAGGATGCCGATGGTGGCGATCCAGAAATGTGTGGACATCAGCCGAGGGGACCACATCGGCGCTTGGAACAACCTCGGCAGAAGCCAGTAGATCATGCCAAAGACCATGAAGCCGACCCACCCCAGCGCACCCGAATGGACATGCGCAATCGTCCAATCTGTGTAGTGAGAGAGTGCATTGACGGACTTGATCGACAGCATCGGTCCTTCGAACGTCGCCATGCCATAGAACGTGATGCCGACGACATAGAACTTGAGAATCGGATCGGCTGCCACTTTATGCCATGCGCCGCGCAGCGTAAGCAGACCGTTGATCATGCCGCCCCAGCTAGGCATCCACAGCATGAGCGAGAACAACATGCCGAGCGTGGATGCCCATGCAGGCAATGACGTGTAGTGCAGATGGTGCGGACCAGCCCAGATGTAAATGAATACGATCGACCAGAAGTGAATGATCGAAAGCCGATAGGAGAACACCGGCCTGTTCGCTGCCTTGGGCAGGAAGTAGTACATCAGCCCCAGGAATGGCGTCGTGAGGAAGAAGGCCACGGCATTGTGGCCGTACCACCATTGCATGAAAGCATCCTGCACGCCTGCATAGACCGAGTAGCTCTTCCACAGCGAAGCGGGGACGACAAGGTTGTTGAAGACGTGCAAGACAGTAATGGCGACGATCGTCGCGATGTAAAACCATAATGCAACATACAGATGTCGCTCGCGCCTCACCTTGAGCGTTGCGAAGAAGTTCCACGCGAACGTAAGCCATACCACCGCGATCGCGATGTCGATTGGCCATTCGAGTTCAGCGTATTCCTTGCTCTGCGTGATGCCCAGCGGCAGCGTGATCGCCGCTGACACGATGATCGCCTGCCATCCCCAGAAGTGAACCGCGCTCAGCTTGTCCGACCACATGCGAGCTTTGCACAGCCGCTGCGTCGAGTAATAGACGGCCGCGAAGATCGCATTGCCTGCAAAAGCGAAAATGACCGCATTCGTGTGCAGCGGTCTCAGGCGGCCGAACGTGAGATATGGCTGGTCCATCCACGCCAGCCACTTCGGATCAATCGGCAACGCGGGCAGCACAAGTTGCAGCGCGATGACAACGCCGACCAACATGCCAACGATGCCCCACAGGATCGTCGCGAAAACGAATTTTCGAACGATCGCATCGTCATAACTGAAACGGTCCAGTTGCGGTGCTGCTGTCAACGATTGAGGCTGAAACTCTCCGGGGCGTACGGATGTCGCCTTGTCGCTCATACGGTCTCTCCTGACATGCACTGTGGCCGCCGCACCATGCTTGGCAGGCCCTTCGACGAGATGGGGAATTGTCCTCGGCGCGTTCAACCTGCCTAGGGGAAAACCGCCCCGAAACTGCAAGCCGAAGGATCCGCCAGAACAAGGCAGATTTCCCATAGCGATCCACACCGGTTTGACGACGATCTTCATGTTCATTGGACAGGAGCGAGGCACCGCTACAACACATGACCACTCTTTCCGAAAGGAGATCGCCATGCTTGAAACTTTTGCTTGTGCACGCAAAGAGACGCTTGTTGCGTGCGTGCTGACCGGGATGCTGGCAGCGACCAGTGCCGCAAGCAGCTCGCCGGATGACACCGTTGACCGCATCGCCGCGCTGGAGATGGAAGTGCTGCGGCTGCGGCAGCAGATCGGAACGGACTGGTTGACTGAGGCTCGTGCGCAGGAGATTCGCACACTGGTTCATGATGTGCTCGCTGATGCCGACACCCGCGCGAGCCTGCTCGGCACGGGCATGAACGCAGGGTGGGACGAGGGCTTCTTCATCGGCAGCGCAGATGGCAACTTCCGGCTGAGAGTCGGCGGCAACATTCAGTTCCGTTACGTATTCAACCACCAGAACGGAAGCCCGGTGGACAACAACCGCGGCGGCTTCGAGAACACTCGTACACAGCTCATCTTCACCGGCCACGTCGTCAACCCGAACTGGGTTTATCGTGTGCAGGGCAACTTCTCACGCACCAATGGCACGTTCAATCTTGAGGATGCGTACATCGGCTATGTCTTCGGCAATGGCTGGACGTTCCTCGCCGGGCAGTTTCGAGTGCCGATGTTGCGTGAGTTCCTTGTGGTCGAACCGCATCAGCAGGCCGTAAGCCGCTCACTTGTTCATCAGGAGTTCACCGCGGGACGAACCCAGGGTGTCGCACTGGATTACCGTGGGGAGCGCTTCCACTTCACCGGCGGCTTTACGGACGGGCATCCCGCAACCGGCGGCTTCAACGCCCCCGCCTTGATGCGCGATACGGAATTCTCGCTGACAGCCCGCCTTCAGGGCCTGCTTGCTGGCAACTGGAACCAGTTCGCCGATTTCGCCAGTTGGCGCGGCGATGAATTCGGCGCACTGCTCGGCGGCGCGGTCCATTATCAGAAGGGTGAGTATGGAACCATCCACAACGAGCTGGAAGTGCTGCAGTGGACCGTTGACCTCTCGCTTCAGTTTGGCGGATTCAACATCTTTGCCTATGTCGTCGGGCGACATCTCGACGCACCCGGCATGAGCCTTGATCAGTTCGGTGCGGTTGTGCAGGGTGGTCTGTTCATCACTGATGACTGGGAAGTTTTCGCACGCTATGAATGGGGCGACGATGACATGACCAGCCCTAACCTCAGCGTGATTACCGTCGGCGCCAATCGGTTCTTCGCGCGGCATCGAATCAAGTGGTCCACTGATGTCGGCTTCGGCCTGAAGCGCGTCGCCAGCACATGGGGCGATGGCTTCATCGGTTCAGGTGGCGATCTTGTCGGCTGGCGCACTGACGCCCCCAGCAAGAAGGGGCAGGTTGTGGTTCGCACACAGCTCCAACTGCTCTTCTGATTCATATGTATGGCCCATGTCGAAAGCGGTCGGCCCCCTGGGTCGGCCGCTTTTGCTTCATCGCAGAGGTGCTGCCACCGTTACCTTCATCTTTACAGTACTACCATTGCGCTTGCCGCAATGCGAACGCAATCTGCTGGTCCGTAAACCTCGACTTCTTCATCGCACTGGCCTCGATACAGAGGCCGGACTCTCACCGCAAGACTCTCATTCCGATCGGATCACGATTCGGGTTTGAGCGCACAGGTTTGAGCGGAACTCACAACCTGGGGATGAGATAGCACACGGACTGCAACGATCACCAAACGCTCGCACCATGCGCCTACGGCTGATGCGCCAACTGAGTTCGCTCCAGCGACTGACGATGCGATCTGGAATCTTTGTTCACCGGCTCAAATCTGGCCTGGAAGAATCGCAGCAGCTTCGGTTCGTAGGTGAACCGCAGGCCACCGATTGCTTCGCGATGCTCATATAGGTCGATGATCGACTCCGCAGTAACATCCATGTGCGCCTGCGTATAAACACGGCGAGGAATCGTCAGCCTGATGAGTTCCAAGCTCGGAAAAACGTTCTCGCCAGTATCGGGGTCTCTCCCGCAGGATACAGCGCCTCGTTCCATCGCGCGGACGCCTGAATCGACATACAACGCAGCAGCCAACGCCTGAGCAGGAAACTCTTCTCTTGGAATGTGAGGCAGAAATCGCTGGGCGTTGATGAACACCCCATGCCCGCCGGTTGGCCGCACAATGGGAATGCCCTCGCGAAGCAACCGATCTGCCAGATACTCCACTTGGCCGACGCGCGCATGAATGTGCGCTTCCTGAACTGACTCAGCTATTCCGATCGCCATGGCTTCCATATCACGACCGGCCAGCCCACCGTAGGTATGAAGTCCTTCGTACAGCACGACCATGTTGCGTGCCTGCTCCGCAAGATCATCATCGTTGAGCAGCAGCAGGCCGCCGATGTTGACCAGGCAATCCTTCTTGGCGGAGATCGTTGCACCGTCTGCGTATGAGCACAACTCGCGAAGAATCGCTGCGATCGTATGATTCTGATACCCGGCTTCTCGTTGCTTGATGAACCATGCATTTTCCACCGCGCGGGTTGCATCGAGAAAGACCTTGATGCCATGACGATGGCACAGCTCGCATACCTCGCGAATGTTCTTCATGCTGCACGGCTGGCCGCCGGCCATATTGACGTTCGTCTCAAGCGAAAGATACGAGATGCGCGATGCGCCAACCTGCTGGATCAGCACGTTCATCTTGCCGAGATCAACGTTGCCCTTGAATGGGTATGTGCTGTCCGCATCATGCGCTTCATCGATGATCACATCAACGAAGCGGCCGCCTGCGAGTTCCTGATGCGCTTTGGTCGTGGTGAAATACATATTGCCCGGAACATAGTCCCCCGGCTTGATGCACAGTCGGCTGAGAATGTGCTCCGCGCCGCGCCCCTGATGCGTCGGGATGACATGCTTGAACCCATAGTGCTTTCGTGCTGCGTCTTCGAGATGATAAAAGTTCGCTGAGCCTGCATAAGCCTCGTCGCCCAGCATCATCCCCGCCCATTGTCGATCGCTCATGGCTGTCGTGCCCGAATCCGTCAATAGATCAATGTAGACATCTTGAGAGCGCAACAGAAATGTGTTAAACCCAGCCTCCTCAATTGCACGGTCACGATGCTCACGCGTCGTCATATGCAGCGGCTCGACCATCTTGATCTTGTACGGTTCAGCCCAAGAACGTCGTCACATGGCAAATGCCTTCCTGTCAGCAACCAACGAAAGAGATCCCCTCGAAGCGAGCGGCACGAACTCAATAAGCCATTGTCGAAGCTCGCTTCAATTGTGCTATGGGAAAACCACCTTGTTCTCTGCTCAGTACCAGTACGTCAGTAAAAGAAACAGAACCTGCACGTCCACCTTCTCGTCACTGTTGAGACCGCGGAGCAAGGCAACCACATGCCGTGCTCCGCTGTAGCTAGTCATGGCACTCGGTGTCCGCAATGACATCCGCAAGTTGTCTGTGCGTTTTCAGCGTTCATCAGCGCGGGCCTGCCTTCAACAATGGCCCGCAGCAACCTTGCTGGATCGATGTCTCGTTCACTTGCAATCATCTCAATCGTTCGTGCGGCACTACAGCACGTGTCAAGTCCCAGTTGTGATAATGCGGGCAGAGACTGCGGATATGATCGAGCGATCTCGCCAATCGTCATGGTCACGTTGAGCCGAGCATTCGAACCGAGGGGCGCCGGTTGTGCTTCGGTTGATTCTGAGCCGGATGCCGATGGTTTCCAACCGAGCATGATTGCAATCAAACCAACGCCCCACCACGCGAGACCAATAACCTCAAGCGTACCGCTCACGCCAATGAGGGTGAATCCGATAGCATGCCAATCCGTCAGCACCTGCAACACCACTCGCAGCGCACAGCCAGTATTGACGAGGATGAACGGCCCCCACAACGCACTCAGGCGGTATGCGTCGATTCCGTTCAATGTGGGAACGACTTTGGCCGCAACGCCCATGATCATCATGGATACAAAGCCGACGGTTATCGCGTGTCGGAGTGCGCCATAGTACGCGTGACTGAAGACCATCTCGCGCATCGCCATATACACAGGCAGCAGCAGCAACATGACCAGAGAAATGGCCAGCCACAGGTAGGCCGTTCGCACAAATTTGTTGCTTCGACTCACGATTCGCAACGGTTTCCACAGTTTCCAGGGCACGACAATCAACGCCACGCCGACGGTTAGTGCGATCCAGGAAACAAGAAGCAGGCCGGCAAGAAGGGTACTGTCATACAGACGCGATGTGATCCCCAGTGCAACCTCGGAACACAACGCAAAGACGAGCAAGACGAACGCAATCCAGCCGCGTCGCACGGGCGTTTGCGGAATTCCAAACATGCCCGGAAAGAACCGCATGGATACGCCAAGAATCATGAACAATGCGACCCCATGTATCTGCAAGTCGCGCAACGCAGCCTGATACGTCGATATCTGCAAGAGCAGCGCCTCGCGCGAAGGTGCTTCGATGAGCGCCGCCGCATGCCACGCACTCATGACGCTCATTGCAATCAAAGAGATCAAAGCAGAAAACATGAAACCTACAGCAGGTGAAAGCGGTTCCGCGCTGCGACGGTACGTGATCCATAGTTGCCCGGCGAAGATGATTGATGCGACACTCTGCATCACCCCGCCGATCACGACGCTGGCCATTGCAAGTGACCACGTCTCGCCTTGCACTGTTCCGAGTGTCCCAAGTACCAGGCTGAAGATCATCAACACGAACGTCGCAACAGCCATGTGCGGCGCAAACAGCCGTACACCCCACATGCGGGGAAATGCCTGATAGGCGAATCCCATAATGAACAGGCTAACCCACCCAAAGATCTGCGCATGACCGTGCGCATTCACTGCATGAATGGAGACGCCCGTAAACGAGTTGGCTCGCGCCACCTGCCATAGCAATACCGCGCCCCAGACAGCGCCCACCGTCAGGATGACAACGATTGCCGCAGTAAAAAAGCGTCGATAGACCGTCTCGGGGACGCTCGCTGGATGGATTCCCAAACTCATATCCGCCTTGAAAGCAACATTCACGGCCGCATCCTTTCGTCAAGAGCAGGTTGATGATTCGATTTGCGGACGCACGAATGACCACAGCTCGCAGAGCCTCTGTCATTTGCACACAACGTATGGAGCTGATCGGTCGATCGTTCAGCAATTACCTGCGCGATACTGGTCGCCCGAAACGTCGCCTCAATTGTCGCCAGCGCATCGTCAAGGCGCCGATGCAGAGCACACAGTCGCCCGCTGTGCTCAGGAAGTTCAAGTGGGCATGAGACGATGCGACGAATTGGATCGACAGTCTGTATCACGTCATACACACTGATGTGCTGCGGCGCTCTTCTCAGGGTGAACCCACCGTGCAAGCCTCGCTGGGACCGCACAAGGCCGGCACGCGACAACGCCTGAAGCACTTTTGAAAGATACCCTCCCGGTACGTGCGTGGCTTCGGCAACCTCACGCGTGGTGCGAGGCTCTCCGTAGCTCTCCCCCAAGAAGACGACCGCTCGCAATGCGTATTCCGTAGTCTGAGACAGCATACTGATCCTTTGTGGATATCTGTATCCATATTTACTTTATCACCCATTGGGGGCGGCGTCAAAAGCGGCCTGCAGTTTTTTCAGTACCCGGGGACAACACGTTGAAATCACTTGAGATGGATTGCATCCGCCTATCGAGCATCCATGCCTTGTGAAAATATTCGCAGATTCTCGGCCAGCAGCCCTTGACAGCACGTCCTGATGGCATAAAGTGGAGATAAAGGTCTAGTTAGTGTTTTTATGGCACCATGCACAGGAATCAAGACCATGAACAGATTCTTCTCGATCAGCGTCGCCTCTGCCCTGCTTCTCGCCGGGTGTGGTCAGAACAGCGCACCACCGGACAGCGTGGCGATTCGCCCAACTGCAACAGCGAACGGAGGCACACAATCCGCAGGGCTTTCTTCAGACGCTCGGCGAATCGCCGAGGCGAGAAACCTCTCTCCGGACGATATCAATGCCGCCCTCAAGACGTTCATGCCCAGCGGTCGGCATGACGACATGCTCATGTTCGCCTCATCCGGCCACGCCGGTCAGGTCATCGTCATCGGCCTCCCTTCGATGCGGATTCTTCGGACGATCGCCGTGTACACCCCGGAAGCATGGCAAGGCTGGGGGTTCGGGGTGGGCAATGACATTCTCGCCGAGGGCGGCGTTGACGGGAAGAAGATGACATGGGGCGATACGCATCACCCCGGCCTGAGTCGTACCAACGCCGAGTATGACGGTGAGTGGCTCTTCATTGCAGACAAAGCGCACGCAAGAATGGCCGTCATCGACCTTCGCGACTTTGAGACCAAGCAGATCGTCAAGAATCCGATTGCAATCAGCGATCATGGCGGCGCATTTGTTACCCCCAACACCGAATACATCATGCAAGGCGGCCAATATGGTCATCCGCTAGGGTGGGAGTATGCATCCATTGACGAATACAACGAGTCTTTTCGCGGGCACGTGACATTCTGGAAGTTTGACCGCCAGCGCGGGCGCATTGACGTAAGCCAGTCATTCGCCATGGAACTTCCCCCCTACTGGCAGGATCTCGCGCAGGTCGGCTGGGGCCCCAGCGATGGCTGGATGTTCCTCAATTCGATCAATACGGAACGACATACCGGAGGCATTGAGCAAGGCAGGCCGCCGTTTGAGTCCGGCGTCTCACAAAACTCCATGGACTATCTCCACATCATTCCGTGGAAGAAGGCTGCTGAAGTCTTCAAGGCTGGAAAGTATGAGCGCATTAACGGTTTTCCCGTCATCAGTCTTGAAACGTCGCGGAACGAAGGGCTTCTCTATTTTGCACCCGAGCCGAAAAGCCCGCACGGCGTTGATATTGCACCAAAGGGCGACTTCATCGTCGTCTCCGGCAAACTTGATCCGCATGTAACGGTTTTCAGTTTCGACAAGATGCTCCGTGCGATCAATGATCGCAACTTTGATGGCTCGGACCCCTATGGCATCCCGATTCTGAACTACGACGCCGTCGTGGAAGCACGCGTCGAGCTTGGCCTTGGGCCGCTGCATACACAGTTCGATGCACAAGGCTACGCATACACGTCGCTTTTCCTCGACAGCGCCGTGGCGCGATGGACGCTTGGCGGTGAATACGCCAAACTCAATCCCGATCGGCCATGGCAACTCATCGGCAAGACCAGTGTTCACTACAACATCGGCCATCTGGCCGTCCCGCATGGTGATACCGCCAAACCCGAGGGCAAGTATCTCGTTGCTCTCAACAAGTGGTCCATTGATCGTTTCGCGTCAGTCGGCCCTCTTCTGCCACAGAACCTTCAACTCCTTGATATCAGTGGCACGGGTGACTCTGTCAAACTGCTCTATGACATGCCAATGGGAATTGGTGAGCCGCATTATGCACAGATCATTCGGGCGGACAAACTGAAACCGTGGGAGGTTTATCCAGCCGTTGGCTGGGATCCGCACACACAGGCCGTTCATCCGGATGCGCCGACTGTGCAGAACAGAGGTGTGCGACGCATCAACGACAATACCGTTGAAGTGCGCATGACTGCGATTCGTAGTCACTTCTTCCCTGAGCATGTGGAAGTGAAAGAGGGTGATCGTGTCATCTGGCACATCAACAGCCTGGAACGTGCGCTTGACGCGACGCATGGTTTCATGGTGCCCGGTTTCAACATCATGGTTTCGCTTGAACCTGGCGAGTATCAGAAAGTCGAGTTCATTGCTGATCGCGCTGGTGTCTATCCGTTCTATTGCACTGAGTTCTGCTCCGCCTTGCATCTGGAAATGATGGGCTACTTCTTCGTGAAGCCTCGACAGTAAGTGTCAGAAAGCGCACCTCGTGGGGGCGGGTGCTGACGCGCCCGCTCCCATTTCTCAACACTGCTCACCCATCGGCGATCCACAGGATACACAGCAGCTCTTATGGGGTGATTACACGAACGCCGCTCACAGTTCAACTGCACTGCGCGTTCTATGCCCACACCTGAACGTACCTGCTTCTCTGTGTCCTGTTGATCGCCGAACAAATGAATGCCATGAACCGCTCCATTCTTCAATCCTTATTCGGACCGCGTGTGCCGGAGTCAGAAATCGCCAGACCCGGTTTGTATCGATGGCGCTACGTGATCCCCACGCTGCTGTTTGTCTTCGCTGCGGCAATTCTGCTCGCGTCATTCACGCAGCCATACTGGAACATGACACTCCATGCACCACAGTATCCGAAAGGGCTGAATGTGCATGCGTATCTCAACCGTCTGGGCGGTGATGTGCAGGAAGTGGACAACTTAAACCACTACATCGGCATGAGGCCGCTTGAAGAGGCGGCTCAACTGGAGCGATCACTTTCCTTGATGATGACCATCGTCATGGCCACGCTCTTGATGGCGGCGGTGTTCGTGCACTCCAAATGGGCAGCCGTTCTTGCGTTGCCGGCGCTGCTATTCCCCGCGGGGTTTCTCATCGATCTTCACTTGTGGCTTGACCACTTTGGTCAAAACCTTGATCCGACAGCCGCACTCTCCAGTTCCGTAAAACCTTTCACGCCACCAGTGCTCGGCGAAGGTCTCGTCGGCAATTTCAAAACCGTTGCCCGTGCGGATGTCGGGCTCATCATGGCGACCATCGCATCCGGATTTGTTCTCGCTGGGCTTTATTTCCATCGCAGAGCATACAAACCGCTCGTCGATCGAGCCAGACAGACGCGCCACGCAACACTCCGTGCTTCGTCATGCAGAGTAGCGCCACCATCCAATCACCTACTGACCACGCTTCATTTGAGCATCGCGTTGACAACTCTGGCTGGAGCAACTGCTTCGGTTAGCGCACAGTTCGATTTGCAGGCTGCGATTGACTCTGCAGAAGACGGCATAACGATTCTCGTTCCGCCCGGTACGTATCAGGGCACAATCCTCATCAATCGATCAATCGCCCTAGACGGCCAAGGCAAGGCCATCATCGACGGCGGCGGCACAAGCGATGTCGTTCGGATCGCCGCACCACAAGTCGCGTTTCGCGGCTTTGTCATCCGCAACAGTGGAAACAGTCTTGATCGGGAAAGCTCTGGAATCGTAGCAACAGGAGCC
Organism: Phycisphaerales bacterium; assembly: GCA_035443885.1. Classification (GTDB taxonomy): domain Bacteria; phylum Planctomycetota; class Phycisphaerae; order Phycisphaerales; family SM1A02; genus DAOMNO01. The sequence goes on from DAOMNO010000001.1 coordinate 94,529, forward strand.
AATATCACCATTGAAAACAACGTGCTGGAAGATGTTCTCTTCGGCATCACCATGAAGAGCGCGCCGAACAGCATCATTCGTCAAAATCACATCGGTGGGAAAGCTTTGCACATCGCAAGACGAGGCGATGGCATTCGTCTGTGGGATAGTCACGACTCCGTCATCGAAGGGAACGTCGTTTTTCGATCTCGCGACGTTGTGATGTGGTACTCCGACCGCGTTCTGCTGAAGGGCAATCGAATCACCGAAAGCAGATACGGACTTCATTTCATGTACAGTCATGAAAACATCATTGAAGACAACATCTTAGAAGACAACTCCGTCGGCGCGTTCCTCATGTATAGCCGCAATCTTGTTGTCAGGCGAAACGTGTTTGCTCGCAACCGCGGGCCAAGTGGATACGGTCTCGGCGTCAAAGATATGCAAGGCATGATTGTGGAAGACAATGTTCTAGTCGGCAATTGCGTCGGCATCTATCTCGACAATCCGCCCGTCTATCTCCCCACGCCTGATCGTTTTACTCGCAATGTTCTTGCATACAACGATCTCGGGATAGCGTTTCAACCATCTGTCAGGCGAACCGAAGTCTTTGAGAACAGTTTTATTGAGAATCACCAGCAAGTCGCCGTATGGGGCGGCGGCGAGTTACGGGACAATCATTTCACAGTCAACGGACGTGGCAACTATTGGAGCGATTATCGAGGCTTCGACCTCACCGGTGATGGGCTTGGCGACTGGCCATATGAAGCTGAAAGCCTCTGGGACAATTTGATGGACCGCGAACCATCACTGCGACTGTTTCTTTTCAGCCCTGCCCAGCAAGCCGTCGAACTTGCCGCAAAGGCCTTTCCCGTCGTCAAACCTCGTTCATTGCTCAGAGACGACGCGCCGCTCATGCAGCCGGTGCGCATCGCGTTGATTACCGAGACACCGCAGAACAGAGGCGCCATGTGGGCCGTGGCCACGGGGCTGTTCATGGTCGCCGGCCTTATGTTGCTCGGCATGAAGGGAGTGCGAGCGTGATTACGATCAAAGCATTGACAAAAAAGTATGGTTCGTTTCACGCGGTGGACAACCTGAGTTGCAGCGTTGGAAACGGCGAAGCCGTGGCGCTTTGGGGCTCAAACGGTGCAGGTAAGACCACGGTGCTTCGGTGTGTCCTCGGTTTGCTGCGGTATAGCGGAATAATCGAAATCGCAGGACTTGATATTCGCGCATCAGAGAAAGCCACACGCGAGAAAGTGGGCTATGTCCCGCAGGAGCTGGCGTTTCACGACGACCTGAGATTGCTGGAAACCATGCACTTCTTCTCACGGCTCCGCCGCGCTGCCTCGACTCGCGTCGCTACCGTACTTGACGAAGTCGGACTATCACCAACCGTTCATGGCCGCAAGCGCATTCGTGAGCTGTCTGGCGGCATGAAGCAGCGCATGGCCTTGGCTCTGGCGTTGTTGTCCGATCCTCCGCTGCTCATTCTTGATGAGTTGACTTCCAATCTCGACACCAAGGCGCAGTGCGGCTTCATGGAGTTGCTCCGTCGCCAGAAGCTGCGAGGTCGCACACTCTTTTTTACCTCACACCGCCTTGATGAGATTGAGGCTGTAGCGGATCGCGTGATTGTGTTGGGTGCCGGGCGCCGTCAGTTCGAATGCACACCATACGAGTTAGCGCGCCGGCTGGGTCTTCAATGCACGCTGCATGTATTTCTGCCGCCGGAACAGTTGGATGACGCCGTCGGCGAACTTGCTCGCTGTGGATTCGACGCGACCCGGAACGGGGTCAGTCTCTCTGTGCAAGTAGCCGCGAACGAGAAGGCTGTACCCATCCGCGTTCTTTCTGAAGCATCGATTCGCGTTCGTGACTTCGACTTCACAAGCAGCTTTGAAGCAGGAGGTCGTATATGACCACACTCAGTTCATGTGTGCCGGCTGCCGTAACGTCTCATTGCAGACTCGCTCGTTTCACGTCGAAGTTGAGCGTTGGGACACTGTTTCTGTTCGCTCGCAAGGAGATGCGAGATTCTTTACGCAACCGGTGGTTCATTCTCTATACGATTGCATTTTCAATACTGGCACTCGCGCTGGCTTTTCTGTCTCTCGCAGGCGTCGGCATGGATGGATTCGCCGGCTTCGGTAGAACGGCCGCCAGCCTGATCAATCTGGTTATTCTCATCATCCCACTCATGGCACTTACCGCTGGTGCAACAAGCCTGGCGGCAGAACGTGAACGTGGAACACTGAGCTACCTCCTGGCACAGCCGATCAGCAAATTGGAACTCTTGCTCGGCAAGTACATCGGCCTCGCTGTGGCACTGACAGCATCCATTTCACTCGGCTTTGGTTTGAGTGCAGCCATCATGGCGGTACGAGGCGGCTCCGCAGATGTGAATAGCTTTCTCTGGCTGGTTGCCATATCGCTCGTGCTTGCCCTCGGCATGTTGAGCGTCGGATTCCTGATTTCTTCGCTCACACGAAAAGCGAGCGTCAGCCTTGGTGTTGCAATCTTCACCTGGCTGGGACTGGTCTTCTTGGGCGACCTCGGTCTGATGGGCAGCGCGCTGATGATGAAACTGCAGGTTACAGAGCTGTTTCATCTGTCGCTCCTGAATCCACTGCAAGTCTTCAAGATGGCCGCGCTTGCGTCGATCTCCGCATCGCTGGACGTACTTGGCCCAGCTGGCATTTATGCAACCCAAACTTATGGTTCGGCGCTTCATGCTCTCTTCGCTGCGGTGCTCATCGGATGGATCATCCTCCCGCTTACGCTCGCATTCGGCGTTTTCTCGTGGCGAGGTGCGTCATGACACGCGCTCAATGCGATCGCTGCACATTTGCATATGACGTACAACGGGCAATTCTTCTTCCATTCGCGGTGATCACCTGCGTCATGGCGATGCACACCCTGATCGGCTGTGAGCGCACCGATGCACTCGCGCCACCTGCGATTCGCTACGGTGAGGATGAATGCGCCGTATGCAGGATGATTATCAGCGACGATCGGTACGCAGCCGCGATTGTTGCCCTTGATGATCGAGATCGACATGTTAAGCTGGCCTTTGATGACATTGGCTGCATCTTTGAATATGAGTTGAGCCAGAATCATCCCCGAATCCTCGCTCGCTATGTGAAAGACATGCGCACGGCAGAGTGGTTGGATCTCAACTCCGCAGAACTCGTGCACAGTCGCCATCTGCACACGCCTATGGCATTCGGCGTCGCTGCCGCCGCCACGCTTGACGACGCGCGAATTATCCACAATGAGTTCGGCGGCGAGTTCATTACGATTGATGAAGCCCGTCGGCGATATCGACTTGGCCTCTTGCACATCAGTTCACTTGATGGGCGAAGCCTGACGCCTGTCCCACTTGAGCCGGAGCAGACGATTCGCCTGACTGATGGACGTGATCTCACCCTCACACTGCTGATTCCGCAACAGGTACCTGTCGGAAAACACGAATTCCTCATCGCTGCTCGACTGAACGATGCGTCAACATTGGCTCCAGTCACATCCGTGAGTCTTCACATTGAACCAGAGATGCCTTCCATGGGGCATGGTTCGGCGGGCAATGTGCAGCCGCAACATGAAACCGGCGCTGAGCCGGGCACGTTTCGAGGGATCGTCAATTTCACGATGACAGGCTACTGGCTTGTTCATATTGAAGTGCGTTCGGCGAACGAAGTCCTTGGACGCGCTTCGTTTCCATTTGAGGTATCACGATGACTTCCATGGCGAAAGAACCTCTCGCGTCGGCCTTTCACCCAAGCCACGTCGAAGCCGCAGGCAGCGCGTCAGCAGGCGTTTCCGTTGAGTTACACGATTCACATCACGCGCATCACTATGATTCGCCACAACAGCAATACGACGCCGCGAAGTTTGGCATGTGGCTGTTTTTAGCCACGGAGATGCTGTTCTTCGGCGGCTTGTTCTGTCTCTACGCAGTGTATCGTGGCAACAACCCTGACATCTTCACCTATGGCAGCCAGTACCTGAGTACGTTCTGGGGCGGCGTCAACACCGTCGTTCTCATCCTCAGCAGCATGACGATGGCCTTTGCGGTGCGAGCGGCCCAACTCGGATGCACGCGGGCACTCCTTGGCATGTTGGGATTGACACTGCTCGGCGGTTGCGTGTTCATGGGAATCAAGACCGTCGAATATACCGATAAGTTCGACCACGGCCTCAAATGGGGCGGCGCGTTCTATGACGCACCCCAAGAACACACAACAACCGAACCGCTGTCTGATGCACCTGCTATTGCAATTGCAGCGCCCGTAGCAGGCGACGCGGGACTTGGTCGCACACTATGGCTGAACACTTGCCTTGCATGTCACGGCGATCGTGGCCAGGGGATGCCGGGGCAGGCGTTCGACATTCGAGGCAGCGAGTTCGTCACTGCACAAAGCGACAAAGAATTGATCAACTTCATCAAGCAGGGCCGAATGCCATTCGACGCAGCTAACCGTACCGGCATTCAAATGCCGCCAAAGGGTGGCAACCCCATGCTCAAGGATGACGACCTGCTGCACATCGTCGCGTACATTCGGACATTCGAAGCTCCATCACAAAGTGAATCCACCCCCAACGCACCTGATGCGAATACGAATGCCACCGAGCCGCCTGCTGCCGATATAGTGGATATGACAATGCTGAAATCGTCTATTCCGAGGCCTGCAATTGGTCCGCCCGGCTTGGCGTCCACTACGAAGATCGCTCAGCCAACGCAACCGTCCCATTCACGAAACCACGCTACCGACCCGGCACGCCCTGCCAATGCTCACATCTTCTTCAACATCTACTTCTTGATGACAGGCTTGCATGGCATCCATGTCCTCATCGGCATGGGCGTCATTGTGTGGTTGATGCTGATGTCGTGGCGCGGGGCGTACAGTGCAGCGTACTTTACCCCCGTCGAACTGACTGGACTCTACTGGCACCTCGTCGATCTGATCTGGATTTTCCTGTTCCCTCTCTTTTACCTGATTCACTAAGCGTAGCGACTTGGTTTCTCCATACTGGCTCAATGAAAACGGAACGAAGCAGATTTCATGAAGTCCAATCCTGCCGGCAACCGACAATCGGGTAACAAGGTATGATTTTCGTCCTTTACGGCTGCTGTTGCTTTATGGATGGGTCTTCGTGTGATTTCACAAACAGTCGAGTATGCGTTGCGCGCCGTCGTGGATCTTTCCTACCATGGCGGGGAAGCAAGAACGACCCAGCAGATCGCCGAGGCCACCATGGTTCCGGCAGGCTACTTGGCAAAAATTCTTAAAGAGTTGAGTCGCAAGGGCTTGGTTCGATCACAACGAGGCCTGCATGGCGGGTTCATGCTTGACCGTGATCCCCGGCAGATGACTGTTTACGACGTTATCGCTGCAGTGGACCCGCCCAAGCGCATTCTGTCCTGCCCGCTCGGCCTTGAAGCACATCGCCATCAACTCTGCCCGCTGCATCAGCGGCTTGACGATGCCATGGCCATGGCGGAGCGAGCCTTCCGCGAAACAACGATCGCAGAGGTAACCGCCGACCCCACTAGGCAGCCGCTCGGAAACGTCAAACGGTCTGAACTCACCATCAGCGGTGGACTGCTCCCCGTTGGTGGCAAGAGTAAGCTTCGGCGCTCCAAGTAGCCGCTCTCACTCAGCTCCATACGCCTGCTTCATGCGAACCAGACGCACACCTCCTGCAGCGCGCATGAGGGTATCGCAGTATGCTTCTCCTTGAAACTGATATCGCAACTGCACGCCCTGAACATCGCCTGAGAGCAGCATGGTACGAGCCTGCTCCAAACTGATCCCATCCTGCGGCGTATGTTGGCGAGGGCTAGCACGTACCGTGATGTGTGATACAACCGCACACTGCGCAAGATCACGAAACAACTGCTCAATAACTTCGTCACTGAGCATCACGTTGCTCATTTCAGGCAGACCAAGCTGATCCCACGTTTCGCTCATGCAGCATCGCCCTGTGGTGTTTCATCCTGCGGGGCAGATGGTCGCTCTCGCAGGGGCATGAGCATGATGGCATTCTGCGGCGCGGGACAAACATGCTGACAAATGCCGCACCCGGTGCATTGCTGCTCCATGATGCGAGGCTTGCCATCGGTCAGCTCAATAGCGCCTTGCGCCGGGCACTGCTCTGAGCAGACTGTGCAAAACGAGTTCTGATAAGCCAGGCACGTTTGCGTATCGATGCGCGCCGTGCCGATTACTTTCGGCAGGTCCATCCGCAGCACTTTCGGTTCACATGCAGCAATGCAAGGAAAATCATCACACATTCTGCATGGGGAAGTCAGTGCGTTGATCATCGGCGTGCCGAACGCCTGACGAAATCGCACCGGTGCATGAACGATCGCGTCATGCGGACACGCTTCAATACACGCATCGCATCGTGTGCAGTTTTCGAGAAACGATTCCTCGTTCACTGCGCCGGGCGGCCGGAGGACTGGAAAACACTTGTGATGCGAAGGGACCGTATCAGCGGGGTGAACACTTCGCTTCTGTGAATTGCCAGTCTCACCACCCAGTGGAACGCGGTCGGCAAGCGTGTCGAGAAACCCCGCGAGAAACCGGCCGCGCAGCAACTCCCTGCGTGACAGGTTGTCATGTTCATCGCTGCTCATTGCTCAATCACAATAGGCGGCGGCAGAAAGCCCGGCGATTCTCGTGCAACCTGATCCCACGTTGCTGAAGGCGCGTGGCATTGCAGGCAGTTCGTCTGCCACGGATGGCTCGTGCGCAATGGCTCGTGCGCAATGACACCATGACATGCCATGCAGTCGTTGCGCATGAATGTACCGTGCGGTATGGTCGGCGGTGCACCGGGCCAGGCGCGCGTCCCTGCGACCGGTGAGTCAAGCGGCACGAACAAATTCTGCGCAAGTTCAAACGGCAGAAGATCTAGCGAATTCTGCTCTACATGGCACTGTGTACAGTTCGGAAGGTAGTCGTGCGGCATCTTCGATGCGATTCGATTGTCCGGCAGTATCAGCCCGTTGCCGTGGCACGCCATGCACGAAGCACTCGTCATCTGGTCGATGGCGTGGGGTACAACAGGCGGCGCACCGGGGTAGGCACGGCGAGCAGCGCGCATGACGAGCAGTTCATGCCGGGCCAGTGCGTCGTGCGTAACTTCCGCGAAGATGTCGCGATCGGGCTGATCGAGATCCGCGAGAATGCTTCGCCAGTTGCGATTCGGACTGAGCCTCGCAGCGGGAATCTCACTATAACGCATGGCGGGATAAACTGGTCCTTCATCGTCGTGATGATCGGCTGCCAGCCGGTCCCCCCCCGCCAGTCGTGGGGCGTGCGCTCCGCGCGTACCAACAAAAAATCCGACGAACGCAATCGCAATCACACTCGCCAGAAGAATGTGGATTGCTCGACGATTGTCTGTGGCTGTTTGGAGTGATGAGTCAGGCATTGCAGAAAAGCACAGGGTTCACCGGCAAGCCGGTGTAATGCGAACACGGTGAAAAATCAGGCTGGCACACGAGAGACACGCACGGCGCACTTTTTATAGTCCGGCTGGCGGCTGAATGGATCATGCGCATCCAGCGTCACTTCATTGATGAGCATGGTTTCATCAAAAAACGGCACGAACACCTGCCCGCGCGGCGGCTTGCCTCGTCCATTGATCCACACTGGCAGATCCATATGGCCTCTGCGGGATTCGACTCGTACACGATCGCCGCGATGTATGCCCAGTTCACGCGCGTCTTCAGGATGCATTTCGACATACGCACGTGGCACGGCACGGGCCAGTTCTGGCACACGGCGTGTCATCGTGCCGCTGTGCCAATGCTCAATCACACGACCCGTGTTGAGCCAGAACGGATATTGATCGTCAGGCATTTCCGGCGGTTCTTCGTAAGGCCTGAACCAGATCAGCGCACGGTCGTCCTTTGTCACAGAGTGATAGAACTGCTGCCCTGCCCCCTGTTTGACGTATGGATCGTCGAACTCGGAGAAGCGGAATCGCGTCTCGCGCCATGAGCCATCCTTCTGTTGCACAACAGGCCAGCGCAAGCCGCGAGCTTTGACATATTCACTGTACGGTGCGAGGTCTTTCTGTTTGTACGTTGTAAAAGCTCGATATTCCTCAAACAGATGCGCATCGACATTCACGTCGTAGTAGTGTTCCCATTTCCAAACAGGAACAGCATTGCCGCTCGCGTCTTCAATGTGGAAGATGAACTTGCCGTCCCGCCCCTTCATGCCTTCATGGCCAAGTTCCAACATGCGATGCGCAACCGCGATCGTCTGCCAACAGTCGTCGCGAGCCTCACCCGGCGGGGAAACCATCTTGAACCAGTGCTGCGTACGGCGTTCAGAGTTGCCGTACATGCCATTCTTTTCCACCCACATGGCGGAAGGCAGAATCAAATCAGCCAAGCGCGTGGTAGCCGTGGGATACACATCGGAAACGATGAGGAACTTCTCCGGCAACTGCTTCTTCTTATTGAAGAGCTTGTGCAGATTGGGCAAAGTCTGGCCGGGATTCGTCACCTGAACCCACATCGTGTCGATGTCGCCGCCTTCGCTGGCTGGTGTGCAGAACTTCTCAAACATCGCGACCGTGTGGTAACCAGGGACGGGAGCAATGCGTCCTCGCGGCACATTCCACAGATCTTCCGCGCTGTGGCGATCCTTCTCGTTTGCCACCATGCGACCGCCGGGAAGCAGGTGGCACAACGTACCAACCTCACGCACCGTGCCGCATGCCGACGGCTGGCCCGTCAGCGATGTGGGCGAATCGCCTGGCCTGCCGAAGTGCCCGCTCAGGAAATGAATGGAATGCACAAGGCAGTTGATTGCCGTGCCGCGCGTGTGCTGGTTCATGCCCATGCACCAGAGGCTGGTGATTCGCTTCGACGGATCACCGAACAAATCGCCGAGCATGCGGATCTTCTCGGCGGGAACGCCTGAAATCTTCGACACATACTCCGGCGTGTACGCTTCCAACGCGCTGGAATACTCCTCAAAGCTCATCGGCTTGCCGTACATGTTGTTCGGCTGATCTGGATCAAGCTGGCGGAAGTTCGTGTACTTTTCGACAAACTCCCGGCTGTACGTACCATTCTTGATGAGCAGGTGCGCGATGCCGTTCGCAATGGCGAGATCACTGTGCGGGTTGAACTCCAGATACTCCTGGCACAGATCCGTCGTCCGTGTTCGCCGCGTGCCGATGTCGATGCAGAGCACATGCTCACCGCGCGCTCGGCGGTCAATGACGCGAGAGAAAAGCACCGGGTGCATTTCTGCAGGATTGTTGCCCCACATGATGAGCACGTCACAGGCATCAAGGTCGTCATAACAGCCCGCAGGCTCATCCACACCGTAACAGGACAAGAAACCGGTTACCGCAGACGACATGCACAATCGCGGATTGCCATCGATCTGATTGCTGCCGAGACCGGCCTTCATAAACTTGTTGGCAGCGCAGCCTTCGCCGATGGTCCATTGACCCGATCCGTAGAAGCCGAATCGCTTGGGCGCGGCGTGAATCTTCTGCGCGATAATGTCGATGGCTTCATCCCATGCGATAGGCTTGTAGGAGTCGCCCTCGCGCAGCAGTGGCCGTGTCAGACGATCCGAGCCGTAGAGAATCTTGCCAACGTGGTAACCCTTGACGCACAACAGACCCTTGTTCACGTCCGCCTGAATGTCGCCTGCAATCGCCACAACTCGGCCATCCTTGACGCCGACCTGCACATGGCATCCGGTGCCACAGAATCGGCACGGAGCCTTATCCCATGACACATCACCATCATTCGCGCCAATCACCGGCAACGAGTGCGTTGCAGGCCGCCCGAACGCGGAGCCTGCCACAGCGGTGGCGGCAGCCATCGCAGAAGATTTGAGAAACGTGCGACGATCCGTGCCCAAAGCAGTCATAGCGACACCTCCGATTGCTGCGGATTCTCTTCATCGTCAAAGTGAATGCACGCCACATCAACAAAGAGAACACCACGAAGGTTGTGGAGCCAGTCCCAGACATGCCGATCATCTTCAAATGTCGGCGTATCTACGACTATTGGCAGACGTGAGCCATTCACCTCGCCAACTTCAATGCAAGGCGACTCGCCGAGTGAAACGAGCGCCGAAGCGCGATCCTCGGGCGATTCCGAAAGCGTGATGACCAAGCCACTGACCGGCATCGCTCGGTTCTCCGGTGATGACCCAATCATCATATCCGATGACTCTCGCAATTCAAGACAAGGCTATCCAGTTTCGATTGCTCTGAGTCAGGAACCTGATATGCTGTCATACAAAGGAGCGTCTGCCGTGCGAAAGCGAAACAGGCCATCCGGATTGATTCACCGCGCGATGCGCCTTGCCGCGATTGTGGGGCTTAGTTCGCTCCCACTTATGTACGCATGCAGCGATCGCGATTATGCGACCCAAAGCACGCTGACAACCGCCGCGCACACCGAGCATCGCGAACTGTTCCCGGTTCACATCAATCGTCCGGCTGGCCCGCCTCGCATTGACACGGGAATGCTCGACGACTTCGGCCGCCCGGTTACGGTCTCATGCATGAGCTGCCACACCACGCAAGCGCCAAACTTCGCGACACGATCAGGTGATGAACTGCTGCACTTTCACCAAGGTCTGCACTTTGCACACGGCGGGTTGTCGTGCCTTTCTTGCCACAATCCTGAGAACTACAACACCCTGCGCCTTGCAGACGGTTCAACGCTTGAGTACCCCAACGTCATGAATCTTTGCGCTCAATGCCATACCAAGCAGGCGAACGATTACGCACATGGCGCACATGGCGGCATGAACGGCTACTGGGACCTTTCACGTGGCCCGCGTACGCGACTGAACTGCATTGACTGCCACGATCCTCACGCACCGGCTTTCCCGCACATGAGGCCGACATTCAAGCCGCGGGACCGCTTTCTCGCACCTCCGCATCGGGGAGAGCACTGATGGCTGAGTCAAAGACCATTTCGCTTCCCGTACTCGGAGATGTGTCGCGTCGAACCGCGCTCAAGGCGGTCGGCGCAACGCTTGGCGCCGCGGCATTTGCGAAAGCGATCTCACCGCTTTCACAGCTCAAGGACCGAGTCTCGATGCAGGAATTCCTGCAGAAGCACTACAAGGAGCTGACGCATGAGGACAAAACGGCGATCTTTGCAAGGCTTGAAGCGGAGACGAAGCAGCAATACGGCGCGGATGTCACTATTCAGGATCATCCGCCGATCCCCGGCGTACGCTTCGGGTACGCCATCAACCTCAGCGTGTGCAACGGCAACGGCAAATGCGTTGAAGCCTGCCACAAGGAAAACAACCACGACCGCGCTACGAACCAGTCGTATATTCGCGTCTTTGAAATGCCGCGCGGCACGATGGATATGGAGCAGGGCAATTCCACTTACGACCACGCGGTGCCGGCGGAAGACAAGTTCTATCTACCAGTGCAATGCTTCCAGTGCGAGAATCCACCGTGCGTTTCGGTGTGTCCCGTTGAAGCGACGTGGCAGGAATCAGACGGCATCGTCGTCGTAGATTACAACTGGTGCATCGGTTGCCGTTACTGCCAGGCTGCGTGCCCCTATCATGCTCGCCGCTTCAACTGGAAGCAGGCTGAGATACCCGCCGAAGAAGTCAATCCAAATCAAGGCTATCTCTCAAATCGCATCCGACCGCAAGGCACAACGGAGAAGTGCCACTTCTGCCTGCATCGCACGCGCGAAGGCCGGATGCCCGCATGTCTGGAGGCGTGCCCAACCGGTGCTCGCATCTTTGGCAACATGCTGGACCCGGAATCTGAAATCCGCTGGGTGCTTAAGAACAAGCGTGTCTTCGTACTCAAGGAAGAACTTGGCACCAAACCCACGTTGTTCTACTTCTTCGACTGAATGTTGGCTGTGCACGGCAGCAACTACACGGTAAACGACGACTCATGACATCGCTCTCGCATGACATCCACGCCAAGCCGACTCACTGGGTCAGTTATCCGCGTTTCATCTGGCAGTCGCTCGTCTTGGCAACAGATGGACCGCTCAAGTTCTACGCATGGATGACGCTGCTCACCGCCGTCGCGCTCGTCGGTGCGAATGCGTGGGCGCATCAGGTCGCGGAAGGCATGATCCTGACCAATATGACCGATCATGTCTCGTGGGGACTGTACATCGCGAACTTCACCTTTGCCGTCGGCGTTGCAGCGGGTGGCGTGATGATGGTCATTCCTGCGTATCTCTATCACGATCGCAAAATGCACGATGTCGTCATCCTCGGCGAACTGCTGGCGATCGCAGCCATCGTCATGTGTCTCCTGTTCGTAACAGTCGATCTCGGCAGGCCAGATCGATTCTGGCACATCATGCCGGGGCTTGGGCGATTCAACTTCCCCATGTCCATGCTCACATGGGATGTGATCGTTCTCAACGTCTATCTACTGCTGAATCTGCACATCTGCGGCTATCTGCTCTATGTTCGCTATCTTGGACGCAAGCCCAGTCCCAAGTGGTATGTCCCGTTCATCATGCTCTCAATCGTCTGGGCGATTTCGATTCACACAGTTACAGCGTTTCTTTACTCTGGCCTTGGTGGTCGCCCATTCTGGAACTCCGCTCTGCTCGCACCGCGATTCCTCGCGTCAGCCTTTATCTCAGGCCCCGCGTTCCTCATCGTTACGATGCTTATCCTCAAGCGATTTGCAGGGGTCGTAAATGTGGACTTTGAAGGCCCCACGCGTACGCTTGTCCAGATCATCCGCATCACGATTCTCATTAACCTGCTGATGGTCGGCTCCGAGTTATTCACGGAGTTCTACACCGGCTCATCCCACGCCGCCCACGCGCAGTATCTTTTCTTCGGGTTGCATGGGCATTCCGGGCTTGTCCCGTGGATGTGGACCGCGATCATCTTCAACATCCTCGCTGCGGTTTTTTTTCTGCACCCCGCAGTGCTTCGCAGTTCGCCACTGCTCGTCGGCGCATGCCTGCTTGCGTTCGTGGGTGTGTGGATTGAGAAAGGCATGGGCCTCATCATCCCCGGCTTCATCCCCAGTACGCTGCATGAGATGGTCGAGTACGCCCCCAGCCTGACAGAGTGGAAAATCACGGCAGGCATTTGGGCGTTCGGCCTGATGATTTATACGATCGCACTCAAGATTGCGATTCCCATCTTCCGCGGCGAAGTGAACTTCGCTGCATCCACTCGCTCACGCCCTGCAAACAAGGCGTCCTGACGAACAGGTTCAATCGGATGGGGACTCCCGAATCGACAGCGATCACGGTACGATGATCGCTCATGGACTTCAGCTGCTACGAGCGAGGCGATTTTTACGATGAGATGTTCCAAGCCGACGGCAAGCCGCGGCCAGGTTCGCGTTTGCTCGTAGAGCGGATTGAAGCCCTGCTCAACGGCGACTTGAATCGACGCCAACAGGCGGCAGAGATTGCCTTGCTGAACATGGGCATCACGTTTAATGTCTATGGCAGCGACGAGGCGGACGAGAAGATTTTTCCCTTCGACATCATCCCTCGCATCCTGGAAGCCAGAGAGTGGGAACCCATTGAGCGAGGACTCGCCCAGCGAATTCTCGCTCTCAATCTCTTCATTGATGATGTCTATCACGATCAAAAGATTCTTCGCGATGGCGTTGTGCCCGACGAGCTCATCCAATCCTGCGCTTCGTTTCGTCAGCAATGCATCGGTCTGAATCCGCCGCTCGGCGTGTGGTGCCACATCACTGGTACTGATCTCGTGCGCGACCGCGACGGCGTGTTTTACGTGCTGGAAGACAATCTCCGTTGCCCGTCTGGGGTGTCGTATGTCATCGAAAACAGACAGATACTCAAGCGCACGTTTCCACACGTGTTTCGCGCGTCCAATGTGCGCCCCGTCGATGACTACTGCATCCGCCTGCTGGAATCACTTCAGCAACTCGCGCCGCACACGGACTCTCCCACTGTCGTGCTTCTGACGCCAGGCGCGTTTAACTCCGCCTACTTCGAACACGCATTTCTCGCGCAGCAGATGGGCATCGAACTCGTCGAAGGCAGCGACCTCTTCGTTCACGATGGCAATGTTTTCATGCGCACCACGCATGGCTCACAGCGCATTGATGTCATCTACAGGCGAATTGACGACGACTTCCTCGACCCTCAAGTGTTCCGCGCTGATTCCGTGCTCGGGGTGCCGGGTTTGGTGAATGCGTATCGCAACGGCCGTGTCGCGCTGGCGAATGCGCCGGGCACGGGTGTTGCCGACGACAAGGTCGTCTATGCCTACGTGCCGGAGATCATTCGCTATTACCTGAGCGAAGATCCAATCCTGCCGAATGTGCAAACATACCTTTGCTGGCGCGAGGCCGACCTGCAGCATGTGTTGAAGCACCTTCACGAACTGGTTGTCAAACCCGCCAGCGAATCGGGGGGCTATGGCATGTTGGTTGGCCCGCACTCAACCAAAGCCGAGCAGGAAGACTTTGCGGAGCGCATCAAATCGAACCCTCGAAACTACATCGCCCAACCGACGCTGGCTCTCAGCCGGGCCCCAGTGATCGTCGGCGATCGCTTTGAAGGTCGCCATGTCGATCTGCGGCCATTCATTCTGCACGGCCCGCAGCCGTACATCCTGCCCGGCGGGCTGACCCGCGTCGCTCTCCGCAAGGGATCACTGGTGGTGAACTCCTCACAAGGGGGCGGGAGCAAAGATACATGGGTGCTTGATGCAGAGCCGGATGAATCCGTGTCGTTCGTGGATGCCGCTGTGCTGCCGCCTGTTGTGCATGGAGAAATGCCATGCTGAGCCGCGTCGCCAATTCCATCTACTGGATGAGCCGCTATCTGGAACGTGCGGAAAACGTCGCCCGTTTCATTGACGTGAACATGCACTTGATGCTCGACCTCTCCGTCGAGGCCGCTTCGCAGTGGAACCCGCTCGTCGTAACGACCGGTGGTGAGGAACTCTTTCTCGCCAAGTACGGTGAGAATGCTGCCACGCAGGACAACGTGATGCAGTTCCTGATGTTCGACCTCGATAATCCGAACTCGATCTATTCCTGCGTGCGCGCGGCGAGAGAAAACGCGAGGTCCGTCCGCCAGAGCATCTCCTCTGAAATGTGGGAGCTGCTCAATCGCTTGTTCCTGCGCGTCAAACGCGCTTCGATGCGCGAAGGACTGCTGGACGCCCCGCACGAGTTCCTCACCGACATCAAAGACACCAGCCATTTGTTCGCCGGCCTGACCGAGAACATCATGTCGCACAACGAAGCATGGCATTGGACGCGATTAGGCCGATTCATTGAGCGGGCGGACAAAACCTCTCGCATCGTGGATGTGAAATACTACTTCGTGCTGCCCGCGCTGGAATACGTCGGCATGCCCTATGACAACCTGCACTGGGCTGCGCTGCTCAAGTCGGCAACCGCATTCGAGATGTATCGCAAGCAGTATCGCCGCATTGCGCCGAATTGGGTTACGGAGTTTCTGATTCTGGATCGCGATTTTCCGCGTTCGATTCGTTACTGCCTTGTCAAGGCCGAGGAATCGCTGCATGCCATCACAGGCTCACCTGCGGGGACGTTCCACAACCTTGCCGAACAGAGGCTCGGCAGGCTGCGATCCGATTTTGAGTTCGCTCGTATTGAAGAGATCATCAGCTTCGGGTTACATGAATATCTTGACAACTTTCAGGTTCGACTGAATGAAGTTGGCGATGCGATCTTCGACACATTCATGGCCCTGCGTGCGATCGACTCTACCGCCGCTCGATCAACAAATGGCGTATCGACCTCTGGAGCATCCAACTCATGACGTTCTGCATTGGCATCAAGATCAAGGACGGCCTGGTCGGCATCGCCGACACGCGAGTTACGACCGGCTCGGAATGCATCACGGCTCGCAAGATTACGCTGCACCAGCACGGCAGGCATTCCATGTTCCTCACCACGTCAGGCCTGCGCGCGGCACGTGACAAAGCATTGACGTACTTTGAGGAAGTTATTGCATCAAGCGATGAGACGTTCGACAAGCTTTACAAGGCTGTCAACGCCTTTGCACAGCAGATTCGTCGCGTCGCAGCCGAAGACAAGGAAGCCTTGGCCGAGGCAGGCCTCCCATTCAATCTGCACGCGCTCGTTGGTGGCCAACTTGAACGCGACAGCGAACACAAGCTGTATTTGCTCTATCCCCAAGGCAACTGGGTCGAAGTCAGCCGAGGCTCGCCTTACTTCGTCATCGGCGAAGGCCGCTATGGCAAGCCGCTGCTCGATCGCGCGTTGACATACGAGTCCAGCATTGAAGACGCGCTGAAGGCGGGGTATCTCGCCTTCGACGCGACCCGCGCCAGCGCTTCCGATGTCGATTTTCCTCTTGATGTGGTGGTGTATCGGCAAGACTCATTCCACATGGCGGAACACCGCTATCTGAAGGACGACCTGAAAGCACTCTCCACATGGTGGCATCAGCACATTCTCGATGCATTTGAGCATGCGCCGAATGAGTGGACCAAAGCCGTGTTGGCCAAACTCGAAGCAGCGAAGCCTGCGACCGCGACGTAATGCTCATCCGAATCCGGCATCAACTTCGCTATACGTACGACCGGCCAGTCCTTCTTGAGCCGATGACCGTGCGATTGACGCCGAGACAAGACGCAACCCAGCGACTGCTGCAACATGAATTTCGCGTTACACCTGCAGCGCAAGGCGCAGCATGCACCCTTGAGCCTGACGGCACCAACGCAAACTGCCTCTGGTTCGTGGGTCAGCACGCCACATTCACGGTCTCAAGCGAGAGCCTTGTCGAGACGTTGCGCAGCAATCCGTTTGATTATCTCATAACACACAACGAAGCGATCACCCTGCCGGCAAGCTATCCGACCAGCCTCACGCATGTTCTCGCGCCGTACCGATCGGAAGAAAGGGACGCCACAGTGCAAAGATGGGCTGACGATGTGTGCGAGCGGTCGCAGCACGATACGCTTCAATTTCTGTCGTTATTGACGCAGGACATCCACAGCATGTTTCACGTCATCAATCGTCCGAAAGGCGATCCATTCACACCGCAGCGCACACTCACGGAGCGGACGGGCGCGTGTCGCGATGTCGCCATGCTCTTCATTGCTGCCTGCCGCAGTCAGGGTCTGGCGGCGAGATTCATCAGCGGCTACTCGCTGCACCATCCGCCCGAAGTGACTGAGCACGAACTGCACGCATGGGTTGAGGTGTATCTCCCCGGCGGCGGCTGGCGCGGTTACGACCCCAGCCTTGGTCTTGCTGTCGCGGATGGCCACGTCGCAGTGGCATCAGGACCGGATCACCGATTGGCCGCGCCGATCGCTGGCTCATTCAGGGGAACAGGCGTGCGCTCGACGCTTGAGTACGACATCACGATCAGCGCAGTCACGACGAAATAATCTCTCATCTGAGCTTTGTCGCAAATGAGACGCTCACAATTGTGCCGCAATTGCGGCACACCAAGATTGCGACACCATATGCCAGATGAGGGATTCCATGCGAGTTGTCATCCCCAATTAGCGAGAAGAATAAGCAGATCTTGCACGTCAACTGCGCCGCTTTGATTCACATCGGGGAGGCAATCTGATGGCATCAAGCATGGCCCCCATGCGCCAAGCAGAATCAGAAGGTCCAGCACATCAACCACACCATCACAGTTGATGTCCGCAAGACGACACGGCGAGACGACCTCAAACTGGCGCATCATTTCATGATCTTCATGCTCAAGAATATGACAGTGGAAGGGGTATCGACCTGTGAAGCCTTCAAAGCGAGTAATCAATCGAGTGTAGTACCCCGGCGGTGCGTGGACGGTGTCCTTCCAGCCCATCTCGTTCGGCAAAGGTGGAATCTTGTCACCCGTTGGTTCACCCGTGTCGGGATCAATTGCCTGCCGATCAAGCACTTGCACAAGTACAAGGTGCATATGCATCGGGTGGCTGATGCCGGAATCATTGCGCCATGTCCAAATCTCAGTCGAACCAAGTACGGGAAACTCGCTGATATCGTCCCACATCATCATGCCGTTCCCGGAATCAATGACCCACATCTGATCGTGATGTTCTGGACAGTGAGTATTGGGAGCGAGACGCAGATCGAAGATGCGTTCGCGCACGGCTTCGCTTTCGAGAATGCGAGGTATTTCAACAAGGAAAGCCGGCAGCGGATCTGTATGCCCTGACCGATGCTGCACCACGAACTTCATCACATCGGGTAGAACCCCGACGCCGGGGAATCCCGGGAATGGAGCAGGTGCGCTATTCGTCAAGACAATCTCCGTACCCGGCTCGTATGATGCGAAGTCCACGACAATGTCTGCACGCTCACCAGGTAGAATGGTTGTCTCAGTCAGTGCCACCGGTTCTTGAAGTAAGCCGAGGTCGCTGCCAATTTGCCAAAATGTCGCCCGATCGGAAAGGCCGAGTGTGAGCGCGCGGCTGTTGCAGCCGTTTACGATTCGGAACCGATACTTTCCTCGATCGACTTCCAAATACGGCCATACCTTGCCATTGACCAGCATGACATCGCCAAAGAAATGTTCATGCCACATTGCGGGATATTTAAACGATCCGTCAGGATGAAATGAACGATCCTGTACAGCCAGAGGGATTTCGTACTCGCCGCTTGGCAAATTGAGCGATCCCTCATAGGTATCACGAATGATGTAGAACCCAGCCATACCCATCATGACGTTCAAGCGCGTGATCCCTAACGCGTGATCGTGATACCAGATGGTTGCCGCATTCTGATTGTTTGGATAAACATACACTGGCGACTGCTCACCTGGTGGGAAGGCCCACTCCGGGTATCCATCGCTCTCAGGTGCGACTTTGCCCCCATGCAAGTGAACGATTGCAACTGGCACCTGACCTGTCATGTCTGGACCGTGAAGGCATTCATCAACGACAAGCGCATGCGTTTGACGCAGTTGACCCGTTTCAGCATAACGCAAATCGTTTTTCCACACCACGGTTACGGTTTCATCCTTCCATGCCTCAATGGTTGGCCCTGGGTAAGAGCCGCCGTATCCCCATGTGCGCGTCGGTGGAAGATCACGATGCAGCTGTTGGAATTGCTCTGTTATCGCGATTTCGTAGTGTGCAGCACCTCCGGGTGCACCCGTGACCGGCTGTGCAACAGCAGGGCGAGGCAACGCGTCAACAAACTTTTCAGGTTGGAGCGGACATGAAACCATGTGGCACATCGTTCCGTCACCCTGATATATGCCGCCCATCGCATCGCATTCGCTGCTGGTTTGCTCCGTGCAGGAGCCGTCGGAAAAACAGCATGCGCCTTCTTGTTCAGGGAGACTAGGAATGTACGTAATGACCAATCGTGGCCGCTGTGATGCATTGCTGGCTTGTACGCTATCGAATCGCTTTGTATTCGCAGAGGTGGCTTCATCACCACGAATGATCCAGCCGTGATTCATCCATGGCATGTGAACCCAATGCTGCACGTCTGAGACCACGGTCGAACCCGTCCACGAATAGAACTGATTCTGCCCGGCGATAGGAGTCGTTGCGGACGCCATCGAAACAAAATCACCACCTGGCGTATTCCAGAAAGTGCCAGGCCAGAAGCGATGAACCCATGTTGCATCCTCCAGTGTCGATGCGCCTCCCCCACTCTCGTTTCCACCAGCAAGTGATGTTCCCTCGCCCCACGAGTTGAGCAGGCGGTGAATCGACACGCCGAAAGTCGCCCCTTGCGACTGATTGCAGTAAAGCCGAAGTTCTGCGCTCTGAACCGTTGATCCATGTGGAATCGCAGAGATATCAAAGAAAACAACGCTCCGTCGCTTCGCGCCACTACTGAGATTACCGACGAAGAGTCGAGTGCCAAGCGCGTTACTCAGTGATCCATCCACGGTTTCATAGAGCACGTTGTCCTTGTCCGCGACGATCGTCATCGTAGTCGGATCAACCGCGCAGGGGTTTGGTTCGCATGTGGTGCCATCGCCCTGATACGTACCACCTTGACTGAGGCAGTTTGCTGGAGCGAGTTCCGTACACATTCCACCGCCAAGACAGCATGCGCCTGGCCCAAGCGGCAAGACGGTTATGGAACCATGCATCCCGCTGGCCGTGCCATCACCATTGTCGGTGCCGTGCGGTATGCAATAGTAAACGAAAATGCCCTGGTTGTTGAATACCTTTGTAAACTGTGTATTGCTTGAGTTGATTGGGGCATTCCATCTGTCCAGACTACCCGTAACGCTGGTGGTTGTATGGTTGCCCTGCAACCATACCCAGCGAACGGTGTCACCCTGCGAGATCGTGATGTGACTCACCACCGGTTGGCCAGGCTGATTCAGGCTGAACTGGTTGTTGTACACATACACATCAACCATCTCGGCCTGTGATACAGAACACACTACAAGCATCGCAATGATGGTGGTTACTGCAAACCGAAACATCCTTCTTCTCCTTGGTGAGAAGCACCCAAGCTGCTGTCCAGCCTGCGCACACGGCACCGCTGTATTGGTTCCATTAACAGCAATCCACACCTCGAATTGCAGAGGGAAACCACCCCAGTTTTGATGAATTTCAGGGGCATCTCGCATTACGGCCCAATGCGGCTTGACATGGCGAACCGCGCGAAACCGCCTGGGTTTCACTCAGTCCCGCACCTGCTCAAAGCACGAACTTGCACGTATTGCCACAGGCCACGCCCACCAAGGTCTTATGCAAGGCTTGGCCCGAACCAATCAGCGCGCGGCCTTGGCTACAGGCGTGTGCACCGCAACCTGCTTGCACAAGGTATTCAGCGAGCAACAGCTGCTTCAAGCTTTTTCACATCGTCCACGATCGTGAACAGCCGATCCATCTTGGTAAGCTTCAGCGTCTCAAGAAGCTGCGTGTTGACGCCATACAGGATTACACGCCCCTTGATAACGGCCATGCGGTTGCGTAGATCGATGCACATGCCCAACCCCATGCTGTTGAGGAACGTTACCTGCGAGAAATCGAGAACGAGCGCGCGGGGCGGATTTGCTGTGCCTGCTGCTTCAAGCTCCGTCGCGATGAGTTGCGTGATGATGGGCGACTCACGCTGACCGATGGAAGGGGTGATCAGCTTGGCCATGAGTACGCCGTCGCGCAGCAGACACTTGGCGAAGAGTGATGTGGACGTGGTTTCGCCGGGGCCGGTCATTCCGGCATGATAGCGAGTTCCTCCGCACACAAGGGCACGAAATCGTGCAGGGCTGATAAAGTGTGCGCATGTCCCGGCTGACGATCGTCAATGCGCGCCTCCTCACACTCGCTGCGCGACCAGGATTCACCGACGGTTTGGCTCCCATCGGCCCCCGCCGCGGGTCGGCACTGCGCGAGTTGGGCATCATTGAGCGAGGCACCATTTCAGTGCACAACGAGCGGATCACCTCGATCACTGCGGAGCCGTATGTGCAACCGACAGCAGGTGAGCGGATCGTTGACGCGGGCGGCTGTGTTGTCATGCCCGCTTTCGTGGACTGCCATACACACGCCTGCTGGGCAGGCGATCGTTTCGACGAGTTTGAACTTCGGCTTGGCGGAGCAAGCTATCTGGACATTCTGAAAGCAGGCGGCGGCATTATGTCCACCGTGCGTGCGGTTCGCGCCGTCGATGAAGACGAACTGGTGGAACTGCTGCTGACGCGCCTGGCACGCATGGCAGCGCTCGGCACAGGAACCGTCGAAATCAAATCGGGCTATGGACTCGACACGGACACCGAACTCAAGATGCTGCGAGCGATCCGCCGCGCAAGTGAATTGGCTCCGCAGATGATTGTGCCGACTTTCCTCGGCGCACATGCGATTGATCCGGAGAATCCCCATTGCGTCGAACAGACGATCACCGAGACATTGCCAACGGTAGCGATGGAGTTCCCTGGTATTACCTGCGATGCATACTGTGAAGAAGGCGCGTGGTCACTTGACGATGCGCGCCGCCTCTTTGAGAGCGCGCTCGACATGGGTTGCTCGATTCGCGTTCATGCCGATCAGTTCAACAGTTTGGGCATGACGCGACTTGCTGCTGATATGGGCGCGGTCAGCGTGGATCATCTTGAAGCCACAACCGCGGATGATCTGTCACATCTGGCGCACAGCAACACGGTCGGTGTCGCCCTGCCCTGCTCCGGATTCCATCTCGACGCAGGCTACATGGCGGCACGGCCGTTTGTGGATGGAGGCGGTGCATTGGCGATCGCCTCGAACTACAACCCAGGCTCATCGCCGACGCCTTCCATGCCGTTCACCATCGCGCTCGCGTGCCGAAAACTTCGACTGAATCCGATGGAAGCCATCACGGCATCCACATGGAATGCCGCGTGCGTAGTGAACGCGCAGGATGAAGTCGGATCACTTGAAATTGGCAAGCGTGCAGACATACTTGTGATGGACTTCGCCGACGAGCGCGAACTTGGGCACGAATTCGCCACTCCTGGCCCGCGCGTCGTTATTCTCAACGGCCGGATCGTTTTCGAGCGGCAGAGCGCGTGAGGATGATTCGTCCCGCAAATGACTTATCCCACCTGACACTCATCCATTCCTTCGCTACCATCCCCACCAATGGTTGTTACTGCTGCGCGAGATGTTGATGCCGCATATGCCGCTGCACAGTGTGTGGTCCGCACACATGAGCGACTGGTGGATTTTCTGCGCGCTGGGCAGACCCTGGCGCAGATCGACACGTTCGTGGCAGAAACACTTGCGGACCTCGACTGCCGCAGCGCGTTCTTGCGGTATCGCATTCGGCAGCACCCGCCATACCCCAGTCATTCCTGCTTGTCCGTGAATGCTTGCATCGTTCACGGCACGCACAACATGTCTGCCGAGCCGCTCAAGCCGGGCGACATCATTTCCATTGATATCGGCGTCTCGCATCACGGTTGGATCGGCGACGCTGCATGGACCTACGCCATTGAACATGCAAGCGACGAAGCAATGCGATTGATGACATGTGGTCGTGAATCGCTAAGGCGAGGCATTGCTGCCGTTCAGCCAGGCAAGCCGCTTATCGACTGGGCGCGCGTCGTGCAGACGTGCGTTGAGAAGGAAGGCGGCTTCCGACTCGTGCGAGGTCTCGGCGGTCATGGTTATGGCCGCAAGCTTCACGGTCCGCCATTTGTATCAAACGTGGTGCCGTCACATCCTTCAGAATGGCCGGATGCATGGAAGACCTTCGAGCCGGGCATGCTGCTCGCGCTGGAGCCGATGCTGGCCGTCGGCACATCGTCCATCACAAGCGGCCCCCGACAATGGCCCATTTTTACTGCGGATGGCTCATTGAGCGTCCATTATGAAGCGGATGTGCTTGTTACGCGCGATGGACCGCGCGACCTGACTGAGGGCATGGATCAACTGCCGGACATCGTCGGTTGATTCGCCACGCTCATCGACGCCAACACGCGCGAATCCCGCAGCTTCAGTGGTCGTTCTCGGTATCATGCAGTGATATCTCGCCCCCAATCAAGATTGGAGATTTGTCATGCTGCATCGCTCTTCCTTTGCTGTCACGCTCGCCGTCTTCGCGCTGCTTGCTCCCATTGCGCTGGCTGGCCCCCCTGCCACGCGCATCGAGCCGGTTGTCGAGGTCATGCACGGCGAGGAGATCATCGACAACTACCGCTGGCTGGAGCCGCTTGAGAAAGAGTCCGATGAGGTGCGCGAGTGGACAACATTACAGAACAACTACACACGCAGCATTCTTGATAATCTCCCCGGCCGCGCAGAGTTGGAGAAGCGACTGGCTGAACTCATGAGCATCGGCAGCGTCAGCACGCCTTCCATGCGGGGGAATCGCTACTTTTACACGGAGAGACAGGGGAATCAGAATCAATCCGTACTTTATGTGCGAGAAGGATTTGACGGTGAGCCGCGAATGCTGCTCGACCCCAATACGCTCGACGAGAAAGGTCTGTACAGCCTCGACTGGTACGTGCCCAGCCCGGATGGCCGACTCCTCGCGTTCGGACTCAGCTACGCAGGCGACGAAATGACCGTGCTGTATGTCATGGATGTCGCCACCGGCGAATGGCTTGCGGATCAGATCAGTGGCAAGGTGAACTTCTCCGGCTGGATGCCCGACAATTCAGGCTTCCTTTACGGCGTTCTTGAAAACCCGTCGAACGCATACAGCCGTGCTTTTCGCTATCACACACTTGGCAAGCATCCTCGGCAGAATCCGCTGCTCTTCGTGCAGACTGAGCCGAGCCGTATTCCCTTCGCATCACTGAGCAAAGATGGACGGTGGATCATCGCGGGCTACTTTGAAGGTTGGGCCAAACAGGACGTGTACGCTATTGATGCCGATCACTGGCGACGGACCGGCGCGGTTGAAAAAACCCCCATCGCAGTCGGCCTCAACGCGCGTTTCTCAGGCCAGATCGTGCATGGCGATACGCTGTATCTCTATACCACACTGAATGCACCCAACGGCACGCTGTATGCCGTTGACCTCAACAATCCAGATCGCAGCAACTGGCGAGAAGTCATCCCAACACGCGGCGAAGCGGTGTTGCGAAGCGTAAGCCACGCACGCGGCATGATCGTCGCGTCCTATCAGCAGTTCGCTGCAACTCGATTGGAGTGCTTCCGCATGGATGGTACGCCACTTGGTGAGATCGAACTGCCCGGACTCGGCTCCGCGAGCATTTCAACCGAAGATGATCGAACCGAAGCGTACCTCAGCTATACGAGCTTCAATGAACCGCCGAGCATCTATCGAATCGATCTGACCCGAAAGGGCCGCACGCTTTGGGCAAGGCCCGATGTCCCGGTCGATCCTTCCACGGTTGAGGTCAAGCAGGAGTGGGCTGTTTCCAAAGATGGTACTCGTGTGCCGATGTTCATCGTGCACAAGAAGGGCCTCACGCTGGACGGCAACAACCCGACGCTGCTCTACGCTTATGGCGGCTTCAACATTCCGATGAATCCCTCCTTCAACGCCACCAACTTCCCGTGGTTCGAGAAGGGCGGCGTGTATGTACTCGCCAACCTGCGCGGCGGCGGTGAGTTCGGCGGCGACTGGCACCGCGCGGGCATGCTCGAAAGCAAGCAGAATGTGTACGATGACTTCTACGCCTGCGCAGAACATCTCATCGAACGCAAATACACAAACCCAAAGAAGCTTGCGATTTTCGGCGGCTCCAACGGCGGCCTGCTTATCGGTGTTGCGGTTACGCAAAGGCCGGACCTGTTCACGGCGGGCATCTCTGCTGTCCCGTTGCTCGACATGCTTCGCTACCATCACTTCCTGATGGCGCGATTCTGGATTCCGGAATACGGCTCACCTGATGAATCTGAGCATTTCCGCTGGCTTCGCGCGTATTCGCCCTATCACAACATCAAGCCGGGTGTGAAGTACCCGTCGGTCATCTTCACCGCTGGTGAGAACGATAACCGCGTTCATCCGTTCCATGCGCGGAAGATGGCGGCTGCGATGCAGGCCAAGGCGGCGAACGACCATGCTACAAAGCCGATTCTGCTCTGGGTCGATCGTGATTCCGGCCACGGCGCAGGCAAGCCGCTGCACCTGCGCATCAGGGATGTGGCAGATCGTCTCTCTTACTTCATGTGGCAGACAGGGATGAATTGATCACCAAACGCCGGAGAAGGACGTGAGCCGCCGCACTGTGCAGTTCCTTTGCTATGGCGTTTCGTTCTGCGCCATGCTTGGTGCGGGCGGCTATCTCATGCTTGGCACGAACAAGGGCCTCGGCATTCTCCTGCTGATCGTTGCGGTCATCATCAGCCGCGTGTTGCTGCTTGATGTGGCAACCCGCGATTCCTGAAGATTTCTCTTGTATCCACAATCGCCGGTCTTTATGCTGGTGAAAAATCGCAAGGTGCCGCGCCGTGCGTCGCCGTCATGGAGTGTTATGGGATTGCGGCGGGTTCCCGCCCGTGGAAGATGTTCGTGAGGCAGTTCATCTTTCTTGTGGCGGCACTGCTCTCCGCATCTGCAGCGTGGGCGGATGGCTTCCTGTACGTCAGCGGCGAGGTACTGGCCAACCCCAAACCTGACCGACATGAGCACGCTCGCCACTGGCTTGCAACGCGCGGCTTTGAGGTCTTGCAGATTGACCGCCACTCCGGGCTGATGCGCGTGCGTGTTCAACCCGGCCGTGAAAACGAAGTCATCACTGAGCTCTCATCACATGGCGACTTTGAATACGCTGAGCGAAACGGCATCGGCACCGGCGGGGCCAATCCCAACGATACCTTTTTCAACTTGCAGTGGCATCTTGCCAACACGGGACAATCCGGCGGAACATCAGGAGCCGACATTGACGCACTCTTGGCGTGGAACATCACGACAGGCTCGCCATCAGTCGGCATTGCGGTCCTGGACACCGGCATCCGATCTGATCATCCTGAGTTCGCGGGCCGGATCGCCGCGAACGGGTGGGACTTCGTTAATAGCGACAGCAATCCTGAAGGGGACCACGGCCACGGCACGTGGGTCAGTGGCGCCATCGCGGCGAATGCCAATAACAACTTCGCGGTAACAGGCGTCGATTGGGCTTGCAAGATTATCCCCATCAAAGTGCTGAACAGCGACAATGTGGGCACAACGTTCAACCTTGCGCAAGGACTGAATTATGCGGCTGTCCAAAGCAACGTGCAGATCGTCAATCTCAGCCTGATCAACTATCCTTGCAGCACAACGCTGAACAACGCCTTGTTGAACGCACGCAACGCAGGCAAAATTCTGCTTGCCTGTGCAGGCAATGGCGGCATCGGTGATGCCGATGCGAGTTGTCCGGGCGCCTCTCCCTGGACGATCTCCATCGGTTGGACGACTCGCTTCGATGCGCGAGACGGAAACTCCGCAACCGGTAATGCCCTGGATTTTGTCGCGCCGGGCAGGGATATTGTCACCACCTCATTTAGCTCTGTCAGCAACACCGCCGCGCTCGTCTCCGGCTGCTCAATCGCGACCCCAATCACAGCAGGCGTCGTCGGCCTGCTGTATGCGCGTGCGCTTGAATTGGGCGTAACACTCACTCACGATGCGGTGTACGAACTTCTGAACGCCGGAGCGGAAGACATGGTCGGCCCATCGCAGGAAGATAAGCCCGGCTGGGATCCATACTTCGGACACGGCCGCATCAATGCATATCGCTCATTGCTTGCGATGAATCAGGACGTGGCGTGTGCTGCGGACCTCAACATCTCCGGCTCTGTTGATGTGCAGGATTTGCTCATCCTGCTCGCTACATGGGGACCAGTCCCGGCGGGGCATCCGGCGGACCTGAACGGCTCCGGCACCGTCGATGTGCAGGATTTGCTGATACTCCTCGCATCGTGGGGCGAGTGCCCGTAGTGGCTCAATACTTCACATAAATCACCCTCAACCAGCCTTATCCATGATCCGATAAGAAGGGCATGGAAGAGTACGACCTGATCTGTCTCGGCTGCGGACCTGCGGGCGAGAAGGCCGCTACCCAGGCGAGCTACTTCGGGCGCAAGGTGGCAATCATTGAGCGTCATGCGCGACCAGGCGGCGCGATGGTCAACACTGGAACCATTCCTTCCAAAAGCCTGCGAGAAACCGCGCTGTTGTGCTCCGCCTTTCATCGCCGACCGATGCCGGGCGTACAGTTCAAAGTCGATCACAATATTTCCGTCGCCAAGTTCATGGCGCGACGCCATCTCATCGAACAGCAGGAACACGACCGGATTGAGCAATCGTTCGATCGGCACGGCATTGATGTGTATCGAGGTGACGGCCGCCTTCTCGACGCGCACACGATCGAAGTGAAAAGACCGGATAGCAGCTCACTGACGCTGCGTACAAAATTCATTCTGATCGCCACTGGCTCTTCCCCGGTGCGCCCGGCCCATGTTCCATTTCACCTGCCGGGGGTTGTCGATGCCGACACGGTGCTTGAGCTTCCGAAGATTCCAGAATCCATGATCATCGTTGGCGGCGGTGTAATTGGTATGGAATACGCATCGGTGTTTGCCGAGATGGAAGTGCATGTAACGCTCATCCACGGCCATGATGTTGTACTGCCGTTTCTTGATGCGGAATGCCGCGAGCTGCTGATGCGCACGCTGCGCGAGCAGAACGTTACGTTTATGCTGAACGCAGCGGTCAAGAGCGTCAATCGGCGTGGTGAAGTGGTGCATGTTACGCTTGAAGATGGCCGATCTTTGAACGCAGACGCACTGCTGTGGGCAGCTGGTCGCTCAAGCAATTCTGCGAACATCGGGCTGGAAAACGCTGGCGTGCAGCGTGGAGAACGCGGCCTCATCGCCGTCAACGAGCACTACCAGACCAGCGTGCCGTCCATCTACGCAGCAGGAGATGTCATCGGCTTCCCTGCACTGGCTGCAACGTCAATGGAACAGGGCCGGGTTGCTGCATGTCGGATGTTCAATATTCCCTTCAAGAAGAAGCTCGCCGAGGCGACCCCCATTGGTCTCTACACCATTCCCGCAGTGTCGATGGTGGGCATGAGCGCGGAACAGGCAAAGAAGACCGGTCGTGAGATCGTCATCGGGCGGGCAGAGTACCGCTACAACGTGCGAGGCCGAATGCTGGGCGACGAACGAGGCCTACTCAAATGCATCTTTGATGCTGATACAAAGAAGCTGCTCGGCGTGTGCGTCGTGGGCGAAGACGCAACCGAACTCATCCACCTTGGGCAGACGGTCATCACGCTCGGCGGAGATATTGACTACTTCATCAATGCCTGCTTCAACTACCCATCGCTTTGCGAGCTTTACAAGTACGCAGCCTACAGTGCCCTGCAAACCTTGGCGGCGCAGAAGCCGGACGGCTCCATCGCCAAGGCGGCGTAACACCCGGCCCCTCCACCCGTTGAAAACTCACGCTATGCTCACGCCATGCGCGAGGTGCAGGATCATTACTTTCGGCTGGCGAAGAAAGAGGGCTACCTTTCTCGCGCCGCCTACAAGCTGATCGAAATCGACGATCGCAAGAAACTGCTGCGCAAAGGGGACCGCGTACTCGACTGCGGCGCAGCACCGGGGAGCTGGTTGCAGGTCGCTTCGAAGCGTGTTGGGCCAAAGGGTCTCGTCGTCGGCATCGACCTCAAACCGATCCCCCATCGCTTCAACGATCCTACCGTTCGCATCATTGAAGGCGACTTCACGACCTTTCCGCCCGACGATCTGCTCGGAACTGGCGAACGGTTCGATGTCGTTCTTTCCGACATGGCGCCCAGCACCACGGGCCAGCATGTCATCGACCATCACTTATCCGTGCGCCTGTGCCAGGCTGTGCTCGATCATTGCGACACGCTGCTCAAGCCGGGCGGCAAGCTCGCGATGAAGGTCTTTGAAGGCGAAGCGTATCCCGAACTACTTGCGAGAACGAAGGCGATGTTCGAAGCCGCCAAAGGCTTCAAGCCAAAGGCCTCACGAGGTGAATCGACGGAGATCTACATCGTCGCCGAGAATTTCAAACCAAAGCCATCCGCAGCACCTTCGGATGCACCACCACTCGCACCTGCGAAGAAGCCTGCGGGCTGGTGATTGCCGCGGCGCGGTGCTTGAGCCGCGACAGCACTTGTGCGTCTCACACCACCATGCGACTTGCTTCGCTCATCCCCAGTTGCTGAGCAGGATCAAGAGATCTTGCACATCAACAACACCGGAGTTGTTGAGGTCAGCCGGGCATGGGCCTGACTTCGGGCATGGCCCCCATGAGCCGAGCAGAATCAGCAGGTCAAGCACATCGACGACTCCATCATTGTTGAGGTCGCCGAGCGTCGGTGTATTCGCATCCGCATACGCGATAAAGATACCGCTGCCCCATTCAATCTGGTTGTTGCCCTCAGGCGTGAGCGCCGCATTGAACGCGATATCGCCATGATCGTTGATCGCCACCGCGCCACCGAATGTTACGCTGGTATCGTGCTGCGCAATCCACGCAGGCCCCTGATCGGTCGGAATCGTGTCCCATTGGCCGATGACTCGCCGGAGATCGGTCCCATCGCCCACAAAAATCGCGTAATAGTTGTTGTTGTCACGCGCGCGAAACACCACAAGACCGTTGTTGTTCGCAGCAGGTGGAAAGAACTCAATGGTGTTGATTGCTGCGTTGAATGTCGTGGCGATTTCGATGGTTGTGCTGCCGTTCGACAGGTAAACGCCACGACCACCACCCACAAGCGTTGCATTGAACGCCACCCAGCCGGTATCGGTGAGTGAGACGGAGTTGTCAAAGTTCGAAAAAATCGACTTTGGATTGAGGCTGTTGCTCCTCGCGATCAGCGTCGAGTTGCCGGAGACATCGATGATGCGAATCTCGTTCCCGCCGCTTACCTGTACTTTACCTGCAATCGCGCGGCTATTGTTGAACGATGGTGTGAACAGGAATGAATACGGACTGATGGGATCAACACTGGTTTCGACGGCATGAAATGCGCCCGTCAGCGTGCTCTGCCCGTCATACGACCACCATGCATTTCCGCTGCCGCTGAATGCTGGGCGGTGCGCAATGTGGCCAGAGTCGTTGACCTGAGGTGAACCCCAAGATGACGTACCGATCGGATGGCTGACCTTGAATCCACTGGAGTTCGT
Organism: Phycisphaerales bacterium; assembly: GCA_035443885.1. Taxonomy (GTDB): domain Bacteria; phylum Planctomycetota; class Phycisphaerae; order Phycisphaerales; family SM1A02; genus DAOMNO01. Next base: position 125,050 of record DAOMNO010000001.1, read on the forward strand.
CGCGCCATCGTAGAAGTAGATGCCGTTCTGCGAAGAGAATGTTTGCGGGAAAACGACGTAGCCATGATTGTTGAGCGACACATCGCTGATGAATGCATCGTTGGGCGAAACGTAGGCGATGGAACCTGAGCCGCCAGCGCCAAACCAGACGCCCTGCGCATCCCCGACAGGCGAGACCTTGAACGCAACCTGCCCCGCGTTGTTGAGCGCGGGGGTCACGCTGTTGAAGAACACATTGGGCGGCAGGTTGTAGGAGCCTGACGGATTGACGCCAAAGTTGGATCGAGCCTGAAGCTCAAACATGGTGTACGTTGGAACATCAGCCAGCAAAATTGCCGGCCAAATCGCGTGCGGCACAATCACGACAAGCGCAAAACATGCCCGAATACTGGTAACACGATTCTCTTGCTTCATAACCACGCCTCCTTCTCGATCTTCCGATTGCTGCTCGTCGTTCAGCAATGTACCCGAAAAACCATCGCATCTCATCCATAAACTCATGGGAACTCGCGGCATAGGCGCTTCACTGCACGCTCATTGCAGATGTTCTCGAAGCAGAGGGATTCCACCCTCTTTGCAGTTCTCTCAACAAAAAACCCGCTATCGGACTTGCAAAAACGAGTTTTTTCGCGCATGATTGGCTCTCGTTCTTGGTCCGTTAACGCACCTTCAAGCGCATCAAAGCGACCTTTCTGGGTCGCAGCATGGGTGCTGGATCGGAGACGGGACTGGCAGTGTTTTACGCTACGCCAGTTCTCCACATCAGGGGCTTATGGGTGGATTGTTGGTGTTTTACAACTGAGGACGCACAAGCAATCGAAAACGCCCCGCAACAAGGCCCGTGTACCCTGCTCCACGTTTCGCTTTGAATCAATGTGTCGGATCATTGCGTGATATGCTCCGATCGAACCAATGAGGAATAGATCAATGCTCAAGACTGGAAAAACGCTCGCTTCAATGGCGTTGCTGGCAAGCCTGATGGCATGCTGCACGACAACCCAAACCGCCGAACCGGAACCGGCACGCGTTGAGGCGCAGCCTGCACCTGCTGCTCCTGCGCCGCGCGCCGGCTGGCCCACCCGCACTGCTGCTGACCCCCTCAACAACTGGTCCGCCATGGCTTATCCCACCGGCTCGGCCAGCACCAGCGTCGTCGGCATCGAAAAGGGCATGCCCAAGCAGGTCAACGTTGACCAGAGCTTCGAATATTGGCTCATCGTCACCAACTTGACCACCAACACTCTGGAGAACGTCTCCCTCACCGAGACGTTCGGCCCGTATTTCGAGTTTGAAAGCTCGACCCCCGCAGGCACCGCCGGTGCGGGCAACTCCGTCACGTGGGACATCGGCACACTCAACGCTCGTGAAAGCAAAACCGTGCGTGTGAAGGGCAAGGGCAAGCAGGTCGGCACCATTTCGAGCTGCGCCACCGTGTCCTATGCCTCTCTACTCTGCATGGGCATCCCCGTTGTCGCACCGGACCTGAAACTGGCCCTCGCTGGCCCTGCTGAAGTCTTGCGCTGCGATGAAATCGTCTATCGCCTCACCGTCAGCAACCCCGGCTCCGGTCGCGTTTCGAATGTACGTGTGAATCAGCCCCTCCCAGATGGCCTGACCACACTTGATGGCCGCCGCAATGCTGAGTTCACCGTTGAGCAACTGAACCCCGGCCAATCGATGGAGTTCCCCGTCCCCGTTCGCGCTTCCAAGACAGGCACGTTCGAACTTCAGGGCACCGCTGCGGGCGGCTCGCTTGAAGCCAAGTCCGGCACGGTCAAGACCGTCATCCGTCAGCCCAAGCTGGAAATCGATCGCACCTGTCCTGATCTTCGATACCTCGGTCGTCCGATCGAAGTGACGATCACCGTCAAGAACACCGGCGATGGTGTCGCGCGTGATCTTGTCATCGAAGAAACCATCCCCACTGGTCTCGAAGTCACTCAGGTTTCGCAGGGCGGCCAGGTCGCTGGCGGTCGCGTGGTCTGGTCTGCTGGCTCGTTGAATGCCGGTGCTAACCGCACCGTCAACGTTACATACCGCGCTGCCGCAGCCGGCTCGTATCGCGGCACTGTCAGTGCTCGCGCATTCTGCGCTGACGCTGCGAACGCGACTTGCACGACGCGTGTCGAAGGTATCCCCGCGCTCTTGCTTGACGGCTACGACGAGCCTGATCCAATCGAACTCGGCAAGACCACGACCTACACACTGACTGTCACGAATCAGGGCACTGCGGAACTCACCAACGTTCGCCTTGCCTGCAAGATGGATGAAGGCAACACAATGGAGTTTGTCTCTGCAACCGGCACCACCCCCGCCGGCCCGGCCAGCGGCACTGCACGTGGCCTCGACATCACCTTCCCGGCGATCGCACGGCTTGCGCCTGGCGCCAGCGCGACCTATCGCATCGTGGTTCGCGCCGTCAAGGCCGGTCAGGTTTCGTTCCGTGCCGAAGCGGTCTCTGCTGAAATCACGCGTCCGCTCGTCAAGATTGAAACGACGAACTTCTACGAGTAATCGCCACATGGCGCATCGGCTCTGCTCCTCATGAGTGACTGGAACCCCGCCGATGATGAAGTTCTCTTGAATCAAAGGTGTCTGGATCGAAAGGTCCAGACACCTTTTTATTCGCCGCTGCTATTGCACATGATGTTTGTCAACGACAATCTGATGGATCAACTCTCATGACTCGCAACGTCTTACGCTTCCATCAAACGCTCTGCCTCGGCGTCATCATGGCATGCACGAATATGGTGATGCCCGGCTGCGAGACGATGCAGTCAATGCTGGCCGATGCGCAGAAGCCGACCGTGTCATACAAGACCGCGCGGCTGGAGAACCTTTCGATTGAAGGCGCGTTGCTCGCCTTTGACGTTGAAGTCTCCAACCCCTACAACGTCGCGTTGCCACTGACCGACATGAGCTACATGCTTTCGAGCGCGGGCAAGCAGTTCCTGGCAGGCAAAGCAGCGATGGCAGGCACTGTGCCCGCGAAGGGTTCGCGCGTCGTCACGCTGCCTGCCAATGTACGGTTCGCAGATGCGTTGGCCATTCTCACCTCCATCACCCCCGGCTCTGTGGTGCCCTACTCTGCAGCGTTGGATGTATCAGTGGATGCGCCTGGCGTAGGACCGTTGACTCTGCCATTGCGAGCAATTGAAGGCGAGTTTCCTGTACCGATTCCGCCGCTGGTCTCGCTGACAAATATCGCATGGGACAGTCTCTCGCTTGATGCTGCGAAAGCGACGCTGAATCTCAACATCGTCAATCGCAATCAGTTTGCGATGGGACTTCAGAAAATGAACTACGCGCTCTCTCTGGGCGGGCATCAGATTGTCAGCACATCTCTCAATCGTTCCGCTTCATTCGTCGCGGGCGGCACTGGTGATATTGCTATTCCAATTTCCTTCTCACCCCGCAATCTCGGTCTTGCCGCATTCAACATCTTCACGGGCAAGGGCAGCTCCTATGACCTCGTGGGCGATCTCAATGTCTCTACACCGTTCGGCCCCATCACCTTGCCCTTCCAGCGGCAGGGAGACACGACGTTCAAGCACTAATCACCTCGCACCGCACCGAAGCGATGCACGATTCGTCGCACATGTTCTTCGAATTCACTATCAGGAGACCGCATAATGGGCTTCATTAACGATTTCAAGGAATTCGCCGTCAAAGGCAACGCCGTGGACATGGCCGTCGGCCTCATCATCGGCGCTGCGTTCGGCAAGGTCGTGTCCTCACTCGTGAACGACATCATCATGCCGCCCATCGGCATGTTGATCGGTGGCATGGACTTCGGCGACTTGGCGTACACCTTGAAAGAGCAGGTTACGGATGCAAGCGGTGCAGTGACGGAACCTGCGGTCGCGATCAAGTACGGCGCCTTCCTGAGCACGACGATCGACTTCGTCATCGTCGCCATGACGATCTTCATTGTCATCCGCATGATGAGCAAACTGAAGTTCTCCAAGATGCCGGACAAGGCCGCTCCATAAGCCGTCATAAAGCCTTGGGAAACCCGTACATGGCATCCGTCGCTTGGCCCCTCGCCAAAGCGAGGGGGCTTGTTTTACGCGATACGCTCTGTTCAATCCTTGGCTTCTCACGGCGTCATGTGGCTTTTTCCCTTGTCGGCAGCAATGCGGATAACTAGCCTAATGCTGCTTGCAAAGCATTCAATGTGGTGGAGTTCAAATAGCAGATGATGAGATTACTGCCATCTCAAACGGCACGAGTCTGGGGCGCGCTGATCGTGCTTGCGGCCCTGCTCCTCATCGGTCGCGCGAAACTGCTTGGTGAGATGAGCAATCAACTGCTGCGCGACATGCAGAACGCCGGCCCCAACGCAGTCGGCATGGACCTCATCACTCAGAACTACTACGAGGAACTCCTCAAGGAAGACCGCGAAGCGGAATGGCGCGGGCTGGGCGTCTTTCGGCTGTTCATAATCAAGAAGATCAACCCTGACTTTGAAGAGCAAAGTCGAGCGGAGGGAACTGGCTCGGAGCGAATCCGCTTCCACGAGCACGGCCTGCTGCCGCACTCGCTTAAGCCCTATGTCAGCGAGATGAACAAGGGCGTGATGATCACCACCAACCGCTGGGGTCATCGCGACACCGACGACTACGACACAACGCCGGAGCCGGGAGTGTTTCGAATCGCGCTCGTCGGCTCATCAAACTCGCTCGGGTACGGCGTGGAGTTTCATGAAGGTTTTGAGCAGCGGCTTGAGAAGAAACTGAATGAAGCGCTCCCCCAAATGAGCGCCTACCACAGATACGAAATTATCAACTTCGCAGTGCATCAGTACCAGCTGATTGAACGAGCATACGTTGTTCGAAATCTCGCGCCCGTGTTCAATCCTCACCTGATTCTTGTTGAAGGCACAATGCTTGATATGCGCCGTACCCTGTATGAATCGCTCGCAAAGCGCGTCAGCAACGGATGTGATGTTGAGTTGGAGTTCGTTCGCGATATCGTTCGCCGCTCACATGCGGATTCCAAATCCAACCGTCTTAAGATCGAGCAGCGACTTCAGCAATACACCACAGAACTCATGGCCGGGTGCTATGCAGACATGGCACAGGTACAGCGAGAAACCGGTATTCCTGTCGTGCCGATGATGCTGCGGCTTGAGGTGGACACAACGCACCGCAATCTGCACCAAATGGCTGCGGTCGCAGAAAGCGCGGGGCTGAATGTGCTGCGCATCTTTGATGCCTACGAAGGGCAAACCGCGAAGGAAATGTACCTGACGGACCGCGATTATCACCCATCTGCTTTCGCACACAGGCTGCTGGCAGAGGACATCTTTGACAAGATGATGGCAAATCCGGCTGTTCGTTCACTGCTGCTGGGGCCAGCCGCCGCAGATGGAGTCGCGAGGAGTCAGCAATAGCTGCTGCGGAGATATAAAGCGAAGACTACACGACGAGAGCAACTGTAGCGCGTTTTTTGACAGCGCCGGACGATGTGCTCTTGGCTGACGCCCCGCGCAAGGTAGTAAGGCAAAAATGCGCAAGCCCAGCTATTCACTGGGTTTATGCGGCAAACTTGGATGTTCTTGAAAGGTGGGCCATACTGGACTTGAACCAGTGACCTCTTGCGTGTCATGCAAGCGCGCTAGCCAACTGCGCCAATGGCCCATTGAGGGAACGGCAGTATAGCGGCAAGGGCTTGGGTCGCCAAGTTTCCAGACGGTCCTGTCAACGCGTCGGCTCCAAGCGAAGCAGCGTTTCTGTCCGTTGCGGCGCAAACGGGAGCGGAAGGCCTGCCAGCCACTCCTCGTGGCCAATGCGGTAGTGCGGTGATTGTGGGTGACCAGACTGGCCAGCGGGCGTATGAAGAATTCCTGCCGATTCGCGCCCCGGGCTCACCACCATGCGCGCGCTTGCGCCGAAAGTCGGCGTCGCCACACGCACGGCGAACGGATGGCCACTCTGTGGCGCTTCAGCCAAGTTCAGCGATCTTGCAAGCATGGGCATGGCCTGCGTAAGCGGGTGATTCACTTGCGCACGATTGATCTCGCCCCATGCTGTGTTGAAGCCATTTGGAAATCGCGGCTGGGTCAGTGTCTGCAATGTGGTACGCCACGACCTCGCAAGAAATTCTTCCCATGTCGAATTCCCGGGTGGAAGTAGATGCGCCGGACGCTCTTCCAGAATCCGCCGAAGCGGCTCTTCATCCATGAACCACCGATACTCAAAGGTCGGGTCGTGCATTCTGCATCGGGAAATCAGCGGCGCGAGAATCCGACTGTGCAGCACTCGACGGTAGTAATCCAACAGAATCATCGCCGACTGATCTGCATCCGCCGTTCCGTTCCATGTTTCAAGCACTTGTGCACCCCGCGCCAGCATTTCGCGAATGACCTCATCATTCACGTCTACATCATGCTGCATCGCCTCATGCGCGAGTTCGACGTAAAAATCGAACACTGCGACGCGCGTATCGAGTTGAATCTCGAAAAGATCATCTTCGCTGAACCTGTCACGCTCGCGCAACCGCTCTGCAATGCGCCCGGCTCGCTCACCAGCGGTCCAGATGCCACCCAGTTTTTTGGCTTGCTCATGCGACATCGTTCGGTTGTTGGCGGTGTAGAGGATGCCCTCTTGCGGGTTGACGAGTACAGGACGCTCGGCTTCTGGTATTGCGCCGCGCCAGCCTTTTGTGCCGTCCGCCCATGAAACAGGATAGCGGCCGTTGAATCCGAATCGGTCAGGAAGATAGCCCGATACCACCCATGCGATGCCCCCATCGCGGTGAGCGATCACGACGTTCTGCGAGGGGCCGGACCAATTCCGCGCGACCTCGACAGCATCTTCCAGCGTGCGCACGTGCACCATATCGAGAATGCCGAGATTAATACTGCCGGGGTCCAGGGCCGTCCACTTGAGTACAAGCGGTCTGCCGAGGTGATCGTGATCCGTCACCGTGCCCCAACGTGTTGTTTGCAAACGGAGCGTTTCAACGCCGCGACCACGAAGCGTGATGCGCTCAACAATCTCGCCGAACGATTCAAATCCGTCAGGCGTTCGATATCGGGTTGCGTCTTCAGGATCGACTTCGATGATGATCAAGTCCTGAAAATCACCCATCGCATTTGTGCATCCCCACGCGATATAACCGTTCGATCCTATCGCGACGCCCGGCACACCGGGCAACGTCAAGCCGATTAAGCGATGATCGGGCCAGCGAAGCTGCGCGTGATACCAGATTCCCGGCGCGGTGAGCCGCAGGTGCGGATCATTGGCGAGTATCGCTCCGCCGTGCATACTGCGCGACCCCGCAACGACCCAGTTGTTCGAGCCGAGCGCGATCGGCTCCGTAACAAAAATGTCCGTGGGTACATCCGCTGCGCTCATGCGACGGTAGTCAATTACTTCCGGACCCGGAATTGGCATCGGCTCCCATGCCGTTTCACCTTCGGTGAGCAGCGGCACGTCGAATCGCGTGCGAGTTGGCGTGAAGAAATCCACGATTTCAACAGGCAGCGCCTCACGCATCACGCCCATGCCCTTCTCAAATCGTCCTTCCATGTGCAACATGTCGAACATCGCCAGCACGATGAGAATGGAATCTTCCGGCAGCCATTGTGCAGGAGTCGCGTTGATCATGCCGTACTCTGGCGGTGCGGATGGCAACGCCTCAAGGCCTGCATTCACACCTTCGGCGTACACCTTGAGCAGTTCGCGCTCTGAATCGTTCAGGGTCGCGACAATCTGCTGTGCCACATGACGAAACCGATACGCGCGATAGCGCTTGTCCATGTCAAGCATGAGCGGCCCGACCAGTTCCGACAGTTCCCCCGCTGCCAACCGCCGCCCTGCATCCATCTGGAAGAATCGCTCCTGCGCGTGGATGAAACCCTGCGCGCGGATGACATCGTGCAAGGTCTGTCCATGAATGTCCGGTACACCAAATCGATCGCGAGCAACTTCGACAGGCTGCGCCAAGCCGGCAACAGAAACGCGACCATCAAGAATCGGTAGCGCGTTATGGTCTGCGACAGCCACTGTTGACATCGCTACGGCAAGAAGGCCTGCCCACAATCCACTCATTGTCAGTCTCGTCGAATGCACGGCTGGGTTCCTTTGCAAGAGGCTTCACCCAATCGTACCGGCTCAGGGCAGCAACCGTGGCACGATTTCTCCTGCCGGGCCGATCAACTCGATATCCGCCAGACCGCTCGCGCCGCTGGCGTTCGTGTTGACCACGATGATGAACGCCCCCGTGGAACGGGCGATGCCGATAAGGCCTGCGGCAGGATAGACGGCCGCGCTTGTGCCGATGACCAGCATCACATCACACCTCGTACACGCACTTTCTGCCTCACGCCAAGCCTCGTTCGGCAAGGCTTCGCCAAACCAGACAACCGAGGGCCGCATTCGCGCACCACATCGGCTGCACATTCGCAGTGGTGGTGGATGATTGAGGTCGATGAGTTCACTCATACCGCAACACGCATGACAGTGATCGCGTGTGATCGTGCCATGCAGTTGAATGACAGGCCATGCACCAGCTCTTTGAAGCAGATCATCCACATTCTGCGTGATGTGAATCATGCCCGTAACACGAGCGAGCGAGCGATGCGCTGCATTTGGTTGGGCGCGCGCGATCGTGCGCCTTCTATGGGCGTACCACTCAATCACTGTCTGCGGATCGTCAGCAAACCCCTCGGGAGAGGCGAGGCGCATTGGATCATGCTTCGCCCAAAGTCCGTCGGGGTCGCGAAACGTCGCCACACCGGATTCTGCACTCAATCCTGCGCCGGAAAATGACACACAATACGCCGCATCATGAATGCGGCGGCGCGCTCGCTCAAGTGAATCCGAAATTGCGCCGCTCATGATGCCGCGGGTTCTGGCGGCGACGTCCTCGACCGAAGTTTTTCGGTCACAGCTTCCATGGTGGCGCGATGTTCGCCGTTAAGCTGGCCATCAAATCGCCGCAGAATCTCAGTGCGCAGCGCAACGGCACGCTCTGGATTGCGATCTGCCAAGCCGCCAAGCAGTGCGACCCACGGGCCGGGTTCCTGATGAATCTGCGCTGCAACTCCGTAGTGCCCGGCCAATGCCGCTGCTTCAAACCGCAACGTTCTCGCGCCTGGAACGCCAGTGAGCACGCCATTCGCAGCTTCGAGCGTTTCGTGAGCACGTTGAGGCTGGTCGAGTTGCAAGTGCAGACGCGCCAATCGCATCGCCAATTCCGCTCGCAGTTCAGGTGGAAGCACGTCCGCGGGCAGCGATAGCGCACGGGCCAGCGTATCAAGCCGCAAAGCGCTACTGTCGCTCCACAGTTGAATCAAGTCATCTGCTTCGATCAGCTTGTCCGCGGTCAGGTTGCCGTACAGCCGCACAACGGACTCCTGCCAGACGACACGATTCTGCTCATTCGGCAGCAATGAACCGAGCAAACGCAGCCCTGCGAGATCCGTCGGTCCCTTCGCCAGCAATCTGACGGCGAATGGATACAGCAGTTCATCGTTGGCGCGGTCGATCAGCGGCTGGCGCATGCCCCGCCGAAAGAAGCCTTCCGCCACACTACGGCGCATCACGGGATCATCAGAATCAAGCAACTTCTGAAGCGGCGCTAGCTCGTCATCATCTGCAAGCCGGACGAAGAGCCTTGCACAAGGCGGCGTCAGCGATCGTTGAGACGACTCCCTTACCACCTTGCGCATGGCGACAATCTGCTCATCGGGAATCTCGCCAAGGAGAAGAATCTCCCACAGTACGTTTGCCGCACGATCGGACTGGGAACGATCCGCAAGCCAAGGCAGCACGTGTTCAATGGCGTTTCGATTCGGTCGCCTCGCCAGAATGTCCAACAGACCTGCCGCCACTTCGGGCGAAGTCTCCACACCAAGACGGCGCGCGATCCGCTCCGAAGCTGGCTCATAGTTGAGCTGGTCCAGCAGCCGGGCTGCTTGCAATCGCAAAGCAGGCGAATCATCGTGCAAGCGCTCTGCAATCTGATGCTGAATCTCTTCCGGCAGTCGCGCACTGTCGCGCAACATGCGACCGATGCGATCCATGCCGAACTCGCGCACGCTGGCCAGTTGATCCTGCAAGAGCACCGGGAGCAGCCGAAGCTGGTCTTCAGACTGTGCCAAATGGAACAACTCGCGGTAAGCCTCCACAAGTCGCCGCTCCATGTACTGGACACCCTGCCGCTCACGGAGAATCTGCTGGGCCGATGCTGCGAGCTGCTCCGAAAGCCGCTGCACCATCTTGGTCAGCCACTCCTCTTGCGGCTGATCGCTGGCCTCAGCCCACCATCGCCTCCATGCCTCCGGTTCGGCGCCATAAGGCATGCCCGTGCCACGCGCGAGCGCAGAGCAAACGGCTTCAACCGCTTCAGGTGATTCCCGTTCGGCCATATCAAGCAAGGACATCAGTTCGACAGCAGCTGCGCGCGTGCGGAATGCTCCTATGGCAGCGATGCAGTTCATTCGCTCCGCAAAGGGTACGCTCCGGTCGGTCGCGACATCTTTCAGCATTCGCAGCGCTGGGTCGTTGTAACGAGCAAGGGCAAGTGCCAGCGATTCCCGCAGCGGCGACACTGCACTTCGCAGCGCGATGATCCCCGGCTCAAGCAGTCCATGAATCGGCGTCCGTGCGCTGGTCATCGCCTCAACGACCGCACCCCGAACAGGTCCATCCCCAGTCCGCAGCCCTTCAGCAAGGGGCTGCACGGCTTCCGCCAAGTTCATGTCGCGAAGGCGCTCTGCCGCGCCGATGCGGATTGACATTTCTGTCGCCGGATCGAACAGAATCGTGGAGAAGAATCGGATATTGTCCGCCTGCTGGGGCGTCAGCGGCGGCTGAGCGGACCGCTCCGAGGGAGCCATCGCCCCAAGTGCCGCGCCGGATGCGGCCCCCATCGGCACCCCGCCGCACCCTGGCAAAAGCAGCACAACCACAGCCCATGCGACCGCCGCAGGCGCGGGGCCTCGCGATCGGATGAAAACATTTCTTCCCGCGGGTGTGGACATTCCATTCTCGGGTGAGAAGGTCATACAATGCAGTTGTTGGGAGCCGATGATGTATGGTATCGGCTTCATGGCCCGCGTCGAAACAATCCATGAGATTTTCGCCGGAGAATTGCGTATATGAGCGACTGGCTTGACGCTGAAGGGCACGCAGATCGAGCGTTCGAGATGTACGAGCGCGGTCGATGGGCCGAAGCGGAGTCTGAACTTCGCAAAGCGTTGTCGCTCAATCCCGATCAGGCGGAGTGGCACTTCAACCTGGGGCTGACGCTCGAGGCCGCTGGCCGAGATGCCGAGGCTCTCTCCAGCTATGAACGAGCCGTCGAGCTGATGCCGGATCAGGTTGACCCGATTCTGGCTGCTGGCATCGTCGCGAATCGCCTTGATCTTTGCCAGCGTGCGGTGGAGTTGTTTCAGCAGGTACTGCGGATCGATCCACGCAGCGAAGCCGCCTATGCCAACAAGATCGACAGCCACGTCCGGCTCGGCGAGCATGATGAAGCCGAGACAACCTACTTCCTCTCGCAGCAGGCATTGGAAGAACCAAGTGCTGCGTGTCTCGCATCCATTGCAGAAAGCCTCATCGAACGCAAGCTGTACGCGCGAGCCGCATGGTGCCTGAAGGAAGCTCTTCGTCTTGACCCCGGCATCCCGCGGTTGCTCGCCCGGCTCGGCGCGGTCTATGCATCAATGGGCAAACCGCAGCGTGCTCTGCAGCTTTACCTGCGAGACCTTCGCGATGACCCCGGCAACATCGACACGCTGCTCGATTACGGCGAGTTGCTGCTTGATCTTGATCGATTACCCGAAGCTGCAGAGAAGTTCCGCCGTGTGCTCGAACTTCAACCGGCGAATGTCGATGCGCACATGCGCCTTGGCGAGATCGCCATGCGGTCAAGGCGATATGAAGAGGCGCATCTTGAGTTTGAGCTTGTGCTGAAACTCGATCGTGAGTATCCGCTTGTTCGCCTCTGGCTGGCGGATGCCATGATCCGCCGTTCGAAGATCGAAGAAGCGCGGCAGTGCCTTCTCACGGAGCTGAACCTGCTTGAAGGTGCTTGTCTTACGCCGTCTCAGCGTGAAGATGCAGAGGATCTCGCTCAGGACTGGCTGCTTGATGAACTGATTCGTTTCGGATCACTCCTGCTGGAAGCCGGTCTCCCACATGAAGCGGCTCGAGTATTTGAACGCGCTGCGGTATCGGCTGATGATGATCTGCCTGCGGCCCAGCGGGCGGACCTGTATCGCCATCTGGCTGTGGCGCGATTTGCTGTGAATGATCTGGGCGGCGGCGTTTCCGCAAGCCGAAGCGTTTTGCGATACGAGCCACGGTGCATCGCGTCGATCCACAATCTTGCCCTCGCGGCACTGCAGGAAGGCCGACTTGCTGTCTGCAATGCGTGGATCAAACGAGGCCTGAGCATCGATCGCCATGATGACGGCCTTCGCCGACTGCGAATCAGGCTCTGGTTTGCAGCCGCTCGTGCAGTGCTCCGCAAGCTCACGTTCCGGCACTGAGTTCTCCGAATCATGTGCGCAAGAAAACAGCGCGGCAAGCCGCGCTGATCGGGCCTATTTGGGTGAGGGCGGAACGCCCTTTACAGCGTCGCGTTCGTGTACGGAAGCAACCCCATATGGCGAGCTCGCTTGATCGCCTGTGAGATCATGCGCTGCTCACGAGCGGAAACGCCCAGGCGCTTGCGGGAGTAAATCTTGCCGTTCGGCGTCATCAGCCGACGAAGGTCTTCCACAGCCTTGTAATCAACATACTTCTTGTCGGCAACGCCGGTCTTGAGGTAGCCGGGCTTGCGAGGGGCAATCGTCGAACGGTTCTGATCGAACATCGGTAACAGTCTCCAAATCGTCGTGGGTGCACTGAAGGGCAGCCCGCTATAGCCAAAATGGCCCGGCGGGCGACGAATGGGGCAGTATATCAGCCCCGCAGAATGGGACAAGGCCTTCTTAGATCGAGTGGTTTCAGATCATACAAATTCATGCAACCCCTTTCTCTCACGTGCGTAAGGAACAACAGAGTATCCCTTTCCTTCCCGCACCTGTTCCTCCTCATATCACCGCCGAGCAGAGTCACCGCATGGCTCTCCTCGGCGGCGACCCTTTTTGAGCCGTATTTTTGCGGGTCGGCTGACCCCAAGGCATAATCGCGAGTCATGACCTCAACGAGCCGCCCAGTGATTGGTCTGACGGCAGACGCTGCCGATGACAAGTACCTTCTCAGCCGTGGCTATTGCCATGGGATCGCCGATGCGGGCGGCGTGCCGATCATTCTCCCCTGCCGGACGGACCTGTTGGACTCTTTCCTTGAGTTGTGCGATGGCTTCATTTTGACAGGCGGCGATGATCCTTCCATGGAACGCTGGGGCATCCCGACGCATTCCAAAGCCAAACCGATAGACCCGGAGCGGCAGGAATTCGAGTTGGAGCTTCTGGCCCGACTTGATGATGTGCCACACATTCCAGCGCTGGGTATCTGCCTCGGCATGCAGCTCATGGGCCTTCATGCAGGTGGCAAGCTCGACCAGCATCTTCCTGATTCACTACCTACGGCTTCGAAGCACTGGGGCCGCACACCGCACACCATCTCAGGCGAGCTCGGCACAGGAACCGTTCTCAGCCATCACCGGCAAGCTCTTACGTCAACCGGTTCACTGCACGTTGCAGCGACAGCCGAAGACGGCGTTATTGAGGCCATCAAATCTCCGAATCGCCCGTTCTATCTCGGCGTGCAATGGCACCCCGAGCGCACCGATGATAAGCAACTGGGCATCGGAATCCTCAAACGGCTTGTTGACGCTGCCCGAACCGCGGCAACGCGCTGAAAAACCGAGATCAGCGACGCCTGCGATGGTTTGTCCGGAAGCCGACCGGCTCGCCATCTGCGTATTCCCAGATCGTCACTTCCAGCCGTTGCGCGCCCCACTTAAGGGCACGTTCATGCGTGGGATAGAGCACATCAAGCCTATTGCCCTTGATCTTCCCGCCACGATCAAGCACGGGCACGACACTGCCGCCGTCATAGCCCGGGATCGACACCAGCGAGCCAAACGGAAGGATTGACGTATCCGCAGCAACCATCTTCATGCCGTTCGTCCAAACGGAGTAGCCGCTTGCGGTGATGCCATCCGCCCACTTGCCACATGACCTCTCGTCGGGGCTGTACGCGGTAACAAGCATCGTCATGGTGCGAGCTGGGCGAATCGGCCGCCCATCGAACCAGCGAATGTCGGATGCGTCACTGATGACTTCGATAACGGTCGCTTCCGTCTCAGAAACGATGGTTTCGACCTCAACGAAACCAAATTCATCCGGCGCAACCTCTATGGACTCTTGCATGGTAGTCGCGCCAATCCAACTGGCTGCGCCAAGACCTGAAAGGGTCAGCACCGTGATGGCTGGAAAGACACCAAGCCAGCCAAGGCGCACGCTCACCGCGCGAGTGTTACTGCTGATCTTCACTTCGTCGTACTTCCCTGCCCGGAAACGCGGCCCTGACGGTCAGTCCTGCCCACCACAGGCGGATCCTGACACGGCAAGAATGACCGCGATTGGAAAAAGACTATACCCCCTCTGAATCGAGCCGCAAGTACTTTCGCCCCCTCGTAGGCTCGTACAGGTCGGTTTGGAAGGCTGCGGCCGGTAATTCACGCGAAAATGGGCATTTTGCGCCGCCGATCGCCCAAGTTCGATGTATATTTTCCATGAATGCCTTTCGCTCAAATCGGGGCGATCGTGGATTTCCCTCTCATCAGGCAGATTCTCAGCACGCTGGAATCCGCCCCGGATGGAACTCCGACGGTGCGAAAGGCGAACAATCCGGTGGTAGGCCGGCTTATCGTCCATGACCACATCGGGGTATTCTGCCCTCGCATGACCGGGTCTTCATTTCTCTTGCGTCAGGCTGCGATGAAGGAGTCGCCAATGCCTTCAGTCAAAACAAACTCGCCTCGTTCGGGATTCACCATCGTTGAGATTCTGGTGGTGGTCGGCATCATCGCATTGCTCATCGGCATTCTGCTGCCTGCTCTCAGCGGCGTTCAGAAGCGCAGCAAAAAGATGACCGAACTCAACAAGATTCGCAACGTCGGCGCGGCGTGGTCCATGTACGCCAACGCCAACGCGGATGCTGCCCTGCCCGGCTATCTCGATCATGAAACGGAAGTCAATGGCTCCAATGTGCAGGACATGTGGCGAGTGCGCTATGAGTATCCGATTCCGCCCGCAGCGAACGCTAGCCGGCAGATTCCGCAGGACATTGCCGCACCGTGGACGTGGCGGCTGCTGAAGTATCTCGACTACAACTACGATCTCGTCTGGGGCTATCGAAATGAGGCCTACGACTCTGAGACGCTTGTTCAGGAAGCTGCACTCGTCGCGACTCAACCCGCCTTCGGCTACAACGGCTACTACGTAGGCGGCTGGTGGGACGTCCAGAGCATCAATACGCCGGATGGTGGCGGCCAGATCGTGCGCGCCCGTTATCGCTTCAGTGAAGCGAAACTCACCAACGGCGAACTCGCGAACGTCGTCGTGCGAACGCTCCCTTCAATCGCGCGGCCATCTGAGCTGGTTGTTTTCTGCTCTTCTGCATGGTTCCAAGGTCCAGGTATGTTCCGCAGGCAGGATGATGACCGCGCAGGTTCACACCTTGTTACGCCGCCCACACTCGCCAATGTCCCGCAGTGGCGCAATCCGCTCGGCGCGCACAACACGGGCGGCGGTGGCGGACCCGGTGGCGGCGGACCCGGCAATCAAGGTGGCTCGGTGACGACTTCCAATGATCGCGGCGACGTGTACAGCATCGAAGCCTTCTCCACGCGGGCATTCGCGCCAATCGGTCGATTCAACGGCTTGGCCGCCGTGCTCTATGCAGACCTGAGCACAGATGCACAAACGCCTGCCGCGCTCAGCAACCAAGCGAAGTGGATCGATCGCGCGACGACGCCAAACTACACGCATTTGCCCAACTGATCGCACGAGCGACGGACCTACCTTCGCCTCGGCGCGCTTTGCTGCTGCATGGCGCGTCGCATCATTTGCCTCATTTGTGCAAGTTGCGCTGCACTGACTCGGCTTTCCTGCAGGTTGACGCTGATAGCCGTCAGCCAGGTTTCGGCTTGCGGCTCATACTGCAGTTGTTCGTACAGCCTTTCTTCAAGGTCGGGCAGATGCGCCGCCCCGTAGAGAATCGCCACGCTCTTGACATCTGGCTCTTGCTGCAACAATCGCTTGAGATCGTCGATGACCACCTGATTGCGCTCGTACAGAATGATCTCGGTAAAACCTTGACCGAGTTGCCCCATGCCCTGCTCAAGCAACCTGTCATCGCCCAGAACTTCGATCATCATGATCTTGGCGATGTCTGAAATCGCTCCTTCCATCATGGCGTCGAGCATGCCGATCATTCGCAGCAGAAGGCGGCCAACCTGAGCCGGAAAACCTGCGCCCCCCATGGCGCCGGCCAGCGGCCCCATGTCCATGCCGCGAGCCTGAAACGCCTGTGAAAGCTGCTCAACGGTCATATCACTCGGCCGCCAGTTCGCAGCGTCATACGTCAGCGCTTCAAGCTGATAGCTCAACCCAAGCGCAGTGGCCAGTTGTTTCTGGATGTTGTCTCGTTCCATCGCAAGCGGCGCAACGGCATCCGCCTGCGTCAATATCAAGTCCGCGTCAGCAGTGCCCTCATCGCCACCCGGCTTTCCATCCGCACCCAGACTCTTCAGCGAGAACTCGGTGCCTTCTTCATTGACACTGAACCCAAGCGGCCTGCCCCATGCATCGACCGCCGCTGCCGTCAGCCAGTTCACAATGATCGGATCAATTTCTCGCGTAAATGCTCGAAGCTCATCAATCGTCCCCGGGTATCGCTGCCGCACTTCTCGATGAGCTTCAACTGCCGACGCGATGAACTTCATCGCGCGTCGCGTCGATTCGATTTGTTCCTCAGTTGTCTCACCGTGCGCTCCGCCCGTGCCTGACGGCCTGATGGCTTCATACAGAACGATTTCGTACTGATCCAGCACATCCTGCACACTGCGATAAAACGCACCATCACCGATGTGCGATACGCCGATCAGGCCAACCTTCGGCCCGCTACCTTCGCCGCTCGGCACGTACGTCTTGGACACGATCTCCAGCGCGACGTGCTTACCAGGCGTTTCTACCCGACGAATAAACTCTTCTTTCGTCGGTTCAGCACGCGACTCGGCCTTCTCATTCTGCCCGAAAGCGGTCGCGCACAATGAAACGGCAACAACCCAAGCGGCAACTCGTTCAAGACAGCGGTTCAGCATCATTTCCATTCTCCGGGGGGTTTCAGCCTTCCCATCGTAGGTTCACTGCTGCGGATCGAACATGGCGATCCACCCTGTATTGTGATTCTCATCCGTGGCATGGGCGCTCGGCCTTGCGTTTTTCGGACAACTGCCGACCATGTTGCCATGACCACGCCCTCCCGAACCGCGTTACCCAATGCGCGAGAGTATCCGCGCTTTGCAGGTGTACCGACGTTTTGCCGTTTCCCGCTCATCGATAATGTGCCGAAGGATCAGCAGCCGGTGGACTGGGTGCTATATGGCGTTCCCTTCGATGGCGGCGTTACCTATCGCCCCGGTGCGCGATTCGGCCCGCGCGCGATTCGACAGACTTCCGCGTACATCAAGCCCTATCACATTGAGCACGAAGTCAACATCGCGCAAGTGTTCTCGCTGGCCGACGCTGGCGATGCGCCAGTGCGCCCGTATTCCTGTAAAGAAACACTGGATGCGGCGTGCAGTTTTGCAGAAAGACTTGGTGATCCGCGCCATACAAAACTGCTCGCCATCGGCGGCGATCACTCTGTTGCGTACGCCAACATGCGCGCCACGTGGCTACGCCGAGGCAAGCCAAAACCCGGCTTCGCGGTGATTCACTTCGATGCTCATCTCGATACCGCAGGCCCGATCTGGGGCGAAGCGTGGACACACGCATCGCCATTTCGACACGCCATCGAAGAAGGACTGATCGACCCGAGCATGATGCTGAGCATGGGCATTCGCGGGCCGTTGAACACCGCCGATGATCTTGACTACGCAGAGCAGCATGGCATTGAGATCATCACACTTGCTGAAGCCGCCACCGACGACGGCCTTGACCGCTTGGAGGCATTCATCGAGCGGCTCGGCGATCGTGAAACCTATCTCACGTTCGACATTGACTGCGTTGACCCTGCGTATGCCCCTGGCACGGGCACACCATGCTGCGGTGGCTTTACGAGTGGCGAAGCTTTCGACCTGCTGCGCGCCTTCGCCGGGGTCAACCTGGTCGGCGCGGATGTCGTGGAAGTGCTGCCGGATCGCGATCACGCGGATATCACTGCACTGCTCGCCTCGCATGTGATTTTCGAGATTCTCGCCCTTGCAGCCGTGCGAGGCGGCTGAGCGGCTCATGAAATGGCGGCATGTTTTTTCCGTACAATCCATGCATAACGCACCGCTGATTGTGCGCATAACGAGGAAACATACCATGCTTACCACGATCACCCGCTTCACCGCCGTTGCGCTCATGGTCGCACTTCTCGGCGGCTGCAACAAGCTCTATCGCACGACTCGAACCTTGGAGCAGACCACCGCTCACGCTGCAAATGCTCCGCTCAAAATCGATATTCGAAATGGCTCCATTGATGTCATCGGTGATACCGCTGCGCAGGACGTTCACCTCGTCGCCCAGCTGACGGCTGGCGGTGCATCGCAGGAGGAAGCCGATTCGCGATCCGCGGATACGCAGTTGTCGCTCATTCGCGATACTTCAGGCACGCTGACCGTCGCTGTTGTTTTTCCCGGCGGATACAAAAGCGGCGATCACGCCAACCTCACCATTCGCGTGCCGGATGCCAGCCGCGTGGAAGCAACCACGGGCAACGGCGCTGTCTCCATCTCGAACCTTGATGCAGAAACTGTCGTCAAGACCAGCAATGGGCGCATTACGCTGGCGAAGATGAGCGGCAAAGCAACGCTCACATCGTCTAATGGTCGTATCACCGTTGAGAAACACGCCGGTGATGTCGCGGCCAATACCGGCAACGGCGCGATCGAACTGACTGACATCTCGGGCAAGACGACTGCGAAATCATCGAACGGCGCGATCACCGTCAGGCTTGATGCGAATCACCCCGGACCGATCGATCTGCAATCCAGCAACGGACGCATTACTGCCACAGTCGGCGCTGCATTCGCTGGGCAGATTGACCTCTCTACATCGAACGGTTCGATCACCGTCGAAGCAGGTGAAGGCGCGATTGCGTCTAAAGACATCAAACGCCGCAGCGGGAAAGTCGAGATGACGCGTACAGGCGAAGCTTCGCGGCTCAAGACCAGCAACGGCAGTATCACGCTCAAAGTCGAATAAACCCCCTCGCGCGATCACTACGCGACAAGGCCCTTCGTCAGGCGCATGAACGCCGTTTCAAGGTTCACCTGCTCCTGCTGCATGGATGACAGCCGGAAGCCTTGCGCAATGAGGCGGTTCGGCAGTTCGGAAACCATCAATCCACTCTCCGGGTCGATTGTAACATCGATGCGAGCCATGCCATTGTTGTGCGTAACGTCCACTTTGGTGATGCCCTTGACCGCTGCAAGCAGTTTCGCTGCCTGCTCGTAGCGATCTTCAACCACCACGTGAACCACCACACCCATGCTGGCGCGCGTCATGATTTCATGCACGGAGCCGGAAAAGAGCAATTCACCCTGCTCAATGATCCCAACGGTGTTGCACAGCTCTGAAAGCTCGTGAAGGATGTGCGAGCTGATGATGATGGTCTTGCCCATCCGCCGCAGTTCTTTGAGCAGTTCGCGAATCTCGATCCGTGCGCGGGGGTCGAGTCCTGAAGCAGGCTCATCCAGCAGCAACACCTTGGGGTCATGCAGCAGCACGCGCGCGATGGACAATCGCTGCTTCATGCCGCGCGAGAGACCATTCACCTCAGCGTTCGCTTTATAGTTGAGATCCGTCAGATCAAGCACATCGCGAACGACCTGCTCACGCTGCTTGCCGTGAATGTCGTAGCACGCTGCAAAGAACTGCAGGTATTCGCTGACAACCATGTCGTCATACGCCCCCATGAAGTCCGGTACGTACCCAATCATCGGGCGAATCTGCGGGTTCTGATACCCCACCACCTTGCCGTCAATGCGCGCTTCGCCCCATGTGGGCTTGAGCAGCGTTGCAAGGATCTTGATCGTCGTCGTCTTGCCAGCGCCGTTGGGGCCGATGAAGCCGAAGCAATCACCTTCCTCAATCGTGAGATTCAGGTTGTTGAGCGCGACAAGCTCGCCGTATTTCTTTGTGAGATTGATCGTTTCGATCATGGACATGGCGACATCATTCCTCGTGCGCTGCGGCCGCGCTTCATGCTATTCGCCGCCTTCCGCGGCTCTTTCCGATCCAAACGCCGCCGCTTCATCCAGCGGTAGTGGAAAAATCCAGCGTACCACCGTCGTGCCGTCGCTCTCCGGCTTCGCACCGTTCACGCGCAGCGGCACCGGCAGAGCGGATTCGCGCAAATAGCCGATCACAATCAGGCATGGTCGTGTAAACCACGTTGAAAGGTCCAATTCACGACCCAGACGACGATGAAATACCGAACCTGGTGAATCTGCATCAGCAGGTCGCAGCTTGAGGTATTCGGGCGGCGTAATCTGATGGAAGAAGCTGAGCATTTCCATGTATCGGCCCACGGTGCCTGCATCGAGCGACTGCATCATCATTCCGCCCGATCCCATGCGGAATGGAGCGCTATAGCGATCTTCAATGCCTCGCGCGAGGAGAGCCTGCGCCGTGTAGTTCTGTGCTCGCAAATCAAATGGAACGCTCGCCGCCCAACTCCCCTGCCGCCACATGAAACCGAGATTGGGCATCTGCCCTGATCGAACTCTCGGCACGAAGGGGGCCTCAGCCTGTTCCGACACGGCGTACAGCACGCGCGGCATGCGGGTGTTGCGCACCCAGATTACTGTTACGTCGCTCAACGGAACTGGCAGTTCGTGGATCAGCGAACCTTGCAGCTGCAGTTCATTCCCCGAAGCGTCACGAACAACGCGAATGGGATCGTTCGGGTCCTGACGAATCATCCCGCCCCACTCTGCATCTAAGCCGCCAAGCCAGTTCGCATACAGAAGCGTCGCGGTGGCGCGGGAAGGAATAGCGTAGGTGGCGGGGCTTTCCGCCACATCCACGATGTAGCGATCGACATTCGGGAAGCGATAGATCATTTCGCCGGGCGGCGTCCACGACACCAGCACATCGCGCTGTCCCGGTACGGATTCAATCCCCACCCGCGTACGAGCGTAACCCGGCGTGTAGAGGGAGAACCACGAGGTTGCACGTTGGTATTGAGGGTCTTCAGGCAGCGAAGTGCCATCCGGACGGGCAATGTGATCAAGATACGTTACATGCTGAACTCGTGGCTTCTTCCCGCGGATCACTTCCACGCTGCCCCACGCAATCGCGGTGAACACGCCTGCCGCCAGTGCAAACATCAGCCACGCATGGTGCACACGGTTGTAGAGCCGAAGCACTGCGAATCCGCCAGGGCCAGCCACAATCCAGTACGACACAAACAGCAGCAGCGCGACAAGCAGGCCAACACCAGCTTCCGATCGCATGGCGATGCGCTGATTGATGAGGCCGCCTGATCCCATATCGCGCTCCCCGCCAAGCGAGCGGGCCAGTAGATCGGCTTTCTTGATAAGGTCAAGCTCCGTCGGAGTTGGCGTATCCGACCGACGCCCCAGCACGCGATTCCAAAGGGCATCCGCCTGAGGAAGGCCAACGCTGCCGTTTGAAAGCGGCACGGAATACAACCGCTGCGAAGACAGGTCGATGCCGATGATTGTGATGCGCCCGTGCCCAAAGACTCGCTGCACCGCCACTACACGACCATCCGGCAGTGCGATAAACGATTCATACGGCGCATCAATCGAGTTGAACGAGCCGCCCAATTCCTTGAACACGCGAATACTGATCGGAAAGTCTGCCAGCACGCCACGCGCCTTGCTCATCACGGGCGTAACTTCACTCAGCATTACGCCTTCCGCTTTGCGAGGCTCTCGACGAGGCAGAATGTCCCCCAGTGGCGTCTGCCCGAACTGGCCGAATCCCCATGGATTCACGTCTTCAGGCAGCGAAATGATGAGATGGCCGCCACGACGAACATACTCGCGCAACGTCGCAGCAGTTGTGCTTGTCAAGTCCTGAGGCGATGCATTCGACCATGCGATTGCCTCAAACCCCAGCAGCGCTTCCCATCGATCAGGAATCTGATCCGGTCGAATGCCGAAGACGATGCGCGTGTCCTCGTGCGCCGCGGGTGAACGATCAAGCTGGTCGAATCTGGCTCCGTATGCGCCAAGACCCATCACACGCTGTCCGATCACGCCGATCATCCCGGAACCGATCGGCACGGCCTGCGCGTTGACTTCCAGCGGGCTAATGCGCTTGCCGCCAATCTCTGCGCGACGCACACCATCGCGATACTCAAAGATGCGAATTGGCCACACCGCAGTGGTGGTGGTGGCTGGCGAAAGCGGCGCATAAAGCCACACAGGAGTTGGCCTGCCTCGCGTTAGCGTTACAGGGCGGCCGTACTCCACAATGTCGCCATCCGCATTCGGCACCTCCCACTGCACCCAGACCATCATCGCTTCTTCTTCTAGCCGACTGGTCAGGCGCAGGCGGATGGGCGTGATGTCACCGGGACGAAAATTCGCACCGCCCACACCGAACTGATCCAGCTCGACTTCAACATCCGTCCGCACCTGCGCAAAGCTGTTTGGTGCAAGGCACAAAAGAGCCAGCGCAACGACAGCGCACAGGCGCAGCCCACGGCCCGCACTCATTGACACGCTCAGAAAACCGCCGCGGAAGCATTCCACACCGAAAGTGTAGCACAGGTCGCAAGGCCCAGCCCGATTCAGACACCTCCAGGCCCGCTTTCTGATGCGATCAGCAAGCCACTGTAGCGTATATCGCGTGCTGACCTTAAGCCGACCCGCTGCCGGGTCGATGGCATCGCTATGGAAGTCCTCTTCGGCCCCGGGTCCATCTGGCTTGTCGCGCTGCTTGTCGGCTGTTGGTGCGCGTTGATGTGCCTCAAGGTACTGGCTGCGCAGATCGAACAGAATCGTAAACTGCGCCAACTCAGAATCGACACCCGACGCTTGCAGGAAGCGTACCGTATCCGACTTGAGCGGCTACAGGAAGCGACAGGGCAACGCCAGGCCGAGCCTCAACCCGTCCGCCATGCAACACACACAATGACGGCACACAGAGATGAGCCGACCGCTCAAATGAGTGATGATGCACCGCCTCCGCTCGCGCAGGCCGCATAAGCGATTACAAATGTCGAACCGGATAAAGCGCGATGGCGCACATAGTGTGCCCCATTCGATCCCCAATCGGCACATCGCGCCTGCATGGGGCAGCGATCGGCAGACTGCGCTCAAGGCACCGATCCTGCCAGATGCGAAGATCATGCTCCGCCACTTCATGATCTCGCACGAACAACAACAGCAGCAGGCCCGCGTGCAGAATGCCCGCATCCTTCGCTAATTTCGTTACGTCCTGTCTGACAGTCGAGAGCAATTGCGAGGCATACTGTCCGTTCGCTCCTTCGCGTGTGAACTGTGAAACGACTTTCACTTCAAGCCAAAAGGCGTCATCAAGTTCCACCGCGTCCGGGGCATCAAAAAGCGTGGCTTTCGCTTCTGGCAATCGCAGGCTGCGATCACCGGGCGGAGGCGTAAGTACAAAATCGCACCGCTCACCTTCGCTCAAGCTGCGCTTGCGCCAGTCCGCAGGATACCGCTGCTCACGATGCACGCCGTAGCCTGCTGCACGCAGTGCTTGCTCAATGACCGGATGAAGTGAGAGTTCATCGCAGGAATCGATGCCATACACCGCGTGCTCTGCATCCAGTTCCTGCGCACGCAGGATCAGCCCCTGTTCAACGGCGTCCGCGATATCCGCGCAGGACCACATGCGCATCATGGTAAACGAGATGCGATGAAAAAAGCCCACGGCTTGAAGCCGTGGGCCTTGTGCACTCATTGGTAGATGATGTTCGTGAATATTACTGCACGTCGCGGCCTTCGATCACGTCAGTCAACTTGGGGGCCGCGTGGGGTGGATCCATTTTGCCGGTCTTGAGCCGATGAATGTAATCGTGATACGCCCTCATCGCCTGCGCACCAAAGATCAACATGATGGGAATATTGGCGAAAAGCATCACGCCCGTGCCGAGTGCAGTCCATTCGTCCAGTTGCTCGTCAGTCTTGATGAAGCCAAGCGTCGCAATGATGATGAGCATGCAGTACGTCAACTTGTAGAAGAGCACCGCTTCCTTCCCAAGGAGATAGATGACACCCTGCTCGCCGTAATAGCCCCACGAAATCATCGTCGAAATGGCGAACAGCCAGCAGGCGATCGTAACCAGCCACATGCCAAGGCCGGGCATGACGCGATCGAATGCGTGGCCTGTCAGCGCAGCGCCGACATAGTCGCCGTACACGCCGAGATCGGGCGACCCATCTGGCAGCACTCGAAGACTCGGTTCCACACTGGAGTCAAATGTATTCCATTTCACGTTCCACGACTCATTCTCGTCGGGCACAACTGACCCGCCGACGCGAATCAGATTCGTTTCTGTATTGTCGTTCAGATCGGCCTGAACGACCATAAATACTGTCTCATTGACGCGCCAGCCGGGACCGGTCTGAACACTGAGGATGCGTTTGGCTTCCGCCGTCTTGGCAGGCAGCGCGGATGTTTCCAACGTCCACTTGTTCTCGCCTTCCGCTGCCACGATGCGCACCTGCTCAGGCACGGTAAACAACGCTTCCGGGCCGCGGTTCCACGCGCCACTGAGCAGAATGACGAGCGTGGTGAGCGTGCACACCACGAGTGTATCGATGAACGGTTCGAGGCCTGCAACCACGCCTTCACGCACCGGCTCATCGGTCTTTGCTGCGGAGTGTGCAATTGGCGCAGAACCCTGACCAGCTTCGCTGGAGAACAGCGCTCGCTTCATGCCCCAAAGGAACGCGAAGCCTGCCGTTCCGCCGAGGAAGGCGCCGCCCGCTTCGGCCGTGGAGAATGCAGACGTGAAGATCAGCCGCAGCATGTTGGGCACTTCGCCCAGGTTCATCACGACGACAAGAATGGCGGCCAAGAGATACAGGCCGCACATGAACGGCACAAGCCGTCCCGCCACCGCACCGATGCGCTTGATGCCGCCGATGATGACCGCGCCGACGATGACTGCAAGAAGAATGCCGACGAATGGCTTGGGTACGGTCGGGAAATACGTCGCGGTGATCTCGGCGACGTTCCACGCCTGAAACATGTTGCCGCCGGTGATGGCTGAAATAATCAGCGTGATGCAGAAGATACCACCGACGACGGTGCCCAACCCTGCGAAGCCAAGCCGCTTGAAGCCTTCCTTGGCAACCCACATCGGTCCGCCGTGCGGATTCTCTGGGTCATCGGTGTTTCGGTAGAGCATTGAAAGCGTTACTTCGGTGGTTTTCAGCGCCATGCCGAAGATGCCGATGATCCACATCCAGAACACCGCACCCGGCCCGCCGAGTGCGATGGCGAGCGCCACGCCGCCGATGTTCCCGAGGCCGACAGTGGCCGAGAGGGCGGTTGACAGTGCCTGAAAGTGATTGATCGCACCGGGATCGTTCTTGTCGTCATACTTGCCGCGAATGACGGATGAGCCGTGCGTCAGCGCGCGATACTGGCTGAACGCGCTCCAAATGGTGAACAGCACGCCTGTTCCCAACACGATGTACAGCACATAGTTGTGCCATAGGATCGAGTTGATTCCGCCGAGGATCACGTTCAGGATGTCCATGATGTCTCCGATGTCCGAGGTCTGACGGCGATGCTCAACCGCCTCTGAAGAGCAGTTCATCCGCATCGAGAATGCCGATGCTCTGCATGAGAATAACAATTACCATTGCCGGTGCGACAAACCGCACAAGCAGCAGCCAGCCAAGCACCAACGCAGGCGCCAGTCCTTCCAGTTCAGCATTGCGGAGATGCTTGGGCATCACCCAGCCCGCATACAGCGAGATGAAAAAGCCGCCAGCAGGGAGCATCCAGTTGGAAGCCAGGTAATCCATCGTGCTGAGGAAGTCGAAGTTGCTGCCGTAACTCGCAGTCCAGCCTGAGATGAACGAATCCGGCGCGTAGCTGAACGCGCTCGGCATGGACAGGAGCAGCACCAGACCACCGACGACCCACGTGGCCTTGCGGCGGCTCCAACCTCGCTCATCAATGAAATACGATGCCACCACCTCAAGCAGCGAGATAGAAGACGTGATCGCTGCAAAGACGAGCAGGCCGAAGAAGATCGCGCCCAGCAGCATACCCGCCTGACCGATCTCCGCAAACGCCAGCGGCATCGACATGAATACCAGGCCCGGCCCCGCACTGGGCGCTTGGCCGAACGAAAATACGATCGGGAAGATCATCAGGCACGCCAGGAGCGCAACGCCTGTATCCATTGCTGCGATCGTAACCGACTCTCCTGCAAGCCCGCGTTTGGTGCGCTGATACGACCCATACGTAATCAGTGCGCCCATGCCGAGCGACAGGCTGAAAAACGCCTGCCCCATACCCGCCAGTACGCCGCTGGGCCGCAGCTCGTGAATATCCGGCTTAAACACAAACGACGCGGCCTCACGGAAGCCCGGCATGAAGAAGCCGTAGATGACGAGCACCAGAATCAGCAGAAACAGCGCAGGCATGAGAATTGTGCACGCGCGTTCGATGCCGCTCGAAACACCACCCGCAACGATCAGAATCGTGAGCAGCATGAACACGCATGTCCAGATCGCAGTGATCCATCCATCGCCCGCGACCGCGCCGAAAGCGGCCTCAACGCGAGAGCGGATGGCGCTGCGCCGCGTGAAATCCTCAGCACGATCGCGTATCTCCACCTCGCTGAGCGCATCAAACGACTGACTCACGCGCTGGCGTAACGAGAGGTGTGCTGCTTCAAGTTCCGCAGCGATCGGCTGTGCAACTTCCACATGCGCCCGGAGTGCAGCATCTTCCAGCAGGACCGCGCGGGCGTGCTCCGCGTTGGATGCTTTGGCAACTGCAGACTCGAACTCCTGATAGGCTTTCCACGCGGAAGGCCTTACCTTCCGGGTGATCTCCTTCTCAACTTCGCGGAATTGCCGCGCAGTCTCCGCATCAATCAAAGTCTCGCGCATCTCCACAGCCGGCGTGTCGGCTCGATATGCCATAGCCTCCACACGCGCTTCCGCCGCCATCGGGCCTGTGAAGTTCACGATCGACTTGAGCGTGTAGTCCATCGCCCAGCCTGCGACGACGATGTAAAACGAAAGAATGATGAAGCCCGCCACAACACCGAGCCAGCCCACGCCTGACCACGCTGTTCGCCGCCCTTCCAGCGCAGCGAAGGCGCCAACAGGCTGCCGCTGTGCCGCCCTGCCGATCATGATTTCCGACATCAGAATCGGCAGGCCGACCAGCGCGATGCAGACGAGATAGATGACGACGAACCAGCCGCCGCCGTTCTCGCCGGTCACATAGGGAAATCGCCAGATATTGCCGAGACCAACGGCGGAGCCTGATGCTGCAAGGATGAAACCGAGTTTGCTGCCCCACTGTGCCCGTTCAGTTGCCATGCACGCGCTCCTGTCGTCCGGGTGAATGGGGCGGATGATACAGAGAGATCGCAAGGTCGGCGACCCCATCTCCTGTCAGATGCCACGCCTGTCAGCATCGGCTTTGCTACGATGCCCCTCACATGCGGGACTTCAACCTTCGCAGCGATCTGACCAGGACGGTCATCAACGGATTCGCACTGCCGCTTGGCATCGGTCCGGGGCGTATCGCTGCGCCGGTGCAGGGTTACACCGTCTCTTACACCCCCGGTGAAGAGGACGACCCCGATACCTATGCCTTTCATGTGGTTATCTCGCATGAGCGGCTGCCCGCGCTCATCGACCAAGCCTTTCAACTGCTTCCGCAGGTGGTCTTCCCGATCGTTGAGATCGGCTCGCGCGATGCCTACCGCGCTGTGGATGTCTATCTCGGCGAGGAACCGATCAGCCTGCGCGAGTTCCGCGACACGTGGCGACGATACGAGCACATTCTCATTGAAGACATCACCTTAGGTGCCGGTGCGAACAGTGAAGAGCCGTTCATCGAGGTCTTCCTTGACGAATGGAAGGGGCTTTCGATTCACGTGCCGCTCTCACTGCGTGACGAAGTCGAAGCCATGCTGCACGAGTTTGGCCTTGAGGAAGTCGCACACACATGGCCGCCTGACGTTGAAGAGAGCGAGAGCGAACTTCACATTCGGCATGTCATTGATGCCCCGGAAGAAGCCGCGCCGGAACTGCTTGATGAACTGCTCCTCCATCTCCGTCATGAGTGGCGACTGGAACTGAACATCGACCCTGATTCCAACGTCGATGACAAAGGCAGGCGGCTTGGCATGACACTGTGGCAGGCCGTCCTCATTGTTGAATCTGAAAAGGATCAACAGGTTGCCTACGCATCGGTCTGGGTTACAGCTGGCTCGCTTACGCAAGCAGAAGACCTGATCGCGCAGGCGATGGAAGCGTATCCACAGTGGCGCATCGCCGAAATCTTCACGCTGGATCGAGTTGCATTCGACGAACGCCCGGATGAACTTTCGAATCTTGCGCCGCGCCGTAACGAAGCGGCCGTGCACGCTGTCATCATCGAGCCTTGGCCTCAGGCGGAACCCGAAAGCACACCCCCTCCAACTTCGTGAATCGATCCCGTGGCTGACCAGTCATCATCATCGCGCGCTCAAGAGTGGTATGCGGATGGCCTGCGCTTCACCTGTACGCAGTGCGGCAACTGTTGCACTGGCCCACCCGGAGCGGTGTGGTTCGTAGAAGAAGAAGGCAGCGCTCTGGCGAAGCTGCTCGGAATCGATGAACGCGAGTTCTACTCGCGCTATGCGAGGCGATTGGACGGCCGATGGTCGCTCAATGAGCAACTTACCTCACATGGCTACGATTGCATCTTCCTTGAGCGCTCGAACGGCAGAGCAGGCTGCAGCGTGTACGAAGCGAGACCGATGCAATGCCGCACATGGCCGTTCTGGCCTGAAATGCTCGAATCCAAACGTGCATGGGCCGCCGCGAAACGGCGCACGCCATGCCCTGGCATGGATTCCGGCAAGCTGATTCCCATCGAACAGATTCGCATTCAGCGCGACCGCACGCCTGCGGATTAACGCGTGAGATGATCGCAATACGCACACCGATCTCGCTCCCACCGCGGCGCGACATGCTTCTCAAGGGTTGTCACGCATTGCGGATTGCAACATCGCTTTTCGTGAGCTTCAACAGCGAGCCACGGCGGATCACTCGGCACATGAGGCGTTGATGAAGCGCCGAGTGGATTCGCACGTGATGCCGACAGGACTTCGTCCAACAGCGCCATACGGATCGGTACCCCGTTGGCGAGTTGCTCGAAGTACCACGCGCGGGGATCGGAATCGAACGCAGGGGATATCTCATCCACGCGCGGCAGTGGATGCATCACCATCAACTCTGCCTTCGCGCCCGGCAGCGCCTCGGCAGAAATCACACGAGACACACCGATCTTGGCCATCAGCTCCGCAGGCATTCGTTCCGCCTGCACGCGGGTTACATACAGCACGTCAAGCTCAGGCAGTACATCGTTCAACTCGCGCTCAAGTCGTACCGTGGTCCGATCTCGCAGATCCGCAACGAGATGCTCGGGCATCTGCAGTTCATCCGGCGCAATGCAATACAACGTTACGCCGAACAGCGCAGCAGCTTGCGCCAGTGAATGCGCCGTGCGGCCGAATCGCAAATCGCCGATCATGCCGATCGCGCGACTTTCCAGTGAGCCGAAACGCTGATGTGCGGTATAGAGGTCGAACAGTGTTTGCGTCGGGTGCTCATGCCCACCGTCACCGGCATTGATGATCGGCACTGTCGCCACCTTGGATGCAAGGAGCGGCGCGCCTTCCGCCGGGTGGCGCAACACAATCGCATCGCAGTACCGCTGCACGGTGCGGACCGTATCAATGAGCGTTTCGCCTTTGGCAACGCTTGCCGCTTTCGGGTCAGAGAACCCGATGCACTGTGCTCCCAGGCGCATCGCGGCGGATTCAAACGACAAGCGTGTGCGCGTGCTCGGCTCGTAAAAAAGCGTCGCCACAATCCGCCCTGCGTGGCGCGATCGCAAGGCATCAGGGGATTCCAGACGAAAACGATCGGCCGTCTCAAAGATTCTGCGAAGGCGCGAGCGGCCGAACTCAGCAATGCGAGTCACATGCAGCATGGATCGCTTAACTCATGCGGGCGAAACCCGCGCGCCTTTCCAACGCAATGCCTAATGAATGCCCTGTGCCGCAAGCCAGCGCTCCGCGTCCAGCGCGGCCTGACAGCCCATTCCTGCTGCGGTCACCGCCTGACGATAGACGGAATCCGACACGTCGCCGGCGCCGAAAACGCCTTCGATATTCGTGTAACTACCTCGACCGTTCAGTTTGAGGTAGCCACTGGAATCGAACTCAAGGCAAGAATCACGAATAAACGCCGTCGCGGGTGTATGGCCGATGGCGATGAACAAACCTTTCACTTCAAGCGTCGATTGTTCGCCGGTATGCGTGTCCTTCAATCGGACGCTTTCGATTTTTTCACCGCCGATCACATCAACGACAACCTTGTTCCACAACACTTTCACGTTCGGCGCCTTCAGCACGCGATCCTGCATGGTCTTGGAAGCGCGAAACTCATCGCGACGATGAATGATGTATACCGTCGATGCGAACTTCGTGAGGTAGCTTGCCTCTTCCATGGCCGTATCGCCGCCACCCACCACCGCCAGAGGCTGACCGCGAAACACCGGCAATGCGCCGTCGCACACGGCACATGCGCTCACGCCACCGCCGATCTGCGCAAGGCGAAGCTCGTTCTCCAAACCGAGCCAGTTTGCCGTTGCACCGGTGGCAATGATGACCGCATGCGCTTTCACCGTCGCGCCGCCGGAAGTCTTCAGCACAAACGGCCTTGCCGAAAAATCACATGACTCAATGTCTTCGCCGATGACCTTCGTTCCGAAGCGTTCCGCCTGCTCCTGAAAGAGTTGCATCATCTCAGGGCCGGTTACGCCCTTGGGAAAGCCGGGATAGTTTTCAACTTCCGTCGTGAGCATGAGCTGGCCGCCGGGCAACACCGGCGCGGGGTTCTGTTTCGGCACGCCGACATAGCAGACCGGGTCCAGATTCGCGCGGGCCGCATAAATCGCAGCCGTCCAGCCTGCCGGGCCACTGCCGATGATGACCAGCTTATGTGTGTCGCGTTCGTGTGCCATCTCTTCTCGCAAAGTCTGAACTTACCGCCGCTGCTGCTGGCGTGCCACCGCCGTTACGGGCGGCCACACCACGATGTCGCCGTTGATGCCGTCATCAGTATGCCGCTGTGCAAGCTCATCGGTGTGATTCTGACCGATTGAATACAGGATCGCTTCGTTCGGCTCAACCCAGATTCTGCCGTAGCTCGTGTCAATCGCACGACGATCGCGAGCGAGCAAGTAAAGCATCGGACCGAATGAACGATCGTACGGATCAATATCTGAACTCTTGCGGACGAACTGCGCGTACATCATCTTGTGATCAGACGGATACACGCCGAATGTCTTGCGATACGCGCACAAACCCGCAGCCAGCGCCGTGCCGTTCACGCCCACAACAAGCTGCTTGCGCAGGTTGAACAGTTCTTCAATGTTCTGCATTGAGTAGATCACCGCTGCGTAGCGCACGGGATTGACGCGGGAGAATTGTGTTGGAACATCAAGGATCGGATCGTATTCCTGAACGCGCCAGCGCCGCCACCAGTCGTCATAGACCAGCGTCAATCGCTCAAGCGAGGCATCAAGACTGCCGTGCACTTCCGCGATCATGGCCCATCGCTTCGCAGCGCCGAACTGCGTCAGCGGAGCTTCGCTCGCTTGGATAGCTGCGAATGTGGTGGGGAACTTGGATCGATCCGCCTGACCGCGACTGTCGAACACTTCCCTGATAAGCGCTTCGGAAAGAACACGGTCGCCCTCAGGCATGAACAGCGCATTGCGATCGGGCCTCAGGAACGGAATCTCGCTTGCCGCAATGTGCACGTACTGCTCGCTGGTGATGCGGTCGTGATACAGGTACATCATGTCTCGCATGTTCGCGAGCGCTGAATCAAGCATTCTCAAACTGTGCCGCTTCTCCACGAAGAACTCGCGGTCGCAGAACTGCCTGCACACAACAAGATGCGCTAGGATCAGTTCCAATGCTTCGGCGGTCTGCCCGGCCTCAAAGCGGCGATACGCCTCCGCCGTAACAAACGCAGCAATCACGTCCACCGCGCTCAGATACGGGAAGCGATTGTCCCGCAGGCTGCCGTTCGCGCCGATGTCCGCTACCAGATTCGCATCGCGCAATGAAGCCTTCACATTATTGCGGCCGTAAGGCAACCCAATCATGCGGCGGCTCTTCGCTTCGATCACCGCACGCGCCATGCCCGCGTTCGACTCCGCCCAGCCCGCGACCTGCTGCCACTCCCTCATCCCAGGGTGAATGGTCTTGAGGTTGAAATCAGCACTGATTGGAAACGGCGGCGGCGTCATCTGAAGGTAGGCGTCGAACAGAAGTTCGTAGCTCTTGATGGCAGCGCTGCCGGCCACCGCGCGTGTATTGTTCAGGTCGCGCAGGATGGCCTCATGCTGCGCCAAGGCCGAACTCGGCCCGCTGCAGAGCGACACAAACGCTGCCAGAACGGTAATGATGAGAACTCGGTCAACCTTCATGACTGTCCTTTCCTGACACATATCCCTCCGGCTTGGCAATGTTCCGCCGGCCTTTGAACGCCCCTGACGGGGTTCCGGTCGAAGCCAAACGGTTCCGGAGGAGGGCGGCGCAACCGTTGAGGGCGGGCATCCTAGCAAAATTCCGCCCTCGCTCCCGTTTCACAACCCCGCACGGGCGACATGGACCACGCGGGGCAGGTATATTGCTCGGTTTCCAAACCTTCATTGGAGTGCAGAATCGATGATCGTCGGCGTCCCTACAGAAGTAAAGCGTGATGAGTACCGCGTCGGCATGCGCCCCGTCGGCGCAGAAATGCTGGTCAAGCGAGGCCACACCGTGCTCGTCCAGCAAGGCGCAGGCGTGGGCAGCGGCTTCCCCGATGAACAGTATGACGCAGCGGGGGCCAAGCTGGTTCCCTCAGCGGATGAAGTCTGGGCCAAGGCGGACATGATCGTCAAGGTCAAGGAGCCCCAGCCGCAGGAAATCCCCCACATCCGCGAGAATCAAACCGTCTTTACCTACTTCCACTTCGCTGCGGACAAAGACCTCACCATCGGCTGCCTCGAATCGAAGTGCATCGCCGTCGCCTACGAAACCCTCACGGACAAGCGTGGCGGCCTGCCACTGCTCACCCCCATGAGCGAAATCGCAGGCAAACTCTCCATCCAAGAGGGCGCGAAATACCTCGAACGACCACAAGGCGGCCTCGGCGTCCTCCTCGGCGGCGTGCCGGGCGTGGAAGTCGGCCACGTGCTCATCCTCGGCGGCGGCGTGGTCGGCACGTGCGCCGCCCGTGTCGCAGCGGGCATGGGTGCGGATGTGGTCATCATGGAAATCAACATCGACCGCATGCGCGAACTTGGCGAGTGGATGCCTCCCAACGTCAAGACCATCTATTCCGACCCGCAGGCCATCCGCGAGCATCTCAACTGGGCGGATCTCGTCATCGGTGCGGTGCTCATCCCCGGTGCGAAGGCCCCCCACCTCATCAGCCGCGCTGATCTCGTCCACATGAAGCCCGGCTCGGTCATTGTCGATGTCGCCATCGACCAGGGCGGCTGCGTCGAAACCGCCAAGGTTACCACGCACTCCAATCCCATCTACACGGTTGATGGTGTTGTGCATTACTGCGTCGGCAACATGCCCGGCGCGGTGGCGCGCACCTCAACGCAGGCGCTGACGAACGCAACGCTGCCGTGGGTGTTGAAACTCGCTCAGCACGGCCCGGACAAACTGGCAAAGATGGACCCCCACTTCGCAGACGCGATCAACACCAACCGAGGCCTTCTGACCAACCAGCCGGTGGCGGAAGCGCACAATCTGGAGTTTGAGCCGCTGGCGGTGTGATGGACGGACACTTTATCGACATGTATGGCGCACATGAGTGAAATCGCGCGCGCATGTTTTCATGGTTCCTTCTTGGTGATCCTGCCTGTTGAACACTTCTGGCGCGCGCCGCGGCGCACAGACCATGCGGTGATATGCGATTCATACCGACCATACTCACAACGAACGCCCTGCATCATCGCTGCATTCCCGGAGACAGATGAAAATGCGGGATCGGTTGCGCGGCGGCGTACAGTGGCCGCGATGGGCATACGAAGCGCACGGCCATGGCCACGCTTGATTGCCTACTGCCGAATCCCTCTTCGTCACCAGGGATTCGCGACATGGCACGCGCGGCCGGTCGTTTCCACGTAATCCTGGTGGTAGTCTTCCGCTCGCCAGAACGTTTTGGCTTTTTCGACTTCCGTTACGATCTTTCTGCTGCCAAACTTCTTTGCTTCAGTCAGTTCGCGAACAAACGCTTCCGCTTCACGCTGCTGGGCCTCGTTCACAAAGTAGATGCCGGAGCGATACTGCGTGCCGACATCCGGCCCCTGCCGGTTGAGCTGCGTGGGGTCGTGCATCTCAAAGAACGCCTGAAGCAATCGACGATAGCTGATGCGATTGGGGTCGAAGACAACCTTCACCGCCTCAGCGTGGCCGGTTGCGCCGGTGCACACCTGCTTATACGTCGGGTTCTCCACGTGGCCCTGCATGTAGCCGCTCACCGCGTCCAGCACGCCCGGTCCCTGCTGGAAGTAATGCTCAATGCCCCAGAAGCAGCCCCCTGCAAAGTACGCCGTTTCCGTTTCCACAGGCCGACTCTCGGCTGGCATATCCGCTCCCTTTTCATAAAACGTCAACGCCTCGGAGTTGAGGCAGTACCGCAAACCGGTCGGCTTGGGGCCGTCTGAAAACACATGGCCAAGATGCGCCGTGCAGCGTGCACACACGATCTCCGTGCGCACCATGCCGTATGCACGATCTTCATGCTCTGCAATGTGCGCCTTGTCATAAGGCGTGAAGAAACTCGGCCATCCCGTACCGGAGTTGAACTTGTGCTCACTTGAAAACAGCGGCAGACCGCACACGATGCAGCAGTACGTACCTTCTTTTTTATTATCGAGCAGTGTGCCGCAGAATGCAGGCTCGGTGCCCGCTTTCTGCGTGATGCGGTACTGTTCCGGCGTCAGCTTTTTCGCCAGCTCTGCGACGGCTTCCTTCGAGAGTGGCGTGATGTCGTAACCTGATTTGGAATAGCGAGGCTTTGTGCTGTTCACAGCGGTGTCCTTGGCGGCTTTGCCATCAGCAGCGGCAGCAAGGCCGCACCCGGCGAGAAAAACCAGAACGCAAAGGGCGATTGAGGTCAGCAGATGTGGTCGTGTCATAGCGAAAGAACCTGCTCCGCCCCGTGTTCATTCCCAATCCGTACTCGCCTGACTGATGCAAAAGCCTTCAACCCAACCTGACCTGATTGGCGATCCCCGCGCAGGCGGCCTGCAAGGTTGGATGCAGGCGCAGCCTGTGAAGGTACGCCGTTTCCCACGGCCCACCCTTGGCTCGCATGAGCGCGACAAGCCGAAGGCGATCCTGACGGGACCAGCGGGAAAGGTCGGGAATCATAGCCATGATGACCGCAAGTGAAGCGAACGAATCCTGCTCGGACTGCGGCCACGACTTCACGCTCGTCACGCCCAACGCACGCGACACGGTGCGCACGGCTGAGGCCTGCGCTGCGGCACGGTCCCCGTCCTTGTGACGAGCAATCCAGCGCGTGGCTGCAAGCGAAAGCCGCGTCGTGTCCACCATCGGCGGCACGTTCTTGTCGCGATCAACAAGGTCGAGCTGCAACCCGCCTGTGGCGAAGCGGCGAAGCATGACGAGGCTGGTGCGATGAGTGCGATCCGCTGCGATCTTCGCAGCCTCACGTGAAGCAAGTTCGCGAATGTCAGGATCAACCGGGCGAAAACCGAAACGGTAGTAGAACCAGAACGCGCCGGAGCGGATGGCTTCTTCGTTGCCTTCGCCGTATTGATACGGATCGACTCTGAACGTGCGCACGTTAAAGGTGTCGCGGAAGGCTCGCAGGATTTGCGCAAAGACGTGCGCGGATTCCCCGCCACGGAAGGTTTCAAAGAGATTGATGCCAATGGTGCAGACATCGAATGCGACCCACCCGCCGCCGTATGCAATGGGGACGCGGTTCTTCGCAACCATGTGTCCGATGAAGCCCTCGATTGGCAATCGGCGCTCAGGCGTCATACCCATTAGCAGAATGTCAATGCCCCGCTCGAGTTGCAGCAGTGTTACATCACGCGGCTCGGCATACGTAACGGGATCCGTTTCGCGCGAGCGTGACGCGAGCGCAGCGCGGGCAACATCCAGCAGTTGTTTCGACTGAACGATCGTCAGCTTGCTCGCTGCAGGCAGCGGCGCGCTCACCACCTCTGCAATCGGCGGCGGCGATGGCACGACTTGGCCACCCGGCGCGTGTGCGAAGAGAGGCCGTTTCGGAAAGCGGCACGTCGTGCGCGAAGCAAGCGGATCGCGGAGCGACCAACGCACATGCAGCTCAAGCTGATCGAACAGCCGATCCAACAGCGGCGCATCCCTGCATCGGCTTGGCCGCAATCGATCGAACTGATCGACGATCCAGCGAAGGGTTGAATTTTTCACGCCGCCGAGTTTGAGCCAGTCTCGTACGCTGAGATTTGGATCAAGCAGACCGTCGTATTCGACCGGGCAGACTAAGGATGACAGGATGCTTTCAAACTCCGAGCCGAGTGACTCGTCATCCCAGATCACATCCACATCGCGAGGGAAACGATGCGCGAGCCATCGAAGACCGTCCAGCGTAAAAGAGCAATCAAGCGATGTGCCGGCAAGACCTGAGTTCGCCAGCGAACGCATGTCGCGCGGCCCAAGCCGGCCCCGCATCGCCTCGACGATTCCTCGCGTGCGAGCCAGCGCACGCTCAGCATGTTGAGAGACTTCTGCATCGTCTGGAAACGCAGCCATGAAAAGCAGCGTTTCATGCCAATCCACTAGATCACGCGCATGCTCCGGCTCACACTCTTCTGCCGCCTTGATGAACAGCAGCTTTCGATCGCGAGCGGTGCCGTCCATGATGCGGCTGCACGCCTTGAGTTCCGCGACGATGGAATTGAATGATTTCACAACGATATATGGTCGCTTTGAGCAGCGACCTCGGCAAGATCGCCCTACTTCAAACCCACGCTACCGCTCCGCACGAGGCGAATCGAGGGGCGACCAGTCCACCTGCGCCTGGCCCAGCAGCGTGCCCGTGGCGAATGCGATATCGATCATAGCAACCTCATAATCCGCCAGCGCGCGAATCTCAGCCAGTTGCGCGTCTGCAAGGCTTGCTGCTGCGTCAAGCACATCCGTGCTCGTGCGCATGCCAACCTCAAACTGCCGCTCCTCGCCCTGCAATCGACGGCCTGCAAGAATGGCGGCTTGTCGCGCAGCAAGAATGCGCTGCCATGTGGAATTGAGTTGATCGACCGCGTCGAATACTTCCTGCTGAATCGCCAACCGCCGCTGTTCGCGAGTGGTCAGCCGCTGCACGCGCTGCAGGATGGCGCGATGCACACGCGCCCGCGCGGCTTCGTTACCCAGCGGAATCTCAGCTGACAGGCCGAGTACCCAGCCGTCGAACGAGCCATCGCGAAGCATGTCGAACGAATCGCCCCAGCTTCGGCCAAGACCATTGACGTTGTAGGTGTAATCAAGCGTAAAGAGAGGCAGCGCGCGATTGCGCTCAAGGTCAATCGTGCTGGCGTCCACAGCAAGCCGAAGCTCAAGTTCGAGCATCTCCATGCGATGATGCACCGCATGTTCCGCCAGAGCATCCGCATCCAGTTCCAGACCAAGCGGACTCGGCGTCGTGGCGGGCACGAGTTGCGCAGGTGAACCGATGGGCAGACCCGGAATGTTCACGATGCGCTTCAGTTCGCGCTGCCGCTGGCGAAGGGTGTTGTCTGCCACGATGATCGCTTCCAGCCGCTCGGCAACGCCCGCTTCAGCGCGCATCACTTCGATCTCCGCATCAACGCCTGCGTCCACGCGGCGCCTGGCGCGTTCGAGTTGTCGCTCTGCGAGTTCATACTGCTGCACACGAACTTCAAGCTCGCGCATCGACGCATACACGCGCCAATAGGCGCGATCCGCAGCGGCGAGAATACGCACGGCTTCCAGCTTCGTCCTTGCATCGGCGATCTGCTGCTGATATCGCGCCACACGAATGCCGTGCGTGTTGACGCGCAATCCCGCATTCCTCAGCAGTGGCTGCGAAATCGAAAACCGAAAATCGCTTGAATACGCGGGATTGAGCGTGCTGAAGATGTTGTTCGTCTCGTTGCGATTCAACGGCACGTTCATGTTCACGGTGCCGCCGGTGTAAAGAGGAATGCGCACGCCAAAATCGATGTCGTCATTTGTCAGTTGTGAACTGTTGAGCACCGACGCCGTGGGCATGTCAGCTTTTCGCCTGCGAATGGTCGATGTGAACGTCCACTCAAAACGAGCGGCTTCTTCGCTCACCGTTGTACCTGCGATCGTGGGGTCATAGAGCACAACCTGGAGATCAAGATTATTCGCCAGCGCCGCAGCGCGCACATCTGCAAGCGTAAGCTCAACCCGA
Organism: Phycisphaerales bacterium; assembly: GCA_035443885.1. Taxonomy (GTDB): domain Bacteria; phylum Planctomycetota; class Phycisphaerae; order Phycisphaerales; family SM1A02; genus DAOMNO01. The sequence continues at coordinate 163,921 of DAOMNO010000001.1, forward strand.
TCATCGTTTGATCGCATTGACGCGGGCGACCATCCGCGCAGGCGAGCCGCCGCAGCTTCTTCTACGCTGCGCGGCGGGGAGAGCGATTGCGACTCCAGCGAAACCGTGGAAATCGTGCGCAACCGTTCATGCGGTACTCGCATGGTGGCGTAATCCTCGCCGCGAAACTCGCCGAACGGCGTCGTGCAACCGCCCAACGTCGCTGTCGCGCACGCTGCTGCAATGGTGAGAATATGTTTTGATACTCGGATGCTCGTGCTTGCAGGACGCATGACCATGAACCTCTTTATTCGTGCCGCAATGCTTCAATCGGGTCGAGCCTCGCCGCCTTGATCGCCGGGAACATGCCGAACACAATGCCAACTGCTGCGCTGAACGCAAAGGCGAGGATGACCGCCCACATGGGAATCGCTGCCGCGTCGAGACCTGCATTCGGAATCTTCGACAATCCGGTTACGAGTGCCTGCGCTGCGAGCAATCCCGCCAATCCGCCGGCAAAGCACAACATGATGGCTTCCACCAGAAACTGCATGAGAATGGCGGACGGCCTGGCGCCAACCGCCTTGCGCAGACCGATCTCACGTGTGCGCTCGCTGACGGAAACGAGCATGATGTTCATGATGCCGATGCCGCCGACGAGCAGGCTGATTGCCACGATACCGCCCGCGATGGCGGTAATACCCGCGGCAAGAGCTTTGAACTGCTGGACGAACTGATCGATCGTGCGCACGACAAACGTGTTCGGCTCGTCCGGCGCGAGGCCGCGCGCCCTGCGAAGCACAAACTCCGCTTCAGCTTGCGCTTCTTCCGAAGCCTGAGGCGAGACCGCCTGCCCAAGCACGTAAAAAAAGAACTCCGGCGGCTGCATGCGTGCCGCAGTTGAAAACGGGATGAACACTTCCGTCGCAACGCTGTCCATCGTGAAGATCGTCGGCTGAAGAGTCTCCACCACACCCACGATCAGAAAGCGATCGTCATTCACGAGCAGAAACTGGCCGGTCGGGTCGGCATCCAGCCCAAGTTCGCGAATGGCGGACTCGTTCACAAGGCACACCTTGCGCGCATTCTCTTCGTCAATCTGCGAAAACGGCCGCCCTGCGATCACACTGCGATTCTCAATGTCATGCCAATCGGGCCAGATGCCATGCACCGTGATCGTTACCGCATCGCGCTGCAGTTGAACCGGCCTGATGCTCGCGCCGAGGCTTGTCTGAGGCGACACCCGTCGAATCGAAGGGCAATGCTCGCGAAGCAGATGCACTTCTTCCACCTTCAATCGAATGCGCTCGAAAGGGTACATGTTCCGAGGCGCGCCTGCCGGCCGCTCGTGGATGATGAAAATCTTGGTGGCGCCGAAGGTTTCAAACTCGGTCAGCACGCGCGTCTTCAGGCCGTCCAGCGCCGCCACGACGCTCGTTACACTTGCCACGCCGATGATGATGCCCAGCGAGGTCAGAAACGACCGCATCTTGTTGGCGCGAATCTGATCAATCGCCAGCAGAATCGTCTGCAGCAGGAGCAGCGGGTTGAAGATCACGTCGTTGGCCCTCGCACTGCGCCGATGCCTTGCGCATCGCGTTGCATCTGCACCGGGTCTTTCTCGCGTGGCTGATCGGAATACACCGCCCCGTCGCGCAATCGAATAATCCGCTGACAGGCCGCTGCAACGTCTTCTTCATGCGTTACCAGCACAATCGTCTGTCCCTGTGCGTGAAGTTCACGGAACAGTTGGATGATCTCTTCCGTCGTCTGCGTATCAAGGTTCCCCGTTGGTTCATCGGCCAGCAGGATTGTTGGCTTGTTGATGAGCGCACGAGCAATCGCCACACGCTGCTTCTGACCGCCTGAAAGTTGATTCGGGCGATGTTTCATGCGATCGCCTAATCCAACGCGCTCGAGCGCTTCCCTTGCGCGTCGCCGCCTTCCAAGCCACCCGCCGCGTGCATATACCAGCGGCAGTTCTACATTCCGCAAGGCGCTTTGGCGAGGCAACAACTCAAAGGACTGAAACACAAACCCGATCTGCTCATTGCGGATTCGCGCCAGTTCACCCGCGCCCATTCGGTCGGTGCGTTTCCCCGCCAGTTCGTAAGTACCCTCTGTCGGTCGATCAAGACACCCCAGAATGTTCATCAGTGTGCTCTTGCCGGAACCTGAACTGCCCATAATCGCGACGAATTCGTTGCGGCCAATATCAAGATCGACACCGCGCAGCGCATGGATGGTCTCAACACCGACACGGTAGATTTTCTTGAGCTGGCGGATACGAATGGTCATGGCGCGTCTGTCGCCTTCGCATCATTCTTACCTTCTGCGGGTTTATCCATGTCTCGTACTGCTTCGCCGTGTTTGATCTCCGCGAGCGCCTTGTACGGACCAACGATGATCGGCTCGCCCACACTCAACCCGGCGGTAACCAGTGTGTGCGTCAAATCACTGGCGCCGATCACCACAGGCGTCGCCACCGCTTTGCCGTCAATCACACGGAACACCACGCGCGCTGCGAGTTTCGTGCGATCGACAAGCGAGCCTTCCCCAAGGACTTCCGCGGGCAAGTCGTCAATCAGCCGATCGACAATGGCCTGGCTCGGCACCACGATTCCGTGATGCGTCGCTGTTTCGATGTCAACATTCGCGCTCAACCCTGAACGCAGCATCTGTCCGTTCAGTTCAATATCGACTTCTGTTTCAAAATAGCCGGTCCCCGCTGCCGCCCCGGTGCGCTGCAGCGCGATATGACTCACAACACCATGAAACACACGATCGGGGTATGCGATGATGTGAATCTTCGCGATCTGGTTCTGTCGAACACCTGAAATGTCCGATTCCGCCACGCGTGCCTTCATCATCATGCGCCCCAGATCGGCAATCGTCATGATGACCGTGCCCGGATTATTCATGGTGCCGGTTACGACCATTTCCCCCACTTCAGCATTGAGGCGTGTCACGCGCCCGCTGATTGGCGATTCGATGACTGTGTTACGCAGGCCTTCTTCCGCCCTGCGAATCTCCGCATCAGCCGCAGCAAGGCTGCTTTCCGTCTGTGAAATGCTGTGGCCGCTGGCTCGAATCTGCGATTCGAGGTCATCCACCCGTTGGATTGCTTCATCAAGCACTGACGGCGGAATGTCGCCTGATGCGTAGAGCGACTGTTGCCGCTCTAGCGTGCGGCGGGCCAGATCAAGCGATGTCCGCAAGCTCACCAGACGAGCCTGATCCGCCTGCAGGCGAAACTTCTCGCCATCACGGCGTGCACGAGCGGATTCCAACGCGGCCCGCAAGTCGCGATCGTCAAGCCGAACAACGACATCGCCCGCTCGAACGTCATCGCCCTGACGGAACGGCAACGCGACGATTCTCGCCATCGTCTGCGCACTGATATCGACCTTCGTGTGGGGCACAATTTCGCCAGGCGCGGATACCGATTCGATCAGTTCCCGCTCTCCCACCGTGTGGATGCGAACAGCGGTTGTGGGAGGTTCAGGTCGCCATGTTGCCATCTTCTCGCGAAGTGTGTCGCCAAGCACAACATACCCCACGCCGAGCAGGACGGCGAGAACAATCACGGTGGTCAGCAATGCCTTCAAGCCGAATGCTCCTGTACGTTCCGCCATTCTTTAGGCATCGAACGTGCAATGTTTCACACTTTGTACCAGAGAGACATCGCAGGATGCAAAGTTGATGCGAAATGCCACCCCACGATGACCTGTCTCACTCGTGGAGAAAGAAGGCTTTCGCGCCAGGAAAGTGGCCGAGCAGGTCGGCGGCTGCGTCCGGGCCGAGCACGTTGAGTGCGGTGGCGAGGCTATCTGCCGTCGTGGCGTCCGGTGCAAGAACAGTTACTGCTACATGACGGACCAGTCCTAACCCTGTGCGTGGGTCGAGAATGTGTGAGTAGCGCAACCCACCAAGCTCTACAAACTGTTCGAGGTCGCCCGAAGTCGAGGCAGCTTGATTGCGAAGCTGCAACATCCGTTCGTGCGTGCCCGTGCCGATCGCAACGACCCATGCATCTCGATTGGGCGGCGGCTCGCCGACGGCTATGTCTCCCGCAAGGCTGACAAGCACGTGCGCATAGCCACGACGGCGCAGCTCGCGCATCGCCTCATCAACTGCGAAACCTTTTCCAATGCCGCCAAGATCAAGACGTATACCTGCCGCATGAAGCGTCGCGGTCTGCGTTGCTTCATCAAGCGTAAGCAATCGCCAGCCGACGCGACCGCGCGCCTCTGCCAGTTCGTCATCACTCGGCAATTTCCCGTCCCGCCTCGCCTGCCGCCAGAGCAGGCTGAGCGGCCCGATCGTTGCATCAAATGCGCCGCCTGAAAGCTCTGCCAGTTGCTGGGACTGCGCCAGCACACGAAAAAGGTCGTCGCTGATAGCAAACGGCTGGCCAACAGATGCAGCCATCAATCTCGCCAATTCGCTCGTTTCGCGGTAATCACTCATGACCGCTTCCAGTTCGTGCATGCGTTTGATCGCAGCATGCCCTGCCTGCCTTGCTTCGCCCTCATCGTGCGCGTACACCACCACCCGGGCGCGAGCCGCCATCACAAAGTCGATATACTCAAAGCGTTGCAGCGCAGGCGAAGTCGCTGCACATCCGATACAAAACCATGCGCTCAGCACGGCGCAAAGAAGGCGGAATGGCGCACGAAAGAAGAACGGCATGTTTGACCCGTCAGCGAGCTGCACAATCGCTCCCAGTCTCCATCAGCATATCGACGCGCCTCGTGTGCAGCACGCTCATGCTCAGTATGTCGCTGGCCACGGGCTGTTGCACGACATGTGCCACTGAATCACGTCAAGTACCCCAAAGGGAGATCGCAGCAGCCCAACCCCTGCCAATCACGATCGACGTGCCCGGCAGCACCCACTCCATCACATTCGTGCCGGTTACGCTGGCGAATGGCGCGACGATCATGTTCAGCGCGACTGAGATCACATGGGATGTGTACGACCTTTTCGTCTATGGCGAAGACGAGCCGGACGATAACCCGGCTTATGACGCCATCACAAAGCCAACGAAGCCCTACATCGCGATGGATCGAGGATTCGGCCGCGCGGGATATCCCGCGATTTCAATGTCGTATCTCAGCGCATCAACATTCTGTGAATGGCTCTCCGCGCGAACGGGCAGAGCTTTCCGCCTGCCGACCGTGAATGAATGGCGCGAGGCCTGTGCACAAGGCGGCGCATCGCACAACCTCGAAAACACAGCGTGGCATGCAGGCAACAGCGGCGCAAAGACGCATCCGGTCGGAATGCGAATGCCTTGCAAGCTCGGCCTCTTTGACATGCTCGGCAATGCGGCAGAGTGGGCGACCGACGACAACGGCAGCGGCATCGTGCTGGGCGGGTCATTCCGCGATCAACCGGAGCTTCTGACGTGCGATCTCTTCGCAGCACCGACGTACGCATGGAACGCCAGCGATCCACAGTTCCCACAGAGCCGATGGTGGCTGGCTGATGCGCCATTCGTCGGGTTTCGCATTGTGATGGTGGAGTAAGAGAATGACATTTGAATCAAGGGACACGAACATGCCCGCTCCGAAACGAACTGCTGAAACGTCTTTCACCCGCCGGGACTTTGTGAAAGCTTCCGCTACGGCGGCAGCGGCTATCACGCTTCCTGTGTGGGCAGTGCCCATGGGAAACCAGCGCATTCGAGTTGGCCTGATCGGCTGCGGCGGCCGCGGTACCGGTGCAGCGGCACAGGCCCTGCAAGCGGACCCTGCCGTCGTCATTACGGCGATGGGCGATGTCTTTGCCGATCGGGTTGCCTCAAGCCACGCCAGTCTTGCAGCGCACTTCAAGGAGCGAATCGACGTACCAGAGGAGAAGCGTTTCTCCGGTTTCGACAACTATCAACAAGTGATTGACAGCGGTGTGGATGTGGTGCTGCTCTGCGCTCCGCCCCACTTTCGACCCGCGCATCTTGCCGCTGCTGTGAAGGCAGGCAAGCACGTCTTCTGCGAAAAGCCTATGGCGGTGGACGCGCCCGGTGTTCGCTCGGTGCTCGCTTCCGCAGCAGACGCGAAAGCAAAGAACCTTTCCCTGGTTGCTGGTTTCTGCTGGCGTTACAGCTCACCGGAGCGTGCGACATACGCACAAGTGCTCGATGGTGCAATCGGCGAAGTGGTTTCCGTTCACACCACATATCACGCCGGACCGATCCAGCCGCCTGCTCGCAAGCCCGAATGGTCGGAGATGGAATGGCAACTCCGCAACTGGTGGCATTACACGTGGGTTTCAGGCGACCACATCGTCGAGCAGGCGTGCCACAGCATCGACAAAATCAACTGGGCGATGGGCGGTCGTCTGCCGCTGCGCGCCACCGCCCTCGGCGGTCGTCAAGCGCGTGCGGAACAACCTGAAGGCATCTTCGGCAATGTCTTTGACAACTTCTCTGTTATCTACGAATACGAAGGTAACATTCGCTGCTTCCATACCTGTCGCCAGATTGCCAACACGCCCTTTGACAACACTGACCACATCACCGGCACGAAAGGCACGTGCTTTGTCAACGGGTGGGCGCCAACGCACATCATCAAGGGCGCGCGTAACTGGACCTATGAAGGTCCGCGACCGAACATGTATCAGGTCGAGCATGATGAACTCTTCGCGTCCATCCGCAACGGCACACCGATCAATGACGGCGAGTGGATGGCATCCAGCACGATGATGTCCGTCATTGGTCGCATGGCTGCGTACACTGGCCAAACGATCACGTGGGACCAGGCTATGAACTCAACACAATCCCTCACCCCGGCACGCTACGCATTCGGCGATCTTGCCGCCGCACCGGTTGCCGTGCCGGGCATTACGAGATTTGAGTGATCCGCCATGCACGACATTCCTGTTACTCGCCGCGAGTTCACAACCATTGCGATCGGAGCCGCCATGGCGCCACTCCTCTGCACCGCTGCTGCAGGCATTGTCAAACCTACACGACTGCTCAAAGCGGTCAAGCTGGACATGGTTCACGGCAACGCACCATTGATTGAAAAGTTTGCCCTGCTGAACCGACTCGGCTACGACGGCGTTGAAATCAGCAGCCCGAACAATCTCGACCCGGAAGAAGTCATCGCTGCACGCGACGCGACCGGACTTGTCATTCACGGCACCGTGTGTTCAACACACTGGAACCAACCGTTGTCTCATGTAGATAGCGAGGTCCGCGCGAAAGGTCGAGAGGGCATCGAAACCGCTATTCGCGATTGCCATCGCTACGGCGGCGATACCGTGCTCGTCGTGCCGGGCATTGTGAACAAATCCGTCAGCTATGCGGCGTGTTATGAACGGTCGCATCGCGAGCTACGCAAAGTTCTGCCTCTTGCTGTCGAACTCAATGTTCGGCTGGCGATCGAAAACGTCTGGAACAACTTCCTGCTCAGCCCGCTTGAAGCAGCGCGATACGTGGATGAATTTGAAAGCTCGCATGTCGGCTGGTACTTCGACGTCGGGAACATTGTGAACTACGGCTGGCCGGAACACTGGATTCGCACGCTCGGCACACGAACGTTCAAGATCGATGTGAAAGAGTTCAGCAGACGAAAACGCGATGACGAAGGCTTGTGGAAGGGCTTTCACGTCGAAATCGGAGAAGGCGATTGCGACTGGCCCGCCGTCATGCGTGCGCTTCAAGAAGTCGGCTTCAAGGGATGGGCTACCGCCGAAGTCGGCGGGGGCGATGAACACCGTTTGCGCGATATCAGCGAGAGAATGGATCGAGTGCTCAGCTTTGAGCAGGAATCGAGGCAACCATGAAACGGCGTGACTTTGTCGGTACCACCCTTGTGGCCGCGGGAGCGGCGATGATCCCCGGCGCTGCCATTGCCGCGGCACGCCGGGCGGCGGAGCCTGTTATCCGCGTCGGTGTCATCGGCTGCGGCGGTCGCGGCATCGGCGCTGCGATGAACCTGCTTGAAGCCTCGCCCTTTGTCCATGTTGTTGCACTTGCGGATGTCTTTGTAGACCGGCTCAAGGCGGGCCGCGAACATCTGGCTTCACGAGGCGAGCGAAGCAGTGTTGCAGAGCATCGTTGCTTCACCGGTTTCGACGCATACAAAAAACTGCTGCGCGAACCAGTGGACCTCGTCGTGCTGGCCACACCACCCCATTTCCGTCCCATGCACTTTGAGGCCGCGGTTCAGGCAGGCGTTCATGTGTTTATGGAGAAACCGGTTGCGGTCGATGCTCCCGGCGTACGCCGCGTGCTGGAAGCGGCACAACAAGCCAAAGATGCCAAACGTTCCGTCGTCGCGGGCACGCAGCGGCGATATGAGCGCGTCTATCTCGAAGCTTTGCAGCGCGTGCGCGATGGTCAGATCGGCGAGATCGTTGGCGCAAGCTGCTACTGGAACATGGGCGGTCTCTGGAAAGCTGACCGCAGGCCGGAATGGAGCGACATGGAGTGGCAACTCCGCAACTGGCTCTACTTCACATGGCTCTCAGGCGATCACATCGTCGAACAGCATGTGCACAACCTTGATGTCATCAACTGGTTCCTGAACGACACCCCCGCGCAATGCCTCGGCATGGGCGGCAGACAGGTGCGCATCTCACCCGACTATGGGCATATCTACGATCACTTTGCCATTGAGTACGAATACCAATCCGGCGTCTCCATGACGAGCTTCTGTCGGCAGATCGACGGTTGTGACGGCCGCGTGCAGGAGCGCATTCGCGGCACGAAAGGAACACTTGTCATCCAGCCAGGCTGGGCGCGCATTACCGGCGAAAAGCCGTGGCAGTTCACGGGTGAAAACAACAATCCCTATGTCGATGAACAGCGGCGACTCGTGGAAAGCATCCTGAGCGGCGAACCCATCAACGATGCCTTTGATGTCGCGCACTCGACGCTCACCGCAGTCATGGGGCGTCTCTCGGCCTATACAGGCAAAAATGTGTCTTGGGATCAGGCCATGAACTCAAGCGAAGACCTTTCGCCACCCGCTTACGCCTTCGGCCCGCTTCCGACGCCGCCCGTTCCGATGCCCGGCCGCACGCCCCTTCTCTGATTGTTCAATGGAGCTTCCCATGAACCGACGCGAGTTCACACGCACGACCCTTGCAGCAGGTATGGCGGCTACAACGGGCGCGCTCACTTCCACCGCCCAGGCGAAATACCGAAATATGCGATCCGCAGGACCGTTCAAGCTGGACTACGCACCGCACTTCGGGATGTTCTCTGCGCACGCGGGCGATGATCCTGTGGACCAACTTCGTTTTATGGCGGATGAGGGGTTCCGATCGCTCGAAGACAACGGCATGGCGAGTCGTTCAATCGACGAACAGAATCGCATCGGCGCTGAACTGGAGCGACTGAACATGCGAATGGGTGTGTTCGTCGTGAACATGGAGACGGCGTGGAGGCCCACACTTTCAACTGGTAGATCGGATATGCGAGAGCAGTTTCTCGATGAATGCCGACGCGCTGTTGAGGTGGCGAAGCGCGTGAATGCGACATGGATGACGGTTGTACCCGGCACGCTGGATGGTCGTCTTGAAGTGGACTATCAGATGGCCAACGTCATCGAAGCATTGCGCCAAGGCGCAGGAATCTTTGAGCCGCACGGCTTGGTCATGGTGCTCGAACCGCTCAATCATCGTCGCGATCATCCCGGCATGTTTCTGACGCGCATCCCGCAGGCGTATGCGATCTGCCGCGCCGTCAACAGCCCGGCGTGCAAGATTCTCAACGACCTGTATCACCAGCAGATCACTGAAGGGAACTTGATTCCGAATATTGATCTGGCGTGGGACGAGACGCCTTATTTTCAGGTCGGCGACAATCCCGGCCGACGCGAACCGGGCACGGGTGAAATTAACTACCGCAATGTCTTCCGTCACATTCACACCAAGGGCTTCACGGGAATTGTGGGCATGGAACATGGCAAGAGTCGCGGCGGCAAAGAAGGCGAGCGAGCTGTGATTGATGCGTATCGCGCTGCAGATTCATTTTGACTTGCGTTTGGATTGCGTTTGCGCCAGTCTTGCCGACCCTGCGCAAGCTTAGGCATTGCTTGAACTTAGAATCACCACGCAGTTCGCTTCAATCCATGCACAATCAAACTTCTGCAATCTTCCAAGAATTTTCTTGGAAACGTACACGCCGCGATGTAGCTTGATGTTTGTGGGAAGATGCTTCTGCCCTTTTTCCGACGGGTAAGACGGTTCGCTTCGTGCGATATGAAAAGTGGGTAGGTTTCCTGCACATTGAGAGAGAGCGACCCATGACTGGTCGTGGAGCGACTGCGTCAAAACGTAGAAGTGCGTTTCGCGGCATTCCATGTACGAATACATGGGCTGTACTGCGCTCGTGCAGTGACCGGCGCAGAGTACAGGGGACTCTGAAGCTCGACAGGTCACACCATTGCGAGAAAGGAACGGAAGATGAAAAGATCACTCGTTTATGCAATCGCGGCAAGCTGTTGCTTTGCCTCAACGGCAGTCGCGGACCTCGGTTGGGATCCAAACCTCGACCAGGCGTTCATCCTCAACGGCGGCCAGGGGTTCACTCTTGTAGGAGGCCAGAGCATCACCTTTGAAGTGTGGGTTGATCCGAATCCAAACGTCGTCATCGGCTTCAGCTTCGCTGGCGTGATCTCCGGTATCTCAGGCAACGCTATCTGGGCGTCTGATACGCGCCTCGATATTGTGGCTCCCAACGGCGCCACCTATGACATCGGCGGTTTCGGCGCGGGCGGTTCACCAAACCCATGGGACTTCCAAGGCAGTCAGTCAACGAACGACGGCTTGTACTCACACGGCCACGGCAGCCCGTACGGTGATGGGCAGCCGGCCTTCGTCTTCGACAAGATTCCCAAGGGCGGCTTGTGGTCCTTCACGTTCACCCAGACCTTCGGCACGACACCCGTGCTCTGGAAGGGCGTCACCATCGTCCTGCACAAGCAGGTGCCCGCACCCGGCGCGCTTGCGCTTCTCGGTCTCGCCGGTTTCATCGGCACCAGCCGTCGCCGGCGCGCGTGAGGTCATTCGCCTCGGTCGATGAAATCATCGGCTGAGCTTTGTGTTGAAGACACACTCAAACAAGCTGATATCCACGCAAGTGGACTGGAGAAAACTGAAATGAAGAATGTGAAGAAAGCACTGTGTACCTCGCTTGCCATCGCATTGGCAGCAGGAATTGGCTTTGCGGCCTTCGCCAGCGGGTCCGGCTCGCTCAAGGCAAACGCTGATGCCAGCCTTCCGACCATCAATGAAAACGTGAACGACGCCGAGGTCAAAGGCCAGAACTGGACTCCCACCGGCGGCGGTGCATGTGCAGGTTTCTGTGGCGGGCAATCACCCACCGGCTGCTGGTGTGACAACGCTTGCGCAGGCTTCGGCGATTGCTGCTCTGGCGTCTGCAATGACTGCCCGAACCTTGAGCACTGCGACCAGGGCGGCCCGCAGGAATGCGTCGGCGACCTCAACGGCGACGGCATCGTGGATGCAGCCGACCTGATCTATCTCGTTTCCAACTGGGGCAAGTGCCCTGTTGCGGGCCTGCCCGGAAGCTGCATCGGCTTCTGCGGCACCAACGCAGGCGGCTGCTGGTGCGATGAGGCATGCTGCAGCTTCGGGGACTGCTGCCAGGATAAGACGCAAGTCTGTGGCGGATGCGCCCTTCCAACACCGGATTGCCCCGGCGACCTCAATGGCGACGGCCGCGTTGATATGCTCGATATCCTCATTCTCCTCGGCGACTGGGGCTGCATCGTCGTGCCTGCCGATCCATGCGAGAATGCCACCGGCGATTGCTTCTCCGCAAACGGCACGCCCGGTTGCGAAGATGCGGCCTGCTGCGGCATCGTTTGTGCGCAGGATGTGTATTGCTGCGATGTGGAATGGGACAGCCTCTGCGCTGATGCGGCGGTGCTCCTCTGCAAGTTTGACCCCGCTCCGGAGTGCCCGGGAGCTTCCTGTGGCAACTTCATCCCCTGTGCAGCAGACCCATCCTGCGTATGCGTCACGCTGTTCAACGGCGGCGGCGTCTGCGTGCTCGGCACGACTGCGTGCGCCGGCCTGACGCTTTGCCCGGCCGGCAACTGCGCCCCCGGCGAGATCTGCGCCGTCCAGACGTGCTGCGTCGATAACGTCTGCGTCCCGCCATCCACGTTCTGCAACGTGAACCCGATTCTCCCGCCGGATGAACCCAAACCCGGCACGAAGACCGTAGGGCACGTGGCTTATCCGGGAGCTGGCGGCACGAACTGAGTCAGTCAGACGGTTGTCTCTGATTGAACTCAATCTCTGAGTCCTAAACCGCCCCGGCATGAACGCTCATGTCGGGGCGGTGCTTTTCGCTGCATAACACTGCGTCCTGCATCGGCGATATAGAATAAAAATCCAACGCATCGTCCTGACGATGCAACTTCTCGCGAAGGATGGAATCATGAACCTCATACGTCTCTTCGTCTTCCTCTGCATGACGTGGCTCATCGCTGCTCTGCTCCACGGCTGCGGCAACGAATCGGCAAGGCCTGAAGCCCAAGCCAACACGACACCGGCGCTAACAGATGCTGATGCCGAACCCGCACCCGACACAAAGCCTGCGATTCGTGAAGACGCGTATCGCATCCTGATCTACGACGCGGTCAAGACCGGGGATCTCGATCTCGTCAAGGCCATCATTGCAACTGGTGCAGACCTCAATCTGACGGATCGCAATGGCTTCGTTGCGCTGCATCACGCTTCGTTGCTCGGTCACATTGAAATTGTCGAAGCACTGATTGAAGCCGGCGCGTACGTCCCCGTACAGGGTGCAGGCGGCTGGACGCCCTTGCATTGGGCCGCGGGCGAAGGCAATCAGCCAGAAATCACCGCCATGCTGCTGAAGGCCGGTTCGCCGGTTGATCTGGCTGATGACAACGGTTTCACTGCACTTCACCACGCAGCGCGATATGGTCATCTGGAAGTCGGCAAGGTGCTGCTGGACGCTGGTGCAAGCGTGAACGCACGAGGCAACAACGGCACAACCCCGCTGCATTGGGCTAAGGTCTTCGAGCGAGATATGTTCGTTGAGATGCTTCTTCGCGCCGGTGGCGAGGAGTAATCGCGCTGTTCAATCGCCGCGGCTCACCCCCAGTTGGCCAGCAGAATCAACAAGTCCTGCACATCCACAGCGCCGCTCTGATTGAGGTCTGCTGGGCAAGGTGATCGTTTCGGGCACGGTCCCCATGATGTCAGCAGGATCAGCAGATCAAGCACATCAATCACATCGTCGCTGTTCAAATCGCCCGATCGCGGCTGAACGGAAAACTGCGCCGATTCACTCGTCAGCGAGCCGCACACATTCGTCACCACCACGTCATACACCCCTGCATCACTGAGCTTCAGCGGCTCGATATGCAGCGTGGCAGCTTGCGCGCCGGTAATTCTGTCATTATCGCTGAGCGAGATTTCATTGCGCCGCCACTGATACGTTATGGTCCCCGTGCCGGAAGTTGAAACAGACATCGTCGCCGACGTGCCGGACAATGCGGAAACACACCCAGGCTGCGTGAGCAATGACAATATCGCGGTCGGCGACCATCGTGCGATATGACTGCATGACTGCCCACCAGCCGCGCTGAAAAGACCGCCGACATACAAAGCCGGGCCGAGCGGCACGGAATGAATAGCGAGACATGTTCCAAGCGGGAATGGCCCGCCCAGCAACCCTGAGCCAACCGCAGCCCACTGGACTCCATTCCACCTCGCGATGTTGTTCGCCGAAACGCCGCCCGCGTTGTTGAAGCCGCCTGTTACGAACAGCGAGCCGTGGCCGCTGATCGTGCTGAAAGCTGAACCATCGTCGTAACTGATGAGTCCCATGACGCCGACCAATCCGCCGGAAATTCCGCTGCCGAGCGTTTCCCATTCACTGCCGTTCCATCTCGCGATTCGGTTAGCGGCATTTCCGCCAGCTGTGGTGAAGTCCCCGCCGACATACAGCGCTTCACCGCGTCCATCGTTGAATACCGCAAGTGCTGCGCCTTTTCCGCCCGTAATGCCGCTTCCCAAAGCGGACCAGGCAGCGCCGTTCCACTTCGCGATATTCGCAACCGCAACACCGCCTGCTGTCGCAAACGCGCCGGTGGCAAACAACGCGGAACCGCTGCCATCATTAAAGACTGCCAGCGCATCCACAGAAAGAGGTGTGCCAGTCATGCCGGAACTGAGAGCCGACCACGCTTTTCCATCCCACTTGGCGACGCGACGTGCTGACACACTGCCCGCGCTAGAAAACGTCCCCCCGACAAACAGCGCAGGGCCGGCACCATCGTCGAACACTGTCATGGCTCGTACTTCACCGCCGGTAACCCCGCCAGCGACATCAGACCAGTTGTTTCCATCCCACTTGGCAATTCGATTGACCGGCAGTGCGCCCGCCATCGCGAACGTGCCGCCCACATAGAGCGCAGGACCGCTCCCGTCATCAAAGACACAGAGCGCCATGACATCGGAATCCATGCCTCCACCGACAGCAGACCACGATGCGCCGTTCCAGCGAGCAATGTACGCCGCCGATGCACCCCCTGCCGTGGTAAAAAGGCCCCCCGCGTAAAGGTCGCCTTGAAACGACGTCATTGCGCGAACTGCGGTGCTCATGCCGGGCTGCCCGATGGATTGATTCCATGCTGGCAGGCACGCTGTGGAGTCGGCGGAAGCCACAGAGGTAATCGCGCACCACACGACTATTGCCATCGCGCGTACACAAACGCTCCCCACGTGAGTGCAAGGCGGCATAGGAATCCTCCTCAACCGCCATTCAAAGTACCCTGAAAGGGATCGGGGTCAATAACGCGTTTTCTAAATTGATATGAAAATCCGAAGAGAAGCCCGCGTATGGTGTCCTGTAAGCACTCTCCACGCCGATGAAGGAGAATCCTGCTGCAATGGACGGAGCAAATCAAACCACTGGCAGCTCATACCCCGTTCGCCGATCGTAATCCCGCCAGCCGTCGGCTTCGTGGTCGCCCTCAAACGCCCACGTCTGCGGGTTCCACTTCAGCGGGCGGCGATGCCAATACGCCAGATTCAGCAGATGACACACCGCGGCGCTTCGCGCTCCGATTTCAACGTCGCAGATCGGTTTCGCCCGCGTGCGAAGGCAGTCAAGCCAATCGACGTAGTGATCTGCATGACGAGGCAGGCGCTCATCGCTTTCATCAAGCGGCTTCTCCAAGATGCTTTCCGGCACACTCACCAGCCGCCCACGATCAACGTGAATCATGCCCTGCGTACCGATGAACGTCGTCCCGCTCGGCCCGCCATGCGTTACCACCGCACCGTTGCCGTATCGCAACGACGCGCCATACATCGCGTGTGGCTCGATGGGTGGTACCACCTCGATTGGCCCTGTTTCATCGGCGCGCAATCCCCACTGTGCGATATCAAAGTGATGCGCCCCCATGTCCGCAAGGTAGCCGCCCGCATACTCACGATAGCCGCGCCATGTCGGGTAGTGGCCATGCACCCCGCGCGGGCTGAGCGCACTGTGGTAAGGCCGCATCGGCGCGGGGCCGAGCCAGCGATCCCAATCCAGCCCCGGCTCCATTGTCTCTTCAGGCAGATCGCACCACATCGGCGCATGCCCCACGCCCACGTTGACGTTCAGCACCTCGCCGATGCGACCATTGCGCACATATTCACACGCCGTAACAAAACGATGGCCGTATTCCGACCGCTGCTGACTCCCCGTTTGCAGCACGCGCCCGTGCTTACGTACCGCTTCAATCATCACCCGCGATTCGTGCAGTGTGAACGACAGCGGCTTCTCACAGAAAATATCCTTGCCTGCGCGGCAGGCATCGATGACCTGAATCGCATGCCAGTGATCGGGCGTTGAAATCACAACCGCATCAACATCATCGCGGGCAATCAGATCGCGGTAGTCGTTGTACATGCCGCAGTCGCTGCCTCGCTTCTCGACGACTTTCGCGTGCGCATGTTCGCGGCGGGTGGTGTCCACATCACACACCGCGCGCACTTCTACCCCGCTCATGTTGAGAAAGCGGCCAAGGTGATACCGATTCTGCACGCCCATGCCGATCAGCCCAAGCCCGATGCGATCATTGGCGGAAACACGACTCAAACGAACTGCAGCAGCAACCAGTGGCGATGCCAGCGGCGCAGTAAGCAGCGCGCCGGTCATGCAGACGAATTCACGACGACCGAGCGGTCCAGATTTCATGTGTTGACATCCGTTTGAGGGCCGCGCCCGCATCAACCGCACCGAGCGCACCGAGGCGCACAAGCCATGACGCACACGGAAAAGCGATCAGGTGCCCTGTGTAGGACTCGAACCTATGCGAAGTCCGCATTGGCAGTATCGCCAGCGGCGAGTGTATCACAAATGCGCTCACAAGCTGCGCTCGCAGATGAGGCGAGCGACGATCTTCGTGAGGTTGTGACGGCATGGTCTGAACTTCCTGATGTGATGCGTGCGGCCGTGCTGGCCATCGTACGGGCTGGCAACAACGGGAGCAAGCGATGATGTCTCATGCCCGAAGTGAGCGTTGGCGCGCAGCGGCGACTCGTCGCCTTACCTCTCCCCGAAGGAAGGGCGGTAGCCTGATGCGTGAACAGCGGACTTCGACCCAGCGGCCCCGCAGGATGTCCAGCGGTCGCTCGCCCTGTGCAGTCGGTGCGGCTTGCCTTATCGCGAGACGCGCAGGCGGCGTTGCGGCTTTGCCGCACGCCGCCGCTTGCTCGCTTGACGCGACTTGACGCGATTTGGGCATATTTGCCTTAGCCCCCCACAATGTATTACGGGGGGCATTTTGACAAACTCGACACAGAACAATGGAAGCATGATGAATCGATCTGAACGGCGACGACATGAGAAAGAAGCAAAGCGGGCAATGAGGACGGCGCAGAACAGTAAGCAACGCATTGAGCCGGTTCATGCCCACCGACTCGCGCAGCGCGAAGCTGCGTTGTCTGTCGATCCGCCGAAGCCCGTTGTTCAGTCGAGCGGGCCAACTGTTGCGACCGATGCCGTGGGCCGAGGCTACGACGAACTCACTGCGCCGGTGTACTTGGCACCTTGTGAGGTGTGCAGGCGGCTATCGATCTCGCGTTCAACGCTGGACCGGCTCGGCCTTCCTGGACGTGTGAAGGTCGGTGGCCAGGTTCGCTATCACTGGGAAACGCTGGAAGCCGCAATCCGATCGGGTAGCCCTTGACAGAGACGTACACGAACGCATACGATGTGTGTATGGCGATGGACGGCCCCAAAATGACAGTCTCTGCACGTCTGGATGAAAGCCTCGCGAGCGAGCTTGAGAAGATGGCGCGCGTGCGTGGTGTTACACGATCGGTGCTTGTGGAGCAGTTGCTGGGCACTGCTGTCGAAAGCCGGAGAACATTCACAACGCCGGATGGCGTTGTAACTATGCGCCGCATCGGTGAAATCAACGTCAAGCGTGGCGTGGAGAAGCCTATTGACATCGATCATCCAGCGATACAGCTTTGGGAGTGTGAAGGGAACATCTGGCCCCGACACTTCCTGCATGTGTTCGCAGAGTTCGACGAAGACGGCGAAGGATCGAGTGAATGTTGGTACCGATGGCGGGGTTCAAAACTTGAAGAGTTTGATCCTTATGAGTTGGGGCGGAAGTCGGACAATGGGTGAAAGTATGCAGCTATTGACCGTGGATGAAGTGGCGCAGCGCCTTGCAGTCTCAACGCGAAGCGTATGGCGGTATGTTTCCGATCAGAAGATACCCAAGCCAGTGAAGGTTGGTGGAATCTCCCGATTCGTCGAAGCCGAGATTGACAGGTTTGTTGATCGGTTGATGCGGGAGCGCGAACGATGATTCAGTACGTTTACCGCCCGAAGAGAAGGGGGCCAAAGTCTCAGTCGAACTACCGGGGACGTTACAAGCTGCCGGGCATGGCGAAGATTGCCGATGTGGCGTTGCACACTACGGAGAAGCGGGTAGCCGAGCAGCGTCTTGCTGAGCTCGTCCGCGAAAAGCAACAGGAAGCAGCGGGCATAATCGCGCCAAAGGCGTTGCGAGACGGTGCCCAGCGTTCATTGTCGGAGCATCTGGCGGAGTATTGCGGTGACCTCCGCGCACGACTTCGCGCGAAGGCGTACATCGGGCATGTCGGCAATCGAATCACGATCTTGCTGCGAGAATGCGGCTGGGAGCTTCCTAAGGATGTGACCGGCGAGAGTTTTGAGCGTTGGCGGATGGCACAGTCGGACAAAGCTCCGAAGACGTTGAACGAATACCTCAACGCAATGAATGGCCTGCTCAACTGGATGCAGCGGAAGGGCGCGCTGTTGGCGAACCCGCTACGGTGCGTCGGAAAGGCGGAGACGGAAGGTCAGCAACGGCGACAACGGCGAGCGTTGTCCGATGACGAAGTAGCTCGTTTGCTGGCAGTGGCCGGAAAGCGGCGAGTCGTATACCTTGCAGCTGTCCTAACGGGTCTGCGTCGCAGCGAGTTGAAGTCGCTTCGATGGTCAGATGTGCATCTTGATGCACCGAACCCGTTCATTGACGTGCCCGCATCTGTGACTAAGAACAACCAACGGGCCATTCGTTGGCTTCGAGACGATCTGGTGGCGGCTCTACGGCCTCTCCGGCCATGTGTCGGGGATCAATCTGGGCACATGGTGTTTGCTGATGGTGTGCCCACAATGGAAGCGTTCAGGGCGGACTTGGCCTCTGCGGGAATCGCCGAATCGGACGATCGTGGCCGTCGTGTCGATTTCCATGCGCTTCGTCACACGCTTGCGACCAACTGTGCTCGCGCAGGTGTTGGCGCGCGAATCACGATGGAAATGATGCGTCACAGTGATATGCGGCTCACGATGAAGACGTACACTGATGCAATGGCACTGCCAATGATGGATGCGCTAGACCGTCTGCCGCGCTTCGAGGTCAAAATGCGCTCACAAAGTTTGGTCGCGAACGGTCCTGCGGTGTCGCATGATGTCGCAGTGGGCGTTGATCTCGAATCGCTGCAATTGCCTGTGGCATCAGGACATAGTCGCGATTTGTCGCGTCCTGTCGCTTGCGGTCACGGATATGAAGAAAGTGCCCTGTGTAGGACTCGAACCTACGACCCGCTGATTAAGAGTCAGCTGCTCTGCCAACTGAGCTAACAGGGCGATGAACGGGAAGTGTAGCGACACTGGCGGAACGGTCAAGATTCATCAGGCGTCTGCCGCTTCCGCTCTCGAATGGCCGAAACGATTACAGCACGCGGTCCAGAAGGCGATACTGCACCGCCTCGCCGATGTGCTCCATGCGGATCGCCTCTGCTTCTTCCAGATCGGCAATCGTCCTGGCGACGCGGCGGATTTTGTCGAAGGCCCGCGCGCTCAGCCCCATCTCTCGCATCGCCTGCCCCAGCATGGTCTGGCACGCTTCATCCAGCACGGCGAAGCGATCAAGCTGCCTGCCGGAAAGTTCCGAGTTCGTGCGCGCGCCCTGCCGCTCATGCTGCGTTTTGCGCGCAGCAAGAACGCGCTCGCGCATGGTTGCGGTGTCCGTGCCGCGCGACTTTGATGTGAGCTGGCGATACGGCACGGCGGGCACTTCCACATGGATGTCGATGCGGTCGATAAGCGGGCCGGACAGCCGGGAAAGATACCGCTCCATCTCGCGCCGGCTGGTCTCATCATCCGCCATATTGCCGCGCGGCGTGGGGTTGAGCGCGCCAACCAGCATGAACCTCGCCGGAAAACGAACGGAGCCGTGTGCGCGAGCGACTGTCACGCATCCGTCTTCGAGCGGCTGGCGCAGCGTTTCCAGCACGGCGCGGTTGAACTCAGGCATTTCATCGAGGAACAGAATGCCGCGGTGCGCAAGACTGACATCACCCGGTCGCGGAATGGTGCCGCCGCCGATGATCGCAGGCGACGACGCGGTATGGTGCGGCGTGCGGACGGGTCGCGTAATGATGAGCGGCTGGCCAGCGGGAATGCGCCCGACACTGGAGTAAATCCGCGTCACTTCCAGCACTTCATCGCGCGAAAGGCGAGGCAGAATACCCGGCAACGCTTTCGCCATCATGGTTTTGCCCGTGCCTGCAGGGCCGACCATCAGAATGTTGTGCCCGCCTGCCGCAGCGATGGTGATGGCGCGCTTCGCAGCTTCCTGCCCGCGAATATCGCCAAAGTCGATCTCCGGCTGCGCCTGTGCGATGAGCTTTTCGGCATCGATCGTCGGATGAGGTGGAATGACGCGATGACCGTTGAACAACGCGACGACTTCGCCAAGCGTCTCAACACCGAGCACTTCGATGCCATCAACCGCAGCGGCTTCCGGCGCGTTCTCGCGCGGTACGATGACGCCGCGTGCATTGCACTCTCTCGCCAGCAGAGCGAGGCTGATTGCTCCCTTGATCGGCCGCACGCGCCCATCAAGCGCAAGCTCGCCTGCGACGAGATAGTCGTTGATTTTCGCACATCCATTTGAGTGTGCCGGCGAACTCGTGTGCGGCTCAATCGTGCCATCCGCCACGAGCAGCGAAAGCGCAATGGGCAGGTCATACACCGGCCCTTCTTTCTTGACATCCGCCGGTGCAAGATTGATCGTGAGCCGAACCTGCGGAAATCGAAAACCGCTGTTGAGTAGCGCGGTTCGCACCCGCTCAGTCGATTCCTTCACCGCAACATCGGGTAGTCCGACGATGGTCGTCTTGGCAAGGCCGACCGGACTGAGATCAGCCTCGATCTCGCACGCGACGGCATCAATCCCCTGCAGCACAAAACTGTTGACCCGGCTGATCACAGCCGGATTCTCTCTTCGTCCGGCGGCCTTGTCGAGTGCCCACACAGGCTATACCCTGCCTGTATGACCGCAGCCCATGAGCTGCCCGTGAGTGCCGACGCCCGAACCCTCGCGGCGAGCCTCGCCCCATTGCTTGCAGAAGCCTGTGATGGCCGCCTCGGCGAAATTCGCTGGTTCAAGGCGGATTGGCAGCGTGGCGGTGCTGCCACCGGACGATCGACATGGCGCAACGATGATGGCTCGCAGGCACAGGTCATTGTCAAACTCCCCATCGTGCAGCGTGAACGCACATGGACGGTGCGCTTGCAGGAGCCTGACGGCTCCGACCCTGTTGTGCCGCGCCTCTACGCCAGCGGGGAGTTCATCGGCGGATATGACCTCGCGTGGATCATCATCGAGTATTTCGATCACGGCCCGCTGGGTGTGCATTGGCATGACCAGCATGTGCCACGTATCGCGGAAGCTCTTGCACGCTTTCACGCGCGCGCAGCTCAATACGAAGTAAATCAGGGACCGCGCATCGAAGACTGGCATACGCTGGTCGATGAGGCGATTGAGAACATCAAAATCAACCACGTGCCGGATGAAAAACGATGGAGTGCAGCACTTAAAACATTGCGTGCCAATCTCGACCGCCTCGTACAGGAGTGGCGAGCGCGAGCGGTGGATCAATGGTTGCACGGCGATTGCCACTTTGCGAACGCCATGAGCCGCGTGGGCATCGATGAAGGGCCGGTAACGCTGATTGATCTGGCGGAGGTTCATGCTGGGAACTGGATTGAAGATGCCGTGTATTTTGAGAGGCAGCTTTGGGCACGGCCAGAGCGCATGAAACCGCATAAGCCGGTGAAGGCCGTCGCCGCCGCGAGAAAAGCCATGGGACTTCCCGTCGAGCCGGAGTACGCCCGCTTGGCGATGATCCGGCGGGCGTTGCTGGCGGGTACCGCGCCGAAGTTCATTCGATCTGAGGGCAATCCCGCCCACCTCGGAGCGTGCCTGGATTGGATTGAGCGGGCGATGAATGAGCTGAAACAGTAGCCCGACCCGCATATTGCCCTGAAATCACCAAGGCGTTAAGATGCTGGTTTCACCCTGAAGCCGCCCTGCGGCTTGGTGCCACGGTTTCGCAAGGAGCATGCATGGATCGCGAACGACTGAAGGAGGTCCATAAGACCGACCTCACTGAAAGCCGCGTCAACGAGGACTTTGTTTCTTGGCTGAAGAACAAAGGTCCGACGTGGTTGCTCGTCGCGTTGCTCGGCCTGACCGGCTATCTCGGCTGGGTCCGCTGGGGCGACAGCCGTGAGGCGCATCGCCGCGATGCGTGGATGGCGTTCAACGAATCACAGACCTCAGCGCTGCCCAGCAGCTATGAAAGCGTCGCTGAGCAATACAGCAAGGTTGACGCTCTTGCAGTGCTCGCGCGCCTTCGTGCCGCGCAGCGTCTGCTGTACGCTGTGCAGACAGGCATACCGATCGACGCGGAAGGCGAAAACCCACAATTGAGCGAAGCGGATCGTGAGCAGTACCTCAGCCGTGCTGATCGCGCGTATCAGATGGTGCTGGAGAAAGATGACCGCTCACCCGGTTTCATCCTTCATGCCGTCAATGCCCTGAACGGCCGCGCTGCTGTCGCTGAATGTCGAGGCGATGCTGAAGCTGCCAGACAGCATTACCTCGCTGCGGCGCAGCGAGCTGAAAGCGTCTTCCCTACGCTGGCGGAGCAGGCTCGCAAGCGAGCGGAAACTGTTGGCGATTCGATTGCTCAAATCGCGCTCGCTGCTGCCGATGCACCAGCGCCGCCCTTCAATGCTGACCTTCGCCCCGCCATGCTGGAGCCAGCGCTTCGCAACCTGCTGGTGCCGGGCAGCGCTGGTGGCGGTATGCAGTCGCTCCCGCCCGATTTCCAGTTGCCACCGGGCTTGCAGTTGCCACCCGGCCTTCAGTAACGCCTCCGGCGTCAACACGCCGTGCCCGAACCATTCAATCCTGATCTCATCGCTCCCGGCGGCAAAGTTGACCGGGAGTTGTTGTTTTCGCTCTATGAGCAAAACGAAGGCGATGATGAGACGCCCGTCACCGTGCAGTTCAAGCTGACGCGAGACCTCGACAAGCGGCTGGACAAGTACCTCGTTGACCGCATTCCCTTTCTCAGTCGAACATCGCTGCAGCGCCTCATTCGCGAGGAAAGCGTTACCGTCAACGGGCGCGTGCCCAAGGCATCAACAAAGCTGCGCAAAGGTGATGAAGTCATTGCTGTGCTGCCGCCGCCGCCCAGCACCGCCATCCCCGCTGAAGAAATCCCGCTGCATGTGCTGTATGAAGACGACGATCTCATCGTCATCAACAAACACAACGACATCATCGTTCATCCGGCGCGCGGCAATCGGTCCGGCACGATCATCAACGCACTTGCATGGCACTTCCAGCATCGCTCAAGTGGTGAGCTTTCCACTGTGGGTGAAGAGTTTGCGCGGCCTGGCGTCGTGCATCGGCTTGATCGCCATACGACCGGCGTGATGGTCGCGGCAAAGTCTGACACCGCACACTGGCGACTCGGCCATCAGTTCGAGCAACGTAAAACAGACAAACGATACCTCGCTGTCGTGCATGGGCAGATGGAGCCGTACGCGGATGTCATCGACCTGCCGCTCGGCAAGCACCCCACCGCCAAGGAAAAGTACGCCGTGCGATGGGACGCAACGGGAAAGCCGTCCGTTACGATCTACCGCGTCCGCGAAGTCTACGACGACTTCACGCTGGTTGAACTCGAACTGAAAACCGGGCGAACGCACCAGATTCGCGTACACCTTTCCCACATCGGCTATCCCATCGTCGGCGACGACATGTACGGCGGACGGCACCTTCGCACAAGCGACATCGTGCAGATGCCGTCGGCTCTATCACAGGATGCGCCAGTCATCTCGCGTCAGGCTTTGCACGCAGCATCTCTGGGCTTCACGCATCCCATCACGTATCAGCCGATGCGCATTCAAGCTCCCCTGCACCATGACATGTTGCACTTCGTGAAGCTGCTGCGATCGCACCGTTTTATCAGCGCACCAAATATCGCCGGCACAACGCTTGATCTTGAGACGATCATCCCTGCCAGCGCGTAAGCAGCTTATCGTCGACCGATCTCGTCTCGTGAGCGCGCCCGCTCCATTTCGGCTTCGCGTCGTGCGCGTTCTTCAGCCATGCGCACGCGATATGCCTCAAGGCCGCGCGGCGCGGGGAAGATAGCCGCAAGCGTCGTGCGCTGGCTGAGTGGATTATTCTGGAACTGCCTTTCGATTTCCGGATAGATGCGGTCATAGGTGCGCAGACGCAATTCCGGCTCGTATCGTTCAATCTCGCGCCAGATGGTCATGCGTTCTTCAAGTCTGATCTGCGAATCCGTCATGAGCTGAAGGAACGCGACTTCGGTTGACACTTCAAGCTGGGCGATCAAGCCGCCAATGCGCGCTTCGCCGAATCGGTTAACAAAGTTGTTGTACTCGTTGTACTTGAAGAAGTCCGTAACGTAGCGAGCGAAGGTGAGGGCCTGCTCGTACAGCTCCGGACGATTCTGACCGATGCCGAACCGCATGCCGTAGCGCAACGCGGCTGCAACATCACTCGGCGCGAGATGCGGCTGGAACTGGTACTCCCCTCGTGTCTCCTCGCGCACAAAGACATCCAGTGGGAGTGACCACTTGTTGTTGGCGAGCATAACCTGCTGCCCGCGCCCGAACAGGTTGTCCATCATGTCCATCAATCGCTGCGCGCGGGCCGTCTCGCCGGCGCGGTATGCTTCGCGGATTGCTGAACTCATGAAGTTCTGCAGGAAGGTGATGAACGTCTCACCGCCAGCGCCGCGCGTGCGGAAATGCTTCTGATAGACGCGCTCGAACTCGACAGCAATCGTGTCCACCCAGCGCGGGTCCGGGAATCGCGACGGCAGCTCGTTTGAGAAGGGATCGAAACTGATGCGGCCTGAACGCGCCAGGTCCTGCATCGCCTGAAGCTGCACGCGATCATTGTTGATGACTTTGTAGATGTCATCAACGTTCAGCACGCGAGGCTCGCCGTAGCGCGTGCCCCGGAACGACCAATAGAGCGCGTGAGCCTGCCCATGACGCCAGTCCACCGGGCCAAACCGCTCAGTGATTTCAAGCATGAGCGCGGGGTCCATGTTGTAATCATCCTTGAGCACGCGCTTGCGAACATGCTGAAGGAGCGTCTTCCACGCATCTGCTGCTTCAGGATCATTGGCAATCTCATCGAAAGCGCGGAAGAGCGGCCTTGTGCGGCGCCACTCTTCAGCAAAACCGAGCATTTGAGCGACGACGGAGTAGTCTGTAACTGCTTCCCACTCGCCGTGCATGCGCAGGAACATGCTGTCCAGCTTGAACTGGTCGCGACGGCGGTACTCCTCCATCGTGTCCTCGATCCGCTTGATGAGGGCCAGGACCCCCGGGGTGCGTCGCTCTGCTTCCGCCAGCGTTTCCGGCGCTTCAGCGATGCCTCGTATCCACTCAATGCGATCCTGATAATCGTCAGGGGGCTTGCCCAGCACGAAGTGCCACTCTCTGCAGAACTCTGTCTTGTAATACAAATGCGCATCGTCCGCAACGCCCTCAATCTTGTGCGCGAACCAGAAGGCCAGCTCGCGATGCAGCGTGAGATCGTTCGGGTTATAGCGAATGCCTTGATTGCGCACGAGCCGAATGCCCGCGTTCACCCACTCCCACCGCTCCTGCTGTGTGTGTGTTGCGACCGAGATGTTGTACGCCATGTTGTGGCCGTGAAACGCCCACACCGCGCCGAACCGAGGCTGCAACTTCGTGATCAGGTCCGCATCGGCCATCACCTCGAAATACAGCCCCCTCTCCTTCATCAGGTTGACCTTGATCCACAGGTAATCGACGATCAACCCGCGCAACACGCCGATCGCCTGTCCTACCGCGACGAACGGCGGCGCGCCTTCCACGGCGACATCCGTATATCGAAGCGAATGCTGATCTGACATCGCTAGAACGCGCGGCAGCGTGAATCCCGCGCCGACAATCGACACGATCAGGACGAAGAGAGCAACAAGCTGAGTGATTCGATCGCGTGTCATGAATGCGCCTCTGGAATCATCCCTGCCCGCTGTAGATGGCCAACTGACGCGATCGGATCACGAGGAATCCAACCAGCGCAGCCACGCCGGACCAGAACACGCCAATCACGGCGAAACCATTGATGACGCGACCCCACGGAATCAGCCGACCCTCAACCAGGCTTTCCGTCGGCTTTAGCTCGCCGAACGGCCCAAGAGAGAACACGAGAAACTCTGCAATCAGACGAATGCTGTTGCCGAAGGCCCACTGAATGACCATGACCACATTGGTCCAATCGACTTCATGCACATAGAGCGGCTCGTACTCCGTGAGCGACAGTGCAAGGAATGGCCCCATCGTGCCTGCGATGAAGATGGTGAACGACAACAGGGCCGCAACAGGGAAGCTCAGGAACGTCGAACACGCAATCCCAAGCATCGCCAGGAAGGACAATTTGATCCACGCCACCATCACGGCGCGGAAGAAGTTGCCTTCAAAGCCCGCCACGGTGTAGCGAAGTTCAAAATCTTTCTCATCGAAGAACAAGGCACCGACATTCGCCTCATGCGGGGGTGGCTCAAACATATTGACAATCGATACCAGCAGCGTGCCATCCTCTCGAATCATGTCCGAACCGAGAATGATCTCGTGTGACATCGTCGGCACATAGGTGCGCCGCTGAATCGTGCGATTGTCTTCGTTAAAAATGAAGATCGCGGGGAACGTCTCATTCACATCGCTGCGCATGATGTAGAAGCGGTATCGCAGCGCGAGCGTCGCCTGCCGTTTCGCGGCTTCACCCAGTCCCTCGAACCGATACGTCCGCATTCGACTGTTCGGCGGAATCGACCGCTGCGACGCGGCGTGCGTCTGTCTGATCTGCTCCGCCAGGTCGCGTCGCTCCGCCAAAGTGACCTCACGCCCGTACATTTCAGGATCGCTGGCGATGATCTGCTCAATCCGCTCGCGAACCTGATCAACCGTGAGCTGCTCGTACACCGGCCTCGTCGACACTCGCGCCGTGAGCACTTCGTTTTCAAGCTGCACTCGGTCAAGCTGACCCACAATCCCCGGCTGCACCGGTGTTGTGCGCAGGTACTGAATGAACGTGAACGTCGAGACACCTGCCATCAGCAGCAGAATCAGGTTGACCGTTACCACACCGAGCCACTTTCCTACGAGGTAGTTGAAGCGGCTCATCGGTTTCGTCACGATGCTCCAGATCTGCCGATCGCGAATCTCAAACGCAACCGTGGCGCAGGAGAGAAACAGCGTCATGCACGCCGCGATGACGAACGTCAGCCCGACACTGCGGCTGATGAATGTCTGCACACGATGCCGCAGTGGCGCACCGGGATCAAGCCACAATGGAAGCAGAGGTAACAGCACAAGCAGAATGACGATGAAAACCAGCGAAATGCGGCTGCGCGACGCTTCTTTGATGACCGTGTGTGCCACCGCCAGAATCTGATTGGGGCGATCCATCAGCAAGAGCGCGGCCCGCGTCAACAAGACATACGTGAACACGAGCAAACCGATACCGCCCGCCGCAAGCACCCCCTGCTCGCTCCCCATCCATCGGAACACCAACGCGGCAAGACCCGTTCCCGTCAGTGTGAGCAGGAATGGGAGTGAAAGCTCCATCCACACGATCAGCAGCAGCCACACTGTGCCGACCACCGCAAGCAACCATGTCGTGTTCGGCTGGTCGAGCAACCATGTCGGCGCCCACAGCGGCACCTGATCCGCCAGCAATTCTTCGACCAGATAACGAGGCACTGCGAAGTAGCCTCGCTCATCAAACACCACCGACGGATTGTCGATGAACTCGCGAGTTCGATACTCACGACCGCCAACAATGATGACACCTCGATCCGCAAACGACACGGCGTGCTCATCGCGATTGTTGAGATTCTGGCTCTCAATCGCTGTAACCAGCACGCGCCGCTGGCTGTCGAGGCTGTAGCTGGTGAAAAGCAGCGAGCCGAACACGTACGCACAGCACGCGAGCGCAACGCCGGTCATCGCCAGGCGGAACCAGAGCGTGCGCTGCATGAGGTCGAGTCGTTGATAGGCGCTGACGAACGGATTCATGGCTTACTTCTGCTTCGAGTTTTTCTCGCCTCCGCCGTCACCGAGCAGCGAATCGATCACGGATGCATCGACATCTTCTGGTGCCTTGGGCGCTTTGGTCGGTTCCACCGCCGCGGGCTGCTGCTTCTCTTCGCCTGAAAGCAGCGAAGCAAGCACATCCTCGCGCGGGCCTTCCTGCGGCTTGACGGCCTGTTTGACTTTCGCAGCGGCAGCCTTCATCGGGTCATCCTGAATGAGGCGGTCGATGAGCGCGTCGCCTTGCGCTTCCTCAGCACGAAGGAATGCCGCCGTCGGCCCACCGTCCAGCGCACCGGAAGTCGCCACTTGCTCCCGCCGAGCCTTCTCGACAATCTCCATGAAGAGTTGTTCGAGCTTCTGCCTTGGCGCGTGCACGCTTTCGATGGCCTTGCCCTCGCATTCTCGAATAACCTGTTCGATTCGCGAGATGGTCTCCTCGCGAAGGCGCGGCGTTTCGATGAGCGTGCGCTCCGTATCGCTGAGCAGTTCATCCACAGTGCCCTGCGCACGAATCTTGCCGCCGTACAGCACCACCATGCGGTGGCACACATCTTCCACGTCAGCCAGCAAGTGTGAGCTGAGCAGAATTGTCTTGCCGCGCCGCCCCAGTTCGAGAATCAGGTCTTTCACCTGTCTGGTGCCGATCGGGTCGAGGCCGGATGTCGGCTCGTCCAGAATGAGAAACTCCGGATCATTAATGAGAGCCTGTGCGAGGCCGATGCGGCGCGTCATACCCTTGGAAAACTCGCCGATCGCGCGATGCGCCACTTGCGAAAGGCCAACCATCTCCAGCAGTTCATCCGTTCTGCGGCGGCGCGTACGACGATCCAGCCCGAAGAGTTTGCCGTAGTAATCCAGCGTCTCTCGCGGATTCAGAAATCGGTAGAGATACGATTCTTCCGGCAAAAAGCCGATGTGCTTCTTGACCATGACATCGGTCGGCGGACGGCCGAACACCGCAAGCCGACCTCGCGTCTTGTGCAGCAGGCCGAGAATCATCTTGATGATGGTGCTCTTCCCTGAACCGTTCGGACCGAGCAGGCCGAAGATTTCATGGCGATGAATCTCCAGATCGACATTGTCCACCGCGCGGGCCTTGGTGCGCATCCAGAAGTCCTTGAAGACTTTGGTCAGTCCCACAGCTTCCACGACGATCTGATTGGAGTTCTGCTTCACCATGTGCTTATCCTGATCCGGGAATCAATCCCGCCGAAGCGAACGAACGCGACCATCTTCGATGCGAAGCTGGCGCCCCGGCCCGCTGATCGTCATGTCTTCGCCGCGCAGCAGATACGGACCGCCCATTTCGCGGGCAAAGTCGCTAAGAGCCTGCTGCTCACGTCGATCAAGTTGCAGCTTCTGTCGAAGCTCTCTGATCTCATGCAGACTGGCCATTTCCAACTGAACTCGGCCGACGCCTGACGGCACGAACCATACTTCCGCATCTTCGCGACTGAGCACCCTGGAATACGTATCAAGCCATCGTTGACGAATGACCATCTCCGGGTGATTGCGGAATGTCGGCAGCAGACTGGCGAAGCGCCTTGCTTCGTTGCCCAGTGACGACTCAACCTGCGAGCGATACGACCTCGCTCTTTGAATGATCGTCGCGACCTCGCCCGAAAGCTCGCCTGCATCAAACATACGATTGATCTGCGCGAGGAGTTCGCCGCTTCGCTCAGCATCACCCGAATGAAGCGCGTCTTCGTAGCTGTTGATAAGCTGCGTAGCGGCGTAATGTCGGTCGCCTGCGGCCCGCACAAGCGTGCGGTCCGCCTGTGTACGTGCCCGCGCGATCGCCTGTTCAGATTCAACTCGCGCATTCTGCACGTCGCCGAACGCTCTACGAATGGCCAGCGCGGGAATCGCGTCGGTTACGTTTACGCTGTTGATGCGAATGCCGCAATTCATTTCGTCCAGAATGGTCTGCGCCCGCTCCTGAATCTGCGTGCGCAGCACTTCTGAAAGGTCGATCAACTCCTGAAGACTCATCTCCGCGCTCACCTGCACAGCAGCACGCTGAAGCGACAGCTCCACGAGGCGATCCGCGTTTGATTCGGCAATCCGCTGGACGAAATCGACCGGACTTTCAATCTCATAGATCGCGTTGAGGCGCAAATGCGCGATGTCAGCGTCTCGCGTCAGCACATAGCCATCATTGCGAGGACGAGGCGGATCGTGCACTGCCGCGCTGTCCGTCGCCTGCTCCAATGTCTGCCGGGGCAGAAGGCGAGGCCAGAACGGACCGCCCGGATTGTTGGCGTCGCGAAGCGTGACCTGACGATTCTCGACGTTGAAGATCGTGAACTCGCCGATGGGATAGGGCCAGCGGCTGAACTGCAAACCGGGTGAAAGCGCGAGACTGTCGCCAACGGGGACGATCTTCCCCCAGCGCGTCAGCACGCCGCTCTGCCCGTCGCCAACGGTCTGAAAACCCGATGTAAAGAACAGCACGATCAGCACGACCATGACAAGCTGCAACACACGGAAGCTCAGACGCAGCGCATCAGCAAGCGACTGATTCGCAGGGTCCATCGCCTCACGCAGGGCGGCGTCTGACCCCACGCTTGACTTCACGATGAACTGCGCCGAGGCAGCGCGACGAGGCGACTGCTCCTCTTGTCCATCATCTTCCACAGGCACATCGCCAGTTTCAGGATCGAAACCCGGCAGGTGCTGATCGTCAGGATTGACATCGTTCGGATGAGCCATAGTTAGTGATTCTCCGCGCGAGCCGTTTCAACGGGTTCCTTCTTGTCATCCGCAACGGGTTGTTCCGTTGCGCCTTCCGCCGCCTTGCGTGCAGTACGTTCCGCCATCAAGCGCGAAGGCAACGGGAAGCCGCGGCTGTCCGTTCGAGCGCTAATGTTCATGTAGTGCCAGGGCGAGGTGTCGGCTTCCAAGACAACGGTTGCGCGCTGGGAAAGGGCCGCTTCAAGCGCGTCAAGGTGCACGAGGAAGATCGCCAGGTCTTCATCCTCGCTCATCTGTGCGATATAGCGAGCGGCTTCTTCGTTGCCCTGCGCGCGAATCTCTTCCGCTCGCTGACTGGCGAACGCGATGATCTTGTCCGCCATCGTTCGCGCTTCAGACTCGATCCGCTCAGCTTCGGCATTGCCTTTGTATCGCTCTGCACTGGCCAGCGTCTCGCGCGTGGCTTCCATGCGGCGAAGCACGGCTTCCGCCGTCCGCTGGGGCATAAGCACCTGACTGACGCCCACCGAAACAGGCAGAACGCCCGTGGGCTGCAGTGCCATCAAGTCGCGCCGAATCGCGTCTTCCGCATCTGCAAGGCGGCTGCCTGCACCGATCAGTTCAGAAAACCTATACCGACTCAGACCCGACGTTACCGCCGTCTTGAAGCGGTTAGAGATGATCGACTGCGCATTCTCAATGCTGCGATAGCTCGTGTCGAAGGCGCGCGTCCCGCCGCCGTCAACGTCAATCTGCCATAGCAGGAACGCCTTGACGACAATCTGCTGGCCATCGGCTGTAGCAATCGTGTCCTGCGGCAGTTCAAGAAGCTGCAATCGCCGATCAAGCTTTGTTACCTGATCTGCAAACACTGGCAGCTTGAAGTTCAGGCCCGGCTCCGTGATGACGTTGTCCGCCTGACCGAATGTCTGCCGGATCGCCACTTCATGGAACGACACAGAGTAGGTGGTGCTGAAGAGAATCAGAAACACCAGTAAGATGAGCCCAACCAAAATGGCAAGTGACTTATTCATTATTCATTGTCTCCATTGTTCGAAATGGACGAGCTGAAATCGAGGAGCGGGCTGAGTTCCGTTACGTTGGCGCTGATGAACAGCCGCTCGGGATCGATGCCGATGAGGTACTTCCGCATCGGCGCGTGCGTCTTGGCCAGAATGCGCATGTATTCACGCTCTCGATACAGCGCCGGCCCCGCGCGATACACCTTTGTCTGACTGAGCGTGCGATTGGCCTGCGCCCTGCGAGTCATCAGTTCGACCCAACGATCTCGCTCTGCCTGCGTGATGAACTGCGCAGCTCGCCCGCCGGAATCCACGAGCAGCCGCTCAATCTCGATTCGCTTCTCAATCGTCTCCGGCGCTTGCAGCCCAAGCTGATCGCGCAAGCGATCCCATTCGTCGAGCTCCTCAAGAATGCGGCGAGCAGTGTCGGGGTCACCTGCAAGCACAGTGAGTGAAGTGATGACTTCTCGCCTCGCCATCGCAATGCGAGCCTGACGATTCTGATGTTCAATCGTAAGATTCTCGTGGCTGCCATAACCACGATCTCGTTCACCCGCAGGGCGCATCATCGGAATGTTGACCGCAACCACTTCAACGCCCGCTGGTCTCGGTGCGCTGTCGAACGCCGCCTGCACACGACGGCGCAGTTCTTCCGCAAGGTCGGCTCGCCTTAACGAGAGCGCATCGTCAATTGACAATCGCGAGAGGTACTGCGTTACTTCGCGCAGAGCCAACGCCCGAAGCGTCTGCTCACGCACGGTCAGCCCCGCCCGCCGAGTGTAAGTATCCGGTGCGAAGTTCAGATACTGCATCAGGCCGCTGCCATCCGGCGTACGGCGGATGCGGTATGTCAGAGAAATCTCGCCATCCAGCAGCGCGTACGACTGCGCCACCACAGGTGAAACGGCAGGCGTTGGCGCAGCGAGTGGATCAGCCGCAACGCCATCGTCCAGCGGTTGATCACTCAAATCTTCCAGTCGATCCGCAATGATTCTCGCCATGCCTGGATCGGTCTGATCCAATTCAAGCGATGCACTGGCGACGATGAACGGTTCCATCACGACATCTGTTCGATACTCCTCGGTCCAGATGTGCGCATCGTAGGGGTCGGTTCGCCGCGCGGTCAGAGGCAACTGGCGCAGCAGTGAAACATCCTCAAGTTTGGCGGTCTCAATCGGCCATGGCAGCTTCCACATGATGCCAGGCTCATGCACCTCGCCGACAATCTGGCCGAAGCGCAGGCGAATCGCCTGCTGATGCGGTTCAACGATGACCATCGTATTGAGCAGCACCATGACCGACACGCCAATCGCCAGCAGCCAGACGAAGCTGCGGAGCAGAAGCTGATAGCCCCATGAACTCGTGATATCGAAGCCGAACTGATAGTCAATCGCCTGATTCAATGAACGGACGATTGAATCCGGCGCAGCCAACAAGCTGAGTACCCGCGAGTCGAATGCTGCGCGAGGCGTTTCGCCCACGATGCGCGGGCGGTAGAGGTTCAGAATGAAGTTGAGGATGATCTCCGCAGAAATCAGCCACATGTACACGACGATTGCGTACGCGACCCAGATGATGACCTGATCGTTGCCGAAAACGCGGAAGCCCAATCCCGCTGCCACGGCCAGCAGCACAAGTGCGTTCCCGACCATGTACCCCGCGCCACCTCGCAGGTTCTGCCACGCTGGCTGCTTGGCCATGCCTGCAACGAACCGCGAGAAGATGAATGAAAGCAGTGCGAAGAAGAGGCAGATGGCTATCGCCCACCCCACCTGAGGTGTGTAGTAGAACGTACGCCCCCCCTCGCCCACGGCTTCACCCACATTGCGCATGTAGCGCCACATGAGCCACGCCAGCCCGCTCATGAAGAACGCCAGCACGAGGCTCACAGAGGGCAGCAGCCACTTGTACATGAGGCCCAGACGCCTCGCTGCGACCTTCAAATCTTCGCTGGTGGCGTCAAAGACAGAACTGGTGCCAGCCCGCGCGGCGGCGAGTTCATCCTCTTCCAGCGCTTCCAGCCGCTCCAGCTTGTGCTGATACAACAGAACAATCAGGCAAAGCCAGACCGGCACACCCAGCACAAGGTAATACGAGACGAACTCAAGTGACGTATCGCGGCTGGCACCTTGGAAGATCAGCAGCACCAAGGCTATGGCGAACTGGAGCAGCAGACCGAAGGCGGCCACTCGTGTTCCCCGCTGATAGGCGTGATGGTCGATTCTCATGGTTCTCTCAAAGTCTCAAACACGGCCCAGGCAAGAGGTGTGGCTTTCAGATGAAGCTGCCATCGTAAAGCAACTGCCTCCCAAAGGCCAAACGGGGCGAAGTGATGCCAACCAGCGTTCTCCATCGCCAACGGGCAGACTCCCGAAAAAGCCCGTGGCAGGAAGATCGCGCGAAATGTCGAACCGAGTCCATGGGGCTTACGTAGCACAACCTGAACAAGGTTCGCATCGCGCGATGATTTTTTTGTCCTGGGTTGCGTTCTCCCCTGTCTCCCCCTTAGGCTGTCGGCACCCCGCGGCGCGAAGTTCGGCTGCGGAACACTTCAGGCGAGCCGCCGCACAATGATCGAACAAACCCTCGCGATCATCAGAAACACCTTTTTCGAGTCGATCCGGCAGCCCATCATGCTGGTCGTACTCGTGGTGGCCACCATCGCGATCATCATGGCCAATCCACTGGCCGCCTTCACTATGGACGATGACCAGCGCATGCTCATCGACATGGGCCTTGCGACCGTATTCGTCTCTGGCGTCCTGCTGGCAGCGTTCATCGCCACCAGCGTGCTGACACGGGAAATCGAGAATCGCACCGCGTTGACGGTCGTTTCCAAGCCCGTCTCAAGACCTATTTTCATCATCGGCAAGTATCTCGGCGTTTCGGCGGCGATGGTCTTGGCCATGCTGTACCTTGGCCTCGTGTTCATGCTGGTGGAGATGCAGCCCGTGCTGCAAACGGTGCGCACACCCATGCATCAGCCGGTGCTGGTGTTCGGCCTGCTCGCAGCGGCGATCGGCGTAGGTACCGGAATCTGGTGTAACTACTTTTACAACAAGGTCTTCGCAAGCACTGTGCTGTGCGTAACCACCCCGCTGGCTGCACTGGCATACCTTCTCTGCCTGCCGTTTGCGCACGATTTCTCCCGACAGCCGATTGAGCAATCCTTCAAGCCCCAGTTCTGGATCGCGTTTATCTGCATCACGATCGCTGTGCTGGTGCTGACAGCTATTGCGATTGCCGCGTCAACACGATTCAAACAGGTGATGACATTGTGCATCACGCTCGGCGTCTTCATGGCGGGTATGCTGTCGGACTGGTACATCGGCCAACCCCGCGAGGAGATTCGCAGCCTATGGCTCAGCCGCGCCATTGACGCTGGACAAACCGTTACCGAGGAGCGTGAGCGCGTCATTGAGCTTGTTTCGGGCGAGGTCAGTCAACCGATCGTCGAGCAGGTTCACGTGCCCTTGGTTTCGTTGAGCAGCATGTCTGAAGGCTGGGAATCCTTCCGATATGCAGGTTACTCACTGGCCTATGCGGTCGTACCCAACTTCCAGGTGCATGTGCTGATCGACGCCCTCACCCAGGGACACCGAATTCCCCGCGCGTATCTGGTGGAAGCTGGGCTGTACGGCTTCTTCTGCATCACAATCGCCCTGAGCACCGCCGTCATTCTCTTCCAACGTCGTGAAGTGGGTTGATCTTCACTTCTGCATGGCTTGCACGTGAAACGCGCCAATCGCCGCCCTATGATGCCGCCCCTCGGAGTAGAGAAGTGGCTGAGCAGCATGTCATCAAGGTTCGCGGCGCACGCGAGCACAACCTCAAAGGTCTGAACGTCGATATCCCGCGCGATCAGCTCGTGGTCATCACGGGCGTATCCGGTTCGGGAAAAAGTTCGCTCGCATTCGACACGATCTTCGCAGAAGGCCAACGAAAGTACATGGAATCGCTGAGCGCGTATGCGCGGCAGTTTCTCGATCAGCTTCAGAAACCGAACATTGAGTCCATTGAAGGTCTTCCTCCCACAATCGCGATTCAGCAGCGAACGGGCGGGCACAACCCACGTTCGACCGTCGCCACGACGACGGAAATCTACGACTACCTTCGTCTGCTCTTCGCCCGTTGTGGCACGCCAACATGCTGGCATGGCGCGGAACTGTTACACGAAACCGAAGACTCAACAGAAAAAACGAATCGCGCGAAATCGATCGGCAAGAAACGCGCCGCTACGACTTGCGGCAAACCGATCACCGCAACCAGCCCGACGCAGATTGTTGACACGCTGATGGCGTTTCCTGCGGGGACCCGCATGATGATCTGTTCCCCCGTCGTTCGCGGCAAGAAGGGGCATCATCGCGATGTCATCGAAGCACTGCAAAAACAAGGCTTTGTGCGGGCGCGCGTCAATGGCGCGATCATCGACATCCGTGATGCGCTCAAGGAGGGCGGCGAAAATCCGCTCAATCTTGGGCGGTACGAGATGCACACCATTGAAGCTGTTGTCGATCGCATCGCCGTGAGCGAGGACGCCCGACAGCGCATCGCAGATTCTGTGGAAGTCGCGCTGAAACTCAGTGAAGGCCTGCTCGTCGTGCTCACGGAAGATGCTTCCGGCAACTGGCATGAGCATCGATTCAGCGAAAAATTCGCCTGCCCGGATCATCCTGAATGCAGCCTTGATGAACTTGAGCCACGATTGTTCTCATTCAACTCGCCATTTGGCGCATGTCCGAAGTGCGACGGCCTCGGCATTGTGCAGGAGTTTGAAGAAGCGATGGTGATCGAAGACCCCTCGCTCTCTATTGCTGACGGCGCGGTAAGCGCATTCGCCCGAATCGGCCATGTATACCGCTCGTGGTTCTCGTCTGTACTCAAGAAGGTCTGCAAGAAGCACGGCATTGATCGCAACAAGCCGTTCGACCAGCTCCCCCGCGAACATCGTCGCCTGCTCCTTTATGGCGCAGGCGGCAGCGGGAAAACCTCGCGCGACTTTGCGGGTGTAATTCCGATTCTCAAAGAGCGATTCGAGAACACGGATAACGAGCGAATCAAAGAACGACTGAGCACGCTGCTCAGCCAAACGCCGTGCCCCGCATGTACCGGTAAACGGCTTCGCACCGAATCGCTGTTCGTCATGCTCAGCGCCGGTTCCGCAGGGCGATACAACATCGCTGACATTACGGGCTTCACCATTGATCAGGCGATCGGTTTCTTCGATTCGCTCGACCTTTCTCAGGAAAAACGCGAAATTGCAGCGCCCATCCTGCGCGAGATCAACGCGCGTCTGGGTTTTCTTGCATCCGTAGGCCTCAACTATCTCACGCTTGATCGAACCGCTTCGACGCTCTCGGGCGGCGAAGCACAGCGCATTCGTCTGGCGACACAGGTCGGGTCGGGACTTGTCGGCGTGTGCTATGTGCTGGACGAGCCGACCATTGGCCTTCACCAGCGCGACAACGATCGCCTGATTGGCACGCTGCGCAGCCTTGCGGACATCGGCAACACGGTTCTCGTCGTCGAACACGATGAAGACATGATCCGATCTGCAGATCACATTCTCGACATCGGGCCAGAGCCGGGAAGGCGTGGCGGGCGCGTGGTGGCGCAAGGCACACTGCTCGACATTATGAACCATGAGAGTTCGCTGACCGGCGCGTATCTTTCGGGTCGCCGGGCGATCCCCTCGCCGTCACGGAATGATCGCCGCGCCGTCAGCGAATCGAATGCCATCGTCGTGAAAGGCGCCAGCGCGAACAATCTCAAAGGTATCGACGTGGCGTTCCCGCTGGGCGGGATGGTGTGTGTAACTGGCGTTTCCGGTTCTGGTAAATCGACGCTGGTGAACGAAGTTTTGCTGAAAGCCGCCAAGAAAGCCATTTATGGCTCGCGGCTGCTCCCCGGCGGACACAAACGCATCAACGGCTTGACGAAGCTTGACCGCGTGATCGAAGTCGATCAGTCCCCCATTGGGCGCACGCCTCGCTCAAACCCGGCGACGTACACCGGCATCTTCGACGACATCCGCAAGCTCTTCACGCAAACGCGAGAATCGAAGATTCGCGGCTATCAACCCGGCCGCTTCTCATTCAATGTGAAAGGCGGCCGGTGTGAAGCGTGCCAAGGCCAGGGCCTCAAGAAAATCGAGATGCACTTCCTGCCGGATGTGTTTGTAACCTGCGAAGTCTGCCGCGGCGCACGGTATAACCGCGAAACGCTGGAGATCAGATATCGCGACAGAAACATCGCGGACGTGCTGAGCATGACGGTTGAAGACGCCGTCTCGTTCTTCGATGCGCATCCACGCATTCTGCGCATGGTGAAGTGCCTGCACGATGTTGGCCTCGACTACATCGAACTCGGCCAGCCATCGACTACGCTTTCAGGCGGTGAAGCGCAGCGCATCAAGCTTGCCAGCGAACTTGGCGGCTCGTCGTCAGGCCACACGTTGTATGTGCTTGACGAGCCGACGACGGGTTTGCACTTCGCAGATGTCGAAAAGCTGCTGAGCGTGATGAATCGTCTCGCCGATCAAGGCAACACGTTGATTGTGATCGAACACAATCTTGACGTCATCAAATGCGCTGACTGGATCATTGACCTCGGCCCGGAAGGTGGCGACCGAGGCGGCACCGTCGTCGCCACCGGGACGCCCGAAGCTGTGGCGGCATCGAAGAACAGTCACACGGGTCGCTACCTCAAGCCGTTGCTCCGCACCACCGCACCATCCAAGGAACGAGCAGCACCAGCGCGTGCGGCAACATAACGCAACGACATGAAAAACCCGCGTCCTGAAACGCGGGTTGTGCTTCACAAGCGTTTCGGGCCTTCTCAGCCCGCAAATTCCTTTGTGCGATGCTGCATCTGTGCCTTAAGGCGAGCAAGAATTGATGAGTGCATCTGGCTGACGCGCGATTCAGAAAGGTCAAGCGTCGTACCAATCTCCTTCATTGTCATTTCCTCGTAGTAGTAGAGGATCACAATGAGTCGCTCGGCGCGAGAAAGCCCCTTGGTGATGAGCAGCTTGAGGTCCTGCTTCTGAATTTCAGAAAGCGGGTTTTCCTGCTTCTTGTCGTGAATGACATCGATCTCGCGCACGTCTTTGCTGGAGTCGGTCTCGAACCACTTGCGGTTGAGAGATACCACGCCGACGGGTTTGGAGTCTCGTGAGATTTTCTCAAACTCCGCCTGCGAAACCTTCAGCCGCGTGGAGATTTCCTTGTCCGTCGCCTTGCGGCCAAGCTCCATCTCCAGCGACTTGCGCGCTCGCTCGACCTTTGCCGTGCGCGACCGCACGAGGCGAGGCACCCAGTCCATGCTGCGCAGCTCGTCAAAGATCGCACCACGAATGCGCTGTGCTGAGAATGTCTCAAACTTGACGCCTCGATCAAGATCAAACGCATCGATCGCGTCCATCAGACCGAAGAGGCCAGCAGACATCAGGTCTTCAACATCGACCTCGCCGGGCAGACGCATATGCATGCGCTCAGCGGTATAGCGCACGATCTCGCGATAATGTTCGATGAGCCGATTGCGCAGCTCCTGCGAACCGATCGCGCGATACTGTTTCCAAACTTCGAGAATAGGGGTTTCGTCGGTCACCGACGCAGCGGGGCGTTCGAGTGTCGCTGTGCCTGACCTTGACTTCGCTTTGGGCATGTGGTCTCTCCTTGACCGCGCCATTTTTCGAGACTCCGCCTGTTCCGTGGCGGCAGTGACGCGATCACTATACCACCAGAGATTCGGGACGCAACCGATATTCTCAGGCTCACACAACGATCACATCTTCGTCTTCAGGCGTAGAGGCCGCAGACGCCTTGTCTGCGGTGCCCATCGTTGCGGCTTCCTGTTCCGCCTGTGACGCAAGATGCATGTCAATCACACGCTCGCAAACGATGCCGACGATCAACCCGACCGGATAGCAAATCACCATCGCCAGCAGCGCCTGCATGAGCACGAGAGTGGCTGCATTGCCAACGGCCAGACCTGCAAAGGTCGCCACTGCAAATGCCGCAAGGGCGAAACAAGCCGCCATTACACTGCTCAATCTGCCCATTCGATCATTCCTCATTCCGCTGCTGAACGGGGCAACACTGATCGCCGTAAGAACTTGAACGAAATGTCTTTATCGGCAACTGTCGCCGATGCTTAAGCAGAATCCCTACTTTTCTCGTGATGCCCGTTGAAGGGTCATCCAGGACGCAAGACGAGCGAAGAATCCACCTCGCTGCTGGGGTGCCGTTGGTACTTCGTAAGGCTCTTCAACGCCGACAAGCCGGCGCGCAAGCACGCGCAAAGCTTGCGTCGCTGGTGCATCCGGTGCATACAGCACAAATGGAACGCGCTGCCTTACGGAAGCGGGCACGGAAGGGTCCGTCGGAATCGCACCGGCGAACGCGATCTCACGTCCCAGGAACGTGCGGCTCACTCGCTCCATTCTCCCGAACACACTCCTACCTTCGTCGGGCGAAATCGTCATGTTGACGACAAGTTCGATGTTGGATTCTGATGGGATGGTTCGGCGGGCCAGAGTCTTAATCATGCCGTAGGCGTCAGTCAGCGATGTCGGCTCAGGCGTTGTTGTAACCAGCGATGTGTGTGCTGCGCCAGCGAATGAAACAACCGTGGAGTTGATGCCTGCACCCGTGTCGATGATGAGCACATCAGCAACTCGCTCCAATGCTGCGAGTTGCTGCAGCAGTCGCCTGCGATCATCCATGTTCAGTTCGGCCATGCGCGCAACACCTGAAGCGCCGGGGATCAGTCGAAACCCGCCAGGAGCGAGCATCATCGCCTCCCACAGCTTGCACTTCCCTGCAACGACATGCTCCAGCGTGAGTTTGGGGGTGAGATTGCACAGAACGTCTGCATTGGCAAGCCCCATGTCCGCATCAAGCAGGCACACCTTCAGGCCCATGCGGCTCATCAGCACAGCGAGATTCACCGCCAGATTGCTTTTCCCGACACCGCCCTTGCCAGAAGAAATCGCGATCGCCTTGGCCAGTTTGATGCGAGGCGGGACGGCGCGAGGCACAGGACGATGACGCCCCGGCAATGGTGCGAAACTGACCGCGCCGGAAGCCACACTCGGCGGAATACCGTGATCGGTTTCATCGTGCGCAACAATCCCAATCGCGCTTGCTGCACTGGAATCGTCGGGCGAAGCATAGCCGTGCATGGGTTCGCGAGAAACCCGCGCCTGCTCAATCGCTCGCCGCAATGCTGTAGCCTGATCGGTCACCCCTGTACCTCGCCTCCGAGAATCAACTCCGCCAATCGCTCTGGCCTGCCCACTTCAATGTGGTCAGGTACTTCCTGTCCGGTCGTTACAAAGCTGAGTTGCTTGCCGATGCGCCTGACGACATCGACGAGCATACCAAAGCTGACGGCTTCATCGAGTTTCGTCAGTACGATTTTGTGGATGCCGATCGCGCTAAAGGCTTCCGCCTCGCGCAGCAGCACGCGCTCGCCTGCCGTACCCGAAAGCACCAGATGAACCTCATGCGGAGCCGCAGCGGCCACGAACTCTCGCAACTCTGCGAGCCGATCGGAATCATTCTGGCTGCGACCAGCCGTATCAATGAGAATGACATCACACGACCGCAGCGCGTGAATGGCCTGCCTCATCTCCGTCGGCGTGAGGGCCACCTGCAACGGCAATCCGATGATGTTGGCATACGTCCGAAGTTGATCGACGGCGGCGATGCGATAGGTATCCGATGTAATCAGGCCCACGTTGCGGCCGTGTCGCAGTTTGTACGAAGCGGCAAGTTTTGCGATGGTGGTCGTCTTGCCCACACCCGTTGGGCCGACAAGTGCAATTGTCAGCGGGCGGCCGTCTGCAACATCCACTGCTACCGGCACAGCGCCCACCGGAATGCACTCGCTCAAGCGGCGAAGCACGGCGTTACGTACGGATGCTTCATC
Organism: Phycisphaerales bacterium; assembly: GCA_035443885.1. Taxonomy (GTDB): domain Bacteria; phylum Planctomycetota; class Phycisphaerae; order Phycisphaerales; family SM1A02; genus DAOMNO01. Next base: position 205,513 of record DAOMNO010000001.1, read on the forward strand.
GTCGAGTTGTGAATCGCTTAGTTCGTTCCGCACTTCGCTGACAATCCGATCGGCAAGTTCTTCTGACATATCCTGCGCAATCAGCTTCAGATACATGTCGAACAGGCGGGCTGGCATCGCGGCTGCACTCTTCGGCGCGATTGTCTGCCGTTGCAGTACCTGCCCGACCATGGAGCGGATTGCTGCCAGCTCTTCTTGCATGACACGAGCTTCCGCCGGCGGCACCGCAGGACGAACAGGCTCCGCTGACACCCCAGCATGAACTGTGACCTGCTGCGAAGGAGTGGGCGTGAGCACATAGCCCCGCGCAGTCGGCTCTTTGGCTGGCGCAGTGGAGCGCTTCTCCACTGTGGTCTTGGGCGACGGCGCGGCAACCGAAGATGACGGCGCAACAGGAGCCTGAGCTTTGGACTGTTGTTTATCGCGTGCAAACTTCTCTGCGAGGGCGATGGCCAGCTTGCGAGTTCGCTCACGGTCGATTTCGCCAACTTCTTCAATCAACGACGCGTTTGCCTTGCCATAGGCGCGCTTTGCCGCCGCGCTCGTCGGATTTGCGCTTTGCGGCACATGCTTCTTTTCCGGAGCCTGCTGAGGCGTTGCGGTAACTTCGATAATCGTCTTTCGGCCGATGCCGAGCAGGCCGCCTCGTTTGAAGGTGCGCGTGTTGAGGATCACCGCTCCCGCGCCAAGGTCTCGCTTCACGGCGGCTAGCGCTTCAGCCATTGTGTAGGCTTGGTAAGTCCTGAGCTTCACGGGCATGCCCTCCATGGCAGTACGTGCTCCAATGCAAAGGCGGGACTACGCTGCACCCGCTCCGATCCGTGACGTCTCCTCCTGTGGCAAGTGTACCAAACCCATCGATTCCACGTCGAGACCCTTCACCACCTCGTTGTACGCCAGCACCGCAACCTGCGCAATGTGTGGGTCGAGAATCTGCTTGAGCTGCGCTCGTATGCTGGGCGAGGCCAGCACAATCACGGGATGACCCGCGCCGACCAGTGGCTCGGCAGCGCGGCTCACGGCGGCGGCGATCTTGTTCGCCATCGCAGGCGGAATAGAAAGCGTCGTGCCGCCCGGTCCACGATCAATGTACCCGCTGATGAGGTCTTCCGTCGCCGGGTCCATCGTAATGCAGTAAAGCCTTGGCTTGCCGTTCTCGTCTATTGCTGCGTGCTGATTGGAGATCGTCCGCCTGAGCGCATTGCGAACATACTCGGTCAGCACGTCAAGATCCTTCGTGTGCTGCGACCAGTCCCCCAGTGTTTCCACAATGGTCTCCAGATCACGAATCGGCACACGCTCTCGCAGCAGATTCTGAAGCACCTTCTGCAATTCACCCGGCTTGACCGCCGCGGGGATTGCCTCCTCTACCAGCTTGGGCGAAGTTTTCTTGAGCTGTGCGATGAGATGATTGACCTCTTCACGCGAGAGCAGTTCGTCGGCGTGAGACTTCACCAGTTCTGTCAGATGTGTGGCCAACACGCTGGTCGCGTCCACCACGGTGTAGTTCATTGTTTCTGCCCGCTGCTTCTGTGCTGGTTCGATCCAGATGGCATCCAGCCCAAATGCGGGTTCCTTCCCTGCAATGCCTTCGATTCTGCCGCCCGCAAGACCGGAGTCCATCGCCATCAAGAGTTCGGGATAGACGACGCCTTCACCGATCACAGCAGCACGCAGTTTGAATCGGTAGGCATTGGCATCAAGTTGCATATTGTCGCGAATGCGAACGGGCGGCAGAACGATGCCCATTTCCACGGCGAGCTGCCTGCGAATCATAGAGATTCGGTCAAGCAGATCGCCGCCTCGCGAAGCATCCACGAGCTGCACAAGGCCGTACCCAATTTCGAGTTCCAGCGTGTCCACGTTCAACAGGTCTTCGACCGGAGCCGTCTGCGGAGCCTGTTCCGCCGCTTCCGTTCGTGCGGATTGTTCTCGATCCATCAGTGTTCGTTGGCCCACAAGCCGCACGGCCCAGCCCAACCCCGCCACCGCAGCGGCAGCAACCAGCAACGGCATCGTGGGCAGCGGCGTGAACGCCAGCACCAGCAGGAAGCCGCCGATCAGAAACAGCGCTGTCGGCTGCGACGAAAGCTGTTTGGGAATCTCATCACCAATCGCCTGGTCATTTCCTGTGCGTGCGACGATCAAACCTGCTGCGATTGCGATGATGAACGAAGGTACCTGACTGACGAGCCCGTCGCCGATCGTCAGTCTGGTGAAGACCGACATCGAATCCGCCATCGACCAGCCCTTCTCGAACGCACCGATTGCAAAACCGCCTGCAATGTTGACGAGCGTAATGATGATGCCTGCGATGGCGTCGCCCCGAACGAACTTGCTGGCACCGTCCATCGCGCCGTAGAAGTCCGCTTCTTCCGTAATCGCTCTTCGTCTGGCCTTGGCCTCTTTCTCGTCGATAAGCCCCGCGGAGAGATCCGCGTCAATCGCCATCTGCTTGCCGGGCATGGCGTCGAGCGTGAACCGCGCAGCCACTTCACTCATGCGCGTCGCGCCTTTCGTAATCACCACGAATTGCACGACGACGAGAATAACGAAGATGATGAAGCCAACGATGACCGATTCGCCCGCGACAAAGTTGCCGAACGCTTCAATGACCTGCCCCGCAACAGCGGTTGCCTGTTCAGGCGAATCCGCATCGGCAGTCAGAATCAACCGAGTGGACGCGACATTGAGAACCAGACGGAACAGTGTCGTCGCCAGCAGGAGCGCCGGAAAGACGCTGAACTCCAAAGGCTTGCCCATGTAGATCGTCGTCAACAGGATGACGGCAGCAAGCGAGATATTGGCGGCCAGCAGCACGTCCAGCACAGGCGTAGGCAGCGGCACCACCAACACGATGATGAGCAGCAGAAACGATACCGGCACCAGCAGATGCCGATTGCGCGCCACCCATTGCAACGGTGCGGGAATATTCGAGTTGTATGCTGCCTTCGCCATGAACAGTGATTCAGTTCAATCGATCGTCAACAAGACACATGGATGGGCCAGAGAAGGCCCGGAAAGAACTCGCAGGAGCGACGAGCGTGATGCACAGATGCCATCGCGTGTTGATGCGTGTGTCATCGCAGCTCAACCCGCCTTTCTGCCACTCAGGCGATAGATGTACGCGAGTATTTCGGCCACTGCCTGATAGAACTGCGGCGGCACTTCTGCCCCGACCGGCACATCCTTATATAGGGATCGTGCCAGCGGCTTTCGCTCGATGATCGGAATCCCATGCTGCATGGCGATCTGTCGAATGCGGATCGCCAGATAATCCGCGCCTTTTGCCACCACTTTCGGCGCATTCATCTTGTCGGGATCGTATTGAATCGCGATCGCAATGTGCTCCGGGTTTGTCACAATGACATCAGCCTTCGGCACGGCAGCGGCGACTCGCTGCCGTGCGATCTGCTGCTGCATACGCATGCGGCGGCGCTTCGTCTCCGGGTCGCCGTCCGACTGTTTCATCTCATCTTTCACCTGCTGCTTGGTCATGCGCAGGTCTTTTGTGTGTTTCCATTTCTGATAGATAAAGTCGAATACGCCCAGCAACAACAGAACCGCAAGCACGCGCAGTGCTAGGTCAAGCATCAGCCAGCCTATTTCAGACAGGCACTGCATCACCGTCAGGTGCGGCAGCAGCACGATACGCTCTGCGTACTGCATCATGGTGAGCGCAGAGACAATCATCACGATGAGCACCTTCAGCGAATCAAGCGATACTTTGACCAAGCCTGAAAGGCCAAAGATGCGCTGAAAGCCCTTCAGCGGATTCAGTTTACTGAACTTCGGCGCAGCCGCCTTCATGGAGATGAGCCAGCCAATCTGCACAAAGCTGCCGATGTACGCCGCCAGCCATGCCAGTATGAGCAACGGGACAACCAGGCGAATCGCGACGGCTGCGATCGTCATGGCCGACTCACCCGCGCTCTCGACGCGCAGCCAGTCACTGACTGAGCCGGGGATCAGCGCATGTTCCAAGGCAGCCTTGCCCTGCCCCAGCATGGGCATGACGGTAAAGCAGATTGCGACGGTTACGACCGTCAGCAGGAGCGCCCCGGCAAGGTCCTGACTGCGCGAGACATTACCCTCCTCGCGTGCTTCCTGCCGCCGCTTTGGCGTTGCCTCCTCTGTCTTTTCACCCAGATCGTCTGCCATGATTCCTGCTCAAATGGCGCGGTCGCCGTATGACTCAATCCATCCGAAAATTGCCGCCAGTGTTGCGTCGATGCCTTCCATCACAACTTCGTTGATGACGATCAACCCGACCGCCACGATCAAGAATCCTGCAAGAATTCGTAGCGGGAAACCGAGACTCAAAATGTTGAGCTGTGGCACAGTCTTGGAGATAAAGCCCATCGCAATGCTCTGCAGAAAAATCAGTGCGAGCAGCGGTGCTGCGACGCGCATCGCCAACTCAAACGCTGCCAAGAGCAGTCCGCCTATCAACGCGAGAAGTGAAGCATCTGGCGAAAAACCGCCCAACGGCACGTGTGAGAAGCTATGCAGCACCGCGAGTACCATGAACTCATGCCCGCCGATGAGCAGGAACCCCGCGAGCGCCATGAAAAACAATAACTGACCGACGATATCGGCTTCGTCGTCGATCGCCGGGTTGTAAAACTGTGCGAAGCCAAGGCCCATCTGCTGACCCATGATGAGGCCGCCGGTTTGCACCGCCATCATCGGCAAACTGGCGACGTAGCCGATGATCAAACCAACCATCAGTTCCATCGCCACAATCGGCCCAAGCAGCCAGAGGCTCAGCGACACCGGCCCACCGACAAACGTTTCGGCTGAAAGCAGCGGATAAATCGCGAGGCCGATGATGAATGCGAGAAACACTTTCACGCGAACAGGCACCATGGCAGAACCGAAGACTGGACCGAAGATCATCAAACCGCCCAAACGAAAAACCACGAGCATCGCTGCGGGGATGTGATCAAGGATGGTTTGAAGGTGAGACACGACGTTGCAGGCGGTCAACAGGGGCGGGTAGTCGTTTAGAACTGCGTAAACATTTCGATGGCGAACTCCGTCATGCGGATGGTGATCCAACTCAGCAGCACGACCGACACCAGAATCATCACGACGATCTTGGGAACAAACGTCAGTGTCTGTTCCTGAATCTGGGTTACTGCCTGAAACAGACTGATGATGAGCCCGACAAGCAGGCCCGCGCCGAGAATCGGCACGGAGAGAATCAGCGCTTCCATCAGTGCGATGCGAACAGCGTCAACAGCGTCGATCATTACGCATCTCCTACGGACCGCCCGACGTCAGCATCAGGTCGGGTTGAATCACACTTGTCATCAATGAGCCGATCACAAGCTGCCAGCCGTCCACCAGAACAAACAGCAACAGCTTGAACGGAAGGGAAATCAACACCGGCGGCAGCATCAGCATGCCCATCGAAATGAGCAGGCTGGCGATCACCATGTCGATGACCAGAAACGGCAGGTAAATCTTGAAGCCGATGAGAAACGCAACCTTGAGTTCACTCAGGATGTATGCCGGAATCAACGACAACATGTCCACATCTGCACGAGTAAGTTTGCTGGGGTCTGATGTGTCGATCCCTCGATAGTTCAGCATCATGAAGACACCGGACCAGTTTCCGGTCGCTTCAATCTGAGCGAACATGAAGTCGCGCAGCGGCTGCTTGGTCTTGTCCCATGCAACGTCGTAATCCGTGATGCTTCCCTCGGAATATGGCCGAATGCCTTCTTCGTACATGCGATGCGCGGTGGGAGCCATCACAACGAATGTGATGAAGAGACTAAGGCCCACAACGACCTGGCTCGGCGGCAACCCCTGCGTACCCAACGCCTGCCGCAGCAGACCCATCACGATGACGATGCGCGTAAAGCATGTGCAGAGCACCAGCAATGCGGGGGCAAGGCTGAGGACGGTAAGGAGAAGCAGAATGTTGAGCGGGGTACTCAGTACGCCCGCTCCGGTGGCCGAGATATCAGGCGCATCATCGTTACGCGGCAGGAGCGCAGCGGCATCTTCCAGCACTCGAATCGGATTGATCCCCGCAAGATCCGCCGGCGTGCTGGACTGCGCGTGTGCGATTGATGACAGCGCAACCATCACTGCCACGACAGCAAACCACGTTCTGTACGTTTGACTCATCGCGCCGCCCTCCCCCAACTGAACAAGCTGCGCCCCGGCGCACGAGTGAGGTCAACAATCTCGCCGCCGTCCCGCGAAAGTTCTGCTGCGCTGCGAGGCTCGCTCTTCTGCTGCGCCATATCGTGCTCATGCTTGAACTGATTGAGCATGGATCGAAAACGAAGCGAATCGCGACCTGATGAACCGGCTTCGATTCGGGCCAGCAATGCAGCGACTTCGTCGTTATCCGTGACCTCAGTCAGTGTCCTCATCGCTCCACCTGCGGCGTGCGTCAGCACGATCCGCCGGCCCAGCTTGAGAAGAACGAGCTGCTGCCCGCGGGCGACCGGGTAGCGTGCCAGAACTTCAAGCACACCGGATGGGCGGCCACCTGCCGCAAGGCCTCGCGAGAGTTTCGATGTTGCCATCCTCAAAAACACGGCCAGCCCGATCACGGCTGCCAGCGCGCTGAGTACTTGAATGACATCACCTGCACGTGGGTCAATGCGCTGCCAAAGAGAACCCCCGCTGACAGTTTCGCCTGCCTCTTCATGCTGCTTTGCGCTCTCGTCAAGTTGGCGAACGTCCGACGCTCTCGGCGCACCAAGCGGCAACTGCTCATGCCACGGCGCGTGCGAAGACTGTAAGACTTCTTCCCGTTCAGGAAGTGCTTCGAGTTCGAGCGAAACAACATCGTTGGCAGCGACTCGATTGGGCGGCGTCTCCGCAAAAGAGCCTGCGCCGAACACAAGAGCCATGCACGCCGCACAAAGCGGCGATTGAAGGGAGCATCGCATGTCGCCAATCCTTGGCTTGAACCGCCGGATCCTCCGACGGGTCTTTCCTGCGTCTAACTCGAATGCAGGAAAGACAAGACTGCATTACGAACCTTAACTAGAACTAGCTTCAGCACTCGGTTGCTTGATGATCTCGCTGATCCTCACGCAGAAATTCTCATTCAGCACCAGCACCTCGCCACGCGCCACGTGCCGATCATTCACATAGATATCCACTGGATCGCCAGCCGCTTTGTCCAGTTCAATAACAGACTCAGCGTTCAGCCGCAACACATCCTCGACGTACATACGAGTTCGTCCGAGTTCGATCTTCACATCCAGATCAATGTCATCCAAGAGCGACAGCCCTGCCGCACCGTTCCGACCAGCGGTACCGTTTGCACGTGCGAAGTCGGGCAGATCAAGCGCGACCTCACCAGCCGCACCCTTGATCTTTTCCGCAGCGGCGGCCGCAGCGTTGATCGACTGCTCGGCAAGCACCTCGGGCGCAGGATCATCACCGGTCTGCTGTTGAGCTTGAATGTCGGGCGACTGCTCAGCCATCCGTGGCTCCACGGCTCACGCCTGGGTATGTCCGGTCGCCAGTCTTTGCCGACAGCGCGCACCGGGGATTCTCGACGCTTTCCATAGCATCGGCCGGAGCCTTGAACTTTCTCCAGCAACGCCATCATGAGCCACCAAGGCTCAACTGTCAATCCGGAAACCGGTTCCCATCACGATCACACACTTCTGCACGATCGGCTCCCCAGCTGCCTCGTCCATTCCAAACCGGCCAGACAGCAACGCGTGAATCTTGCGCGTCAGGGTTTCCAGCGTCGGCTCCTGAAAATGCTGCGGCTCGCTCGTCCGCCAGATCGCGCCAATCTCCGCCCTCAGCTCATTCTGAAACTGCTCCAGTTCGTTCGCGATGCGGGCGGTATGCCGCTGCTTCGTCTGCACGTAAATTTCCGTGTCATACACAAAGGTCACCCCAGCGCGATTATTCGGCAGCTTCGCGTTGAGAATCAGTGTTTCAACGATCCGCTCATCCCCCGCCACATCCATAGAGTGCGGGATGCTTGACGCATCTACCTTCGCCGGACCGGAAAGGAACATCATGACGCCCACGATGGCGACTGCTTCAACCAGCAGGATCGCTGCGACCAGAATGATGGTCTTCTTCGCCGACGGCGGCTGGGCGACTTCGGTCTGGGGCGTTGCTTGCTGAGCCACGGTGAATCATCCTCCACGGGCGAGATTGGGATTAGTGCCGAGCCAATCGCTGTTCATTTCTTCGACCAATTGTTCGGTCAGGATGACTTCGACCCTGCGGTTCTCGGCCACATCAGCCGGGTCCACCGCCCTGGGCCGGGCGGGTTCACGAATACCCACCGCCTCCAGCCGAAAAACCACGTCCTCGATCCCCAATTCCATCAGCAAATCCTTGACGTTCTTCGCACGCGCGAAGCTCAGGGCATCAAGATCGGCCCACGGGGAGTTGGCAGGAAGGTACTTGGCGGCCGAGTGACCACGGACGATCACCTTGTTCTTACGGCCCGCGAGTAGGGTCGCGAGCTTCTCAATCTCTCTGCGGGCGATGGGTTTGATCTCGGCAGAACCCTCGTCAAACATGGCCGGCCCGCCGATTGTGAAGACAATGCCTTCCCGAACTTTCGTGACGCGCATCTCGGCACCGTCCACGCCGGGGGTGTCATTCTGCGAAATCTTCGTCGTCTCCTGATTCTTCAGCGCGAGCTGCTCAAGCTGCTCAATGATCGACCGCAGCGGCGGGTTGTCGATGGGCAGCACACCGATACCGCCCGCATAACCGAACGCTTCCTTCACTGCTGTAATCACCCGCTGATATTCGTGCTCTTTCTTTAGCTCAGAGAACATCTGAATAAGGATGAAAAAGACGAGCAGCAGCGCCATCATGTCGCCAAAGGTAACGACCCACTCCGGCACGCCGCCGCTTGCTTTTTTAGGGCGTTTCTTCACGTCAGGCCGCCTTGCTCTGTTCGCCGGGGCGCGCCGCCGGAGGAAGGAACGTCATCAGCTTCGCTTCGACGTTTCTGGGATTGTCGCCGGACTGAATCGCCATCACACCCTGAATGATGATTGTTTTGGAGAGCACTTCTTCCGCGGAGCGGGCTGCGAGTTTGTCCGCCATAGGCAGGAACATGATGTTCGCCACAAGTGCGCCGTAGAGCGTGGTGATCAACGCGGCTGCCATACCTGCGCCGATCTTGGCGGGGTCATCCATGTTGGCAAGCATGGCGACGAGTCCGATGAGCGTTCCGATCATGCCGAACGCTGGCGCGTACTTACCAAGGGCTTCCAACATGCCGCGACCGGCATCATGTCGCTCCATGAGATTCTCCAGTTCCGTTTCCATCACGGACTGGATGACTTCAGGGTCGGTGCCGTCCACCGCCATGCGCAGGCCGCTGACAAGGAACGGCTCTTCCATCTGATCGGTCATGTTCTCCAGCGCGAGGATGCCGTCACGGCGCGCCACTTCCGCCAGCTCCACAATCTGCGCGATCAGCTTCGCCGGATCGACAGGCTTGGTGAGGAGTGCGCGAGCACAGACCTTGGGCAGTTTCAGAAAGCGCCCCAATGGGAACGCCGTCATCGTGGCTGCAGTTGCGCCGCCCAACACGATCAACATGGACGGACCGTCCACGTAGGCCATGAAGGAGCCGCCGAGCAGGATCGCCATGACAATGCAGGCGACACCCAGCAGCAGCCCAATGAGCGTAGCGATATCCAACTGGACCTCCTGCGCATCGTGCGCGCCGTAACCAACACTCCCGAAGGTCAGATCGGAGTGTTATGGGCGCAACTTGAGACCGGTTTCCGAGCTATCACTCAAGCCGCCGCACGAAGAGCGGCCCCGCCAAGCAGCTTTTGCGCAGCGGCAGTGAATCGCTCGATAACAACAGGCGTCGGCAAAGCTTCGATGGCGCGAGACGCCAGAAGTGAGTTCTCCGGCAGAATCTTCCCGCCTGGTGAAAGCACGAGGAGAGGCAGAGCAGAAACCCCTGCCGCATTTTCAGCCTGTTTGTACTGTGTCGTTACTGCGACACGATCACGGGCATGCGCAATGTGAAGTACGCCAATATTCGGCTTGGAATCCTCAGATGACTCGATTACCGCGCCAGCCAGTTCCTCACAGAAAATGCGATACGCATCGTACTTCGGTGTCATGGATGTGAAGAGAGGGCGAAACGGTGCGCCGATGGACTTGGCATGTTCGTGCTGAAGCTGGGGCCAATTGCCCGCGTTCGAACTGGCCAGCAGAGCGAACTTCATCTTGTCTGTTTCCTCGCGCGCCTTGCCTTGAATCGACACAATGATTTCAGGATCAAGACGCAGCATCTCGCACAATTCCTCAGTGGGGTACACCGCTTCATTCCCGCTTGAGCCGAGCATCATCGCGTGTGCAAGACGATTGGCGATGCCGAGCGTTGCGACTTCCTCAATCTGTCGCGGCGCGCTGCGACGAATGTTGCCCGCCGAAAGATGATGGAACACGATGGGATTGATCAACTGCTTCGGGAATTTCCATGCGTGCAGCATCCGGTCCATCACATCCGCGTGGTTGTACAGCAGCATCCGCGACTCAACCTGCTCCAAAGGCAACTGGGCGCTGCGAGCCGTTTCAATCACGCGCGCGTACGTTTCGCCGAAGCGATCCGCGAAGAACAGCCGACCCACATCGTGCAGCAGGCCCATCGTGAATGCCGTATCCACGTCCTTCTGCTCGCGTTGATGCATGATTTCCGCAGCGATGATGCCCGTCGCGATGCCATGCTCCCAGAACTGGCCGGGATGGATGGCAGAACAGCCGCCCGTGGAGCTGAACTGATCGATGACCGCCAAGTTCAACACGGTCTGTCGAATCTGGCCAAGGCCGATGCGACTGACAGCCAGGTGAACGGAATCGACTGGCTCGCCCCGCGTGTATACCGCGGAGTTGGCCAGCTTCAGCACTTTCAGCGCAATCGCGTGATCGGTGCTGATGACCTTGGCCACCTGCTCAATGGAGCATCGCGAACTGCCGGTCAGCTTCAGCACCTGCGTCACTGCTGGCGAAAGCCCCTTCAGTTCGTCGCACCCGTCGATTCGCTCCATGATTTCTGATCGCGACATCAGCGGCTTGAGGCTCTTCAGCAGTTCCGTTGAATCTTCTTCGGAATCACTGACGCCGTGCGAAGGCGGCGGCACAAAATCGGCCTTCGGCTTGACCGGCGCGTGTGGTACAGGTGCGCCGGTCGCACTTTCGGCAGGCCTTTGAGGCGCGAGCATGGGCTGTGACGCCGCAGCAACCACTTGCGGCTGCTTCGTTGCCTGCGCAGGCGCGGCCTTTGCGTTCAACGCTTTCGACACCTGCTGCAAAAGCTCGCTCAATGAGAATCGACTCTTCAACAGATACCCACAGATGCCGTATTGGGCGGCTTGAACGATCTGGGTTCGATCCGCTACGGCTGTCAATACAATGACCGGAATGTGCTTCGCTCGCGAATCTGCCCGCAGGCGTTTCAGAAACGTCAATCCATCCATCACGGGCATCGCCATATCGAGCAGGATCACATCCGGAATGCGCGATTCTGGCTCAGCCATCAAGGACAACGCTGCAGCTCCATGCTCGGCTGTCACCGTCTCATAGCCTGCGCGACTGAGCGCAGCATCAAGCGGCTCGCGAACAATCGAAGCATCCTCAATGACCATGATGAGCGTCATCCCGCCACCTCATGAAAGAGATTTCCACCATCTCGATCAGTGCAAGGTTTCGATAAATCAGCGCGAACCCTCACCTTGACATTCGTGCCTGACTCCTGGGCAGAACTGAGCGAGATGGAACCGCCGTGTGCTGCTGCAATCCCCTTGCAGATTGCCAAACCAAGTCCCACACCTTTGACACCGCCCGCCCCAATCACGCCGGCGTTCAGGGCAAAGGGCACACCCAGCCGCCCCGCGATGTCGCCTCGAATACCAGAGCCTGTGTCGCGCACTTCCAGCTCAACCCAGCGTTCTTCGTGATCGACCATCTCGGCTGCGCCAAGAACAATCTCGCCATGCGATGTGTGCTTCTGTGAGTTGCTCAGAAGATTCAGCAACAGCCGCAGCAAAGCATCGCCATCGCCTTGCATCTTCAGCCCTCGCGGCACGTTGTTCACAATGTGAACGAGCGTTCCATCAAGAAGCGGCCGCATAAGCTCTATCGCATGCGTGCACACGATGAAAACATCGACTTCCGACCAGTTCCACTTTGCTGTGCCGCTGTTAAGACGCGCCGCCTCAAGCATGTTGTTGACCATGCCGGAAAGGCGAATGACCTCATCATGAATAAGTCTGATGAACTGTCGATGCGAGTCGGTTATTTGGTTCGACTGCTCTGCCAACAGATGTTCAGAAAGTACCTGCAGACCTGCGAGCGGGGAACGCAGTTCGTGCCCGATGACGCCGAGCACGCGTTCCATCGCATGCAATGCTTTCTCAAGCTGTTCACGGTCATCGTGCGAGACAGCGGCGCGTTGAATCGCTGTAGAGTCGGTGCAAAGCCCGATGCAACCCTTCACGCGCCCCGCATGGTCGCACATCGGCTCCAGGCTGATGCCGAGCGAACGGCCCCAGCGACGACATTCGAATCGAACAGATTCTCCCTGCAGCGCGCGGCGGTGCATCTGCCTCGCATACTCCGCGCTCTTTGCAAAACATTTTCGAATTAGGCGACTCACCGAATACCCCACACACTCACTCTTGTCGGCTGATACGTCTTGAAAGCCAGCCCCATGAAGCGAAGTTACTGTGAGTGCGTTGTCAACCGTCCAAATCACTGCGGGCAGCCGCGCCAGCAACTCAACAGGCAGTGCTACTTCTTTTGGCTGCTCATCTGAAGTAATCCGCAGCGTTGGCTCGTCTGGCACATCAACCTGATGCGAATTCAGGCCTGGCACATTCGGAATGGACGATGCCGTTGCACATAGCCCAACCATGGCTGCGCACGCTAAAACCACACTCCATGCGCCATCCGACCCAACCGTCTGGAACGGTAACGCAAAAGCATCCAGCGCAAACAACAGGATTGCAGACATCCATTCGCAAATCATGGCGAAATACCTGTCCCGACAATCGATCACTCTTGAGATCGAACTGACCCAATGACAGAGCGACAAAGATTGAGACATGGCGATGCCTCATGTCACTAACACATCTTCGGACCATTCATTCTCGGTCTTGATGTCCGGATAAAACAAACCCCGACGCTCTTGGATGCTGAGCGTCGGGGCATTGTTTCACGCAAAATGAAGCCCGTTTGACGGGGCAGATTGATTATGGGCACGGCCCCCAGGCGCCGAGCAGAATCAGCAAATCCTGCACGTCCACGGTATTGCTGCCGTTCAGGTCCGCCGGGCAACCTGCACATGGCCCCCAAGCGCCGAGCAGAATCAACAGGTCCTGCACGTCAACAGTATTGCTGCCGTTGAGATCTGCCGGACATGCCGGTGCGGGCGGCTCGCAGGCATCCGCCTGGCCGTTTCCATTGCTGTCTGCACAGTTGGTTCCCATACCCTTCCATGAGCCGCCGACTGTAGCACATGTGGGTTGGTTGAAGATCAAGCAGTTTCCGTTGCTCAGGCAGCACGCACCAGTCGGCAGCGGGCATGACACAGAGCCGCACGTCGTCTGATGACCTTGGAATGTGCCATTGAGCGCGGAACACTCTGCGGGTGTTTGGTTATTGACGCACGTGCCGTCCGGCAGGCAGCAGGCACCGACAGGGAAGCACACGGTGGTCGCGCAGGTGGTACCCGCGCCTTGCCAGATGCCGCTGACGGCGGCACAGGTCGCTTCATCGAAATCCACACAGTTTCCCGTCGCGGGAATGCAGCACGCGCCGACGGGCGGATCGCAAATGCCCGGCGAGCAAATCGTATTCGGACCCTGCCATGCACCGCCGTTCGTTGCGCATTGACTCTGCGTTACGATGCTGCAACTGCCGAAGGGGCCGCCGACGCAGCAGGCGCCGGTCGGCAACGGGCAATTGACCTGGGCACATGTAACACCCTCACCTTGGAAGGTGCCGCCCTGCTGTGTGCACGTGGTGTTCAGCATCACTTCGCAGTTACCATTCGGCAGGCAGCACGCACCAGATACCGGCGGACAACTGAACGGCGTGTAGGTTACGCGAATCACCCAGTCGCCGCTGGGCGTGCACAGTTGCCCGGGATTGCCCGGAAGTTACTGGAAATTCGCCCAGCCGCCATTTGAAGGGCAGCCGAACGTGCCACAGTTCACGCCATAAAGCCAGTTGCCGGTCATGGATGCCACACCGCTTGTGTCCGTCGTCGGAAACGCGTTGCAGCAAGTCGGCGGACCGAAGAAACACGGATTCTGCGTCTGATTATTGTGCTGATCGATTCTGTAGCCGACGCTGAACGTGTTGGAACCGTTGTTCTCAAGATAAATCTGATCCGGATCGTTTGGATCAACCATGAACTGAATGTTCGTGCCGTTCGTACCCGGCGGCATCACAAGGTGAGGCAGAATGACATCGTCAGAAGAAAACACCTCGACGAGCTGTCCCGTCGCAGGCGTGCCTTCGAAGAACAAGACAGACCATCGTGTCGTCGTCTGCTGCGTCGCGTTGGACGTCGCGAAAATCATCTCCGTCATGTCGATCTTGATGGGGAAGTGACTCGCGGGAATCGAGAACGACACGGCAGCAACTTCACCCTGTGCGAAGCCCGCCTGCACGATGTATGAACCGCCTCCGAAGTTTGCATCAGTATGCGCGCGAACGACAGGCGGGCAGCCGGGGCCAGCGACGCCGCCATCATTGGAGCCGCCTGCAACGCCACCTGACTCATTGAGCGGAATGCGCCAGAGCGGCTCAAAGATCGCTTTGACCTGTCGAACGTGCCCGACATCGACTGGAGTCTGGATCAGGCGGCTGTCTGATGGCTGCGGTTGATCGCCGCGCGTCGGTCGCTTCGTATCCCCTGACGCGAGCGTCACCGCCGTTACAGTCAGCGCGATGGTGAGTGTTCCAAAGATCGCAGTGCGCCCCACCCCCGAATATCCAATCTGACGCTTCATCGACTTCAACCTCCGGGTCCGCAAATGCAGACGCTAGACATGTGGAAAAACTGGCGAGCCGCCAGCCGGTCGCTCCAGCCGACTTCGCCGGACTCAAGTTTGCACCACAATGGTTGGATTTGCAACAGAAAACTGGTGAATCCACTGGTTTTCACCGTTTGGCTCTCCCGTACTTTCTCCAAAGTGAACCGCCGATCAGGTCGATCTCCCCTCGGTCATTCCTCATTTGGGAGCATCGCATGTCCCCTCGCACCGCAGCAATCACCGATCAACTCATTGATCAAGCCGCTCATATGCAGGCTACAGGTGAAACTCGCGAAGAGAAGCGTGCCCAGGAGCGGCACCCATACGACGCCCCCGCTGCGATCGTCCTGCTGTCCCACGAAGGCCAGTTTTCGAGGCCGATTGCCGTGCGAACGATGGACATTTCGCACGGTGGGATGCGGGTCGTCAGCAGGAACATGATCCATCCCGGTGCCCACGGGGCCGTTCAGTTGCTCCGCTCCAACGGCCAGGTCGCCGTCGTCGGTGTGCGTGTGATGCACTGCCGCTACGCGGGCGAAATGCAGCATCACACGGGTCTCAAATTCGAACCGCTCGCGGCCAAGTTTACCGCAGATCGATTCCTCGACTCGCAGGGCAACCCGCTCATCACCCCCCAGCCAACAAAAAGAACTCGTTAGCCCTGCGACGCACGCAATCAGACGGAAGCGATGAAGAATAAGACAGAAACAAAGACCACACTCGACCGCATGATCGATGTGGCGTGTGGCGCGATCAGGCCCGAATCGGACCTTCGAGAGCATCGAGACACCAGACGTCAGACGTTGCATACATCCGCCGCGCTGGTTCAACTCATGTCTGACGGTGGCAAGAGCATTCCGACCGTCGTGCAGACCGTGGACTTCAGTCCGGGCGGGCTGCGGATCATTTCGCGATACATGCTGCATGTCGGCTATCACGGTGCGATTCTGCTGGAGCGTGCCAATCGCGAGCATGTGCTCTTCGGCGTGCGCATCGCGCACTGCAACAATGCAGGTCACATGCGACACGAGTCGGGCCTCGCGTTCACTGGCCATCTGCATGGCATCTCCATAGAGGATTTTCGCGACGAGCATGGCAAGCTGCCGGGGCTTCAGGGCCTCCACGCTGCGTAGCTTTTCAACCGGCTGATACAATCCGCCCCTTTCTTACCCAAGAGGGGCCGCATGGATCATTTTCACTATCGTCACGGTGAACTGTATTGCGAAGAGGTGCCGGTTCGAGCAATCGCGGGCGCTACGCAGCAGCAAGGCGCAGGCACGCCGTGCTATGTCTATTCAACCGCGACGATTCTCGACCACTACAACCGGCTCAATGCCGCCTTCGCGCCCCTGAAACCGCTGGTCTGCTTCTCCATCAAGAGCTGCGGCAACCTCTCCATCTGCCGTCTGCTCGGCTCACACGGCGCGGGCATGGACCTTGTAAGCGGCGGCGAACTGCACCGCGCCATCCTCGCCGGGGTTGATCCGCGGCTGTGTGTCTATGCAGGCGTGGGCAAGACCGACGAAGAAATCAGGCATTCGCTTCAGGCGGGCGTCGGCTGGTTCAACGTCGAATCGGAAGCAGAATTCGAGAACATCAGCCGGATTGCCGCACAACTGAGAATTGAATGCCGCGCCGCACTTCGCATTAATCCAGACGTTGATCCCCGAACGCATCGCTACACCACCACAGGCAAGAAAGAAACGAAGTTCGGCGTCGATCTCGAACGGGCGCGAGCGTTCTTCCGCACCTATGGCAACGACACGTGGTGCGCCTTGCGAGGGATTCACCTTCACCTCGGCTCGCCTATTTACTCCGCCACGCCTTATGTCGAATCGATTCACAAAGTGCTCGCGCTGATGGACGATCTTGCAGCCGATCGCGCCAACCCATTGCGAATCGAAATGCTTGACCTTGGCGGTGGCTTTGGTGCAGATTACGAAACATCGCAATCCCCCGGCGCAGCAGATTATGCCGCCGAGATCATTCCCCTGCTGCGCGATCGCGCCACAGATGGACTTCAGATCATTCTTGAACCAGGACGCTCGATCATCGCCAACGCTGGCGTACTGCTCATTCGCGTGCTGTACGTGAAGAAGTCTGGCGAAAAAACGTTCGCCATCTGCGACGGCGGCATGAACACGCTCATCCGACCGAGCCACTACGACGCCTTTCATTTCATCTGGCCCGCACAGGTGCCGGATGGATTTGTGCCTCAACGCCGCGCAAAGGAAATGAACATGCAGGGGCTGGTGCCGGTGGATGTCGTCGGCCCAATCTGTGAAACCGGCGATTTCCTCGCGATTGATCGCCCGTTGCCGCCTGTGAAGCGAGGCGATCTGCTGGCGGTGTACACGGCGGGTGCGTACGGCATGGTGATGGCGAGCCGCTATAACGCCATGCCGCTCCCCGCAGAAGTGCTGGTCGATGGATCAAAAGCCATGATGGTCAGGCGTCGGGAAACCTATGATGACCTCACTTCGCACGAACTTGCACCAATTCCTCTATCATTCGCGTGATGATTCGCGAAGCGGACGACGGCATCTGGCTTGAACTCGAAGAGACCATCGCGTCTCACCACGATGAAGTCTTTGCGTGTCTGACGACCGCAGAAGGACTCACGCGGTGGTACCCGGTCGCAGCAGAGGTGGACCTTCGCAAAGGCGGTGAGATCGTCCTCTGCTGGGATGACAAGTGCACGCGCACCTTGACGGTGCCCATTCTGGATTACGACCCGGACGGCAGAATCGTCTGGGACTGGATCGTCGATCGGATCGATGCGCACATTCCCGTAACGTGGCGTGTCAAACCAAGCGTCGAGGAAGGTTCCCGTGTGCAGCTTCGTCAGGGACCGTTTATGCGGGATACTGAGTCGCTGATCGCCATGGCTGAGGAAGCGGCAAGCTGGCGGTGGCATCTGTGCAATCTCCGCTCAACGCTTGAAGTGAAGCACGACATGCGCAAAGTCAGGCCTCTCTGACATTCCAGAAAGGACGACACGATGCTGAAGTCAGTCAAAATCATGTATGGATACGCCGGTTTTCTGCTCGCACTGAGCATGTTGGCGTTTGTGCTCTCCGGCTTCCAAAGCCGCGGATTGACTGCGCTCTACTTCGGGGGCGGGGCAGGCGTCGCTGTGCTGATATGCGCCATCATGGGCGGCATGCTGAAAACCAACCGCACCGTTGGCATGATCGGCATTCATCTCGGCCTCGTGCTGTCGCTATTGCTCGGCCTCGCGCTGGGATCACGGTTCATCGCACAGATTCGAGGAGAAACCGTGCTGTATCTGGCGACCATCTTCCTGGCCATGTCCGTCGGCAGCCTCGTTGCGTTCGCCCTGATTCTGGCCATGCGGCCGAAGCCGGAAAATCGCGTCTGAACTGTGCGGTCTATGATCCGCCCTCATGCGGTCGTTCTTCGATCTCAACCCGGAATCGCTCAAGGCCGCCTGCACCGAACTCGACCTGCCGAGCTATCTTGCATCGCAATTGCTCGACTGGGTGTATGCCAAGGGTGTAACCGACCCGGAAGCAATGTCGAACATTTCCAAGGCGAACCGCCGCCTCATTGCAGAAAACCTGACGTTCTACGACAGCGATGCCATTGCGCATCAGACCGCCAGCGACGGCACGCAGAAACTGCTGCTGGCATGGCACAACGAAGCTGCTTCTCGTTCAACTGAAACGAGCCTGCCAATCATCGCTCCGGATCGCATGACCTCATCGCGCCAGACGGAGTGCGTGTTGATCCCTACCGAACAGCGGCGCACGGCGTGCGTGTCGAGCCAGGTAGGATGTCCCGTGGGCTGTCGATTCTGCGCGTCCGGCCTCGGTGGATTGGAAGGCAATCTGCGTGCAGGACAGATTGTCGAGCAAGTTCATCGGCTCGGTGGCCTGACCCCTGTGGTCCAACTCGATGGCGATCCCGGCGGGCGAATCACGAATGTCGTCTTCATGGGCATGGGTGAACCGCTTGCAAACTTCAGCGCCGTTACGAACGCAATCCGCGCCATCAACGCACCGTGGGGACTGGGCATCAGCGCGAGGAAAATCACCGTGTCAACGGTCGGTCTTCCGCCTGCGATTCGCAAACTTGTCCAATTCGACATTCCCGTTACGCTCGCGCTCAGCCTGCACGCGCCGAACGATGCGCTGCGGCGTGAACTGATCCCATGGGCGAACTACGCGACGATCGACGAAATCCTCGATGCGTGCGATGAGTATTTCACGAAAACCGGACGTGAAATCACGCTGGAGTATCTGTTACTGCGCAATGTCAACGATCGAATCGAGCACGCCAAAGAGTTGGCGCACGTAGCGAAACGACTCAGGGCGAATGTCAATCTGATTCGCTACAACGAAGTCCGAGGTTTACCGTTCGACCGCCCCACGACTGAAGACGTGCATGCATTTCAAAACGTGCTGCGCGAACGGAAAGTGAACGCTCACCTGCGCGCCAGTCGAGGCCGGGACATTGCTGCCGCTTGCGGCCAACTGCGCCATGAACGCAAAAATGCGTCGGCGGTCTGACTGCAACGACACTCACGACACATTGCCGATCACAACCCGGGCGCGAAGCCACGGCGCATGGTGTTCTCGCACACAGCGCGAGGCTCGACGAACTGCAAGAGATAGTCCTTGCCGCCAGCCTTGGAGCCGATGCCGCTCATACCGAACCCGCCGAACGGCTGACGACCAACGAGTGCGCCAGTTGAGCCTCGATTGAGGTACAGATTGCCAACACGGAACTCTCGCCTCGCTCGTTCAAGATTGGATGGTTTGCGGCTATACACCGCGCCGGTGAGTTTATAAGGCGTTGCGTTTGCCAGCGCGAGAGCCTCATCGAAATCCTTCACACGCATGACAGCCAGCACTGGTCCAAAGATTTCTTCATTCGCCAAACGATGCTCCGGGCGAATGCCTGAGAAGATGTGCGGACCGACATAGTGCCGATCTGTCTTCTGCTCCAGGCCTGCTGGCGGCTGCATCGCCAGTTCCAGTTTGCCTTCTTGCTTGCCGACTTCGATGTAGGAAAGAATTTTCGCCTTCGATTCTGCATCGATCACCGGCCCGATGTCCGTACCGGGCAGGATTGGATCGCCAATCACCAGCGATTTCGTTGATTCAATCAGCCGTTCAAGGAAGTGATCGTGTGCACTGTCAACCACAATCGCACGGCTGCACGCTGAGCACTTCTGCCCCTGGAAGCCGAAGGCGCTATCGCGCACGCCGAGCACCGCTTCGTCGAGGTCGGCGGATGCATCCACAATAATCGCGTTCTTACCGCCCATCTCGCATACCACGCGCTTGACGAAAGGCTGCTCTTCCGGCGTGATACCCGCAGCTTTTACAATGTCCAGCCCGACAGCCTTTGAACCTGTAAACGCAATCACTGCAATGCGAGGATCGCGCACCATGGCTGCGCCGACTGTTTCGCCCTGCCCCGGCAGAAACGCCAGAATGTCCTGGGGCCTGACGCCCTTCATCGACGGAATCTCGTTGATCACGCCGCCGATCGCTTCCCACAGCATCTCACACATGAGTTTGGCGATCCCCGGCGTCTGCTCTGCGGGCTTCACAATCACCGTGTTGCCTGTAACAAGCGCAGCGACGGTCATGCCACAGCAGATTGCCAGAGGAAAGTTCCAAGGCGAGATGATCGCTGCGACCCCTCGTGGCTGATAGAACTGTTGATCCAGCTCACCGACAAAACGACCGATTCGTTCCGGCTCAAAGAGCGGCACGGCGCATCGGGCGTAATACTCGCAGAAGTCGATCGCCTCGCATACATCGGCGTCCGCGTTCGTCCAGTCTTTGCCGTTCTCTTTGATGATGACGCCTGCAAGCGCGTCGCGCCAGTTGCGCATGGTCTTCGCAAGACGAATGAGGACATCTGCACGTTTGCGAGGATCGACATCGCGCCACGCAGGAAACGTGCGATGCAGTGTGCCGATCATCGCTTTGGCCTGCTCAACCGTTCCATCGTTGGCAACGGGCGGCACCTGTGCTTTTTCAATCGCACGCTTGAATGCGTCGTTCTGCTTCTGATCCGCAAAATCGCGCATCGGCTCGGTAAAGAACGGGCGACCATCGCCCACGCCTTCCACCGCAGGTGAAAGCTGATGCCGCTCCGGCGCGTTCTCGATTCGCTCAATGCCAGGATCACTTGCATATGTGCGGTGAGGCGAAGCAAGCAGGGCATCGGGCGATGCCTGGTCCAGAAAACCTGCCTTGAGCCATGATTCGTTGGATGTGTTCTCCAGCAGGCGGCGAACGAGATACGCCATACCTGGGATCATCTCACCAACTGGAACATACTCGCGCAGGCGCAGTTTGTAATCGACGGCAGCGGCTTTCAACTGTTCCGCCATACCATGCAGCATTTGCAGTTCAATCGCGTTTGCCGGAAGACCTCGCTTCTCAAGCAGCGCGAGTGCCGTCGCGATCGAACGCACATTGTGTGAGCCAAGCGCCAGCTTCACGCCGCCTTCGCTCTTCGTGCGAGGCATGGCCTCGATGAACTGCCTGGTCATGCGCTCAAAACAGGCGTCAGTGTCGGCCTTGCGGCTCCACACAGGCACGGGCCAGCCCATTTCCTCTGCGTGGATTGTCTCATAATCCCAATACGCACCCTTGACCAGACGCACCGTAACCTGCCTGCCGGTTCGCTTCGACCACTCAATGATGCGCTTGGCATCATCATCGCCTGATCGCAGGTACGCTTGCATCGCGAGGCCCGCTTCAAAGTCAACTTCCTCGCAGCATCGCATGAAGAGATCAAGCGTCAAGTCCTTCAGCTCGTGCTGCTCCATATCGAAGTTGATGAGCACGCCGCGCTGCTTTGCCGCCTTCAGAATCGGCAGAATCGTTTCCATCAGACCCCGGATGGAGCCTTCCAGATCAATCGGATTCGTGCGGGCATAAAGCGAACTGATTTTGATGGAGACATTCGTGCGTGCGATCGGGCCAAGGTGATCCCGTTCCAGCAAATCATTGGCCGGCCAAGCGGCCACCTTTTCCGGCAGGTTGTTGACGAGATCAAGATACTTCGCCTGATACGCGTGCGCTTCAGCGTCACTCACGCACGCTTCGCCAAGCAGGTCGACTGAAAAAGCGATGCCGCGCGACCACAGTTTCTTGAGTTGCGGCAGCGCATCGGCAGCGTCCGTTCCTGCAATGAACTTTTCCGCCATCGAGGTGATCTGCCCCGACACCGTTTTCGTCATCGTGCCCTTGAGCAGGCCGCCCGCTTTCAGACCAAGCCCGATGCCCGGCGGCGGTGTAACGCCAGGCTGCGTAAGGTAGTCAACCAGATGATCGTGCACCTGCTCAGGTGTCTTGAGCATCGGGAACGTATCCACAAAACGAAAAAGCTGGACCTTGAAGGCTTCATCCTTCATTGACCAGTCCATCAGTTTGTCGGACCAGAACGCTGCGGAGAACATGCCGCTGCGGTTCTTGTGGGCGAGTTTGAGGTACTCGCGCCCGATTCGCTGAACCGCGTCTTCAAGGGCAGCATCAAGCGGCGGTATGGGCTGGCCCCGATCAGGATGATTCGCAGCGTGTATGACCGCCGCTTGTGCGGACGATGGGGATTCAGTGCGAGGAGTTTTCGATCGTGTGAAAATGGCCATGCAAACAACCGCTCGATGAGATTTCGTCGGCGGCTGCTCTCGCTCCGCCATGTTCGGGCGGTGGATTATACGCTGAACAGCATCGGCGGATGCCCGATGGCGCAGCGTGGCTTCAGGGTTTTACACAACTTCAGCTCATCCCCAGTTACCGAGCAGGATCAGCAAGTCCTGCACATCAACTCCCCCACTTCCGTTGATGTCCGCTGGACAATCACCCCGCGCGGGGCATGTCCCCCATGCGCCGAGAAGAATCAAAAGATCAAGCACGTCCACCCGGCAATCGCCGTTGAAGTCCGCCGCCCGCGCCGTGTTGACGACGAACGAATACGCTCCAACAAAATCGCCTACGGCGCGAACGGTGATGAGATACTCACCTGCCTCTACCAGCGTAAAGCGACCGGGGTTGGCGCTGCACCACATGGCGTCCTCAAAGAGCATTGATCCATCGGGTGCTTCCGCCGACCATCGCAGCGTGCAGCTTCCCGCCATCGACTCGAAGCATACCTCGGTTCCGGCTTCAGCTACCAGAGAGTAGATATCGCTGGAACCCGGCTTCTCGATGAAGCCCGCGCCTTCGCCTGGCACACCTTCTGAAACAACCTCATCGATCTCAATCTCGAACTCATCAGGCGGGCCGACATCCCAGATCGTGAAGGAGTATGTACCGGTCGCACTTTGATTGCCGTACACGCGAATCGTGTACTCGCCCATCTGATCAAGCAGGAACAAACCGGGATCGGTGATGCACATTGCATCGTTGCTAAACAACACGAATCCATCAGGAGCCTCACAGCGCCATTGAATGCTGCACGAACCACTCAGCTCATCAAAATAGACAAGTGTCGGCTTGGTAATTGCCAAGATGTACTCGTCAACCGCTCCCGGTTCTTCAATGTTGCCTGCGCCAGGGCCGGGCACGCCGTTGGAGACAACCTGCTCAAGTTCGATCTCAAACACCTCCACCTGTTCGACTGACACCAGCACAAAGGAGTACGTACCCACCGCACTCTGAGTGCCATAGACGGAAATGACGTACTCCCCGATCTGGTCGAGCAGGAACTCCCCTGGGTCTGTTATGCACATCGCATTGTTGTTGAACAGCACCGATCCATCGGGAGCTTCGCAACGCCATTGAATGTTGCATGGGCCACCAAGCTCATCGAAATACACACGCACCGGCGATGTAATATTCAGCGTATAGATGTCTCTACTGCCCGGCTGTTCAATGTTGCCCGCACCAGGCTCCGGAATGCCGTTGGATACAATCTGATCCAGCTCGATCTCGAACTCATCGGGGGGAGGGACGGACCACACACGGAATGAATATGTGCCAACGGTGCTCTGAGAGCCGAATGCTTCGATGGTGTAGTGGCCGGTTTGATTGACCACGACGATCCCCGGATCGGTTATGCACATTGCAGCGTCACTGAACACAATGGTTGCGTCAGGAGCCTTGCAGCGCCACTGAATGCTGCACCCGCCCGCGATCTCATCGAAATACACCACGGTTCCCGCGTCGATGAACAGCGTGTACACATCCACACTGCCCGGCTGCTCAATGTTGCCCGCGCCGGGACCGGGCACGCCGCTCGAGACCGTCTCGTTCAACCCGATCACGAACTCATCAGGCGGCAGCACCTCCCACAGCTTGAACGAATAGGTTCCGGTCACGCCGGCGGTGCTGTACACGGTAATAGTGTAGTCACCCTCCTGATCGAGAAAAAACGAGCCGGGATCACTGATACATGTGTTGTTGTTCGTGAACAGCACCGTCTCATCAGGCGCAACGCATCGCCAGAGAATGCTGCACGAGCCGCTGATCTCATCAAAATAGACGAGCGTCGGGCGATCGACGCTGAATGTGTACACATCGCTGCTGCCGATCCGTTCGAGGTTGCCTGCGCCGGGTTCAGGCACACCGTTGGAAACCGTATCGCCGACGTTGATCGAAAACGTCTCGACAAGTCCATCCGCAGCAGCCGCACCGCACACGATCATTGACGAACCGGCAGCAAACGCAAGCACGCGGCAGCGGCGTGACATCACATCAAAACGCATGTCTTTCATCTCCTCAAGGCCCCTCAGCTTCAGCGTGCGCGTTCCGACCGCTGGAACTGCGCCCAGCCAGTGTGGCGTCTCTGAACGCTTCTGGCAATACAAAAGGATGACATTCAGCAAAAAAGAACGCCGGATCGCGAACATCCACGCGAAGCGATACGACTGCAGACGCTGTGTCGCGCTTACTTCTTCTTCGGCTTGAACATGCGGAACAGCTTCGTCACCGGGTCGTAGAACTCATCCACCACGCGCTCCTTGAGCGGGATGATCGCGTTGTCGGTGATCGTAATGTGCTCCGGGCACACCTTGGTGCAGCACTTGGTGATGTTGCAATAGCCGATGCCATCGCGATTGCGCAACTCGCGAATACGGTCTTCTGTGTCCAGCGGATGCATCTCCAGCGCGGCCGTATAGACAAGAAAGCGCGGACCGATGAACTCATCGTGCTTGTGGTGATCGCGCAAGACGTGGCATACATCCTGACAGAGAAAACACTCGATGCACTTGCGGAATTCCTGCACGCGATCGATATCTTCCTGCGCCATCTTCCAGCCGCCCGCCCGCTCTTCTTCCGCCGTTTTCTTGCGGGGGTTGAACTTCTTGATCTTCTTCTTGACCTCAAAGTTCCACGATACATCAGTCACCAGATCGCGCATGATCGGAAATGCCTGCATCGGCTCCACGATCACCGGCATGTCAAGATTGATCTGATCCAGCCGAGTCATGCACATGAGCGCGGGCTTGCCGTTGATCTCCGCACTGCACGAGCCACACTTACCCGCTTTGCAGTTCCATCGGCAGGCAAGATCATTGGCCTGCTCCGCCTGAATCTGATGGATGGCATCCAACACCACCATGCCGGGCGAGACCTCGATCGTATAATCCTTGAACGCGCCGCCGGATTGATCGCCCCGCCACACACGGAAGACGGCGCGGCGGGTGCCGCTCTCGGTTGATGAACTGGGTGAAGTGCGTGGTGAGACCATGGCTCGGCTCGATTCCGGTATTCTGCGTGCTACTTATTCTCTTCGATGACCTGCTTCAACTCTTCAGTCATCGGCTTGATCGGTTGGCGATGCAGTTGCATCTGTCCGTCCGAACCTTTGCGAATGATCGTATTGTGCTTGCCGAAGTTCGTATCGTCCTTGCCGGGATAATCTTCGCGGAAGTGGCCACCGCGTGATTCCTTCCGATCAAGGCCGGAAAGCACCAGTGCCTCGCTGACGGTGAGCAAATTCGCCAGATCGATCGCCGTGTGCCAGCCGGGGTTGTATTCGCGGTTGCCCGGCGCAACAGTCCTCTCGGCTCGCTTCTTCAGCTTCTGCAACTCTTCCGCAGCGACTGTCAAATCCTCTTCCGTTCGCACGATGCCGGCACGGGCCTGCATCATGTCCTGCAAGTCGAACTGAATCTGATACGGATTCTCGCCCCCGCCGCTGTCCTGTCGCTCAATCGGTGCGAGCGCTCGCTTCGCCGCTTCTTCAACCGCAGCGTGATCGACAGAGATATTGCTGTTCTCCTTAGCGAACTTCGCTGCGTACTCGCCCGCGCGCTGGCCGAACACGATAAGGTCGCTCAGCGAGTTGCCGCCGAGGCGATTCGCGCCGTGCAGACCGGCTGCGACTTCGCCTGCTGCGAACAGCCCGGGCACGGTGGACATCTGCGTATCGCCGTCCACCTTCACACCGCCCATCACATAGTGCGTTGTAGGACCGACTTCCATCGGCTCCTTGGTGATGTCCACACCCGCCAGCGTAATGAACTGGTGGTACATGGAGGGCAGCTTCTTCTTGATGTGCTCAGGAGCCTTCGCGCCGAGTTTCTCCTTGATCCACGCGATATCGAGGAACACGCCACCGTGCGGTGAGCCGCGACCGGCTTTTACCTCGCGCGTGATGCAACGCGCCACATGGTCGCGCGTCAGCAGTTCCGGGGGACGGTGGGCGGACTTGTCGCCCAGCACGTATCGCCAGCCCTCTTCTTCATCCTTCGCGGTCTGGTTCTTGTAGTTGTCCGGAATGTCGTCGAACATGAATCGGCGGCCGTCTTTGTTCTTCAGCACACCGCCTTCGCCGCGCACGCCTTCCGTTACAAGAATACCTCGCACGGAAGGTGGCCAGACCATGCCTGTTGGATGGAACTGGACGAACTCCATATCCATCAGGTCAGCGCCCGCGTGATACGCCAATGCATGGCCGTCGCCCGTGTACTCCCACGAGTTGCTCGTGATCTTGTACGCGCGGCCGATACCACCCGTCGCGAGAATGACCGCCTTTGCCTTCCACAAGCGGAAGCGGCCTCGCTCTCGCTCGTAGCCGAATGCGCCCACGACACGATCCCCGCTCTTGATGAGCGATGTAACCGTGCACTCCATGTGCACGTCGATGCCTTGATGGATCCCGTGATCCTGCAACGTGCGGATCATTTCCAATCCAGTTCGATCACCCACGTGCGCCAAGCGCGGGTAACGGTGACCGCCGAAGTTGCGCTGAAGAATTCGTCCGTCTCGCGTGCGATCGAACACAGCGCCCCACGCTTCAAGTTCACGCACACGAGCGGGCGCTTCCTTGGCGTGGAGTTCCGCCATGCGCCAGTTGTTGAGGTATTGCCCGCCTCGCATGGTGTCTGCGAAGTGGACCTTCCAGCTATCGCGCTCATCGACATTGGCCATCGCTGCAGCCATGCCGCCTTCGGCCATGACCGTATGCGCTTTACCGAGCAGGCTCTTGCAGACGAGGCCGACGGATGCACTGCCCGCTGCCTCAATCGCAGCGCGAAGCCCCGCGCCGCCCGCACCGATGACGAGCACATCATGCTCAAACGTTTCCCACGAAGTCGCGGGCATCAGAGAATCCTCCAGTCAGTCCAGATGCCCATTGAGCAGAGCCTCACATAAATATCAGAGAAACCGACCCAGATCAGGCTGAACCATGCCCAGCGCGGATGCCTCCGATTCAGACAAGTTA
Organism: Phycisphaerales bacterium; assembly: GCA_035443885.1. Lineage (GTDB taxonomy): Bacteria > Planctomycetota > Phycisphaerae > Phycisphaerales > SM1A02 > DAOMNO01. The sequence goes on from DAOMNO010000001.1 coordinate 233,199, forward strand.
CGCACTTGTACGCGCTGTATTGAACTCGATTAGCCGACAGCGAATCGCGAATGCCGCCCACAAGGTGACGAAGCGAATGGCAGCCGAACGTGTAGCCTGCGAGAAAGAACACATTGAGGGTGAGGACGATGGAGCCGACACCGATGCCAAACCGCTTCGCCGTGATGTGCCCTGCGTCATCCACCTGCACAAACGTGAACGCCAGAATCGCGTCGTAGGCCAGAATGAAGATGAACGCCAGCGCGATATACAGCACGTAGCGGTGCACATTGTGCAACACCAGCGGCAGCCAGCGCTCGCCCCAGTAGCTCTTCCGAGGCTCGCCCACCGCACACGCTGGAGGATCGCCCCAGAATGCTTTGTAGTACGCCCCCCGATAGTAATAGCATGTGAAGCGAAACAGACCCGGTGCCCACAAGATGAGCAGCGCAGGCGTCAACGGAATGAACGCAGGCCAAATCTTGCGGAGCCAGTCGGGCCACTCGCCGAACCACGTGTGATGAAGCGGCGCGACGCCGGGAATCTCCGTGCCATCGTCCAGATGCGTTACACGAAAGAGCGTGGGCGAATAGAACGGCGAGAGATACTGAGACTGATATCCCGCGTCGTCTTCGCCTGCATACCAGTAATGCTCGCCCTGCATCGCGCCCCATGTGGAATACACGATGAAGGCCAACAGGCCGAACAACACCAGCGCAGGTTCAACCCACCAGTTGCCGGGTCGTGATGTTTCACCAAACCTCCGCTGCTGTGGCAGCGTGATACTCGTCCGCGTCATGGGCCAAAGCTCCGGCTGAATCTCCAGCAGGCTGAAGTCAAGCCCTACAGGATACCGAATGTTGGGAAACGGTCCAGCAACGGAGCGGTGGAAATCGACTGGATCGAATCGCCCCTATGCAAGCTGGCTGCGCACCGGCGACTCGCTTGGTGCATCGCATGAGAACGTCAGGATGTGAAATGCCCCCGCTGGCAGGAACGACAATTGAACTTCGCCATGCAGATCTGTTCGGATTAATCCCTGCAAAAGCGAAAGGCCCGCGCCGATCTTTGGCTCACCCGGAATGGCTGGCCCGCCCCGCTCGCGCCACGTCATTGCCACACGCATCGCCCCATCGCCGGTCGGCTCCGCCTTCCACTCCACCTCCGTTACTCCGTCCGGCACGGACGCCGCTCCGTGAATCACGCTGTTGGCGATCAACTCGTGCATCGCCAACGCCAGTGCGCCGGACTGCTGAGGCGAAACCAGTACGCGCGGACCGCGAAGCTGGAACTGCGAGCGAACCTTGCCCGGAATCAGCGCATTCAACACCCCTTCCACATCAGGCGACGACCAGTTGGATGACGACAGCAGCCCATACGCCCGGCTCATCGCGCTCAGGCGGCCGCCCAGCGAGGTCGCCAGATGATCTACATCGCGCGTCGCGCCCTTGGCAATATCGAGCAGCCCATACAGCGAACTGAGATTATTTCGCACGCGGTGATCCAGCTCATTGAGTAGTTGACGCTGCGCTTCATAGCTGGCTTTGAGGGCGAGTTCATCCGCCTTGCGTTTGGTGATGTCCGTCAGCATCTTCACCGAGCCGCAGAACTTCCGCGAGGCATCCTGCATAGGTGTCGAAGCGACGATCGCCCAGACAGGCTTGCCGCTGGAGTGAACAAACTGGCATTCGTACTGGTCCCAATGTCCCTCCTGTCGTCGCTTGAACTGTTCTGCTGTGATCTGTTTCCACTCCTCTGCCACAAAATCCGCACGAGGCCGGCCGATCATCTCCTCGCGCGCGTAGCCCAGCATGCTGGCCATCGTCTCGTTGACAAACGTGGTTACGGCGTGCTCGTTGATGATCCAGACACCTTCGTTCGTCGTTTCGATCATCTGACGATACTTGCGCTCGCTTTCCGCAAGCACATGCTGAGCCTCAGATCGCCGCCGCTCGTGATAGAGCAGGATGAGAAACAGCCCGACTGCCGTCGTTCCGATGAAAGCCCAGCCCTTGTAGGTTTGCACGACCGTCAGCCGTTGCGGGTCGTCAATCATGCCCAGCACGATTCGATCCGACAACGAGATGTACAGGCCCGCAATGAGCGCGTAGAAACAACTGACCAGAAGAGGAAATGAAAGTCCCCGCATCATCGACCGCGTTGTAGGCTCCTCTGCCACGCGATGTCCTCCGGCGCCGAAGCGCTCCGCCCACGGAAGAACACGGCTGCCAGTGTAGCAGATGTACAAAGCCTTGCCCAGCGTCTTTGTCCACTGATGAATTGACCGATACCATCCTCACCCATGAGCAGCCACACTGACAACTCGCCCGATGTATCCGCAACGCCCGCCGCCCCTGCGACAAAGTCGATGGATGAAATCGTCGCACTGTGCAGGCGGCGCGGGTTCATCTTCCAATCGTCCGAAATCTACGGCGGCATCAATGGCTTCTGGGATTACGGCCCCCTCGGCGCGCAGCTCAAGCGCAACCTCAAGGACGCATGGTGGGAAGACATCGTGCGCAAGGAGCTGATCGGGCCGGATGGCAAGCCAGTGGACATGGTCGGCCTCGATACCACCATCATCATGCACCCGAAGGTGTGGGAAGCAAGTGGACATGTCGCGGGGTTCAATGACCCGATGGTGGGATGCAAAACAGAGGGCTGCAAGAAACTATACCGTGCCGACAAGGTGTTTACGGTAGACCTAGGTTCTTATCCACCGGGAACGGACCGGTCCGCCGAAGTTGGTGTCGAAGCTGATTCAAAGGCACAGGCAGAGGAACTGGCAATCGAGGTTGCGCGGCGGTTCAAGGTAAGACACGAATCGAACCCAGAGGCAATTGCAATGTCGCCGCTGGATGAATTCGCTGAAATGCCCACCAATATGGAGCGTTTTCTCTGTCCCAATTGCCAAAAGCGAAGCTTGACTCCTCCTCGTGCCTTCAACTTGATGTTCGAAAGCCATGCTGGCGCAATTCAGTCGGAGGACAATAAGGTCTATCTCCGCCCCGAAACTGCCCAAGGCATCTTCGTCAACTTTTGGAACGTCGTGGACACTTCACGCGTGCGCATTCCCTTCGGCATCGCGCAGCAGGGCAAAGCCTTCCGCAACGAAGTTACGCCGCGCAACTTCACGTTCCGCTCCCGCGAGTTTGAACAGATGGAGATCGAGTTCTTCATCCATCCTTCACAGGCGGACGAGTGGTACGCCTTCTGGCGCGACAACCGCTACCAGTGGTGGCAGTCGATCGGTCTTGCGGGCGACAATCTGCAACTGCGTGAACACGATAAAGACGAGCTTGCGCATTACGCCAAGGACGGTGCCGGCACAAGCGACATTGAGTATCGCTTTCCCTTCACGGCGCCAGGCTTTGGTGAGCTTGAAGGCGTTGCTCACCGCGCAGACTTCGATCTGAAAGCCCACGCAAACGCCTGTGGCAAGGGCGAAAAAATGCGCTACTTCGATCAGGAGAAGAACGAACGTTACTTCCCGCACGTTATTGAGCCTTCTGCCGGCGCGGATCGCGGTACGCTCGCTCTGCTCTGCGAGGCCTACACGAAGGACGATTCGCGCGCGAGCGGCGTGTTCATGAAGTTCAACCCGCGCCTCGCACCGATCAAGGCCGCCGTGTTCCCGCTGGTGAACAAGGACGGTATGCCCGAAGTTGCAGAAAAGCTGTACCGCAATCTGCGCAAGCGCTGGACGGTTGAATATGACCCCAAGCAATCAATCGGCAAGCGATACGCTCGCATGGATGAAGCAGGCACACCCTTCTGCTTCACCATCGACGGCGATTCGCTGAACGACCACACCGTTACCGTACGCCACCGCGATACGCAGCAGCAGGAGCGTATCGCGATCGACCAAGTCGAGCGATTCATCGCGGATCGACTCGAAACAACTCACGAATAGCAGCCGCCAAGCCATCGCGAATGAAGACAGCAAAAGAAGCCCATGGGCTGAGGTCCATGGGCTTCTTGTTTGACTGTTGATTCGCGTTCAGGCAGAACGCGACGTTGCGCGGAATCAATATCGATAGTGGTCAGGCTTGTACGGGCCTTCAACGGGTACGCCGATGTACTCGGCCTGCTTCGGGCTGAGTGCCGTCAACTTCGCGCCCAGCTTCGCAAGGTGCAAACGCGCCACCTGCTCATCAAGATGCTTCGGCAGCGTATAGACCTTGTTCTCGTACTTGCTGTGGTTCTGATGCAATTCGATCTGCGCCATCACCTGATTGGTGAATGAATTGCTCATCACGAAGCTGGGATGACCGGTCGCACAACCGAGATTCAGCAGTCGGCCTTCCGCAAGAATAATGATCGAATGCGCCTTGACGCCCTTCGCACTGTCGGCAGGGAAAACCCACTCATCGACCTGCGGCTTGATGTTTACCCGCTTCACGCCCGAAATCTTCTTCAGGCCCGCCATTTCGATCTCGTTGTCGAAGTGGCCAATGTTGCCGACGATCGCCTTGTCTTTCATCTTCGCCATATGCTCGGCAGTGATGACGTTGAAGTTGCCGGTGGCGGTGATGAAGATGTCCGCCGTCTCAATGACATCTTCCAGCAGAACAACCTGATATCCATCCATGCACGCCTGCAACGCGCAGATGGGATCGATTTCCGTTACCAGCACGCGGCAACGCTGCGCTGCGAGGGACTGTGCGCAGCCCTTGCCCACGTCGCCGTAACCGCACACCACCGCGACCTTGCCTGCCAGCATGACATCGGTAGCTCGCATGATGCCGTCCACAAGCGAGTGGCGGCAGCCATACAGGTTGTCGAACTTGCTCTTGGTCACAGCGTCGTTGACGTTGATTGCCGGGAAGAGCAACGTTTTGAGCTCCTGCATCTGGTAGAGCCGATGCACGCCAGTCGTCGTTTCCTCAGAAACGCCGTTGATGCGCGACGCGATCGGTGCCCAGAACTTCGCATTCATCGCCTGCACATCGGTAAGCAGTTGCAGAATGATCTGGAACTCTTCGTTGTCGGTGGTTGACGGATCAGGCACTGCACCGGCCTTATCGAACTCCACGCCCTTATGAACGAGAAGCGTCGCATCGCCACCGTCATCGAGGATCAGGTTGGGACCGTCGCCATTCGGCCAGTTTAACGCTTGGAACGTGCACCACCAGTATTCAGGCAGGCTTTCGCCCTTCCACGCGAACACGGGAACGCCCTTGGGGTTCTCAGGCGTGCCGCCCTTGGAAGTCGGGCCAACGACGACCGCCGCCGCTGCGTGATCCTGTGTCGAGAAGATATTACAACTCACCCATCGCACGTCCGCGCCAAGCTCGACGAGTGTTTCGATCAGCACCGCCGTTTGGATCGTCATGTGTAAAGAGCCGACGATCTTCGCGCCCTTGAGCGGGAACTTGCCCTTGTACTGATCGCGAAGGGCCATCAAGCCGGGCATCTCATGCTCGGCCAGTTCGATCTCCTTGCGGCCGAAGGCGACCGTCTTCGCAGAAAGGTCGGCCACTTTGTAAGGCAGGTTGGTGAAAAGCGGCAGGCCGGTATCCATGAACGGCTTGGTCGAGGTGGGTGCAGTCGCGGTAGTCACTGGAACTCTCCAAAGAAAGGCATTACGATGGCTTCATCCATTCATCCGGATGATGCGATGAATGGTATATCGGCTCTTTCGGGGGGTCAAGCAAGAATCGGCAGCCTGTCTTTGCCCTCGCATTGACCATCCGCCGCAAACTCCCCAAGATGCCGCTCCCTATGTCATACGGTCTGGGCATCATCGGCGCGGGGCGGGTTTCGCAGGAACACGCGCGGGCAGCGACAGCCAACGGCGTGCGCATCGCGGCCGTCTGCGATATCGACCTCGAAAAGGCTCAACAGTTTGCCGCGCAACATTGCCTGGGTGCTTCGCCTCATGTGTGCGATTCCGTCAGGGAACTGACTGCTCTGCCGAGTGTTGATGCCGCACTGGTGGCCGTGCCCAATGCCGTTCATCGCGATGTGGCGATCGCCTGCCTGAATGCGGGCAAGCACATCCTGCTTGAAAAACCGATGGCGACGAGCCTTGCAGCCTGTAACGAAATCATCGCCGCTCGCGATCAAAACGCCAGGCACGTGCAAATGGGCTTCGTCTGTCGCGGCGCACCGAAGGTTCACGCAGCGCGTGAACTGATTCAGTCGGGTGCGCTGGGGAATGTGTATCACATCAAAGCCTCAATGTATCGCAGGCGCGGCATTCCCGGTCTCGGTCGCTGGTTCACCACTCGTTCCATCTCTGGCGGCGGTGTGCTGATCGACATCGGTGTTCACCTGATCGACCTCGTGATGCATCTTTCCGGCGCGAAGCGCGCCGCCACAGTGAGCGCGACATGCGAAAGCCGTTTTGGTTCACCAATCAAAGACTATATCTTTACTGAGATGTGGGCCGGGCCGCCCGATCCCGAAGGCGTATTCGATGTTGAAGACTCAGCGTGCGGCTTCATTCGATTCGACAACGGCATCACGCTTGAACTGAATGTGGCATGGGCATCAAACATGCCCGAAGGCCTGATGCCGGAAGGCATCACGCTGCTTGGTGATCGCGGCGGATGCTTCTTCGATCTCTGGGGCGATCGCTTCACGCTCACGACAGAACAAGACGGCAAGGTCATCGACAGTCCCGTTGCATTTGATGGCGCGGACACATGGAACCGCGCGTGGAACTGGCAACACGCAAGATTCGCCCGCGTGGTAACCGAAGGCGATACGCCACACGCGCCCGCTGAGGCAGGCCGTGCTGTGCAGGAAGTCATCGACGCGATGTATCGATCGAGCGAGACGTTCCGCGAAGCATCTATCGATTGATCGAGCGCATCAGAAAACCGGCCGAGCACTGGCCCGGCCGGTTCGTCGTTCACTCAGGAATCCTGAAAAAGGCGATTACTTCTTCTTTGCAGCCTCATATCGCGTCAGGTTGTCGCGAAGCTCAGCAGCCATGTCGCCATCCGCATGTTCGACGGCCTTTCGCTGCCACTTGATCGCGTTCTCGATGTCCCCCTTCTCGAAATACACGCGAGCGAGTGTATCGAGGATCGCGGCGTTCTCATCGTCAGTCAGTGACGATGCGCGCTTCGCAGCCTTCATCGCAAAATCCAAGTCGCGCTGCTTGACGCGGCCATCATCAACAACCATCCACGCGATGTGATTCAACATCCACGGGTTGTCCCAGCCTTCTTCAACAACCGTCGCGCCGTAGGCATACGCTTCAGCGGGCTGGTCCATCTCTGTGAGCATGATGACGAAGCGATGCACTTTCAGCCCCGGCTGCATCGGGTTCTCTTCGATCATTTCATCAATGACTGCGAGGAATGTCGGCCAATCCTTCTCGCGCTGGGCAGCCATCAGCCGACGCTGCGCTGCCGCTGTCTTGAGATCGGCCTTCTGCTGCTCCGAGAACTTCGTCTTGAACTCGGCGCGATTCCATTCGCCGTCCACGATCGCGCGAAGCGGTTCATCCATCACCATCGGGTGACCGATCCACTCGATGTGGCCATCCTTGCCCACAATGAATGCCGTGGGAATGCCTCGCTGCCCTGCTGCCAGCATGTAGTCATTGAACACAGAGCGATCGGGGTCGGTCGCCAGCGTGTAACGGGTCTTCTCGTTCCACTGCGTACCTTCGTTGTCCTTCTTCAGCAGGAAGTTGACGACGGTCTGCAGCTTCTCGTCGCTGATGCCCAGAATCGTCACGCCATAGTCTGCAAACTTCTCCTGCATCTCACTCAGGTGAGGCATTCCCATCAGGCACGGCCCGCACCATGTGGCCCAGAACTCGACCACATAGACCTTGCCTTCCTCAAACTCCGTAACTTCCTCGCCCTTCAGCCAGTGGGCTACGTCGAGCGTCGGCGCCTTGTCGCCGATGGTCAGCGTTTTCTGTTCATCCTGTTGAGCCAGCGCAAGAGCCGGCGCGGCGAAGAGCGCGGCGGCGACGGTTGAAGCGAGCAGCAAGCGTTGCATGGGATTCTCCTGAGAGGGCAATCGCATCGCGATGCCAAGGACACGACGAAGAGGCAAATTGCATCGTGCGCGATGCACGACGACCGCCATTCTACCAGTTGTTGCGACACGCCGATCCAAGGTTGCATCGACCCATCAAACGCCAAAGCGGCGAGGCAGAGGGGTTTTACGCCCGTGCACTCGCCGCTGATTGGCGATTCGGATCAGGTCCACGCCGCGACGGTAGAACCCGATCCCTTTCCATTCCTCAGGGCACTGCCCTGCAAAGGATTATCCCCATGAGCCGAGCAGGATGAGCAGGTCCTGCACATCCACGGTACCGCTGTTGTTGAGATCGGCAGGGCAACCGCCAGCTGCAGCCGGGCAATCACCCCAAGCGCCGAGAAGAATGAGCAGGTCGAGCACATCGACAGAGCCGTCACAGTTGAGGTCGGCAGGGCCAGCACACTTCGGCTCGGCGTCTTCAAACTCGACGAGAAGCACAGAGCTTTGATTCGTATTGTTATTGAACACCGCACGCACCACGATGTACTTGCCGTTGTCGCTCGCGGCAAGCGTATCGCCGATTCCGTTGCTGGTTGTTGTCGAGCCGCACACGGTCGTTACCAGATCGCCATCGACAACCGTCACGCCTTTCTGCATGATGACACGGTCGTTGATGAAGAGAGCCTGATTCGTGGCGGTGTCGCCGCTGAGCTGGCCGTACCAGATCACATCACCCGCATCAGTAATCTGCGGCGGCACACCGGTACCGAAGCTGATGATGGTTCGACCTTCGATGCCGGGTGCGGGGTCACCCTTGCGAATCACAACCTGATCCACGCTGCCCGCAGCAGAGCCGCTCAGCGTGTTGCGCATGATGACCTGATTGGTATCGGTCGGCCCGCCGGAGAGACCCGTCATGAAGACGTAGTCCCCGTTGTTGTTGATTGCAACGCGCGTTGCGGCAGAATCCGTAAGGTTGTACACGGCGTCCTTGAGCGGACCGGACTGCCCCTTTTGCGCTACAAGCTGATGGTTGACGTAGATTGCTGCGTTGGTCGCAGTATCGCCACCAGTGAAGCTGACGGTATAAATCGCGTCGCCATTGTTATTGATATCGAACCGCTCAGAGCCGGTGCCGAACTCATTGGCGATCACGCCCTTCGGCTGACCGGGAAGCTGATCGTACCGCTTGGCAAGAACATTCTCGGTGATCGTTTCGGTCTTCTCGTCATACTCAACCCACACCAGCGCGCGATGCACCGTGCCCGTGAGTTCGGAATCGTTGACGGTCGCAACGAGGAACATGCGATTGCTGTCGTCGATCCGGGCGCGGAAGAAACCGATGTACGGGGTATTCTCGCTGAAGGCTTCCGCGACGGAAATCTGATTCTGAAGAATGAGCGGGATCTGATTCAGGACCAGACCGGAGTTGGGTGAACCTGAAAAACTCGGACGATGCGCGATGTTGCCCAGGTTGTTCAGCCCCTTATATGCGTTCGTCAGGCTGGAGACCGTGTACAGGCCGCCGAGCACATCGCCGACCTTCATGCCAACTCCATCGCGTGTAATAATCGCGCCGCCGGTCGGGCTGGTCAGCGGTGCGGTGGCAATCCAGAATCCACTGTTATTGACGTTCACATCGCTCGGCGTGCCAACAGTGCCCACACCCTTGATCACCTGCCCCTGCTTGAGCGCGGTACTGATCGTGAAATCAGGCTCGCCTGCATGCAGGGCAGGAATCGCCAGCGCGGCAATAGCGGCGCCGGTCAGTTTCAACATCTGACGGTTTCCAATCATTTTTTTCACCTCCATGGTTGAGAGATTGCAACGCCCCCCATCGAACCCACAGCCCCCGATGATACTGAACGTTCAACGCGCGTCCAGACCGAAATGACGGAAACAGGCTTTTTTCCGAATGGGAAGCCATCCCTACAGCGTGAAAATGCGGGTCGGCTAACCCGCCAGCGTTACCATCACGATGTTGTAGAGCGCGTGGACCGCCACCACGATGCCGAACCCGCGCACGAAGTAGATGGCCCCAAAGTACGCGCCTGCGATGAAGTAGAACAGCACCATGGGGATGAACATGCCGGTGCTGGCGGACGCCAATGGGTGGTAGTACGCAAACGCCGCTGCGGAAACAGCGATCGCGATCACCGCGCTCAACCCTGACGACGCCTTGACAACATCGACCAGCAGCGTGTGCAGCATGGCGATGAGCAACATGCGAAACACCAGTTCCTCATACAAGCCCGCGCCGACACTGATGGCCAATCGCGACCATACATCCAAATCGGAAACCTGTTGCGCCGAGCCGGCCAACGCTGTGGCGGGGAACATGGCCGCCATCGTGGCGTGATCCACATCGGGAGCCGCCTCACCCGCCCCAGCAAAGCGCACGATGAACTGGCCAACAACAATGAGCGGCATCACAAGCACCATAGACTCAATCGCCATCAAGCCAGCAGCGCGCCAACTGACGCGCCACGGTTCGCGCGTCAGCACATGCCACGCCAGAAGCACGACGACGATGACGATCCCACCGAGGTACAGCCCGCGCGTCGCACCGATGCCGAACGCTTCGAAGAACTCGATCAATCTGAGATGGGCCGCGTTGGTCAGCACCCCCGCATCTGTGCGCAAGAGCAGCGCAAGGCCAAGTTCATATGCAATGATCAGCGGCAATAGAAAAACCAGAATCTGAAGCGGTCGCTTCGACACATCCCAGTATCCGCCGCGACCGAAGAGTCGGTCGTCTCGCCTCGGCAGTGGGCGGCGATCCATGCGTCTTGACTTCGATGCGCTCATTGGCCGTGCTTCAGAATCTGGGACGCGGAATGGCCGCTCGACAATCGCCAAACAACATCAGACCCAGATCGGCACGATGACCCCGAACCGGCCCAAAAAGAAACGACGCCAAGTGCCTTGGCGTCGCCTGTTTGAAACAACCTCCCCCCGCCACCGGCTTCAAGAGCCGTTATCCCTTGACCTTCTTCTTCAACTCGTTCAGATGGCGTGAAAGCCGGCTCTTCCGCCGCGCCGCGGTGTTGCGATGCAGCGTGCTAGTGCAGGCAATGCGATCAAGCAGGCCGCACATCTTGCGGAACTCGGTCTCTGCCGTCTCGACATTCTGGCTATGCACGGCTTCAAGGAAAGACTTGGTCTGATCCTTAATGCGACGCTTCCGCCACAGGTTCAGCGAACGGCGCTTGGCGTTTTGACGAACTCGCTTCTTGGCTGAGGGTGAGTTGGGCACGGTGATCTGATCCTCGGTAAAAAACTGAATCGGGCATTATGGCGACTTCTCGCAGGAAATCAAACCCTTGGTCTCCGGCAGGGCGAAAGCCCCACGGAGCTACCGGTACCCCCACAGAAAGGCCATCGCTGCTGAAAATGACTCTTACTCATCGTTTTCAGCATCAATTTTGGGGGCTGATTCGGTCTTGTGCCTGCCGGGCTTGGCAATGATCTCCACCCAAGCCGCAGCAGCCCTGCGGGTGGATGGATCGCGATGCGTCTCCGCCAGTGCCCGCATCGGCGGGATAGCCCGTGGGTCACCGATTCGAGCCAGCGCGAGACCCGCTGCGTGGGCAGTCCCCCGCTCCGGGTCGTGGAGCAGCGGCAGGAGAAACCCCACGGCCCGATCTGGATCATGCTTCCAAAGGTTGCCGACGGATTGCACTGCGGTGATCCTCGCCCGATCCGGATTGCCATAGGCTGCATATTGAATCGCCAGTTCAAGGCCGCGCGGGTCGTCCATGTTGACGAGTGCGACCAGGGCCGCAGATCGAACTTCCTCATGCTGACTGCGAAAATGCACCAGCTCTGCAATGGTGTCTGCGTGTCGCTTCGACTTGTGACGCATCAGGCCGTGAATCGCTGCAACGCGCGTCGCGTAGCTCGGGTCTGTTGAAGCGATCACTGCAAGGCGGTCCAGAAACGTATCGCCTTTCTCTTCATGCAGAGCGCGGACAAGATGCGATCGAACTTTCGCTTCTGCGACGCCCGCTTCAAGCATGTTGACCAACGCCTGACGCGCTTCAGGCGACGCAAGCCCGGCCAAAGCCGTCACCGCCGTGTTGCGCAGCGTATGCCGTGTTGAATCATTCGCGGCAACGGCCAACAGACGCGCGATGTTTTCAGGGGAGTCGTGCTTCCCGATCCCTGCAATCGCATGGTGCCTGGCGACGATTGTTGGCCCATGCTCAAGCTGCGCTACCCACATCGGGAGCGGCTTCGTCTCCTTGACTGTTTTGAGCACATGCAGAAAAGGATCGACCGCAACAACCTGCGGCGTCCGGTCAATGGCCCGCGTAAAGCGCACAGATCGCTCACGTACATCGATCGTGAAGGCGTGCCAGTCGTCACCCAACTTCACATGTACAGGCAAATTGAAACGAAACGCCGGCGTGCGAGCATCAATCTGCTGCGTCTGCTCCACAGCGATCACCAATTCCCTTGCTGCGCCGTCATATTGCACGTTGATCTCCAGCTCTGGTGCCCCGGGGCGATAGCACCATTGCTCGAAGAACCACTCAAGACCACGTCCAGATGCCTCTTCCATCGCGTAACGAAAGTCGCTGGTCTCAACGACTTGGTGAACATGGCGGCTCATATACAGTTGCGCGCCACTCCAGAATGCGTCCTCGCCCAGCATCATGCGCAGCATGTGAATGATGGAAGCGCCTTTAGGATAGGGATTGGCGATACGGCCAAACACATCGTCTGCTTCAGCATAGATGGGTGACACCATCGGCAGATCGCCCGAGGTCTTGTCGAACTCCGCGATGCGAAACTCATTCCGTATAGAGTCGAGATAGCCGTCTTCCCCTTCGCGCTCCTCAGCCCACAGCGATTCCGAGAATGTCGCCCATCCTTCATTGAGCCAGATGTGCTCCCAGCTCTTGCATGTAAAGAGATTGCCGGTCCACTGGTGGGCCAACTCGTGAGCGATGAGATCATCAAGATCACGATCGAGTAATGCTGTTTCGTCAAAGATCGCCGTGGGATACATCGTGGTCGCCGCGGTGTTTTCCATACCACCGGCCATAAAATTCTTGACGATAAGTTGGTCATAGCGGTCCCACGGGTACCTAATCCCGAAACGACGCTCGAAGAGGTCCAGCATCGCGCCGGTGTTGCCGTAGGTCTGCTCAACGAGATGTCCGGTACCCAACGGTGCCCACACTTTCATGGAGACGCGCGAGTGCGGCAGATGCACGATGTCGAACTGCCCGATGACCAGCGTTACCAAGTAGCTCACGTGCGGTTTGTTCTGGAGCCAATGCCACCGCATAAGTCCATCCGGCTGAAGCTGCTGGCCCATCAGCCGACCGTTGCTCGATACCTGAAACTCCTGTGGCACATCGACAATCAGTTCCGTCGTCAACATGTCGTTCGGAAAGTCGTGCGCGATGAACCAGTGACGATTGGTTTCGCTTTGCCCCTGCGAATGAACTTCCGCCGTGTAGTGCGGCGCGCTTTCACATGAAGGTGTGAAATACAACCCTTCCCACGGCTGCGAACACACGTATGTGAACTCCAGCTCATATTCCTCACCCACCGGAAGCGGCGGATCGAATCGGACAGTGAGAATGGTTTCGTCGTAGGCGTATTCTATATCGCGGCCGTTCATACGAACCGTTTGGATATCCAGCGCAACCGCATTGAGATTGACCGCTGCAGTCGGCGTGCCGATTGGCGTAAAGCGAAGCAACTGTCTTGCAGTGAACTTCCGATCATTGATGCACTCGAATCGCATCCACAACGTCATATGCAGATAGTCAACGATGCGATCCGGCGGGTAGTTCCGCAGATCGCGCCCGGTGGCCTTATCCCAAGCGGCATCATCTGCGCGCCACGCGGCTCGCGCCAGTTTGCCATGCAGACACCCATGCGAGTGACTGCACGACTGTTCAAGCAAGCGATAAATACCCGCCCGATCGCCACCCGATGCCGCTGCCGCAGCAACAAGACTAAAGGCAACCGCGACGATGAGAAGACGACGGAAGAGCGTAAAGAATGACACGGCGAAGTTCTCCGATCAATGTCCGCGATCGAAGCAGGACAGATTGATCGGAACTTTACCGCAAACCCGCACTGCAGATGCGACCGAACGGTCGCTCCACAGAGCGGGTTTGCGTAAACATTCCCCCCACACAGGAGAAAGAGACCAAGCAGACAGGGTTATCCCCCAAAGGAGCCCAAGAGGAGAAGCAGGTCCGACGTACTGATGATCCCGTCACCATCAAGGTCTGCCGAATCGGATTCCAACGCCGATTCATGAAGCACCTGGCCGACACGATTGAGCATCATCAGGAAGTCGAGAACATCGGTCTTGCCGTCATTGTTGAGATCGCCCGAACGATCGGTATCAAACAACTCGTTGGATGATGGCACAATGTAACCTGCGATGGAGTATGAACTCATACCGCTCGCCTGCGAGAGCGTGCCATCCCAGGTTGTGCTGTCGTGTTCGAGACCGTTTTCGATTTCAATCGGCACCGCCTGCTGCACGACGAAGCGAGGCAGGCGCGTTCCGTCCGGCAACGACACCGTGCCGATCAACTGAAATCCCCATCCTGAAGCGACGTTCGGATGCGGATCAACCGCCGCTTTGATCGTGAATGGTGAATCCTCGACTGACGCTGAAGGAACAGCATGACCTGACGGTGCGAGCATCGCTAACCCCGCACACGCGAGAACAAGAATGAGTGTGGCCGTAATGTTGCGAAGCATGATTGGAATCCTCTACAAGAGAGCGTGAGTCAACACATATGGACACTACGAGCTGCTAGCACGGGCCACACACGGCAACCTTGTCAGCGCAGCAATCGCCCCACTGACAACATTCGTTATCGCACCAACATTCACCCGGTGCTTGATTGCCGCAGTGACCGACGCAACTGTTCGGATTGCCGCCGCCACCACAATGCGGCAATTGCGGACACGCAGCACATGAATCTGGGCAGCAATCACCTTGAGCATGGCACTCAGCATCGCACCAGCAGCCGCCAGCAGCTTGGTTTCCACAGTTACCAGCACAACTGTTCGGATTGCCACCGCCACCGTTTGGATTGCATCCGCCGCATGTCGCATGTTTGTTGGCGCAGCAATCTGCAAACAAGCAGCAGCCCTCATCGCACCAGCACTGTTGTGCCGGGCTGCCGCCACAGAAACCCACACAACTCGCAGGCGGTATGGCACCCGCCTGTACGCCGAAGAGTACCTCACCACCAACGCTGGTCATGATGATGGGCTGATTCAGATCGCCCGTAAAGTTTGAAGTGCCGGGGAAGAAGGCTACCGGAGCCTGGGGCCACAATTGCGCACTTGCAAATGCGGCGTCCAATGTTCGGAACGGTTGTCGATAACTGCCGATCCCCTCTGCAGGATTTCCCAGGAGATTGACATAGACTCTGATCGCCGCGGCAATATCGAGCGTTCCGCCGGTCAACGTCTTTCCCTGCAAGGACTGCAACGGACGCGATGATTCTAGTATCTTTGCCTTCACAACAGTCCATGACAGCTGCTCGTTGTAGAGCGATTGAACCATCGCTACCGCACCGGCTACATGGGGGCACGCCATCGAAGTGCCAGGCTTGAAGTCATAATTATGACCCGGACCGACGGTACTCAGTATATTGAACTCCTGTGGCCCCTGCCCAAAGCCGCCCGGTGCCGCGAGATCAACCGAAACAATGCCATAGTTAGAAAATGATGAAAGCTGATCATTGTGATTAATTGATGCCACTGAAATGATGTTGTCCAAATCATAGGACGCTGGATAGATGTGTTGCACATCAATGTTCATGCCATGATTGTGCGCCGCCACAACAAACACGTGATTTTTATCCTGAGCCTGCCCGGCTAAAATCGCGTTATACATTGTTTGCTGGTACTGGGGACCGCCCCAACTGTTATTTGAGACACGGATATTGTTGTCGAGCGCCATCAGCAGCGCTTCTGGCATTCCGTGAAAGAAGCATTGAGGCATGGAGCCTCCGACTTTCATGGCCACGATAGCAGCGTCCCACATGACTCCTGCGACACCGATCCCATTATTTCCTCGCCCTGCAATGGTCCCCGCGACATGTGTCCCGTGCCATCCAGAAGGGCATTGTTGAGGCCCGGCTTCATCGCTGGGGTCAGGCGTATTAGTTCCAAAATTCCATCCGCCAACATAGTTCTGCACAAGGTCTGGGTGACTCGTAACAATACCGGTATCAATCACTGCGATCGATTTGTTCGGGCTGCCGGTGTAGTACTGCCACGCTTGCGGCGCTCGCGCATTTTGCATACCCCAGAGAAGTCCAAGAAATGGATCATTGGGATACAAAGAAGCTGGCTCTGCTGCATAATCCGGCTCAGCATATACGACACGCTCATCATCAAGATATGCGTGAATAGCCTCCAGTTCGCGGCCAGGCGCCACTTCTACTTTGATCAATCCGGGAATCACATTAGACTGCCACCTGATGTTATATACACCGGCACGCAGATTGGCGATCGTCACATCCACGGCATTGGCCTCAGGTCGAAACTGAACATAAATGCGACCGGGATCATGGGGTGCCTGCTGACCTATTTCGCGAAAAAATGACTTGGGCCTCATATGCTTTGGATTGTCGAACACCTGCCGCCAGTACTCGCGCGTTTCCTGATCGAAAGCAATCACTTCCGGTACAACGCGCTGCGCGGATGCACTCGTCGTCAAACCGACGAGCACCATCAGCATCAGCACGAGCTGAAGCAACCCGACACGATGTTTCGATTTGAATGTGAATAGCATATCTTGCACTCCTCATGGATGGTTCGTGTCATCAATGCATTCACTTACTGCAATGAAACAAGCACCAGCACCATCCCACGTTCGCCTTCAGCGAGTCGCGTCATGGCCTTTCCGATGATCGCGCCATCACGGCGATCACGATCGATAGCCTTCATGGCGTGGCCCGGCATATCTGATGTCGTCAGAAGATCGCCCGGCTCAATCGCACCGGCGAAAGCATCTGCCAGCACATACACGCGCCCGGTCAGCGCAACTGGGTACTGGCCATCTGCTTCCGTCCCCTCTTGCCCCATCTCCATGCCACTGTTGATGCCGTTCGCACCGCTGATGATCCCCGCGACCGTACGGTCGTAGGCACGCGTGCTGGGCACGAGTTTGCCGGGGTTCGCTGGATCGATGCAAACCACCATGCCCGGCATCGGTTCTGCATCATCAAGATCGGCAACGTCAAAACGCTCGGACAGATCGGAGCCACCCATGATGCGAAGCACGTTTGTGCGCGTCGTGCCGACAACATGCAGTTTGTCCACTGGATTTGAAGTACCGATGCCGACATTACCTGAGAAATAATTACGCCCGCCTTCAAACCAGCCCGCGTAGCCGTTTGCGCTGTTGGTGCGGCCCCAGACGCCTCTGCTCGTACCCGTGCCCGCTGTGGCATGGCCATACACTGCTGTGCCAGCAGGTGACGAGTTGAGCGCGTGCACAGCCCGCGTAGAGCCTGAACCTGCCATTGCTTTCACCTCGACAGCAGTTCCCGCAGTGCTTCGGGTCTCGAAGTACGCAGCGCGCGCGGTTCCAGCCGTATTCGGATTCTCAACGTGCAAAACGCGATTGGCATTGCCGCGGCGAATGTGAAGCTGATACTGCGGGTTGTTGAGGCCGAGACCGACTCGATCCGATGTCGTCCAAATGCGCCCGTTGTTGCATGTCCAGCAGTTCGGTGAACCAAAGCCGCCCTGAGTGGATGCTGGCATGTAATAACCGCCGTGCGGGTTCAGGCCGGGAGCGCCCTCATGGCCACCGACATTGTCGCCGGTTCCGGGGCTGCGGCTGTCAGGCCGTACTGACCGTGCAGGCCGTGGGGTCAACGTCTGCCGCACAGTACCATCGGCCTCATCACCTGCGTTGGCGTCGTCCATCTCCTCGTCCACATCTCCGTGGTCGAACTCCTCGTGGATGAATTCCTGAACCACAGCACTGCTGAGAAGTTGTCGCGGTCTAAGTGGAATGCCCTCAATCACAATCTCAAGCCACATGTCCTTCGCTCCCCGCCCAGCAACCGGGGTCTGAAAGTCCAAGCTGACCATAAAGAGACCTTCAACCACTCGAAGGTCATCAATGGTCAGTCGAGGGCCGATCTGGTCAACCCCCTCTGGCGACCCGAACAGAACGAAGTCAACGGCGATCTCGCCGGTGAATGGTTCATCCTGAAACATCAACTCACCCCAGTAGTTGAAGCTGGTATCGTCCGCCTTGTTTTCCACGCCATCCAACTTGGCTGGCGTATATGCTGCCAGCACACTGACCAGAATCGCCACCGCCAATACGGCCATCGCTGTCGTCCACCTGTTCATGGTTGCCTCCTGCGGTTGAAAAAATGGTTGCCAAGCCCGCAAATAGGCCATGGCTTTCAATTGCCGGAATGGATTACTGGCCTTGGCGATTGGATTAGCCGACGACTTTGCAATTTTTTGGTCCCCCCTCTCTCGTCTCTCGTCCAACGACTGCCTCAAGAAGGCCTTGCGTCTTGCAGCCTTGTTACGGCGTGGTAAGATCAATAATGCCCCACTCGATCAAGCCAGCTCTCGCCGATATCGACATTGATCTTGATTTTTCGAGGTCTTCGATGGCTGGCGGTCGCTCCGCAAGGCGAACTGACCGCGAACCGCCCGCAGCGGATACACGAAACCCCAGCTTCCTGAGCAGGTTCGGCAAGTCTGACATGCCGGGCGAAGCGACCGAGTTCTTCTCGCCCATGCCAAAGGGCTACCAGAAAGGTCGCCACAGCTATGTCGTTGTGCTCGGTACGGTGATGAGCGGGCTTGGCAAGGGAATCTTCTCTTCCTCGCTTGCGAAGCTGATGAAGGACAAAGGCCTGTCGGTCGCGCCCATCAAACTCGAAGGCTACCTCAACATCGACTCTGGCACACTCAACCCGTACCGACACGGCGAAGTATTCGTGCTCGACGACGGCACCGAGTGCGACATGGACCTTGGCACGTACGAGCGAATGCTCGATCAGAACCTGTCTCGGCAGAACTTCGCCACAAGCGGGCAGATTTACACCGAAATTCTCGAACGCGAACGCCGTGGCGCCTATCTCGGCCGCGATGTGCAGATGATCCCGCATGTAACGGGTGAGGTGAAGTATCGCATCCGCAAGCTGGCGATGACTGGCGGCACAGACGGCGGACCAGCCGATGTTGTCTTCATTGAAGTCGGCGGCACCGTAGGCGATTACGAAAACGGCTTCTACATTGAAGCCCTTCGGGAACTCGCCTTCGAAGAAGGACCGCATTCGACATGCTTCGTCGCCCTGACGTACATCATTGAGCCGGAAATTCTCGGCGAGCAAAAATCCAAAGCCGCACAACTTGGCATCAAGCGATTGATGGAAGCTGGCATTCAGCCGCACATCCTCGCCTGTCGCGCACACCAGCGCGTAACAGACACCGTGATGCAGAAAGTCGCGATGTTCTCCAACGTGCCGATCAACCGTGTGTTCTCACTACATGACCGCGAATCGATCTACACGATTCCAGAAGCGATGCGCGCTGAGGGGCTTGATAGAGAAGTTCTGTCGATTTTGAACCTGCACGGCAAGGTCAACTTCGCACACGAAGATGAAGCGCGCAGACGATGGAACGATTTTGCAGCAAGAATCACCGCACCAAGAAAATACCACATCACCATCGGCGTGCTGGGCAAGTACGCATCGCTTCGTGACGCCTACGCATCCATTGACAAAGCCATCGAACACGCTTCCACGCAGCTTTCCGCGCATGTTGAGCTGAAGTGGCTCGACACATCAGAAATCACACGGGACAACGTCGCCAAGACGCTCGGCAACGGGGCAGTGGATGGCGTGATCGTGCCCGGTGGATTCGGCGAGCGCGGCGTGGAAGGCAAGATCGCCTGCGTTGAGTTCGTGCGAACGCACGGCATCCCATACCTTGGCATCTGCCTCGGATTTCAGGTCGCTGTCATTGAATACGCTCGCAACGTACTCAACCTTGCAGACGCCCACTCCACGGAGTTCAACCCGGAAACATCCGCGCCGGTCATCGCTGAACTGCCGGAACAGAAGAAAATTGAAGGTCTCGGCGGAACCATGCGACTCGGCGCTCAGGATGTGCTTATCGAGCCGGAGTCGCTGGCCAGTTTCCTCTTCGGCGGCCAACATGCGGTGCGTGAACGTTTCCGCCATCGCTATGAGGTCGAGCCTGCGTTCATCGATCAATTGACTGCTGCGGGTTTGCGTTTTTCTGGTCGCCATCCTGAGCAGCCGATCATGCAGGTGGTGGAACTGCCGACAGATGTACATCCATATTTCATCGGAGCGCAGTTCCACCCTGAACTGACCAGCCGACCGCTCTCGCCTCAACCCATGTTCATGGGCTTGGTCGCAGCGTCCATCGCCCGAACAGAACAAGGACGTAATCTGACAGACGAGGTGGCCCGATGGCTTGCGCCGAAGCATGCCATGCCTGCCGCTGCTGGCAAGCGACCATAAACGGCGTTTTGCTGATTGTGCAAAGTGAGTCGCTTTGATCCAATGCGGCTGCTACGCTGATCTGGTCCTCTTTTTCAAGAAATGGAGATTGAATCATGAAGAACAACAAGAGTATCGTCGTGCTGCTCACCATCATTGCTGCGCTGCTTGCAGGCAACCTGATCGTCGTGTCTGCCAGCCCGAGCTGGGCGCAGGACCGGCCGCAGCGTCCCACCGATGGCGACCGTCCCACTCGTCCGCAGGTTGACCGCCCGGATGGCGAGCGCCCTGTGCGCCCGCAAGCTGCACGCCGCTGCGTCGGTATCACCTCGGTTGGCAGCCTTCTGTACGTTGCCTTCGATGACGGCACAATCGAGCGTCGCGAAGCTCGGTGATCTTTTCCCGCCGCTTTTTGCGGTGACTGAACGAATGTGACTCGCCACAGCCCCGTGCGGCTTGACCGCGCGGGGCCATGGCGTACACTGCCACGATTCAGCCGATATAGCTCAGCTGGTTAGAGCGGAGGATTCATAAACCTCAGGTCGGTGGTTCGAGTCCACCTATCGGCATTTCCTCGCTTGTGCACAGGAGCGCGGGTTCGCGCGAAGTGCTGCAAGCCCCTGTCTCTCTGGGCTACTGCACATCCGCACACTTTTTGTCCCTCATTTCCTGCGCTGGTTTTTGTGCGCTTGTTGCGCCGGATTCCGCGTCGCGCCATCAGACCGCATCGCCGAAACTCGCATAAGGCGCATCAGTTGGTTGCAGAAGGTACACACCTTTCCCCCTCAAACTGATCCACTCCAGAGTACCACTCTGAATCTGGATCAGTCTGAGGGGGAGACTTCATGGATGCGGCCACGAGCCTCAGTCCGAGGCGGTTTAGGGATACGGTCCCCAGGCACCGAGCAGGATGAGCAGATCAAGCACATCAACCGTTCCATCACAGTTGAGGTCTGCAGCACACGCACCTCGCATCGGACATACGCCCCAGTTCCCAAGCAGGTACAGGAGATCGAGCACATCAACGGTGCCAGACTCGTTGAAGTCAGGCGATGGCTGATCCTCAGCAAGGCCAATGAGCATGACATCGGGCACATCGTTGCCATCAGGATCGGTAATGCGACTCGGCGGATTGTGCGGCCTGAACACCACCGAGGTAACACATCCGTTGGCAAGCGACTGGAATGTCAATGATGCCAACAGCGAATCGTTCGATGTCGGCAGTTGACCGATAAATGGATTGATGCCCGAAGCAATATCGATGTGCTCGCCGTCAGCACGAATCGGCGAAATGATCGCCAGCCCAAACGGCGTCGATGTGTAGCTTCCGCTCACAAACGCAAGTCTTTGCGAATCGAAACGCAGGAAGCCCTGAAAGCCCGCTGCAAGCGTCTTGTCGAGGTCGCGCATGTGAACTTGAATGACGACGAAGTCGCCCACGTTCGCGAACTCCGAACCTGGAGCAGGCTTCAAAAGAAGGACCGGGTCAGCTGCTGCGGAGGCAGCCATACAGGCGGTCAACAATGAGAGGGCGATCCAGGTCTTCACAGGTTCTCTCCTAAAAGATCGATGGCACGTTTATCTTGCCTCAGCGATGCGTACGAAGGGCTGGTGTTCTCATGGGTGCGACCCACTGAGGAATGCAGCAATGTCCTGCGCGTCAAGCATTTGGTCGCCGTTCAAATCGGCAATCGCCAACGCGCCAAGGCCAAGGCGATGCAGTTCCGCTACGGTGATGGATGTCACCGGACCACGGCGCGAAGCGAACAGCGTCTTCGTTCGATCGCGTGCGTGACCGAGCAGGAGCGCCCTTGCGGGACACACCTCTGAGAACGTCAGGAAGTTGAGCTGAATGAAAGTGAAATCCGCAGCGGTAACGAGGCCATCACCGCTGATGTCACCATGCGGGTAAGGCGTGGCGCATGTTGTATTGCCCGTGCCATAGTTGACGTTGTATTGCGAGATGAACACGCCGAAGTCGAGTACGTCGATGTATTCATCATCATTGAGATTGCCGCCGATCAATCCCTTCCCCCCGCTACCGCTTCCGGTGAAGGATGCCACATATTCCGTCCCGCTGACAACCGGATCATGCTGTCGCGCGAGCGTATGAAGCACATCGCGTGCAGTCATGCACGAGAACTCACACGGCACAAGAATGACCGCGCTGCCAATGGCGGAATCCGGCGGCGTCGATGTGAATGCGATCTCCGTACTGACCGTTACGGGACCACCGCTCGTTTCAAAGGTGAACGTGATGCATCGCGTGACGTTCACAAAAACCTGAAGCAGCTCAACATCAACCGCCATTTCACTCACACCGAGCACGGTAACAGTGAAGTCCGCCTGCACTTCATTGCCACAATCATCAGCGAACGTGTACGTTACGGTTGTTGCGCCGGCCGGAAAGACGTCGCCGGGCTGATGCGTGGAACTAATGAACACATCACCGCAGTTATCAACAGCAGTCGGCTCAATCCACGAAACAACCGCGCTGCAGAAGCCCGCTTCCGCATACACCGTGATATTGCTTGGCATGCCGCTGATGACAGGAGGGGTTGAATCCTCAACGGTGATGATTTGCGTGTGAGTGTCCGTCAGGCCGCACGAATCGGTGGCGGTCCACACGCGCGAGATGGTGTAGGAGTATTCACATGGGCCTGCAAAAACCGTATCTGCATAGGCCAAGGAAGGCGCGCCACAATTATCTGCAGCCGTGGCTGCAGGCGGGCCGCTGCCGCCTGGCGCAGTAGGTTGATCGCATTCAATCGTCACATCCGCTGGCGGACTGATGACCGGAGGCGTTGAATCAAGCACGACTTGACCGAGGTCCACTGTCAGCGTCGTCAACGGCGCGCCGGCAATGTTCGTGACGCGCGTTGGTGGATAGTGCAGTCGGAACTTGACCAATCCCCACGCCTCACAGATATCCGCAGGAGCATTAAACCGAATGATCGCCATGGTCGCAGGCGCGTTCGTCCCCGGCCCGCCGCCCTCAACGCCAACCGCATAGTCGATCGTGCCAGCCGTTTCATCAACGTTTGCATAGACCTCAAGGCTGAACGGGTTGAGCAGATCGCTCATGCCTGCTGGCTCAATGCTGACGAAATCGAGGACCGTATTGTCGTACTCAAGGAAAAACTGCCCACCGACAATGAACTGCGTTGGGTTCGTCAGGTTGACAAGAACGACAAGTTCTCCTGTCGTCACGCAGCCTTGCTCAGGTTCAAGCGCCAGCGTGTCTTGTGGCGGCCCAAAATAGAGGTTGTCGAAATCGGCGTAGTCGAGCAAGTGGAAGTTGTCGGAGTACAAAACTGCTTCCTCGACAACCGGTGCGGCGTACACTCCGCCGACGCTACTGTAGATGTGCTGACCGCCGTAGTAGTAGTCGATTGTGTCAGCGCCGGGGTCAATCATGATGGTGAGATTGACCGGTACGTTCAGTGCCCACTGCGTTCCGGTATTCACCCAGGTCGGCGTGCCGGCGAGATCATCCAGAACATAAATGAAGCCGACGTAACTGAACGCCACGCGGGTTGCTACAAGGCCATATCCCGGCGATTGTGGAACGACGTAGTAGTCTGCGTTCACTGACGAACCGCCGCCGTCATGAATCGCAACATCAACTGAGAACTGTGTCGGCCCGACCGGCACCGGACCGACATTCGGGCTGAATGCGCCAATGAGCGCACTCGGTATCACGAGTTGATCGTGCGCAGCTCGCAGGCTCTGCATGCCATGAATGGGATTTAACGCTGAGATGCGCGGCTGGAGCGAACTTGAACCAGGTCCGCCGAAGGTAACCCAGCCTGCCTGACCATGAACGAAACCCGGCGCGAAGCCCTGTGACGGCTCAAAGCCTGTCATGTAAACGCCGGCGCCCGGCCCGAGCGTGCTGCCCGACAGCGCGCCACCGGGTATAAACACTGTGGAGCCAGCATTGCCCGGCTGCACTTTTCCTTCACTTGCGACGGCGTGGCCGAGGCAGAGAAAAACTGCAAGTGTCGCGAAGCAGATGTGGTGAGTCATGCGCATGGTCGAAATCTCGTGCGTGAACAGGAAAGTGCGAACAAAGAGAAAGGAAGTGCGACCGGTTAAGGCCGCACCTCCGCATGGTTGTTGAGCCGTTACGGTCGCGCTCCGTTGAGGAATGCGATGACGTCGAACTCATCGAGCCAGCCGTCGCCGTTGAGGTCGGCGATGGCCAAGTTGCCAAGACCTTGCATCTGCAGCTGACGCACGGAGATGCGCGTCACCGGACCTGCGACGCGTCCTCCTGCATTGGCAGCGCCGCTGAACGTCGCGCCAGGTCGTGTCACCAAGCCGCCAAGCATCGTCTGCACGGGGCAGACATCCGAGAACTGGAGGAAGTTGTTGGCAATGAAGGAGAAGTCCGCAGCCGTTACGAAGCCATCACCACTGATGTCAGCGTGCGGGGCCGTCGTGCTGCACGTCGTGTCAGCCGTGCCGTAGTTGGCATTGAACTGGCCGACATAGATGCCGAAGTCGAGAATGTCGATATAGGCATCGTCGTTGAGGTTGCCACCTTCGAGACCGAACGCGCCGGTGAAGTCTGCGGTGTACTGCATTCCGCTGACCACAAGCGTCTGCGATGTTGCCAGCGTATGCAGCGTATCACGTGCATCGACGCAGGTGTAGTTGCCGCAAGGCACCAGAATCGTCGCACTGGCAAGCCCGTTCGTGAACGTCATGGTTTCACTGACGGTTGCGTTCGCGCCGCCGGGGCCTTGGAATCGGAACGTGATGCAACGCGTGAACGGACCAGCATCGACGTTGAGCAGCTCGACATCGACAACAAACTCGTTGACGGCGTTGACGGTGATATCCGTTGTCGCCGTGCTGAAGTTGCCGCACGCGTCGGTCGCTGTCCAAGTGATCGTTGTAACACCCGCCGGGAACGGATCGTTGAGCGTGAGCAACGAGTTGTCACTGCGCTCATACGTAATCACCGGACCCGCATCGCAATTGTCAACAGCCATTGGGGTCTGTGCGTAAGCGAGATTGTCCCAATAGATGTCATAGGTCACACCCGCGGTGTTGTTGTGGCCCTGCAGAATGACGTTGCCGATCTCCACACTGTTGTTCGCACTCAGCGTGTAAGTCAGGTCGCCAGCAGACAACATCACCTGATTGCCGTTGATGCTGATTTCAAGCGTGTACCATTCGTCATAGACAAAGCCAGTGGGCAAGCCGAGATCAACCCAGCCGCCGCCGATGGGGTCAGCGGGCCACACGCGGAACCGAGGATTGCTGCCATCGCTGGTGAACTCGACGATCGGGTACAACGAAACGACGTTGCCCGCATTGAACGCCGTGCCCCAGAAACCAGCCATACGACGATCGGTTGTCGCCCAGTCTGCTGGCACATACAGTTCAATGCTCATGCTGGTTGTACCAGCAATGTCATACTTGCGGCCCTGCGTGTCATAGAACGCACCTGTGAATGAGCCGCCACGACAAGGCGAGCAGTCGCTTGCATCAATGGAATGCTTGAGCCGATTGTCGCCATCAAAGAACTCGCTGACAAAACCAAACGGTGCGTAACGATCCGTGTACCAGACGCCGGGAGCTTGGGTTGGCGACAGCGTCGGGTTGCTGTCAAACGTCATCAGCTCTGCTTGATACACATCCACATCAGCCGAACAGTAACCGGCTTCAGCATTCACCGTGATGTCGCCCGGAACCGTCAGGAACACAGGTGCCGTCGTATCCACCACCGTGATGACCTGATTCTGGGAGGTACTGTTGCCGCACGCATCCGTTGCGGTCCACGTGCGCGTGATCGTCCATGACTGCGGGCATGAACCCGGTGCCACATCGTCGCTGTAATCTACAACCGGGCTGGCGTCACAGTTGTCGGTCGCGGTAGCGAACCCGCCGGTATTCGCCGGGTCTGTTGGATCATCGCATTCGACCGTCACGCCCGACGGCACGAATGTGAACGTGGGGTTCGTTCCATCAATCGTGATGGCGCCGAGGTCAGCGAGATCAGGGTCAATCGGCGATCCGTTGTTATCCGTCAGGCGCGTCGGAGGCATGCTGAAGCGGAACTCGATCAGATTCGCGACATCACACACTTCCTGCAATGCCGTGAAGGTCAGCACGGCCATGGTTGCATCGCCGGACGTTCCAGGACCAAATCCCGTCACGCCGACTGCGTAATCCAGCAGGCCGGGAATTGCGCTGAACTCGTACACTTCGAGGTCAAACACGCCGCCACCGGGCACCGCACTTACAAAGCTCAGCACACTGCTGTCATACTGCAGGAAGAACTGACCGCCAACGATTTCGTCGTTGGAGTTTCCCGTCAGATCAATGGCAACGGTAACCGTGTCACCGACACCTGCGTTGTAGCAAGAGGCGTCCGCGTTCAGTGCAATAGCCGGCGCGGGGAAGTTCTCAAGATTGACATACGCAACCGAGCCATCCGTCAGTTCGATGCGAATGCCGTCGATCTGGCCGAGGAAGCCGCCGGCCCATGCCGTGCCGAGGCCGAGGTTGAAGTACATGATCTCCTGAGGGCCGAGATCGTTATACGCGCTGTTGAGGTTCCACGCCGGAATTGGGTACGTCATACCCGCAAGTGAATCGAGAAACGGATCGCTGTAGCCGCCGAAGTAGTTGTTCGACGAGTCATAGAACCGCAGACGATTGTCCGGGCCATTGTCGGTCTGCCACTGGTTCCACTGATTGGCCGGCGCATTCAGAGACTGCGAGAAGTATGGCTCAGCGTTGATTCTGTGGCCGTACCACGTCGAGCCCGGGCTGCCTGCATACGGCTTGGTGTAGAACTGGAAGAACCAATCCACAGAGCCCGCTGCACCAGCCTTCTTCGTGTAATAGCTCACGCTGGCCAACTCATCGACACGCACATCATCGCGACCAAACAGGTCCATCGGCGAGAGATTGATGCTGGTGAAGTTATTCGGCGATACTGCGCCGGTCGCGACATTTGCGCGCCACGAGCCATTCTCCCAACCAGTGGGCGAGTCGCCATCAATGCCGACAGGACCTGCACCCTGAAGGCCGGGATAGTTGGGATACAGCGTCAGATTTGTCGTTGTTTGTGCTGTCGCCGTTGCAGCACTGGCGAAAGCCACGGCTGCCGCAAGCACCCAAGGCGACCGCCCAGGGCTTTGCGAGAAAAGAGAGAGCTTCATTGCGTTGCCTCCAGTAAATCCGCCGTGGCAACTGTGGATGCTTTCGAGCACCCCCCACTGACACGGCATGTTCAAATCGATCCCGTCAGCGTTTGCTGAAGAGAGCATGCGGACATTGAGATGCGATCGATAAGAACCCGGAGAGAATCTCGCTCTACGAGACTGCCGAGTGACTGCGCGATCGCGTTGTCGGCCCGCCGCCGCATCCATGCCTGCAAGCGGAACCCCTCACTGAAACGTCGGGCCGAAACCGCGAAACACGGCAACGACCCCCACAATCTAAAGGCCGCGCCGGCGACGAGAAACCATGCCGCCGAGGACCAGAGCAATGATCCCGCTTGGAGCGGGAATAATGGTGATCGAAGTGCCCGTAAGCACACCCGTCACATTTGTATTCGGTGTCGTGCCGTCGAACACAATCGTGTGACCGAGGGGACTCCCCGCGGATGGAAGAATGTCAACCGGCGTCGCCGGGGTCGGCGCGAGCGCCAGAAAGCGCAGCGTCGTCAGCAGTGTGCCGGAAGGCGTTGCTGCAACCGGATTCCCAAGCGGCGCGAAGGCCTGATACATGCCGACGCCGTTCTGCGGCGGGTTGGACTCGTTCAAACCCCACGGATCACCGACAGGGAACCCCGAAACCAGCAAAGGCACCGCACCGATCTGATGATTGCCGAGGAGCTGCAGATACGGCGTCTGCCAGCCAAGAATCATCTGCACAGCGGAAAGCAGTTGATTGGAAGAGCTGTCAGACGTTGCATACACGCGTACCTCGACGACTTCGCCGACATCAGCAACCGCATTCACAGGCTGCAAGGTGAGATTGATCGATGCGTTCGCGAGCGGACACAGAGACGCTACCGCGATGACGACCAGTGCACGCAAACAAACTGACCAGCCCCAACATCCCGACTCAACAGACATGGCGATCTTCTCCTCATCCCGCAACTGCAACGCTGCACAAGAACCCCCTCACGACAGCGGGAGAATACGACCCCCTCCGCGAGGTGAAGCACTGAAACTACAATCGAGCAGGAATGCTGTCAATCTGTAAAACATAAAAATATTGAAGAAGTGAGGCTCATCCAAGAGTGTGATGTCATCAATCGTGCGCTCACGTTGACATACAGTTGTCACCGCATCATTGTCTCATCTTTTCCTATTTTCACATGCTCACACGTGAACGCTCGGCGATTCTCTGCTTGTTCTTCGCTCAACGACATCGCAAATACATCCAACGGGTGTACTCCAGACGAACTCGCCACGTTCTGTGATATAACACTGCCCCCAACTCGCACCGCACGTCACCATAAACACGACATCCTGATCCAGATTCCGCTCCCGCGCGGCAAGCACTTGAGGGACAGACCGTGATCGCCACCGCAGGCACTTTGACAGGACTCTGCAACTGATACGGCAGGCGCGAGGTCATCTAGCAACCGTGCGCACAATGATGTGATCGAGAAGTTAGCCCACTGCGACCGTCAGTTGTCGCGACGTGCAGGTGTCTCAAGACCAGGGCCGACGATGCCGTGATAGCGTGGCAGGATGGGGGGCAGGTCGATCAGCCTGAACAAGGCGGGGTCCGGTGCATCTTTCCAGCGGTTGAAGGCGTTGCTGCGCACAGGTGTCTCGCTGACGAAATCGCCGTGTATATCCATGATCCAGTTCAGTGACGGCACGATGTCCAACATGACAAACCTCTGTTCTCGAACATGAGGATGCTGCAGCGAAACCGCAAGTGAAAATCGACCTCGCTGAAGGTCTGCGAGCGGGATCCTCGTGCCGAATTCTGCGGAACGAATGTAGCTAACACACTCCGGGTGGAAGGCTCTGTACCAGAGCACTTCAATCGCTTCATCATATGCGGCAGGTCTGTGCATGGTCACCCAGCGAGTACCGATGTGATTCAGCTTAGGCCGTATTGCGAACAACACTTCTGGATGGGCCGATGGCGCACCATCGACGCCTCGATGTCCCCAGTCGGCTTCGCCGTTCAGCGCTGTGAAGACAAGGATGCCGCGATCCGGCAAGGCGAGAACATCCTTGATGTTGCCGTCGTGCCAGAACTGAAACAACACGCGCCCGGAAGTATCAATCACTCGAATGCAGCTGTGTGTGTACGGATGCCTTTGAAAAACAGCGACAATCTCATTGCCGGGAATCTCAGGAAAGACATCCATGTTACGGACACCGTTAATCGAGAAATCGCCGCGTGTGAATTTCCGGTCAAGCAGCTCTTGTGGAAACTCGCTTTCATCGACCGACATGGTCCAGAGGGGTGGCCCTGTACGTGCATGGGCATCGAAAGCGCTGAGCAGATTGGATTCGTTCGCACCCTCGCCGACATGATTGCCTACCACGACAATAGACCTATCGGGTCCATGGATCGGGCCGACGGCGAAAAGGTAGTAGTGTGTCCCCCTCCACCGCCGCAGCACTTCACCCGAATAGGCGAGAAGATGGACCTCCATCTCGTTGTCCACGAGCCGAATCCGGTCCGGCTGACTTCGCAGGTAGTACACTGTGAGTGCGGTCATGAGGAACGTTGACACCACCATGAGCATACAGATGCACGCTGTAACCAGCAGCGGATGCCTGCGCATAAAGCGGCCGAGGTGTGTGAGCACACTGGGACGCCTGGCCTGAATCGGCTCGCCTGCCAGATAGCGGCGAAGTTCATCCGCCAATGCCGCTGCGGACTGATACCGTCGCTCACGGTTCTTGTGCAAAGCCTTCTGCAGAATGGTTTCCAGATCGCCTCGGAACGCCCGATTCACCTGGCTTGCAGGCGTTGGCTCAGTTTCGCGCACCATGCGGGTCGCTGCAATGATTGAGGCGCCTTTCAGGTCGTACGGCAAGCGTCCGCACAGAAGCTCATAGAGGACGACGCCAAGCGAGTACACATCGCTTCGAATATCCAGATCGCTCGCATTGCCCTCACACTGTTCAGGACTCATGTACTGAACAGTGCCAACGAACGAGCCTGCCTCCGTCTGCAGTGTTGTCAAAGTAATGTCCGCATCGGTGGCGCGGGCGATTCCGAAGTCGATGATCTTGGGATACTGATCTTTACCGACAAGGATGTTCGCCGGTTTAAGGTCGCGGTGGATGATTCCCTTCTGATGCGCGTACTGCACCGCATCGCAGACCTCAATAAACCGTTTGATCCGCTCTTCGAGGCGCAAATTGCGCGACCTGGCCCAGTCCGTCAGTGGCGTGGCATCCTCAACCAGTTCCATGACGAAGAACGGCACGCCGCCCATCCCCATGTCGTAGGTTCCGGCTTCGAAGACTTGAGCGATACCCGGATGTCGAAGATGGCCGAGAACTTCGGATTCGTACATCAGCCGCCGCTGAGCGTCGTAGCAACGACTGGTCGCGAAAAGATTGGGGTGAAGAACCTTGATGGCGACCAGCCGCTTTGGACGGTCCTGCTCGGCTTCATACACGACCCCCATCCCGCCTGTGGCGACAAGCCGCCGTATCCGATAACCCGCAATAGCAGTCGGAATGGGCGGTTCATCTGAGACGTTGGGTGGGATCGCGCCTGTCTCCTCATTAAGGAGAGTCGCACCAAACAGCCGACTGGCTTCTTCATGAGTCAGCATCGGAGAAGCGGCCTCTGGGCGATTTCACTTTGATCTCACCCCCCCATACGGTACCATCAAGGCGATCTAGCAGATCGATAATTTTTTTCTTTGGTGGCGGGAATCACATGCAGTGGGGCCATCACACTCGAAGCGCCTTTCAGACCACATCGTGGACGCAGATTGTGCGCGCTCGGAATGGCGGCAAGGACCTCGAAGCCCTGCTGGAGCGATACTGGAGCCCTGTGTATGCCTACATCCGCCGCAGCGGCAAGAATCGCGATGACGCATCGGATTTGACGCAGGCCTTTCTCCTTTCACTCTTGGAATCAAACGTCCTGATTGATCGTGCTGACCCTGAGCGCGGACGTTTTCGATCGTATCTTAAAGCCGCACTGAAGCGGTTTCTGGTGGATGAGCACCGCCGTGAACACGGGCGGGCGGATCGGCGAGCCGGTTTAAATGGAGCCGCTCACCAGAGCCGCCCCAAATGTGTGCAGGTTCCGGTTGAGATGCTGGAATCACTAGAGCCGCGCGAACAGGATGACCCACATGCCGCATTCGAGCGACAGTGGGCCACCGCCACCATGAGCCTCGCGCTGGCACGTCTTGAAGCATCATGCTACGAGAACGGGCACGCAGGTGATTGGGCATTGTTCGAATCGCGCGTACTCCTGCCAGCAAAACAAGGCACTGCGCCGAAACCGATTGAGCAAGTATTGCAGGAAAGCAACGCAACAACGCCGCAGCAGGTTTACAGCATCATTCAAACCATGAAACGGCGACTGCACCGCGAACTGTGTGCCGTAGTGAGCGAGTCGGTTGAAGACCCCGCAGACATTGAGGGTGAACTCAACGTCATTCGATCGATTCTGACTGCGTAACCGGGCGGCTGTAAAACCATCAATACGGCTGTGAGTGTGTCGCTGCCGGGATTCGGGCAGAAGCGTCTGCAGAACCGCGCATTTGGTCCATCCGTGTGCTGACTGCGCTGAATTCCGCGCTGCGCTACGTCAAATCATTCTTCTTTTCCATAGAATCTGGCGCTCATCCGATTCCACCTGCCAGTATGCCCTGACTGTTCATTTGCGCATGACGTTGAAGGCTCGCCCGCACAATCCGCTCGACGATCCCGCGCTCATGGCGAGGCTGATCAGCGATGTTACAGGCACTCCTATCGAGCTTGTCAGCAAAAAGCTGCGTGACGAATTCGCAAAACCCGGCAGCACCGTCGCGGCGGCGTTCCACGAACGCAACATCCGGCCATACGTCGCAGGTGCTGACATGGACCGTTTTTACGCGGATACAGACGCTTTTCTCTACGAAACAGCGATCTGGAACCGCAACCGCGCCAAGCGGCAGATGCGCAAATGGGTCCTCAGGCACCTTCAACGATACGCGAAATCCAGAAACAGAACCGCGCTGGATGTGCTCATGCTTGGCGACGGCATGGGATTCGATTCGATCAGATTTGCTTCAGCAGGGCATCAACTGACGTACATGGAACTGCCGGGGTTGCAAGTCGAGTTTGCAAAGCGTTTGTTCGGATTGGCCGGCAAGCATGTTCGCATGGTCACGGATCCCGATCTGCTGCGAGGCGAAACATTCGATGCTGTCATCGCGATTGATGTCCTCGAGCATGTACCCGATCCGCCTTCACTCGTTCGCACAATGGCAGCACACCTGCGGCCCGGCGGAAGGCTCATCAGTCATGCACCTTTCTACATGATTCATCCGGCGTATCCCACACATCTTAAAAACAACAGGCGATTCAGTGGAAGTCTCTCGCTCTATACCAATGCAGGACTCAACCTTGTTGACGGCCAACTTTTCTGGAATCCACTTGTACTTGAAAAACCTGCTGAGGGATTGACACGGCGCGCACCGCTGCGTTCATCGCTGCTCCAACTGACTGGTCTGTATCTACGGCTCGGCCGAGTCGCCGCCTTTCCGTTTTATCCCATTCATTGGTATCGCTGTGCACGCCAGCGGTGGTTCGGCCAGTAACTTGGCTCACACATGCTCAAGAGGAGAGTACGCCATTCGTTGCATGCTCGGCGGCAGTTTCTGCACCGGAACCGACCTGCATACGCACCATTGCGCCGTAGCGGCCGCTCTGTGAAATGAGCTCGTCATGCGTGCCTTGCTCGACGATACGCCCTCGATCAATCACCACAATGCGATCCGCGTGCGCGATGGTGCTCAACCGGTGCGCAATGACGAAACTGGTTCGGCCCACCATGAGTTTGCGCAGGCTTGCTTGAATGAGCCGTTCGCTTTCGGTATCAAGATTGCTTGTCGCCTCATCAAGAATGAGAATACGCGGATTTGCGATCAGCGCACGGGCGATGGCTAAACGCTGCCGCTGCCCACCGCTCAACCGTACGCCTCGCTCACCAATGTGGGTGTCGTAGCCCTTGGTGAACTCCGTGATGAACTGATGCGCATTCGCAAGTTTTGCCGCTTCAATGATCTCATCGCGGCTGGCGTTCTTTCGCGGATAGCCAATGTTTTCTGCAATCGAACCATCGAAGAGAAAAATATCCTGTTCGACGATGCCGAGCAGCGCACGATATGACTCAACCTCGATGTCGCGAAGATCAGTACCGTCGAGTTGCACAGCGCCCTCAATGGGGTCATAGAACCTCGCGATAAGATTGCACAGCGTCGTCTTCCCTGCGCCGCTGGGGCCGACCAGTGCGATCATCTCACCGGGCTTCACATCCAACGATACTTCATGCAGCACCGGCTCTTTTGAGCCGGGATACTGGAATGTTACATTGCTGAGCGTAATGCGACCCCGCACAGCTTCGCCGCGAAGTGATATCGCACCTTCATGCGAAGGCATTTCACGCGACTCTTCCATCAGATCAAGTACGCGGTCAAGTCCCGCCAAGCTGTTCTGGAACTGTGTCGCGCTAGCAGCGAGTGTGGCCAAAGGTCCGAGCAACATTGCCAGATACGCCAGGAACATGATGAGGTCGCCCGCTGTAATCGCGCCGTCCAAGACGCGCAGCCCGCCGTACCAAAGTAGTGCCGCAGACGCGACCGGCACCAGAATCGACCACGCGATATCGATGCTCCGCGACCACCACCACGCGAGGATTTCCTGTCGGAGCATCAAGTGATTGTTACGTGTGAAGCGATTGGATTCGCTGTTCTGCCTGCCGAAGGTGCGCACGACGCGAATGCCACCGAACGCTTCGGTTGCATGACCATCAATTTCCGTGCGCGTCGCGCGGATATCGCGATAGACGGGCCGAATGCGTGCGATCCACGTTCGATGCGTCAGAAACACAACTGGAATCAGAATCAGCGAGCCGAGCAGCAATCGCCAGTCCACCCATGCCAGAATGATGAGACACCCGATGAGCGTGATAATCGCCTTCCACGGGTTGTAGAGCATGCCGAAGATCAGTTCCGCCACACCGCCCGCGTCTTCACGAAGAATGCTGGCCACCCCGCCGCTTTTGAGTTGTTGCACCCGATGCAGCGGCAGGCGCACAGCATGATCGAACACGCGACGGCGAATCGCAGCCTGTACTCTTTTCGTCGTGCGAGTCGCCTGCCAGCGACTCCACATGCCGATGGCAAGCGATACAAGAGAAATCGCGATGATACCCACAGCGATCAGACCGAGCAGCTCGCGCGGCTCAGGCGGTGCGGCCATCCATCGCGTAATTGTCTCTGGCAACGGCTGCGCACCCAACACATTGTCAACCACGAGTTTGGTTGCATAGGGCGGGATCAATCCCAGTACTGTCGATATCGACAGCATGGCTAGTGCAGCAGCAACCGTCAGCCGATGTCCTGCCAGCATCTCAAAGAATGCTCGAAGCAGGCGAAAGAACGACCGCTGCACTTTTCGACGGCGCACGGAATCGGTTGGTGGTAGGCCGTCCTCGCATCGGCTAGCAAGACCTCGCTTGTATTCCTGATATCGCAGGCGGCTTGTCCGTGGCGGGTTCGACATGGAAGTGATGATAGACCGCTCAGAACAAGTTTTTAACGACTGCCACATATCAATGTGGCGCGGCGCGAACGGCTGTGATGGCAGTTACAGTACAGGACTGAGCACCCCTACCGCATTCTGCCAGAGCCGATTGTGCCAAGGCCTGGCCCGCCACGCCGCTGCATTCACCATGCGCGATGAATCCAGATATGACGATTGCAGAAATCTGAGTTGGCTGGCGAAATCGCTGTCGTACACCAGTACGCTCACCTCAAAGTTCAACTCGAAGCTGCGACGGTCCAGATTCGCCGTGCTCACCAGTGCCAGATCGCGGTCAAGTGTCATGGTCTTGGAATGCAGAAGTCCAGCCTCGTATTCGTAGAGTCTGACGCCCGCATCGAGCAGAATTTCGTAGTAGCTTCGGCTGGCCACGTGCACCAGCGGTGAATCGTTGCGGGCTGGCACGATCAGCGTTGTCTCTACACCGCGACGTGCACTTGTGCACAACCCGGTTGTCGTCGCTTCGTCCGGCACGAAGTACGGCGTGGTGAGCAGTACTTCCTCTTGCGCGTTGTGTAACGCAGACTGCAGAAGCTGGCGGAGCGCTTCGTTGTACGCATTCGGACCGGTGCCCATAATCTGCACTGGCACGCCGTCCTCGGCGATCGGCGGGACGATTTCAAGTGTCGCTTCGAGTGATTCATCCGTATCGAGATACCAATCCTCGATGAACAGCACCTGCAGATCACGTGCGGCTGGTCCTGCGATCCTCACGGAAACATCCACCCACGGCGCGAACTTTCGCTTGGGCGCAAAATCCGCACAGGCGATATTGTGACTGCCGGTATAACCCACTACACCATCAATGACCGCGATCTTACGGTGGTTGCGCAGATCAACGCGAGAAAAGGCCATACGCAGCACGTTTGCAGGCAAAGCATCAACGATGTGTACGCCCGCACTCGCCATCTCTCGACGCAGCGGCGAACGGAGAAACTGACTCGAACCGACCGCGTCCACGAGCAGGCGACACTTCACACCGCGCTTCGCCGCACGCATTAACGCGCGGCCGAGCCGCTCACCGCTGTGGTCGGCAAGGTAAATGTAGAACAACAGATGGCAATGCAGCGTCGCTTCGTCGATGTCTTCGATCATGCTTTGAATGAAAACATCAGAATCGCTGATGAGCTGCAACGAATTGCCGCCAAGCGGCGCGTTCTGGCTCACCGTTTCACCCAATGCAGCAATCTGACGATATCGGGCGGGAAGCTCCGGCCTGAGCACGCGCCTCAAACCACTCGGCAGGTGCACCGTGGCGTGTATGCGATCCACGATCTCCTTGTTTCGCCGAATGCGGCTGCGCCCCAGACGAGCCTGCCCGACCAGTAGATACGCGATGAACCCGATGATCGGAAAGACGAGGATGATGATGATCCATGTCAACGTCACCGGCGGGTTCGGGCGATTGCGCAACAGAATCCAGCCGATGAACATCAGCTTGAGGGTCAGCTCGATAATGAAGGGCACGGCGGCCCAAAGTGCGGTCCACATGTCGCATCAAAACTGAGCATTCAGACCAGATGTGTTGCGTTCGGCTGCGCGAACAGACGAGAAGACATGCCACGCTGCCACCACAATCCACGCAGCGATAGCCGCAATCCAGATAACGCCAATCTCGCGCCATTGATGCGCCGTTGGTGGAGCCGATCCGCCTTCACTCAGCGCAGACACACCGAGCAGCGGCCCGCGCCAGAGCAGCGCACCATTCTCAACGCTGAGAAGGAACAACATAAACGGACCACCAAGCGCGATGGTCAGACAACCCGCCATCGCGAACAGTCGCGGACCTGCGGCATCACGCCCCACCGCGGATGCCACCAATGCACCGGCGAGCGCGACCCAGCCGCCGATCATCGCGTCCAGCGCGGTCATGCGCATGACCGGCCAAGTGGTCAACACACGCGGTAACCAGATGGCCAGCTGAAGCAGCGCAAGCATCACCATACAGTCAAGCATGGTGTGCGCGAGCGGACGACGCTGCGCGGACTGACTGAGGCGGAACATCGGCCAACCGATCACCCAGCCCACGCCGACGCAAATCAGCAGCATGCGCACGCCCGGCTCATAGCTGGCCGAGGACGCATGCACCGGCACGCGCACGCCGAGGCTCACAATGCAGGACCCGACCAGCCACATCGCCGCCAGAAACACAAGGCCGCCGGGCATCACCATGGGTTGGGTTTCGTGGTTCCGCACGTTCA
The DNA here is from genome assembly GCA_035443885.1 of Phycisphaerales bacterium. Lineage (GTDB taxonomy): Bacteria > Planctomycetota > Phycisphaerae > Phycisphaerales > SM1A02 > DAOMNO01. The sequence continues at coordinate 270,615 of DAOMNO010000001.1, forward strand.
TGCATCGTACTCGGGTAGCAAATGATGCGTGATCAACGACCAGAAAACCGACATCCCAATGAGCGTGGCGCGTTTACGGACGCTGGTCGATCGTCGTCGTCTTTGTGATGTCGATTTCGCCGGTATGGCCCATATCAATATGGCCGAACCGCTCATGAAGCTGCTTCAGGTACTGTAGTTTGATCGCAGGAAGCGACTCCAAGCCGCCTTCATCACCCGGCGGCGAACCCCAAACAACTCGAGAGCCACGATCGGTAATCAGCCGGATCGGACGACCTCGAAGCTGATCGGTAACATCAATTGCAACCACCTGCGCATGCCATGGCTGCGCTTCGACAATAGCGATAAGGGCGAGTGCCGCGGCGACATCGGCGCCTTCCCACACCATTGAAGGCCGCGCCGGCCTTGCAAAGTTGCTGCCCACCACCGCCATGAAGGAGTTGGCCTGACCCGCGCGGAATGTACGAGGCAGCAGTCGCCCCTGTCGATCGACGAGATGATCGCCTTCGCGATCTCGCACGACTGCAAACGGCTCCACATACACCGCGTGAATGGTGATGCGATCGTTCTTGGTGCGCCTGACCTGTGTAATCTCCTCGAACCAACCCATATCAAGGAGCGCTTCACGAACATTGACAAGCGACTCGCGCGCGAATGGATCATGCGTCAGCAACGGCTCAATCGTGCGCACAAGCCCGGATTGCAGATCACCCCGGAACCACTGCGGTGCATCGATGAACTCGATATCGATGAACTCAGGCGTAACGCGCTCCGCAGCGTGTGCTTCCAGACGAGGCACGCCAAGTGTTACCGCTGTCGCCAATCCCACCAGTGCTATGAGCCAGACCGCAGCGAGCATACCTCGCTTGAGATTGCTCCATGCGGGCCAGTGCAGCCACTCAGGTCGCTTGAAACTCCAACTGCTGTTCTTCTTCCGACGGGCCATTGCGGCTCCTCATGCATGTCTTGGTCAATTCAGGTTCTCATTCAGGCCGACAGCTTTGCTTCGCGGCGTGATGCGCCTCGCGCAACGGCAGCGTCCACCAGGGTGCCGCAAATCTCACTCATGTTTTTTCCTATCGAGGCTGCTGCCATTGGAACAAGAGAATGCGTGGTGAACCCCGGCATTGTGTTGATCTCTAAAAACCACGGGCCGCGCTCATCAACGATGAAATCAACACGGGCGAGATCGCGGCAGCCAAGACGCGTGAACGTCAGCATTGCAATGCGCTCGCACGCCCTCGCAACACCATCAGGCAGTTCCGGCGAGATGATGTACCGCGTATCGTCGCGGGTGTACTTCGCTTCGTAATCGTAATACTCCACTGCGGGAACAATCTCGATCAGCGGCAGCGGCTTGCCCAGCAGAATGCCTGCGGTTACTTCGCGCCCCTTGATGTATTGCTCCGCCATAAGCATTGGCCGTCTCGGATGCAGAACCGCGCGGGCGGCGGCAACTTCTTCAATTGATCGGCAGATACGGAGATCAACGCTTGATCCGTCATCCACCGGCTTCAGCACCAGCGGCAGCGTGAGATCGCATTCATCTTCCGCCGTCAACTGGCGCGAGCGTGGCGTCGGTACTGCATCGCGAGCCAGCATCGTCTTTGTGGCCAGCTTGTTCATCGCCAGCGCGGCGGCGCGCGGAGGCGAGCCGACATACGGCAATCCAATCTGCTCCAGAAGCTCCTGCAATGGCCCGCCCTCGCCCCAGTGACCATGCAGTACGGGAAAGACCACATCAACGCCGGCAGCCATGTCGCGCAGTTCGGCAACCGTCGGCTTGTCGATAACCTGCTCCACAACGTTGAAACGACCACCCGCACGCAGCGCGTGCGCGACCTCGCGACCAGAAGCCAGACTCACTTCCCGCTCCGCGTCAGGGCCGCCCATCAGAACAAGTACCGTTGCACTCCGTTGCATGCACACTTCCTTCGATGCCGACTGGCGATTCATGCTTCGCCACGTTTCCATACCGCCACTTCAGTTTCCAGTTCGATGCCTGCATGATCGAACACGCGCAAACGCACCAGTTCGAGCAGTTGCAGCACATCATCCGCCTTCGCGCCGGGCTTGGTGACGATGAAGTTCGCATGGTGTGGGCTGACGCTGGCGCCGCCGACAGCTAAGCCCTTCAGCCCGGCTTCGTCAATCAGTTTTCCCGCCGATACTCGTTGCTCAGACACCGGATCAATCGGATTCTTGAACGTGCACCCTGCAGAATGATCCGCAAGCGGCTGGGTACTCTTCTTGAACGCGAAAATTTCCTTCACACGTTCACGCAAGGCAATCGGATCACCGGGCGTAAGCGCGAACACCACAGAAAGAATGATTGGATCAGGAATGTTCGTCTCGCGATAACCGAACTGCAGTTCTTCGCGCGGATACGTTACGATCTCACCGGCCTTGGTGATGCAGGTTACGCTTTGCACGGCATCGCCGATGGAGCCAAACGCGCCGCCCGCGTTCATGCGAATCGCCCCCCCGATTGACGCGGGGATGCCTGCCATCTGCGTCAGCCCGTCAAGACCCCGCCGGGTTGCGTCCATCATGGTTTTCGCCAGATCGGCCCCGGCCATCGCCTTCATCGCGTGCACTTCGCCTTCCGGGTTGTAGCGCACATCGCCAAACACGGACGAGAACTTCGGGTCCAGCTTCACGACCACACCGTCCACCCCCTCGTCGGACACGAGCAGGTTGGCGCCTGACCCCAGTATCCGAAGCGGCGTGGCGGAGCGGCTGCATCGCTTGACCAGCGTGGCCAAATCCTCCACCTTGCGCGGCCGAATGAGCAGGTCGGCACGCCCGCCGATGCCATACCACGTCATGGACGTGCCAATGGGAGCATCCGGGGTGACTTCGACATCAAGGTCGCCAAACAGGCTGGAGCGGCTTTGAAGCACGACTGTCATGATAGAACAGATCGGCAAACAGACGAAAAACCCCGCACGAACAATCGACTGAACCACCCCACCGTCGCAGACCGACTCGTACCATGCTCCACATGGACCTCATCATTTTTGACATCGACGGGACACTCCTGCACACCACCGCCGTCGATGATTCCTGCTTCGTGCGTGCAGCCGCGGATGTCTTCGGCGTGCAAGATGTCAGTTCTGACTGGTCCATCTACGACCACTGTACAGACGTTGCCATCGCGTCGCAGATCGTGCGTGAACGGCTGGGCCGCGACTGCACGGATGCGGATATTGCAGCCTTCCGCGCGAGGTTTGTCGAACTGCTGAAACAGGAGCAACAGCGAGACGCGAACCTGTTTCAAGAGGTGCCGGGCGCGGGTCAGTTCATCAGGCACCTTCGTGAATGCGGCATCGCAGCGTGCCTGGCAACTGGCGGGTTTGAACAGTCCGCACGGTTCAAGCTCCGTTCCGCATCGCTTGACTGTCATGATCTTCCCGCCGCCTTCGCAGAGGATGGCCCATCACGCGAGGAAGTGGTTACGGCTGCGATGAGCCGAGCGGCGCGACTCGCCTCTGAAAAGCCCCCATCGGCAGCCATGTTTCGCAGACCTGTTTCCTTTGGCGACGGCGTATGGGATGTACGCACCGCAGCGTCGCTCGGCGTTCCATTCATCGGGATCGCGACCGGCGCGCGTGCGGCACAACTGCGCGAAGCCGGCGCGGAGATCATCCTGTCGGACTATGCCGACCTGAATCGCGTGCTGGATGCGATCAGCCGAGCAGGCGTGCCACAGACGGTCGTGTAATCGACCTCTACCGGCACGGCCCCCACGCACCGAGCAGAATCAGCATGTCTTGCACGTCAACGCCTCCGCTTGCGTTCAGGTCTGCAATACAGCTTGTGAGCGGTGCGGCACACGCTCCCCATGCGTTGAGCAACTGCAGCAAATCAAGAACATCGACCGCCCCGTCGCAGTTCAGATCTGCGGAACAAAGCGAGTCGCGAAAGCAGACAGAATCGATCCACGTTGTTTCTTCAACGACTGCACCGTGCTCGCCGCTGATGCGAATCGCCTGCAGGTTGCCCATCACCGCAGCGAACTGGGCTTCGCTCACCGCGGGGCCGGTTGCCGTATTCATACGAAACGATGATGCGGTGAGCGGGATGACGAAACGCTGCCACGTGTTGTTCGGCTGCGCAAAAGTATGCACGAGAATCTTGTTATTGTCACCGATGAACACCGCCACGCGACCAGGTGGCCAGTCGTTCTCGTTCGTTCGAAGGCTGAACCACAACGCTCCGCCGATGCGCGCGGATTGATTGCCGATGTAGGACGCAGGCGCTTCAAAGAAATAGCAGTTGCTGCTCGGATCGAAGCGACCAATGTGCCCGCCAGGATCGCCCCCCGTTGCATACCACGTCACGCTGTACGTACCGAGCACAGAGTTATAGTTCGAGCAGTTCAGGTCGCGCACAATCCAGCCTTCGGCACCGCGATCGAAATTGCTCACAATCGGCGGGGCCGCCCATGCAACCACGGCATGAATACCAAGCACAACCGCTGCTGCACAGAGCCACGCGGAAAACCGTTCCCCGCACTCGCTCGCGCCATGACACGCACTGACCGTTGACACGCTCTTCCTCCTCATTGCTCACCTCTCATGAAGTGCCGCAACGTAGCAAAGCGAAGACTTCCCTTCAAGATGATGATACGAAAAGCCGCACCACTGAGTGAGGCGGCGAGAAAACAACCTGTTCAACCAATCGAAAATAAGGGATGCGTCAGTGATCCTCATCTATGGGCACGGCCCCCACGCACCGAGCAGAATCAACAAGTCCTGAACGTCAACCGTACCGGAGTTGTTGAGGTCCGCGGGATGGGCGGGATTCGGCCCCCACGCGCCGAGCAGAATCAGCAAATCCTGAACGTCAACCGCGCCAGAGTTGTTCAGATCACCCACACATGTCGGCTGCTTCGGCTCCGCGCTTGCGCCGGCCCAGAAACCGCCAGTGAGTTCAAAGCCGCCGCCGCTCATCGTGCCTGCGTCCGGCTGACCGATGGTGCCGGAAAGCGTGAACCCACCGCCGGTGGACGTGCCGCCACCGCCGTCGATAGTGTGCCAGGAAAGGCCGTAGTCGTCGCTCACGCCGGCAATATGCGCGTATGCGATTGCATTCATGAGGACGAGAACAAAGGCTAAAGAGATACGAATCATGGTAAATCTCCATGAGGTGTGAAAAGATCAATCAATCCGTCACGTGCTTGCTCACTCATTACGGCGCGTTGAACAGCATGTAGCTAAGGTTGGCGAAGTCGTTGAGATTGAGTGCGCTGGATGTTGATCGTATGACAACACCAATTGTGTATGTGCCGGCAGGAATCAATCTCATCGAATTAATCGACCAAGCACTGCGAAGATTCTGAACCGTCTGCAGAATCATGTAGTCGCTGCCAGAAAAGTTGTTCACGGGACCACCGGATTGAGGCTGATAGCCAAAATCGAGATGAAAGCTTGCGCCGCTTGCGTTGGTCGTTCCCAACGGTACAGATCCAACGAGGTGCAGCCGCTGTCCTACAGCGATCGTGATCGTTGTGGTCGGCCCGAAGAACTGCCAGTCGCCTGATCCATTGTTGATCGGTGCACCCATGTACCCACTCCAGGAACCGGATGCAACAAGCTTGCCTGCGTTAGACGCAGCGGAAGTCTGAAGTGTGCCGTCCGGAAATCGGATTCCATCCGAGCCGGGCGTTCCTGCGACATGCAGCTTGGCCGTTGGAATGCTCGTGCCGATGCCGACGTTGCCGCTGAAGTCTGCGTTGCCATTAACGCTGAACAGGTTCATCGGCGTGCTGGTTCCAATGCCGACGCTGCGCTGAAAGTAATTTTTGCTCCCAACCGGACCCGTGAAGTAGCCAGCATATCCGCCAGGGCTATTCACATTGCCGTGAACACCGAATGTGGTACCGCTGATTGAGATGGCAGTGCCGTGGACGCCCGTGCCAGAGTCACTGGCAGACTGGCCCCACACGCCGTGATTGGCACCGGTCAGGGAAAACGCGACGCCATACACGCCGCGCCCTTCAACGCTAGCGGATTGGCCACCAGCACCGTAGGTAACACCCGTGAGCGCGCTGGCATGACCGAAGATGCCACGTCCCTGTGTGCTCGCCGACTCGCCCCACACGCCATGGTTGAGTACGTCCGTCACAGTCAGGTTTTGAGCATGAACTGCTCGTGGCGAGTTTGTGGTGTGGACATGAAGACGACCAAGTGGCGATGCAATATTGCCAATGATCAGGTTTCCGGATTGATCCAGCCGCATCCGTTCAATGTTTGACGTAAAGAAAGACAGCGTGTTGAACGAAAGTCGATCCAGCCCGAGGCCCGGATCAACGAATGACAGCCGCCGATTCGGCGTGCTGGTGCCAAGGCCAACGTTGCCCGTGTTGTAGTAGGTATTCAATCCGTCGATCGACCAATGCGAATCGCCCGGCGTACCCGCTGGACCTTGTGGTCCCAACGGCCCTTCTGGCCCTTGAGGACCCTCAGGCCCCTGTTCACCCTGAGGCCCGGGCACGCCTTGCGGCCCCTGCGAGCCAGGACTGCCCTGTGGTCCGGTCGCACCTTGAACGCCCTGCGGTCCCTGTTCACCTTGCGGCCCCTCTGGGCCTTGTGGACCTTCAGGCCCCTGTGGACCCTCGTTACCGTTCAGCGCGAACATGGCTACCGGTGCCGGCATGACTGGCTGGCGAGGCGCCAAAACAATGTCGTTGACCTCTATCTCAAGCCAGAGCTTCACGCCATCGAAAACGGACTTGCCGAACGCTAAATCAATCGTGAACCGCCCTTCAGCATCGAACGCATTGAAGCCGTCAGCCGTGAGTTCGGGGCCCTTCTGTTCGCCACCCACCTCAGCATCGTACAGGCGAAACTTCAGGTTGACGGCTTCATTCACCGGCTCGCCGTTGCTTTTCAGTTGCCCCTGATATGTAAAAGCGTCCTGCGTTGGCGTATCCGCCATCGCAGAAACGCTGAATCCCAGAGCCAGGCAAAGCGTACTGCTCAACAGTCGTGCGGACATTGATTTCATCGTGTCAGTCCTTTCTCAGATATGACATGCTCAACCATGGAGCGAAGTAACGCCAACTCCTGGCGCATCAGATTGATTTGAGAATGTGCTTCATCAAGGCGCTGGTACAGCGATGCAATCTCCGCGTCCTTCTCTTCGCGCAGTTCGCGCAGGGCTTCAACAACGATTCCCTCGAAGCCGATCACCGTCAGGCGCTTGTAACCGTCCGGTCCTTCGGCAATCCATTCCGGGAAGACACTTTCCACTTCCTGTGCAATGAAACCGGTATAGGTCCCGGCCATGTCGCCCTGGGTGGATGGGTCAATCCACTGATAGGTCACACCGCGTAACGCAAGCAGATCATCCAGTGCGTGCTCGATTGTGTGGATGTTCTTTTTCAGCCGCGCATCAGAAGCAATGGTCCATGTATTGCTGGTCGGCTTCGCTGCGGAGTTCTGACTGAGCTGGAGCTGGAACACCGGTGCCAGGATACCAAGGCCGACATGACCACTGATGGCATCGACCACAAGCGCATTTCCATTGACACGTGTCCGAATGCCTGCCGTCAAATGAAGCTCCGTTGAAGATTGGAGCGATGTTAAACTCGTACTTAGTAAGTGCAGCGTGTTGAAAGCACTGACGGTCAGGTGGTCCATGCTTTCAATCGTCAACGTACCAGAGCTTGGATATCGCACGCGATTGTTTTCAATTTCAACGACCGCTGAGCCGGTGCCAACGGTAAGCCGAGTGCCGACGCGCGCCTCAGTATTGACATCTAGTGGAAACGCCGGATTCTCCGTACCGATGCCGACATTCCCATCAAAATAGTTTCTTCCACCCTGAAAATAACCCGCATATCCGTTTGCACTGTTCGTCCGACCATACACCCCATAGTTTGTGCCGCTGAGCGACGTTGCGTGACCGTACACGCCACGTCCGCTGCTGCTGCTGGTGTACGCCTGTACGCCATAGGTCGTGCCCGTTGATGTGGTGGCCTCCGCAAAAACACCGGTGCCGGATGTGCTTTCCGATCGACCGTACACACCAAAGTTGCCGCCGGTCGCACTCGTTGCTACCCCGCGAACGCCTGTGCCAATAACCGAAGCGGTTTGACCGAAGATGGCCGACTGCGAACCTGCTGTCGCCGTGTGCTGCGCGCGAAGGCCGTATAGACCAGAAGCCGTTACAAGATCAAGCGGGAACTGTGGTGTCGTCGTACCGATCCCGACGCTGCCGGTGAAGTCCGCGTCTCCCGCGACCGAGAGCATGTTGCTCGGGTTCTGTGTTGCGATGCCTAGCTTGTTGCTGAAGTACCCGCGACCTGAGAAAAAGCCTGCAAAGCCGTCTGCACTGTCTGATCGTGCCCACAGGGCGCGATGCTCGCCCGTCTCGGACATCGCCCATGCAAAGATCGCTGTCGCATTCGTGCCGGTTGCTTCGCCGCGCACTGCGTTTTCATTCACGCTCACGGCGCGAATCGCTGTGCCCGAATTCGCGACGACTTGCAGACGGCTGGAAGGGGAAGCCGTTCCAATACCAACGCTGCCGGTGAAGTCGGCATCGCCGCTCACCGTGAGCATGTTCGAAGGACCCGTCGTGCCAATGCCGACGCTGCGCTGAAAATAGTTTCGGCTGCCTTCCGGACCGGTGAAAAAGCCCGCGAATCCAGTCGCGCTGTTGACTTGTCCGTAGATGCCGTAGGTCACTCCGGTTGCGGCCGACGCCTGCCCGAATACGCCGCGCCCAGCCGTACTGTCGCTTCGCCCGAACAGACCATACGTAAACCCGCTTGATGCGGTGGCAAGGCCATGCGCACCAAACCCGCTGGTGCTGGCCGTTTCAAAATACCCACCGTAGTTAGCACCTGTTCCTGCTGTATGAATGCCTTGCAAAGCACGCGTACCTGTGCTGGCAATCACATGCAATGCGGATGTCGGGCTTGCCGTACCAATCCCGACGCGGTTCGTCGCAGGATTCACCACAAGCGTGCTGCTCGCAAGATTCAGGGTGCTGGCGAGTGTCCAGTTCCCCCCGGTGGGCGCATGCGCAATGCCAAGCGTGCCAGAAGAAATCTCGCTCGCGTTCAGCAGGGTCAATCCCGCACCCGAACCGGAAAATGAACCGGAGAACTGATTGCCTGTGTTACTCAGTGTCAGCGGGTTCGTGTACGTTCCGAGCAGCGCAGAATCCTGCACCGTCGCTACGTTCAGCGCACGAATCGAGTACGGTGTGGGCACGATCGGCTGACGAGGCGAGAGCGTCGTGCCGTTGACCTCAATCTCAAGCCAGAGTTGTGTGCCGTCGAAGACACCCTTGCCGAAGGCAAGGTCGATCGTAAACCGTCCTTCCTGGTCAAATGCATCGAACCCGTTGGCGGTCAGTTCCGGCCCCTTTTGTTCACCGTCAATGACGGCGTTGAAGAGCCTGAATTTCAGGTTGACTGCCTCCGTAACCGGCTCATCGCCGCTCTTGAGTTGCCCCTGGTAGGTGAAGGCATTGTGGCTCGGCGTGTCGGCTCCTGCTCCAGTAGCCAGAAGCAGCAACGTCACAAGCATCGCGCAAATCGGCGCAACGAAATTGAGCAAACTGCTGGTACGCATCAATCCTCCTCATCCCGGTTGTCTGGCTAGAACACGATCTCAACGTAAGCCTGACGAAGGAAGATGATGAATCACACCCGCGCACAAGCTGCCAGAACATCTGAACTGGCGAGAATCGTGAATCCGAGGCACAGGCCAAAGTACAGGCTGGCCTATCCTCAATCAAGCAAAATCCTGGCTTTCACCTACCATTTCTCAAAGTTCCGCGGATACAGGCCTCAAATCGTCTTGAGTACACTCACGCATCGAGAAGCGCATGGTTCGAGATCGAGTTGAAACCGTCGCAGAATGGCTCAAGCGGGTCATCACCAAACCGCGTAGCGAACTCACGCGCTGGCAGGCTGCTGTGCGCTACGGCTATGACCTCTTTCGTTACGGTGCGAAGCAGCTCCACGAAGACCGTGCTTCGCAGATGGCCGCGGCGCTCACCTTTCGTACACTCTTCGCCATCTTCCCCATGGCGGTCGTCACCACCGTCATCTTCAAGGGGTTGAAAGGTACGGAACATTTTGAAAGCCTCGTTGGCGGCGTGATCGACGCAGCAGGCCTGGCCAGTGTGCAGGTTACACCCGTCGATGGTGTAGAACTCGCAGGTGAAGAATCCGTCTCGCTGGGCGTCTGGCTCCAGCAACTCATCGCGCAAGCAGCACAGATTGATCTTGGCACGCTCGGTTGGGTCGGCTTTGCCGTGCTCATCTACGCAGCGATCGCCATGATGGTTACCATTGAAGAGGCATGCAATGTTGTGTATCGCGCGCCGCAGGGGCGATCGTGGCTGCGCCGTGTGCCGGTGTATTGGACGGTGCTCACCATCAGTCCCGCTGCGGTCGGCTTGCTGTTATATCTCGATGCGCAGGTGGCGCAGTGGTTCACTACTGTTGATCTGTGGCCTTGGCTGCTCAACGTGTTCCGTATGTTCTGGAGCATCGGCATCCTCTGGCTGCTGCTCTTCTGCATCTACATCCTCGTGCCAAACACACAGGTTGCATGGCGCGCCGCCGCAGCGGGTTCATTCATCGCAGCGCTCGGCGTGCTGATCGGGAAAGAAATTCTCGGCGAGTATGTCGCCCGATTTCTCTCCTTCCGCTATCTCTTCGGTTCGCTTGGTTTCGTTCCCGTCTTCATGTTCTGGCTGTATCTCATGTGGCACGTCGCCCTCTTCGGCCTTGAAGTGAGCGCGACACTGCAAATGGTGGGCGGGCGGCGAATCGACGAGCTGGAACGCAAAGCATCTCAACATGCCGTGTTCGATCCATCATCCGTCGTCATGGTGATGGAAGTGATTGCTGAGAACTTCACGCAAGGCCGCCGCTCCAACCTGCGGCATGTTTCGCAAGCTACCGGCATACCGGAATCGACTATCGCACAGATGGTCGAGCCGCTGCTCAAAGCTGGGCTGGTCCATCGGCTCGATGGCGACGAAAATGGCCTCACGCTGGCGAAACCTCCAGACACCATCACCGCGGCCGAACTGCTGGATATCGGCTTCAGCCTGACTGCCGGGCAGGATCGGTCGGCTCAGTCGAGCTTGGTCCGTCAGCTCCGCCGCGTTCAGCAGGATGAGGCTTCCAAGTCCACACTCGCCTCGCTGGTGGCAGCCCGACTGAACCTCTCGGGCGGAGAAGATCAAGATTCCCACCAGAATGGCCGATAACTCTTCTGGTTCCGCGTCCCGATTCATCGTGTCGCGGCCCTCGGAGACCTGCCATGACTGCACCTCTGACGAACTGGACCGGGGCAGAGCGCGAGCCGATCGGCATACCTGCGCCAACGGATGAGCATCGAAACGAAGCGCGATTGCTCAGCGTCTCACCAAAGACCGCTGCCGCTTCGGGTCACCATCGGCTGCGATTGACGCCGCGCGATGATGGCGCAACAACACAGCATGAAGCAGGCCTCACCGAGTGGCTTGAGCGTGCCGGTGAACTGCATGATCTGATCACCTCAAAGCTCGGAGCCTTGGCCCCTGCTGATGCTGCGCCGAAAATGCTTGCTGATCTGCACGAGCACTTGCGGGTCGGCGCGAACATGCTCAAAGCCTTGCAAACACAGTTTGCCCACGCCGAGCGGCTGATTGAGGAACTCGACCATCGCCAGGCTGCGGGTGAAGCAATCATCGCGCGCCTCAAAGCGGAAAGCGGCGGGCTGCGGTTGTCGGAGTGAAGCCCACGGTCTTGTTGAACATCACGGCCTCGGCGATGATGCCGCGCTATCCGCATGATCGACGCGGAGCGTCGCATGACCGATCTCACCGTACTCGCCATCTTCGCGCTCGTTTATCTGGGCATGATCCTCGGTCGGCTGCCGGGGCTTGCACTCGATCGCACGGGCGTTGCGCTGCTGGGCGCGATCGCATTGCTTGCGCTCGGCCGCGTTTCGCTTGATGAAGCATGGACTGCAATCGACGTGCCGACCATCGCGCTGCTGCTCGGCCTTATGGTTGTCTCCGCTCAGTTTCGCCTCGGCGGCTTCTACACAGCGGTTACGGCGAAACTCGCGCTGGCGGATGTTTCCCCTCGCGTACTGCTCGCGTTGCTCATCATCGTCTCCGGCGCGCTCTCGGCAGTGCTGGCCAACGACATCGTCTGCCTGGCCATGACACCCGTGCTCATCGACGGCTGCATTCGCCGCAGGCTCAATCCCGTACCGTTCCTGCTTGCACTCGCCTGCGCTGCGAACATCGGCTCCGCTGCCACACTGATCGGCAACCCGCAGAACATGCTCATCGGTCAGACGCTGAACCTCTCGTTCGCAGGCTATCTGCTTGAGGCCATCGTGCCCGCAACGCTCGGCTGCGGCGCGATCTGGCTTGTCATCACGTGGCAGATGCGCCGCGAAGGCGCGTGGACGCTTGATGGCTCGCCATCTCAGAAACACCACATCGAAGCGCAGCCGTTTGATGCTTATCAATCGGCGAAGGCCATCGCCGTGGTGCTGTTCATCATGGTCGCGTTTCTCTTCACCGAGTGGCCTCGCGATATCGTCGCGCTCGGTGCTGCGGGTGTGCTGCTGCTGAGCCGCAGAATGCACTCGCGCGCCATGCTGGGCCTCGTCGATTGGCAGTTGCTCATTCTCTTCATCGGCTTGTTCGTGGTGAATCACGCCTTCGCAAGCACCGGCATGCTCGACACGCTCGCCGCTTCACTTCGCAACGCAGGTGTTGACCCTGCGCAACCCGGCTGGCTGTTCGCCATCACAGCCGTCCTCTCGAATCTCGTCTCCAATGTCCCCGCCGTCATGCTCCTGCTGCCCTTTGCGGAGCACCCCATGGCAGGCACCGTTCTGGCTGTATCCAGCACGCTTGCGGGTAATCTCATCATTGTCGGCTCAATCGCCAACATCATCGTGGTTGATCTCGCCGCCCGGCAGGGCATCACGATCAACTGGAAGAGACACGCCCGCACGGGCATGCCCATCACAATCATCAGCTTGGTCATCGCTGCGTTCTGGTTGTGGCTATGGGCCGCAATGAGCGGGTCGTAAGTTATTCCGCTAGCCACGGCACGCGAACGACCGGAAAATCTTTCCCTTCAGCGATGGCATCTCCCAAGATGCCCCACGTGAGCACGCCGTCCTCGGATTGTGGCTCCAGCAGATACACCGCAAGCGTGCCAAGCGGCTGCGCCGTGCGCACCAGCACGCTTCCGGCTGGAACCGTTGTCTTTTCCAGACGCGCTTCCCCATCCGCCTGCATTGTGCCCGGCCCGTAGTACGACGCTTCACCCTGCTGCATGTGCGTGATGGTGTATCTCTGCACAGGCGCATCCATTGCCCCATCCAGCGTTTCCATCTTAATCCCATGCGCGCGGAGCAGTTCGATCACCGCATCCAGGTCAGGCGGCACGATGTACCCCGCAGGACGACTCACGCTCAACGTCGGCTCAAAGCGACCAAGATGCACGACATGATGATCCTGCGGCTCACCCGTCGGGCGCAGTCTGCCCCGCTCGCTCTGTTCAAGGGCATATCCCAGCACCGCGACCGGCTGCTCGAACGCGGCGATCCGATGACGAATGCCCACCACATCACTCGGCGATGGATGCCTCCCTCGCTCAACCACTTCGCGCCTTGCGCGAGTGCGGATCTCGCACAGTTCAGCGTGATGCGCTGATGCAAAGTCAAGTATCTCGCGGACGAATGCGTGGGTGGCCATCGCGCGCTCGCGAAACGGCGCGTGTGAATACGCTTCACTCAGGACGCTCATCTGGCCACGCAATCCCTGATAGTTCGCACCGAAACGAGGCAGGGGCGAATACGTGGCCCACGTCGTGTGATCGCGGTTGAAGTTGCCGTAGTACCACATGTCGTAACCCGTCGTCTCCTTCACGCGAGCGGTAACATGAGGCAGAATCCGATCGCGCACGAACGCAATCGGGGCAGCGTGGCCGGACGGGTTCAAAGGCGAGTCATACGTCAGCAGGTATCGATGGCGCGAACCGTTCGTTGTGTGCAGGTCAATCGTCAGTTCGGGGTCGAGTTGATTGAGGAATGACACGAGCGAGCGGCTTTCCGGCGCGCGAAGCGCGATGTAATCGCGATTGAGGTCAATGCCCTGCGCGTTCTGGCGAATGCCCACGCGCGCCGGGCCGATCTGGCCGGGACGGTTCTTCTCCACATCATCAAACCGGTCGTTGCCATCTGCGTTGTAGTTCGGCGCGAAAACCAGAATCAGGTTTTCAAGCAATGGATGCCGCTCGCCGCCCGTCGCGCCGATCTCGCGAGCGAGCATCAACGCCACTTCTTTTCCTTCCACCTCGCCCGCGTGAATGTTCGCCAGCACGAAGACAATCGCCTTACCTTCGCGATCCGCAAGCAACCTCGCTTCCGCTGCATTCTCGACAGGCGGGTCGGACAGAAACAGCAGCGGAATCTCCCGATCCTCAACCGTCCGCCCCATCTCGCCAACTCGCATCAGCGGCGAGCGATGCCGAAGTCTGGCAATCAGTTCCAGCACCTCATCGCTCGACGCAGTGGCCGTGAAGTCGCTTTGCTCAGCAACGGTCAGCAGCGCGGGATCGACATCGGGCGGCGTCATCATGAGGAACAGTATCGCAGCAAGTAAGGGCGGCGTGAACATGGCATCCTCCGCAGAGTTGCGCACAGCCTACCATCGCGTGCCCAATCAAATGACTCCTCAACGGCTCCGGTGGCGATACAGCAATGGTTCCACCGCCCCCGCCATCGCGTTCACATCCAGCCCCCCGCCGAGAAAATCACTGATCGCGTGACTCATCGCAAGCGGCTCTTTCACAAGCTCTGCGTATGGCACATTCATCACACGGAAACATGGCCTCTCGCGGAGCCAGCTTTTCACTCTCGCAACCTGCCCCGCATACGTCTGCGCCAGTTGAGCCTCGCCCAGCCCACCCCCGGTCTTGCCGCTGCGTTCAAGCATCGCAGCCTGTGATCGCACAACTTCCGCAAGATCGCGCTGCATGAACAGCACACGATAATCGCGGTCCACGGGCAGCTCCGTCAGCAGCAGGTGGATGATCTTCACCGCTTTGCCCGCTGCGCCGCGAAGCCACTGCTGATCTGCCCGCAGTTGCTTGACCGGCTCAAACTCGAAGTAGCCTCGCGGGTTGCTCGCATCGGGCACGCGCTGTTCATCAGTGATTGCGGGCATGCCTCCCGCGTGCAGCATCTGCATCGCAAGGCTCGTGCCGGAACGAGGTACGCCTGAAACGACCGTGATGAAATTGCGTGGTGAGACAGTCATCCGCATGGAACCTATCGGCATTTGGCCCGCCATGCGCATGATGAAAGACAAAGCCCCCCGATCAGAGATCAGGGGGCTTTGGTTGAGTCGAAACGAACTCGCAGAGGCGAGATTACGCGCGACGACGGCGAGCGCCAGCGAGGCCGGCGAGGCCGAGGAGGGCGAGAGCGCCCGGAGCGGGAATCTCGTTCGCCGTGAAGTAGAGCGAGAACTGACGCAGAGCGCCGGTGTCGCCACCTGCGAAATCCTGCGCCCACAAGCGCCACGTGCCGACGAGGGCCATGCCGTTGAACTGGGCGAGGTTGCTGTTGCCGCCGAAGCCTTCGAAGGCAATGTCGTCAGCGCGCCATGAGCCGGTTACGTTGGTCGTGCCGGGTGCCGCGGGACCGACGCCGCCACGCGCAGCGATGTTGTAGGTTCCGTTCGCGCTGTCATCGAAGATCATTTCTGTCAGCGTCGTGTTGTTGCCAAAGTTGTCGTTGCTGTAACCGAAGGTGCTGGTGGGCAGGATACGGCCGGGACGGTTGATCAGATAGATGGTCTGACCGCTCTCGACGTGCTCCAGCCAAATGCGGACGTCACCCTGCCACGTGTGGGTGGCGATGATGCCGACGTTGAGGTCCTTGATGATGTAGTTCGGCTCATTGGTGGTGAGCTGAAGGAAGACCGGCTGACCGCCAACATCGGTGCCAGTACCATCGGGGATGGCGAGGTTGTTGCCGCCGTTGGTGTAGCTGAAACCGGTGCCTGCCTGAGCGAGGCCGCACAGACCCGCGACAGCAGCAGCGCCGATCAGCGCCTTAATCTGAAGTCCTGCTTTCATTTCGAGTATCCCTTCCTAATAACGCGCACGAGTTTGAGACTGTTCTGCGCGACGCAGCACATGCTGCATCTGATTGCGCTTCACCTGTGTCTCGCGCTCATGATGCCTGAATCAAAATCTGACGATCGGCTCTTACGCCGCGCGCAGGCTCTCTCTGTGAATACCCGCCAGCAATCGACGTTTCAATGACGTAAACGTCTTTGCGAACGGCGGTTCAACGCAGTTAGAATACTCGATGCGTATGAAATTGCAACAAGATTTTGCATCTTCCGCACACGGACCGGCTCGAAACTTCGTACCCCCCCCCGAACGATGTGAAAATGGATAACCCCGCTGATGCGTATGGCCAGTTTCGACCCCCGTCGGACGGCTGGCAACCCCATTTGGAACCGGAGGCGAATCCCATTGACATGAAAGAGATGACGGGAACACCCCCTGGGCAAGAGAAGCCGATGGGAGAATAGCCGCTGGAGCCGCCCGTGCCGACTGATCCTTCGACCATCCTGATTCGCCTCGCTCACGCGGCGGACATCCCCGCGATCCTTGAGATCAGCAATCACGCCGCCCTGAGCAGTCCGGCCAACTTCGCCACCGAGCCGGAACTGCTGGACGACTGGCTACGCGCGTGGCGGGATACACACGAAAAACATCCGTGGCTCATTGCGTGCAACGCGCAGGAGCGCATCATCGGGTTCGCCAAGACTTCACCCTGGAAAGGTCGCTGCGCGTATCGCTGGGCGGTTGAAACGACGGTGTACATCGCGCCGGGTTTTCAGGGGCAAGGCATCGGCCGCGCGCTGTATGCGAAACTCTTTCCACTGCTCCGCGCGCAGGGGTATCACTCGGCGATTGCGGGGATCACCCAACCGAATGAGCCGAGCGTGCGCCTGCATGAGTCATTCGGCATGAAGCGCGTCGCGCTCTTCGAGCGCATCGGCTGGAAGTTCAACGCATGGCACGATGTGGGTTACTGGCTGGTCGAGCTCGGCACGCCAACCGAACCGATTGCAATCCGCACGGTTGCTGAAGCTCTCGCGGAATGTCCGCTCATGGCCGAAACACGGCGTGCGTGAACATCGTGCTACGATGAAGGCCATGAGCCGCACTCTCTCACAGGTTCCCGATGCGCAAGGCCGATTCGGCGCGTTCGGTGGGCGCTACGTGCCGGAAACGCTGATTGCCGCGCTCGATCAACTTGATGCGGAGTATGCCGCCGCGAAAGCGGATGCGTCGTTCCAGCGAGAGCTTGACCATTTGCTGCGCACATTCGTGGGGCGACCTACGCCGCTGACGTTCTGCCGCAGACTCACCGACCACTGCGGCGGTGCGGAAATCTGGCTGAAGCGTGAAGACCTTGCCCACACCGGCGCACACAAGATCAACAACACAATGGGACAGGCGCTGCTCACCAGGCGCATGGGAAAGAAACGGGTGATTGCTGAGACTGGTGCGGGCCAGCACGGCGTGGCAACCGCAACCGCCTGCGCTCACTTCGGCCTCTCGTGCGAGGTGTACATGGGCGCGGAAGATGTACGAAGGCAGAACCTCAACGTCTTCCGTATGAAGCTGCTGGGCGCGAAGGTGAATGTGGTCGAATCCGGCTCGCGCACACTCAAGGACGCAACGAACGAAGCGATGCGCGACTGGATGGGATCCGTCGATCACACGCATTACATTCTCGGCTCTGTTGTAGGGCCGCATCCGTTCCCGATGATCGTGCGCGATTTTCAGAGCGTAATCGGTCGCGAAGCCAGAGAGCAGTTTGCAACGCTGCCAACGGATGGCGTTTCGAGCGTGTTGCCAAACTGCGTCATCGCGTGTGTGGGCGGCGGATCGAACGCGGCGGGTCTCTTCTACCCTTTCATTGAAGATGAATCTGTCGAGTTGATTGGCGTCGAAGCGGGCGGGCGATCTTCTTCGCCGGGCGATCACGCGGCACCGCTCTCGCACGGTGCGCCGGGCGTGCTGCACGGCTCGTTGAGCTATGTGCTGCAGGATGAGTTCGGCCAGACCGCGCAGGTGCATTCCTGCTCCGCTGGCCTTGACTACCCCGGCGTCGGGCCGGAGCATTCGTATTGGCGCGATGCAGGCCGCGTGAAGTACACATCTGTAACTGATGATGAAGCGCTTGACGCCTTTCAGCTGCTTGCGGAACTCGAAGGCATCATTCCCGCGCTGGAATCGTCTCACGCCATTGCAGCGGCCATCCAACGCGCGAAGGCCATGCGCCGCGATCATCGCGTACTCATCAACCTCTCCGGTCGGGGCGACAAGGACGTGCAGGAAGCGGCACGGCTGCTTGAATCGCGACAGATGTAACGGTTGTGCAGCCGCCGGCCCGGTGGACCTGTAACGCCTGCGAAAACCCGCACGATGATGCAATCCGCACCGCAAAGGAATCTCTTGCGGCCAGTGGTGTCTGTCTCATTATGTGCCGATCCCACATTCAACATCGCCGATGGCAGGCAGGCGGATGGCTCAAAGGAGCATGCTCCATGACTGCCGCACGCTTCACAACACTCGGCACGATTCGCATGATGCAACGCCGTCGGCAACTCGCTCTTGCATTCGGAACTGCGCTCATCATGATGCTGTGCAGCGGCTGCGCCACATCGGAAAAGAGCCGATACGAGCGACATCTGAGCGCGTTGTTTCAGCCTGACCAAGCGACAAGCACCGATGTGATTCTGGCGTTCGGCCTTGATCGCGGCGCGCTGCCGCCCAACGTGGTCGCTGTGGCGAGCGAATAAGCGAGAACGAATATCAAACCACGAAGTGCCGATTCGATCAACGCGAGCGAGCGTGACGCTCGGTCGCTTCCATCGTGCCGAGCGCACGTGCCTGGAGAATCAGCAGCGCGGTTTGAAGCTGCGGGTCGTAGCCCTTCGTCAACAGATCGTTGATGTTGGGACGATCGACGTTATCCGCTGCGTTCTCAAACACCATGTCCGCCTGCTGACGCAGTTTGTATGACTCTTCAATCTGACCGGGCGTCATCGGGACGCGAATGTCGGGGTCCACGCCCCATACATCCGACGTGGCGCGCCGATGCACCAGCATGCCCTTCTCCTCGCCCCGCTTGGGCGGAAGACGGTAATACTGTGTGGTGAGTTTGACCACCGCGTTCGTGGCGACCTGGTGGACCGTCTGCACGCTGCCCTTGCCAAAGCTGCGCTCACCGACGATGACTGCTGCGCCATAGGCCTGCAACGCGCCAGCGACGATCTCACTGCCACTGGCCGAGCCTTTATTGATAAGCACGACCGTCGGCACGCCGCTCAGTTCCGCGCCGCTGGGCATAGCACGCTGATCCCACGCCCGCGCGCCATCCTTGTTTTCGCCCGACACAATTACGCCGCGGCGAACGAAGAGATTGGTAATCTGCACGGCGGAGTTCAGCAGACCGCCGGGGTTGTAGCGAAGGTCGAGAATCAAACCGTTCGGTTTGGCGTCCGCGCTGATTTCCTTCCATGCGGAGAGAAGGTCCGCATAGGTGTCTTCGTTGAAGCTGGACAGACGCACATAGGCAATGCGGCTGTGCGGATCAATAAACCAATCCCATTCTGGATCGCCATTGTCCTTCAGCCGATCCTTCCACCAGCCCTTCACAGACTGCAGTTTGATCGTGTCCCGTGTGATGGTGATTTTGATGAGGTCATCATGCCCTTCGCGGCGAAGACCGAGCGTAACCGGCACACCCTTCGGACCGGTGATCTGATCCACCGCGTCATTGAGGCTCCAGCCGACAGTACTTTCGCCATTGACTTCCGCGATGATGTCTTCTGGCTTGACACCCGCAAAATACGCAGGCGTACCGTCGAGCGGGTTCACGACGACAATCTCACGCTTTTCGTTGTTGCGGATAAGGATGCCGACGCCGACGAAGTTGCCTTCGGTCGCCTGGCGGAAGCGACGCAAGCCGTCGGGCCAGATGACTTCTGAGAACTGATCGAGCTTCTGCATCGCCCCGTCACCGAACTCGCGATAGACGACGGAGTCCGGCAGATTGAGCGTGCGCTTGTTGAGGGCTTCAATGCGATCAAGCATCCGCTGGCATGTCCAGCGATCAAGCTCGCGATCAGTCATCTTGGCAAGCGCATCCAGTTCGCGATTCAGCTCGCGCGTCCACTCGCTGACCATTGCCTGATTGCCGAGCGAGGGGAATGTTTCTTCCAGCATGGAAGTGGTGGCCAGCGTGCGAAGCGATTCCAACCCGCCTTCCAGCAGCGGTCGCCAACCGCGACTCTCGATATGCTCGCTGGCGGCTGTCTGAATCGCGCCTTGCACCATGCGGCGGTCAATGCCCTGCACGCGCTCACGCCAGTCAATCACATTGCCTGGATTGAATGTCGCAGGGGCTTCGCCTAATCGCTCGAGATTGCGATTGCGAAGTTCGTGAAGCTGCCGGGGCGCATAGCGGGCAAGCAGACCGACGCGGCCATTGACCTGCTCGAGTTGCTCGTCGTACTTGCGGTAGTCCGTATTGCGGCTGGTGTCGTCGAAGAGCGTACGCATACGGAAGAGCAGTTCCTGCGCGCGAAGCCAGTCGCCGCCCTCCTTGATGGCAGGAATCTCACGAGAAGCCCATTCGATGATGCCTGCGATTTCAGGGGTCGCCAGCGCAGCGTCGTAGTCGTCGCTGAGCCATTGCACTTCGACGGCGTAGCGCAGCGCCTGAGCAAGATCGCCCGCTTCGATCTGTTCCGTCATCTTGTTGAAGGCTTCAGCACGAGCTTCGTTTCGCGCGATGCCCGCACTTTCCGCACCGGATCGGTAACTCTCCAGCGATTGCTGGAAACGCGCGGTGCCTTCCTGCACAAGGACGTTCCCGGGCACGCGCGTGAAGTGGGCGTCCAATGCGGCGCGATTGCCCTGTAACGCCGATTGCCAGACCTGATCGGCCCACCGCTCAAGCGATTCCTGCGAAAACGCGGCTGGCGCAATCGCCGCAGCCAAAACAACAGAGAGGAAACGGTTCAGCGTGTATCGAGTCATGGTCATGAACACCCTTCGATAATTGTCAGTCGCCTCAAGCCCCCCCCCGCCCAACCCCCCACTGGACAGTCCCCCAGAAAACAACCCCGCGGTGGCATCGGCTATTGCGTCAAACCCCTTCACGGGTTTGCGTTGAGTGCGGCCCATTGCCGCCCTACCAAACGATAACATCGGCCGACATGTTGCGATAACTCTTACCAGAAATCCAGAGCGAGGTTCGAGGCATTTTTACCCTGCGGGCTTTCTTTCACACTTTCGCACCGGCTGCCGGGAAGTGCGACCCGATCGGTCCTTATACTGCATCAATCATGGTGAGCTTCCTGCTCCTCGCTGCCGGTGCGCCCGGAACCAGCAGTAGCCCGCGTGCTGCTGTGCTGTTGCTCGGCGTACTCACAGCACTGCTGGCGATGCTGATGCTCGGTGTGCTGTTGCTCACGATCGCCAGGCGACGACGCCTCAGCCGACAAGCCGCAAGGCGGTGTGATACCGAGTCGCTGTCCGATCCGTGGCGTGAATCTGCCAATCGCATCAAACTGTAGCGTTGCCATTGCATGCTACCGTTGCGCAGACGATGCGATCGCCTGCTCCAGCGTGTGCAGTTCGGGAACATCGATTCCTGCTGATGCACGCCGCGCCTGCTGCAGCCACAGCCACGCCCGCTCGCGCTCTCCGGCCTCAAGGACGGCCAGCCCAGCCTGGGCCGCTGCATATGCCGCTCGCGCACCAACGCGCTGAGCCTCGAACATCAATGACCATGCCTCTGCAGCACGATCCGGCTGATCGCTCGCAAGAAAACTTGCTGCCAGTTCAGATGCAACCACTTCCCGCGCGCGATGGGCGTCGCTCAGCGGCATCAGCAATTCGATCGCCTTTGCGGGATGCCCGGATCGTCTGTGAATCGACGCTTCAATGACCCGATAGGTCACTTGGCCAGGGTCAATCGTCCGCGCCTCTGCAATATGCGACAGTGCCCGCTCAAAGTCCCCCTGCTCCGCAAGGAGATTCCCCAGCGACGCATGAACCATCGGTTCATCTGAATCTATCTCCAATGCTTCGTGCAAAGCGGCCTTGGCGTCGTCAAGCCGCCCCAGTTCAATCATCGCCTGCGCTGCGAAGAACACAGGCTTGGTTTCGCCTGGGCTGAGTCGCCGTGCCTCTTGATAGTGAGCGAGAGCCTGTTCAGGCAGACCCGCCATCTGCGCGACTTCTCCCGCACTCTGGCGTAGGCCAGCCGACTGCGGCCGCATTTCAACAAGCACCGCGTATTGACCGTGCGCTTGTGTGAGCAGCACTCGCTCGCCTGCAACGTCACCCGCTTCTCGTGCTTCCGCCGCCCGACTGAGCAGCACCATGGCATACAACTCGCGCGCCCGCGGATCACGCGGGGCGCGCTCGATGAGACGCACGAGGACCGCTTCTGCTCGAACATTGTCTGCCGAGTGGAACAGGTCTTCCGCTGTCGCAAGGGCAGCGTCGACCGCTTCATGCGTGGGCGGCGCGGCGGTGGAGCCTTGCGAATCCGGCGTTTCACCCCCACCGCAGCCCGTGCCGGCAACCGTGGCCCATATCAGAAAGAGTATGATGAGATGCTTCATGATTCAGACCGAACTGCCGAAATCGTACACGCCGCGCGAGGTGGAAGGCGAGATACTCGCCAAATGGGAAGCCGCTCGTGCGTTTCACGCGGAGCCGAACCCGCCAAGCGGCAAAGGCTCACCGCCTTACTGCATTCTCATCCCCCCGCCAAACGTCACCGCCGCCCTGCACCTCGGCCATGCATTCAACAATACGCTGCAGGATGTGCTGATTCGCCATCACCGCATGCGCGGCTTCAACGCGCTCTGGATGCCCGGCACCGATCACGCGGGGATTGCCACGCAGACGGTTGTCGATAAACGCCTTCAATCGCAGGGCGAACCTGCGCTCAAGGACTACAAGAAGCTGGAAATGGAAGGCAAGGGAGGGCGCGAGAAATTCGTTGAAAAGGTGCAGGCGTGGAAGGATGAATACGAAGCGACGATCATCGAGCAGCTTCGCGCCATGGGCTGCTCCTGCGACTTTGAACGGACGCGCTTCACCATGGATGAGATGTGCGCCAAGGCTGTGCGCGCAGCATTCTTCCAACTCTTCAAGGACGGCCTGATCTATCGCGGCAAGCGGCTGGTGAACTGGGACCCGGTTACACAGACCGCGCTGGCGGATGATGAAGTGGAGATGCGCGATGTGGATGGCAAGTTTTATTACCTGCGGTATCCGCTCGTGCATCCATCTGACAACGCGACCGACCCGTTTGACTGCCGCGAAGTTACGTGGTCGGAACTCGCAGCGCGCGGCTACCCCGGTGCAGAGAATCACCCTGAAGATGACAAGGCATGGCTAACAGTCGCGACAACGCGGCCGGAAACATATCTCGGCGATACCGCCGTTGCGGTGAATCCGGATGATCCGCGTGCGCTGCCGCTGGAAGGTTTGATGGTCCAGCTCCCGCTCGTCGGCCGCGTGATCCCAATCGTGCGCGACAGCTATGTTGTGATGCCCGATGCGTCTTCGAGTGATCCCAAGGCACAGTATGCGACGGGCTTCCTGAAGGTAACGCCCGCGCACGATCCCAACGACTACGACATCGGCGAGCGACACAACCTTGTTGCCATCAACGTCATGGCGCCGGATGCGTCTATCTCGAATCAGCACGGCTGGAACGATGTCGGCGATGCGCATCTCTTCATTGGCCTTTCTCGCGAGGACGCACGACAGAAGGTTGTCAAAGAATTTGAAGCGCGCGGCCTGCTGGAGCAATCGAAGCCGTACCGCCACAGCGTGGGCCATTCATACCGGAGCCACGTACCAATCGAGCCGTACTTGAGTGACCAGTGGTATGTGCGCGTCACTGATGACCGCTTGCGCGGCGAAGCGCTGCGTGCCATGGCACAGCGAGAAGGCAGTGAGCAGATGCGTGTCGGCGCGCCGAGAGAAGGCGATGGCGAACTGCGCTTCTTCCCTGAGCGCTACGCCAAGACGTTTCAGCAGTGGCACGAAAACCTGCGTGACTGGTGCATCAGCAGACAACTCTGGTGGGGCCATCGGATACCGGTATGGAGCCGACACTACGACAGCCGCGACCAATGGACGGGCGCCAGATTGCGCACTTTGGAAAGCTCGTATCAGGACGAGTTGTCGGATCGGCTAAGTGGCCTCGAAGAGAATGACGAGCAAGTTTGCTCGGTTTTCGTTTCCGATGACGACCCGACTCGGACTCCACTGGTGTTCTTTCCGCCTGAACAAGGTGGGTTTACCGCGTACGTCTGTGTTCGTGATGGCACCAATGAGCATCCTGAGACTTATGAACACGATGTCATCACGCTGATGGAACGTCTTGGCTTCACCCAGGACCCCGATGTCCTCGACACGTGGTTCTCCTCCGGCCTCTGGCCGCTCTCAACGATGGGCTGGCCCGATCCCGACGCCTTCCCGGAAGCGACGGGGCTGCTCGACACGTTCAATCCGTCATCCGTGCTCTGCACCGCGCGGGAGATCATCACGCTGTGGGTCAGCCGCATGGTGATGTTCAATCGCTACTTCCGCGATGGGAAGCTGCCGTTCAAGCATGTGTACATCCACGCGATGATTCAGGATGGCCACGGGCAGAAGATGTCCAAATCACTCGGCAACGGCGTCGATCCGCGAGACATCATCACCACGCACGGCGCGGACGCCCTCCGCTACACGCTCACACAGATTGCCACCGCGACACAAGACGTGCGCCTGCCGGTTGATCTCGTCTGCCCGCATACGGGCCAGACATTCGCGCCTAAGACAATCACAACCTCCGCCGGACACGTCGTACCCGCGCCGATTCAGGCTTGTCCAACCGATCCATCAAAGAAAATGGTGACGGCATACGGCGTTGCGACGGGGCAGGTCTCGCCCACGAAGGACATGCCTCTCGCGATCAATGCATCGTCGAAGTTCGACCTCGGCCGCAATTTTGCGAACAAAGTGTGGAACGCGACGCGATTCGCACTGGCGAACCTGAGCAGCGACGACTCCCTCAAAGCGAAATCCACTGGTTCTGAATCCGTGGACTTGAGCGCACTGTCGCTGGTCGATCGCTGGATGCTGGCGAGGATTCATCGCGCGCTGCGAACTGTTGAAGATTCGATTGCAAACTATCAGTTCAATCTCTATGCCGACACGATGTATGACCTTGTGTGGCGCGACTTCTGCGACTGGTATCTTGAAGCGATCAAGCCAACGGTGCGAGAAAGCGTCGTTCAGCGTGCGACGCTTTGCGCATCACTCGACTGCATCCTTCGCATGCTGCATCCGATCATGCCGTTTGTAACAGAAGCTCTCTGGCCGCATGTTTCTGAAACGCGCGAGCGCGCAGGCGAAGTCTCGGGCATCTCACTGCCGGCGAGTGAGCTTGCAGCCGTCGCAGCATGGCCTCGCATTGACGACACCCTGTACGATAACGACGCAGTCACTTCCTTTGAGCGCATTCAGCAGCTCATCGACGCGATACGAACCATTCGAGGTGAGCGCAATGTGCCTCGCAAGAAAATGCTTCGGCTTCTTGCACCGCAGAAGGTGCTTGATCTGCTTCGCCTCGCGCCAGGAGTGGCGGAAACGATGGCAGGGCTTGAGGCCGCTCAAGTGCTCGCCGACCGTCCCGCTGGCGCTGCTCCCATCGCCTTTGAAGGCGAGGAGCTGCTGCTGGCCGGGCTGGTAGATGAGGCGGATCACGGGAATCTTGAAGCGGAACGCGCCCGTCTGACGAAGTTCATCGCAGAGAAGGAACGGGCTATCGCGGCGTTTCGGCAGAAGTTGAGCAATGAAAGCTACCTGCAGAAAGCCCCCGAAGCGGTCGTAAAGGAAACCCGCGCCAAGTTATCGGAGACCGAGGCAGACTGCATGGCGGCCAGACAGGCCCTAGAATCGCTTGGAAAAGTGCAATGATCTCCCGGAATGATTCGTCTCTTCAGACGATTCATCTGATACAAGAGCAGGGCTGAGGGTGAACCGGGCGTTCAACGGGAGGGGAAGGAGTTGGCGAATCGTCGGAAAACGACTCATCCCGATTCTCATGGCCTCGACCCTGCTGCTCGGTTGCGGTTCGGGTTCAGTTCAGACGACCTCACCCAGGCATGGGGCGTTCGGCGAAGATCGCACTGCTCCCGGTGCGGCGATCACCGAGTCACTCATTGCTGCCGTCGCGGAACCTCGACGTAGCGTTCCGACAGACTTCGAGACGACGACTGAGCCGTGGCCGTTCGCGGGTTACGAGGGCCGCCTGATTTCCACGCCGAACTATCGCATCCACACGACGGTTGAAAATCCATCGTTCGTGGAAAGCCTGCCGATGTTCGCCGAACTTTCACTCGCACATTACCGATCCGCACTGGGTGATCTACCCGCGCCGGAGCAACCGCTTGAAACGTACCTCTTCCGCGATCGCCCGCAATGGGAAGTGATGACGCGCCGCCTACTCCCGGATCAGGCAGGAATGCTCGATTCGCTGGGTCGCGGCGGCTTTACGACGCGCGGCATCGCTGTGCTGTACTACATCGACTTCTCGCGCAGCATGAGCAGCCGCGACACGTTTGCGATCGCAGCGCATGAAGGATGGCATCAATACACGCAGACGACCTTCAAGCACCAGCTCCCTGTCTGGCTTGAAGAGGGCGTGGCAACATACATGGAGAGCTTCAGCCTCGGTCGCGACGGCGAGCCGCAGTTCCGTCCATGGGCGAATCAGGAACGGCGCGTCGCGTTGGCAAACGCTGCAAGGCGGAATCAATTGATTCCGCTCAATGAGATTCTGCAACGCTCGCCACAGGCGTTTCTTGAGAATGGAAAGAATCAACTGCTCGTCTATTACGCGCAAGTGTGGGCGTTGACTCGCTTCCTTGCTGAGGGTGAAGACGGCCGCTATCGAGATGGATTGGAGCAGGTGCTGCACGATGCAGCGCACGGGCGGCTCGTTGGCAGGCTCGCGTCTTCCGTTCATGTGCCGAATCAGCGACGGCGCGGCGTTGCCGCCACCAGCCGCACGGGGCCGTGGATCATTCTGGAATACTTCAACCCGAACTTGGCGGAGTTTGAAGAGCAGTACGATCAGTTCGTCCGCTCGCTGATTGAGCGTGGCCGCAGGTAAAGACCCGCTCTCCGATATGCTCATCGGCATTCTTTCTGATTCTCACGGTCGAACGACGATGACTGCACGCGCGGTGGCGGCGTTGCGCGAGCGCGGCGCAGATTTGCTGCTGCATCTTGGCGATATTGAAACACCTGCCGTGCTGGATGAGTTGGCGGGGCACCCCGTGCGGCTGGTCTTTGGCAATTGCGACTGGGATGAAACTGACCTTTCGCGGTATGCCCGTCATCTTGACCTGACGGTCGATCATCCGGTCGGCCAAATCGTTGTGGGCGATCGGCGCATCGTCTTTACCCATGGGCACCTTGAAAAGCCCATGCAGCAGGCACTGCACGAAGGCGCGGATTATCTGCTCCACGGCCATACGCATGAAGTGCGAGATGAGCGTGTGGGCAGAACTCGCATCATCAATCCAGGGGCCTTGTTTCGGGCACCCCGTTATACTGTCGCGCTGCTCGACCCCCGCCGCGATTCGCTCGACATCATCGAGGTGGCCAAGGCGGTCGAGTAACTCCGCCATGAGCGAACCGCGGCCCGACAACTTCGACATTGAGCGCGTGGAGGTCGTCCTTGCTGGCACAGATCACCATGCTGACATCCGGCGGCTTTATCACGACAGCATGATTGAAGGTCAGATTCGCGACAATGACACCGGCGCGGACATCGACAACCTCATCGCTGCGTACTTCGAAGATGACGGACAAAGTGCATTCTGGGTGGCAACGTATGACAACACAGTCATCGGCATGATCGGCGTGCAGAAAATCGCGGACAACACAGCAGAAGTTCGCCGCCTGCGGGTGCGGGTCGATTTTCGTCGCCGGGGCGTGGGCAGTTTGCTTATGCGCCAAGCGCTGATGTTCTGCCAGAAGCACAGTTATCTCAAAGTCGTGCTTGACGTGCGCATAGAACGGGGGCCTGCGATTGCCATGTTCGAGAAATTCGGTTTCACGCTTGCGCGCACACGCGAGATTGACGGGCGCAAAATGCTCGATTTCTACGTCGATCTCTACCGCGAGCCGCACGCCTAGTTCGATCCGGTCGCCGTGGCCAATTCCGCAAGTCGGTTGCGCCACGTGATGGTCTGCTCCGCCTCGTCACCGAGCGCATCACGACTACTGTTGACCATGGCCTCAGCCACTTTACGCGCCTCTTCCATGCGATCAAGCGACTTCAGTACACGGAAGAGCGACGTTGCAACGATCACCGTTTCGTGATGCGCCGCGCCGTAGAACGCCGCCCGTCCTTGCCATGCCATCCGAAACAGCTCTGCTGCGTCTTCCAACCGGCCTTGTTCTTCTCGCAACTGGCCGACGAGATTGCGACTGTTGTACACATCGATGTTGTCATTCCCGTACAACGCCTGCCTGGCTTCCATCGCGCCGACAAGCAGCGGCTCCGCGTCGTCTGTGCGACCGAGGCGAAGAAAACCTGCGCCCGCATTGTTCATGGCGACGATCGTCTGCGGATGGTGCGGTCCAAGCGTGCGCAGACGAACCCGATACACCTCACGGAACAGTTCGGACGCCGGCTCAATCTCACCCGCGACGTAGTAGGCGACACCCATCGCGAGCTTGCCGTTGAGCGTAACCTGATGGTCGTCTCCCAGCACGCGCACAGCAACTTCCAGCGTCGAGACGCCTAGTTCGATCGCCCGCTGCGGTTCTCCCTTTGTGCGCAGCAAGGCAACCAGTTCAAACTTTGTCGTCAAGGTTCTGGGATGCTCCGGACCAAGCGTCCGCTCAATCAACTCGACGGTCTCTTCAAGCAGCGGCGCGGCTTCATCCAACTTGCCGAGGTTGCTGAGCAACACTGCAAGGTTGGACATCGCGCCGTGAGTTGAAGGATGTTCATCACCCAGCACGCGGCGACTCGTTTCCAGCACATGCCGATAGAGATTTTCCGCGTCGTCATAGCGACCCAGATCGCTGAGCGTAACTGCAAGATTCCCCAACGCGGTCAGCGTGCGCGGATGCAGCTCGCCCAGATTCTGCACACGGCTTTCGTAAATCTTACGGAACAGCGGTTCCGCTTCGTCGAACCGGCCCAGATCGCTCAACAGGTAGGCGTAGTTGTTCATCGCCACCTGCGTGTCATCATGCTCTTCGCCCAACACGCGCTGCTGCGCTTCGATAATCTGCTTGAAAAGCGGCTCCGACTCTGCAAACCGCCCCTGATCGTTCAGCACTGTCGCCAGTACGGACTTGGCTGTCAGCGTCTTGTGTGTTTCCGCACCGAGCACTTCTTCCATCACGGGAATGCGATCGCGCAACAGCGTCTCTGCGTCCGCGGGCCTGCCAAGGTATGTGAGCGTGGATGCCAGATTGACCGCAGCGGTCAGCGTTTCTTCATGGTCCGCGCCGAGCACTGCTGCAAATGTTTCCATCGCCGTCTCGTGCTGCCGTCGCGCTTCTTCAAACTTCCCCATGCCGAGGTAGGTATCGCCAATCGTCGTGCGTACGAATCCCGCAAGTTCCGGCTGATCCGCCAGTGATGTTTCCACTCGCTTGGATGCTTCTTCGAGAACCATCTCGACGGTAATGATCTCGCCCTGCGCTACGGCTGGGTTCGCAGCTCCCAGCAGCTCCTTCACGAGGAACTTGTTGATCGCGCCGGTTTTCGCAACTTCTTTCTCAGCACGAAGCCTTGCTGCGGTGGCTGCGGCTTCCGCACTGAGTGCCCGCTGGACTTCATCTTCCACCAGTGACTTTTGCTCAAGGGCCTGTGCAAAGCCAATCGAACTCACAATGACACCAGCTACGAGAACGATGAACGTTGCGACGACGCCCCCCACCAGCGCGCGATTCCGTCTTGCAAACTTCGCGAGCTGATAAAGCGTCGTCGGCGGTCGCGCGATGATTGGCTCATCCGCGAGATATCTGCGGATGTCCGAGGCAAGGTCCGCCGCGCTTTGATATCGCCTTGTCTTGTCCTTCTCCAAAGCCTTGGCGACAATCGTCTCCACATCGCCACGCAACAAGCGATTGACCGTGCTGAGCGGGGCCGCTTCTTCTTCACTGATGATTCTCGCAGCGGAAGCAACCGTGGCGCGGCTGAGGTCGTGAGGCAGCCGCCCGGCCAGCATTTCGTAGCCGACCACACCGAGTGCGTACACATCGGATCGGATATCCAGTTCATCCGGATTGCCCGCCACTTGTTCCGGACTCATGTAAGGCAGTGTGCCGATGAGTTGACCGACATTGGTCTGCACGGTCGTCGCCTGGATGTCTGCGTTCGTCGCGCGAGCGACGCCGAAGTCGAGAATCTTCGGCTGCCCAGGATCGTCGCGATCACGGGCCGCGTCATCACGCACCACCATAATGTTGCCGGGCTTGAGGTCGCGGTGAATGACCCCCTTCTGATGGGCATGATGGACGGCATCACAAATGCGGGCGAGCAGTTCCAGCGACTGGTTTGGAGTGAGGCTCCGCTCCAGAATGAGTTCAGAAAGTGACCGACCTCGGACGTACTCCATCGCAAAGAACGGCTGTGCCCCCGCACCGGCGTCAAAGGTACCAGCCTCGTAAATCTGGGCGATTCCGGGGTGATGCAGCCGACCGAGCACGTGGGCTTCGACCTCGAAGCGGCGCAGCATGTCGCGGGAGATCGAGCCGGGGCGAATCACCTTGAGCGCGACGGTGCGTTTCGGGTTCTCCTGCCGGGCAAGGTACACCGCCCCCATGCCCCCTTGCCCGATGATACGTTCGATGGTGTAGCTCGCGATCCGCTCCGGCAGCGGCTGCGTCTCGGCGTGCGGGTCATTCTTGAAAAACGCTCTCACCGCCTCGCACGTATCGGCAGAAGTCTCCGCCTCATCACGATTTAGAGGACTCGTCTCAAACTGGGAGGGATGTTGCTCTTCCACCGATCCTGGCCCAGATCGCCCGTCAATCAGGCGTCGAAAATGAAAAAGCGGACAGGGCGGGATTCGAACCCGCGGTGAGGCTAGTGCCCCACGCCGGTTTAGCAAACC
Organism: Phycisphaerales bacterium; assembly: GCA_035443885.1. GTDB lineage: Bacteria > Planctomycetota > Phycisphaerae > Phycisphaerales > SM1A02 > DAOMNO01. The sequence continues at coordinate 301,869 of DAOMNO010000001.1, forward strand.
GGTGCCTTCAGCCGCTCGGCCACCTGTCCGTGTGCATGGCAATGATCGCACCGGAACACCGCCCCGTCAACCAGACAACCTCGTGAAGTCGCACTTCACCGCCTCGCTTTGGTACGACTGAGTGCTGCTGAACATCACACGGCGCATGAGGCGAGCAAGAAAAGTTTGTCAAAAATCCCTGTTTTTACAGGACGAGAAGCCTTGTACCCGATAGAACCACGCAGTACATTCCCCGCAACCTCGCCCCGATGGAGGGGCCTCGCACATGAAAGGAACACAACCGATGGCAGCAACACAGACCAAGTCCGACAAGCCGCGCAGCAAGTCCCAGATTCTTACCGACATCGCCACCAGCACTGACCTGACCCGCAAGCAGGTGCAGAGCGTGTTCGATGCGATGTCGGCTCTCATCAAGAAGGACCTCAAGAAAGGCCCCGGCATCTTCACCGTTCCCGGCCTCATGAAGATCAAGGTCGTCCGCAAGCCCGCTACCAAGGCGCGCAAGGGCACCAATCCCTTCACCGGCGAAGAGATGATGTTCAAAGCCAAGCCCGCCCGCAACGTCGTCAAGGTGCTTGCGCTCAAGAACCTCAAGTCCATGGTCTGATTCTTTGCGATCATTCGCTGAACAAAGGCCGTCGAACTTACGTTCGGCGGCCTTCTTTCGTATCACTCCGCTTCGCATCCACTCTTCATGCTCCCACCAGATCGCAGCCATCTTCGCACAGAACAGCGCCACGAAGCGTCGCATCAACTTGATGCGCTCAGCATTGATGAATGTGTGCGCTTGATGATCGACGATCATCGCGCCGTAACAGATGCGCTCGCCGCGGCGCATGCGCATCTCGCTGCGCTCATTGACGCCATCGTGCCTCGCATGCGCGAAGGCGGCCGCATCATCTATCTCGGCGCGGGAACATCGGGCCGCCTCGGCGTGCTCGACGCTTCCGAATGCCCGCCCACATTTCAGACCGACCCCGGGCAAGTCATCGGTATCATCGCTGGGGGCGACGCTGCACTCAGGCGATCGTCTGAGGGTCGCGAAGACGAGTTGACCGGCGCACACGCTGCGCTTGATGAACTCTCCCTTCATGCGAACGACACAGTCATTGGCATCGCAGCGGGCGGCACAACGCCTTACGTGCTTGGTGCGATACTTCACGCCAAACGAGCCGGTTGCATGACTGCGCTCATCACATGCGTTGCGCTCGCTGCGCCACCTGAGGGATGCGACCGCCTGATCTTTCTGGATACTGGACCGGAACTGCTCACTGGGTCAACGCGGCTGAAAGCCGGGTCCGCAACAAAGCTTGCGCTCAACATCATTTCAACCGCCGTGTTCACACAACTCGGCAAGGTGTACAGCAACCTGATGGTGGACCTGCGTGCGACGAACGCCAAGCTGCGCGACCGCGCCATGCGCATTCTCATGGAACTCTGCCCGGAGCTTTCACGCGAAGAGGCTGCAAAAGCCCTTGACAATGCAGGCGGCGACCTCAAGGCCGCCATCGTAATGCAACGACTGGATGTGGATTTCAATGCGGCTACTGACCTGCTGAACCAGCATGGGCGGAAACTGCGCAACATGCTGGGCTAATGCAGTCAGCGCAGGGCTGTGCTGGCCTCATATCGCTTCAATCTGTCGTGTCCACAGTCTGCATATCTGCTGCAGGTGCCTTCCCCGTCAGCACTGTCGGAATCATGGAGCGATAGCCTTCCATGATTTCAGCACCAACCAGATGCGTCAGACGAACAAGGTACTCTCGCGAGAGTTGAAGTCTTTCCTCAAGCGGTTCGCGAAGCGCGCCGGGCAGGAACTGATGCTCAAATCCAATAACTCCAGCTTCCGTTTGATCGCCCCAATGGACGCAGACTCTTTCAATGTCGCTGCTCTTTCCGTGGTATAACTCACGGTATTGGTGCAAATTCAAAGCGATCGCTCGTCGTATCTCGTCTGAAAACTCAGGAGCCGAGGACATGGTCTCCAAAAGCACATGCAATGCTGCTGGATCAGGATAGATTTCGGGAAACACGGCTTCTCTGACAGCAAGTGCAAACTTGGTCGCAAGGCCCTCTCGCAACACATGCTGGACTTGCTTGACCGCCTCCTCATGCAAGGCGCGCTCCTGCAGCGCGGCATCAAGTCTTCGGCGAAGAAGCGCGTCGTATCTCGCTAATCCCTCGTCCCGTCCCAATTCGCCACGCTCCATCGCGATGCGAAGTTCAGTCAATCTCGTTCTGATGTCAAACACGACGTCCGCTCGTTTACAAATGACCGGAGTTAACCGCCGTTCGTAGTCAGCCAGAATATCCTCAACTTCATCACGCTCCATCGGCACCGCCTGTGCGGCAACGGATTTCATCCAGATATCGCGAAGCTCCAGATGAGACCATCTTGCCATGGTCCAGAAGGTTCTACAGTTGCGGCGAGTTGCTTCAAGCCGAAGCAGCATCGCTTTTTCCGATTGTTCTGGCGTAAGCACCGGCTGAATGGAGTCGATGTAGCCATGTTCAAGGGCAATCAACTCACGCCGCACCCTCGCACTCGCCTGATCCACTTTCTTCATCTGAGATGCGACTTCGGGCGTATTTGGGCCGATGGTTTTCCATAGATCCGCCAATTCGGTCGTCAGCGGCAGATATCGCGGTGCTTCACGTTCAAGATAGGCATTATGCTTTTCAACGAAGTCTATGTACTTCCGATGCATGTACTGCATCTGTGCATCAGACGCGTCAAGGATAATCCCCCACTTTACGATACCCTCAGGCGTAAGCGGCTTGTCCGGTACGCTTATATTGAGTCCTGGACCGTACTCACCCGTGTAATCAAAGAATGTTCGGGCACCTTCGTGAGGGGGGGCGAAGGATGATGCGACCACACCCAATGGCATAATGATCAGCACCGCACATAATAAGACCTGATAATTCATGTACGGCTCCACAAAGAAGCTGGCGATAACCGGGTACGCCAGATGAACGGCATCTACAATACGGATCTCAAAGACGACACATCCGCACTATAGTGGAATCACTGACAAGCCAAGCCTCGTGCTACATGAGGAAACACCTGACATGGCCCTGGCTGGCTTGCAGCATCAATGCAAACATATGGGCATCCCTCCCCCCCGACATACGAGCATACTCTCAAGGTCACCGTGCATGGCACTGCTGTCGAGTATACGATCACGCCATATTGGTTCAGGCCCGCTGGCGGACTTACGGGCTGATACCACGTAATCGCGCCGCCAATTCCCGCATTGAGACACGTAATGCACTCTCCTGGGCAGGTTGTATAGCCTCCAAAGCCGCAGTGGTTCGATGCCAGACACGACGTCGTGTTGACTGTGATGTAACACCCCGTCTCAAAGTCGGCCGAAGTCGATTGCGGTCCTCCCCAGGAAAGCCCCAGTACTGATACAGCAACCAGCCAGCACCACGCCATGCCCTTGCGGTAACGATGGAACGTCATGTGATTCCCCTTTTCTAAGAATTTCCGACGGAACGTATTGGCCTCTGCCAATGAACAGATTTTACCCCCCCCCCCCGCATCGTCAAGTGCCAGTTCTCCGAACCGACAAATACCAGATCGCATCCGTACCGAGTTCGACGCATAAAAGGCATTGCGGCATGGGTTTCGGTCAACGGCAACATCTTCAAGGTGTTCGTCGAGCAGGTGCTGGTGTAAGTTTCGACCGGACGACGTTGTGGTGATCAACAACTTGCCGAGTGACAAGAGAGCGAGAACGCTCACGGATCGACGTTCGGTATCTGCCGCCGCACAGCCCCGACCTGAATCCAATAGAGTCAGTGTTCAGCAAGATCAAGCAACTGCTGCCGATACGCAGGGTAAACGTCACTTGATCAGCGAAACTGCTCTAATGAAGCGCAGTGCAGGGCTGTGCTGGCCTCATATCGCTTCAATCTGTCGTGTCCACAGTCTGCATATCTGCTGCAGGTGCCTTCCCCGTCAGCACTGTCGGAATCATGGAGCGATAGCCTTCCATGATTTCAGCACCAACCAGATGCGTCAGACGAACAAGGTACTCTCGCGAGAGTTGAAGTCTTTCCTCAAGCGGTTCGCGAAGCGCGCCGGGCAATCGCTGTGCTTCAAACCCTGGGATGCCCTCTTCAGACCGATCGCCATACTCGATACAAATCGATTCAAGGACACGGCACAGCTGACGGTAATGTTCGTTGTATTCCTGAAGAATCAATACGGCAACCCGCTGCACATCATCTGATACATCAACATTACTGGCGATGGATTGCATCAAGTCGTGAAGCGCCGCCGGGTCGGGGTAGAGTTCAGGGAAGACCGCTTGTTTCACTGCGGCATCAAATCTCACAGCCACCCCTTCGCGCAGTGTTTCAAGAATGCGGCGGGACGCCTGTTCGTGGACAGATCGTTCGCTCAAAGCGGCGTCAAGTTGGCGGCGCATAATTGCACGATAACGCGAGGCACGTACATCAGAACTGTACAGACCTTGCTGACTCGCGATTCGATTCTCTGTCAGCCGCAATCTAATTTCAAACTGCACATCCGCTCTTCTGCATACCAGCGGGGTAAGACGGTGCTCATAATCCAAGAGAATCGCCTCAATCTCAAATCGCTCTTGCGGCGTGGCATCCGCCTCGACAGATTGTTGCCAAACTGTTCGTAATTCAAGATGAGACCATCTTGCCATGGTCCAGAAAGTTCGACAGTTGCGGCGAGTCGCTTCAAGCCGAAGCAGTATCGTTTTTTCGGATTGCTCGGGCGTAAGCGCTGGCTGAATGGAGTCGATGTAGGCATGCTCCAGCGCGATCAGGTCGTTCCGCAACCGCACATTGGCCTGATCGACCTTCTTCATCTGTGCCGCCACTTCAGGGGTGCTTGGTCCGATCGTTTTCCACAGATCCGCCAATTCGGTCGTCAGCGGCAGATATCGCGGTGCTTCACGTTCAAGATAGGCATTGTGCCTCTGCACAAACTCTTGGTGCGTCCGATGCATGAACTGAAGCTGCGCATCGGACGCTTCAAGGATCACTCCCCATTGTGAAATTACGTCCGCTGTAAGCGGCTTGCCCGGCACACTCACATTCAATCCAGATCCGTATTCGCGAGCATAGTCGAAGAATGTTCGAGGGCGCTCCTGCGGGGGATCGATGGACCAGAGAACCGTCTGCAACGGTATGATCGCTAACACTGCACAGAAAAGCACATCATATTTCATCCAACGCCCCAATATAAAAAATAGCGTCTGCCATGACGGCGCATCACACGGCTACCACTTTCAGAAAATGGAATGTAATTCCGGACAAGATCAGGAGCAGTTCTGCCCCCGAGCGGCATAAGGAAACTCTGTACATGGAAGAGGCTGAGTTGCTGCATCCTCGCACACATACGAACAGAATATATCTTCAACATATTCGCATACCCGCAACGTTACGGTGCATAGAACTGCATCGGCAAAAGGGATTGGGCCATACTGCCTCAATCCAGCAGGCGGACTGACCTGCATGTAGTACGACATCATGGCACCGAGCGCATTATTGACGCAGGATATACACCCTCCTGGGCACTCCACACCTTCTTGATAGCCACAATAATTTGATAAATCACAAGAGTTGATGTTGATTGTGATGTAACACCCCGTCTCAAAATCGGCCGAAGTCGATTGCGGTCCTCCCCAGGAAAGCCCCAGTACTGATACAGCAACCAGCCAGCACCACGCCATGCCCTTGCGGTAACGATGGAACGTCATGTGATTCCCCTTTTCTAAGAATTTCCGACGGAACGCATTGGCCTCTGCCAATGAACAGATTTTACCCCCCCCCCGCATTGTCAAGAGCGAGTTCTCGTCACCGACAAATACTATTCCGCCGACAGCACAAGATGCCGATGCAGATACTGCCAGCGCGTGACGCCCGCGTGGGGGCCGAGGCCGTGACCTCGCGTCGGGTACATCATCAGGTCGAACTCGCGATTCGCACGATGGAGCGCATCAATCAGTTGCCACGCATTATTCGGATGCACGTTGTCATCCATCATGCCGTGCTGAATCAGCAGCTTGCCTTGGAGATTCTTTGCGAACGGGATACATGAGCCTTCATCGTAGTTTTCCAGATTCTCATCCGGCAGACGCATGAATCGCTCGGTGTAGATCGTGTCGTAGTTGCGCCAATCAGTTACCGCTGCCGCTGCGACGCCAACATGAAACACATCCGGATATTTGAGCAGCGCGAGCGCCGCCAGGTAGCCGCCGTATGACCCGCCGAAAATGCCTACACGATCACCGTCGATGTAGGTTCGCGCTGTGAGATAACGCACTGCATCAGCCTGATCTTTGAGATCGACGATGCCGAGCTTGAGATAGGCAGCGTCCTCAAACGATTTGCCTCGATTAGCCGTGCCGCGATTATCAATCTGCGCGATGATGAAGCCGAATTCGCACGAAGCGTTCGCTGCGTTGTACGTATTGCGCACGCGCTGCGAGAGAGGGCCGCCATAGACGTCGATGACCAGCGGGTATTTCTTCGCGGGGTCGAAGTTGGACGGCTTATACAGCACGCCGTAGAGATCAGTTTCTCCGTCGTCCGCTTTGAACGTAAACAGTTCAGGCGGTGTTAGGCCGAGTTCCGCAGCGTTCGCCCAACTCCCCTCAGCCAGTGTTTCGAGGCGCGTGCCGTTGCTGTCATAAATCCATGTTGAAGACGGCACGCCCGTTGCTTCACCCCGCGCGATAAACCACTGCCCGCAGGGTGACATATCAATTGAGTGGTTCAGCGATTCACTCGTCAGCCGCTTCTCACCCGTGCCATCAAGATTCACGCGATGCAGATGCTGGTTCAACGGGTTCTCATCGCTATAAGCCATATAGAACATCACGCCGGCTTCTTCATCCACACGAACGATCGAGCCGGCAACGTAATCGCCGCGTGTGAGCACGTTGAGCAGGCGACCGTCGATGTGGCGCAGCTCGTAGTGCTTCCAGCCCGTGCGCTCGCTTTGCCAGATGAATCGGCGACCATCCTCAAGGAATCGCATCGTCGGACTGTTTTCCTGCCACGTCTCCTGTGTTTCCGTTAGTACGATGCGCGAGATGCCGGTGCGTACGTCCGCAGCCATCACATGCAGCACGTTCTGCCTGCGGTTTGTCCGGTTGAAGAGCAATTCTGACCCATCCGGGCTGAAGCGAACGGTGTAGATGTAGCGATCCGTCTCCTGCGCGGGTGAGCCGACATCGACTCGCACTTTCTCGCCTGTGTTCAGATCATGAATCCATAGATTTGCGATCGGGTTCGGATCACCCGGCTTCGGATAACCCTCAATCAGTGGTGTTGTATGTCGCTCCAACAATCCTGCTGCAAGGTAGTAATCCGGCACGAGCCGCTCATCAAACTCGTAATATGCGAGCTTGGTTGAATCAGGTGACCACCACATCGCGTCAATTTGATCCAGTTCCTCACCATATACCCAGCTTGCCCGGCCATAGCGGTGTTTACGTTCGCCATCCGTCGTCAGTGCGATCGGCGCGGTCTCGCTGCTTGCGTCTTCAAGATAAACATTCCAATCGCGCGAAACGGCGCGCCAGCGTCCATCAGGCGAAGGTTCTACATCCCGTTGATGGCCGCGCGCCGGACGCCGGCGATCAACTGCCTGTCGCGTCGCGGCCTCATCCTCATCGTCCGCCATTTCGCGCACGGTGTGGTCCGCAAGGTCAAATCGAAGCCGCAGTCCGTCTCGCCGAAAGAGCAACGCGGCGCCGTCTTCCGTCCAGATCGGTCTGGTAATTCGGCCCTCTGCGTTCAGCTCCCACAGTTTCCCCGTGATCAGTTGATAGCGATCATAGCCAGGCAGCGACTCCAACCCGGACTGGGCCGAACACGGCGCGGCAAGAAACGCAAGAACACCTGCTGCCATGCAGGCGCGCCAACGATTCACCTTCATCATCATGCTGAACCTCCTCGTTATGCGATTCTCGCCGCAGCGCGGAAGACGCTCATGCGGTTATGAATCTCCTCGCGCGTCGTCTGCAATAGGCCGTCCAGACCAAACGATTCAATGACAAAGCTTGCGGTTACGGTGCCCCACGCCATCGCGGTTTGCAGCGTGTGAAAATCAACTCGCTCTACAGACGCAATATGCCCCATCAAACCACCCGCGAAAGAATCGCCCGCACCGGTGGGGTCGATTACCTGCTGATGGTCCGCCGGGTATGCCGGCATCGTTGCAACACCGTCCTTGTGCACAAGAATCGCGCCATGTTCGCCCTTTTTGACGACGACGAAGCTCGGCCCCATCTCGATAATCTTCCGCGCCGCACTGATCGGGTTGCTGATCTCAGTCAATTGTTCGGCTTCAGAGTCATTGACAACAACGCCGTCGATCTGCTTGAACAACGCGCGCAGATCGTCGTTCGCGATGTTGATCCACAAATCCATTGTGTCCGCCACCGCAAGCGCGCGATCCGGAAACTGCCTCAGCAGTTCCATCTGCACGGCCGGGTGTGTGTTCGCAAGGAAAATATACTTGCTGTCGAAATACTCTTCCGGCACACGTGGCGGCGGCTCTTCCAGCACGCCCAACTCGGTGAACAATGTTTCACGCTTGTTCATGTTGTCGAAATACCGCCCCCCCCAGGCAAACGTCCTGGAGCCAGGTCGCTCTTCCAGACCACGCATACAAATGTTCTTGAAACCTGCCAGTACAGCGCGATGAGCCGCAGGCCAGTCGCCACCGACCGCGCCGACCAACCGCACAGGCGACGTGGTATGAAAAGAGGCCGCCGCAGCGAAATACGCACATGATCCACCCAACACGCGCTCAGCTTTGCCAGCGGGCGTATGCACGGTGTCGATCCCGATTGTTCCAGTAACAAGCAATGACATGGAGCGGAGTATAAGGCAGCCGCCCACATCTTTCGCGATCGACCAAGACGGACTGCCGTCACCGTGCGGCAGGATGACAATAGCAGGACGCCTTCGGCACGACATCTGCACGTGCCCATGCGCGCCGAACCTCCGGCTCAAGCCGCACTACTTCGTCGTTCCTCGCTTGTGCCATGAGTGACTGCGACAAACCAAGCAACGCCCAGCAGTTGTTCGGATGACGAGCGAGATCGTCGCGATACACCTGCTCAGCCTCATCCGCGTGACCTTCCGCGAGCAACAGCGCGCCAAGCGCGTGACGCACGGGCTGCATCCAGCCCGGCGGTTCGTCATACGCAAGCTTCTCTTCTAACACGACCGCCTCACGCAGGAGAGCAAAAGCCTCGTCGAATCGCATCTCGCGATACAACAACTCCGCTGCTGCAACGCGGCGCGAAATGGCGAGAACCGAAGATGCCGGGTTGTTGCCGACGAACCATGAGTCATCCACCTGCATCGCCAGTGCGTCGAATGCGGCGATTTCATTCGCAGCCTGTTCCGTACGGCCAAGCGCCGCGAATGCTACTGCTCGCGCGTAATGCCGCTGCACTCGGCTCATCAACCGATAGGACTCCGGCTCCGGCTCGTCCAGAATATCAAGCCACTTGCCGAAACGGATCATGACATGCAGTGCAGCGGGCATAAGGCCGTCCGCGATCGTAACGTACTCGCGCAGGAACGACTCCGGCACGCGATCTTCAATCTTGCGTGCAGCGCCAATTGCGGCTTCGTATCGTCCTTCCATCATCGATGCGTAGGCAAGGAAGTGAATGTTGTGAAGAAAGTACAAGCTGTAGAAACGAGGCGGCGGCGCAACCGAAAAGTACGCTTCATCAACCGCTATCGCTCGCTCGTTTGATTCGGCTGCTTGCGCATACCGACCCGTGCGAATGTAGATATGCGACGGCATATGTACCAGATGGCCCGAACCTGGCACGAGATGCGCCAGCCGATCCGCAGCGGGCAGCGCACGTTCAGGCGTAAGAGAAGCCTCTACCGCGTGAATGTAGAAGTGGTTGGCTCCCGGATGATTCTGGTTGAGCCGCATCACGTCTTCCAGAACTTGAACGATCTCAAGCGTTCGACCCTTTGGCTCACCGTCATGCGTCCAAAGATCCCATGGCTGCAGGTTCATCAGTGATTCCGCATAGAGTGCGCCGATATCCGCATCGTCAGGATGTGCAAGCCAAGCTTTTCGCATGGCTTCTGCATACGCTTCGTCAAGCGGGCGGCGATCTTCCGGCACTGGCCACGCATACCGCTCTTGAATCGCAAGGATCAGCGTTTGCTCAATAGGTGAAGCATGTCGCAAGCGGGCCTTTGCCCGCTGAGCCGCCAACCACGCCTGCCGCGATTCTTCCTCACCCATCTCGGGATTGTTGATGTGCAGGCCGTAGGCGTAAGCGACGCCCCACCACGCCATCGCACAATCGGGATCGGCTTGTGCTGCCATGCTGAATGAGCGAATCGCTTCATCGTGATTAAATCCGTAGAGCAGTTGGAGCCCCTGATCGAACCATCGCTGCGCGAGTGGCGACTTTGTGCTGATCTCACGGCTGTAGTTGCCGAAGCCCTCATAAAACTGCACATGCGCCGATGGACGCTGAGCAGCATGCCGGGTGCTTTCGCAACCACAAAGCTGAAAGGTGAAGGAAACAGCAATGATTGAGACGGCAAGCGTGCAACGATGAAGCATGGTTGAGGCCCTCTGGTCGTCAGGTCAGCAACCTGGCATCTATTAAGGATAACACGAGTAAATGGCCGCGGAAACGCGCCCCCCCCACCACGATGAACCGGATCAGATGGCTGATAGCGGGTATGATGATCGCATCGGGCGTTTAGCTCAGCGGCTAGAGCGCTGCTCTTACACAGCAGATGTCACTGGTTCGAATCCAGTAACGCCCATTCCCCGCGTTTTGAAGGAATCGGAAGGTGCTGGACGCATCACTGATGTGATTGTCAGTCATGCTGTGGACCAATCGTCCTAGGGACATACAAAACCCGCCTGCCGCGCGCGAGGGGCCACGGCTTCCCCATCATCAAACACCAACTCGCATTCGGGCCAGCGCAGCGCGGCGAGCCGACCGGCGAAGGGGCGGTGGCCGGACTGGCGCTGAAGGTATCGCCCGCCGACCGAGTAATCGATGCACATCACGCGACCGTTGCCGAGCAGGTCGTATTCGTCGTATGGCACGAAGAGTGAATCACCCATGAGCTTGCCATCCAGCGGCGTGCGCCAGTAGTGGCCGCACACGCAGAACGCATCGGCGTCGTACCCTTCCCACCACGGCAGGCGCGCGTTGTGGCGAAGCTTCCCGCCGGCTTCAAATGGGGTTTCAGCCCTGCATTCCGGCCCTGAAGTAATCACGCGAATCGGGTTCTCGTTCTGCGATGCCAGTTCGCGCGTAGCTTCATCGTCGTAGCCGCTCACTCTCAACTGCTCATTGATGCGGCAATGTGCTGCTTTGAAGACCTCCAAAGCATCGTTCTCGTGCCGCATGTTCTCGATCGCCTCATCGTTCCAGCACGCATGGACTGCGCGCAGATCGGGCCGCTCCAGCGCAACTGGAAGCGTGCGGATGAAGTCAAGCACTTCGCTGCAGCGGTTCTGCGGCAGAAGCACCTGTTCAATCTCAACACCCTTCACGATCCACGGCTCACCCCTGAACCACGCGTTGTGCGGGTCCGTCTTGCCGCGCAGCAGGTTCAGTTCGTGATTACCCAGGATGCACTGGGCACGGCCGCGATCAATCAGCCGCATCACAAGGTCGATGACGCCGCAGCTGTCCGGCCCGCGGTCCACCAGATCGCCGAGAAAGACCAGCCGCCGCCCTGTGCGGTGGTTGCCTGCTTCGTCGTAGCCGAGGTGTAGCAACAGGTCGCGCAAAGAATCGATCTCGCCGTGCACATCTGCGATCAGGTCCACAGGGCCATCGAACATCGGTTGAACGAGTGTGTTGTGATTCATGCTGCTCCTTTGAGGGGCGGTTGATGGTGTTGTCGTGCAGCGGGATCAATCGACATCGCTACGTCGCGCTCATCGTGCAGCGGGCCAACCTGCTGTCTCCGTTTGCCAACCAGCTTGATGAAGGCGGGATCGGTCAGCATCTCATACGTCACGGCTTTGAAAACCAGGCGCACTTCCACCCTACCCAGCAGCTTGTAGGCCTCACCGAACAGGCGTTTCAACTCTACACTGAGCAGTTCTCCAACGTCGTTCCGTTCCCTTAGCGGATGGAACCAGCGCTTGGGCCGATTGTGATGCACCAGCGGCAGCAGGAGCCGCTGCATCTCCTGCTTCTTCATGTCCAGTTCGGCCTGAAGTTCGCCGCAGGCGCGGCCGTACAACTTCATGGCGATCCGCTCTAGCTTTTTGACTGCGCTGACCAATTTCGGCTTGTCTTTCATGGACACGATGTAGCCGAAGCCGGGCAGATGCACGAGATACGTGCGCTTGATGTACGCCCGCGCCCGCTGGAATCGCTGCAAGGCCAGCGAGTCGCGCTGATTGATCAGGCTCAGCGACATACGGAGCGCATCCTGCATCACCTCGCCGCCAATCCCCATCAGGTCGCTCGGAATCTCGACGCGCTTGCGATCGATCGCCAATCCCTTGACCGAGAGTTCAACAAACTCAAAGCGAGCATTGAAGACCCGCACCTTCCGGGCGATATCGAATGTCTGCGGCGGATTAGCCGCCAAGCTCTCGGCAAGCGCTTCGATCTGCTCGTGGCTCGCCTTGTCCAGGCCGATGATCTGCTCGCTGATGCCGTCGGCTCCGAGGCCGAGGTCGCGCTCAAGATCAGCGGGCGGCAAGCCAAGGCGCACCGCATTCGGTTTGAGTGTGGCATCCTTCATCGCCGGACCGGTTTCAATCAGCAGCGGCGTCGGCGCGAAGATCAGTGTCTGCTCGTCAGCGATGACCAGACCGATCCGTACGCCCGGCTGAGCGTGCACCATGCCTCTCATTGCTCTCGCGATGCGCTTCAAAGATCGAAGCGCGTCAAGACTGCCGTAGCCGAGTCGGCAGATCTCTGCATCCACATCGACGATGACCGTCACGGCATCCGTGCCGAGCAGGCGCCATTGATCGGCAAGTGCTGCAGCAACGACCTCGCTGCATCCCGGTGCGAGATAGACAACCCGCTGCGTCGCGGAACGAATCATCTCGGCGATCGTCTGATCGTTGGCGATGGTCATGGCAGGTTGGCGGGCTTGTTGCATGTCAGGCTCCTTTCTTCCGCTTGGATGGCTTCTCCTGGGGTGGCGCGAACTGGCGCAGCAGTTTCAGCGGCCGTCCAGCGATCTCTCTTGCAAGGTTCTGGTACGACTCGGTCGTCAGCCAGCTTGCATGGCCACACAAGGGCGCGACTTCCTCGACCGGCAGGCCGCTGGCGATCAGGCTGGCCACATAGCTGCGGCGGATTCCTCGCGTGGTGATGTGTGGCAGATGCGCACGAACCGCGAGACGACGAATGATGTCGTAGATCGCCTGATCGGTCAGGCGACGATGGCTGATGACGCCGCTCTTGTTGACAGGCAGCAGCAACGGCCCCGGCTGATCACCCCGCACTGCAAGCCAGGGTTCGATCAGTTCAATGCTGCGGGCTGCAAGCACGACTTCCCGATGATGCGCAGAGATCAACCCCCGGATGAGCAACGTTGCAGCGACGATCTCACTGCCACTTCGCAGGACACGATAGTCTGCGCGGTCCAGCGCGATGGCTTCCGCTCGGCGCAGCCCTGTATTGAGCAGGATGGCCAGCAACGCTGCATCGCGCAGATTGCCGGGCGTTGCAGCGCGAGCACAGACGTTGAGCAGCGCGCCGACTTCTTCATCACCGACCATGCCCACATCGGCCGGTTCGGGATGATAGATCATCGGCACGTTAGGCACGGCTGCGGCCTCATGCTGCGCATCCGTCATGAGTTCCATGCGATGACACGTCGTGAGTACGCCGCGAACGCATGAGAGCATCTTGTTGACGGTTGCAGGCATGTAGCCTTTGGCCAGCGCCTCGCGCAGGCCATGCACGGCACTGGCACCAAGCTGATGCCACGCGATACGGAAACGGTCAGCTTTCGTGTCAGTGGTGAGAACCTTCGCCACAACATCCAGTGACTGTGCCACGGTCCGCTGTGAACCGACGGCAAGACCCCTGATGTACCCCTGCACGGCTCGCTTGGCCTCAGGCAGAGGCTCGGGCGAAACAGTCATGGGTGTCCACTTTTCAAACATTCTCATAAGCAATATATCACTTCAAAACCAGCTTGGCAAGGGCCAAACACGTATTTTTTGCAATATGAAGCGATTGTGGCGAGCGACCGGCAGTGCCGTGTCAAACGGCTCGGCTCCGCTGATCTGCCCCGCCTCACTCAACCCGATCATGCCCCGAGCGGGCTACGGTGAAAGGCAAGCCGTTCTATTGCCTCGATTCCCACGGGTTGAACGCCGATGCTTCAACGCGCTCGCGCCAATAGGTCTGCTCTTCGAGTTTGCCCCATTCATCGTAGATGTTCTGAAGCAGGTGCGCCACTCGGCCCGTCAAACGATGACCGGCACCGAGCGCTGCCTCGAGTTGCCCATATCGTTCAAGCGCCAACTGCTCGGCGCTCTCAAGGCTGCCGCCAAGCCCAACGATCATGGCAACGGTTTCCAACGCGCTGATCGTCTCCCGATGGTGCCCGCCGAGCAGACGATCACAAGTCGCAAGAAGTTCATACGCATGAGACCGGGCCATCTCGATCTGGCCCAGACGAAACTCAATGACAATCAACGCATGCTGGCGCCGAAGCGTGCCGAGATGCGTGGGGCCAAGCACTCGTAGGCTTCGTTCGGCAGCCTCCTGCGCAAGCGGGGATGCGAGGGCGACTTGACCCATGTTGTTGTACAGAGTGCTCAGGTTGGCCAGCATCATGATTGTGTCAGGATGATCGTCCCCGTTCACTGCTCGGCACCTTTGCACGCCGTCCACAAACAGCGGCAACGCCTGATCAAACTTCCGATGATCCATGAGACTCTTGGCAAGGTTGTTCTGAACTTGCAGCGTCGTTGGGTCATCCACGCCGAGCGTACGCACGGCTCGTGCGTAGCTCTCCCCATAGAGTTGTTCAGCCTCTTCATCAAGACCAAGTTCATCAAACACGATCGCTAGGTTCGTACGCAATCGACGGGCCGTTTCCGAGTCGTGATCAGCAACTCGCGCATACGCCTCCTCAAGATACGCTCTTGCTTCATCAAGTCGGTCAAGCTGGCTCATCGTCAAGCCGAGCGCCGCCATCGCGCGAAGCGTGGAATCCGATCGCGCACCCGATGCCGACTCGAAATCGCGCACAGCAAGGCGCAAATGCCGCTCCGCCTCGTGAAACGCACCAAGCAGATAATACGTCGAGCCGATTGCATCGTGCAGCTCGCCTCGAACCAGCGGAGCGCGCTTGAACTGCGTGTCCAGCTTGATGGCAGCGTCATCCAGCATGACGCGGACGGTCAGCGGTTCGCCAGCGGTCTTCGCAGGATCGACAGACGTAAGAACCTCGCGAAGAAACCCCGCAACTTCCTGTCGTGTCTGCGCCTCCGCTTTCGTCAATGACGCCTGCCAGAACACGCTCGCAATACCGACGATTGCGAGGAGCACAATGCACACGGCGGCGGCGACCAATGTCCGGTGACGACGCGCGAACCGACTGAGCTGATAGAGCATCGTTGCAGGCCGCGCAAGGATCGGCTCATGATTCAGAAACCTGCGAATGTCGCCGGCAAGCTCCGAAGCAGACTGATATCTGTACTGCGGATCCTTTTCCAGCGCTTTCATTGTGATCGTATTCAGATCACCGCGAAACACGCGGTTGATGCTCGACAGTGGCGTCGGGAATGATTCAAGTATGAGTCTTGATGCGCTGACGACGCTGCTCTGGCCGATCTCGTAAGGACGTTGTCCAACAAGCAGTTCGTAGAGCATCACGCCCAGTGAATAGACATCTGAGCGAATGTCGAGCCGGTCGGTGTGTCCCTCGACCTGCTCCGGACTCATGTAAGGCAGCGTACCAATGAGTTGGCCTGCTTTGGTTTGAAGCGTTGTGACTTGCAGGTCCGCGTCCGTAGCGCGAGCAACGCCGAAATCAAGAATCTTCGGTTGAACTGAGTGTATCGGTGTCGCCTTTCCGACATCACGACTCTGCTCGACTACAAGAACATTCCCAGGCTTCAGATCGCGGTGAATGACGCCCTTTTGGTGAGCATGATGCGCAGCGTCACAAATCATCGCGAACAACTCAAGCCGTTCCGGAATGCTCGCGTTTCGCTCTGCGACGTACTGCATCAGCGGTGGGCCGTCAACGTATTCCATAGCGAAATACGGTTGCCCACTCCCGCCATCATCATGCATGCCAGCCTCATAAATCTGCGCGATTCCCGGGTGCTTCAGGAGGGCGAGCACGGACGCTTCGAACTCAAATCTTCTTCTGAGATCGCGACTGAGCAGTCCGCCGCGCACGATTTTCACGGCGACTGGTCGTTGCGGGTTGTGCTGACGCGCAAGATAGACGATGCCCATGCCCCCCTCACCGAGGAGGCGCTGAATCTCGTAGCTGCCTATGCGATCGGGCATTGTGTGACCGTGTACGTCATTCAGATGAATCTCAATACCAGCGGAGGGATCGCTATCAGGCAGAATGCCGATCGTCGATTCATCTTTGCGAAGAAGTCGCTCAAGTTCCGTGCGCAGTTCCGGCTCGTCGGCGCAGTGCTGCTCGATCTGTGCCACGCGATCATGCTCGGGGAGGTCGCACAGGAGAATAAACAGTTCGCGCAATCGGACGTAATCGACAGGCATGATCTATGTGCCCTCAGCTTCAAGCTGAACGCGCAGCCACGCGCGAGCCATTCGCCAGTCATAGTGCACGGTGCGTTCGCTGACGCCCAGAACTTGTGCGATTTCCTCCATCGTCAATCCGGCGAAGAAGCGGAGTTCGACGATCCGCTCTTGGCGCGAATCGATTGTGCCCAGTTTCGACAAGGCTGCTTCAAGGTCCATCAGGTCCACTTGCTCCTGCCGGTTATCAACACCCAATCCATCCAAGGTCACCCGCCCCCATCCGCCGCCTCGCTTCTGAGCGCGCTTTGTTCGCGCGTGGTCCACAAGCAGATCGCGCATCGCCTTGGCGGCAACGGCGAAGAAGTGCGCGCGTCCCTCCCATGAAGTATCCGTATTCTGGACCAGCTTCATGAAAATGTCGTCGGCGATCAACGTTGGTTGCAAGGTATGACCAGCCTGCCGCGATGCGAAGAAGCGGCCAGCAATCGAGTGAAGCTCAGCATAAACAAGTGAATACAACTGATGCACGGCATGCGAGTCGCCTCGCTGAGCCTGTGCAAGCACTTGTGTGACGTTGACATCAGGTTCCGGCATCTTCTGCCTTCCACCCCCACAAGGCCCTCACACGATTTTACCTTCAATAATGCCACCGCCGCAACATAGAAATTGTCGCAATTCGTTGCAGATGCCCTTTGCCTTTGACGGGTTCCATTGTGGCAGAGACTGCCGACACCGCCCCACGAGAGCGCATGGGCCATGCGCCCCCGCAGGGGAAGTCGAGACGGCGCATGGTTCACACCGCAGTCCGAGAGCATTTACACCATGGCACGCTCGATCCATTACTCGTCACATTGAACGCAAAGGAGCAATGACAATGAAGTACCTTGGTTCACAACTGACATGGCTATTCGCTCCTGTCGCGATGCTCTTCGCGGCGGCGATGCCCACGCTCGCAGATAACACTCCCGTTGGCACAGCCTTCACCTACCAAGGTCGATTGACGCAGGCTGGCGAGCCGGTCGGCGGTGAGGTCAATCTGATCTTCCGTCTCTTCACGCAATCAAGCGGCGGAACGCCCTTGCCCGGCGGCGTTCTCATCGCGAACGACTTTGCGATCGGAGAAGACGGCCGATTCACCATTGACCTTGATTTCGGCAATCTCTTTACGGGTGAACCGCGATGGCTGGAGATCGCCGTCAATGACACGACGCTGTCGCCGCGCCAGCCGATCATGCCCGCGCCGCATGCCATGGTTGCGACCACCGCTGCCAACGTGCCGACGAAAGCACTCGTTGGTTTGTACACCGGCGTTACCGGCGTCGGCACGCTCGAATCGCTCAACGTCAGCGGCAATGTCGGCATCAGCACAACGAATCCGCTGGCCCAATTGCACATCGACGGTTCGGGCTCAACGGACGTCGGACTTGAGATCTCAAGCCCGGGCGCATCGACCGGGCGAATTCTGTTCGGATCGCCGGTTGGAGCCATTGGGATGACCGGCTTTGCCAACAACGGCAATCGGCGCGACATCCGATTCACGGAGACGGGACTGGAAATCGCTATGTCCGACTCCTCCAGCCCGCCGAGCGCTACGAACGGACTGTTCATCCATCAGAACGGCCGCGTCGGTATCGGCAACACCAGCCCGCTTCACCCGCTGCATGTTTCCGGCGTCATTCGGTCTGGCGTGGTCACCAATACATTCGCCGAAATGAACGGTGCCGAGGGCCAGATTGAGATTCGCAGGAATGATACGACCGGCCCCGGTTTGACCTTCTTCAGCACAGCATTTTCAGGAAGCGTCTCGCGAGGACGCATTGATTTCCGAGACATCTCTGGTTCACGTGCCCTCATCTCATACAGCGATCCAATCCTGGGAACCGCCGGACTTCAGTTCTCAGGCAGCGCAAACGTGCATATGAAAATCGCAGACAACGGCAACGTCGGCATCGGCACCCTTGATCCGGTCAGACGATTGCACGTCCTTAGCGGAACATCCGTGGGCGTGACGCCTCATACCAACTCCAGTGCCGTCTTTGAGCGGTCGGCGACCAACTACATCTCAATCATCTCGCCCAACGCCAACGAACGTGGAATCCTCTTCGCTGATCCTGAGAGTTTTGTCAACGGCGGCATCATCTATAACTCCACCAGCGTGCAGGATGGATTCGCTTTCCGCACGGGGGGAAATGTCAACCGCATGGTCGTCACCAGCACAGGCCGCGTCGGCATCGGCACAAACAGCCCGCAGCAGACGCTTGATGTGATTGGGACCACGCGCACAACTGTCCTCCAGATCACCGGCGGAGCCGACCTTTCTGAGCGATTCGATGTCGCCGATCTCGATGATTTGAAGCCGCTGCCCGGCATGGTCGTGTCAATTGATCCAGCCAACCCCGGTAAACTCGTGCTCAGCACGTGCGCGTATGACCGCACCGTAGTCGGCGTCATCAGCGGTGCCAACGGCGTCAACAGCGGCATGATCATGGGTCAAGAAGACAGCGCCGCTGACGGAGCGTTTCCGGTTGCGCTCACCGGTCGCGTCTACGTGCTTGCGGACGCATCACGAGCCGCCATCGAACCCGGCGATCTGCTGACAACCGCTGATCGCGCGGGCTTCGCTCAGCCGGTGACAGATTTCTCTCGGATGCACGGCGCGGTGATCGGCAAAGCCATGACCGGACTACCCCTGGGCGAGACCGGCTTTGTGCTCGTGCTGGTGAATCTTCAGTAGTTCCTGTGACTTTTGCATGCTCGTGATCAACATTGCACGCACGCATCTCAACGAAGTGAATGAAGGATCGATCGCCATGTCTATTCAACCAATCCACCGAATAAACCTTGCGGCAGCGATCTCGCTCGGTACTTGTTTGCTGATCTGCAGCGAACTCAGCGCGCTGCAGGCCGCAAGCGACCGACCGATTGATCTGGCCACCGCATCAAGCCCTCCGCGATTGACGCATGTCGCGGACAACACGCCCTTGGCTGCGCTGGTTCGCGGCTTGTTTTCCGTGATTGGAGGCACAATTCAATCGCTCGATATCGAGCGCGCCGAGGATGCATCGGTCACCGTTCCTGTGTTCATCGACGGTGAAATCAAACATCTTGTACTTGAGCCACACTCCTTGCGTGATGCCACATTTCAGGTGCTTGTTCCGGGTCGCAATGGAAGACTCCAACCACTGCATCCGCTCCCGGAGCCAAAGACGTATCGGGGCCGTATAGCGGAGCAGCCGGAAGCGATTGTCGCAGCGACGATCATCGGCGATCGCGTGACTGCATTCATCGCTTTACCTGATATGACGTGGCACTACATTCAGCCGATCGCTGACAGAGTCCCCGGGGCGGATTCGAATCAGCATCTCGTCTACAGTGGCGATGATGCCATCTCGACACCGGGAATGTGCGGCAATGATCACGCGGGATTCCAGAACCCACTCGGCCAGGACCCTCAGCCGGCACCCGGCGCGCATGGGTTTGGCGATCTGAAGGAACCACACGCTGATCATGGAAGCGATGGCGGCGCAGCAACAAACACGGGGTTTGCCGCGTTCACGGCCGTCGTCGCCTTCGATGCGGATTTCCCCTATTTTCAGGCGAACAACTCTTCCGTTAATGACACCATTAACGCCATTGAAACTGTCATGAACGGCGTGAATGTTGTGTACCTGCGCGACACGTTTGTGCAACACCAAATCGGCACGATCATTGTTCGCGCCTCAGCCCAGGCCGACCCCTATACGACTACGAATCACGAAGTGTTGCTCAGTCAATTCAGGACGCACTGGATTGCAGCGCACACCGACGTTCCCCGACACACGGCACACCTGTTCACGGGTCGCAGTCTGGACGGAAACTTTATCGGCTTTGCCTGGATAGGCGTGGTCTGCTCCAACGTTAACAACGGGTTCGGCTTTGCACTTTCCGAAGTTACATTCTCCGAGCTTGCAGCTGACCGCGTCGCGCTGGTTGCCCATGAACTCGGCCACAACTGGAGTGCCCAACATTGCAATCAAGCTCCGAACGTCAGCAATCCGTGCCACATCATGTGCTCCAGCATTGATGGTTGCGCAGGGTACGGCGCCCCGCAGTTCGGGCCACAGGCAAAGAACGCCATCACCTCCTTCGCAGCGAACGCCTCTTGTCTTAGCGCTTCGTTGCAGGTCCGCTGGGTCGATATGAACCATCAGGGACATCTGCTCGGCACCTTCAACTTTCCGTTCAATCAACTGGGCGCAGCAGCAGCATCCGCACCGGTCAACGGACACATCATCATCAAGAGCAGTAGCGGCTTCGAAGCCGTAACCATCAACAAAGCGCTGACCATTCACACATGGAACGGAACTTCGACGGTCGGGCAATGATGCAGTCCGCACGGACTCGCACGACTGGCTCAACGCACAGGAAATCGGACATGCGGCCAAGTTCACTTCGTCGTCTTATCGCAGCCTCGGCGTTCTGGTTCGCGCCATGCGCCCTGGCAACCGATACCACCTTCACCTACCAAGGTGAGTTGAAAATGAGCGGGCAGCTGGCCAACGGCTCCTTCGACATCGAGTTCTCGCTTTGGAATGCGGTCAGCGATGGCAGCCAGATCGGCCCCACACTCGCCATCAACAATCTGTCTGTGGTTGACGGACGCTTGACGGTTGACCTGGACTTCGGCGCTGCGCCGTTCGACAACTCCGGTCGATGGCTCAATATTGTGGTGAACGGGACAACGCTGGAGCCACGCCAGCCGATCCACCGCTCGCCATATGCCCTCCAGACGCGTGGCATCGTCGTGACCGAGAATGGAAACGTCGGAATCGGGCTTCCCAATCCCGGCTTCCGCCTTGATGTAAACGGTCGATCACGGATTCGTCAGGGAATCTATAGCAGTTCTGGAATCTACTTCTGGCAAAACGGTCCAGCCGCCGATCGCGGATTCGTGGGCATGCTCAACGACAATACGATCGGGCTCTGGGGTTCCGAGGGTGCGGGCTGGGGCCTGGTGATGAACAACGCCAGCGCGAACGTCGGCATTGGAACAACGTCGCCTTCCCATCGTCTGCATGTGGTGACGCTCAATGCGGCGAGTGGTGCCCGAGCCATTTTCGGGCTCGCCTCTGCAAGCGGCACGGCACTCTCCTACGGCGTGTATGGCCAAAGCAATAGCAGCAACGGGCGCGGCGTCTTCGGCATGGGGGAATTCGGCGTCTATGGTCAAGGCACGACTGCCGTATACGGCTTCGCACCAGCCACCACTGGCGTTACCTACGGCGCGTACGGCCAAAGCAACAGCACAACTGGTCGCGGCGTCTTCGGATATGCCGCGAATTCCAATGGCGTGAACTACGGCGTCATGGGCTGGAGCAACAGCGCGAGCGGATACGACTTCTTCGCAGGCGGCGCCGGCATCAACTATGGTTCATCTTCATCCATCCGCTGGAAACGAAACATCGCTTCCATTCAAGATCCGCTGACGATCATCGCGCAATTGAACGGTGTGCGATTCCGCTGGGATGACAAACATGGCGGTCAGCCCGATATTGGATTCATCGCTGAGCACGTTGGAACTATCTTGCCGGAAGTCGTGGGCTACGAGGAAAACGGAATCGATGCGATCGGGATGGACTACAGCAAGCTGACGCCTCTTCTCGTCGAGGCGATCAAGGCGCTGCGCACAGAGAAGGATGCCGAAATCGAATCGCTTCACGCCCGCATTGAATCTCTTGAGCGAATCGTGCAGGCACTCGACCGGGTCAATCGTTCCGCCACTCACCAAGGAGATGTGCAATGAACCTAAAACCGATTGTCATACTGCTCGTGATGTCACTTGCGATCGCTGCGGCAACAGCGTTGAGCGCGCCACGCCCAGTGGGAACCGGAGGCGACTACGATCTTACATGGCACACCATCGACGGCGGAGGCGGCACCTCCACTGGCGGCGGATTCACGCTTTCAGGCACCATCGGCCAGCCCGATGCGGGTGCCATGAGCGGCGGTAGCTTTGTACTCAATGGCGGCTTCTGGGCCGGCACGAGCGCGGAGCCTCAGCAGCCAACTTGCGTAGGCGATCTCAACAACAGCGGCACGGTGGATGTGCAAGACCTGTTGATTCTGCTCGGCGCATGGGGCCCAAACCCAGGCCATGCCGCAGACCTCAACAACTCAGGAACGGTTGACGTTCAAGACTTGCTGATTCTGCTCGGCGCATGGGGGCCGTGCCCTTAGAGCAGCTTGTGACGTTCCCATGGAGCAGAAATCGGGTTTGAGCGCAAGTGCCACGCACCGGCAAGTGAGCTTATCTTCCACGGCAGTTGCGCCACACGGCTCACGCTTTTGCTCACTCACCTATTCCGTGTTTGCCGATTGCGATCGTACGCCGGAATCGGCACCGACAATCCTTGTGGTCCCACCCGCCAAGACGAGCAGTTGCTTCAGAAATGGACCCGCCTTCTCTACGGAGTTGTCCGTGAGGGTTACATCATCGCAATTGGCAATCCAGATGGCGGCGGTTTGATCGATGCCGTACTGCGCACCGGTAATGTCAGGCTCTCCTAGATGGGTCTCAGCGATCCGGTTCCCAGCGATCACCACATTGTGTGCAGAGGAAACAGCGATGCTCAGGCCGTTGATGTCACTCAGCCGGTTGTTCTGGATGATAATGTTCCTGAACACCCCCGGAGGGCGCAGCCCAGTGCCGGACATCTCTGCGACAACTGAGATCGCTCCCGCCTGCGGCCCCCACGGCGCAGGGCAGAAGTAACGGTGGCCGGACAAGGTATTGCCCCGAATGATCACATTACGGATCTCAGCCGCCGCCATCCCGGGCACCTCTGGACACACAACGATGCCATGTCCATCAGTCAAGACATTATCTTCAATCACGCCGTCGCTGGACTTGATCAGGATACGTCCGGGACTGTGGACACGGTTGTTTCGGAAGATAAAGCCATTGCATTGTCGATCGGGCGAAAAGACTGATGTGCCCGCCGTGAAGGGCGATGCATCGTCGAGCGTCAGCACGATACAGCGCGTTCCCAGCTTCCAGAATGTCCACGGCTCGGCTTGCTCAAGTTGCGTCAAGACTTCAGGCGCCAAATCTGCTTCAGCAAGCGGCAGTTCCATCCGCGACTGAATGACCGCGCTCTTTGATCCATTCACCTCTAGCAGACGGTCGCCGACTTGCAGGTTATTGGAGTAGGCGTCCCGCGGCGCCACGACGACACGGTTTCCGGTCTTTTTGAGGACCACGTAGTCGCTGGCCTGCACGCTCCATGAGTCGTCGCCCGCATCACGAATTTCGCAATTCTCAACCCGTGGCCCCCGACGGGAAATTTTGTGCTGAATGGCATCCCACGAGGTCGAGAGCAACCGTTGCTGCTCAGCCCCTTGCGGCTTCGGACCGGGAACAATCCGACATCCCGTGAGATGAGTTCCGCCTTCCCCGCCGGAATCCAGGATGCCGAAACCAGGCGCCGCGTACACTGTGACAGACTGAAATGTAATCCCACTTGAATCGGCAATGACTACTGCATGCGGGATGCCCCCCGGCCCCGCGCCGGTACTCAGTGAAACGAGATCTCCAATCTCAGCGAAGTCTCCGATTGCCGGAAGAGACACTCGTACAGCGTCAGCCTCAACCATCTGCGCCGTCGTCCCCCACAGGAAAGGCATGCCGCGTTTGCGGGTACGTGTTTTCGGATCAATGATGTCGACGCGGTCATAGGGGAGCCGAGGGTAGCCGCTATGTATGCTGACATCGATCCACGACTTGTCGGATGCCACTGCCGTAATCACGCCTTGCGTAAAAGGCAGCGGATCGTAGTCCACCGACAAACCGCTTATGGTGACGTTTTCGCACTGCGTGATCTCCAGCGCACGGGTGAGTTGTTCGCAGATGATCGTTACGCCATCGGCGACAACGGTGAGGTTGCGTACGTTGCGGATGACAACATGAGTGTTCCCCCCGCCTTCAGGGGTGCCGCGATAGGTGCCGGGCGGTATGACTACCCGCTCGGCACCGCTGACGATGGCATCGTGCAGCAATGTTCGTATGACCTTGAGATCAGCCGCCTGACCCGATCTGAATTCGGCTGTTTGAGACGCTTCGGAGCCACAGGAGATGACTGTGGCCCTCAAAGCCACGAGGAGCATTGCCGCAAGGAGATTGGTACACATCATTTCTCTCATTTCCTAAGGCGTACGATGAGCTTTGCTGTAAGGGCTCGTTGAACGACTCGTCAATTGCAACCTTCATCGCACAATGCGCGGCCGCCGAGGACAGTTCGAGGCCGGGAAGTCGAATCAGAATACTCGAACAAGCGAGAGCGAAGCAGATGTTACCCGGCGTCCCTCGGCTTCGCCGCGGAGTTATGGCCGCCGAAGAACCCCGTCTCTTTGATGGCCTCCGCGGGACAGCCTTCATCCACTCAACGCGGACGAAGTGTTCAACCTTCTTGAAGTGAATCGCAAAGCCCCGATGTCAATGGCGCCGGCGAAGTACGGAATTGTCTTGGGCGGGGTTGCGCCGTGGGCGTTCAGCTACGAGTGGAATTCACCTGGATGGCGCGAATTCTGGCCGATTCCATCGTTTGGTTCGGAGATAATCTGCGCCACTTGAAAGTCCTATCGAGTCCGCGCGTGCATAATCAGACGACAAGAACCATAACAACGCCATCGCCCATGGCAATGATGCTTGGATCATCCAGCACCCAGTGACACTTGTGGGCCTACTGCGCGGCGTCCCCGTGATGTTATATTTATGACTTACGACTGAATGCACATATCACAAGCAGTTTTCTCGGTCCCTATCTGTCGATCATTTAATATCGCTCATCACCCAGCCGATTCTGCGGGCATGGACGAAGGACTCTGGCCATGCCGCTCCGTTGCGGAGTTTGCCTACTGCCCGCGGCTGTTCTACTACATGGCCGTCGAGGGAGTCTTCGTTCCCAGCCACGACACGGAAGAAGGCGCGCGTGTCCACAAGCGCGTCGATCGTCCAAGCAACGCGCCAAAGTCGGTGGCAGCCCTTTCAGATGAGGACGATGATCCTGAACGGCCTCGCAGCATCCGCAGCTTCTCGCTAACAAGTGAGCGCCTTGGTCTGACGGCGAAACTCGACCTCGCTGAAATACGTGGCAGGTCAGCCCTTCCAATCGAGTACAGAAAAGGCCGACCAAAGCGTTCGAGCGCGGTGCGGGAGCCGATCGATGACATGATGGAAGAGCAACTGCCACCCGATCGCCCCGAGCCTTGGCCGACGGATCGCGTTCAAGTGGGATTGCAGGCCTTGCTCCTAGAAGAAGCAGGGTACGAAGTCCACGAAGCAATTTTCTACTACGCTGCGGAAAAGCTGCGATTGCGAGTCGCGGTTGATGATGCGCTGAAGATGGAGGCGTTGCAGGCGCTTGAGGATGCCAAGCGTGCAGCCGAGCGACCGCGTCCTGCGCCGTTGATCAATGATCCGAAGTGTCCGCGATGCTCGCTCCAACCGATCTGTCTGCCAGACGAAGTGAATCAGCAGCGATTTACTTCGTTGACCGTCAACAGCGACACGAACACGCAATCCGTTCCCGATGAAGAATCATTGACTCCACGCAAACTCTGGCCGCCGCGCGATGATGGCATCCACGTCGTGCTCCAGCGCGAAAGCGTTCGCGTCGGTGTGCGAGGCCATTCCGTGCGAATTACTGATAAAGATGGGGAACTCGTACGCGATGTACCGCTTATGAATATTGAGTCGCTGGCCATTCTGGGCGGCGTGCAGGTCTCGACGCAGGCACTCACAGTTTTTGCTGATAAGGAGGTGCCTGTCGCATTTCTATCCGCAGCGGGACGGCTCGTCGCGATGATGGACCCGATGGGACCAACCAGTGCCGCCGTGCGCGCCGCACAATTGCGCACACTCGATCGGCCCGAAAAGGCTCTGGAGCTGGCTCGTGGTGTCACCGTCGCCAAGATCACGAATCAGCGTACGCTCCTGATGCGTAATCATGCCGAACTGCCTTCGCGAGTCGCCAGTGACCTCCAGTCGAGCATCAACGCGGCGCAGCGAGCGACAGCCATGGATGAGCTTCGCGGTCACGAGGGCAACGCGGCAGCCATCTACTTTCGCCACTTTCGCGGAATGTTCAAACTCGGTCTCAACGATCTCGCTCTAGAATTTGATGTCAACGGTCGAAAGCGTCGGCCGCCGCCAGACCCGATCAATGCGGTGCTTTCGTTCGCGTACTCCATGCTCACGCACGAGTGTGTCGCAGCCTGCCGGCTTGCAAGTCTGGAGCCAACGATCGGCGCATTGCACACAACACGACCCGGCCGGCCAGCCCTGGCGCTCGATCTACTTGAGCCGTTTCGCGCGTTGGTCGCCGATTCTGTTGCGGTGTCCGCGTTCAATCGCGGCGAACTGACTGAAGGCCACTTCCTGCGCACTGCGGCGGGATGTGCTTTGACTGACGCTGGCCGCAAAGGTTTTTTCTCCGCATACGGACGACGTATGGACACCGAGATCACTCACCCCGTTTTCGAATATCGCCTGTCTTATCGCCGAATGCTCATGCTCCACGCACGGCTCATCGCGGCATGGATGCTCGGCGAGGTGCCAACGCTTGCTTTTCTCACAACCCGTTAGTTTCCAAGATTTGGGGGCCTGGGTGTGACATAGGGATGTCAGTCCGCAATGAGACGCTGCTATCTTGTTTGTTATGATGTCCGCGACCCGAAGCGCCTGCGCCGAGTCCACAAGTTGATGAAGGCCTACGGCGAGCCGTGGCAATATTCCGTGTTCTACTGCACGCTCAAGGCCATCGACCGCGTGCGTCTTGAAACCGCGCTGCGGGAGACGATGAACCTGAAGGAGGACCAGGTGCTCATCGTGGACCTCGGCGGCAACGAGGATGCAGCACGGGGATCATCGACTTTCCTCGGCGTCGGCGTTCCTGAGCAGGAAAGCGGAATGGTGGTAATCTGATCATTCTTTCCTACCATTCAGCGTGATCTGAGGATCAATAGTGAGCGATGCGGATTTCTTTCAAAATTACTTTACGGCTTTCACGGAACATACTCCGCTGCGCTGGCAAACGCGCTTATACGAGCGGTTGCTTTGTGGTGATGTGCCGCCAACATGCAATCTCCTCACGGGGCTGGGCAAGACTTCTGTCATTCCTATCTGGCTGATCGCGTTGACGATGCAGTGCGGTGCTGACGAACACAACCGCCTGCCGCGCCGCCTTGTGTATGTCGTCAACCGGCGCACGGTCGTGGATCAGGCAACCGATGTCGTCGCGCAGATGCGCCAGCGGCTACAACAGCCAGGCGACGCGAGGTGGAAGACGTATCGCGACGCACTCATCGACTTGGCAAAACGACTTCGCGCTATGGCAGCGTTTGCCAACGATGAACCGTTCGGCGTCAGCACGCTGCGCGGCGAACTTGCTGACAACGAAGAATGGAAGACTGATCCCGCCCGACCGGCGATCATCATCGGCACCATCGACATGATCGGCAGCAAGCTGCTCTTTTCCGGCTACGGGGACATGCGGTACGGACGCGCGCACCATGCTGGCCTCATAGGGCAGGATGCGCTGATTGTGCACGATGAATCGCATCTCTCACCGGCGTTTGACTCGCTACTGGACGCGGTGATGAAGGAGCAGAAGCGTACGAAGGAGGCTAGGCCGATCCGCGTGATGAAACTGTCCGCGACGACCCGGCGTGCTGGCAACGGAACCGACTCCAACGCAAATTCTTTTGGTATCGAGAACGACGATCGCCACGATCCGGTCGTGCAGCAGCGGCTGTCAGCGTGCAAACGGCTGGAGATCGTCAAGGTAGAGAACGATAAGGCCGTCTCGACGATTGCCGCCAAGGCGCTGGAACTGGGAATTCGCGACGCGCGCGTGCTTGTGTACGTGCGCTCGCCGGAGTCGGCGCAGAAGGTGCGGGATGAAATCATCAAGGGTCTGAAGAACCGCGCGAAGAATGGCGGAACCAAGTTGGCGGACGATGACGGCGTGAAGCGGGTCGGCCTGCTTACAGGTACGATTCGAGGACACGAGCGTGATGGGCTGGCCAACAGCGAACTGTTCAAAGCGCTTCAGTCAAATGTCGACCGAGTCGCCGCTCGTGACGCGTCGGCCGCGAAGGCGTTGTTTCTTGTTTCCACCTCGGCCGGCGAAGTCGGCGCGGATTGGGACGCCGACCATTTGGTCTGTGACCTGACGCCGCTCGACAGCATGATTCAGCGCGTTGGGCGCGTGAATCGGCTCGGGGGCAATGGCCGTGAGGCGCGGATTGCCCTGGTAGTTGGATCGATCGGCGAAAAGGATCCACTCAAGAAACCGATACAGCAGACGCTGAAAGCGTTGAAGCAGCTTCCGGCGGTGAACGGCGAGTTCGATGCCTCGCCGAAGGCCGTCTCAGACCTGCTCGCGAGCGATGGGGTGCAGAACGCATTTTCCCCCGTGCCGACCATTCTGCATGCATCCGACATTCTTTTCGACCATTGGTCATTGACGTCGATCGGGGCCGAGATGCCCGGTCGGCCGGCGGTTGAGGAGTATCTGCATGGCGTCGCCGACTGGGAGCCGCCTGAGACCCATGTCGCTTGGCGCGAGGACATTGCCATCCTGGCACAGGCCGGCAGTGCGAGAGACGGTGGCGAGCGCACGCCGTGCTCACGCGACGAACTTGAGGAAGTATTCGGCGCCTTCCCGCTGCGCTCGACTGAAACACTGCGCGACCGGACCGACCGCGTGCAGGATCAACTTCAAGCGATCGCCGAACGTTTGGGCAAGATGGCGACGAGCGTGCAGGAATCCAAGCCTGCTGGCGGGGAGCCCAAACCCGAGAACGAATCCGAGACGGCGCCCGATGACCAGGACGAGAGCAGGCCGGTCCCGACTGCGAAGCTTTCCGCGGACCCGTGGGTCGTGCTGATGCGCGGCACAATAGTGCGATGGGTTCAGCTCTCCGAACTTGCAGACAAGGACAAGCAGAAGAAGGAACAAGCCCAGCGACTGCTCGCTTTCGCCACGGTCGTGCTTCCCGTCGAATCAGGCGGGCTGAAAGATGGAATGCTGGTCGGAAATGAGCCGGCGCCGAACGACCCACAGTCGCTCGATGTTGCTGAAGTTGCACACAACGGCGCGTCCGATCGACAGCGAGTCAAAGTCGTCAATGGCGCAGCACATCCACTGCTGGGTGGCGAAGCGCTCGATGGCATCGCTCGCGTGAAGATCGCGCTCACTGCAGCAGATGATGATGAAACTGAGCCGACCATCCTCGAATACCGCGTGGCAAAGGGTCAAGAGCGCGAGCCGGGTAAGTGCGTTCGATTGCGAGAGCACAACGACGCCGTGAGTGCTACTGGCGAGCGAATCGGGACGGCGTTAGGGCTGGAAGATAGGCTCGTCGATGCGTTGCGACTCGCCGGCACATGGCACGATGCAGGCAAGGCGCGGGCCGTCTGGCAGCGGTATGCAAACAACTCAAACGGTGCCGAACCGATCGCCAAGAGCGACAAGTACGGACACTGGAAAATGCTCGGCGGCTACCGGCACGAGTTCGGCTCGCTGCTCGATGCGGCGACTGACTCCGAAATCACCAACCACGCTGAACGGGACCTGATCCTGCATCTGATCGCCGCGCACCACGGCTGGGGCAGGCCGCACTTCGAGCCGAGACATTTCGACCGAGGAGAACCGGGCATCCTCTGCCCGACTGCGAAGTGCGAGGCCGCAGCAGTCGAGGCAATCCAGCGATTCGGGCACCTGCAGCAGCGATACGGCCGTTGGGGCGTGGCGTGGCTGGAGTCGCTGCTGCGCTGTGCTGATGCTGAGGCGTCGAAGTCGGTGGCGCCTGACAACTCGGCGATGCTGTCGGTCAAAGGCGGTGAGCGATGAGCGGGATAATCACCATCCCGGTCGATGTAACAAACCCCGGCCAGTTCTTCGCCTGCTGCGGACTGCTGGAGTTGGCTGCGCGGTTGTGGCCCGGCGCCACCGGGAGGTTTATCCACAATCACTTCGAGATCGGTGGTATGCCGGACAACGCAAGTGTCTTGGCGATTATCGCGCGCCTCCAAGATGCTGGACTCGCCGGCGCTCTCACTCCCGAACTTGCCAAAGAGCGCGAGGAACTCGAAGAGCGCAAGAGTGCAGAAGCCAATCTTAAAAGAGTGCGAAAGACTTTGAAGTCGAGCAAGAGGATTAGCGACTCGAAAGAGCGCGAACTCCGTGATTGTGAAGGACGGCTTTCGAAGCTAGAGGCGCTAAGCGAGCAGGAAGAAGCACGCCGTGACCAGTTAGGCAAGCTCCTTCGTTCAGGGTTTGCCACAATTGGCGATCCATTTGATTTACACCTTGACTGGTGGCAGGGTGACAGCGCTGCGGTTCTGAAGCCCTGGGCAGGCAGCATGCAAGTACGCCGAATGGCCGCTGCCGCGCTCGCCGAATGCTTCAATGCGTTCTCCCGACTGTCCCCCTTCGAATACGCATGTGTGCTCAGGCCGACCGACGATGATGAAGGAGAAGAAGACTCCGAAGCTGCTGGCGAAGAGGGAGGCAAGGCCGAGCCGTTTTACTTCGACAGCACACGCGGCACGAATGCCTCGCCGCTTGACATCGGCTTCTCTCCGAACAAGTTGAGCGTGGAGCGAACTACGGCAACCAAGACCGGCAAAGCGAAGACGAAGAAGGTGAAGATGGAAACGATCGCGTTTCCCGCGGTCGAGTTCTTCGCGCTGGTCGGCCTTCAGCGTTTCCGCCCC
Organism: Phycisphaerales bacterium; assembly: GCA_035443885.1. GTDB lineage: Bacteria > Planctomycetota > Phycisphaerae > Phycisphaerales > SM1A02 > DAOMNO01. The sequence goes on from DAOMNO010000001.1 coordinate 333,351, forward strand.
GCACCAACTGGCACGCCGCGCGTTCTCGACTACTGGACCTGGAGCGTTCCACTGCCGCCTGCGCTGGCTGCCGCAGCAGTATGCGGCATGCTTCCGGGCGTTGGCGGGGAACGGTACCGTTTCGAGAACGGCTACCGCACCGATCATCGCAAACACAAGGGTTTTCTCGCCGCTACACGAATCACCAATGGAGACACGACATGACTGATCTGCTAGAGAAGTACGATGACTGGTTGACCGATGGCGGCCCCGCTGCGCTCGTCATCCGCGAATACCTGATGCCTGTCGAGGGACGTGACGGTGCGGTTTTCCCGCCCACCTTCGCAGCGGGAGATGGTTTCCCCGGCGGGTACAACATCGACGGCCCTTTCAATGGCCAGCCGGACGGCGAGAATGTCTGCCTCATCGACTCCGTTGGCTCGCAGGGCAACCGCGTCGAGCCGATGTTCGCGCAGCAGAAATACCAGGGCCTTGTTCCGCAAATCATCATCAAGGCGAGTAATGAGAAGCAGGTCAACCTGCTTGATGCCGGCCATCGCGCCGGCGACGCCATCGCCCGTTGCACCGAATTGGCCTCCGACATCAACACGGCCTTCAAGGACGTACTCAAGGGAAACGCTGCTCCGCTGGCCAAGATCGCCCCAACCTCACTCGTCTTCGGCGTGTGGGACTCGCGCGACACGCAGGCCAAACTGCCGCGCATTGTGGGGTCCACTATCCGCGCCTTCAACGTTCGCGAGTTGACCCGAAGCGCGGTCTATGTTCCGCCACTCGATTACTCCGCCCTTGAAGTGTTCAGCGAAGAGGACAAGGCCAAGGCTGAGGGGAACAAGAAAAGCCCACTGGCTCAACGTGGTTTCGTGCACAATCCAGCATCCGGTTCACACGGCGGTGTCATCGCGACCGGCGGCATCCGACGCGATGCAACGCTGAACCTCGCGGCACTGCGCCTGCTCAGGGCGGCGCGCGACGAAGGCGCAACGCTCACGCTCCGTCGTTACATCCTCGGCCTCTCGCTCATCGCCTTCACTCACCCCAGCGCGTTCGTCGGCTATCTGCGTCAGGGATGTACGCTCGTCCTCGACCCGGATGCCAAGCCCAGCCCGCGCGAATTCTCGCTCGTGCATCCCGATGGGAAGCGCGAGGAGCAGAACATCACACATGACGAAGCACTTGCCTTCGCAAAGGGCGCGGCAGCAAGTTTTGGCGTTGGCGAGAATAAGTCCATCGATTTCAACAAGGAGGCGGCCAAGAAGGATGTCGTTGACGCCAAGGACAAGAAAGGCAAGAACAAGAAAAAGAAGCAAACAGCTGCGGACATGAGCGAGGACACGAACTGACAGGAGCCGCCATGCCTGCCCATCTCCACATCTCCGTCACCTTCCTTCAGCCCACATGTCACGCGCGGCTGGGCAAGGAGGAAGCCTCGCCTAACGAGTGGCCCCCTTCACCCCTGCGGCTGTTTCAAGCGATGGTAGCCGGGGCTGCTGCGCGGTGGGCAAATGATGATGGCTCGACGCGCGCTGCGCTGACGGCACGCGCGCCTGTCGAAGCGTTGAAATGGCTGGAGTCTTTGTGCGCAGCATCTCCGCCGACCATCTTCACTCCCCGCGCTACCGTTGGCCAAGCCGTCCCACGCCACGTCCCCAACAATTCGGCCGACCTCGTTGCCGCCAAGTGGGCCAGGGGCGATGCGCTCGCGAAATTCGACGACCGCGCAAAAAAAGTCTTTCGACCCACGCACCTGCTCGATGGCCCCCCACATACCGTCCACTACCTCTGGAACTTGACTGACGCGCAAGCCATCGAGGCACGCAAACACGATAAGATCATTGCTGCCGCGGTCCGCAGCATCGTCGCCCTGGGCTGGGGCATCGACGTTGCCATTGGCGACGCTCGCGTCATCGATGACAGCGAAACAGAGCGCCTCACCGGCGAACGCTGGATGCCCGGCCGCGCCGGCACTCCGGGATTGCGACTGCCTGTGCAGGGAACGCTGGATGCGCTGATCGATCGCCACGCAAAGCTCCTTGATCGCCTGAAGAACGGCGTGTTTCACCCCGTGCCACCGTTGCGTGCGTTCGGCTCAACTGAATACCGTCGCGCGTCCGATCTGCCTGCACGTCCCTTCGCCGCGTTCATCCTGCGGCCGCTTAATCGAGACACGGGCTACGCGGCGTTTGCCCCAACGCGCGCGGTGTGCGTGGCGGCAATGCTCCGCCATGCCACGTGCGAGGCGGCGAAAGCCGACCTTGACCATCGCCCTGATGCGTGGCGCACCAACGAATGGGCGCTGCGCTTCGTCGCAGGTCATGGCCCCGACGGCTCACCCAAACGCCGCGACAAGAATGATATGCACCCGCGCTTTTCATACCTTCCGCTCCCCTCCATCGAACATCAACACGCCGACGGAATGATCCGCCGCGTCATCGTCGCCGAACCATTCGGCGGCGACGGTCGATCTGCGCGGTGGGCATCGCAGCGTCTGACTGGCGCAATTCTACATGACGAGGACCAAGGACCAGTCGCACGACTTGAACCCGTCGAACCTGAGGAGGTCGAGTTTACAAAAGTGTTCCGCCTGTACGCCGCACGCTCTCACGTCGAATCGGCGGCCGGGTGGACTTCGGTCACACCCGTTATCCTGCCGGGATACGACGACATGAAGGCCGCAAAACGCGCGAGGATCCTGATGAAGTGCCTAGAGCACGCGGGAATCGATGTTGCGACAGTCGAGTCGCTGAAGTGCCGTTCCACATCGTGGCTTGCTCGTGTACCCCCAAGTCGCGGGTTCAAGCGAGCGGCTTACCTTCACAATCTACCGGCGGTACATGTATATTTGCGCTTCCACGAACCGGTCCAAGGTCCGATTGCAATCGGTGCAGGCCGGCACCATGGCCTCGGCTTCTTTGCGATGTTTGAGTAGAGGATTGAAGCATGCTGATTGTCGCTGATCTGTCCGGAATTCAAGAGTACCTCTTTCAAGTCCGTGAGGTCGGTGGTAAACAGGCACGATCTCTGCGTTTTCGCTCATTTTTCATTCAACTCGTGTCAGAAGCAATCGCCATCAGACTTCTTCATGCCACAGGCCTCCAAGAGAAGCACATCATCATCAGCGCTGCTGGGAAGATTGCTATTGACGGGTCCGGCCTCACGAGGGAGACACTGAGTCATGTGCACGATGAAGCCCGCACGATTGAATTATGGCTGCGTGATAACACTCACGCCCGGTTGCGCGTCAACATTATCTGTCACGATGGCCGCGACGCCTCAATGCCAGAACAGTACTTAGCTGCAGGGCATGCGCTGCGGAATTCAAAACTACGCGGATGGTCGCGTATTGCAGCGTCTTCAGACGGATGGCAGTCTTCGGCATTGCTCGCAACCGCTCCACCTGACCCTGATGCTGAAGCCGACCGTGATGCTGTACTTGGTCGCCAATTGGCGCAGTCCAGCAACCGCTACATTGTCTTTGAGAATTCTAAAACCTCCCATCTAACAGGAGAGAACTGGGACGTTGCTGGTTTGCGTGCACGTTTCATGCAACATGCACCTACAACGGACACTGGCCACTACGCGCGCCAACTGGATCGCCTGGCTCGGCATGTTCCCAGAGATAATGGCGAAGCCATTGAGTTTGTCGATCTCGCCAAGCGATCTCGTGGCGCGCCAATGCTCGCCGTTCTCAAGGCGGACGTCGACTCACTTGGCCAGGCAATTACCGAGCGACTCCGCAACGCCGCGAATCTCGAACCGCTCCGCAACATCAGCAACCGACTTGATAACTTTTTCGCACATAAACTGGACAGGCTGATGGCGAGCGACCCACAATGGAAGCTACTCTACACTGTCTTTTCCGGCGGCGATGATCTCCTTCTCGTTGGTCCGTGGAACACTGCACTTGACTTCGCCGGACACCTGCATGCTCAGTTCATGGAGCAATTCCGAAATGATGGTCTGACACTGAGTGCCGGCGTGGCTATTGTTAAGCCGAAGTTCCCGATTCGCCTTGCGGTGCAGCAAGCGGAGCAACTCCTCGAACAAGCCAAATCCGGTATGAAAAATCAGTGTGCCGCCCTTGGCAGTCTGTGGTCATGGAAGCATCACAACACCATTATCCGCGCGGCGGACCGACTTGCCGCATGGGTGGATCAGGGCATCGCTCAGCGCGGCTGGCTGCACAAGATCCTCCAACTAGCCCTGCTGCGTCGTGGGAAGGCAGGTCCCGAATATGCGAGCCTCCACCCCACCATCGCCACGTCGCGACTTGCCTATCACGTCGGGCGCAACTGGCCAACAAAGTCGGATCAGCCCCACGGCGATCAGCAGCAAATGCAGAACGATGCACGAGCGTGGATTGATGCCGTCCTGCGCGAGTTCGACCAGTACGAATCCACTCACGATGTCGATACCATCCACCTGCCCGCGATTGTGCGATACGCCATGCTGGCAACGCGGACAGGCGATTCAGGAGAATCACAATGACGAGTTACGGCGGACAACGAAGCAGACAAGGAGGCGGGGGTGTTAGAAGCGCTGGGGGTTCCTTCTCCGGCAAGCCAACTTATGGCGGTCGTGAGCGGGACCAGCCTGATGATAAAATCGCCAACCATTGGCACGACTACTTGACGAACGGTTATTTCGACTCAGATGGAAACCTGAGAAGTGACTATGTCAGCCGGGACAAGGTTGAACCCCTCATCCATAAGATGGCCCACGGAGATCCCAAATTAACCACCGGCCAGTTGCGGCGATTCTTCGGCCACTGCCGTGCACTGGAAACCCAGCTTAAATCAGGGACTGCGACATGGGACCAACTGCGAACTAAATTCGCGTTTCTTGATGTCGCAGCAGCAGATGCCTATGGCAAGGCTCAGCGAAAAATTCCCGGTCTTTTCTACGACTTCATCCTGTGCAATGTTGCTGCTGTGAAAACTGAAAAAGACTTTCGTCAAGGATTCCTTGCACACTTCGAGGCTCTCGTTGGCTTTGGGTCGCTTCACCTTCAGAAAGAGAGGAACTAACGTATGAAACGACTGGAAACACATGTGCTTACCGCGATTATTACCCTCAGAAGTGGTGCCCGCATCGGCGGCTCTGATGATGTTCTGCAAATCGGCGGCACCGATCTCACCTGCATCAAAGACCCCGCCACCAGCAAACCCTATCTGCCCGGTTCATCGCTCAAAGGAAAAATGCGATCTGCACTTGAAAAAAGCCACGGTGCATCTCAGGGCGAGCGACCGTCCAAACAAGGACCAATTGCGCGCGTGTTCGGTCCGCATTTTTCGCCTAATCATGATGAAGGTCCAACGCGCATCCGTGTGCATGATGCACCGATCATTGGTGACTTCACGTTCGAGCTGAAAACCGAAAGCGTCAATAACCGCAAGACCGGTACCGCCATGCATCCGCGCACACTCGAGCGTGTCGCCCCAGGAGCTCAATTTCAACTCCGCATCGACTTCGATGTGTACGACATCGACTCAGATTTTGAGTACACTGATCTTTTCGAGAAGAAGCTACACATCGGTCGCGATGCAATCCTCGCAATCGTCAACGATGGACTCGATTTGCTCTGTCAATCCGGAATCGGCTCCGGCACATCCCGCGGTTACGGTCAGATCGACATCACTGATGACAAACTCGAACCTGCTCGACGACGACCGCGATTACATTTTCAAAGTAAGGCCTCGCCGTGACCATCCACCGCATCCGTCTCCGCCCCCGCTCTCCGTGGCGAACTCCGTGGCAGGCCGACACGCTGACTGGCGCGCTGTGCGCGACTGCCGCCCGTGTCTATGGAGATGACTTTCTAATCGAACGCCTTATCAAGCCCATGCTCGCTGGTCAGCCGCCTTTTATTCTTTCAGATGCCTGCCCCGGCGACTTGTTGCCAATCCCTGCCTGGCTTCGCCTAGCCGAGTGGCCCGATGGTTGCGATCGCAAATACATGAAACGTGCTCGGTGGCTGCACACTGAGGCTTTCCGCATGGCCCGCACAGGAAAGCTGCCCCCATTTGAGATGCTGGTCAGCGACGAAAAAGTGTTTTTCGAATATGCCCGACAACACAATACATTGGACCGGCTGACCAATACGACAGGCGATGCCAAAATGGGCCTCGGCCCATTCAGTCGGCCAGAGACCAGCCTTCTGTCAGATCCCGCCAACCAGCAGGCTGATGGCATCCTCACTGTTTACTTCAGAGTGTGCGACGATGCCAGCGATCGGCATGATCTTTTTCTTGATCTGATGCACGAACTCTCACTCACAGGTTTCGGCGCGGATGTTGCGACTGGGCGAGGGCAATTTGACATCGTCAGCGACCCTGACGCTGTCCATGAACTCGAAACTCCCACGAAAAATGCAAATGCCCTCATCTGTCTCTCGACTTTTCAACCTGCACCGCACGACCCAGTAAATGGCCTCTGGGAGATCTTCCCAAAGTTTGCCAAGCTCGGCCCAGACCTGGGTGTATCGGACGTTCGCAAGAACACCCTCATCATGTTTCGGCCTGGCGCGTGTTTTCATTCCGATGTTCCGCATCAGTTTCTTGGCCGCGCTGTCCCGATGCGGGAGCTGTTGCCCTCCAAAACTGCTGGTGAACTGCTTTGCCGTAACCTGAATATCATCCATCCCGCATTCGGGTTGACTGTTTCTGCACGTATCGACTTATCATCAATGCAGCTTTTATGACACACGCTCCCGAGCAAGATCGTCAACATATTTTGTTTATCTGCTCTGTAGGCGGCGCCAACGAGCCGGTTGTGCAGTCTCTGCTCCATTGGCGCCCCGCTGCAGTCCGCTTTGTCGTCTCAGAGCAGACGAAGCCGAAGATCAACGAAATCTTGCAGGCGTGCACTGAACACCCCATCTCATCAGGCTCCTATGAGCATGTTGACGTGGATGATCCAGAAAATCTCACCAGTGCTGTTGCATCGCTTCGCTCATTGACTGCTCACGTTCACCGCTGGGTCAAACGTGGCAGCAATTACCGTGTCGTCGTTGATTTCACCGGTGGCACTAAGTGCATGTCCGCAGCGCTCCCACTTGTCGCTCACCGCTGGCCCTGCAAGTTCTCATACGTCGGCGGCTCGCGGCGCACCAAAGATGGCGTCGGCATCGTCGAATCTGGCTCCGAGCGCGTGGTGCAAGCCTCCAACCCGTGGGAGATGCTCGGCTACCAGGTCGTCGAAGAAGCCGTCACCGTCTTCAATCAAGGTGGTTATGCCGCGGCAGCCGCTTTGCTTGATCGTGCCGTACGGGCAACCGACGACCCATCCGTCAAACGCGAGCTCTCTACCCTCAAAGCCCTCATCAACGCTTACGCCGCGTGGGATCGCTTCGATCATAAAACGGCTAAACAACAATTTGACGATGCCATCAGGAATCGCAATGACCTGAGTGCAATCTTCGCAGAGGCGCAGCCGCTCATCACCCAACTGAAACGACACCGCGAGCAAGTCCACCAGCTTAGCCAAGCGGGCGACTTGCAAATAACTTGGGTTGAAGATCTGTTGCAGAACGCGCGGCGCCGCGCCGCTGAACACCGTTTTGACGACGCCGTCGCTCGACTGTATCGCGCGATAGAGGCTCTCGCTCAGATCCGCCTGCGCGACAAGCACGGTGTCACGGACACCAAGTCCGTCCCGCTTGATAAAGTCCCCCCGCAACTCCGGTCCCAGTGGTCAGCCCGCGCTCGGAATGGCTCCGTCATGCTTGGTTTGCGAGATGCCTACACTCTGCTTGCAGCGCTCAATGACCCGCTTGGCTGCGACTTCAATCGCTCAGACCTCGCCAACGATGAGAAATCTCCGCTCGGTGCCCGCAACAATTCCATTCTCGCGCATGGCTTTCAGCCCGTGGGTCAGCCAGTATATAATCACTTGCATCAATGCCTCTGTGCCTTGTATTTGTTTGGGAATCCTGCTGTCCACGAGTGGTCTCTGCCAGCAACCTGTTAAACAACCGGCCAAGTCGTGTGGTTCTTTGATAAGTTCATACGCGAGTGCGATGATGCTGAAGGGGGGTGCCGGGTACACTCGCAGCAGCCTTGAGAGTACCTTGTCCATGGTTTTTGGCCGCCATCGAATGTCGCCTCTGAATACAAAATGGACCCAAATTCGCGCACGCTCGCTACCAATATCGCAAACTCTTTGTTTTTCAGCACTTGCGAATCTAGCTGCCTCCGCGGCTCATGAGCCGCGGCCCCATTGAAGCCGGGACGTTCCTTCGCCACACTTTGGGCATTCGTAGCGCCTCCGCGGCTCATGAGCCGC
>DAOMNO010000002.1:0-233010 GCA_035443885.1 Phycisphaerales bacterium
GGAGGTGATCCAGCCGCAGGTTCCCCTACGGCTACCTTGTTACGACTTAGTCCCAGTCACCATCCTCGCCGTGGGCACCGGTGAATTCCGGCGACTTCGGGCGCTGACAGCTTCCATGACTTGACGGGCGGTGTGTACAAGGCTCAGGAACGTATTCACCGCGGCGTAGCTGATCCGCGATTACTAGCGATTCCAACTTCATGTGGGCGAGTTGCAGCCCACAATCCGAACTGGGGCATGTTTTGACGATTTGCTCCACCTTACGGTCTTGCGTCGTTCTGTACATGCCATTGTAGCACGTGTGCAGCCCTGGGCATAAAGGCCATGAGGACTTGACGTCATCCCCACCTTCGTCCGGTTTGACACCGGCAGTCTCACCAGAGTCCTCAGCATTACCTGTTAGCAACTGGCGATAGGGGTTGCGCTCGTTAAGGGACTTAACCCGACACTTCACAGCACGAGCTGACGACAGCCATGCAGCACCTGTGCACGTTCCACTCTTGCGAGCGTAGCCCTGCTTTCACAGGGTTAATCCGTGCATGTCAAGCCCAGGATAAGGTTCTTCGCGTTGCTTCGAATTAAGCCACATGCTCCACCGCTTGTGTGAGCCCCCGTCAATTCCTTTGAGTTTTAGCCTTGCGACCGTACTCCCCAGGCGGCGCACTTACCACTTTTGCTTCGACCGTGAATGGCGTCAGAGCCTCCACGATCTAGTGCGCATCGTTTACGGCGTGGACTACCGGGGTATCTAATCCCGTTCGCTCCCCACGCTTTCGTACATGAGCGTCAGAACAAGCCCAGCTGCCTGTCTTCACCTTCGGCGTTCCGATAGATATCAACGCATTTCACCACTCCACCTATCGTTCCGACAGCCTCTACTTGCCTCAAGACATGTGGTTCGCCATGCAGTTCCTCGGTTGAGCCGAGGGATTTCACACAGCGCCTACACATCCGCCTACGTACGCTTTAAGCCCAGTGATTCCGAATAACGCTCGGGCCCTTCGTATTACCGCGGCTGCTGGCACGAAGTTAGCCGGCCCTTCCTTTGGGTCTGCTCATTGTGTTGCTAAACCCTGACAGCAGTTTACACCCCGAGGGGCTTCATCCTGCACGCGGCATTGCTCCGTCACGCTTTCGCGCATTGCGGAAGATTCGTTACTGCAGCCTCCCGTAGGAGTCCGGGCAGTGTCTCAGTCCCGATGCGGCGGGTCATGCTCTCACACCCGCTACCCGTCTTAGGCTTGGTGAGCCGTTACCTCACCAACAACCTGATAGGACGTTCCCCGCTCCCGAGGCGGCAAGCCTTTGATGCCGAAGCACCACATCAGGTATTACCCCAGGTTTCCCTGAACTATCCCTGACCTCGGGGTACGTAGAAACGTATTCCTCGCCCTTTCGCCACTCTACTCGGGGCCGAAGCCCCTTTCGCGTTCGACTTGCATGTTTTAGCCATGCCGCCAGCGTTCAATCTGAGCCAGGATCAAACTCTTCAATTGATTTTCCGTGACACGCCGAAGCGTGATCAAATCAGAAGTAGTTGAGCTCTGGCGACCGGCCTGCCATAGGCAGACCGGACGGTCCCATCACGCACAACAACGTGATGCCAGCGGGCGGCTAAACCCGCTGGGGTTTTCTCGAACATCGCTGCCGTACCCGCCACGAAAACGCGACGAGACACGACAAGCCTTGTTGAATTGACTTATCTGGCATCACAAGGATGTTCGATGGACGGCCAAGCTGTGAAACTGGCCGACCGATTCTTTGATCCCAACCAACCAACACGTGTGACCGTGACGGCCGATTGGGCACATCCTCGCGGCGTACCCAACTGTTCACTTTTCAAGGAGCGTTATCCGTGCAGCACAAAGCTGCCCGGTGGCTTGCCGGGGTGAACCCTCAGCAGGAACGAAGATTGTATAAATCCCCAACACGCTGTCAACCTCTCTGATTGGCAATCTGGCGAAAATTTTTCAACTTTCGTCCGCCGGATCATCCGAACGCATCATCGCCAACGATTCTGTGGCTCGGCGATATGCCCCATCAGCCACAGCGACTACCGCGACCAAAATCCGGCTCACACCTTCTTGCCGGATCAGTCGTGCCGCCTTGCGCACCGTCTCTCCCGTCGTTCGCACATCATCCACGAGTACAACGTGATCATCGTTCAAGCCCCATCCGCCCCAGCGACGCCGCACACGCATTTCCTGCCCCCAACCAGCTCGTCGCTGCCCTGCTTTAAGTGTTGTCTGAGGCGGACCATTTTCCTTCGCCAACACTTGCGCCATCGGCACATCAAGCTCCGCTGCGACGCTTGATGCGATGACCGCTGCATGGTCGATCCCTCGAAAGAGCCTTCGCTGCCACGGCATTGGCATGGGAATAACAACAGTCCTGCTCAGATCAACGCGGCCACACTTCCGTACAGCCTTGCCAAGCTCATGCCCAAGCGCAGCCCCCATCGGCGCCCAACAGTGAAACTTGATCGATAGCACCCAGTCCCTCAATTGGCCTTCATACTTCCCCAAACGAACGCAGCCATCTCCGGCAACAGCCTTTCCACGGCAGGCGGCACATCCACTCGCCGTACCCTCACCGTCCCCGACAGAACCGCCGCAACGACCACAATAGTCCGATGGTGCATCGGGCAACCATCCATCTTCCGATATCGCAACATCCGGCGGTGGCAACCCCCAGCCCAGCCACGTGTTTCCCGCATCGTCAATCTGCTTGCAAAGTTGTCGGAGTCTGAATCGGCGCATGAGTGCTCCCCTCTCCAAGCCGCAGCCTATCCACGAGCAGATAGTGAGCGTTCTGGCTCCGGTTGCACTAGCTCAACGGGCACTTTCACCACCACTTTGAGCACATGTTGGGGCTGAACTTCCCCGGCTGCCATCAGCGACGGCGCATGCACATCGTCTGGCCAGAAGATTGCAAACTCCCCCGTTCCCAGTTCAAAGAACGACGGCTCCGCGGGCCGTTCATAAAACTCAGCCTCTCGATCTTCCCGATACGGCTCTCGAATCGTCAGCGCGTGCGTCCGTCGGCACCAGCCCACACGTTCGCGACCTTGGCCGATGAACTGTACATCCACGTGTTTGCGGTGTGTTTCCCAAATCGCGTCAACATCAGGCTTCGTGGCATACCGCTGTACGATGGCAAAGACACCGTCCGCATTGACTGCATGCTTGCCGTCTGGGCATGAGACTACATCAATGGTCTTGAGAAAGCCGAATGCTGCGTCGATCCCCGCGCCTAAGCCGCGATACGAATCTGCATGATCCACATGGCCACGATGCATCGTCCACATGGTACTCCAAGCAGAAGCAGTGCGCTTGCCGCTGGGCACATTGCGCATGATGATATGGCTCAGGGGTCGTCTCTCGTTGGGAGTTTCGCAGTTGAACCCTCGGCACATCATCATTCTCGGCGGCGGAGTCATCGGCATCTGCGCCGCCTACTACCTTGCCCGTCGCGGCGAGCGCGTCACCGTCATTGATCGCGGCGCGTTCGACACTGCCGCGTCGACCGGCAATGCGGGAATCATCGCGCTTGGCCATCCACCCATGCCGCGTCCGGGGCTGGTCGGCCAGACCCTCAAAATGCTTCTTGATCCTGCCAACCCGCTTTACGTGCCGCCCCGACTCGATCTCGATCTCATCCGCTGGATGTGGGATTTCCGCAAAGCCTGCACAGAAAGCCACTTCCGCCATTCGATGAAAATCCTGGCGGAACTCGGCTGGGCGACCGGAGAATGTTTCGACCAACTCGTTGAAGAAGAAAACCTTGATTGCGAATACCACCGCACCGGCTGGCTCGATGTGTTCGCGACGCAAAAGCGATTCGATCAGGGCGTCAGCGAAGCCCAATTGCTGCAAAGCTACGGCTATAACGTGGACATTCTCACGGGTGATGAACTGCGCCGTCGCGAGCCAGCGTTCACTGCACATGTGCTCGGCGCAGCGCACTACACTGACAGTCGCTTTGCCAATCCACAGCGATTTCTCGCAGAACTGGCCGATCGTGCGGCCCGGCGTGGAGCGACCTTACGGACGCGCAGCGAAGTCAAGTCGATCCGAATGAGTAACCGTACATTCACAGGCGTTGAACTTGACACGGGCGAGCAAATCTCAGGCGATCTGCTTGTTCTTGCAGGCGGCGCATGGACCACTCACCTCGCTCGCTCCATTGGCGTGAATGTGCCCATGCAGCCGGGGAAGGGATATCACATCAACCTTACGAAGCCGACGCCATGCGTATCCACTACCTGCGTGCTGGCGGAAACATTCGTTGCAGTAACCCCCATCGGCGGCGGTCTGCGACTTGCAGGAACGGTTGAGTTCTCCGGCATCAATCACCGCATGGTGCAGCAGCGGCTGGACCGTTTGCGCGCCGGTGCTCGTCAGTATCTGCACGATATCGACGGTCAGCATGAAACATCGACATGGTGCGGACTGCGTCCCTGTACCGCAGATGGCCTGCCAGTTATCGGCTGGGCGCCGAACAGCAGCAACGTCTTTGTTGCCACGGGTCATGCGATGATGGGGTTCGCACTCGCGCCAGTCACGGGCAGAATGCTCTCCGAGTGCATTCTTGATAGCAGGCCTGAACCAGAGCCGCTTTCGCCACGGCGGTATGTTCGTAAACGCAGCGTCCAGCAGGGTGTTACCCGCCATACTGCGCCTGCCCGCATGAGCTGAAATCCCCTGCTTCAGAAGATATTGATGGACGGCGCGGATTTTCATTGACTTCCGTCTATAAGAATGTATAAGTGGCAGAGGGGCATCGGCATGGGGGTGGCACCTCGAAGTGCCCGCAGTATCTGACCAACTGTTTCGCGCTACTTCGCGCGTCTCAGGTTGTGTTTTATGAGTAGCGACATCATTTGGAGGTGTGATATGCAGACCTGCGGTCCGCGCCATTGGAACGTTTCAATCCCTCGTGCCGTCCTTGTGCTCTGTGCCATCAGCATGATGACATCAGGGCTGCTGACGCAGCAGACCTACGCGAACGGCGATGATGTCCGCGAGATTCGAAATCTGCTCGAAGTCACGTGGCGCGATGCGCTCAATGCGAACTACAACGCCCCCGGCTATGACGTGGATGACCACGCGACGGCCATGGCCAATCTGTACGCAGAGGATTCGGAACTGCTCCCCACCGTGAAGCCCGGCGTGTGGCAGATTCCTGGCGGTGTGCATGGCGGTGGGGCGATCAAGACCTATTTCAAGACCTATTTTCTCCCGCAGAAACCGCTCCTGCAGTTGCCCATCACCCATCACAATGTTCGTCTCCTCGGCAGCAAGCCCGCAGTGATGGAGAACGGCGTTCTTGTAACCCGCAAATATGCTTCAAACCAAGGTTTGTACACCTTCCATCTGCAGGATGACGGCAATGGAAATGCGATCAATCCACCGGCGGTTGTGCGAGCACGCTTCAGCTTCGTTTATGAGCGGATGGGCACCGGAGACCCGGTTCAATGGGGACCGTGGAAGATCATTCAGCATCACTCGTCCGCTGAGCCGGGACTCGCACCGCCCAATCGTGCTGAGGATATCCGCGCGTTACTGACAGACTGGGGCAACCTGCTCCGACAGTGGCAGCCAGGCTACGCAGATGACAATCCGTGGTGTGACCCCAACAACTATCCATTCCCGAATGCTCACGAGCATGCATGGGAAATGGCGAGGCGATACGCGCAGGGCAACCGTGGTGAAATCGGCAGTCTGCTTCCAACGGTGAAGCCGGGGCTTTTCATGGGTCACGGCATGATCCAGACCTACTTTGTCACGTTCCTCAAGCAAAAGCCCAAACTCGTGCAGCCGATCGTTCAGGATCATGTCGGGTTCATGGGGAACCGTGCGTATCACCAGGGGCTGTATGAGTTCAAGCTGTACGCGAAACCAAATGGTGATCCCTGGCCGGCGGATCAGGCCGGAGTCGAACAAGATGACCGAGGTCTGTTCAAGCGCGCGTATGCCCGTTTCACATTTGTGTACAAGAAGGGCATTCAGAACAACTGGAGCGATTCAAAGATCATTATGCACCACTCATCGCTTGAGCCGAGTATGAATCCGCACTTGACCAAGTGCCCAGCAGATCACACAGGCCCGGATGGCACCCCGGATGGGAAAGTGGACGTGATCGACCTGCTGTTCCTGCTCAAGAACTGGGGGCCGTGTCCGTAAGCGCGTAACACAACCAATTCGATTCAGGCAGCCCGGAACCTTCCGGACTGCCTTTTTCTTTGCGCTCTTCTCAATGCTGCATCCATTCTGAAAAGCACACGCGATATGGAGCGGTGGCGTTGTTGCGTACAATCTCGTTCGCGATGCCTGCTTCCGCATCAATTCGTCTGACGACTGCAATCGCCGATGTGCCAGGCGTGGGCAACAAACGTGCAGAAGGATTCCACAGGCTTGGCATCCGCAGCGTCGCCGACCTCATTCGGCATGTACCGATGCGCTACGAGCACGAACTCGAAGAGCAGCCCATCGGTCAGGCCAACGCGGTTACGGTGCCGCCCGTACACGGATCAGAGGCGAATCTCGCCGTACAGGGTGAAGTGCTCACTACACGAACAAGCCACGGTCGGCGTGCCCGATTTGAAGCAACCATCTACGACGGCACCGGAACCATGCTCCTCACATGGTTCAATGCGCCCTGGATGCGAGGGCGACTTCATCCCGGCGCAACGATTCGCGCCTGGGGCAAGACCAAGCGTTGGGGCGACTACTTGCAGATGGTCAATCCTCGTTGGGAAGAGCTGAAGCCCGACACGCCGGAAGCCGCGAGCGTTCCGCGTGCCGAACGCTTCAGGCCGATCTACCCAAGCAATGAAGATGTCTCGTCAAGCATGATCGAGAAGGCCGTTGAATCTGTGCTTGATGCTGTACTTCCGCTACTGGACGATCACCTGCACGAAGACTTCCGCCGTGCAAAGGCCATGCCGACATTCGCTGAAGCGTACCGGATGATGCACCGGCCTGTGAACGAAGAAGAGATCAGCGAAGGTCGACGACGACTTGCTTTCGATGAACTCTTCATGCTGCAACTTGGGGTCATGTTCAAGCGCGCTCATCGGCGCGAAACGCTCACCGCTCCGACGCTCAAGCACAACACTGCGATTGAAAAACACATCACCGCTCGCTTTCCGTTCGAGCTGACCAAGAGTCAGCGGGAAGTCATCGGTGAGGTGGTCAAAGACCTTACACGCCCGACGCCGATGAACCGGCTCGTGCAGGGCGATGTTGGTTCCGGCAAAACGGTCGTCGCGCTCTATGCCATGCTCATGGCCGCTGCATCAGGCCATCAGGCTGCGTTGATGGCGCCCACCGAGATTCTCGCCGAGCAGCACTTCGCCTCGATTACTCAGATGCTGCACGGGGCGCGTGTGCGGATTGAACTGCTAACAGGCTCGCTCAAGCCTGCAGAACGGCGACGCATCCACGAAGCTCTTGCAGCAGGAGCCATCGACATACTCATCGGCACTCACGCGCTGTTGACCCGGCAGGTTACTTTCAAGAGCCTCGCCGTGGCGGTCATCGACGAGCAGCACCGATTCGGCGTGCATCAGCGTGCGCTGCTTCGCACCAAACAGGATGCTGGCACACTGACCAGCCCGCACATGCTGGTGATGACCGCAACACCGATTCCACGAACGCTGTCGCTCACCGTCTTCGGTGATCTGGATATTTCCACAATTCGCGAACTGCCGCCGGGCAGACAGCCGATCACGACCCGACTCGTACCAGGCACGAAAGCGGGCGAGGTGTACCGCTACGTTGGAGAGCGCCTTGATAAAGGCGAGCAGGCCTACATCGTGGTGCCGTTTGTCGAGGAGTCAGACAGCGGACTCAAGGATGTGCAATCGCATCTTGACTGGCTGATTGCGGGGCCGCTTGCAGGACGGCGACTCGCAGCGATGCACGGCCGGCTCAAGCGCGATGAGCGGGAAGCCGTGATGGATCGCTTCCGTGCGGGAGAGATCGACGCACTGGTTGCAACCACCGTTATTGAAGTCGGCGTCGATGTACCGAATGCTTCGCTCATGGTCATCGAACATGCGGACCGTTTCGGCCTCGCTCAGTTGCATCAGCTTCGCGGCCGTATCGGGCGTGGGGCGGCCAAAGGGCCGAAGAGCGTCTGTGTGCTCATTGCAGACCCCAAAACAGAGGACGGCCAGGCAAGGGTGGAGGCCATCGCAGCAACAACCGACGGTTTCGAGATTGCGGAGAAGGATTTAGAGATTCGTGGTCCCGGCGAACTGTTCGGCGCAAGGCAATCAGGCCTCGCCCCTTTTCTCGTGGCCGATCTGTCCCGCGATGTTGATCTTCTTCGCATGGCCAGACGAGATGCCGAACAATGGATCGACGAGAATCCCCATCTTGACGGGCCGCGCGATGCGCTCTTACGCAGGCGACTTTTCAAGGCGCATGGCAAAGCCCTGGGCCTTGCAGATGTTGCCTGAAACGGTTGCTTAGCTGCATTTGATGGGATTTCTCCCAGAAGTTTTCTGGAAAGACCGGCTTGATACGGGAATACGCCCCCGCTGCCGCGTGTCGCTTCCTCGATCGGCGAGATGCCCATGAGTGAGGAAATGACTATGCAGGCCAACCGCTTTCGTCGTTTTGAAAGGCTTCTGTCACTTGCGCTGCTGGCCGGCATTGTTGTAACAGGCTGCGCCCCGGATGTTCAAGCTCGCAACAGTCTTCGGCAGGGCGATCCTGCTCGTGCCGTGCGACTGTTCGAGCAAGCCGTCGCACAACGGCCGGACGATGCAGAACTGAGCCGCGAACTGACTGACGCTCGTCGCGCTGCAGGCGAAGCGTTTGCGTTGCGATCTGAAGACGCCCTCAAGCGTGGTGCGTACGCCGATGCTGTTCGCTTCGCGCGAGAGGCGTCGGAGTTCAATCCTGCTCATCGCACGCTTGAATCACGGATGCGTGAAGCATGGTGCGATCACTTTCTCGCACAGGCTGAAACCGCTCTGGCGGATGGCTGGTACGAAGACGCTCGTGCCATTGTGGAGAAAGCGCAGACTGCTGCGCCCGGCTCCGCAGCCCCTTCGCATATGTTGAGGCGGATCAATGATGCAGAAGCGGCTGTGCTGCGAGAGCATGCCATCACGTTGACAAGCGCAGGTGCGTTTGATCGCGCCATTCCACTGGCTCGACGCGCTGCATCGCTTCGACCTGACGACGCACACTTCGCGCAACTCCCCGTTGATGTAGAAAGAACCGCCAACGAAGCCGCCTTCGACCAGATGGCTCTTGGCGCACAAGCAGACCTGAGCGCGGGCCGTCTCGAAGCTCTGGCGTCCCGGCTGGCCCACATGGCGCAACTCAATGTTCGTCGTGACCAGTTGCTTTCGCTTCAAAACCAGCGAGCCGAGCGGGAATCACACGTCCAGGTTGCCGTGGAGCGCGCTCGCGAGGCACGAGGGCGAGGGGACTTTATGGAAGCAATCCGCCAATACGATCTTGCCGCCACGCTGGCAGTGGATCGCGAATTGATCGCCGAAGAGCGGCAAGGCGCAGTAACAGAACAGCGAGCAGATGAACTGTACAGGCGAGGTTTGCTCGCTGCGGAACATGGTGAGTATCGAAATGCCATTTCAATGCTTGAGGAATCGCTTGCCCTTCGAGCAACCGATGAAACTGCAGCACGTTTGGCGCTGGTCAGAGCTGCGTATCATCGCACTTCACATGAACAGGCTCTCACGTCTGGCAACATGCTGGACGCCATCGCTCATCTGAGCGCGTTGTCGATCGTTG
This sequence comes from Phycisphaerales bacterium, assembly GCA_035443885.1. GTDB lineage: Bacteria > Planctomycetota > Phycisphaerae > Phycisphaerales > SM1A02 > DAOMNO01. The sequence goes on from DAOMNO010000002.1 coordinate 9,774, forward strand.
ATCCTGATGATCCAGCACTTGTGCGTCTGGATCCGCTTCGTCGCGAACTGGTTGAACACACGCTTGCAGAAGCGTCACGACTCCATGCATCGGGCAACACCGACGCAGCCATCGCTGCGATCGACCGCGCCATGACCCACTCAGGTGATTCCCGACTGATGCATCGCCGCGCCGATCTCGCTGCAGAGCGACTGATTCAACAAGCCATCAAAGCGGAGCAGGCTGGTCGATTCGAGCAGGCGAGGCGACTCTACCTTCAGGCGATGTCACAGGGCGGCGAGCGGCAGGCGATTGCCGCAAGAATCAGCGATGTTGAAATCCTCGCTGAGATGGACCGCAAGGTGGAAGTGGCTCATCGCGATGTTTCAACGATGCGCACGATCATCGCGGATCGTGAACGCGATATTAACTCGCTTCAGCAGAACCTGACCCACAAGACGCGCGACTTTGACGATTTGGTGCGCACCCTGCGCAGCATGGAGTATGAGCTTGCCCAGGCACAAAACGCAAACCATCACCTTCATGCAACAGCGCAGCGGCTCCAATACGATGTCGATCTCCTGCGCCGGGATGTGGACCGGTACCGACGCGATGCCGACTACTGGCGGCGGCGGTATGAAGATGAACGGCGACAGCCAAAGTAGCCGCAGCTTGTCGATTGGGCCGAAGTCGGTACATTAATCGCCTCGCACGCGGCCTTGCGCTGCGGCGCATGCGTCATGATCCTGCTTCCTGTAACGATTCTCTGGAACGCCACGCTCAGTCTGGCCCATGCTGCGCCGGCACAGGACGCCGACACGACCTCCGACGAAACGCCACCCGTGAGCGGCGCCGAGGCAGATTCGGCAGTCGAGCCGGACCCCGACATTTTGACGTACCTCGGCCCCATCTGGGAGCACAATAACTGGCTCAACTGGACGATGCTGTTCATCGCCATCTTCTTGGGGCTTGTTGCTGGGAAGATCGCGCAATTCATTCTGCACGGAGCAGAGACCCGACTGGCTGCACGCGGCTGGGAGCTTCGTGGCATCATCTTCCGAAGCGCCGCGGCACCCGCCAGCTTGGGATTGTTCACACTCGCGCTGCGTTTTGGCTTGAACTGGGTCAATCTCGGACCGCGCATTGAAGAGCACATTCCCAACAGCGTCGAGATCTTTGCAAACAAAATCCTACAGTTTCTGTTCATCCTGGCGATCGGCTGGTTCATCTACAACCTTGTCGATCTGGTGGACCTGAGCCTGCGCCGCGTTACGGAATCGCGGGGCAGGCTGGCCATGCAGCTTGTGCCGCTGATTCGCAAAGCGCTGCGCATCTTCGTTGTTGTCATCTTCGTTCTCTTCATCGCGCAGAACGTCTTTGAGGTGAACATCACCGCATGGCTTGCCGGCCTCGGTATCGCAGGCCTTGCCGTCTCACTTGCAGCACAGGATTCCATCAAAAACCTGTTCGGTTCGATCACCGTGCTGCTGGATAAGCCGTTTGCCGTTGGCGACCGCATCAGCTTCAACGGCGCAGATGGCTTTGTAGAAGAAATCGGCTTCCGCTCCACGAAGCTGAGAACCTTTAACGGCCACCTCATCACCGTCCCGAACATGAAGTTCATCGATGGGCAGGTTGAAAACGTAACGGCAAGACCGTTCATCCGTCGCGCGATCAACGTTACCATCACCTACGACACGCCGCCGGAAAAGATCGAGCTGGCGGTCAAGATCATCAAAGATTTGCTGGCAGAGCGGGAGTTTGCCGAACCGTTCAATCTTGAAGAAAGACCCCCTCGCATCTTCTTCAATGATTTCAATGCGGACAGCCTGAACATCTCCGTTGCGTACTGGTACTTCCTCAAACCGGAGAGTAAAGAAGGTGCGGGCGATGCGCGCGACTGGTGGACGTACATGGCCCACGCAGAGAAGTTCAATCATCGCCTCTTCAGCGCGTACGCCGAAGCTGGTATTGACTTCGCCTTCCCGACGCAGACGGTCTATCTCGCGGGCGATCCCGATCGGCAACTCACGCTGAAACTCCTGAACGACAGCAGCGACAGCAAGAACCCCGGTTGACAAAGATCGCAACTCAGCGTCGCAGGAAATCGCACACCGGCAAGAGGAGTTCATGCCGCCAGCCTTGGCACAATCGGGAGCCCGGCAACGAGGTGGGGTCTGCGACCAGTGTGCGCAGGCACGTCGAAAGTTCTTTTTTACTGGTTACCAGCGATGGTGCAATAGCCACTTGAGCACATCGCTCCTGCACCATGTGCCAGACTTCCTCAACGCGATTGCGATGTTCAGCGGATTCGGGAGCAGGCTGTGCATCCGACCCGTTGGGCATCTGCGCTTCTAAAATAGTCTTCGTCTCTCGAAGGATGGCCTCGCCGTACATTCGCTTGAATGGGCGAGGCAGTCCGCGCACACCATCCAGATCGGCGAGTGAGCGCATCGGCGATTTCGCCATGAATACAAGAATGCCGTCCTTCAGCAAGGCACGCGGGGGCGCGTTCTCTTTCGCTGCTGCCTCTTCACGCAGCCCAAGTAAGACGCGCAGGATGGCCTGCTGACGCGGCGTGAGTGACTCTGCACCTCGCACACGAACGCGCTGCTTGGCCGCGTCGAAAACATATAGCGACGAATCTGAAAGTGATGCGAATTCCTGCTTTGCCCAACCAAGCATCCCTGTGTCCGACAACTTCTCGGTTAAACACGCATGAAGCAGGGGCAGATACCGCACGTCATTGGCTGCATACTGCATCTGCACGCGAGAAAGTGGGCGCCGATCCCATTGGCTGAACTTCAGTCCATGACCAAGATCGGCGTTCGTCATCGCTGTAACGAGTTTGCCAAGTGCCATCGGGTATGCAAAGCCCACGAATCCCGCTGCAATCTGCGTGTCATAGACGCCGCGCGGTACGCGACCAAGATGCCTGACAACCGGTTCCAAATCCTGCTGCCCTGCATGAACGATCTTCTCGATCGATTCATCCGCCAGAAGTTCCCAGAATGGCATCAGCTCGTCAGTGTTTCCTTTGGCGCCATCGCGATGACTGGAGCGCGACTTGCCGATGATGAGTGGGTCGATGAGAAACACACGCTCCGCGGTTGCAACCTGAATCACACAGAGATTGGGGTAATACGTGTGTTCACCGATAAACTCGCTGTCGTATCCGAATCGCCCGACTTCTCGCAAATACGCGATAACATCACGCAGCGCATCCGCAGTGGTCACCATCTCTGGCTCGCCTTGCGGCACGAGCGGATGATCCAGCACTGCAGGAACGGCGGCTTCGTGCGCGAAAGCATGTGCATCGTCATGGCTCTTCTGCCGATGACGGCTTCGATACCCGCTCCAACGCGACTTTCCCCTTCCTGAGCCAGCATCCTCAGCCATGCAGAGCCTCCGGGTTTCCCGAAACGTATCACCCTGAAGGCTTGGGACCGCGGAAAGAGATGGCGGGCGGCGGAGCCTCTACAGGCGTTGGGAATCTACGATAGTAAATTCGTCGCTGAAGAGCAAGCATCAAATCGCAGCGAACTGATCTGCATCGGTCACCATGTTGTCAGTCTGAGCGAAGAGCCGTCCCATGCTTACAATGCATCCATGGCGACCCGGCCCGGAAAGACATCACGATCATCAGACCGCTCGGCTACGCCTTCCAAAGGCGCGAACGGCGAAAAATTCTCTGTTGATCATTCCATGCGAATCATCGTCCTTGCGGGCAAGGATACATTTCAGATCGCCTCGCGCACCCAAGAGATCATTGACACACTTGAAGACAAGTTCGGCGAGATTGAGCGGTTTTCGTATGACGGTGAAACCGCTGCGCTTGCGGATGTGCTGGATGAACTGCGCAGCTATGGTTTGATTCAGCGGCACAAGCTGGTCATTCTGGACAAGGCAGAAGAGTTCCTCGCTGCGGATGACCGTCGCCGCCCTGCGATGGAAGCCTACGCCGCCGCTCCTGTCGAAGACGCAACGCTACTCATGCGGGCGGAAACGTGGCGAGCGGGAAAGCTCGACAAGGCCATCACGCAAGTCGGAGCGATCTTCAAGGTCGAACCGATCGATGAAGTTCGCGCGGTGGGCTGGTGTGTCAAACGATGTGAAAAACGTCATGAGGCCACAATGAGCCGCGAGGCTGCAGAGCGGCTCGTTGCGCTTATTGGCGCCGATCTTGGTCGCCTTGATATGGAAATCAGCAAACTCGCTTCCTTTGTCGGCGGCGGCGGCAACATCACCCCACGCGAGGTTGCTCAGCTCGTCGGGCTTTCGCGCGAGGATGAAGTCTGGTCGATTCAATCGCCGATCGCTGCCGGTGACAGGAAAGCGACGATCACGATGCTGCACGACATGATGACGCTTTCTCGACAGCCTGAAGGCACACGCACATTGATTTCATGGGCTGTGTGCGATCTCCTGCGCAAAATTCACGCGGCGGCACATCTCCTGCGGCAAGGTGTTCAACCCTTTCAAGCTGCAAAGCAGATCAAACTATGGGGCGAAAGCTCGCAGCCAATACTTGAAGCCGCCAAACGAACCGAGCCTGCCGTACTCGCAGCGTTGCTGGACGACGCTATTCGCATGGACGCGAACAGCAAGAGCGGCTTGGGCGATGCCATGCGCAGTCTTGAAGTTCTCGCCCTGCGAATTGCCGATACTATGGGGCGGCCCCGGTCATAGCGACTCCAGGATGATCGGGATCGGCAGCGGTTCGGAGAACCGCTCAAACTCTGCAGGAGGCAGACATGCGCTCGTTGATTCATTTCGCCACCCTTCCGTCATTGCTCGCTTTCGCCGCCCTCACCTCATGCGGCGGCGCACGAACGACCTCGCTCAACACCGATAAACCTTCGCCGGTCCGAACAGACGCGGCGGATGCGCCATCAATGGGCCTCGCGGAGCTTGCCCAGCGCGATATCGATGCGTTCCTTGCGCGCAAGTCGCAGATCGAAGGCGAAGGCGTATCGACCGCCCTAGGCGCACCGGCCTCGCGAGAAATCATCTGGCATCGCCCCGCTTCGCCGGAGCGTGCCCACACCATCGCCTTGCCCGGTTCACTTGACGCAATACCGAATCCGGTGCTTTACACCACGACGACGCCTGTGCCTGAAGTGCGTGAAGAACCCACTTCAGACGGTCTCTCGCCCGAACCTGTTGCCAGCTCACTCGATCGCGACCGTCTGCGGGAGCTGCTGATCGAACTCTCGAAGGAGTTGTATCGCGACGCAGCGTACTCCGATACGCCGTTGCGAGAGCTGCTCCTGATTGCTGCCACGACGATCGTTCGTCCAGACCGTGCGCTCTCTCCGGATGCGATTCCCGGACTCACCGAACGAGAACGGGAGCTGCTTGCTTCATTCCAGCAGTTCTTCGGCGAGGTTGGCCGCAGGCTTGATGGCAAGCGTGGTACCGACGAAACCCTGCGAGAAGCTGTCGATCTGCTGCGAGCAGCTCTGCACACCGAGCCGCGCCTGATGCTCGACACGGTCGCGCTCTGCACGCGCGTCGGTGGGTTCGGCGACTACGACCCATTCAACAAATACGCTTTCCTCGCCCACTCAGAGCAGAAGGCAATCGTGTATCTCGAAATCGCCAACTTCACGAGCGAACTGAACGCGAAGAATGAATGGGTGACAGAGCTTTCGCAGCAGATCACGATCTATAGCGATCGCGATGGTATTCCAGTCTGGCGCGAAGACTGGCAAACCGCCGTGGATGTTACGAAGAATCGCCGCAACGATTTCTTCGTTGTGCAGATCATCACTCTGCCGAAAGCGCTCAGCGTCGGAAAGTACCAACTGAAAGTCCGCGTCCGCGATGAAAAATCCAAAGCTGAGGCGGAAGGGACCATCCACTTCGAACTGGTTGCCGACCCGAAGATGGCTGCGACCGTTCGATAAAATCAAAAAGAACAGCGGATGCCAGTAACTGGCATCCGCTGCAATTGATGAGCGTAACTCCGTTCGGATCAGAATGGGCACCCAAGCTCATTGGAGGCTTCCATGAGGTTTTTGGTCGCTTCATACTGACCACTGTCGAATGCATTCTGGAAAGCCTGGATCACCTGAGCAGGCGTGCTGAACAGCGCATCGGGATTCACTGCCGGGCTAGCAGCGTTCAGCAATGCCGCAGTAGCGTGGCGCATAAGAGCATTGAGCTTGCCCCCGCCCAGCTTGACCGCTTCGAGCAGCGTGGGATTGCCCGGCACATCACGACCAAATACGCCTTCGAACAGCGTGTTCGGGGTGTACGGCGCGGGGTAATTATGGAAGTGATGCGGCTGCTTCCAATACCCCGGCGTGCAGCCGGAGAAACCTGCAAGGGATGGGATGGGGCCGAGAAGCCCCTTAGCTCCACCGACAAATGATGTTGAGAAATCGCCGGTAAAGGTCGTTTGCTCTGCGGTCAGCACCAGGCCGAGATCCTTCCCATTGAACAGTGGTGCAAGTTCGCCACCGGTCAACGTGAAGCGGAAGTCGAAGATCGCGGTCGAATCGGCTGACTTCTCATATCCGAATGCGACAATTTCGCCGGTCAGGAGAACACCCGCATAGTCGATTGAGCCGTCGCCGTTCGCATCGACTTGACCAATAACAATCAGGTCTTCGTCTGGATGGCCGCCGAGGAGCATCGCGTCATTACCGATCTGGATGTCCACCGTCAGAATGCGTGACGCCGGATTGCCCGTTGGGAAAACGAGGCGAGGTGGATCGGTCGGTGAAAAACGAATTGCCAGTGGCGAGGAATCGATGGAGAACCAATGACTCGCGGCAGAATAGTTTGTTCCACCCTGATCGGTCGTCACGACAGAAGGAAAGCCCAAGAGTGAGCCGATTCCAAGGAGATTTGCCATGGCGCCGGACGTAAACCCGGCAATGCCGCACGCTGCGAGAATGTATAACTGCTTTCGCATATTGCAACCTTTCTCTCAAAGAGAGATTACTGATATCCAGTGTATTTTGATACAACATGCGGCAAGCCGTGGCCGCATCAAGCGATTTGACTCATGAACGACGACGGCGTGCGATCAGGCCGATCGCCGCGAGCAACGGCAGTGCAGCCGGAGCGGGAATCGGAGCGGTATCCGAAACGCCGAACCCGAAGCCGGGGATGCCACCATTGTTGTTGAACGACTGACCCCAGTTGCCATTGAATGTACTCCCAACAGCATTGAGGATCACGCCGAAGAGAGAGCCAACTCCACCGTATGCGGGCGCGAGATCGCCGCCGGTTACCTCAAAGACGAACTCAAAGAGGTCGCCGCCGCCTGGCATGAAGCCGAAGGCCTGGAGGTTGCCGGTCAGCAGATTCATGCCGAAGCCGCCCACGTTGCCCGTGATGGCAAGCAGACCGCCGAGGGCGTTGCCGGAGTTGTCGATTGTCGCAGTGATCGCGAAGCCGCCGTTGGTGATGGCGTTGTTGACGCCGTCGAACATGCTCAGCGCAAAGCCTGTCGCAGCAAACTGCTGCGTGCCTGCGTTGTAGGTCACGTCAATGAATCCGGACGTGATGTCCGGCGAAGGCTCCAACGTCAGATTCAACAGACTGCCCTGCGTTACTGCGGTGCATGCCGACGCAGCAACAGCCGCCCACACCATATTCATTCTCTGGCTCATCTTTTCTCCTACCTCAACTCGTGAGATTGCAAGTGATTCCGGTGTTTCCAGCACCAGTCCGCGCAAGTATCACACGGTATGTACGGAGTGTCAAGACAAATTCAGTTCGGACTTGATTATAGGACTCTGATCGTTCGTAACTGGCCACGTGATCGTTCTGGGGCTGACAGCGCTAACGTGCCCTTCATAGCTTGACAGTTGCTCTCCAATCCATGTGCCCGGCTTACCGTGCTATACTGAGCCTCGTCACCCTTGCGGGTGTAACTCAATTGGTAGAGTGTCAGCCTTCCAAGCTGAATGTTGCCGGTTCGAGCCCGGTCACCCGCTTTTCTCACCCTATAAGCCGCTTTTTGACCACGATCAAGGTCGTTTCTGTACACTACGATCGATGTACGAAAGCAGCATTGCCTACAACCCACACCGTATTCATGCCGCCGCAATCTACTGCAGTGACGGCCGTGTGGGTGAGCATTTTGACGACTTCCTTCAGAACGGATTGGGCCTTCCACGCTACGACCGGGTCGCCCTGCCAGGCGGGCCAGCATGCCTTGCGGGTCATACCGAGGCCCATGTTCATGAATCCGGCGTCGTCGATGAACTCAAGTTCCTTGTGGATGTCCACGAACTGGAGCGTGTCGTCCTGATCGCTCACCAAGGCTGCGCGTTCTATTCCACGCGACTGAACCTGCCTGAGCCGTTCCTAGAGCATCAGCAGCGCATCGACCTGCTCAAGGCTGCGACCTTTATTCGCCGGATTACAGGTATCGATGCAGTCGATGCGTTCTTTGCAAGGCGATCTGCCGATCAGATTCTCTTTGAGCCGGTTGCACTGCCGCCACGCGATTGACGACAACGTGAAATGGAGATGGAGACGATGCCTCTCGCGCATCGCCCGGCTATAGTAATTCTTTGGCTTCGCAAGGAGTGCTCGTGATGCTCAGCAACAACCCTCGTCCATTTCGACGTGGTGCCGTCAACACTCAAACGCTTGTCATGATCGGTCTTGCGGTCGCCGTTCTGGCGATCACGTTTCTTTTGGGTGCATTGTTTTCGAATCGTGGCAACACACCAGCTGCGCAGACAACTCCCACCGCAACTCGCCCGACGAACACCGAGCCTGCTGCACCGGAACAGGCACGACCTGCGCCCCCCCAGCAGGCGACGCCAACTCCACAATCGCCAGCCACGGCGGGTGCGCCGCCTGTGCGACTTGACCCCGCGATTATTGATGTCGGCCTGATCCGCCCGCAAACGAAGGTGGACGTAACGACGCGCATCATCAACACAAGCAACCAGCCGTTGAAGATCACGGCAAGCCGCGCAAGCTGCAGTTGCACTGCGGTTGATATGGCAGGCACGATCATTCCTGCAGGTGGCAGTGTTCCGCTGCTCGCTAAGTTTGACTCGCAGATGACGCTGGGACCGAAAAACTCCGCCGTCCGATTGAGCTTTGAAGGTTACGAGCAATTGGTCGAAGTACGAATTGCTGCGGAAGTCGGCTTGCCGGTGCGCGCGGTGCCAGCATTCATCAACGCACTTGAGCACACCTCCGGCGTGTACGTTGTTGAATCCGAAGACAAAGCGCCGTTTCGTATTCTCACCGTGGATGGCGGCCCTCCCCCATTTGCAGATTTCGACCCGGCGACAGACGCTCCGCGCAACCGTTACACCTTGCGATGGGACGTGAACGACTACAACGCTTCAACCTGCTTGGACTCCAACGGTGTCAAGATGCGCCCGTGGGTTCTGGTCGAAACGGATCATCCGGATTGCAGACTGCTCGACATCTCTGTGCGACATGAATGCACGCGGCGCGATCTGGTACAGGGTCAGCCATGGTTCATTGCCGATCGTCGCGCCATGCTGGGGCATATTGATCCATATGCCTCACACGAGTTCGTGATTTCCGTCCGATGGCTGCAGCATTCATCACCGAGCGACCGCATCGTCGCCGCCAGCACAACCGCCGACCAGTTTGACGTGCAGCTCGTTTCCACCGAGCGGCGAAACACGGAAGGCGAGTGTCTGATTCGCATGACGCCGAAGCCGGGTGTGCGCGGCCCCATTTACGGGGACGTCAGCCTCGTGGCGGCAGGCGGCCGGATTGAAACCTTCACCGTCATTGCCTACGCGGCGGATAAGCCTTGAGCACAGCATTCAACGTCTGCGTCATCATTCCGGCAGCCGGGAGAAGCTCTCGGTTCAGTGTTGACGGGTACGCGGACAAACTCGCGCAAGACCTTGGTGGCCGCGCGCTGTTGTTGCGCACCGTTGAAGCATTCACGAAGCGAGACGAAGTGCGGTCAATCATCGTAGCTGGCCCGCCCGACGACTTCGAGCAGTTTCAGGCACGCTATGGTCCCACGCTTGGCTTTCACGGCGCTCAACTTGTACGGGGCGGCAAACGCGAACGATGGGAAACCGTTCGCAATGCTCTTGCCGCCGTGCCGGATGATGCAACCCACATCGCCGTTCATGATGCTGCCCGCCCGGCGATCAGCGACAAGCTGCTTGACCGTCTGTTTCATGCCGCTCGAACGTTGAGTGCCGTGATTCCCGCCGTGCCGATCGCAGGCACGATCAAGAAAGTCTCAACAGACACGATTCAAGTGGGAGAGGATGACGAAGATTCCGTCGCTGACTTGATCCTTGGTGAGGAAAGCCGCGTCGTTGTTCCCGTGCGACGCATTGAGACGACCGTTGACCGCACGCGCTTGTGGGAAGTGCAGACACCACAAATCTTTGAGGTTGATCTTCTTCGTCGCGCCTATGCGCAGGAATCGCTAGACGGCGCGACCGACGACGCTTCGCTCGTCGAACGCCTTGGCGAATCTGTCTATGTTGTTGAGGGCGAGACCACCAACATCAAGGTTACGACGCCGGGTGATCTTCGTCTGGTGCGCTCAATCCTCGGCGTAAAACCACCCGCCGAACGCCCCGCACACAAACAATTTTGACCTCTAACTATGTCGCAGCGGACAGCGGCTTGTCAGACTGGCCTGAGCGATCTATAGCTAGTGAGTTCAGGTGGTCCGCCAACCAGTCCACTGACGCGCTCACCATCAGTTCGCGGCTGACCGGGTCATCAAACATGCGGCTGGCATCAGAAATCCGCAACAACTCATGCGTTGCGGCAATGTATTCATCCAGCGCGGCAACAGGGTCTTCCAATGCGGTGTCGTGTTCGCCATGAATAATGAGCGTCGGTGCGGTGATCTTCTTTGCAGCATCAATCTCTCGTCCACACACGGGGCCTCGAATGACCAGCGTTTTTACCAACGGCTGCTTCGTCGCGTAATACAGTGCGATCATCGCACCCGTTCCCGCGCCGTTTAAACCCATCCGGTTCCCATCGACCTCGGCCAGGTCGGCGACAGCCTGAAACGCCACATGAAGATCATGCAGCATCTGCACTTCGGTCGCCTGTTCACGAGTGCCTTGTGATCTGCCATGCCCCGTGAAATCCAAGCGTGCACCGACGATGCCCCGCTGCGCTAACCGTCGGCTGATGGGGACAGTTCGCTCGCTTCTCGCATCGCTGTCAAAACCATGCGCAAAGACCACCGCGGGATATGGGCCGCTGCCTCGTTGCATTCCGGGTGGCAGATCGATTTCGCAAGACAACTGCAAGCCAAGCGTGCTCTTCAGTTTTACAATCAGCGTATTCACCATCGAGCCTGATTCAGGCCGTGATTTCACCCAACCGGATAGCAGTGAGCACACCGCTTCGTCATCCATTTCTACGAAGTGCTCATAGAAATCCCGAACGCCCTTGAATGTGCTCGGTTGATGTGGAATCACAACCTGATCCGCCATCTCATGCAACGCCCATGTGCCCTTGCTATGCCCAGCCGGTGCCGCTGCAACGATGCGCCTCGCGCCTCGGTTGCGTACGGATGCAATCGCGCCCAGCATCTTCGCTCCGCTGGCCACGCCTTGGCTGACAATGACCACGGTACGATCGCGAACGTCCATCGCAGGCAGAATTGCGCGAATGGCGTCGCGACGCTTCTGTAATCCGGCGTACGCTTCTCGCGCGGGCTGCACCATGTGCTGGCTCGTCAGCCGATGCCAGCGAGCCATCGCGGGGATCATGGAAATCCGGCCGTCTTCATCAATCGCGCCGACGACATGCTCCGGTGCTTGCGGCGCGCATAAGCGATCAATGAGCAACACGTCAAGCGGCGCATCGAGCGCAGCAGCGACCACTTCTGCGCACATCACGCCTCCGTTTGCCAGCCCAAGCACAATGGGGCACTCGCCTTTCAGAAAAAGAAGGTGCTAGGCGAGTTCCTCCGCTGCATGACGCTGATTCCGAAACAGCCGCATCATCGCTCTCCTTGTGCAGGATGACCGACCTCACGCCTTCCGATTCAGCTCCGTCCTCCACTCATACCCTAGCAACACTCATTCGTGTCGATCAAGGCTGATCGATGCAAAACCGGGTGGCTTGCAATCCCGAACGGCCGCAAAGCGTCAATTTCCACCTGCAACCGCAAGTTTCATGCACCATTCAGGCCCTGCCACTGTTTGATCCCCCAGCCGTGCTCGAATCATGCCAGGCAGGCGAGATGGCGATGCTTCGGTCATCGCTTCCCAAGGGACGCTCATGCGCGCTGCACCAAACCAGCGAATCGGCCCCATGCCTTCCAAGTGCAGATGCCGTTCATCAGCCATGATTCTGATGCAGTTGTTGTATGCACCGATTGGCCCGAACCGAAAACTCTGGAACCCCTTGGAAACGGCGTCAGGCATCACAGGCTGCGCTGGATATCGGCTCAAGAATGGACGCCATGTCAGACGCACGACAACTGCCAGCACAAGCAGGGGCAGCCCCACGAACACGATGGCAACGATCACCGCGGCGGGGGCAGGTGTGCCGATCAAGATTAAGACGACTGTGATGATCGTCAACTCGGCTGCAAGGAACACGATGAGTGCTGCTGCCACAAGTGCACTGCTTCGAGCGCCAGACACGCGATCGGGATTGCCGAACTCCGGTCTCATTCAACAGCCTGTTGCCGAGGATTTCACTCGTGCATCTGCGTCAACCGCCACCGGCTCCGGTACCGCCCGGCTCAGTCATCGACCACGGGTCCAGCAATGCTTCGAGCTTCTTCGGATCGACCATCTTGTGCTGCAATACGTACTCACGCACCGTCTGGCCAGACTTGAATGCATTCTTGGCGACTTCTGCCGCTTTGTCGTAGCCGATTTCTGGTGCGAGGCTTGTACACATCATCAACGAACGCTCGACGGTGCCGGTCGCGATTTCACGATTGACCTCAAGCCCTGTAATGCACTTTTCATTGAACATGTTCGCTGCATTCGCAAGCAGTGAAATCGACTCGATGAGATTGTCCGCCATCATTGGCATCGCGACGTTGAGTTCAAGCAATCCGCCGACGCCACCAACGCCGCCCAGGGTGATTGCTGCATCGTTGCCGATGACTTGACACGCCACTTGCATGACGGATTCGCAGATAACGGGATTCACCTTGCCGGGCATGATGGATGAACCCGGTTGCGTGGCGGGCAGGGAAAGCTCAAACAGACCGCAGCGCGGGCCTGAGCCGAGCCACCGAATGTCATTGGCAATCTTCGTGAGCGCGACAGCTATTGTCTTGAGGTGGCCACTGGCTTCCACAATGCAATCGCGGGTGGCCTGCGCCTCAAAATGATCCGCTGCCTCCGCAAAGGCGATGCGCGTGCGTTGCTTGAGCTGCCTGGCGACCTTCGCCCCGAATGACGGATGCGTATTGATGCCTGTGCCGACTGCGGTACCGCCGATCGGCAGATTCTCCGCCAGCCGCATCATCGCTCGCTCCGCACGAAGGACGGAATACTCGATCTGCGCAGCGTATCCCGAAAACTCCTGGCCGAGACGAATGGGTGTTGCATCCATCAAATGCGTGCGCCCGATCTTCACGATCTTGTTCCATTTACGCGATTTGGCGCGAAGGGCTGTCGCCAGCGCTTTCAGAGCCGGAATCAACTCGCGATCAATCGCAATGGCCGCCGCCACCTGCATCGCTGTTGGAAAGGTGTCATTCGACGACTGGCCCATGTTGACGTGATCGTTTGGGTGAACGGGTTCCTTCGCGCCGATCGGCTTACGCTCGTAAATGCAGACCAGATTCGAAATCACTTCATTGACATTCATATTCGTAGAAGTGCCTGAGCCGGTCTGAAACACATCAATGGGAAAATGCTGCATCGCTTCACCGCAGTCCCCTCCAAGCGCGGTCGGTGCGCCTTCCATCGCCACGGCAATCTCGTCGCACGCACGGACGATGAGTTTGGCTCGCTTCGCATCGAGTTTCTTAAGCTGTGCGTTGACTGTGGCGCATGCCCCTTTCAGCAGCGCGTAGGCGTGAATCACCTCAGGCGGAACAGGCCTGCCCGACACCGGGAAGTTCAGCACGGCCCGCTGTGTCGTCGCACCAAAGAGCACGTGGCTCGGCACAGTCATCTCTCCCATCGAGTCGCGTTCGATTCTGGTTTGGCTCATGCCGCGACGTTATCACGCGGAGCGGCAGAAGGAAAGCCCCGAAAAAGCATTGACTCACTGCCGGTCGTACCCCACACTATGACAACCGCCCGATTTCGGCTGCGGCAGTCGCAGCCCAAGATGAGAGAACCGATGCTTCATACACTGCTGCTTGTTGTCTGCCTGACCCTCTCCCCCGCCCCGGCACAGTCCAGCACAAAGCCGAGTTTTCTTCGCCCACCTCTCGGAGACATACGGGAAGTCGCTCCCACGGGCGATGTTACGGTTCTCCGAACACGTCCGACTTCCATCGACTTCGATCGGCTTCGAACGATCCCACCCTTTGCAGACGAAGCGATCGCACTCGACTTGTTCGACGATGTTCAGCTTGTGCCAGTCTTTGAACGATTCACCCATCGCAGTGCCAATCGGTACACATGGCTTGGCTCGCTGCGTAACGATCCGGACGGCTGGTTCGTTCTTGTCGTAGAAAACGAGGCGCTGGTGGCGAACTTCTGGCTGGGTGATGGCCGCGCCTTTGAAATCACCCCAACGCCGGAAGGCGAACCGGGTCATCTGATTCGCGAGTTGATCGTAGAGAAGTTTGCGCCATGCTCAACATGTCGCGCTCAGGAAGTGCGATCGCAGCCAGTGGAAGGTGGCGTAGCTGACGATGGCGGTATCGCCAACTGCTCGTCGGGGCCTGGCGATCCCACGATTGACGTACTCGTCGTCTGGACACCCGCAGCGCGGATCGCACAAGGCGGCACCAACGCCATCACCGCATTGGTTGAAGCAGCCGTCGCTTCCAGCAACACCGCTTACCAGAACAGCAACATCAGCGCACGGTTGCGGCTGGTCTATGTGGGAGAAACCGACTACGTGGAATCTGGAAGTTTCAGCACGGACCTTTCCAGATTGCGCAACACCAACGATGGATACATGGACGAGGTGCATCCGCTGCGCAATGAATACGGCGCAGACCTTGTCGCGCTCATCAGCAACGGTACAGGCTCCTGCGGCATCGCCTACTTGATGACCAATCTCTCACCCAACTTCGCGTCATCCGCCTTCAGCGTAACAAGGCGCACCTGTGCTGTGGGCAATCTCACTTTCGCGCATGAACTCGGCCACAACATGGGCTGCGCTCACGATCATGACAATGCGTCGAACGCACTGTTCTCATATTCCTACGGCCATCGCTGGACCACGACCGGCGGCCAACTCCGCAGGTCTGTCATGGCATATGCTCCGGGCACACGCGTCGCCCATTTCTCGAATCCAGAAGTGCTCAATGGCGGCGTGCCTACGGGCATACCCGAAGGCCAACCCCAGGCTGCCGACAATGCGAAGTCGATCAACATCGCGGCCCCCACGGTCGCGGCGTTCCGCCCAAGTCTGTGCGACCCACCTGCGAACAACACGTGCGCCAACTCCGAGTTTGTTACCAGCGGGGTGCACGTCTTCTCAAACGTTGGAGCCACAACCAACGGACCGAATGAGCCTGCAAGTTGCAACTTCTCGGGCGATACAAACATTCAGGCGGATGTCTGGTTCGCTTATCTGTCGGAGTGCACCGGGTCGCTCACTGTCAGCCTTTGCGGCAGTGATTTTCTCACCAAGCTGGGCATCTACTTCGGGCTGTGCCCGACTTCGCCAGATACCGTGCAAATCTGCAATGTCGGTGGCTGTGAGGGGCAGCAGGCGGAGATCACGCTGCCGGTCAATCAAAATCAATCGGTCCGCATTCGCGTCGGCGGGCATAACGGCGCGACTGGCAATGGCGTTCTGACGATTTCATGCGTGCCGCCCAAGCCGGACTGTCTGCCTGACCTGAACAACGACGGCGCCGTGGACGTGCAAGACCTGCTCATTCTGCTTGGCGCATGGGGGCCGTGCATGGCTTGTCCGGGGGACTTGAACTTTGATGGCGCCGTTGACGTGCAGGACTTGCTGATCCTGCTCGGATCATGGGGACAATGCTCATAGCCGCGCCTTTTGCGACGGAAAACCATACGATTGCGTCGTGCTGGTCCTTCAGGTACTTCAAGGCCCCGATCGCGGGATGACGTTCGCGCTGCCCTCGGATGAGCCGCAGCTCATTGGTCGTTCGTCGGAAGCTCTTCCGCTCAACGATTCTACGGTCAGTCGCCGTCATGCTGAGCTGACGCCTGATGAGGGCAAGTGGTACTTGCGCGATCTCGACTCCGCCAACGGCACGTTCGTTAACGGTCGTCGGATTCGTGAACGGGTCAAGCTCACGCCCGGCGATCAGATTCGCTGCGGCTCGACGCTCTTTGTCTTTATGCTCAAGGCAGACGCAAAGAAGCCAAGCCCTGTTGAACTGCTCGATCCTGAAGTATTTGACGTTACCATCGAGAGCCGAGCGAACGCGAATGAAGAATCCATGGTCATGGCGTCCCCTGACCCAGTGCTCGCCGCTCCGGACCACCTGCGCGTGATTTATGAGCTGACCGCGCTCACTGCCAGCACGTTCGAGCGTGAGCCGCTTCTCAATCGGGTGATGGACCTTGTTTTTGCGGAGTTCGAGCCGGATCGCGGCTTCATTCTCCTGCAGGACTCCGCAGCCGCTCGTCCGGAACCCGTGGTCGTGCGCTATAAGACGAAGCCCAAAACGCTTGACGAAGGTCGAATTCCTGTCAGCCGCACGATCGTGCAGCACACCATCGACAAAGGCGAGGGCATTCTCTCCACGAATGCGATGAACGACACGCGGTTTCGTTCTGGCGATTCCGTTCGTGATTACGGCATTCGCTCCGCGATCTGCGTGCCGATTCGCACAGGGCGGCGCGTCTTCGGCGTCATACACATCGACTCGTCGCTCGCCAACTTCACGTTCACGGAATCTCAGCTGGCCCTTCTGAACGCCATCGGCCAGCATACGGGTCTCGCGCTGCTCAGTGCAGAACTGATCGCTTCCAAGCTGCATACGGAGCGACTGGCCACAATGGGGCAAACGGTGGCATCGCTCAGCCACTCCATCAAGAACATTCTGCAAGGGCTGCGAGGTGGCGCAGATGCTGTTGAACTTGCCATCAATCGAGGTGATCTCGCGCTCGCCAAGGAAGGCTGGCCGATTCTCTCTCGCAATCTTGATCGCATCTTTGCGCTTACGCTCAACATGCTGGCGTACTCCAAACAGCGCAGCCTTGACATTGAGTTATCGTCCATCAATGCACTGGTGAAGGAGGTTGCTGAGCTTGTGCAGCCGCAATGCGACGCCCGTCGCATCGGCCTCGTGCTCGAACTCGCAGACGACATGCCGCCTATTCCGATGGACTCAAACGCCATGCATCAGGCGTTGATGAACGTGCTGATGAACGCCATCGAAGCGGTGCAGCCGAAAAAAGGCGTCATCACCATCAAGTCACGGTTTCTGCCAGTCGAACACGCTGCGGAAGTCGTGATTTCAGACAACGGCCCAGGCATTCCGGAACACCTGCGCCCACAGGTTTTTGAGCCGTTCAGCTCCAGCAAGGGTCAGCGCGGCACCGGCCTTGGCTTGGCGGTAACCCGGAAAATCCTTCAGGAGCACGGGGGACAGGCGATCCTCGCCCCTCAGGGCGAAGGGAATGGCACCGCCGACCGCCCGGATATGGCTCGCGGGGCAACATTCATCCTGAAAATCCCCAGCGACAGAGCAAAGTTGAGTGCAGGTGACACAAAGCTCCCTCAGCCGATCGCCCGGGACGCACTGGGCGACGAGTTCTCCCCCGGCGTTCGGTAACCTGCTTCTGCCTTGACACCCCCACAAACCCCGCTATCCTGTTCGATTCGCGACACGCGGGAGGTTCTTCCGCGCGCCGCTTATTCGGAACCAAGGTGAATCATGCCCCGTCAGACCTATTTCGCAAAGGCTGGAGACGTTACTGCCAAGTGGCATCATGTTGATGCACAAGGCAAGGTGCTTGGCCGCGTCGCCACGGAAATCGCAACCATCCTCATGGGCAAGCATCGCCCGGAATACACGCCGCATGTTGACACCGGCGACTTCGTCGTGGTTACAAACGCTGCGGGCGTCGTGATGACCGGCAACAAGCTCAACGACAAGGTCAAGATGCGCTACAGCGGATATCCCGGTGGCCTCAAAACCGAGACGTACGCCCGCGTGATGGAGAACGACCCGCGCCGCATCTTCGAGGATGCTGTGCGTCGTATGTTGCCGAAGAATCGCCTCGGCCGGCAGATGCTTGCCAAGATGAAGGTGTATGCTGGCGCGGAACATCCGCATCAGGCCCAGCAGCCTGCTGAACTGGCTCTCTGAATTTTTTCGCATCGGTTCAATGTTGAACCGTCGCAACAACAACATGTTCTCAAAAGGGCCGCCAACGGGCGACTACGAACACCATGACTGAATCCACAACTCAAATCGCTTCCGCCCCCGTCGTACATGCGCCTTCCGCCGGCAACTTCTGGTGGGGTACGGGTCGCCGCAAAACCGCCGTCGCTCGCGTCCGCGTACGTCCCGGCAAGGGCGAGTTTCTCGTCAACAAGAGGCCATACACGGAGTTCTTCAAGGAAGAACGAGACCGTAATGACGTGTTGAACGTCCTGAAGGTAACCAACACCGAAGGCAAGGTTGATGTCTTCGTAAATGTTCAAGGCGGCGGCTTCACCGGCCAGGCAGGCGCCATCGTGCTGGGCCTCGCCCGTGCGCTCCGCCGCTACGACGGCTCACTTGAACCAACGCTCCGCGACAACGACCTGCTCACGCGCGATCCGCGTAAGGTTGAACGTAAGAAGTACGGCCAGCCCGGTGCTCGTCGTCGCTTCCAGTTCTCCAAGCGTTGAGACGATCAACAAACGCTCAGAATCCTGCAGCGACGCATGGCATGCCCATGCGTCGCTTTTTCATGGATGGGTGATTCGCCGGAGTTCGTTCTCCGCTCGGTACAGAGCACGTGTGATGGCGCTCGGCGTTTCATGCCGGCGTTTGGCGAGCGCGGCAATCGTGCAGGGTGGCGTCCCGTCCCATCCATATCGACGAACCAGCAACTCCTGAACGCCTGTATCGAGCCGAGTTACTCGCAATCGAAGATCAGGCCGAAACTCCAGCGTTACGGCCCACGGTGTCAAATTGCTAAGTGGATCATGAAGCATCGTTACACCCGCTTCGTGACGCGCCGCAGCACGCTTTGCAGTTTCAGCATGAGGCACTTTCGCCATCGCGCGGTCGATCGCCAGCACGGCAAGCTTCTCGATCCGCTGCCCGCGAGCTGGATCGACCGTTTCAATAACGCCCGACAGCACCCCCACCATCTGACGTATCAAACCCACGATTTCATCAGAGGTCCGCGATTCAAGTGGTCTTTGCGCATGATGCTGCACTCGAAGCATCGCCCCGCGTAGCAGGAACGCCACAAGTCGGCGTTTGAGCATCGTCGCCCATCTGAGGTCCGTCTCAACAGCGTCAATCACGCTCGCATTCGGCCACGCTCCGAAACGGCCAATCGCTCGCTTTGCTCGCCGCTTCAGGAAGTTGTAGGCAGCAAGCATTGCCTCTTCATCATCCTCGCGAACCGCTTCGCCGCTGCGCACGTCATGAAGAAACTGAATGGCATCCTCGCTCGAAGGCAGACGATCCAACCCGTGTGTAACTGACGGATGCGCCAGAATGATTTCTGCTGAATCCTTGAGTTTGAACGTCGGCAGTTCAATCCACTGAAGATCGAGAGCAACAAGCAAGTCGGCTCGCTGTCTGTTGATTGCTCGGCGAACAGTCGTACCCGTTTTGCCGAATCGCTTCGACAGCTTTGATCCATGAATCCCGAATCGCCAGGCGCGATACAGAAGTTTCGCTTCGCGCTCTCGAAGCGGCCCGGCTTCAGAAAATGTCGGCTCATGCCGCTCATGGCGGCGCAGCAAGCCCCGAATCGTCTCGTGTGCACGCTGGTGCTTGTGCGCCAGTTCCAACGCGGCTTCGTTCAGGCTGACCCCTCGAACACGATGGAGCTCTCTGGCCTCAGCGAGAATTTGTTGCTGCAGTGCCTCATCGATTCGGGAGAATCCCGTGGCACGACTGACTCGTTCGCCATGCGATGCGATAAAACGACTCAGCGCGTCCTCAAAACAGGCCAGTTGTGCCGAACCTTCATCGTCGGTGATGTAATGGCACACAAGGCCGCTCTTTCTATATCGCTGAATCGTCTTGCGCGAGACATTCAGACGCTTGCACACCTCCGATAGCGGTACGGCTTGGCGTCCCGCATGATGAGCTGCAATCGTCAACCTGCTGCTGACCAACTGAATGAAGTTCACCAAATCAGGGACAAGCGCCTGCCCCACCAACACCGCTGTCCCCGTTGAAGCGTCAGGGCGATACCCTGTGATTCGGAAGACGATGAACTCTTCCGGGTAGTTTCTGGCAGGGTCAAGTTCTGCGACCAGACGTTCCGCGGCGTCCATCTGCCGCTCAAGCGTTTCCGGCGGCGCGTAACGTAACTGCTGCAGAAGATCGCCTAATGCTGCGATTTTGAACCGTGCGGCTCGCGGCATGGTCAGGCACACGCGACGCTGCCCGCCACGTCCAGCGGTCGATGCGACGGAATCAAGCCCACTTTGGCAGCGCGACGGAAGAACTCTTCAACAGCCTCGCATCGTGCTTCCGTAAATGCATAGACCAACCGTTGCTTGAGGTATTCCTCAGCCAGATCGCGCGGCCAGCCTCTCGCGACAGCCCTTCGGTGGATCATGCTGTCGATCCGCTCTCGATTATGGCGGCGCTGATGGTCCAGCACATCGTGTGCAACGGCAAGCCGCATGGGGTCAGTGTCTGCCTTGGCCATCCAGAGCGCGAAAACGAACGGCAGGCCGGTCATTTCATGCCAGGCAGCGCCAAGATCAAGTTGATACGGATAACGAATGGCAGGTGGAGAATCTGTTACGACCTTGTCGCCTATAAGCAACATGGCTTCAGGCCAATCAAGCGGCTTATTGGAGGCCACTCGCTCACGCGCATCATAATCCACACGTTCAGGTGATATGCCATACTGCTCGCGAAGCACAATGGACATCAGCGCTATTGAAGTGTGGCTGTCCGTATCGCAATACACCCGGCCGATGCGCTCGATGGGAATGCTGGAATAGAGACGCACCGTCATGGTCGCGCCTTCACAACCGAGCAAACCGCACGGCAGGACAACGAGAGGAACCGGCGACCGCTGATAATCAATAGATGAGCAGAGCGCGACATCAACCTCGTCGCGCAACAGTTGATCGACAAGCAGACTCGGCACGGAGTGGCGCAACTCAACATCCGCCAGCCGTTCAAGCCCATCAATCAGCGGCAGCGTGTTCACGAAACTTACAACGCCCAGACGAATGGGCATCGATTGATCCGGTTCGGGGTGCATCGTGTCATGATACCGCTTACAAAAGCGGTTGAAGGGCAATCCAAAAAAGCGCCGACCCGCTATTCGCGGGTCGGCACGGCGGGTGGGAACGGCAGGTCTCTCTCAACCTGCGTTGGGGCAGGGAGGTTCGGGAAGGGCGGTCCAGGCTGGGCGGCCAAGGCGGCCCCTCGCGGAAGTGTGCTCGCTTCCCGAATCTCCCCACACCATCGCACTGCCGTTACGAAACACTATTCGCAATGTCCATCGCCGCGGATGCAGAAAAAGCCGCCAGACCGAGGCGATGGATGCGCGCGATTCTCTCAACCGATTGATTTCCAGCCCTATACAGCCCGCACGGCAACGGCACGTGGGGCGATGATCTGCTCGCCACTCGTCGCATTCATGGTGTAATGCCGCTTCAGTCGCGGATTAAGCCGGCAAAGCATGTCGTGCGCGAAGGTGCCACCGCAATCCGCCAATCGGGGCAGGTGATTTGGCGCGGAAGAATCGGGTGTGATCAGTTCGACTTCCGTACCTACTGCAACGGCGCAATCCGCAACCACATCCGTTACGTCAACCGTGATCTGATCCATATTGACCGCGCCAACCACGGGCGCGAAGCGAGGTACCGCCGTGCCGCCTGAGGACGACCGCGCCAGCACGGCGACACTGCTTGTCTTGCCGCCCTCGTCAACGCGCCCCGCACGCACGGGATAACCATCCGCATAGCCAACCGGAACGAGCGCGATCACGCTGTCGCGAAGCGCCGTCCATCGAGAGCCATAGCCAACATGCGTGCCCGCGTGAATCGACCTGAGCTGCACAATATGGCTTCGCCATGTCACGCACGGCTGAAGATGTTGTCCCTCTGCAATCACTTCGCCACCATCAATCTCTTCCATGCCATACCCGGCCCACGCCAATCCAACGCGAACCATTGATTTATGGAATCGATTTGATCGCAACGTTGCGAATGTGCTGGCTGCGTGGATCAGGCATGAGGTCGGAATGTCGGCCTTGCATCGGTCGATCAGATCATCAAAAAGCGCGAGTTGTCGATCCGTAAACTCGACATCCGACTCCGCATTGGCAAAGTGTGTAAACAGTCCCGCAAGATTAAGACGAGGGTGCAACGCAATGCGGCGAAGAAGCCGCGGCGCGTCTTCGATCGCACATCCGCCACGGGTCATTCCGGTATCGACCTCAAGATGCACCGGAATTGGCGCCCCATAGCGCTCTGCGAGAATGATGAGATCATTCAGGTGCCCCTCATCATGAACCGTCAGATGCAGGCGACCACAGATCAGACCGCGATACAGATCATCCACCCGCTCGACCTCTCGCACTGGCGAGAGCACGAGGATCGATCCACTGATGGCGCCTCGCATCAGCTCGGCCGCCTGCGCTGCGGTATAGACGGCAAGCATATCCGCACCGGAGGACAGCAACGTCTTGGCGACACGAACCGCGCCAAGCCCATAGGCATCAGCCTTCACAATCGGACAAAGCAGGCAGTTGGAGCCGATGATCCGCTTCAAGAGCTGGACATTCTGTGACACTGCTGCCAAGTTGATCTCGATGACGCTTGTTTCTCGCATGCGCCGGCACTTCCTCTTAGCCCCGGGTGGACCCTTCACGGCCATCGTAGTCCGCTTGAAGAGTTGTATCGACCGAGTTCCCTTCCTACCATGATGTTGCGGCCATCAAGGCTGTCGGCTGCGGGGTGTCGGCTGCTTAGCCGAGCCGTTGCCTTCTTTGCCGACATCCCCTTCGCCGGTTTTAATCCGGCAGCCACAGGAATCCAATCTACATGCACGATGTGTTCAACACCGAGGTCTCCTTCGAGGCGCTCGGTCTCAAGGAAGAGTTGCTGGAAGCGATCCGGAAGCACGGATTCGTCCATCCTACCCATGTCCAGGCCGCGCTGATTCCGGTCGCCCTTTCCGGCCGCGATGTGCTGGGCCAGTCCAAGACGGGCACCGGCAAGACGCTGGCGTTCGGCTTCCCCATCATGCAGATGGTCGAAGCCGATGAGAAGTTTGCGGCTCTCATTCTGGTACCCACCCGCGAGCTGGCCATCCAGGTAACCCACGAGCTGCGCGAACTCGGCCGCCTGACGGAACTCAAGATTCTCGCTGTCTATGGCGGCCAGAAGATGAGCGTACAGATCGAAAAGCTGAAAAAAGGCCCCAGCATCATTGTGGGTACGCCGGGCCGCGTCATGGACATGCACCGCAGGGGTTTCCTGCCCTACGACTCGGTTCGGATCGCCGTACTCGACGAAGTGGACCGCATGCTCGATATCGGCTTCCGCGAAGACATCCGCAAGATTCTGGGGGCGATGCGACACGAGCATCAGACCATTTTCGTCTCTGCCACCATTTCAGATGAGATCGAGCAGCTTGCACGGCGATACATGCGCAACCCAGAAAAGCTTGCGCTGACGACCAAACAGAGTCTGACGGTAACACAGGTTACGCAGAAGTACTTCACCGTGCAGCCGTGGGACAAGAGCCGCTTGCTGCTGCATCTGCTTGAGCATGAGGAGCCAGCGCTGACAATCATCTTCTGCCGCACCAAGCAGACTGTCGATGCGCTGACTGAGTTCCTCAATCGTCACAAGATTGAAGCGTATGCCATCCACGGCGATATGTACCAAGGCAAGCGCAACGCAGTCATGCAGAAACTCCGCGCAGGCGAACTGAGCGTACTCGTGGCTTCGGACTTGGCGGCGCGTGGTCTGGATGTTGATGACATCACTCACGTCATCAACTACGACCTGCCGGAAGACCCGGAAGTTTACGTGCACCGCATCGGCCGCACTGCACGTGCCGGGCGCGATGGCATCGCGTGGGCGTTCGTCACCCCAGAGCAGGGCGACTTGCTCACGGCGATTGAGATGCTCACCAATGTTGAGATTCCCAAGGCGGAGTACGACGACTTCGCACCCGGCCCGATCCCCGCGGATGTTCAGGCGCGAATCGAACTCGCCGCAGCAAGAAGTGAGGCTGCCAAGACTGAACATCGCCGAGTTACAGCAGCTCCACCTGTCGTTGTGGACCCTGCGAAGTTCCCTGGCGGGCTGGTCCCCAAAGCGCTCCCCGGCAAGAGGATGGGCGGCAAGTTGCGTACTCGCCGTAAATGAACAAACACGAACATGTTTCGTGCGCTGTCACTTCGCAGCACATTCTCTATGACATCGCGCATTCAGATTCATCCCGAAGTTGAGCACGCGCTCAGGCATCAGCAGCCAGTCGTCGCACTCGAAAGCGCGGTGGTTACCGCTGGTCTTCCGAAGGAGTCGATGCCACATCTTGGCATTGATTTTCCTGGCTGGGAAACAACCGAGCCGGTGCATCTCGCGCTGGCACGATTGATGCAACGCGAAGTGCGTCAGGCCGGTGCTGTTCCTGCGATCATCGCAGTGATTGAAGGCACGTTGCACATCGGCCTCGACGATCAACAACTTGTTCAGCTTGCCACGGCCAACGATGCAGGAAAGGTCTCCACTGCTGCACTCGCTCATACCATGGCGACCGGCGCAACCGCGGGCACGACCGTCTCTGCGACACTGGTTGCCTGCGCCATGCCGCAGATCATCGATGAAAACATGTCGCCGATTCGAGTCTTTTCTACAGGCGGCATCGGCGGCGTACATCGGAACTGGACCACTCATCCAGACATCTCTGCAGACCTTGCGCAACTCAGCCGATCGCCAGTCTGCGTTGTGTGTGCTGGCGCGAAGTCCATTCTCGACCTTCCGGCAACGCTTGAAACTCTTGCTGCACTTGGCATACCCGTTCTTGGCTATTGCACAAACTTCTTCGCGCAGTTTTACTGCGAAGGTACGCAGGAATTGCCTGTAACCCGAAGGGTCGAACGCGAAACGGACATCGTCCGCATCTGCAATATGCAGTGGAACAAGCTCAGGCTGCCGAACGGTGTTCTGATAGCGAATCCGGTGCCCGCGAAATATGCACTGAACCGCAACGAACTCGAGGAGATTATTGAACGGGCGGAGCGCGAGGCTTACGAGCAAGGCATGACTGGGGAGGCCCGCACACCGTACCTGCTCGATCAGGTTCGCCGACAAACGGGAGACCGCTCGCTCCGTGCGAACCTCGCCTTGCTGGCGGCCAATGCTCGCCTCGGCGCATCAATCGCTTCGGCATGGTCCGACGCCTGCCGTCAACATGGGCAAACAACGAGTAAGAAGGCACCCTGACATCTCACGGCTTCCTTGACAGACATGCAGAAACATGTTCTACTTTCCTTGAATCGGACGTTCCACTTCACGCCGTATCCGGGTCTAAGCCGAGGGGTTGATCGAGCCATCCAGTCACATGATGCGGTCGCGCGACGACCGACACGTGGCACCCGTTCCACAATCTGGTAGGTGTTGTGCAGGAAACACAAGAACGCCCATTGATCACGCTTAGCGGGATCCTCGAGTGGCCCAAAGGCTCTGAGGCTCGCGTGCGTCAGTTTGACAACGGTCTCGTGCAGCGCGAGGACGACCCCTTCGTGCCGCCAGAGGTCGTGGAGCAATACCGCCTGCGGCCAGGTCAACGGGTTACCGTCAACGTCGCTGAGCGAAAGTCCAAGCGGCGCCGTGGTAAGAAGCCCCGCAAAGCAAAGCCCACTGTCGAATCCGTGATTGAGATTGAGGGGCTGGAGCCTGAGCAATACGCCTCGCGCAAGCCGTTCGACGAACTCACGCCAATCGACCCGCAGCCCAGAATGAGTTTGGAGTATCCGGGCTGCCCCCCGGCCTGTCGGCTCATCGACTTGTTCTGTCCGATCGGCTACGGCACACGCGGCCTTATCGTCGCCCCGCCCAAGGCAGGAAAGACCATCCTGCTTCAGAACATCGCCTTCGGTATCAAGCACAACCATCCCGAAGTTGAACTGGTCGCGCTTCTGATCGATGAGCGGCCGGAAGAAGTGACGGACTTCAAGCGGAATGTGCCGGCACACGTGCTGGCATCGTCGAATGACCAAGACGTGGACACGCATATCACGCTTGGCATTCTTGCCATTGAGCGTGCCAAACGAATGCTCGAAGCAGGCCGAGATGTCGTCGTCCTGCTTGACTCGCTCACACGGCTCGGACGCGCGTTCAACAACTCACGCAAATACGGCTCCAGCGGGCGAACCATGTCCGGCGGTTTGGACTCAAAGGCACTGGAGGTTCCCAAACAGCTCTTCGGCGGCGCACGCAAGGTTGAAGAAGGCGGCTCGCTGACCATCATTGCAAGCTGCCTTGTTGACACTGGCTCTCGCGCGGATCAGATCATTTTTGAAGAGTTCAAAGGCACAGGCAATATGGAACTGATTCTCGATCGCTCCATCGCAGAACAACGCCTGTTCCCTGCGATCAACCTCGCCGCATCTGGTACGCGCAAGGAGCATCTGCTGCTTTCAGAGCAGGAACTCAAGACAGTTACCGCCCTGCGACGGCGGCTGATGAACATGCCGCCGCCGCGTCAGATTGAACAACTCCTCGCTGCGCTCAAGCGCGTCCCAACGAATGAACTGTTGGTCAAGGGTGCTGGCTGATCACGTTACTGCTCCGCTTGTGAGCCAAGGAACTGAAGCAGATCAAGCACATCGACGGTGCCATCACCGTTGAGGTCGTACATCGCTTCATTCGTTCCCCACGCCTTCAACAAACCGTCAAGCGTTACTTCAGCATCAGGTTGTGGTGAGGATGTCTGTTGGTGACGGGCCTGTTCGACTCGTTCGCGAGTCTGAAATGAGCCGGCAGAAACGTGATTGGATACGTCTCCTCTTGAGAGCACGGCCATCCGCTGGAGCGCGCCAAGCCCGCTGGTTTGAAGCGGCGATGTACCCAGGGTGGCCATTGAAACCTGCTTGATCGCGGGCACACTCGCTGGCGCACGGTTGGATGCAATTTCAATCTTGTCATGTCGAACGCTGATCGGCGGCTTGGCGGTCAAGAACGGGGATACGGTACTGGCGGCACTGATCTGCATGGGCGGTTCTCCTGAATAGGGCCAGATAGACATCTGGAGCCGCAGCAACACACGCGCCGTGATGACATACCCGCTCTTCAGTCGCAGTGCGACTTACTCTCGGACCCTGCGCATCATCTGCTGCGCAAGGGGCAGTTTTCGCGCCAAATGGTCGCCTTATCCGCCGCCCACGAGCGTAACCACTTCGACCCGATCCCCATCGGCAAGCATGTATTCCGCATGGTGCCGTTTCGGGACCAGCGCTGCATTGACTTCAACCGCACATGGAGCCGCACTCAAGCCGCAAAGAGCCAATAATTGTCCAACCGAACAAGGCTCGGATATCGTCCGTTCTTCACCGTTCATGACGATCTGCATTGTGCATCATCATATGCCCTGCTTAGCTGCCACGAATGCGTGGCATACAGCCACTTTAATCTGATACAGCGTGGTATTGATGTGATTTTCCTGCAGACTTTTGATGTTGACGTGGTATAGTCGGAGCTTAGGGGTGGGCAAGACAGAGAGGATGCCCCCTTTGACGCAATTGAAGCATGTTGGTGCATATCGGATCAGTGGTCCCGGTCGCGCGGCTCGTTTCTCCGCTTCCGTACTCATGCTGGCTGCAACAGCATGCCTGCTTGGCCATGATGACCCCAATCATCATCACGACTCGGTCGATCCCTACGACGGGCCGGGCTGGGACGGCGGCTCGGGCGGTCAAATCCCGCTTGCCTTCCCAACCAATAATGTTCACTTGCTCAGTTGGCTCCCCCTGACGGCTTTCGGCTCCCATAGTTCTGCCAATGACTGCTGGGGTTACGTCTCGCCTTCTGGTCGCGAGTACGCCATCATTGGTCTTCGCAACGGCACAGGTTTTGTGGACATTACCAACCCAGCAAACCCGGTCATCGTCGCCGTCATGGCAGGCCCCAGCAGTCTCTGGCGCGACATGAAGACCTATCAGCACTACTGCTACGCGGTGAGCGAAGGCGGCCAAGGCATTCAGGTTTTCGATCTCGCGCAGATCGATGATGGCATCGTCACGCATGTCGGCAACTTCACGCAGGCAGGTACGCTGACAACGGCTTCAACACACACCGTTTTCATTGATACCGAAAGCGGCTATCTCTATCGGAACGGCGGTGGTGGTGGCACCATCGGGCTTCGAATCTACAGCCTTGCCAATCCTGCATCCCCGACGTTCGTCGGTGAATGGCACAATCGATATGTGCACGATTCGCAGGTGGTGGTCTGGCACGAAGGGCCATACGCAGGCAGGCAGATTGCTTTCTGCTACGCCAACAATGTCTCCAACGGCGGCAACCCCGGTGTCAACATTCTCGATGTCACCGACAAGAGCAACATTGTCCAGCTCGGCTTCACCAGTTGGTCTTTCCCTGCATTTTCGCATCAGGGCTGGCTCACGGAAGATCGCCGATTCGTGCTCGTCAACGACGAACTCGCCGAGGTGAACTACGGCATTCCAACGACGACCCGCGTCATCAACGTCGAGGATCTGACAAATCCATATGAAGCCGGCACGTTCACAAACGGGAATACCGCCATCGGCCATAACATCTACGTAAGAGGAAACCTCTCGTTCCATGCCAACTACCGCAGCGGCTTGCGCGTCTTTGATGTAAGCGATCCGATGAACGCGGTTGAGATTGGGTCATTCGACACGTGGGTTGAAGATGACAACCCGAACTTCAACGGACTGTGGAGTCCATACCCATTCTTCCCAAGCGGTGTCGTCATCGGCAGCGACATCGAAAAAGGATTATTTGTCTGGTGGGTTGGCGATCTTCCTCTGACGTATGAGTATCCCGAAGCCAGACCGGAGATGATTTCGCCATCAGGCGACTCGTTCACAGTCCGCATCATCACCGCTGATGGATTCGATATTGAAACCGCTCGCCTGATTGCTGATGCAGGCGATGGATCGTTCGAAGTTCCGCTCGTCTCACTTGGCAAGGAGATGTATCGCGCGGACTTCCCATCACTGCCGTGCGGACGAACGGTGAACTACTACCTTACTGCGACAACCACCACCGGCTTCACGCGCAATGATCCCCCCACTGCTCCGGCAATCGGATATGCAGCGATCATTGCAGAAGGACTTGAACTGGCGTTTGAAGATGTTTTCGACTCCAACCTCGGCTGGACTGTCGGCGCGCCCGATGATGACGCCACCGCCGGAATCTGGGAGCGAGCAAATCCAGTCGGTACAACATCAGGCGGGCAGCAGGTGCAACCCAATGCACCATTCATTGGTGATGCCTGCTACATCACGGGCCAGCATCCCGGCGGCGGAGCTGGCGCAAACGATGTGGACAATGGCAAGACCACGCTCTTCTCACCTGTTTTTAAACTTGCTGATGATGCAGAAACCGTGGTCAGCTATTGGCGTTGGTACTCCAACCATGCTGGCGCAAATCCGCACGTCGATGTGTTTCGAGTTGATATCACTGGCGACGGCGGCAAGAACTGGGTAAATGTTGAAACGGTCGGGCCGGACGGTCCTGAAACGCGCGGTGGATGGTACTTCCACGAATTTCGCGTTACTGATTTCGTAGATAACGCTTTGAAGTTTCAGGTACGCTTCGTTGCCTCAGACTACGACCCGCAGGCGTTGGTCGAAGCAGCGATTGACGCCTTCCGCATCACCGTCATCGAATGCGACACGCCTTCTGCCTGTCTCGCAGACCTCAACAGCGATGGCACGGTTGATGTGCTTGACCTGTTGAATCTGCTCGGCTCATGGGGATCATGCAAAGCCGGTTGCCCGGCAGACCTCAACGAGGACCAGGTCGTCGATGTGCTCGACCTGCTCATTCTGCTCGGAGCATGGGGAAGCTGCCCGTGACCGTAATCATGCGGGTTACGCTAGGCTGCCAAGCTATGTAATTGACGACCTTTCCGGCGGGCCATATCATGCGCGCTTATCCCAATCGGGGCTATGTTCGTAGCTTGTTACCCATCTTGCATCACTGACGATGCGAGGAGTTGACGTGGCGAAGACCAAACCCAGCGCGAAGACCACACGCAAGAAGAAGCCGACCAAAGCGGCCGGCAAATCTGCCTCGAAGTCTTCACGCAAATCGACTCCCAAGAAGGTTGCCAAGCCTACCTCGCGTCCCAAGACGAAGGCGTCAGCCAAGAAGACCGCTGCCAAGCCCTCTGTCACGTCAAAGAAGCAGACTACGTCTAAGAAGACGGCGTCCGCTTCGAAGAGTGCGCCGCGCAAGAAGCCGACCTCGAAGAAGTCCCCACCCAAGACTTCTGCCAAAAAAACGCCCCCCGCAGCCAAATCGGCTCCAGAAAAGAAATCGAAAGCGAAGGCACTTACCATTAAGACGCCGTCCGCGGCGAAGCCCAAGAAGACCAAGAAGCCTGCTGTAACCAGCAAGCGAGGGAAGTCCGTGGCTGAGGTCGCAAGCACGACTGCTGCGGACGAGAAGGGCTATGTCTTCATCAACGGTCGCCGCGTGCGGATGATTTCCACACAGGGTCTGACGCTTCCCAAGAAATCGCGAGCCGCAGCATCGACAACCGATGGCAGTGATGCTGACAAAGGCCCGACAAAACCGCTCAAAACTCGCCTGACGGCAAAGCAGTTGCGCTATTACCGCGACCTGCTGCTGCGCAAGCGCTCGGAACTCATCGGTGACCTGAGCGCGATGGAAGCGGCAGCGCTTCGCTCAAGCGGCGGCAATCTTTCGCACATGCCGATTCACATGGCGGACATCGGCACCGACACCTACGATCAGGACTTCATGCTCGGCCTTGCTGAGACGGAACGAAAGCAACTCCGCGAAATCGAAGACGCTTTGCGCCGTATTGATGACAAGACGTACGGCGTGTGTCATATGACCGGCAAGGACATTCCGCGGGCGCGCCTCGACGCCAAGCCTTGGGCCAAATACACCATTGAGGCAGCGCGCCTGGTCGAAAATCAGATGAACTCGTGATAGATTCGAAGGCATCGAACCCGCAGGCCGCAGAAGCCAACGACGCCCCGGCGACGCCCCCGCCACCTGCGCCGCCGCAAGCGATCCAAGCATTCCGCTCGCCCGCTGCGTGGCTCACACTGCTGCTTGTTCTCGGCCTTGGCATGGCCGTTGACATCAGCACGAAGTATTGGAGCTTTGCAACTGTCGCCGGACAGCCCGTGCAACTCGACCGAGCATGGCTACTGGAGGATGAGAGCCGCAACCCAATTCCATACCACCAGGGGATTCACGTCCTGCCGTGGCGGCTCCTTGATTTTCGGCTTGTCATTAATCGCGGCGCGGTATTCGGCATCGGAGCGAACCAACGCGTATTCTTCATCGCGTTTACGTTTGTCGCGCTGGCCGTCGGTCTTTATGTCTTCGGCAGACACACCACCTCGCGCAGCCGAATGGCGCACGTTGCGCTTGGGCTGATTCTCGCAGGCGGCATCGGGAATCTCTACGACCGCATCGTGTACGGCGTGGTTCGAGACTTTCTGCACATGCTGCCGGGCAGGCATCTGCCGTTCAACTGGAAATGGCCCGGCAGTGGAAACCCTGAGATGTTCCCGTGGGTCTTCAACGTTGCGGACGTGATGCTTCTGACCGGCATGGTGCTGCTCATGCTTCACATCAACAGCGTAGAAAAGCGGCGCGCATTGCATGCCAAGCAACAAGCTGCAGCCCGCTGACGACTCCGCCACGATTTACCAGCCCATGATGTATGCGAACATCAGCGGAGCAACGATCGTCGCATCGGATTCGATCATAAACCGAGGCGTTTTCTCCCCCAGTTTGCCCCATGTGATCTTCTCGTTCGGCGTCGCACCGCTATAGCCGCCGTAGCTTGTCGTGGCTTCACTGATCTGACAGAAGTAGCCCCAGAGTGGTACGTTCGTGCGGCGAAGGTCTTGATGCAGCATCGGCACGACGCAGATGGGAAAATCGCCCGCGATGCCACCGCCGATCTGATAAAAACCAATCGAATGCTTCTGCGATGTCTTTGTGTACCACTCGGCCAGCGAGATCATGTACTCAATGCCGGTTCGAACCGTATGGACGTTCTTGACATCACCTTCAATGCAGTGTGCCGCATAAATGTTGCCGAGGGTTGAATCTTCCCAACCTGGCACGAACATCGGTAGATTTCGCTCTGCTGCGGCCAGCAGCCACGAGTTCTTGGGGTCAATATCGTAGTGCTGTTTGAGCACACCACTCAGGAGAATGCGATACATGAACTCGTGCGGGAAGTAACGTTTGCCGTTCCGGTCGGCGTCTGTCCACTCGTCGAGCACGGCTTTCTCAATCCGCCGAATCGCCTCTTCCTCAGGGATGCAGGTGTCCGTTACACGATTGAGATGTCGATCGTGCAGGGCGGTCTCCTGCGCTGCAGAAAGCTCTCGCCAGTTGGGGATTCGCTCGTAGTATGAGTGTGCAACAAGATTGAAGACGTCTTCTTCAAGATTTGCCCCAGTGCAGCAGATCGCATGAACCTTGTTCTGCCGGATCATCTCCGCAAGAGAGATGCCAAGCTCCGCGGTGCTCATCGCACCTGCAAGGGTTACGAGCATACGACCATCGCCCGTCAGATGCGTTCGATACGCCTCTGACGCTTCGATCACGGTCGCCGCGTTGAAGTGCCGATAGTGGGTTCTGAGGAAGTCTGAAATCGTTGTCATAGGGCGGACAAGGGTAATCTGAATCGCCGGACTTCGCTACGGTCTTCCGTTCCGGCCTGATCTGTTTTTGACTATCATTCCGCCTTTCTGATTCGCCTCCCCGGCAGCGGACCGCCGCCATGAACATTATCATCTGTGGAGCCGGTGAAGTCGGAAGCCATACAGCAGAGGTTCTTGCTGCGCAGGGGCACGACATCACCATCATCGACTACAACGAAGACCGCTTGCGAAGCGTCGGCGAGTTGATGGATGTCGGCACACTTCATGGGAATGCGACCGACGCAGAAATCCTCCGCGAAGCCGGTGCGGAAAAGGCCGACCTGCTGGTTGCAGCCACCGATCAGGATGAGATCAATCTACTGACAGCGATGATCGCGAAGGCGGTTGGCGTCAAAAAGACGATTGCCCGTGTTCATCGCGGTGCATTCTTTGAAGGTCGCGGTCTCGACTATCGTCAAACCCTCAACATCGATCAGTTGATCTGCCCGGAATATTCCACCGCAACGGCCATCGCGCGCATGTTGCGCAACCCCGCAGCGCTCGCCATCGAGCACTTCGCTGAGGGTCGCATCGATATGCAGGAGTTTCCGGTCAGTGAGGGAGCGCCAGCACTGGATATCCCGCTGATGACTCTCAAATTGCCGCGAGGCACGCGGCTGGCCGCTGTCGCACGCGGCAAAGACGTTTTTGTGCCCGACGGCAATACGGTCATCCTGAAAGGCGATCGCGTGATTCTCGTCGGCAATGACGACGCCTTCTACGAAGCAAGGCGAATGTTCCATCGGGCCGATTCCGGCAAGCGTAAAGTTGTGATCATGGGTGGCAACGTGATGGCCGTGTGGCTCTGCCGCGCATTGCGCGAACGCAACTGGTCCATACGTCTCTTTGAAACGAATCGCACACGCGCTGAGGAACTGGCGGAACGTCTTGACTGGGTTACCGTCATTCAAGCTGATCCGACCGACCGCAACGTGTATATGGAAGAGAATCTCGGTCTGGCGGATGTGTTCGTCGGCCTGCTGGACGATGACGAAGCCAACATCATCGGCGCCGTGCTGGCGAAGAGCCTCGGCGTGCTGCAGGTCATCTCGGTGGTGCAAAGGCCGAACTATCTGGACCTGCTGGGCCATGTGGGCATCGACCGGTGTTTCAGCCCGCGCGTCGTCGCGGCGGAAGAAATCGAAGGCGTTTTGGACCACAGTCCGCTGCGGCTTATGGCATCATTGGCCGAGGGTTTTGTCAACGTGTACCGCGTGCGGCTGCCCGCAGATTGTCCGTTCATCGGGCAGACGCTTCGCGAGATCAAGCTGGGTACGAACTGGGTCATCGCTGCAATCAAACGCGAAAGCAAAGTGTGGGTGCCGACTGCCGACGATGTCGTTCAGGCACGCGACACCGTCCTGGTAGTCGGCCGACATGGCATGGAAAAGCAGCTCATGCAGCTGTTCAATGTGAAGTGACACCCGTGTGAACTACAGGTACGTCTTCAGCCAGCTCGGCCTGCTGTTTCTTGTGCTCAGCCTCATCATGCTGGTGATGGCAGGCAGCTTTTTCGTCACGCACATTTTTGTGCACGACTACATCATCGATCCCTACGCGCGAACGGCTCTGATCTTCAGCGGAGCCATCGGCTTGGTAATCGGCGGCGGCCTGTATCTACTCACCAGAAAGGGCAGTAAGCAACTCGGACGGCGCGAGGCCATGCTGCTCGTCGCCATGAGCTGGCTCATCGGCGCTGCTTACGCAGGGCTGCCTTTCTACTTCTGGGCGACCATCAACCCGAATGTCGGCAACGATCATCCATTCAGTTCGTTCATTGATTGCTATTTCGAAGCGATGAGCGGACTCACCACCACCGGTGCAACGATCCTGACCGATATCGAGTCCACGCCGCGCAGTCTTCTGCTATGGCGTGCGCTCACGCACTGGCTCGGCGGCCTCGGCATCGTCGTCCTCTTCGTAGCGGTACTTCCCTCGCTTGGCGTTGGCGCGAAAAAACTTTTTCGACTGGAAACGCCCGGACCTTCACCCAAAGGTCTGAGGCCTCACATCCGTGAGACGGCACGCGCGCTGATGCTGATTTACTCCAGCATCACCGTGGCAGCGATTCTGGCAATCCGCGCCACGGGGGCGATGGGTTGGTTTGAAAGCATCTGTCATGCTCTCTCAATGGTCTCGACCGGCGGCCTCTCCACGCGCGACGCAAGCATCGGCGCATTCGACTCGGTTTCACTCGACATCATCTGCCTGTTCTTCATGTTTCTCGCGGGGGTCAACTTCGCGCTGTTCTACATGCTGACACAAGGCCGCTGGCGCGCGGTGCTGAAAGATACGGAACTCCGCGTCTATTTCTTCCTCAAAGTCATTGTCATTCTCGTCGTGACTTTCAACATCTGGGGACATGACATCATCTCTACCGCGGGGCGAGTCATTGAAAGCACTTCCTTAGCACAATCTCTCCGGTTCAGCGCGTTCCAGACCATCGCGCTCCACACAGGAACGGGATTCGTCACGGCAGATTATGACCCATGGCCGCTTCTCAGCCGAACGCTGCTGGTGGGCCTGATGTTCATCGGCGGATGCGCCGGCTCAACCGCGGGCGGTCTCAAGGTCATCCGATTCTGGATGCTGCTCAAGATTCTGGTTTCAGAGATTGAAAAAACTTTCCGGCCAAACGTCATCAGGCCCATCAGGATCGGCAACAGCACGATGGATGCTGATGTCAAGCTGGGTACGGTCGTTTTCACGCTGTCGTTCACGATGCTGCTTTTGCTCGGCGCAGCAGCACTTCTCTTTCTTGAGCCTGCCGACAGCCCGAACGATGTCGCTACTGCACTCAGCGCAAGTCTTGCGACGCTCGGCAACATTGGGCCTGGCCTGCATGGCGTGGGAGCGACGCAGAACTATGCGTGGTTCTCTCCAGGCAGCAAGATCGTTCTCAGCCTGCTGATGGCGCTAGGCCGCCTGGAAATCTTCACCTTGCTGGTTCTATGCGCCCCCAAATTCTGGAAGGCCAACTGAGTCGATAGCACCATCATGACCCATCAATGCGATGAATGCTCCCAATAACACTCCGGCCGATGCGCAGCGCTGAACCAAGCGACGAAGTGTTCGTCGGCAGAATTGTCCCCCAGATTGCATGGCACCGATCATGCACAAGCGAGTGCGCAAACTGGACGAGTGCCACTGTCGAAATTCCACTGCTCCACATGGCGGGTGCGGTCACGCGCTCACGCATCCGCCAGCCGCAGAGGCCGTATTCGATTCGACGCTCCGCAGCCAGAAGTCCGCTCAGTTGGTCATCAACGTATACCAGCCGCAAGCCGCCCTGCGCAAGACATGATTCAAGCACCTCACGAGGCTCAACCCAAACATCCGTGAGATGCGGCCGCCTGCGCCAAAACTCTTCATACCAGTGAGCATATGTGGGATAGAAGTCCAGCGAATCAGGTTGCTCCAGTCGAACCGTGTGTGTGAGCGCTGCATTCGCTGGAAGGTGAATGCGATCAATCAATCCTGCGACATAGTGCGTGTACACCTGCGCAGATGGCAACAAGGCTTCACCGTGACGAAAGACCAGAACATCCGCTGCCAAGTCATCGCCGAGCACCGCGCGAATGTCCTTCGCCAGAGCGATTACGGCCTGTGCATCAGGAAGCGGAAAATTCCTGAACCGAACGACCACTGCGGGCTTAGGCTTGACGATCTCACCGACCTTTGCGATCACCCATCGCGGCTCGCCATCGCGCGCCTGTGGCAACTCAATCAAACGAATCGAATCATCCGTTGCAGTAGCCTTGATCTCAGCCGCGATCTCCAGATGCACATTCTGCCGAAGCTGTTGCTCGCCGAACCACGGCGTAAGTGTCGGCGCAGCTTCAAGCATAACGGCATCGACGAACGAAGACGCGATCGCTTCAGGATGTGTCGCTTTGCTGGTCATCACACAGAACACCACGTGATCGCCATAAACTTCGCTTGGAACAAAGGGAGCCGAAGAACAAACGCCCGCCTGACGAGGCGAGCGTTTGCGTGAAGTTGCTCTGATTATTGAGCCGCCGCGTCAGTTCTTCCAGTTCGCCTTGAACTCCCGAAGCGCCGCAACGAACTCTTCATCAATCTTCTTGAAGCTCTTATCTGCGACGAGCTTGTCGCGAAGAGCCTTCTTCGGTCCCTTGAAATACTCCAAGAGAGCCGACTCAAAGGCATGCACCCTGTTGCGGGGCAGATCGTCCAAGAAGCCCTTGGAGCCTGCAAAGATCGAGATGCACTGGTCGATCACGTCGAACGGCGTGTACTCGCTCTGCTTGAGGAGTTCCACCATACGAGCACCTCGGTCGAGCTGTCGCTGCGAAGCGGGGTCAAGGTCGGTGCCGAGCTGGGCGAAGGCTTCAAGCTCGCGGTAAGCGGCAAGGTCGAGTCGCAAAGAACCTGCGACTTCCTTCATCGCCTTGATCTGAGCGTTACCACCCACGCGCGACACTGAAATACCGACGTTAATGGCCGGACGAACGCCCGCGGAGAAGAGTTCCGGCTGAAGGTAAATCTGGCCGTCCGTAATTGAAATCACGTTGGTCGGGATGTACGCCGAAACGTCACCTTCCTGCGTCTCAATGATGGGCAACGCCGTGAGTGAGCCGCCGCCGTTGGCATCCGAGAGCTTTGTTGCGCGTTCGAGAAGGCGTGAGTGAAGATAGAATACGTCGCCGGGATAAGCCTCGCGTCCTGGTGGACGGCGGAGCAGAAGCGAGAGCTGACGATATGCAGTTGCCTGCTTGGAAAGGTCGTCATACACACACAACACGTGCTTGGGGGTCTTACCTTCCTTGCCCTGCCACATGAAGTGCTCACCCATCGCACAACCGGCATATGGTGCGATGTACTGCAGCGGAGCCGCGCTCGCAGCACCTGCGACAACGACGATGGTGTAATCCATTGCACCGTTTCGCTTGAGTGCTTCAACGACGCCAGCGACGGTCGATTCCTTCTGGCCGACCGCAACGTAAATGCACACCACCGCGTCCGGCGTCCCCCAATACTTCTTCTGGTTGATGATGGCGTCAAGACAGACAGCGGTCTTGCCCGTCTTACGGTCGCCGATAACCAGTTCGCGCTGGCCGCGACCGATGGGAATCATCGAGTCCACGGCTTTGATGCCGGTCTGAAGCGGTTCCTTCACCGGCTGACGGGCCGCGATGCCCGGTGCGACAATGTCGAGCTTGCGCGTCTTGCCAGTATTGATCGCCGGGCCACCGTCAAGCGGACGGCCGAGAGGATCGACCACACGGCCAAGCATCTCATCGCCGACAGGCACTTCAAGCAGGCGGCCGGTGGATTTCACCGTGTCGCCTTCGCGCACGTGAAGGTAGTTGCCGTAGATCACCGCGCCGACAGTGTCGAGTTCGAGGTTCATCACCTGACCCATGATGGGGCCTTGGCGCGTATCGAACTCGAGCAATTCGCCAGCCATGGCGCGAGAAAGGCCGTAGATGCGGGCAATGCCGTCGCCGACTTCTACGACGCGGCCGACTTCGGAGATTTCCAGTTCTGTTGCGAACTGTTCGATCTCCTGCTTGATGACTGAAGTGATTTCGTCGGTCTTGATCTTCACTGTAGTGTTCCGAATACGAAGTTGGGAGTTCAATGCTGGGCAGCAAACCCGATCTCAAGAGCAAGTGTCAGAAAAACGAATTTCCCGCATGGTCTAATCAAATGATGCGATCTCATACACAATGGCGACGCTCGCGCGAACAGTAACTTCACCGGGCTGGATGGGCGGCGAACTTTCCATATCCATACCCATTGCGACAGCACGGCCGTACATCATCGGTGGCGTAAAGCGATCGCCTTCGTCCAAGGTGATCGAGATGACGCGGACAAGTCGCAGCCCAGCAGCAGAGGCAAGGGCGTTGGCATCCGCCATCGCGTTTGCTGTCGCTTCACGGATCGCCTCGGCGCGATGCGTACGAGAATTTGCCAAGCCGAAGACAATCGAATCGATCGTGTTTGCACCAGCCTTGTTGGCAGCTTCGATCAGCCGACCGGCCAAGTCGAGTTTCTGCGTCTTGATGCGAACAGTGTTTGTAACCGCGTAGCCGACGATCTGCTGACGCCACTCCGCGTCTCCACGGGGCGGGCGAGTGGAATACCGTGGCTGCACCTGAAAACGGCCGGTCTCGTACTCTTTCTCGGTGAGTCCAACAGCCTTGATCGCTTCCACAACCTGCTTCATGCGCTCGCTGTTATTTCGCAGGGCAGTCTGAGCGTCACTCGCCTCGGTTACAACGCCAACATCCAAACGAAGCTCGTCGGCGGGCTTGTCAATCTCTGCCGAGCCGCGAACTGTCAGCGTGGCGAGTGTTTCGCGAGTGGGCACAGCCTGTTGTGCCGACGCAATCCGCCCAAGAACTGCTGAAGCAACGAGAAGCACCAGAACGAATGCGATGC
Source organism: Phycisphaerales bacterium (assembly GCA_035443885.1). Taxonomy (GTDB): domain Bacteria; phylum Planctomycetota; class Phycisphaerae; order Phycisphaerales; family SM1A02; genus DAOMNO01. Next base: position 49,316 of record DAOMNO010000002.1, read on the forward strand.
GCGTGTTCATAAGCCACCTGCCTTGTCGATCATGCGACCGAAACGATCGCGAATGGCGGATCCGCCGCTGCGCAGCACACCCGTCTTCATGCGGCGCAGACGATTGGCGACTGAACCGTCGATCAACTGATCGCCGATACGCAGCTTGATTCCGCCGATCATCGTTTCGTCGGTATAGGGATGAAGCACCGGCTCTTTACCGAGCGCAGCTTGAATGCGAGAACGAATAGCTTGAAGCTGCTCTTCGCCGAGCGGTGCGGGCGTGTAAATGTTGACTTCGATCCGGCCGAACGCTTCCTGTACCAAGGCGTCGTAGGCTGCAGCGATGGACTCGATATGCCCCAGGCGCCCCTTGCTGTTCAGCACGAGCATGAATCGCAGTGTCAGATCGGTAACACGATCACGGAAAATCTTCCTCAATGTCTCACCACGACGACCTGAGTCGATGATCGGGGAGACGAGAAACTCGCGGAAACGACGATCGCGTCGAGCGATCTCACAGATTTCCTCGAGTTCAACGCCGACTTCAGTGATCTTCTCTCCGCCGCCCGCCTGCTCCGCAAGTTGCAGAAGGCTCTTAGCGTATACGGCGGCGAGGGCGTCAGTCTTGGTGGTCATCGATCATTTCTCTTCAGGCGTTCACGTTACGACCCCGAACACAGCAGCCGTATTCCCGCATCAATCCGTCCGAACTGCAGCCAGTTCACGCAGCGAGTCATCCACAAGGCGGCGCTGATCGTCCGCGTTGATCTCGCGTTCGAGAATGCGAGACGCGATGGCCGTCGCCAGCGTTGCTGCTTCGGCGTACAACTCGTTGATGGCTGCACGCTTCGCGCTGTCGATCTCCTGCGCGGCGCGGGTCTTCATCTCGGCCAGTTCCGCCTCGTTGCGGCTGCGCAGCTCCTCGGCGACCGCCTTGGCGTCAGCTCGTGCTTTGGCAATCATCTGATTGGCCTCTTCACGCGCTTGAGCAAGATTGCGCTCGTACTCCCCCAGCAGCGACTTGGCCTGCTCGCGAGCTTCCTCGGCTGAACGAATTTCCTGTCGCAGCTTGTTCTCTCGCTCTTCCAGCCCCTTGGCGATCTGGGGCCAGATGAACTTGAAGAAGAGCGCGAGAACGATGCCGAACACCACGAGCGTCGTAACAAACGGCACGATGCCCGGGTAAATGACTTCAGCCTTTTCAGCAGCAAGCAGATAGTAGAACATGCAACCCTCGCAAAACGCTGGATCATCAAAGCGGTGATTCGGCGTCGGCGAGCGGAAGCCTTATAGACTGCGCACTCGCCGACGCCGATGGACCGTAGCGTGCCGTCGGCATCAGCCGGCGGCTGTGCCCGTGGCGGCGCCCATGCCGAGCAGCGACACGACGACCGCGAACAGCGCGACGCCTTCGATGAGCGCTGCGGCAAGAATCATGTTGACGAAGATACGACCGGCCATCTCCGGCTGGCGAGCGATGGACTCCACCGCGCTGCCGCCGATGCGACCGATGCCGATGCCTGCGCCAATGGCGGCAAGACCGGCAGCGAGGCCGTAACCAATACCAGCGCCCATACCGCCACCGCCCTGACCGAACGAGTTGCGCATTTCGACGCGCTGCTGGTCGGTGATTTCCTGAGCGTTGGCGGGCTGAGCCGCAAAGATCGCAAGGCCGATGAAGGCGAGAGCCACGATTGAAATCATCTTGTTCATTGGAACGACAGTCTCCGATGGTGACGCATGTGGGAAGCGTCGGCTAGGTGTGAGGTTTTCTCAGATCAAACAGGTCTAACAGATTCGATAATCGGCCTTCGTCCCACGTGCGAACGCCGAAACACTCAACTCAATGGGCGGCTGCGGCCTCCGCACCGTGATGCTCCTCGTGCTCATGCTCGTGGTCGTCATGATGCGACATCAGGCTGATGAATACCGTTGTGAGGAACATGAAAATGAACGCCTGCAAGGTGGCGACGAAAATCTCAAGAAAGTAAATGGCCACTGCACCGATGCCGGAAATCAGGCCGACCGCGCCTACGCCGACCGCGTTCAAGCCGGCCTGCATCGCCATGTATAGGAACAGCAAGAGGGTGGCCAGGAGCGTGTGTCCTGCCAGCATGTTGGCGAAGAGACGAATGGCCAACGCTGCGGGCTTGATGATCATGCCCGCGAGTTCGATCGGAACCATCAGCGGAGCAAGCCACCACGGCGCACCGCCGAGAAGGTGATGCGCCCAGCCACCGATGCCCAGTTCGCGAATACCGTGTGCCTGAATCACCATGAAGGCAACAAGTGCGAGAGCGGCCGTCACCATCAGGTTTCCGGTGGCTGTTCCACCGATGATCGCAAAGTGAGAATCGCCCCAGAACGCACCCATCAAGTGCTGCAGGTCGAGCAGCGGCACGAGGCCGAGCAGGTTGTTGAACCAGATAAAGAAGAAGACCGCCATCAGAAACGGCAGATAGCGTTTCGTATTCTTTTCACCGAGAATTGGACCAATGATCTCGTCGCGGAACCAGAGGATCATCGCTTCGATCATTTGAGCGAAACGGCCCTTCGTGATGAATCGCTCATTCCCTTGCGATTCTGGTCCAGTTGCAATCGCCTGGGCTGCCTTGCGCATCAGCAGCAGGAACAAGCCCGACGCTGCCACAAGCGTCACCATGTGCAGCGTGAGGATCGGAAAATCGCGAGTGCCGATCAGGATCACATCACGAACGTGATCGGTCGGCTGAGGTTCGGCGGCGAGGAAGAACATGCGTCTCGAAAAACTCCGAAAGGTCGAACAAACAGGCAGTTACGGAAGGTGCCGCCTCACGTGCAAGGCAGCCACAATCACTTTCCCCAGAAGGGTCAGAAAGTACGCGACCACCACGCCGAGCAGCAGCGGCCTGCTGCTCAGAGAGGTCGCGGAGTATAGCAGGAACGCTCCCGCAAGTGTGAGCAACATCCCAAACACATCCGCCACCAGCCACAACATCATGGTGATGCTCGCGGGTTTGGCCATCCACGGCACGATCGCGAAAACCCCGGCAATGGTCACCGCTGCCACGAGCGCGACGCCGATCACCCCGGTCGTGATGGTGTCGTTCCCGAAGCCGAACAGTGAACAGACCAAGGTCCACCCCCCTGCCGCAGCGGCGTTGGAAAGAACGACGGCCTGCAACAGCCGACCCGTCGGCAGGGTGAGGAGCGGTTCAGCAGCAGTTGGACGCGGTTCAACCATCGTGCGGGGGGTTCCGAGGCCCGCTGCTGCCGGTGTGCTTGGTTGACTCGCCATCATCATCCGTTTCCAGTCCTAAATCTCGCAGTGCTTTCCACTGCTCGTGCGTCAGTTCCCCCTCATCGATCTCGCCCCCATCACGTTCACCTGCTTGCGCCAGGGACTGATCGGAACCCTTGGATCGTTCGCGATCCAGTTGACCAGCACCAGACCGATTGAAGCGAGTCGGAATCGGCATCTGCCGATTGATCTGCATCGATCGACGAATGAAGTCGGTCAGCCCGACTGCGATGCCTGCGATCGAACCTATCACCACGCCGTACGGCCTCGTGTTGAACATCGCATCAAATCCCCAACCCAAGAGGACGCCAGCGATGATTTCGGTGCCAAACGTAAACGCGAGACCAGCCAACTTCCACATCAGCCGGAGTTCCTCATTGCTCACATCGCCTTGTCCCTTTGGGATCATGCGCGACCTTTATATCAGGGGAGCACTGCCGAAGCCGAACCGACTTTGTGAAACTTTTCTCAAACTGGTCGATACTGTACGCTGGATGTAATCCCCCTGCAACTTCGGTCGCGACACGTTCGGCATTTGTCGCGTATCCTGCCGCTTTCGTAGGTTCGCATCACCGCTTCCATGAGCGATTGGAAGCCAGTTCCCTGCCCGTTCACCTGCACCCCCCATGCCCTTCTCCGACTCTGACATCATCGACGTAACACCCGGCAAAATGACCCGCGCGGATGCCCTTTTCCTGCCCGCCGTCTTCAAAGGCCTCGGCACCACGCTCCGACATCTGTTTGAGAATGTCGGCCGCGATGGCAAGCAGAAGAAAAATGTCTGGGTCGTCCAATACCCGGAAGAGAAACGTGACGATCGTGATGTGCTTGAAGGCGGCCAGCATCGAGGCAACTTCCGCGGCGTGCACCGCTTGAACCGCGATGAGCGTGGTCGCGTCCGTTGCGTCGCGTGTTTCATGTGTGCAACGGCCTGCCCCGCCAACTGCATTCACATCGTTGCAGAAGAATCACCTTGGGATGACCGAGAAAAGTATCCCAAGCAGTTCGACATTGACGAGCTGCGCTGCATCTACTGCGGTATGTGTGAAGAGGCATGTCCCGTTGACGCCATTGAACTCACGCCGTTCTATGAAGTCACCGGCCTGACCCGCCAGGAAATGATCTTCGACAAGACGAAGCTGCTTGAAGTGTATGACCAGACGGTCGATGAAAAGCCGATGTAACTCCGCGTTTCTACGCCGTCCTGCGTCATCTTCGCTACAACCCCGGCACCGTGATCGCGGGCCAAAGCCATGCAAACAGTGCGCCAGTAATCACGGCGAACGCAACACCATCTGCAATACAGGCCAGCACGTTGCGTAGCGGCGTTCCGAACCAGATCGCTTGCGGAATGGACGCGAAGGTATAGGCCATCAGCGCGGCCGTCCCGGTAAACCGAAATACCCCCATGAAATCACGTCCGGCAGAAAGCCCGATCGTGGCGAGATAGGCGATAAATACACCAACGACAAGATAGAAGATGAAGGAAAGCACCATGTTGCGGCCCATCTTCCCGAAGGACTCCGGCGGCCAAACCTGAAGCAACCCGTGCGGACCGGACTCGAATTTCGCTTTCGTCTCAGGATCCATCTTCGCAGGATTGCATTCGGTCATATGCGGGAAGAAGTAAATACCTGGCGCCACGCTGGCTGCTCGGACTGCTTTCATGACCGTATCTTCATCGGCCAGTTTCTTGAAGTCGTTCTTGTGATGAGGCATTACCATCCACGCGAGCGCGCTGGCCACCCAAACCGCCGCAGCTGAAAGCACGATTGGAAGCCAGAGATCAAGAAGGCTGACCATTGCACAACTCCTTTTTCACATGAACCCAGTGTCTCGTACGCATCCAACATCTAACAGTAATGCGCCGTGGCAGGCTCTCCCCTCACGGAATCAAGTAGCCCAAATGCACTTCCGCATGTCGCAGTGAGACAGCAATCCGTTCTTCATCGGTCATTTTGCCCAGCGCTGGACTATGAAATCGTGCTGGCTCATGGCACTGAAGCCTCGCAATGGCGCTACGCAGGCGAGCAGCACCCGCTTCGGTGCTCATCAGCTCTGTGCCATATGTACCTGCTGCGATGCCCGGAATGCGAAAGCCACGGCGCATCGGCTTGCTCAGAAACCTTCGCTTCATCATGCGTGCGATCATGCGCACAAACCACGGCGGCTGCATCTCCGAGGGATAACCTTCGTAGCTGTATTCGATCCATGCTGCAAGATGGCCAAAAATCTGCCCGGGTGTCCAGTTCCCCGTCGCGCGCAGCGTGCCAGCATGGTCCGCTGCGACGAGCGTATCAATCTCCGCCAGAAGGTCTTCGAGCGTGTCGAAGTGCACCTGACGAAACTCCGACTGCGCTGCAGACGCGACACCCGTGCTCATAAACCGCCCCTTTACGACGCAAAGACTCGCAGGATCATACCTGCTGGCGTCATGCTCAATCAAACGCAGTTCCTCAGCCTACTCGCCTGGAATGTACGAAATCACGCCTTCCCAAGGGCTTGAGGCCGTCGCGTACATTCGCTTCGGTATGCGACCGGCACGCGCGCCAAGGTAGCCTGCCTCACATGCTGCCTGCATCGCTCGTGCCATCTGGACTGGATTCTTCGCGTGGGCGATGCCGGTGTTGAGCAGCACGCCATCTGCGCCAAGTTCCATCGCCAGCGTAACGTCGCTCGGCGTGCCAACGCCAGCATCGACAATCACAGGATACGACTTGGCGCCATCTTCCTTGAGCAAATCGAGAATCATTCGAATAGCCGCAGGATTCGCGATGCCTCGCCCGCTGCCGATGGGGCTTCCAGCAGGCATGACGCACGTCGCGCCTGCATCGCGCAGCCGCAGCGCCATGATGGGATCGTCGCTTGTGTAACACATCACGGAAAAGCCGTCTGCAACAAGTTCTTTGCACGCCTCAAGCGTGCCGACAGGATCAGGCAGCAGTGTCTTCCTGTCGCCAAGCACTTCAAGCTTCACCCAATGCTGCCCCGGATTGCGGAGTTGTTCCAGAATCTCTCTGCCAAGACGCGAGACACGCACTGCGTCTTCCGCGGTAAAACATCCCGCTGTGTTCGGCAAAATTGTGTATCGATCAAGATCGAGAAACTCCAGCAGTGATCGACCGTCTTTATCCACCAATCGCTCGCGGCGAACCGCAACCGTAACAACTTCCGCGCCGGAAGCATCCAAGGCTTCCTGCATGATCTCGTAGCTCTCGTACTTCCCCGTGCCGACGATGAGACGATTGTGAATGGTGAGATGGCCGAGTTGGAGCGGTGCGTACACGCCTTCGCGAAGCTGCTGCGTCATGTGTGAAGTGTAAGCACGATGAACGCTGGCGTCAGCGTTTCGTATCGTGATTCACACCGGTCCAGCCGCAGGCAAGTTGACCGCAGCCACGCCCAGAATGCCCGGCGCGGCCCGTAGCGATTCGATGAGCCGGTCGGTCGGCACATCGTCCAGTTTCAAAATCATCATTGCCACCTGTCTGCATGCAGCCCCCGCATCAGTCGCGGGCTTGCGGCCGATGACCATTTCCGCAATGTTGACGCCCGCATCGCCGAAGAGCTTGCCGACTAACCCGATGCGCCCCGGCTCATCTGCGTTTGTCAGCAGCACCATTTGGCCGGCAGATACCATGTCCATGGAATAGCCGTCGAGATATGTGATGCGCGGCAGACCATCGCCGTAGATCGCGCCTTCAACGCGGTGTGATCGCTTACCCTCACGGTCCACGAGTTCAATGGCGATGCGGTCATCGCCCAAGTCGGCGACGATTGTGGTCTCAGCGTCAATCCTTCGCTGCTCGGCGAGCATCGCAGCGTTCACCACGTTCACAGGTTGATCGAGATTCGACCGAAGCAGGTCCGCGAGCGCGTAGCGCGCAATGGTGTCGGCCCGCCCTGCGACGGATTCGCCCCGCATCGTGAATCGAACCGCCCCGATTTGCATGTCACTTGCAACAGCCTGCAACAGCGGAATCATACGAGAGGCCAAATCGACAAACGCACGCTGTCGATCGCTGAGATCAAAGCTGAGCTTGCCCATGTTCACCATGCCGTCCACGGGTTCGCCCCGCAGATACTTCAGCATGGCCTTGCACGCATCAAGCGCGACAGCTTCTTGTGCTTCGACAGTGGAAGCGCCGAGATGCGGCGTGAGCAGAATCTTCGGATGGTTCCGCAGTGGATCATCCTTAGGTGGTGGCTCTTCCTCAAACACATCGATTGCCGCCCCGCCGCACTGGCCTGATTCGATGGCTTCAAGCAAAGCCTGTTCGTCCACAATCCCGCCGCGCGCTGCGTTGACAACGAGCAACCCCCTCCGCGCTTTGCGGAAAGCCTCTCGACTCAACATGCCACTGGTCGATTCCGTCTTGGGCACGTGAAAACTGACGACATCGACTTGTGCAATCAACTCATCAAACGATCGCACGAGTTTCACTTCACCATCCAGTGCACTATCGGCATTGACGAATGGATCAAACCCGATGACGTTCATGCCGAATGCGATCGCACGCTGGGCCATCGTCTGCCCAATACGGCCGAAGCCGACGATGCCGAGCGCCATGCCGTGCAGTTGGCGGCCTGTATATTTGTTGCGATCCCATCCCCCTACAGCCATCGCCATGTGGCCCTGCGCGATGTTGCGGGCAAGGGCAATCATCAGGGCAAAGGCGTGTTCTGCGGTGGTGATCGTCGAGGCAGAAGCGGAGTTCATCACCGCCACGCCGAGACGCGTCGCTGCTTCAAGGTCGATGTTGTCCACGCCGACCCCGGCCCGCGCGATGGCCCGCAGCCGCGACGATCCATCGGCCATAGCCCGCTCAAGAACATCGGCCGTAATCTGCACCGCAGAGCGGACAACGACGCCTTCGTGTTCGCGCAGGGCGGCCGCCAGTGCCTGGGGTGATAGCCCCGGCTGAATCGTTACTTCGACACCCGGCTGGGCACGGAGAAATTCCGGGCCTTCGGGGGAGAGTTTGTCGGCGATCAGTATCTTCATGGGTCAGCTTTGATATAACCTCGCGCAGGTTGAAGCAACCCCCCTGTATTGCACGTTCACTTTGGTGCCACCCACTGTGATGCGGGATGGACCTTGCGTCTGATCCGTGGTACACTACCTGATTCAATACACGAAACAAAAACCGAACACGGATACCCGGCTATGACGATTGCGGCTGCAAAGAAGACACAACTCATTAAAGACTACCGTCGGCACGAAACCGACAGCGGCTCGCCTGAAGTGCAGATTTCCATTCTCACTTCGCGCATCGTAGAGCTGACCGAGCATTCGCGCGATCACAAGAAGGATCACGCAGCGCGCCGCGGTCTCATCATGATGGTCGGCAAGCGCAACCGACTCCTTCGATATCTCGCACGGACCGACCGCGACGCCTATCAGGCTCTCATCAAGCGGCTCGGCCTGCGCAAGTAAAACTTTCAAGACGCCGCGGCCACTTCGGTCGCGGCGTCTGTTTTCCACGCAGTCGGCCAGCCGCCGGCGGCAGTGGGCAAGCGACAGATGAAACGTCGCAAGGCCGCAAGAAACTCCGATGGTCGGGTTCTTGGAGCGCACTGACGTTTCGGCTTTCAGACGTTCTTCTCTCTGTCCCTTGCCTTCTGCCTCTTCGGTGTTGGCCTGCTGCACATTGTCAGGCCGCGTCCGCTCTGCGCGGGCGCCAGTAACCAAGAGGTAAACATGACCTACATCAGCGTTGAACGAGAGATCGGCGGACGCCTGCTCAAGTTCGAAACCGGCAAGATTGCCAAACTCGCCACCGGTGCCGTCATGGCCAGCTACGGCGAGGCCACGGTGCTCTGCACCGCCATGCGAGCGGACCCGCGACCGGGTCTCGACTTCTTCCCGCTTCAGTGCGATTACCGGGAGAAGACAGGTGCCGCGGGCAAGTTCCCCGGCGGCTTCCGCAAGCGCGAAGGCGCCCCGAATGAGAAAGAAGTTCTCACCATGCGGATGATGGACCGTCCCATCAGGCCGCTCTTCCCGGATGGCTTCATCGACGAAATCCAGCTTCAGGCATGGGTGATGAGCCATGACGGTCAGACCGATACCGATGTGCTTGCATGCACCGGCGCATCAGCGGCGCTGATGGTGACTGACGCACCGTTTGAAGGCCCTTCCGCCACTGTCCGCGTTGGCCGCATCATCACTGACGACGGCGAGCAGTTCATCCTCAACCCGACCTATGCCCAGCTTGAGTTCTCCGATCTTGATCTTGTCGTCTCAGGCCACAAGGACGGCATCAACATGATCGAAGTCGGCGCAGCAGAAGTACCTGATGCAGACGTGCTCGCGGCGATCAAGTTCGGCTATGAGCAAGGCATCAAACCGATTCTTGAATTGCAAATCGAGCTGATGGAGAAAGCTGGCAAGACACAGAAGCGTCTCGGCACGCTCTGCCTCCCGCCACAGGACATTGTCGATCTCGTCAAGAGCACCTGCGAAGCGGAATTGCTTCAGGCGCGGCAGATCAACAAGAAGCACGAGCGAGGCGACGCGGTGGATGCCATCCGGCAGAAGCTGCTGGATACCCATTTCGTCGTACCTGAAGGCATCCCTTACTCCGAGCATCTCAAGGCTGAACAGCGCCGCAACTTCGCCAAGGAAGCGTTCCGCACGCTTGAGAAGAAGGTTACGCAAAAACTCATCAAAGAGAAGGGCATCCGTGCAGACGGTCGCGACTTCACAACCATCCGTCCGCTCACAATGGAAGTGGGTTTCCTTGCACGCACGCACGGCTCAGCGCTCTTCCAGCGAGGTGAGACGCAGTCGATCGTAACCTGTACGCTCGGCACAGCACGCAATGAGCAAATCATCGACGGACTGCTGCCTGAATACGCCAAAAAGTTCTACCTGCACTACAACTTCCCGCCGTTCTGCGTCGGCGAAGCTGGCCGCATCATGGGGCCGGGCCGCCGCGAGATCGGCCATGGCGCACTGGCGGAACGGTCGCTTCTGGGCATCCTGCCTGATCTGGAAGAATTCCCCTACACAGTTCGCCTTGTCAGCGACATTACAGAATCCAACGGCTCGTCGTCGATGGCCAGCGTCTGTGGCGGTTGCCTTGCTCTGATGGACGCAGGTGTGCCGATCAAGGCGACCTGCGCTGGCATTTCGGTTGGGCGCTTCACGCAGGAAGACGGCAGCGTCATCCATGTTACCGACATCATCGGCGAAGAAGATTTCTTCGGCGAGATGGACTTCAAGGTCTCCGGCACGCGCGATGGCGTCACCGGCATTCAGCTTGACCTGAAGGCTCGCGGCCTGTGGTTTGACGAAATCGAGAAGATTTTCGTGCAGGCTCGCGAAGGCCGCCTGCATCTCATCAACGAGATGGAGAAGGTTCTTCCCGCTCCGCGCGCAGACCTCTCCAAGTACGCCCCCCGCATCATCACTGTCATCGTCGACCCGGAAAAGATCGGCAAGATCATCGGCCCGGGCGGCAAGACCATTCGCGCCATTCAGGAACGCACTGGCGCGACTATCGACATCGAAAACGACGGCACTGTCTATATCGCTGCGACCGACGGCGAAGCTGGCGCGCGGGCGAAGGCGGAAGTCGAAGCGCTCGGCGCAGAAATCAAAGTCGGCTCGATCTACGAAGGCAAAGTCGTCTCGACCAAGGACTTTGGCGCGTTCATCGAAATCGCGCCAGGCACCGATGGCATGTGCCACATCAGCGAACTGGCTGAGGGTTATGTCAAGAGTGTTGATGAAGTCGTCAAGATCGGCGATGTCATCAAGGTGAAGGTCATCAACGTCGATGACAACGGCCGTATCAAACTCAGCCGCAAGGCCCTGATTACAGACGGCAAAGGCCCTGGTGATGGCGCACCGGTAACAGTCGGCGACGGCACCCGCCCACCGCGCCGTGAAGGCGGTGATCGGGGCGATCGCGGCAACCGAGGCGGCGGCGGTCGAGGACGCGGTGGCGGCCGAGAAGGTCAGCCGGTCGCCAACTCGTAAATCTGCTTCGGCATTGTGAATACACGCGGCGCGGCTGATGAGGCTGCGCCGCTTTCAATTTGGCACGAACACGGTGAGATCAATGGCTTTTCCCGACGGGATTATCTCAGCTTGCGCATGCGCCCCAGCGCCTCGCGCAGCGTTTCTTCCGTCTTGCAGAAAGCAAAGCGAACAAGTTTTTGCCCTCGCGAGGGATCCTCGTAAAACGAGCTGGGTGGAATTGCCGCCACGCCGATGTTTTCGATGAGATGCCGACAGAAGCTGACATCATCTGCAAAGCCGAATGGCGTGTGATCTGCCAGCACAAAATACGTGCCCTGAGGTGGGAACACATTGAACCCCAATCGTGCGAGTCCGTCCGTCAGCATGTCTCGTTTGTGGCGGTAATCGCGGATGAACTCCGTATAGAACTCCGGCGGCGCGTGCAGGGCCGCGGCAGCCGCATACTGGAACGGTGTTGCAGTGGCGAACGTCAGAAACTGGTGTGCAGCCCGAACACCCGCGGTCAGGTGTGGCGGTGCGATTGCCCAGCCAATCTTCCATCCGGTCAGTGAGAACGTCTTTCCCAGCGAGGAGAGCGTAATGGTGCGCTCGTACATGCCGGGAAGATGCGCGACACGAATATGTTCGCCATGAAACACCAGCCGCTCATACACTTCATCGGTGATGGCGAGACAGTTATGCGATTTGCACAACGTGGCGATGAGCGACAGTTCTTGCGGCGAGAACACCTTACCAGTTGGATTGTGCGGCGTATTGATGAGAATGGCGCGAGTCCTGTCGGAGAACGCCTTGCGCAAGGCGTTCTCGTCAATCGCAAAGTCCGGTGGCTGAAGCGTCAGAAACCGAGGCGTTGCGCCAGCCATTGATAAACAGGCGCGATAGGAGTCGTAAAACGGCTCAAAAACAATGACCTCATCGCCCGGGTTGATAAGCCCGAGGAACACCGCAGCGAGAGCTTCGGTACAGCCGGAAGTAACCGTCACCTCACGATCAGGATCAATCCTGGGCACATCCGGTGATCGCCCTGAGGATTCATTGAAGTTCGCAGCAATCGCATGATTAAGCTCAGGAACGCCGAAGCTGCGAGCATACTGGCTGTGCCCTTCGCGGATGGCTTTGATCGCGGCATCCTTGACAAACTCCGGGCCGTCAAAGTTGGGGAAACCCTGTCCAAGATTGACCGCGCCGTGTTGCAGCGCAAGACGGCTGATCTCCGTGAAGATCGTCGAACTGTACGGTGCGAGACGAGCAGCAATGGCAGATGGTGCAGCAGACATTCACGCATTCTGCGTTCCGCAGCACAAGGCCGCAAGCGCGCATCATGCGAGTTCAAGCACTGCGTCGCCCAATCGCTCGTACTGATCCGCCGTGTTGTACACCTGACAACTCACCCGCAGCCACCAGGTTCCGTCCCAATCGACAATGGGAACCTCAAACCGATGACGCTCAAACAGCTCTCGCTGCAAGGCTTCCGGCGTCTCATACTTGCGTTGCAGACCAGCCACATCCGGCAGCCGAAGTGTTGCCATGGAGCCGAGCATGGAACCATCTAGGGGCGAGATCGGCTCGACATCCCATTTCTCGCACAACATCGTGTGTGCCCAAACGGCCATCTGATGATTATGCCGACGGACAGCAGCCCAGCCGTACTGTTTTTCCATGAACTCAATCGCTGCGGGCACAGTGAGCCAGGGCGTGATGTCGCGTGTGCCCTGCCAACGAAACTCGTGCGGAAATCCCTCTTCAAGGAAGTGACTGATGGTCAGCGGGTGAAGACCATTTTGTCGATCGGGCCTTGCCCACAAGAATCCTGCACCGACCGGCGCGCACGTCCATTTATGCAGATTGCCCGCGTAATACGCAGCGCCGATCGATTCCACGTCAAGCTCAACCATGCCCGGCGCGTGCGCACCGTCAATCAACACATCGACGCCGTGCTGATTGCACAGCGCAACGATCTCGTGAACGGGAAGCACTAGCGCAGTCGGCGAAGTGATGTGGTCAATGATGAGCAGCCGTGTGCGTTTCGTTATCGCACGATGGACCACGTCAACCACTTCGCGCGGTGAAGCGATCGGCAACGGCAATCTCGCTTCAATCGGCGTCGCACCGCAGCGGTCCCCCACCATGTGCATGGCCATGCGCACTGCGTTGTACACATGGTTGATGGTCAGCAATTCGTCGCCCGGCTGAAATGAAAGCGCGCGAAGCACAACGTTCACGCCGGCAGTCGCATTCGTTACGAAGCCGAAGTTTGCAGGGCTTGCTCCGATGAAACGCCCAACCGACTCCTTGGCCCGCTGGATGGCTTCATCACGATCGAAGTGCAGAACCTGCACAGGGCTGGCTTCGAATCGATCGCGGTGCCTCTGCTGTATCTCGGCGACGGACCGGAGACGGGCACCGAAACAGCCGTGGTTGAGAAAGGCAATCGCGGGATCAAGCATCCAGTTTTGGATGATTTGGTCGCCAAGAGGACGCGGCGAGGCAACAACTGAGGCTTCAATCATGAGCGAACAATAGTCCGCCTGCTTTTCAAATGCCGTTTCTGAGGCAGAAATGGCGATTGGAAAAAAGTCTGGATTATGGACTTGCCATACGGTCAGTGTTGGGGTAACGTAGTCCAAACATCGCTTCGGCGACTTGGTTGAGAGACAGGAGCAGCCATGACTATCCCGCTCGTGCAAACCGGCCCCGGAGGAAGCTACACCAATCGCTATGTTCCGCACGGCAGCCGCCTCGTGGCCACACACGGGAGCGGCAGCGAATCAAATGGCGGCGGAACCAGCGGACACTTCGGCCGGGGTCGCAGCGCTGCGCACGAGCATGAGGCTGGGGCGGATGACCACACATTCACAAAACCATCGCTGCTGGCTCGCCTTTTCGGGATCGATCGTGTCGAAATCAGTAGCGCAGCCCAACGCCGCTATGAGCAGTGTTCCACCGGACAGGTGTCGAGTTCAGACGAGCCTAGCTCCCGTGCTGTCCCGACCGTCTCATCGCTTGCTCAGGCCGCCCTTGCATGGCTTGAAGGGCAGGATGCTTCACTGAGCCGATTGTGTTCTGCTGACATTCGATTGTCGCGACGCATGCCAACCGCCGTTTCAGTTCATTCAAACGATGCTCGGCAACCTGCCGAGTTGATGTTCAAACCCGGTGCGCTCCCCACAGATGTGGCCAATGCGCTCCGATCGCCTCAAGACCGATCATCGCAGGAGATCCGCCATGAACCTCACCCCGAAGCAACTCAAGATTCTCCAGTTGATCCGCGATTCGCGGGTCGCTCACGGCTATTCCCCGACGATGCAGGAACTCGCCGACGCACTCGGTATCAGCAAAGTAACCGTGTTCGAGCACGTCGAGGCGCTGATCAAGAAAGGTGCACTGAGGCGAGAGCCGAACAAGGCTCGCTCTTTGTCCATCTGTGATGACGCCGTAGTGCCGGATGAGGCACAGCCTCTCACGTTCCCACTCGTAGGCAAGATTGCTGCTGGCTATCCCATTGAGAAGTTTGAGCAATCCGACCGCCTGAGTCTTGAAGAAATCTTCGGGCCGCGCATCGGGCAGCGCGTCGGCAGTTTCGCGCTGCGCGTTGATGGCGACTCCATGCGCGATGAAGGCATTCTTGATGGCGACTACGTGATCGTTGAACGACGCGAAACTGCCCGAAACGGCGAGCGGGTTGTCGCGCTCCTGCCGGATGGCGAAACGACGCTCAAGACGTTCTACCGCGAACCGGACGGCCGCATTCGCCTGCAACCCGCTAACCCAGCGTTCAAACCGATCATCGTGAGCGATTGCAAGGTGCAGGGCGTGGTCATCGGTGTCATGCGGCGCTATTGAGTCTGGCGTTGTTGCTAGCGTTTCAGGAGGGATATTCACGCATCCGAACAGGCGGCCGCATCCAGATACCACCTAAGCTCGCCGTTCAGCGGATGAACTCCGCGAATCGGAAGTTCATCCACCGTGCCATCCCGACGGGCAACACGGCGCAACACCGCAGCTTTTTTGGTACCGGTTACCATGACGGCAATCAGTCTCGCTGAGTTGATGAGCGGCAGTGTCATTGTGATGCGGTCCGGCGGCACGACATTTCGACCTTGATTGACAAGCACAAAACGCTCCCGCTCTCGCACGGGGGCAGTGTGCGGAAACAGGCTCGCCGTGTGGCCGTCTTCGCCCATGCCGAGCAGCACGTAGTCAAGCCGATCCTGCCCTTTTTCCCGCCATGCGAGAGCCTCGCGCAATTGTCGCTCGTAATCAACATCCGGTGCATCCACCAGCGGCGGCATGGGATGAACCTGCTCCACCGGGATATCTGCATGTTCCACGATGGTTTCGTGAATCATGTGATAATTCGAACGATCGTCGTCGAACGGAACGCGCCGCTCATCCACAAGCCAGAGATGTGTTCGCCGCCAAGGCAGTCTGCGGTAGTTCGGGTCGTACATCAGCCGCTCATAAAGCGGCTGTGGCGTCGAGCCGCCGGAGAGCGCAAGATGGAAATCACCGAACTGCCTCACACAGTTTTCAGCATGGACGACGAGATCGGCGGCCAGCAGATCGATCAGCTCATCAACGGATGCAGCGACGATCACCTGTCCTGGCAGCTCTGGCGCGGCGGGCAGTGCGTCGGCAAACCCATAAGGCTCGGCGGCAGCTGCACTTTGCGGATCGGGATCAGGTCGGCGAGTCGGCATCAGTCAAGGCATCATTGCAGCGCAGCGTCAGATTAGCCAGTCGGGGCAGGCGAATCGCTATAGTGTCGCCACGAAGGAGACGCCCATGATTACTCGTCGAATCGGCAGACTTCTGCGCGGCAAAGCGACCCCCGTGCAACTGATGATGGCCTGCATTCTCGGCTCCATGCTCGGTTTCATGCCGGGGTTTCAGCAAGCGCCGGGAATGATGATCTCCCTCGTTTTCCTGCTGATGATCCTCAACGCCAATCTATTCCTCGCAGGTATCAGCGCTCTGTTGGCAATGTTTATCGCATTGCTGGTTATTCCTGTTACCTTTCAACTCGGCCGTCTGCTTCTTGATGGCCCACTCGCGGGGCTGTTCGGTTTTCTCATCAATGCACCGGTTACTGCCCTGTTCGGTTTCGAGTACTACCTCACCACAGGCGGCATGGTGATGGGCCTGCTCGTGGGCATCGCGATCGGTGTGCTCATCGTCCGCGCCATCACAGCTTTCCGCAAGAAGATGAGCCAGCTTGAACAAGGCTCGGAACGATACAAGACGCTCACCTCAAAGTGGTACATCAAGCTGTTCACATTCGTCTTTGTCGGCGGCGGACACGGCAAACTCACCTATGAAGACCTGCTTCAACGCAAGGTTGGCAACCCGATACGTGTGCTGGGTGTCATCGCCGTTGCGCTGCTCATCGTGCTGCTTGTCATTGTGCAGCAGTTCGCAGCAGGCCCGATCGTGATCGCCTCGCTCAAGCGAGGCGTCGAACGCGCTAACGGCGCAACGGTTGACATTCAAAACGCCGAACTCAACCTGCGCGAAGGGCGATTGGTCATCACCGGCCTCGCCATGGCGGACGCCAACGATCTCTCGACTGATCTGTTGCGCGCCGATCGACTTGAAGGCGATATCAGTGCCACGGACCTGCTTCGCAAGCGCATCGCACTCGATCAGATCACTCTGGTCAACGCCACGACCGGCGAAAAGCGAGCTGTGCCCGGCAGACTGGTCGGCCGCACAACGCAGCCTTCCAAAGATGATCCGAGCATTACGCTTCCCGATGAGAAGACGCTCGGCGACTACATCGAACAGGCCGAAGCATGGAAAGAGCGGCTGGCTCGCGTGCGCGACTGGCTGGAAACGCTTTCGGGAACGGATGAAGATGCTGAGGCCAACGCAGCCAAACGGTCCGAATCGCTCCGCGAGCGTTTGCGACGTGAGATACGCGAACACGGCTACGCTCGCGTGCGTGCCGATCACCATATTAAGGGCGCACCGACATTTGCGATCCATCGACTTGACGCAGAGAAGGTTCGTGCTGCAAAGCTTGAAGGCGCAACATTGGATATTCGCGGGCGAAATCTCTCAACACATCCTCATCTCAGCGAAGCCGCCCCGGCACTCCTCATCACGTCAAGCGATGATCGGCTGCTGCTCGACCTCTCGCTTGCCCACGCGCTGCCGGGCGGTGGAGCAAGCTCGCTCAAGTTTCACTATCGCGGCCTTGCGACGGATGACTTTGCAAAACACTTGTCGGTTGCGGGTGCGAAGCCACTGCAAGGCGGCACGATCGACGTGGCCACCGAAGGCACCTACGCTGCGGGCGGATGGATCAACCTGCCGCTGACTGCCACGCTCCACAACGTCAATCTCTCTATCGCCGGCTCGAATGCAAGGAAGATCGATCGACTGACGGTGCCGATCGGCGTACGCGGCCCGATCGACCAGCCTCGCATCACCCTGGATGACAAAGCTCTTGCGGATGCACTGGTTAAAGCAGGCGCATCAGAACTCGCAGGACGGCTCAATGAAAAGGTCGGCGGCAAACTCGACGACAAGCTGGACGATCTTGGCGACAAACTGCCGGGTGGACTTCGCGACACCATCCGTGACGGTGCAGGCGGTCTGCTGCCACGCCGAAATCAGTAGGGAACGGCCTCAACCCCCTTTGCTCGAAGGCGGCAGGAAAACCGAGTACCCTCCTTCGCCCGCTCCAAGAATAGCAATTGCTGCAGCCTCGCGCGCTTCAATGGGCACTCCAAACTCATCACTCATTCGAATCGGCAGAACTGCAACCGTTTCTATCTGGCTCACCAGCGTGCGGTTTCTGGCGCCGCCGCCTGCAACAACTATCTCGCCGACGCCAACGCGTTGTGCTGTTTCACCGATGCACTGTGCGATAGCGCGTACTGCCGTAGCTGCAAGCTCTGCGGGGGTGAGTGAATGCAGATGGTTGTGAACCCACGCCTGCGCTTCATCGCCTGTACCAAGCGATCGGCCTGCATCCCGCTGCTGCCGAAGGATGCGCAACAGCTCCGAAGAGGCTACAGCATCGGATTGTCCGCATCGTGCTGCTGCGCCGTCCTCATCAAACTTCTGCTTCAAAGCGAGCCGTGCAACCGCATCGAGCACTTGATTGCACGCGCACACATCAAAGCCGCGCACACGTGCTGATGCATCGCTTGCGGAGCCGTCATCGCGAGGCAGGATGGTCATATTGCAATAGCCGCCAAGATTGATGACGGCGCGAGCGACATGAGCATCGCGATACAGCATCCAATCCGCAGGCGGCGTTATCGGCGCCCCCTGACCACCCTGCGCAAGGTCCGCCTGACGCAGATCGCTGACGACTGGAACGCCGAAACGAACCGCAATTGGAGCAGGATTCATAAGCTGCCAGGAGACCGGCGGAGCATGAAAAACCGTCTGCCCATGCACGACGATCCGATCGACCGGCTCTCCGCCCAGCAGTTCAGCAATGACGTCCGCATGAAGTGCCCCGAACGCCAAGGCAATCTTCGCCATCTCACCTGCGGGCACCGGCCTTTGCTCTGCAACCTCGCGCAGGGATTGAGCCAGAATGCCCAATGGTCGGCTGATGTGCCGCAGCACCTGAGCGCGACAATGTGGACCGCAGCCCTCCAACCGCACCAGCGCAGCATCAATGCCGTCGATGCTTGTGCCGGTCATCACACCGACGATACGTCGAGAATCACGTTGCTGATGCGTCATCCTTCAGATGGTGACGCGCCGCCGAGGTTCGCACAAGCCCCGCCGAGCAAAACCCGATATGCTGAGGCACAGTCAGATTCCCATGAAACGAGTTCTTGTTACAGGCGGTGCAGGGTTTCTCGGTTCGCACTTGTGCGATCGGCTGGTCGCGCGCGGAGATGATGTCATCTGTCTCGACAACTTCTTCACCAGTCAGAAATCGAACGTCAGGCATTTGCTGGAGCAGCCAAACTTTGAACTCCTCCGGCATGATGTAACCGAGCCGTTCAATATTGAAGTGGATGAGATTTACAATCTTGCGTGTCCAGCCGCGCCGGGGCACTACCAGTATGACCCCGTCAAGACAACCAAGACGAGCATGCTCGGCGCGCTTCATGTGCTCGAACTTGCTCAGCGGATGGGCGCAACGGTGTTTCACGCTTCGACCAGTGAAGTGTACGGCGATCCTGACGTGCACCCTCAGCCTGAAACGTATCGAGGCAACGTAAACCCGATCGGCCCGCGCGCCTGCTACGATGAAGGCAAGCGCGTTGCGGAAACACTCATGTTCGATTTCCACCGCACGCGACGAGTGAAAATCCGCGTCGCTCGAATCTTCAACACCTACGGCCCGCGAATGCATCCCTATGACGGCCGCGTGGTGTCCAACTTCATTCGGCAGGCACTGGGGGGAGAAGATATCTGCATGTACGGCGACGGCACGCAGACTCGCTCGTTCTGCTATGTCGATGACCTGATCGACGGATTTCTGCGATTCATGGACAGTTCCGCAGAAATAACGGGGCCGATCAACCTCGGCAATCCGACCGAGTTCACCATTCGGGAACTTGCGGAGATGGTCGTCGAACTGACCGGCTCCTCATCGCGCATCATCGTCAATGCGAGGCCGCTGCCTCAGGATGACCCACTGCAGCGCAAGCCGGATATTACTCGAGCGCAAACACAACTCGGCTGGTCGCCGACTGTGCCATTGCGTCAAGGTCTGCAACAGACGATCGAGTGGTTCCGTTCCGTGAACCTCGCTGAGTTCCGCGCACCGACACCGAACTATTGACGTGCGTCGCGTTACTCACCTGACTTGAGCGTCACATCAATGACGATTTCCTCGCTGTTGCGAATCACGGTCAGCTTGACTACATCGCCGGGCCTGTGCTTCTGAAGGCTCTCAAAAAGACCTCTCATGCCATCAAGCGGCTCGCCATCCCACGCGATGATGACATCGCCGCGCTGGATGCCTGCATCCGCAGCGCTTGTTCCGATGGAAACTTCGTCCACCAGCACGCCCGCCGCACCTTCATCACCCATGCCAGGGCGAATACCAAGCCGAACTGGCGCGTAGCCGCGATCCTCGGTGCGAGCCTGACCGGGAACCGACCACGTGAGCGTTCGCGGCTGGGCAGCGATGTCCATCGTGATGTCATGAATCATCAGCAGCACATCGCGTGCGCCGGCCGGATTGACGGTGTACGCCTTGTCAGACGGCGCGTGATACTCCGGATGCATGCCAGAGAAGAAATGCACCGCAGGCACATTGACACGGTGGAAACTCGCATCATCAGAGCGGCCGCTGCCGGACTGGCTCACGGCGACCGTCAACCCGCTGCTTTCGAAGTGCGGGGTAAGGATTCGATCAAACTCCGCAGCCGTGCCGACGCCGAGCACTGAAACACTTCGATCCCGCACGCGGCCGATCATGTCCATGTTGAGCAGACAACTGATGGAATCAAGCGGAACAGTGGGATTGTTGGCGTAATAGCGCGAACCGTGCAGGCCGGACTCTTCCGCACTAAACGCGATGAAAAGAATCGAGCGGAGATTCGCGTCTTTATCTGCTTTGGCATACGCCTCGGAGAGCGTTTTCGCCAGAATGAGCAGGCCCGCGCTGCCCGATGCGTTGTCATCCGCACCGGGATGAAGTTGGCCGCGATACTGAGGCGAGGTACCAAACTGACCCATGCCGACATGGTCCAGATGTGCGCCGATGACAATCCATTCATTGGCGTATCGCCCCTTGCCGCGCAGCACGCCGCCGACGTTGGCGGTTTCGATTCCCGCCCGCGCGCCGCCTCGCGTTACGGTGCACGCGAGTGTTACCTGCGCGCTGTTAGGCAAATGAACCGTCGTCGCCTCTCCGCTATCCGCCTTGCGTCGCCACGCAAGCAGATTGCCCGCTTCCGGCGCGGCTTTGGCAAGAATCCTCTCCGCCGCATCCGGAGTCATTTGAATGACCGGAATCGTCAGGGGCGGGCCGAACTGGCTGCTCCGCGTAATCGACTCTAGGCCGCTCGCTCCATCAACCGCTCCGGGCGGATTCACGAGGATGATGCCTGCTGCATTGCGCTCACGGAGATTCCGCAACTTGTTGGCGATATTCGCATGGGTGCTGAAACGTTGAGTCGCCCACTGACTTGTGCCGCCCTCGTTCAGTGGTTCATAGCGAAAGACCATCGCGATGCGGCCAGTCAGGTCTGTGTCGTCATCAAAGCTGGTGTACCCGCCCTCGCCATCCGTGATGCCATAGCCAACGAAGCTCACGGGGGCCGTCAGGCGACCGCTGCCAGAAACGCCAAGTACGGCAAAATCGGTTCGCTCCCGCAAATCCTGTCCGTTGAGAGCGACTTGAACTTCACTGACGCGGGGCCTCATTCGATCACCGCCTGAGCTGAAGCTGAAAGGCTGGCGATAGCTGATCCAATTGGCCGACGTCTCAACCGCTCCGCCAGGCGTTTCCGTAACCACCGGGAACGCAGGCTCCAAGCCGTACTGCTTGTAGTAGAACTCCACATACTCCTTCGCCAGTTCCATGCCGCGCGATTCGGGCACACGCCCCTCAAAGAACGGGTTGGCCAGCGTCTGCACGTGCTGATACCACAGTGTGGCGATCGGGCCGATGTCCTCAAAGATCTGACGGAGATCGACGGTTTCCGCATCGACCCGCACCGCAGTGTTTTCAGGTGAGAAACTGATGACGTTCAGCGGAGCGTTAACGACTGTACCTTGCCTCGTACCCCGTACTTCAGCCGGATGAACTGGGTCGTCGCCCCGGCGGGAAGCGTCCATTGAGGCACAGGCCACCCATGTTCCGCTGCCAATGAGAACCGAAGCGAGGATGAGATTGGAACGTCGAAGTACGGTGGGTCGCTTATCCATGGAGACTCCTGATATTCGTTCATGGGTCGCGCTGCGGTCGCAGGGCGAGAACTGGCCCCATATCGTACTACCGCAATCGGCCTGACGCGTTGCTGGCTGCGGATTCGATGAATATAGTGATTGGCCGCCCGACCGCATGAACATCGATCCCCGTTGCACTATCGCAAACATGGCTGCCGTGTTTGCATGGGGCCGTCATGCAGCATTCCTCGCTCCCCCAGTCTTTCGCCCATGCACTCCACTCACACCCAGCCCACCCAACGGATCGGTTCCCGAATGATTGCACCCGAGACGCCCGTCATGCTTGAGTCCCCGCATCGCAGCGAGTCGCAGTCGATTGATCCAGAGCGATTGCTTCAGGGCGGCGGCGTTCTCGACCCCAGCGATACCTTCGCGCACCGCCACATCGGGCCTGATCCACATGAGATCCGCCAGATGCTGAAGACGCTGGAGTGTGATTCGCTTGACGATCTGGTCAGCCAGACCGTGCCTGACTCAATCAGACTGCGCGAACCTTTGAAGATCGGCTCTGCTGTTCCGCGAGGCGAGTTTGAACTCATTCAGGAACTGCGCGCAATCGCCAAGAAGAACTCGGTAATGCGATCGTTCATCGGCATGGGCTATCACGACACGATCACGCCGCCTGTCATTCAACGAAACATTCTAGAAAACCCAGGCTGGTATACCCAGTACACGCCATATCAGGCTGAGATTTCGCAAGGGCGACTTGAAGCTCTGCTGAACTATCAGACGATGGTGGCTGACCTCACCGGCCTCCCGATTGCGAATGCGTCGCTGCTCGACGAGGCGACCGCGGCTGCCGAAGCGATGGCGATGTGCGTGGGCGTTACGGGCCGCAAGTCGTTTCTTGTCGCAATGGATTGTCACCCGCAGACGATCGCTGTGATGAAATCCCGCGCGAAGTCAGTGGGCATCGCAATCAAACAGTTCGATCCACTGACCCAAGGACTCGAATCCGCAGGCGTTGGAACCTCAGATATCGCCGGCGTTCTCCTTCAGTACCCCACCACTGATGGCCGCATTGTTGATTACGCATCGCTGGTCGCACAAACGCACGAACATGGCGGCCTTGTCGTGATGGCTGCTGACATTCTTGCGCTTACCCTCATCAAACCTCCCGGCGAATGGGGCGCGGATATCGCGGTCGGCTCGACGCAGCGTTTTGGCATTCCGATGGGCTTCGGCGGACCGCATGCCGCGTATATGGCGACGCGCGAAGAATTCGTCCGCAAAATGCCCGGACGGCTCATTGGCGTCTCGTACGACGTTCACGGCAACACCGCTTTCCGTATGGCGGTGCAGACGCGCGAGCAGCACATCAAGCGAGAGCGCGCGACAAGCAACATCTGCACCGCTCAGGTACTCCTCGCCATCATGGCGGGCATGTATGCCGTGTATCACGGACCGGAAGGACTCAAACGCATCGCGCGACGAGTTCACACGCTCACATCCATACTGGCCGGTGCGCTGACTGAAGCAGGCCATCATGTCGCCGACACTCCATTCTTCGATACGCTTCGCGTGCGCGTCAACGGCGACGCTCAAGCTGTGATTCGCTCAGCGCGCGATCGCGGCATGAACCTGCGGGAGTTTTCTCGCGACACCATTTGCATCACGCTTGATGAAACGACAACCGTCAGCGATGTGGAAACATTGCTCAATGTGTTCGGCGGCCTGAGCCGGCGCGATGCTTCACGTCAGCCCGTCAATCGCCTCGGCGCGTTTGCCCGCACCACCGATTTCCTGACGCACCCCGTATTCAATACGCACCACTCGGAAACCGAACTGCTTCGCTACATGCAGCGATTGCAAAGCCGTGATCTTTCGCTCGCGCATTCGATGATCTCGCTCGGCTCGTGCACGATGAAACTCAACGCCACAAGCGAGATGATCCCTGTAACGTGGCCTGAGTTCGGGCGGCTGCACCCCTTCGCACCGCTTGATCAGGCGCAGGGCTACCTCGAACTCTTCCGCGGTCTGGAAGCATGGCTGGCCGAGATCACCGGCTTCGCAGCCATCTCACTTCAACCGAACGCCGGCTCGCAAGGCGAGTACGCGGGTCTGCTGGCCATTCGCGGCTATCACGAATCGCGCGGCGACATGCATCGCGATGTTTGCCTGATTCCGGTTTCTGCGCATGGCACGAATCCCGCCAGTGCGGTCATTGCTGGCTTCCAGGTCGTCGTTGTCGGTTGCGACCGACACGGCAACATCGATCTTGAAGACCTGAGGGCGAAGGCCGCTCAACATGCAGACCGCCTCGGCGCATTGATGGTGACGTATCCTTCCACACACGGCGTGTTCGAGCCGCAGATTCGCGAAGTGTGCGACGTGATCCATGCACATGGCGGACAGGTGTATATGGACGGCGCGAACATGAACGCGCAGGTCGGTCTGTGCAGGCCGGGAGACATCGGGGCAGACGTGTGCCACCTCAACCTGCACAAAACATTCTGCATTCCGCACGGTGGCGGCGGGCCTGGCATGGGGCCGATCGGCGTCGCGGCGCATCTCGTGCCGTTCCTTCCGGGTCATCCGCTGGAGAATGGCAGCGCCGTCGGGGCTGTCTCCGCAGCACCGTGGGGCAGCGCAAGCATTCTGCCCATCTCATGGGTGTACATCGCCCTGATGGGCGGCCCCGGCCTCACGCTCGCCACGCAGGTCGCCATCCTCAACGCCAACTACATGGCCAAGCGACTCGAAGGTCATTACGACGTTCTCTACTCGGGTGTTACAGGCCGCGTCGCGCATGAGTTCATTCTTGATTGCAGACCGTTCGAGAAATCCGCTGATATTCGCGTCGAAGATATTGCCAAGAGACTGATGGACTATGGCTTCCACGCGCCCACAATGAGCTTCCCCGTACCCGGCACGTTGATGATCGAACCGACGGAAAGCGAAACCAAGGGTGAACTGGATCGCTTCTGTGAAGCGATGATTGCGATTCGCGAAGAGATTCGCGCGATCGAACAGGGTCAGGCAGACCGCAAAGACAATGTGCTGAAGAACGCACCGCACACCGTCGGCTCGCTGCTGGCGGATTCGTGGTCGCATCCGTATTCGCGAGAGCAGGCTGCGTATCCCCTGCCGTGGGTCCGTGAACACAAGTTCTGGCCGCACGTCGGACGCATCGACCAAGCCTACGGCGACCGCAATCTGTTCTGCACATGCCCGCCGATGGAGTCATCACACTGACTTCGCTCAGTCAGCGTACAGTCCGTGCGCTTCGATGTAATCGATGACGCGCGGGTCAA
Organism: Phycisphaerales bacterium; assembly: GCA_035443885.1. Taxonomy (GTDB): domain Bacteria; phylum Planctomycetota; class Phycisphaerae; order Phycisphaerales; family SM1A02; genus DAOMNO01. The sequence goes on from DAOMNO010000002.1 coordinate 74,697, forward strand.
GCATCGCATCGGTATCCGCTCGCTTCCGCAACTGTTCGCGCAGCTCTGAAGAGCTTGTTGGCACTTCAGGCACGCGCACGAGGCGCGACATCCAGCGGTTCGTTTCTTCCTCATCGTGTACAGTGCGAAGCCGACGGCGCAGCGATGCCTCATCCCATGGCGGGCGGAGCATGATGACAGGCTCTGCTTGCTCAACCACACGCCGCCAGTTCTTCCAGCGGTGAAACTCCACCGCCTGATCTGCGCCAATCAACAGGCGCAGCTTTGGCTCTTCACCAATCACTTCACGAAGAAGATCGAGTGTGTCAACCATGTAACTCGGTCCTGGCCGATCCAATTCCAGCGTACTGATCTCGACATTCGGCTCGTCGTCCAAGGCAAGCCGCAGCATGGCGAGACGGTGGTGATTCGCAGTCGGCGGGGAATCCGCTTTCAACGGGTTGAGCCTTGCTGGGATGTAGATGATTCGACCGCACCCAATGGAGCGCGCAACACGGCGCGGAAGTTCCACATGCGCCAGATGTGGCGGATCGAACGTGCCGCCGAAGACGAGGATGCTGGTTTGTCCAGCCACAGCCGCCACGATAACCGCACCTGCCCCTGCTCCGCCAATCGGGAGCGATCAACGATCGCTGAAGCGGATCGCCATATTGTCGATCAATCGAACGGTTTCCAACCTTGCTGCAATGAGAGCACGAGCAGAACCGCTACGTGTCGTCATTGGCTGGAGCGTTGTTGCGTCCCGAACCACCGCGTAGTCCACCCGCAGTCCATGCGATTTCAGAATCGCATCCATCACCGCTTCGGCTTCGTACGGACCACTCGCCCGCTGGGCAGCGTAGAGTGCTTTGGACAGACCGAGCGCCTGCTCGCGCTGCGGCTCCGTCATGTAACGATTGCGGCTGCTCATGGCTAATCCACTTGGCTCGCGCACAGTCTCGAGCCGCTCGATTCGCATCTCACCCCATCGCGGGTATTCCTGCTCCACGAGTTGCTCAATGACGCGAAGCTGCTGGTAGTCTTTTTCGCCAAAGACGGCAACCGCGGGACGCACCAGATCAAAGAGCCGCGCTACCACCTGACAAACGCCGCCGAAATGACCGGGGCGAAACGCCTCTTCCAGCCCGGGTGCATGTGCAACCGAAGGAACCGCCCTGATGCCCAAACCTGCCGATGGCCCTTGCGGATACACACCCTGCACGGTGGGGGTGAAGATGATGTCCACGCCAGCCTGTTTCGCTAGCGCAGCATCTGCATCCAGTGTGCGTGGGTAACGATCAAAATCTTCCCCCGGAGCAAACTGCGTCGGATTGACGAAAATGCTCATCACGACCGGTCGAAAAAGCTCGGCCGCCCGACGTGCCAGCGCCAGATGTCCCTCGTGCAAGGCGCCCATCGTCGGAACAAACGAGCATGCCGCTGAATGTGGATGCCCGAGCACTTTCGCCAGGTCGCCCGGCTCTGAGAGAATCCGCATAGGCGGCAGCGTCGCCGAGACGTGGATCACGGTCAACCCCCGCAATGAGGCCGCAAAACCGCGCTGGACCGCTGGACGGAAACGGCCCTCGTGATATCATCACCGCTCTTCCCCCCAACCGATGCGGCTGTGGCGGAATTGGCAGACGCGCTAGATTCAGGTTCTAGTGGGAGTAAAATCCCGTGGAGGTTCGACTCCTCTCAGCCGCACTTGCCGCGCTTCACGCGCGAACTGATCAAAGCCCACGGATTGCCGTCCGTGGGCTTTTTTCAGACACTCCATCAAGATGAAGCATCCATCGTGGCTCAACAAGGAAGTTTTCGGCTGGGCGATGTTCGACTTCGCCAACCAGGCATTCACGCTGGTCATCCTCACCACGATGTTCCAACTTTACTTCGTCAACCACGTTGTGGTGGATGACGAATCAATGGGCCGCCAGCTCTGGTCCCTCACTGGCATCATCGGGCAAACGCTGGTCATCATCATCTCACCGGTCATCGGCGCACTGGCCGACTTCTCCGGTGCAAAAAAACGACTGCTGCTGACAACGTATCTCGGCTGTGTTCTGCTGACCGCTGCGTTGGGGCTTATTACCCCCGGCGCGGTCGCATTCGCGATGGTCCTGTTCATCGCGGGTTACGTCTTCTACGCAACCGGAGAAAACTTCCTCGGCGCGTTTCTGCCTGAACTCGCAGCGCATCGAGACATGGGCAAAGTTTCAGCTTTCGGGTTCACGCTCGGCTATGTCGGCGGTTTGCTCTGCCTCGGCGGGGCTGCGGTCGTGGTGTATTTCTTTGATGGTCCCACTGGTTTTCGGCTTGTCTGCGTGTGGGCTGCGTTGTTTTTCCTCGCAGCAGGGCTGCCTACGTTCATCCTGCTGCGCGAGCGCAAACTTGCGGAACAGCTCCCTGAGGGCCAAAGCCTGCTGACGGTTGGCTTTCACCGAGTGGCCTCAACGTTCCGCTCGCTCAAGCACTACCGCCATTTGTTTCGCTTCCTCATCATCATGACGTTCTACCTTGCAGGAACGTCAATCATCATCTGGTTCGGCGGCGAGATCGCACGAACACTGTTCAACATGAATGAGCGCGAACTGGCCATTTACATCACTATCCTCACCATCTCTGCCATTGTCGGCGCGTTCGCCACCGGGCGATACCAGGATCGCATCGGCACGCGCAACACGATTCTCATCGCGCTCGCGCTATGGATTGTCGTCATGATCGCTGCGGCGTTCATCCGTGAAGAGTGGCGATTTCTTTTCTGGACGATCGGCGGCGGCGTGGGATTCGGCCTCGGTATGCTCGGCACCGCCAGTCGCGCAATGGTCGGGCTGTTCAGTCCTCCGCATAAATCAGCGGAGTTCTTTGGTTTCTACGGCCTCAGTTGGAAGACCTCGACGATTCTCGGCTTGGGAGCCGCCTTCTTTGTTGAACGTATCTTCGCTTCGCCTGATGACCCCGCACGGGGCATGAAGTGGGTCGTGGCATCGAGCGCGATCTTCTTCATCGGCGGTGTCATCGGCATGTTGACGGTTGACGAACGGGCCGGTCGCGTCGCTGCGCTTCATGCAGCGCGAGAACACGTGCGGAAGCACCGCGACCTGAGCGAACCCGTGCCTTCACTGAGCAATAACGATTCCTGATTGCTTTCGATTTGTACGGAACTATCCTTCGAAGACAACTGTGACTTACCTTGACAACAACGCGACGACGCAGCCAGCTCCTTCCGTGATTGAAGCGATGGCCCGCGTGATGCGCGAAGGCTGGGCGAATCCATCCAGCGTCCACCGCGCTGGGCAGATCGCAAGGCAGCAGGTTGAACTCGCGCGAGAAACCGTCTGTAAGCTCATTGGCTGCGGCGAACGTGAACTGATCTTCACCTCCGGCGGAACAGAGTCCATCAATCTCGCTCTGCGCGGCTCACTCAATATCCCCGCTCGTCGCCTCATCGTTACAGACAAAGTTGAGCATAGCGCGATGCGCGAGACGGCGGAGACTCTGGGGGCGCAGAACAACACAGAGATTCTCTGGCTGAAAACGAATATCGACGGCGTTATTCAACTCGAACCGCTTCGTGAACTGATCGAATCTCGCCATGATGCCATCGCGATTGTTTCGATCGGCTGGGCCAACAATGAGACGGGTGTGATTCAGCCCGTTGAAGCGATCGGCTCGCTCTGCCGCTCTCATGGTGTGAAACTGCATATCGACGGGACGCAGTGGGTCGGCAAGATGCCGACGAATGTCTCTTCACTTCCGATCGACATGATGAGTTTCTCGGCGCACAAGTTTCATGGGCCGAAGGGTATCGGCGGCCTGTTCGTGCGGCGCGGGGTGCGAGTCTTGCCTCAAATCACCGGCGGACCACATGAGCGAGAGCGGCGAGGCGGTACGGAGAATGTGCCCGGCATCGTCGGCATGGGTGAAGCCGCACGGCTTGCTCTTGAATGGCTGGCAAACGACCACGCACGGACTTCGCTTGAGGCCTTGCGCAATCGCTTTGAGCAGTCGCTCCTTTCTGCTGTGCCAGATGCCAGCATCAATGGCGCTGCTTTACCTGAAACAACGCGTCTCTGGAATACGTCTAATGTCGCGTTCCCGCGTCTTGAGGCGGAAGCGATTCTTCTGCTGCTCTCCGAACGCGGGGTGTACGCCTCCGCCGGTGCGGCATGTTCGTCCGGCTCGCTTGACCCATCACCTGTCTTGCTCGCCATGGGAATTCCAGAAGAGCGAGCGCACGGCTCCGTACGGTTCAGCCTTTCGCGAGATACGACTGTAACCGAAATTGATTCCGCTCTTCGGGTTATTCCGCAGGCCATCGCTCGACTTCGCGCCAGCATGAGTTCCATCTAGCGACAGTCGCCTGAAGCGTCCTATCAAGATACAGTTTCGCCATGTCGATGGCGCACATTTGCACCGGATGCGGCCTTGATCTGGCCAGGCAGCGACCCGCACGAGAGCCGCACTACGGATTGCGCCTTGTTACATGCTCCTGCTGCGGCACTGCGTCGGTACGGCGTCGTCATCCCATCGACCGCGCTTGGCGAACAACACTGCGTGTGGCCAATGTCATTAAAGCATTGGGTTCTCGTTTGCTGCTGCTGCTCATCTTTACATTGCTGACAATTTGGACAGCGCGAGGAACAGCCAATCGATTGGAGCGGATTTCTATTGAACAGTTCTGGGAGCGGCACCAAGTGATGGTCGTGCTCTCCTTCATCGTCTTGCCCATGATGACTGGTATGTGGCTCAGTGCGGCTTTCGCACATTGGCGGTACAAAGCACAGTGGTTGGCCTGGGCAGGGTGGATTATCGGGGTCGGCTGGATTTTCCCGTTTCTGATCTCGCTTATTCGATGGGGGCCATCGGGCGTGGGGCTGAGCCAGGGTGTCGGTGCGCCAATTGGCGAAATGGCCCTCGTAGCGTTCGGTTTGATGTGGCTCATCTCCCTCACTGCGATTCCGCTCGGCACAATCTTGATACGAGCAGGACAACTTTCCCAAAGAAAGCAGTGGCGCCGAAGACGGCAGCGACTCCGCCGAAGGAAAGTCGGACGATGACGAACGAGCACAACGCAACGGAAGTTCCTCAGCCCGCCACCGATGAGCGCGTCTCAACGCTCATCGGCGACCGCCTTTGCGATCGTTGCGGCTACAACCTTGTCGGACAATTCGTCATTCGTGAATCGCACTACAACATGTTGATCGTTCGTTGTCCCGAATGCGGCACAGTCGCCTCGATTCAAGAGTACCCACTGCTGGGGCGATGGGCAGGACGCTGGGGAGTCGTTCTTGCGGCTCTCTGGTTTGTGCTGATACTCACGCTGCTGTTCGGTCCGCCGATTCCAATGGTCGCCAGCGCATTTGCTCTTGCCGATGAGTCGATTGATCCAATGGTTAATCAACTTGGCGCAAAACAGGAACAATGGGCGATTGAAAACGAGCGTGAGGTTCCACAACGCCCAAGCTGGGGCGGCATGAGACGCGATAGCCAGTATTCACGCTATACGCCGATCATCGCGGATTGGTGGGATCAGCAAAATCACGCTGCGCTCCTTCACGAATGCGGCGGGCTGGTCAGCAATGTGAACTGGCGCGCATTGCGGCAATGGGTGCTCGTGCTCATCCCATTTGCTGCCTATGGCTTCGTCTGGTCGTTGTGCCTGCCGCACGTTCGACGCCGATGGTTCCCGCTGGTCGTGCTTGCGATTGGCGGCGTGTGTTTCATGTACTGGCTTGTCGGCGCTTCGATGGTAACTGCCTGGGGCCCCACTGACCTTGAGGATGCAGCCTATTTACTCATCGGCAGACCAACCGCGCTTCTGATGATCTCGATCGGACTGATTCCCGTGCTCATCGGCATGATGCTCGGCCGATCGCTGGCGAGACTCATTATTCTCGCACTGCTGCCACCGCGTTTGCGCGGCTCGCTTGTGATGCTGTGGACTGTTGACGGGCTTCCACAACCTCGGCGGAGCACCAGATAGCCCCGCTTCAGATCGAACCGAAGCTAAAGCCACTTCATGACTTGATCCACTTCATCCGCACTGCCCATGAGCACGCTTGTGCGTTGATGAAGGTCATCCGGAAGAATATCTAACGTGCGGATGTTGCCTGTCGGCCCCGATGAAATCGCCCTGCCACCCGCCTGCTCCATGATCATGGCCATCGGATTCGCTTCGTACATCAGGCGGAGTTTGCCTTCAGGATGTTTCTTCGTCGGCGGATAAAGGAACACCCCGCCCAGCAGCAACGTGCGGTGGATATCCGCCACCATTGAACCGATGTAGCGGCTGGAATAGCCGTTCTGGTGCGCCCAGCCCAGGTACTTCTGATACCCATCAGGAAACTGGTCTGCGTACGCCTCGTTGATGGAGTAAATCTTGTTCGCGCGGGGCATCTTGATCTTGCGCTCAACGAGCACAAACGAGCCAATGGACTGATCGAGGACGAACATGTCCACGCCATTGCCGGTGGTCAGCACGAACACCACGGAAGAGCCGTACAGAATGTACCCGGCTGCCACCTGCTCGGAGCCTCGCTGGCGGAGCGTTTCACGCGCGCCGGGAATAGTCGGATCGTTACGAAGAATCGTGAATATGGTGCCGACGCCGACACAGAAATCCAGATTCGATGAACCATCGAGCGGGTCGAACAGCACACAGTATCGGCCGCCTTCGCGCCCGGTGCGAAGAATGGTCGGCTCTTCGTCTTCTTCAGAGGCCAGCACCGCAATATTGGCGCGATCACCAAGGCATCGCATGATGATCTCATTGGCGATCACATCCAGCTTCTGCTGCTCTTCGCCTTGCACGTTTTTGTCGCCATGCGCGCCAAGCACATCTTCGATACGAGCGCGACGAACCTTGTTGGCAATGGTTTTCCCAGCGAGTGAGATGGCGGAAAGAATCCATGAAAGCTCACCGGTCGCGCCGGGGAAGCGCGATTCCTCGTTCAGAATATGGCTCTGAAGCGAGGTCAGGTTGTCGCGCGTGTAGCGACGGCTCTCGTTGCGACTCTTGGTTGTCGCTTCAACAGGATTCGGCTCAATATGAGACATTCACAGCCCGCCTTTCATCCTAGATTGTACCGCATCAGGCTGCCTCTACGGTTGCGATTCTCCGCTATCATTCCGTGCTTTCCCCAACGACTGCAAACATCACTCGGAGCCTGCGAACCATGCCCCAGCCTGTCATTCTTGCCGCCAAACGGACCCCCATCGGTCGATTCCTCGGCGGCCTCTCCCGCGTCCCTTCGCCTCAACTCGGCGCGTATGCAATCGATGCCGTCCTGAAGAGTGCACCAACTGCAAAACATCACGTTGACGAGTGCATCATGGGGTGCGTGTTGCAAGCGGGTCTGGGGCAGAATCCCGCGAGGCAGGCTGGGTTGAAAGCGGGCCTGCCCGAAACGCTTTCCGCACAGACGATCAACAAAGTGTGTGGCTCAGGCTTGCAGGCTGTCATGCTTGCAGCGCAGTCTATTAAGGCCGGCGACAACCACCTTGTCGTCGCAGGCGGCTTTGAGAACATGTCTGCTGCGCCACATCTCGCGCACGTGCGGGCTGGCCTGAAGTTCGGAGACGGCAAACTCATCGACCACATGCAGTTTGACGGCCTTACCTGCGCGTTTGAGGGATGCGGCATGGGTAACGCTGCGGACTACATTGCGGAGAAGTTCAACGTCAGCCGCGACGATCAGGATCGTTTCTCTGCTCAATCGCACCAGCGTGCCGCGAAAGCCACTGCGGAAGGCTGGTTCGCGGCTGAACTCGTGCCGCTCACAGGTGAACAATGCCTTGATAAAAAATCGCCCGGCGTCTCTCAGGATGAAGGCATTCGGGGCGACTCAACTCCCGAAGGTCTTGCCAAGTTGCGCCCGGCTTTCTCTGCAACGGGTACCGTCACGGCAGGCAATGCTTCGCAGATTTCAGACGGTGCCGCAGCACTTCTCGTCGCCAGCGAGGAAAAGGCGAAGGAAATTGGCGCCAAGCCAATCGCTCGCATCGTGGATTACTACACGTCTGGCGTCGCACCGAAGGACATTTTCAACGCACCGACGCTCGGCCTGCAGGAACTGCTCAAGCGCAACAAGCTTTCAGTGAAGGACGTTGACCTCTTCGAGTTGAACGAGGCCTTCGCAGCGCAGGTGCTGTGCAATATCGGACAGGTCGGCATTCCGGAGTCGAAGCTCAACATCTGCGGCGGCGGTATCGCGCTTGGTCACCCCATCGGCGGGTCCGGCGCTCGCGTACTCGTCACCCTGCTGCATCAGATGATCCGCACCGGCGCGAAGCGAGGCATCGCCAGCCTGTGTCTCGGCGGCGGGAACAGCGTGAACATGCTCGTCGAAACAGTCTGACGTTTTGACTCACGATTGACCGGTAAGGCGCACTGCTGGTGTTGGCGCTGGCTTGTTGTCACATGTCCTTGCGGGGCGGAGTTGAGACATGTCGCGAGGAAAAATTTGCATTCCTGCAATCCGCAACCGATGCTACCGAAAATCTGGATAAGGCGGTTGCGCCCAGTCCACCCACACGGAAGGAGGCACCATGATCACAACTCTCATCGCTGGCGCCGTTCTCGTCATTGCCATTTTCTTCATCATCGGCATCTACAATTCGCTCCAGCGTCTTCGCATCGCTGCCAAGACCGCATGGTCGGATATTGACGTTCAGCTCAAGCGACGGCACGACCTTGTGCCGAACCTCGTCAATACCGTCAAGGGCTATGCGTCCCACGAGCGTGAGGCTCTCGAAGCTGTCATTGCAGCGCGCAGCCGGGCTGTAGATGCTGGCAAGCAAGGCATCGACCAGCAGGTTGGCGCAGAGAACATGCTCACCCAGGCGCTCGGCCGCTTGTTTGCGCTTTCAGAAGCCTATCCAGACCTCAAAGCGAATCAGAACTTCATGCAGCTTCAGGAAGAACTGACGAGTACAGAGAACAAAATCGGCTTTGCGCGACAGCACTACAACCGCAGCGTGGGCCAGTACAACGAAGCAATGGTCGTGTTCCCCAACAACATCATCGCTGGGCTGTTCAGCTTCGAGAAGATGCCGTTCTTCGAAATCGCCGATCCGTCGCACCGAGAGGCTCCGAAGGTGGCGTTCTGAAATCTGAAGTTAGTTTTTTTATCAGGGCGCGCACGCAGAGAACCTAGAAAAAAGTGTTGCCGCTTGACCTACCAGCAGCACACGTGCGTACATCGAAGGAAGACGAGACGTTCTGAAGCGAAAAGGCGACATCTCGACTGAGTTTCGCAACTGACCATCTCGCTGATATACGAGTACTGAACACCGGTCTCCCTCAGGGCTATTCCATACTCTGTGCTCTCTCTGTGTTCTGTGGCCCATCGCGTTACTCGCTGGGATGCAACTCATTCCTGATGATGGTGAATCTGAATGTCTGGAGTCGTTCACACCGAAAACCCGCCGCGCCGCGCGTATCCAGCGAATGTAACGTTCAACACGCTCATTCGTGCCAATAAGCGTAAAAGCGCAATGCTGATGATCGGCATGGGTCTGCTGCTCGTGCTGATCGGCGCTGTCTTTGGCGGCGTATTGGGCGGCTACGCAGGCGGAGATTCACTGCTCCCCTCGCTTCTGCTCGGCGCGATCGCTTTCGCCATCATCGCAGCCATCGGCTCCGCGTGGAGTTTCTATGGCGGCTCCAGTGCGATTCTGTTCATGTCCGGCGCGCGACCGATCGAAAAGAAAGACGACCCGCAATTGTTCAACGTCGTCGAGGAACTGGCCATCGCGGGCGGTATCCCTCTACCCAAGGTCTATCTGATCGACGACCCCGCGCTCAATGCGTTCGCCACCGGGCGCGATCCGCAACATGCTGCGGTCGCCATCACTACCGGCCTTCGCCAGCAGCTCAGTCGCGATGAACTCGCAGGTGTTATGGCGCACGAGATCGCTCACATTCGTCACTACGACATTCGCTTCGCGATGCTCATGGCCACCATGGTCGGCATCATTGTTTTCGCAAGTGATGCCATGCTGCGCATGTTTTTCTATGGCGGCGCAGGACGGCGCGGGGGCATGAGCCGCTCATCTGGCGGCAAGCAAGGCGGCAATCCTGCGATCATCATTCTTCTCGTGCTCGCAATTCTGCTGGCGATTCTCGCGCCACTCTTCGCAACGCTGATTCGGCTTGCGGTCAGTCGCCAGCGGGAGTACCTCGCGGACGCCGGTGCCGTTGAACTGACGCGCTATCCACAGGGGTTGATCGGCGCACTTGAGAAGCTTGGTGGCTGCAAAGTGCCGCTAAAGGGTGCGAACCGCGCAACGGCGCACCTGTTCATCGTTAATCCACTGAAGGACGCGCTGAAAGGCCAGGGCCACGAGTTATCAAGTCACTTTCGCACGCACCCACCGTTGCACGATCGCATCAACAGGCTGAAGGCTCTGATTCAGTAATCGTGGCGGATTTGCCGTCCTCACACTCCCGGTAAAAACAAGGAACAAAATCAATAAGAACCCCGACTCTGCTGCATGGAATTCTTCCCCGTCATCATCATCATTGCCGTCGTGATCCTCGCCGGGATCGGCGGCTATTTCGCGTGGCGCGCCGAGCAGCACCGCAGGGAAGAACTTGCGGCGTTTGCACACGAGATCGGCTGGCGATTCAGTCCATCCCGTGACTGGTCGCGCGATGCGGACTTCGTGCAGTTTGAGATTTTCCGCAGAGGGCACAGCCGCGTCGCGTACAACACGCTTGATGGTGAGATCGAAGTAGAAGGCCGCCGATATGCAGGCCGCATGGGGGACTACCGGTACAAGGTTACCTCCGGCAGCGGCAAGAACCGGCGCACACGCACCTACACGTTCAGCTACATCATTGTCGGACTTCCCTTCGGCAATGCGCCACCGCTGCTCATCCGCCGTGAGGGTTTCTTTGACAAGATCGCGGGCGTATTCGGTTTCTCAGATATCAACTTCGAATCTGCTGAGTTCAGCAGAAAATATCACGTTCGCTCGCCTGACAAAAAGTTTGCCTACGACGTGATCGACGCGCGGATGATGGAGTTCATTTTGCGAACAGACCCGCCGACGATTGATATTGAACGAGGCCGCTGCTGCGTAAGCAACGGCAGCACGAAGTGGACACCGGCGCAATACCGCGCCATGCATCGCTGGGTGAGCGAGTTCTTCGATCATTGGCCACGCCACGTGAAGGCGTCACTGGACAGTAATCGCGTGTAACGGGCCGACCCACTGTTACACTTGTTGTTGAACCGTGAATCACTGAGGATATCTACTTGAGTTTGCACTGCACGCTTGGCCAACGCCATGGAACTACTCCCCATCATCATCGCTGTCGTCGCGATCCTGATCCCCGCGATCTGGGTCGTCGCCAATTACAACCGCATGGCGCGTGTGCAGCAGCACATCAAAGAAAGCTGGTCGGGCATTGATGTCGAGATGAAGCGGCGATACGAGTTGATCCCCAACCTCGTTGAGACCGTGAAGGGCTACGCCCAGCACGAACGAGACACACTGGAACAGGTCGTCGCGATGCGAAACAAAGCAATGGCGAATCACGGCTCGGCGGCATCGCAGGCCGTGGACGAATCTGCCATGCTCATCTGCATGAAGCGGCTGTTTGCACTCGTTGAAAACTACCCACAGCTCAAGGCTGATACACATTTCCTCGCCTTGCAGCGCGAGCTTGCCCTGACGGAAGACCGTATCGCAGCGGCACGACGGTTCTATAACGCCAACGTCCGTGAAATGAACCAGCTTTGTCAGATGTTCCCCACGAACATTCTGGCATCGATGTTCGGTTTCACAGTCGGCACATTCTTTGAACTGGAGAGTGCAGCAGAGCGCGTGGTGCCACACGTCAATCTGTAGCACACGTCCGGGGCCGCTATCGCAGTTTGATCGATACGAGCGCAAGCATGGCGAACACCATTGCCAGCACCCAGAATCGCGTTACCACCTGCTGTTCCGACCAGCCGCCGAGATGAAAATGATGATGAATCGGCGAACAGCGGAAGATGCGTTTGCCCTTGGTCCACTTGAAGTAGCCGACCTGCAGCATCACGCTCCCCATCTCCATAAAGTACACCGCACCGATGATGATGAGCAGCACTTCCTGACGAATGGCAACCGCGATATAGGCCAGCAGGCCGCCGAGTGCGAGCGAGCCGGTGTCGCCCATGAAGACCTGCGCCGGCGCGCAGTTGAACCACATGAAGCCGAGACATGCCCCGGCCATTGCGCCAGTAACGACCATCAACTCTTTTGCACCGGGCAGATACGGGAACATCAGCGTCTGCGCCGCTTCAGCCTGCCCTGCGATAAAACAGAGCGCCATCATCGCAAACGACGCGACGATCATCGTTCCGGCAGCCAGCCCGTCCATGCCATCGGTCAGATTAACCGCATTAGACGTACCTGCAATCAACATGGTGGCGATCAACACGAACGCCATCATGCCAAGCACAATAACGCCCTGCTCCAACACCAAACCCTCTGACTTCGGCACATAGGTACGTTGCAGCGGCAGGTTGAGTACATGCCCCGCCTCATACGACATACCGTGCCGATAGAGGAAGAACCCAGCCACAAATCCGATGCCGAGTTGAAAGAGCAGCTTCTCCCATGCGTACAACCCCTCGCGCGAACCGGGGTGCCGACGCGCAGACGTGAGTTTGAGCCAGTCATCCGCACCACCAACCGCTGCAAGCCAGAGCAGCACAATGAGCGCGAGGTGCACGTAGCGTTCCGTCAGGTCTGCAAAGAGCAAAATCGTGAGCAGCATCGACCCGACGATGAGCACGCCGCCCATTGTGGGTGTTGCGGCCTTGGATTCCATGAGCCGATTCACATCGGCGTTGTAAAACTCCGGTGCATCGCCGATCTTCTGCCTGCGCAGGAAGGCAATCGTACGCTTGCCGAAGAGCAGCACCAGCATGAAGCTGAACACGACCGCGAAGAACGCGCGAAACTCAAGCTGATACAGCACCATCACCAGCTTGATGAAGCCCATGTCGTCCAGCCAAGAATCCATGATTTGCAGAAGGTTGTACAGCACGGGGCAGCAGTTTGTATCAAGCTGTAAGCGATGCGTTTGCGCGGGTCTTGAGATACTCGACGAGCCGTTCGAGCGCGACGCCTCGCGACCCCTTCACGAGCACGAAGTCGCCGGGCCTCATGAGCGAGGCGATCCGCGCCATGCTCTCTTCCGTCAGTTCCGGCGCTGCCGTCAGGCGCGGCATGGGCCAGCCTCGTGAAATCGCTTCCGCGGTGAACGCCGAGAGCGGCCCCACGAGAACCGCGTGTTCGATGCGACAGCGCCGATCCACTTCGAGAACGTGACGCCCGACTTCCCGATGCAGGTCTGGCGCTGCATGGCCAAGTTCCAGCATGTCGCCGAGAATGACCAGCCGACGCGAGGCATGCGCCGCCAATTCCGCAAAGGTCTCAATCGCTGCGATGGTGGAATCAGGATTGGCGTTGTAAGCATCGTTGAACACGGTGATGCCCGCGATGGCTTCCTCTGCCAGACGCATTGCTTCGGGCCGAACCGATGCTAGGCCTTCGCTGATGTGGCTATCTGAAATGCCAAGCCTGCGTCCCACAGCCACCGCTGCAAGTGCGTTGAGGGCGTTGTGTTTGCCCGGCAGCCCAAGGCGGAACCGCGATCGCTCGTTGATCTCAATCCACCATGAATCTCCATCGCGCCCGCGATTGGTGAGCCGCAGATTTCCATCATTCGATTCGCCAAAGAGAATGACGTTCTCCAAGGGCTTGAGGTACGGCCTGAGATCGGGCGAATCCGCATTCACAATCGCGCACCCGTCATCTCGCAAATACGCCAGCAGAGCGGCTTTCTCCTTCGCGACATCCGCCACTGAACCGAGGCCCGCCAGATGCGAGCGGCCGATCATCGTAATCACAGCAATATCCGGCTCTGTGATACGAGCGAGCTGCGCAATCTCGCCGGGATGATTGGTGCCCACTTCCACCACGAGGTATCGATCCCGTGGATTGGCGGCCAGCAGGGTGAGCGGCACACCGATCTCGTTGTTGAAACTCTTGGGCGAGCACGAACCGTGCATCGCTTTCGACAGCGCCGCATGAATCAGCCTCTTGGTTGTTGTCTTTCCCGCTGATCCTGTTACTGCAATCACCTTCGTCGCTGTCAAACTGCGCCGATGCGCGAGCGCCAGCCTCGCCATCGCTTTTCGACAATCTTCGACAAGCAACACGCCAGCTTCGGCGCAATGATTCAGCACCGTTTCATCGGGCTTTCGATCAACAATGATAAGAAGCGCACCAGCGCGAACGGCAGCAAGGACATGATCGTGTCCGTCATGCCGCTCACCGCGAATTGCAATGAACGCACGACGGGTCATGTCTTCACGCGAATCGATCCCGACGCCGTTCAATTCGACATCAGGATGCGGACGACGGAGCCATGAGCCTCCCATAACAGTCGCGATGTTATCGATTCTGAACGTACTCACGATGCGACTCTGATGTGTAACTGGGCGAGAGCTTCACGCGCGACGAGCCGATCATCAAATGGGCGTCGCTGCTCGCCGATGATTTGATAGTCCTCATGACCTTTGCCTGCAATGAGCAGGACATCGCCAGCGCTGCATCGCGAAACGGCTTCGAAGATGGCTTGTCGCCGATCGACGATGCATGTGGTTGAACTTTGGTGCGAAGCTGGAACGCCTTGCGCCACCTGCCGGACGATCTCTTCAGGGTCTTCCTTTCGAGGATTGTCTGACGTGATGATGATGTCGTCTGCCAGTCTGCACGCCACACTCGCCATGCGCGGCCTCTTCTGCGGGTCGCGATTGCCGCCGCAGCCGAAAACCACCCTCAACCGTCCGCCTTGAGGCACAAGCGGGCGAAGCGTGGAAAGCACGTTGTCCAGTGCATCATCCGTATGCGCGTAATCGACAAAAATCGAGTACGGCTTGCCGTCAGTCATGACGGGTTCAAGCCTGCCTGGGGGGGCTTTGCATGAAGCAAGCGATTGACTGATCTGTGCTGCGCTCAGCCCGACAACATGTCCCACAGCAGCGGCTTCGAGCGCGTTCATCACATTGTGCTTGCCGCATAAAGGTAGTGAGATGTCCATGACACCCCACGGCCCGCGAAACTCGGCTTCAACGCCTGCGATTGTTTGCAACTTGATCTTCGCTGCACACGTCGCATTTGCGGTAACAAGACTGCATCCCCATACCGGCGCACGCGATTTCGACCGCATCGCATAACTCGACGAGTCGTCGTCATTCACAATCGCGCATCCGCGTTCAGGAAGCATCTGAAAGAGTTTTGCCTTTGCGGCACAATACTCATCCATCGTTCCATGGTAATCAAGGTGATCGCCCGTCAGATTGGTAAATACCCCCACATCGAAGGCAAGGCCCGCCACGCGCTCCTGCTGAAGCGCGTGGCTTGAGACTTCCATTACGCACGCGGCACAACCATGATCCACCATTGATCGCATCCAGCGACTGAGTTCCGCAGCGGGTGGCGTGGTCAGATTCGAGACGGTTACATCGCGACCATCGTCAACGTGCACGGTGCCGATCAGGCCGCATCGGACCCCTGCCCGGTTCAACATCTGATGGACAAGATGCGCAGTCGTGGTCTTGCCGTTCGTGCCGGTGATCCCAATCAGTTTGAGGCGGCTGCTCGGCTTACCCATGAATCGTTCGACCATGTGGGCCGCTACATATGGAACATCTTCGCTGACGACCATCGCAGTATCGGTGGGCACCTGCACCACTCGATCGGCCACAACCGCTGCCGCGCCAGCTGACACTGCCTGCGGGATAAACGCTTTTCCATCAACTCGCTCGCCCTGCCTAGCAATGAAAAGCGTCCCCCGACGGACCTCGCGCGAGTCCTCGGTGATGGCGGTGATATCAATGTCCGCCGAGCCGTGGATAAGTCTCGCCGGAAGATTCTGGATCAGCAATGCAAGATTCATGGTCATGGAAGCGCGATGCCGCTCAGAATATCGGAAGACTCTGCACGCCAGGCGTAGAAATGCATGCGTTCATCGCTGCGGTTCGATCAGCATGGCGTCGCCATAACTGTAGAACCGATACCCCAGTCGGATCGCCTCGGCGTAGGCTTCCTTGAGTCGCTCCAAACCCGTCATGGCCGCCACCAGCGCCAGCAGCGTTGATCGCGGCAGGTGGAAGTTCGTAAGCAACCCATCCACGAGCCGAAACTCGTAGGGCGGAGCGATCAGAAGTTGCGTCTCGCCAAAGTAGGTCCCAGTTGCGCTCGCTGACCACTGGGATGGGAGTGATTCCAGCGTGCGAACGGTCGTCGTCCCCACCGCAAGAATCCTGCGTGGGCTGGCTCCTCTATTTGCAGCAATGTCATGCAACCGTCGGTAGGTTGGTTCGCTGATTTCGTAATGCTCACGGTGCATCTGATGGTCTTGGAGCACCGCTGCCGAGACAGGCTGGAAGGTGCCAGCCCCCACATGCAGCATCACATCCAACCGCTCCGCGCCGCCAACCCGCAGGCGTTCGAGAAGTTCAGGGGTGAAGTGAAGCCCCGCAGTGGGCGCTGCAACCGACAGCTTCCTGCGGCTGTCCGCATATACCGTCTGGTACCACGAGCGGTCTTGGGCATCTGACAGTGTTACCGCTGTCTCTGAGCGCGCACGAAGGATGTATGGTGGCAACGGCGTGCGCCCCACTTCTGCAAGCACCGACTCCGTCGATGAATCCGAACAGAGCCGGACGATCCATTGTGCTCCGACTTTGGCTTCGAGTTCGATGACGTGCGGGGACCGTTCGCCTGAAGCCGTCCAAAGCACGATTCGCCGCCCGTGCTGCAGGCGGCTGCCGCTGCGGAGCATGACCTGCCAACGCTCACCTGCCGCGTCGGCAGGCGCGGATTCCAGGTACAAACCCTGCACATGCCCGCCCGTATCTTCCCGCTCGCCTTCCAGCCGAGCTGGAACAACCGCTGTAGTATTGAAGACCACAGCATCACCCGAATTGAGATAGTCAGGCAGATCGCGAACTTGCCGATGCTCAATGCTGCCATCCGCCCGCAGCACCATCATTCGCGCATGATCGCGCGGCTCAGCCGGCCGGGTGGCGATCAGCCCGGCAGGAAGGTCGTAATCCAGTTCCTCGGTGCGCAACGGTTGATGCATGAAGACGACGCCAATCGGGGGGAGCGTTGCCTGTGTGCATCATGCCCGCACAGACCGTCCCATCAGCCAAAGGCGACAGGATAGGCGAGCATGCCGATTCTGAGGGCGAAGGGCGAGTGATTACCGGCAGTCCCCGACGAAACCGCACGACGCGGCCCCCCAGAGTAACGCTTCGCACCACGCGGCACGGCTGATGCGTGATGTCATCCGTGAGAATCTGCGGAGATTCCATCCCACAGGCATGGCCACCGGCTTGTCTGCGTCCGGTTGCGGGGTCGCTATGCGAACACGCAGCCGGGCCGCTACCGCCTTCCCAATGCGATCGGACCGACTCGTTCCGCTCATCCTGCGTGGATCGGTTGCAGGACCCCGCCTTGCCTCGAACATCGCGGCCCATTTACGCGGTTCAAAGCATCGGCGACATCACTGCGATGCCACAAAGCGAACTCCCGCCGGAGCGCGTTGTTCACCTTCGACAGAGCTACCAGATCACAAACCTTGGCACGTTGATCGACGTGCTTGTCTGACCACTCTCTCACGGTTGGGTGCGGCCCGCGAAAGCGGGTCGCGCTCATTTTTGCTCTGCTTGAAGATACACAAGCAACTCAACGGGCAGATGCTGCAAGCCTCTCCGCCTTGCCTTTGCAACTGCATACCGAAGCGAATCATGCATTCGCTTGCGCACCGCGTCGGTAACATTGAACCCACGCTCTTCCATTGTCTCCAAGGCCCACTTCCAGGCGTGATACTCTTCCAGACAGCGCGGCTTGTATGTGCGAAAACCGATGGCGTGATGGCCAATCTCATGCAGGAAGATCGCACAACTCATCGGCCCCTTTGGATAGGGAGACTCGATCAATCTTCGAAGGCTGCCGTTGTCGTACTTCACTTCCCATGCACAGCCGGATGAACTGGACCGCCACTTGCGCACGCGCACGCCATAGGTTCGCTTCATCTCGACAACAAGCGCGTCATATCGCTGCTGCATCGGCGTTGCACGAGTTGGTTCATGTTTCTCACGCTTCGACTTGGCAGACGCTTTCTGCACCGGCGCAGCCGAGGCGGCGCGTTCGCCACGCGGCTTCTCGGCACGCGAGATCAAATCCCAAAGTGTTCGAGCAATCCAGTTCACAACGCCTCGCACATGGAACCAGCCTCTACAGGATGGCCGCGACTGTAATCACTGAAAGACATCACCTTCCCGCCCGCTGGCTGAAGTTCGAGAATTTGAATGCTGCCGCCATCTGGCGCGCAGGCAATCAACCCCGCGGGCGAGAGCGAGCCAGGCACCGCAGTAGCAGATCGCTCCGCCACATTGCGCACGCGAATCAGTTTGACTTCCTTGCCTTCGATCCGAATCGCGCAACCTGGCCACGGGGTAAGCCCGTGGATTCTCGCACGCACCGCCTCAGCAGGGGCGTCGAACTGCAAAGCGCCGTCTGATTTGCTCAACTTTGGCGCGGGTGTCGCCTGGGATTCATCCTGCTCGACCCCTTTGATTGAGCCAGACACAAGCTGATCGAGCACGGCTGATACCGCCTCAGGACCGAGAGCAGCGAGTCTATCGTGCAGTTCCCCTGCTGTCTCCAAGGGGTCGATCGACGTTTCGCGCTGTGCCAGAATGGTCCCTGCGTCCATTCGCTGTGCAAGCGTGATCACACTGACGCCTGTCGTCGGTTCATTGTGAATCATCGCCCAATTAATGGGAGCCGCGCCGCGATATTTCGGCAGAAGCGAGGCATGAAGATTGATGGCGAACGTCTCTCCAAGTAGTGCCGGGCCAATTTTGTGGCCATACGCGATCACCACATACGCATCCGCGCAAATCTCATGTACACGACGGACGGCCTCAGGCTCGTTTGGTTTCTCCGGCTTGAAGACGAGAAGCCTCTCATCCTGAGCGAAACGTGCAATCGGTGTCGGCGTGAGTTGACGATGACGGCCCGCGGGTCGGTCCGGCTGGCTCACGACCATCGCCACGTCATGACATTCAACCAGCCGCTTGAGGGTGGGTAAACCGAACTCGCCGGAGCCGAAAAAGACGATACGCATGGGTCAGATTGGCCTTGCGAGGTATTCGTGGCGCAGTGCCGCTCAGCCGTGCTCAGCGCGAAGCTCCTTCAACGCTCGGCGGGTGGCCAAACGCGCCATCGGCGTTGCTCGATCGATGATGAGTACGCCATCCAGATGATCGAACTCATGCTGCCAGACGCGCGCAATGAAATCCGAGCTTTGCATCACAATGTCCTCTCCATCCAGTGTTGTGGCTCGCAATTCCACACCCACCGGCCGCCGCACATCAACATGAATGCCAGGCAGGCTCAGGCATCCCTCTTCATGCGGCTCCATGGAGCGATCCGTAAAGCGAATTTCAGGATTGATGAATGTCTGATCGGGCGCGTCCGGCTGATCCCAAGCTGCCCCAGCCACGACAAACATTCGCCAACTCAGCCCGACCTGAGGAGCTGCAAGCCCAAGACCGTTCACTTCGTGCATGAGTTCGATCATGCGCGCAGCGACAGCACGAACCTCATCGTCAATTCGCTCGACCGGGGCGGCCTTGCGCTTCAAAACCGGGTCTGGATAACGAACGATTCGCAGCTGGGCCGGATCGACAGGCATGCGGCCTATGCTATGCGGCGGACCCGGCGGCTGCCAGAGCCACGGGGCTTCCCGCTCATTGACCCGGATCGCGCGCGGACGTACCTTGCAGAATCCGACGGTTCGCCTCGCGGGAACCATTGAGATGGCGGCTACGAACTTTCTCCAGACGGAACAGAGGATCATTATCGGTGCCATTCTTCAGACGTAAGAAGAGCGACGATCAGCCTGCCGACGCTGGCGGCGGAAGCAGCAACGATGCTGCACCCAGCAGTGCAGGCGACTTCGAGCCACAGCCTGAGAAGGCGCGCAAGTGGTTCGAACATGCCAAAACCTACGCTGACACCTTCAACTTTGAAGGCGCGCTTTCGATGTATGCAAACGGGATCAAACTTGACCCCGAAAGCATGAGCGCGCACGAAGGCATGCTTGAGGCAGCCGTCAAGTACATGAACAAAGGGGGCAAGCCCGCCAGCAGCAAGGAGCTTCGCGAACTCTCCGGCAGTCATCCCGTGGCACGCTTCGCAGCCGCGGAATTTGCTTGGATGAAAGACCTTCGCAATGCCACCCTGGCCATCAAAACGCTTGATGCCGCCGTCAAGGCAGGCCAGCGCGAGTATGGCCACTGGATTGCACCCCGCGTGCTCGCGCTGCTGCGCAACCAGAAGAAAGTCTCTAAGTCAGTTCTACTTCAGGCGAAAGAACTCTTCAAGGAAGTCGCCGCGTGGGATCAGGCCATCGCAGCGGGCGAAGAGGCCCTGCGACTCGATCCGACTGACAACGACCTTGCCCACGAGATTAAAGACATCTCCGCGCAGCGAGCCATGGATCAGGGCGGTTATGAGCAATCCGCAGGACAGGAAGGCGGCTTCCGCAAGTTCATCAAGGACGCTGACAAGCAGCGAGAACTGATTGAATCCGAATCCATCTCCGGCGGCCAGTCTGTTGAAGAGCGTCTCTTTGAACGAGCGAAGGCCGCCTACGAGCAGACGCCGACGCTGCCCGACGCGATCAACCAGTACGGTCAACAGCTTAAGAAAAAAGGCGATCGTGAATCGCTGCAACTCGCCTTCGATGTGTACATGAAGGGATTTGCGGATACAAACGAATATCGCTTCCGCATGCTCGCCGGCGACATCAAAATCGAAATCATGTCGCGCAAACTTCGCAAACTGCACGAACAGCTTGAAGCGAACGGCGAGGACGAGGCGCTCCGTGCGCAGTTCAGAAAGCTGAAAAGCGAGCTTCTGCAGCTTCAAGCCACAGAATATGGCGAGCGCGTCGAGAAGTATCCTACCGACCGGCACCGCAAGTTCGACTATGGACAGGTGCTTTACGAGTTGGGCCGCTATGAAGAAGCGATGGGCCAGTTTCAGGATGCAAAAGACGAGCCGAAGCTGCGCGTCCGTGCAGGTCATATGCTCGGCCGCTGCTTCGCGCGTGAGAACTGGCATCCTGAAGCCATTGCTGAATACAAAGACGCGATCAATGCGATTGACGTAACAGAGAAAGATCGCGAACTGGTGATTCGCTATGACCTCATGGCGTCTCTCATCGCGCAGGCACGAGAAGAGCAGTCGATGGACCTCGCCAAGGAAGCCCTCGAAATCTGCTCCGGCATCGCGAGAAAGAACATCACGTATCGCGACATTCGCGGCAAGCGGAAAGAGATCGACCAGCTTATCCGCGACCTCGGCTCAGCACCTGCTTCCGACTGAGCCGGGACCATGGAAGCCATTGCCGTTATCCCCGCACGCTTCGGCTCGACGCGATTTCCAGGCAAGATGCTTGCGGATCGCACCGGCAAGCCGCTCATTCAGCATGTGTATGAACGTGCGCGACAGGCTGCGTCAATCAGTCGCGTCATCATCGCCGCGGACGATGTGCGCATCGCAGATGCAGTGCGCGCCTTTGGCGGCGAATGCGTGATGACTCGCTCAGATCATCCCAATGGCACGAGTCGGATCGCCGAAGCGTGCCTGTCGCTGGGTGCAGAGATCATCGTGAACGTGCAGGGCGATGAGCCAGAACTTGAGCCGAATCTAATCGACCTTGCTGTGGCGAACCTGCTTCAACATCACGATTGCCCTATGGGTACCGTCGCGTCGCCTTTCGCGACGGGTGAAGACCCAACGAACCCCAACATCGTCAAGGTCGTGCTTGATCGACGAGGACGAGCGATGTATTTCTCTCGGTCGCTCATTCCGTTCGATCGTGATGGCACATCACTCCTCACGCCGCTCAAGCATGTCGGTCTGTACGTCTATCGACGCGAGTTCCTGCCCGTGTATGTCTCACTGGCTGAGACCCCTCTGGAACGAACAGAAAAGCTGGAGCAGCTCCGCGTGCTGGAGCATGGCCACTCAATTGCGGTGGTCGTGGCAGAGGCTCATTTCCACGGCATCGACACGCCGGAGCAGTACGAGGCGTTTGTTCGCCGGGCTGGACAGCACGGGAGTTGACGCCTCCCGCTACAATCTCGCGATCATGGCTAAAGCCAATGGATACACCGGCAGTTATACGCTTGCCTTTGAACAACCCGTGATTGATCTGGAAAAGCAGATCACCGCGCTTGAAGAGCGCCCCGATGCGGCGAGCTACGCCGATGAACTTGAAAGTCTGCGGCGTAATCGCGACAGCCTGCTCACCAAGCTCTATCGCGATCTCAAGCCGTGGGATACCGTGCGCGTCGCCCGTCACCCTGCGCGGCCGCAAACGTCAGATTACATCCAAATGATCTGCCGCGACTTCCGCGAGTTGCACGGCGATCGGCACTTCGGTGACGATCCGGCGATTATCGCAGGCTTGGGCCGCATCGGGCCGCATAAGTGCATGATCATCGGCCACCAGAAAGGCAAGACTACTCAAGAAAAGATTGCTTGCCACTTTGGATGCGCTCACCCTGAAGGGTATCGCAAAGCGCTTCACAAGATGAAGCTGGCGGAAAAGTTCAACCTGCCGATCGTAACATTCATCGATACGCCTGGCGCGTATCCCGGCCTGAAAGCAGAAGAACGAGGGCAGGCGGAAGCCATCGCAGTCAACCTGCGCGAAATGAGCCGACTGAAAACGCCGGTCGTCTGCGTCGTCATCGGCGAAGGCGGCTCTGGCGGAGCACTCGGCCTTGGCGTTGGCGACCGAGTCGCGATGATGCAGTATGCGTGGTATTCGGTCATCAGCCCCGAAGGCTGTGCAGCGATTCTCTGGAAAGCCGCGAACGAAGAGACGAACAACGCCGCCGCAGATGCTTTGGCTCTCACCGCGCGCGACAATCTCAAGAATAGGCTGATTGACGATGTGATCGACGAGCCTCTTGGTGGCGCACATCGCAATCCGCAGGAAGCCGCTGAACAGATTCAGAAGTGGGTTGTGGATCGAATCCGCGAGTTGAAGCGATTCAAGCCGCAAACGCTCGTGCAAAGGCGTTACGAGAAGTTTCGCAAGATTGGCGCGATCGCCTGAAGCCCGACTATTTCTTCGCGTCAGGCAATTTGACGCCGTCCTGTCTTGCCCCTTCTGCAGGCTCAATGCCGAGCAGTCGAGCGACCGTTGCATGAAGCTGCAACGAGTGGACCGCGCCGAGGTCAACGCCGCCAAGCGGAGACATACCCGGCTGCGGAGCGCGCCACAGAATCATCATGCCGTGCATTTCGGGATTCCGAACCACATCATATCCGTGCATGCCGAGCGGCCCGTCAAAGTTGGAAACAGGCTCTGCGGGCGTCTCTTTCGGGCGGCGGCTGAATGTGTAACCCGTATCAACCACAACAACAATATCGCCGCTGCGTGACGGATGAGCGTACCCCCACTCACGCGGCATGTTCTCGCGACGATATGCCTTGGCGTATTCATGCTGGTTGACACGAGCGACGATCGCATCCAGCTTTGCATTGTCAACTTCCGCGTTCGGTTCTTCATCCTCGCCATGCTGCAAGTAGATATGTCCAACGTTCCCGCTGGTTGACGTAACGTATCCCGTAACGCCGTCGATGCCTGCGAGCAGTTCCATGTTTACAAGATGCGTAACGTTCGACATGCCATGATCGGTGCTGATGAGCAGGTAGAACGTATCGTTGGGCTTCCTCGAAGGATGCCTCTGCCAGAGTTGCATCGCTTTCTCTGCAAAGTTTGCGAGAAGCGCATCCACTTTCTCGAGTTCTGCAACAGGCTCGCTCGCATCCGGGCCAAACTCGTGTCCGGGCTTGTCAGGACCGACGACATATCCCATCAACAGTCGCAGCGGCTCATCATTCTCATCTCCTTCCCACGCGTCGATGACCAGTTGCAAGCGCTCTTCATCTGCCATGCCGCCGATGAATCGCGGCCCGAAGTAATCTGATCGATTGGCGCCTCGCTGAGCATGGGAGAGGGGCCAGTCGAACACCACGGTACGAACACCCTGCCGCGGCGCGGTGCGCCAGATTGGCTCGGCCTGCATCAACCGTGAATCCCACGGGTAGCGATGGTTTCGCCAATCAGTTTTGTCAATGAATGAGTTGGCCGTCACACCATGCTTCTCAGCCGTCACACCGGTCGCCTGCGAGACATGGCTGGGAAAAGTCAGCGACGGGAACACGGGTACAAGTTGGCGGCTTACCGCGCCCTCACGCATGAGTTTGCTCAGGAACGGCAGCTCGCCTCGCTCAAGATAATCCGGTCGCACACCGTCCACGCTGATCCACACGACCGTTGCACGACCGGCTGCATCTACCTCAAGTGCAGGTGCTTGCCGCGTCACAGCGGGTGGAGATGAAACGGCTTGCCACGCAGGCAGTGCGATAGCAGCCAGAACCAAGGAAGCAAACAGCAACGACATCGTGCGTGAGTTCATGTCTATCCAATGCTTTCTATGCAATCAATCATCAACCCAAACGAGAAGAGAACCCTCAACCATATCCGAGTTGTTCCAGTTCATCCTCATCCAAGCCAAAATGATGCCCAATCTCATGCAGAATCGTGATGCGAATCTCCTCAAAAACTTCATCCTCCCCGCCCCAGACGTTACCTTCTTCGTCCTCCCACGGCTCCCAACCGCCCGCGTGTTCAATGATCCCCTCCCGAAAAATGTGGATTGTTTCCGGCAGGTCAGAACCCTGTGAAACTGAACGATCCGTCAGCGGCGTGCCGGAATGCAGGCCGCACAGCGATTCGTCCTCGCCGTCGATGCCAAGTTCCGCCAGGAGTTCAGGGGAAGGGTGATCCTCAACGATCAGCGGAGCCTCTTCGAGCAAATCGTGCAGTCGCTGCGGCAGACAATCCAGCACTTCCTCCAGTAGTGCATCGAACCGCTCCCGCTCCGCTGGATTCACCGCATCGCTCCTACCAGTTCGCTGATACTCGCGCACCCCTGCCGCGTGAACCATGATGCCAAGCCGCGATTGATCGCACGAGGCAATGTGGGATCAAGGAACAATCCGGTGCCCACTCCCACGGCCGTCGCCCCTGCGAGAATCATCTCCGCTGCATCCTGCCACTTCACAACACCGCCAAGACCGATGATGGGCACGCTCGCATCTCTCGCTATGGCGTCATACACCTGCCGCACCATGCGCACCACGATGGGGTGAATTCCCGGCCCGCTCAATCCGCCTGTGCCTCGGCTCAATCGCGGCGACCGCGTCTCGACATCAATCGCCATGGCTGAGAATGTGTTGACCAGCGTGAGTGCGTCTGCGCCACATTCGATCGCAGCTCGCGCCATACCCACGATGTCGCCGACGTTCGGCGAAAGTTTCACGATCATCTTCGTTTGCCGAAGGGCGGGTCGAACCTCACTCAGAAGCTCTCGCAGTTTGGTCGGATGCTCACCAAACTGAAGCCCATCAGAAGTATTCGGGCACGAGACGTTCAATTCCACAGCGGGAAGACGATCGGCCTTGTCGAATGCCTCGGCAATCATGAGATACTCGTCGATCGAATGGCCGGCAATGGAGCCGATGATGATCGTTTCCACGCTCGCAGCGGCGGGCAGCTTCTCCGTCAGGAATCGCTGCAAGCCGACGTTGGCGAGGCCGATGGCATTCAACATGCCATGCGGCGCATCAATAAGCCGCCACGGCGCGTTCCCCTCGCGCGGCTCTCGCGTGATGGATTTCGTCGTGATCGCACCGAGTTCATGCGGATCCAGAACATTCGGCAGCTCTTCGATGTAGCCGCATGTCCCTGCCGCTGCGATGATCGGCGTTCGAAGACGAAGCCCTGCAAGATGGACGGAAAGATTGGCCATGAAGAAACCCGAAGGCAGGGCGACATCGTACAACGGCTGCGTTTCGGAAGCGGCCGGCTCTGGCGCGTATCATGTCCGCATGACGACGACCCTTGACCAGCGCATCGCTCAGTTCGAGAACATGGCTGCTGCGGACCCCACGAACGACATGGCCCACTTCAGCCTGGGGAACGCGTACCTTCAAAGCGGCCGAGCCGCCGAAGCCGCGAAAAGTCTCGAACGATGCATTGAACTGAATCCGGACATGAGCAAGGCCTATCAGCTTGCGGGCGACGCCATGATCAAGGCTGGTTGGGCGGACAAAGCCGTGGCAGTACTCAACAAGGGCTATGAAGTCGCCGCTGCCAAGGGCGATCTGATGCCCAAGAATGCGATGGCCGACCTGCTTCGGTCCATTGGCCGCGAGCCGCCTCAACTCTCCACGGAGACGGTGGCGCAGGCTCAGCGGCTCGCAGCGTCAGGCACGTTCCTCTGCCGACGGACGGGCCGACCCGGTACAAAGCTCCCCGGCCCGCCGTTTCGCGGCCCCATCGGACAGTGGATTTATGAGAATATCTCCGCAGAAACATGGCGAGACTGGATCGGGCAAGGCACGAAAGTCATCAACGAGCTTCGCCTCGATCTTTCCCGCGATCAGGATCAGGAAACCTATGACCAGCACATGCGGGACTACCTCGGCATTGATCCCACCTTGCACGAACAGTTGACCAGTGCCAAGTCGTAACGCACGCTTGACCTTTCCCTTCAAATGATCCAGATTCAGAGTGTTACTACTGTCTGGATCATTTTGAAGGGGAAAGGTCGGTATCTCTTGGTGAAATCCACCACGATCTTCATGCTGTTCTATCAAGCGGACAGGGTGGGATTCGAACCCACGATGACCACGAGGGCCATACCGGTTTTCGAGACCGGCGCGTTCAACCGCTCCGCCACCTGTCCATTTTCCACCTTCTGTTGGGAAGGAAGGAGCGGGATTCTTGCAAGATCACGCGATGCCGTCAATACCAACACCTGCGAGCCGTCTCGCCAGCTTACGGGACGTTGCGCTGCAAATGCCATGTTCAGGTGGCCCTTGCGGAGAGAGATGGCATTTTGACCGTGTTTTCTGCTTCAATCAGCCGATTTTCTGCGTATGCTGTTGAACGGGGCGACGAAAGACGACCTTCCATGAAGTTCATCCGACATGCTGTAATCGCCCTCGCTTCGCTGGCAGTATTGCTTCTGCTGACGTTTTCAGCGCCGGCGGACGTTTCTCAATCACCACAGCCATCAAACAAACCCGTGCAGGCAGCGGCAGTTGTTCAAGCTCGCCAGCCACTTGCCAAGGGCCCACGTCCGGTTCAACCGCCCCACCAGCACATGCTTATCGTCAAGTTTCGCGATGACCTGCTTGCTCGTGCAATTGAGGGGCAGGTTGTCAGCCTCGCTCGCGCTCCAATCAACGTGGCAGCGGAGGTTGTTGCGAATCACGGAGCGTCGTTCACACAACTGATTCAACTGCCTACGGAACGAATCCAGTTCCTTGAGAATCGTGCCCGCCAGGCACGAGGCGTGGCGCAGCCGGATTTGGCTGGCATCATGCGAGTCGATGCGCCGGCTGATCGCCTACAAGCCATTGCGGACGCGCTGCATGCTTCCGAGCTTGTGGAGTGGGTTCAGTTTGACGAAGTGAACCCCCCGCCCCCGGTCATGGATACACCATGTGTTGACATCGCGCCTGTCACGCCGAGCTACATCGCGCTACAAACATATCGCGGACCGAACCCTGGACTGAACATGAACGCCTTCTGGGCAATGGGGAACGCCCGCGGCGCGGGTATCAAGGTTGCAGACTGCGAATACTGGTACAACGGCGACCACGAAGACCTGTGCAATATCATTCCAGAACCGGGACAGACACCCCATCCAAATGTCATCAGCAACAACTGGCACGAGCACGGCACGGCGGTCATGGGTGAAATGGTCGGCGGCGACAACGCCTATGGCGTAACCGGCCTCGTACCGGATGCACAAGCGTACTTCTTCCCTGAATGGACCATTCAGGGTGGCAGTCGGCGTGTTACCGCCATCGCCAACGCGATCGCAACCATGAATGCTGGCGACGTCGTCTTGCTGGAAATGCAGACAACCGGAGCAGGTGGCGGCTACGGACCGGCAGAACTGAGTGCTGCCGTGTGGACAGTCGTCAAGAACGGCACTGATGCTGGTGTCATCGTTGTCGGCGCTGCTGGTAACGGCAATCAGAACCTCGACTCTTCGGCATACAACACCTATATGAGTTGGGGCGATAGCGGCGCGATCATTGTCGGAGCAGGCAGCGCGAACACCTCGCACAACAAGCTGAGCTTCAGCACCTACGGCAGCCGAGTCAACGTGCAAGGCTGGGGGCAGTCAGTCTTCACCACCGGTTACGGTACGTTTGCGGAAATCGGTGGCGACTTCAATCAGCGATACACATCGTCGTTCAATGGCACCAGTTCAGCCAGTCCCTTCATTGCAGCCGCATGTGTCTCACTACAGAGTTTCGCCGTCGCGAACCTCGGCAGACGACTGACCCCTGCAGAGATGCGCGACGTACTCATCAGCACGGGCATTCCACAAGGAAGCGGCGGGCACATCGGCCCCTTCCCGAACATGGTGGCAGCAGGGAATATGGTGCTCAGCATGGGCTTGGCCAACAATTCATGCGAGAATGCCATCGCCGTGAATGTCGGCGCAACCCCCTTCAGCACGCTTGGCGCGGGCACAAACGGGCCAGATGAACCCGGTCTGTGCAATCTCTTCGGCGATTCACATCTTGAAAACGATATCTGGTTCTCGCATGTCGCCACATGCACCGGCACGCTGACGATCGACCTGTGCGATTCAACCTATCACTCCAAGGTCGCGGTGTACGCAGCATGCCCCACGCAATCAGGAGAGGTACTTGCCTGCAACGCAGGCGGCTGCTACACCCGCGCGAAGCTGACCATGCCTGTTACGCAAGGTCAATCGCTCATCATCCGCATCGGCGGACACTTCGGTGCAAGCGGGCAGGGAACCATGATTCTCTCGTGCGATGAGCTGACATGCCCCGGAGACTTCAACAGCAGCGGTGACGTGAATGTTCAGGACTTACTCCTGCTGCTTGCTGCCTGGGGACCGTGCCCGCAGCCATGCGCAGCGGACCTCAGCGGAGATGGTCAGGTGGATGTCGCCGATCTGTTGATGCTCCTCGGTGCGTGGGGCGCGTGCCCGTAGCAAGTTCGATAAAATCGAACTCATCCGGTCGTGCGCAACCCCGCAGCGATCCCTTGAATCGTCAACCTGATGAGATGGCGCAGATGATCGCTTCGCTCTTCATTGAGCGCCGCGCTTGCGCGCACGCGGCGAAACAGCGAAATCTGAATAAAATTGAGCGGATCAACAAATGGGTTGCGAACCGCAATCGACCGATGCAGCCATGGCAAACCTGCGAGCAACTCCTGGCGGCCAGCCGCTTTGAGTATCGCATGACAACTCCGAAGATGCTCCGACTCAACACGGCCCCATACTTCTTGCTGGATTGACTCGTTGTCAACAAGTTCAGCGTAGCGCCGACCAATGTCCATATCCGCTTTGGCGAGTGCCAACTCTGCGTTATCGATCATCGCCCGGAAAAACGGCCAGCGTTCATACATGGTCTGTATGAGTTGCAACGCCGACTCGCTGTCGTCTGAAAAACGTCCAACCGCTGAACCCAAGCCATACCACCCCGGAATCAGGTGCCTGCACTGCGTCCACGAGAAAACCCATGGAATGGCGCGCAGCGACCCAAGACTTCGCTCTCCACCGCGTCGAGCGGGACGGGACCCTATCGGCAGATTCTCTATTTCACTGATAGGCGTCGCAGACTCGAAATAACGAATAAACCCATGATGCTCCACCAACTCGCGATATGTGGCGTAGGCTTCATGGGACATTCGATCCATGGCGTCATGCCATTCTGGTACGATCGGCTCGCCTACTGCACCGGCGACTAGCAGCGTTGCCCATGAGACCTGTTCAAGATGGCGATGAGCGACGTTCGGATCGTCATATCGCTCCGCCAGTACTTCGCCCTGCTCTGTCATGCGAATCGCACCGTCCATCGTCTCGTGAGGAAGCGACAGAATCCCGCGAGCCGCTGGCCCGCCGCCACGTCCGAGCGAGCCGCCGCGACCGTGAAAGAACACGGGCCGCACGTCGCGGCTTCGTGCAACCTTCGTCAGTTCCAACTGGGCTTTATACAACTCCCATGACGCCGTGAGATATCCGCCATCTTTCGTGCTGTCGGAGTACCCGATCATGATGATTTGTTGTCCGCCGTCGCGTTTTACATGCGCTGCCCAGGCTGGATGATCGAGCATGGCCGCCAGTGTGATCGGCGCACGCCGAAGGTCTTCTATCGTTTCAAAGAGCGGCACGATCGGCATCGGCAACGCAGCGCCCAGCCCCGCTTGCGCACCGGCCCAGTGACTAAGCCACAACACCGCCAGCATATCGCTGGGCTGATGCGTCATGCTGACGATCAGCGCACCAAGCGATGTTTCACCATTCATCGCGATGGTTTCAGCTAACAACCGGAAGAGGCCGATCGCTTCACACGCTGCTTCCGAAAGGCTCGTCGCATCAAGTTCCGCACGCCACGGCATAGATGCTGTGAGAACGGCCTGCCGCCCTTGTTCATCCAGTTCCGCGTATTCGCTGGTCACGCCAATGTGAGCCAGAATCTCGTCGATCACGCCGTGATACCACGAGGATTCCTGACGCACATCCAACCGCATGAGGTGGAAACCGAATACATTGATCTGACAGAGCCACTCGCGCACATGGTCTGCCATCAACTTGCCCGCAATGTTATTGAGCAACGTGGTGTACAGCAGCTTCACATCGCGATGGAGTTCAGCAGCACCTGCATAAGCGCCATCGGGGAGCGCCGCGAATGGCTCAGCGAGCGCGGTCTGCTCAAGTCGCCATTGAATGACCCGAAGCCATCGCCGGCAGGTTTCCCGACATGAAATGGGCGCGATCAGCTCTGCCAGATGGCTCCACCTGTTCACGGCGCTATCAAGAGCCTGCTTCAAAGCCGATGAAACCGCGATCTTGCCATCAGACACACTGAGACTGCGGCGAACAGCAGCGCATTGAAGCACGTGTCTTCGCAACGCAGCCTGCCGCATTGCCGCAAGCGTTTGCTGTGTTACACGGGCAGTTACGTTCGGGTTGCCATCACGATCACCGCCGATCCACGTTGCGAACTTGAGAAACGGCGGCAGCACAAATTCAGTTTGCGGACACACACGCTCCAGCGCATCGCGAAGGTCGTCATACAGTCGTGGCACGACATCCCAGAGCGTCGTTGCGAAGAAGAGTGAACGATTGACTTCTTCCAGGACAGACGGTTTCCGCTCACGGAGAAAATCCGTCTGCCAGAGGGCGATCAGGTCGTATCGCACACGTTGCCAAAGATGCTCACGCTCTCGTGGCAGTAAAGACGGATCATCCATCTCTCGCATATGCCCGCGCAAATCACGAATCTTCTCCCGAAGGGATTTGCGCTTGGCCTCGGTGGGATGCGCGGTGAACACCAGTTCAATCTCCAACCGATTCACAAGCGATTGCAAGGCATCCGCGTCCAAACCGGCTGCGCACAATCGCTCAATCGCGTCTGCTATTGATTCTGCCGGTGGCGCCGGGTGTCGCTTGCGTTCGCGCTCTCGCAGCACACGAATCCGATGGCGGTCTTCACTCAAGTTGGCGAGATCGAAATACAGAATCAGCGCATGGATCAGCACGCTGAGGGTCTCGTCATCAACGCGCTCCAGATGGTGAATCAGCTTGCGCTCAGCATCAGGCTCGCCCGCGCGCCGCCGCTGCGCCAGTTCTCGAACCTCACGGACAGTCACAACGGCCTTATCCCCCGCCAGTTCAGCAATCACCTGCTGCAGCACTTCATCAAGAGCACGAACTTCTTCGTGGAGCTGCTCCATGCCGCGCTCGTTGGGATTAGGAGCGTTCACACCGTTTGGCGCGTTATGGTTCGGTTCCATGCGTGCAGGATAGGCCACGTAACTTGATTAGGCTGCGAGTGCTGAGTGCCAGGGCCACTCAATGCCAGCCGAGGCAAATGCGTCGCGCCATCGCTGACACTGATGACATGCTTCACAAGGCTCATGCGAAGCGCCATCGCAAGGCCACCACGCAGTCATCGGCGCTCCAGCGTCTTCCGCCAGATCAACAAGTTGAACATCGTTCACATCAATCAGTGGAAGGTCGATGCCGATGGCTCGATTCAACGTGTTGGAAGCACCGGACGACGCCGTCAGCAGGCTGATCGTTGCAGTGCGCTCCAGTGCATCCGCAATGGCGCGATGGTCCGCTCCATTACCCATCTGCCGAGGCCACAACACGCGCGAACACCCCAATGACACCGCTGCGTTGGCGGCTTGAATCAGCATGTTTGCCTCGAAGAGTTCACGCCGATCCGGCGCGGGCAGCACAATTGCATGCTCAAGCACGATGAGCCTTGATGCGCTGAACAACTCTGCGTGTCGGCGCACCATGCTGAGGCGCATCGGCTGAGCAGCGTCGTGCTCCGGTGCATGCCACAAAACAACGCCCGCAGCGTCCGGCTGAATCGCCAGAAGCGCAAGCGAAGACAGGTCGCCCCGATCGATGACCAGCGTGTCGTTCATCGGCATGCTCTGGATATCGGCGAAGCGGCGGCAAGCCATGCAGAAGACAGGCCACCAGCCGACTCGTTATCCTGCCGCAGTGCTTGTCTTGCTCGCTGAAACGACCTCGCGCTTCGCCACCATCGACTGGGTGATCGTCGTCGCCTATCTGGCCGTCGTTATCCTGATCGGATTCCTAGCGGCGCGGAAACGGCTCGCAGCCAAATCCGGTGACGACTTCTTCCTCGCGGGCAAATCCATGCCCATGTGGGCAGTAGCGATCTCGATTCTCGCCACGGCGCAATCGGCTGCTACCTTCGTAGGAGCTCCACAGGAAGCGTATGCGGGGAATCTCACGTATCTCGCCACCAACATCGGCCCGATACTCGCTGCGATCGTCGTTGCCACGCTGTTCATCCCTGCGTTCTATCGCCACGGCGTTACAAGCGTGTATGAACTCATCGGTCACGAGATGGGTTCAGGGGCGCAACGAATGGCCAGCCTCATGTTCATGCTCGGGCGCGTTCTGGCCAGCGGAGCACGACTGTTTATTGTTGCGATTCCCTTCTCGCTTGTCGCGTTTGGCGATATCGAACCGCCGCATTTGGTGCTTTCAATCGTCATCGTGGCCGCCGTGGCAACCGCGTACTCCATGGCGGGTGGCATCCGCGCGGTCATCTGGACGGATGTCATCCAGGTCATCGTGTATCTCACGTGCATCTGCCTCGCGCTTGCGCTGATCTGGCAGAAGATTCCGCTGGATGCTGCCGGTATCATCGAACTGCTTCGCACACACGATGAGTCCTCGCCTGATGCTGAAGACAAACTCCTGCTCATTGACGCCAGCTTCAACATCTCTAATCCATACACGATCTGGTCTTCGCTGATCGGCATCACGTTGCTGATGATTGCTGCATATGGCGCCGATCAGGACCTGACACAGCGCATGCTCACATGCCGCTCTTCACGAGCCGCCAGCGGTTCGGTCATCCTCGCCACGGTGATCGGTCTGCCTGTGGTGTTCATCTTTCTCGTCATGGGATTGCTGCTCTGGGTGTTCTATACACAGCCGGAAGTCATGGGGGCAGCCGCACCGCAATACAACGTAAGCGACTCAAGGCGAGTATTCATCGATTTCATCCTCAATGAAATGCATGCAGGCGTACGCGGCTTAATGATGGCTGGCCTTTTCGCGGCTGCGATGAGCAGTATGGATTCCGGGCTGAACGCCATGTCGTCCACAACCGTGGCGGATTTCTATCGCCCATGGCGCGCGAAGCGAACGCCGAATCCACCAATTGGCGATCGCACCGAACGGCGCATGGCGAGGCTGGCTTCATTGTTCTGGGCCTGCATGATCTCTGGCTTTGCGTGCCTCTGCATCTGGTGGCAGGCCGCCAGTGGTGATACATTGATTCGTTTCGCGCTGGGCGTGATGACCTACGCCTACAGCGGGCTGCTGGGCGTGTTTTTCACCGCATTGCTCACCAATCGCGGCAATGCAGCCAGCGCGGTAGGGGCGATGATCGCAGGCATCATTGTGGTCGGTATGACCGATCCGCTCGTGTGGTCTCACATCGCATCACTCATTCAGACCGATGTGCAGCCTGCTTTCACATGGCGGCTCGTTCTGGGGACCATCGCCAGCGTCAGTGTGTGTCTCATGGGCGATCGGCCGAAGCGATAAGGCTACTCCGCTTTCATTTCATCCAGATTCGGCCTCACCACGCGCTTCGCTAAGCCGACAAGCTCAAAGATGCGGATGGTCATGTAGCTGAGATCGATTTCCCACCACCTCATGCCATGTGCCGCAGAGCGTTGCTGAGCATGGTGATTGTTGTGCCAGCCTTCACCGAACGAAAGCAGCGCGACCCACCAGTTATTCTTCGATCCGTCCTTGGTCTTGAAGTTTTTGTAGCCCCATGTGTGCGCTGCGGAGTTGACGAACCACGTCGCGTGATAGCCGAAGACGGTGCGCACCGCGATGCCCCAGACAACCCAGCTCATGCCGCCCTGCCAAGTGCCCAGAACCAGCCAGCCCAGGCCGAACAGCACCGGTGCGAGGAGAAAAAGCGGGATGTAAAAATAGCGATCGATCCACACCATGACAGGATCACGCTGCAGGTCTTTCGTCACAGCGTTCGGATCGACGCCTTCGGGGTCTTTCATCACCGTCCAGAACATGTGGGCCCAAGTAAACCCGTGCTGCGGCGAATGAGGGTCAAGATCACCGTCGGATTCTTTATGGTGGATGCGATGGACCCCAACCCAGCGAATCGGGCCGCCCTGCCAGTTCATGGTGCCCAGCAGTGTGAGAAAGTACTCAAACCACTTGGGAGTGGCGAAACTGCGGTGTGTCAGCAAGCGGTGATATCCGATGCAAATGCCCCAGCCACCGCAAATCCACCATAACGCGAAGGCGATGATCAACCCGGACCACGAAAAGAACATCGGGAAAAACGCCAGAATGCAGACGAGGTGAAGCCCGCCGATACCAAGAAAATTCGTCCAATCGAGGCCGGCAAACGAGAACGCATGGGCATGACCATGGTGGTGAGCGGCGAGATCATGGCCGCGGGAAGATTGGTGAGACAAGAAAGACTCCAGAGGTGAAGCCGATTGAGCAGATGCTCAAACAGCGCGAGGCGGGACCGAGCGGGTGCGACCGCCATCGGCTTTGTCGCGTATTCTACGCTGAACGCAGAAACAAGTCATCTGCGTCAACAACATGCCCGAAACGATTTTTCTCAACCCGCACCCAGCCACGCTTGCTGATGAAGATTTGCTTAAGCAATGCGAGGTTGCATTTGGCCGCACATCTGGCCCCGGGGGTCAGCATCGCAACAAAGTGGAAACGGCAGCGACGCTCACGCATCTGCCCAGTGGCATCAGCGCCACCGGCACGGAGCGAAGGCGACAGATCGAGAATCGCGGTGTGGCTCTCAAGCGACTGCGGCTGAAGCTCGCGCTGCGAGTGCGTGCCAATGTGTCACCCAAGTACTACACCCCCACTGAGCTCTGGGAAAGCAGGCGACAGGGTAAACAGCTCTCCATCAATCCGCTTCATCGCGATTACCCTGCGCTGCTCGCTGAGGCTCTCGACGTGATTGTGGCCCGCAAGTTTGATGTCGCTGGTGCAGCGGGGATACTCGGCATCAGCATGTCCCAGCTTGCGAAGCTCGTCCGGCACGATAAGCACGCCTTTGCGATGGTCAACGAAGGCCGCGTCCAACGCGGGTTGCCCGCGCTCAAGTGATGCGATCTCGCGCAATCGTGTATCATCGGCCTGAAGATTCATCGGAGGATGTGCCATGGCACGGGAGTTCCGCCTGCCCGATCTCGGCGAGGGCGTACACGAAGGTCAGATCGTGCGGTTGCTGGTGGCCGAAGGCGATGTAGTGCGCGAAGACCAGCCGCTGATGGAAGTTGAAACCGACAAAGCCGCCGTCGAAATCCCCTCACCATTCACCGGCACCGTATCCAAGTGGCATGTGAAGGAAGGGCAAGTCGTCAACGTCGGCGATGTCATGGTGAGCGTCGCCACAAGCGAGGTGTCAAACAGCTCCGCATTAACCGAGCACACACACCACGCCTCTGCCAAGAGCAGCGTTGCAGTGAGTTCAACATTAGCCCGCGCAACGACAGCTCGCCCTGCGCCAGGCCGCGCCCCCGCCTCGCCCGCGGTGCGCAAACTGGCAAGGCAACTCAATGTCGATCTTGACAACGTTCGTGGCTCCGGCCCGGGCGGGCGCATTTCACGTGAGGATGTCGAACGTGCTGCAAGCAACGCTGCACCAAAGATAAAGCCAGCAACTCCAGCGCCACTGCCAAGCGTGCGCGGTGCAGAACGTGTCCCAGCAAAGGCCATCGCAGCACGGGTGCATCATGCACCACTTCCAGAATCCACCATAGTTGAACCTGCCGGAACGGATGACAGCGATCAATACGGCCTAATCCGACGTGCGCCCATCACGCAAGCGAGGAAGACCATCGCGGCCGTGATGTCGCAATCATGGAGCACCATCCCGCATGCGACGGATTTCGACGATGCGGACGTAACAGAGCTTGATCGACTCCGCAGAGGCTACGCCGCGCCGGACGGATCGGATCGCAAGCTCACGATGCTTGCGTTCGTCATTCGCGCGGTTGTTCGAGGCCTGCAGCGATTCCCGGAGTTCAATGCCAGCATCGACGTTGAGCGAGGCGAGGTCATCTACAAGCGATACATCAATATCGCGGTCGGGGTGCACTCTGAACGCGGCCTCGTGCCGATGGTTCTTCGCGATGCGGATCGCATGAGCATTCCGCAGATCAGCGATGAACTGGCGATCATCAGCGAAAAGGCGCGAACCGCGAGCTTTGCCGTCAACGACACGCGCGGCGGCACATACACCATCTCCAACGCGGGCGCGATGGGCGGCAGCCGCTACTCAACGCCCATCATCACGCCGCCCCAGGTTGCGGTGCTGGCGCTGGGTCGCTCGCGATGGATGCCCTGGGTGATGGAAGGCGATCAGCACGCCATTGCGCCGCGTTTGATCCTGCCGCTCTCCCATTCAATCGATCATCGCCTGCTGGATGGTGGGCAGGAAGTGCAGTTCATGCGGCATGTCATCGCAGACCTGCAGAATCCCGCGCGCCTGCTGCTGTAAGAACGAATATCGCGAGAACGGAATAAACCACTCATGGTCGTCGGTGAATTCACACAGGAAGCGGAACTGGTCGTCATCGGCGGCGGGCCGGGCGGTTACAGCGCTGCCTTCCGTGCTGCAGAACTCGGCATACAGACCATCCTCATTGATGAGCGCGATCAACTGGGCGGCGTGTGTCTGCATGAAGGGTGCATCCCTTCCAAAACGCTGCTGCATATCGCGGAGATCATCCGCATCGGCGAAGGCACCGCTCGGTTCGGCGTGAAGTTCGCTCAGCCGTCAATCGACGTTCAGGCAATCAATGGATGGGTTGTCAAGACCCGCGAAACGCTTGCGAAGGGCCTTGCAGGGATTGCGAAGAAGCATCGTGTGGAAGTCATTCGCGGGCGCGCCGTGTTTGAGGATTCCCGCATGCTCAGTGTGCGCGATGGAGCCTCGCCAGGGCGCGTGCGATTCAAGCGAGCACTCATCGCCTGCGGTTCGTGCTCAATCGCGCATCCAGCGATGTCGTTCGATGGCGTGCGTGTGTTGACACCACGTGAAGCTGTTCATCTTGAATCCGTCCCCCAACGATTGCTCATCGTTGGGCATAACTACATGTCTCTCGAGCTCGCGACCATTTACTCCGCCCTTGGCAGTCAGGTAACGCTGGTCGATGAATGTGAACGCCTGCTGCCTGAAGCGGACCAAGACCTCGTTCGCCCGTTGATGGAGCGACTCAAAACGCGACTGACGCATATCGGCTGCCAGGTCATCATTAAGAAGTCCAAGATTGTGGGCAATACGATCGAAGTCGAGTTTCAAGGCGAAGCCGCGCCAAAGGATCGCGTCTTCGATCGTGCGATTGTCGCCATCGGCCAGCGAGCCAACACCGATGGCCTCGGACTGGAACGAACAGGCGTTCGGCAGGACGAACTCGGCTTCATTCAGATCGACGCGCAGGGGCGAACTACGGACCCGCGCATCTTCGCGGTCGGCGATGTGACAGGCGGCCCGCTGCTGGCAGACCACGCCATGATGCAGGGGCGAGTCGCTGCGGAAGTGATTGCAGGTTGGAACAGCACGCAGGATCGACGCGGCGTTGCTTGGGTGGCGTTTACCGATCCTCAACTGGCTTGGTGCGGCATAACGGAAGCACAGGCGCAGGCGGACGACATCCCCTATCGTGTCGCCAAACTGCCATGGGGCGCTTCAGGCCGTGCGGTGGGTATCGGACGATCCGACGGTCTCACCAAGATTCTTTACGATCCTGACTCCAGAATCGTGCTCGGCGTCGGCATCAGCGGCGTCGGTGCGGTTGAAATGATCGCCGAAGGCGTGCTCGCCATTGAAATGGGCGCGGTGGTGGATGATCTTGCGGGCACGATTCGACCTCACCCGACGCTCAGCGAGTTGATCGCCGATGCAGCGCAGCGCGCGGAAGAATCACATGGCCGAACCTCTGCATGACGAGCCGATCGCATCGCACCGTCGGCTGTGGCTCGGCGCGCTGGCCATCATGGTAGCAACGATCACGGCATATCTGCCTGCCATCCAGGGCGGTTACATCTGGGATGACGACTCATATGTAACAGAGAATCTGCTGCTGCACGATGTGGACGGGCTGCTGCGCATCTGGGTGCCACGCGAAACGCCCCAGTATTACCCCGTCGTCTTTACCACCTTCTGGGTCGAGTACCAGCTTTGGGGTCTCAACCCGATGGGCTATCACATCGTCAACGTTCTGTTGCACGGCATGAACGCAGTGCTGCTGTGGCTGATGCTTGCGAAGCTGCGTATCCCAGGCGCGTGGATGATCGGCGCCGTGTTCGCACTGCACCCCATCCATGTGGAATCTGTCGCATGGATCACCGAACGGAAGAACGTACTCTCGCTGTTCTTTTACCTGCTCGCCGCAATGGCGTACCTCAAGATCGATCCGATGCGCCGTTCGACAACGCCACATATTCACTGGGGCTGGTACGGCGCAGTGTTGGGGTTTTTTGTTCTTGCGCTGCTCAGCAAGAGCGTTACATGCTCGCTACCTGCCGCGCTGATCCTCATCATGCTGTGGAAGCGCACTCCAATCACGTCCGCACGGCTTGTGATGCTCGCACCGATGTTCATCATTGGCTTCGTGCTTGCCATGAACACCGCGATGCTTGAGCGAGACCACGTCGGGGCGACTGGCGAAGACTTCGAGCATGGCATCGTTACACGAACGCTCATCGCCTCGCGTGCGCTGCTTTTCTATCCGCAAAAGATCGTCTGGCCTGAACCGCTGATGTTCATCTACCCCAGATGGGACATCGACCCTGCGAATCCGTGGAACTACATTCCGTTGTTCATCTGCATCGCAATCGGCGCCGCACTTCTCTGGCTCTTTGTCAAGGGCCATCGCGCTCCGTTCACCGCTGCGGCCTTCTACGCGGGCACGGTTTTCCCTGCGATCGGCTTCTTCAACGTTTTCCCACACATCTATTCGTTCGTCGCGGACCACTTCGTCTATCACGCCAGCATCGGCATCATCGCGATGCTCATCGGCGGTGCAGCGCATGTGTTCAAGCCCAACGCAGCCCTGCGTGCCGCCAGTGTGCTGGTGCTCGTTGTGCTGTTCGCGCTCACATGGCTTCATTCGACCGCGTTCTTCGATGCCGAAACGGTCTATCGCGACACCATCCACAAGAACCCTGATGCGTGGATGGCGCACAACAATCTCGCATCCATCCTGCTCAAGCAATCCGAAGCTGCTGCGGGCCGAGGCGACATCGATCGAGCGGCGCAGCTCGCTGCCGAAGCGGAAATCCACGCGCTGGAATCCCTTGCACGCCGCCCGCAGAATTCGCCCTCATATTCCAACCTCTCCGAAGCGAGGCGGCTGCTGGGCTGGTTTGATGAAGCGTTGGACGCCATCAACGCTGCAATCGC
Organism: Phycisphaerales bacterium; assembly: GCA_035443885.1. Classification (GTDB taxonomy): domain Bacteria; phylum Planctomycetota; class Phycisphaerae; order Phycisphaerales; family SM1A02; genus DAOMNO01. Next base: position 114,891 of record DAOMNO010000002.1, read on the forward strand.
CATCCTTCCCACGTTCCCTGAGTATCACTGGAAGCGTGGCCGACTGCTGCACCTGCTCGGACGCGAGGATGAATCCATCGCCGCCTTCCGAACGGCCGCGGACCTCGCGCCCACGCATTTCTTCATTCGCATGGAACTGGCGCAGCGGCTGCTTGCGAATGGCCGACTGGACGAAGCGGCGGTTGAGTTTGAAACATCGCTCACCCTTCAACCCGATGACTTCCAAACGCTGCGTGCCCTTGCTGAGATTCGCAATCAGCAGAGCCGGTATCAGGACGCCAAGAAATTTTATCTTGCTGCGTTAGCCGCCGCGCCGGGCTTTGATGAAGAAGCGCAGATCGTCGTTCGCTTGATTCGCTTCCTCTCCACATGCCCGGACGATTCCATACGCGATCATGACATGGCGATCGGCCTCGCTCAGCAACTCGTCGAAGCCACCGAGCGGCGCGATCCTTCCGCCATCGGCATCGCAGCGTGGGCGTTCGGCGAAGCAGGCCATTACGATGAAGCCATGCAGCTCACGCAGTTCGCCATCTCGCTTGCAGAGCGATCAGGTCATGCCTCGCTCGTCAACATGCTTCGCACGCAGCTTGCAGAACAGCAAGCCGCGAAGACCGCTGCACAGCCCGAATAAGTCGCCTGAGCCTCACGGCTGCTCGTGTTTGGGCTTATAGAGCAAATCCGGCACGCGCGGGCGGTTCGGCTCAACCTCGCGCAGCGGCTGCTCTTCCTTCATCGTCGCCAGATATCGCCGGGCCAGATGCTGATAATGTCCTGTGCCTTCGCTCTTCCATTTGATCTCATCCGCGGAAAGTTCGCGGATGAGCTTCGCCGGAATCCCCGCCACCAGCGTGTTGGCAGGCACCTCGAAACCCGCCTTCACGAAACTCATGGCCGCAACGAACGCGTTCTCGCCGATCACCGCATCGTCCATGACGACGCTGTTCATACCGATCATCGCGTTTCGCTTGATGCGGCAGCCGTGCAGGATGGCCCCGTGTCCTACGTGGCCATCTTCCTCAATGACAACATCCTTGCCGGGAAAGCAGTGCACGGTGCAGTTGTCCTGCACGTTCGACCCGGCCAGCATGGTGATGCGCCCGATGTCGCCGCGGAGCGAAGCCCCCGGCCCGACGAGACAGCCCGCGCTGATGATCACATCGCCGATCAGCACCGCGCTCGGATGCACGAACGCGCTCGGATCGACAACAGGAATGCAGCCCTCAAACTCGTAGCACGGCATGAGGGCATGGTACATGCAGTACCGAGGAGTGAGTACCGAGTTACTTCCGTTTCTTCACCTTTCGCCAGCCCGTTAATTCGGTAATGGCCCAACTGTGCCATTCGATTTGCTCACCGACCTTGATCTTTGCCTCGATCCACGGATGGCCGTACTCGTCGATTCTGTCAACTCTTGATGAAAATCGGCGCTTGATCATTTCCTTCATGAAAGCATGGCTCTCCTCGGGAACCGTCACATTCGGCTGCGACCACTCTTCTGGGATCGCGATGAACCGCACTCGATCGCCAGGTTTCAATTCTCGCGGATCAGGCATGGTAGATGAACCGGCGCGCCACATTCGGTGCAGACGGGGCTGCCCCCACGTGCCGATGGGGTACGCGCACTTCTCGCACAGACCGCGCCCGCGAGAGATCATTCGGCTGGCTGCGTGAACTGCTTGCATCACACCCTAGCGCTGGCGACCGCGTGCGGTTTCGCAGCCGCGCCGTCTTGATCCGTGGCGGCCTTCACCGGCATTCTGCACTGCGTCCATCGGAATCGGCCTGCGATGAACGCGCTGTCGGTCAGTGTGGCGTTGCCGGAGGGGTTGCAGCCTGTTACATGGAAGTCGCTGAACGCTGCGGATTGATTGACGAAAATCTGCCCGGTGAGGTTGCACGAGAGCGGCACGCCCGCTTCGATCGCCGCCTCTTCCGCATCGGCGAGCACTGCGTCATCCGTGGAATAGACAGCCCACGTGATCGCGCCCAGCTTCTTCGCAGCTTCGCTGGCGAGTTCGATCGACTGGCGCGTCGAATCCGTCGCGATGATGTAGGCGATCGGGCCGAACATCTCACGCATGTAGAGATCGCGCTGCGAAGCGTCGGCCTTGAGAATGATCGGCGAGCATGTGCGCGCGTTCGGAAACGCATCGTTCTGAATCGACTCGCTTGGGCGGAGAATCGTCGCCCCTTCATGGGCTGCGTCGTTCACCCGCCGCGCCGTGTGTTCGTTCTGAATCGCACCCAACACTTCCGCAGCGCGCTTCGGCTCGCTGAGGAACCAGTTGACTGCCCCCACAATGGCGGAGGCGACTTCGTCGAATGACTTGTGCTCGCTGCCGACTTTGATTCCATTCCGGGGGATGAAGATGTTCTGACTGGTGGTGCACATCTGGCCTGAATAAAGGCTGAGCGTGAACGCGAGATTGCCGGTGAGCGCTTTGAGGTCGTCCGTGCTGTCGAGGATGACGGAGTTCACACCTGCTTTTTCCGTGAACACGATCGCCTGCGTCGCATTCTGCTCAATCCACTCGCCGAACGATGAACCGCCGGTGTAATCGACGATCTTCACATCAGGATGCGTAACGAGTTCCTTCGTGATTGGCGCTTCTGCGGAATCCGGCGCGAGCAACACGACGTTGGGGTCGAATCCGCATTCCGCCAGCACATCGCGAATGATGTCCACGGTGAGCGCCAGCGGCAAGATTGCGCCGGGGTGCGGCTTGACAATGACCGCGTTGCCCGTGACGAGGTCGGCGAACATCGCGGGGTAGCTGTTCCATGTGGGGAAGGTCGAACACGCGATGACAGCAGCGATGCCGCGCGGCACGATATGAAACGATTTTTCCAGCGTGATGAGATCGGTCTTGGAGACCTGCTTCTGCCATGTGGCGCGATGTGGATGTCGCTTCATCTCCTGCCAGGCATAGGCGACGGCTTCCAGCGCACGATCCTGCGCGTGCGGCCCGCCTGCCTGAAACGCCATCATGAAGCCCTGCCCCGTGGTGTGCATGACGGCAAAGGCAAGCTCGAAGCTTCGCTTGTTCAGACGTACCAAGGCTTCCAGACACACGCCGACTCGCTCCTCAGGTGAAGCCTTGGCCCATGATTTCATGGCGGATTTGGCGGCGTTCACCGCTCGCTGAAGATCAAGCTTGGGGTAGGTGATGCCGAGATCAATGCCGAAGGGAGAATGCTCCGCGCCAATGTGATCGTTCATGTTGGCTTGCGCAGCCGCTTGTGAATGATTGAATGCAAACGGCGCGTGCAACCGCGCGTTGAAGGCGTTCTGGCCATCATCCTTCGCCGTCTCGCCGTAAATCTTCCCGCTGGGGACTTCTGGATAAGCGCTGAAGTAGCCTCGGTCGCCGATGGCGGCGACGGCAGCGTTCAGCGTCTTCATGTGGCGTTCATACAGCGATGCGGCCGGGGTGGTGCTCACGGGTTTCTCCTTGAAATCAACTCTGTATGGTATCGCGAGCCGCAGGATGCGGCATGTGTGCGGGACGCGCTGCATCGCGCGTTGCTATCAGCGGCGCAGCAGCGGCTCCCATGGGTTGCCCTCTTCGCTGCCTGAGAAGATGGCGATATCCGGGAGCATGGCCTCGGAGATGGCGGGGTCGACTTCGAAGACGACTTGCGTGAAGGTGTTGAAGATGATCGCTCCGCCGCGCGGACCAGCCCCGCCGAACACGAGTTGCAGTCGCTCGGCCTCCGCGGATTCGATCGTAACGACCGCGCGCGGCCTGTCGAGGCCGAAATCGGCTGCGGCCCGCGGCGCGAGGATGCCTGCGTACATCGCGCGAACCATGAATGCGCTGTAGTTGAGCAGTTGCATCGTGTCCGCATCGCGTGTGTCGTCGCCCTGCGAGCATGTCCACTGCCACGGGGGCATACTCTGCTGACGCTGCTCAGGGGTGAGTTGCACATCGTGCCGCGCGAGCACCAGCGGCGGGCTGCCTGCCCGTTCAATCACGATGCGGCGAAATCCTTCGCGCGTCCCCCGCCACGCTTCGGGGATGATGTGCGGATCAAGCATGGGCGGCAGATTGCTGCTTTCTTCAGCCACGACTTCGGGCCGCAGGTCCACGTTCACCGCCCAGATTTCGCTCGTGCCTGCAGGACGGACATACGACCCGCCCGTCGCAGCGATGCTGCGTCCGATGTCGATAGCGAAAAGCACATCGCCATCAATTTCTGAAAGCACGTTTGCTCCGCAGAGCGCAAGTCGGACCATGCCGGGGCCGTCAAAGCCGTAGTTCACAGCGTCTTCCGGCCTGCGCGTCTGAACAACACCTTCTGCAATGTCGAGTTTGTTCATCAGCGACTGCATTGTGGATCCCAGCGCTGGTGCGAGATGAGCCTGCAAGCATCGCCAGAGTCCGTCCTGAAAGAGAAAGAGCAGCGGCTCGTTGCGATCGTTGACAATGCGCACCGCTGCGATCGCGCGATCCTGAAACACATCGCGGGGCATGAGCAGCGCAACGCGGGCGCTTTCTGCTCTTTGTCGTTCCTGCCCGCGGACAATCCATCGCTCCCACGCAATCAACACGGTGAGAATAAGGGCCAGAATGACAAGTTGACGCACCATCAGATCGCCGTTTCCTTGACGAACAATGCCGGCGCGCGGCGTCGCCATACGTTCCAGAACATGCCGAAGGCCAGCATGACAACAGGGCCTGCAGCAAGAACAATCGCACGCCAACGCAGTCGCAGATCGGGTTCAATGTAGTCGAAGCCCGGCGCAATCCGCCGATGCGAAGCGATGCGTGCGAGGTTGTCATCAAGACCAAGGCTGGCCGCAATGTTCATCAGCAGGTGATCCGCACGATATTCCGGATCAAGCAGCCGCTCATTCTTGAACATCTGCGAGCAGCCGACAAAGACGAGCTTTGTTGGCACGCCGGGTGTCGGATCGAACTCCACTGCACCAGCCGCTTCCGCTCGGCGTGTAATCAACGACGCGGACGGCTTGGGAAACGCGCCTTCAAACAGAACCGCAAGCGGAACTCGGCCAAGCAATTTCGCGTCGGCAGTTGCTTCTGTGGGCGGGCCTTGAAGCAGTTCGTCCGGAATCCAGCCGCCGGTCCAGTTATAACTCCAGCTTCGATCGGAAGTGAAAATAATCGGCGTTGCAGCAATGTTCGCAGCGGCAAGTCGATCAGTGTCAACGCGCACATAGCTGGGAAACGGGAACGCCTGATCGCCAACACCACGCATGATCGACGTGGTGCGATCAAAGTTCGCAGCAACAGCGCGAATGAGGAACGGCAACGCTGAAGTCTGCTCTTCATAATCTCGATGCTCAGCGTCGCGATTCACCTGTGTTTCAAGCGGCAACGCCAGTTTGAGTTCATCAAAGAGCACCTCGTGAACGAGTTCAATGCCCAGATCGGGGAAGTATGTGAGATGAACATCCGCCACCTGCGGCTGCGGCCAATACACCATCTTGAAGCCCGCGCCGCGGTACTGCCGTGATTGCATATTGAAATGCTGCGCTGCGATCATCACCGGCACACCGCGATGTAGGCGCCGAACGGTTTCGTCCAGCATTGGCAGAATGTTGCGACGAGGCTGCATCCAGATGATGAGATCGATGTCTTCCGGCAGTTCCGGGCTGCGCGGATTGACGTGCGTAACGCGAAAGTCCATGCGCTCCAGAGCTTCACGAGCGAGGCTGTACACATCCGCGCCGCTCGGGGCGAGCAGATTACGCTGCTGGAAGTCATGGAACGCTTCCGCTGCGGAGAGACGCGGCACATCGGAAGCAAACGCGATGTGTGGTTTGCGGCCCGTTTCAAGCCGCCAGAGTGCGAATGCCAACCGAAACTCGACATTCTCGAATGAGGCGCGGTCAGAGAAGGTCAGAAGCTCACGGCGACCGTTGGATGAGAGTTCGAGCGTCATGTACACCGAGCGAACGGTCGTAATGTCCTCATCGCGCGTCGTCATGCGGATCGCGCGAACGCCACGCTGCTCCAAAGCACTGCGTTCTTCCTGTGCCATGTCTTCAGGCGGCGTCCAGGCAACCGCCAATCTCGCGCCAGCTCGCTCCAATTCGCGCAGCTCGCTTCGCAATCGGCGCACAAGGGGACGAAGCTCCGGCGGCAACAGCTCCGTACGCGAAACAATGAGTCGAGCCTCGATCTCACCGCGGCCATGCTCAGCGACAATCGCTCGCGTTGAAGGTGAAACGCGATTGAGTTGTGATGCAGTCAGGTCAAGCCGTATGCCCATCACCAACGCGCCGGCTGCCACGAGCATCACGACAAGAAGACCCATAATCCCTTGTAATGGAAGCGAGGTCAGCACGCTGCGCGTTTGGCTCGTTCGCGCTGCACCGGCACTCGCAAGAATGCCACGCCGCCACGCTGCGACCGCAAGGATCATCGGCACGAGCGCGATGCAGAATACTCGCCAACCGGCGCGAGCCGATGGTCCGAGTTCGGGCAATGGAGTTGCCCGCTCAATACCTGCTTGATGAATAACGAGACGCTCATCGGAAGCGAGCGTGTTGCATAGCACTTCAACAAGCCTGCGATGCGCGAAGCCGTCTGCAAGAAACGAACCATCGCGGAACGGGCTTGAGGACGCTGCAACCACGAGCGAGCCTCGCCACGCTTCGTTCGGGCGCAGCCAGACCATCAAAGGCAGTTTGGGCACAGGATCGCCATGCTGCACGGATGCGCTATCAAGGCGCACCTCGCCTCGCACGGTCTCCGCAAGTTCCGTGCGGTCAGATGTCGTTGCCAGCACGGTCGGTATCCAGCCCTGATGCGCAAGCGTCTCACGATCAAGCGAGAGCGGTGTCGGCGCGGCGAACAGCAAGTTGCCATTCGGCAGACTGCGCATCTGGCGAAAATCCTGATTTGGCGCGCTGCATCGAATAAGAAACTTCGCAGGCATCGGCGCGGGCTGCGCGGGAATCGCCTGAGAGAAGTCATCCAGCACGAGTCCGTCAACGGCTCGCAGGCCGAATGCGGAGAACAATGTTTCTGCATCGAAGCCTGACGGTGTCAACTCAAACCGAGGGATGGCGTCCGCATCACGCGGCAGCATGTCAACAGAGTGCACGCTTCCCGCTATCACCACGCTGCGCCCGCTGGCAAGAAACTGCAAAAGGCTGCGAATCATCGCAGGCGTTACCGCGCCGGGGTCCATCCAGAACAGCAGATCAACATCTTCAGTAATCGACCCGGCGACAGGATCAAGGCGAACCACTCGTCCATACTGCGCAAGATACGGCTCAAGCTGTGTGTAGGCAGGCCCTGCAATGAGACCGAATGCAGCGCGACGAGGCGAGTCTTTCTGTCGGAGCTGCCCGACGATAAGCGATTGCAATCTCGGCAGATGTTCAGGCGAGACACCGTTGATGATCGCAGGTTCATGCGCGCCATAGGCGATATGGAGCGTGGACCAGACCGTTTGCTCCGTGTAGGAGTCACGCGCAATGCTGCGCACGCGGAAAGGCGACACACGCTGGTGCGACGCGTGCCGCAAGAGTTCCGGCTGGGCTTGCGGATCAATGATCTGGAAGTCGAAACGCTCGCCTGCGCTTCGCTTCATCGTGGAAAGCAGATCGACGACATCTCGTTCCAGCCGCCGCATCGAAGAAGGCATCGTTGTGCGGCTGCTGACGTAGTACGTCACCAGAACATCCTGTTGCAGTGATGACAAGACTTCTCGCGTCTCAGGATCAAGCTGCAGCATCTTTACGCGGCCAAGTTCTACGCGAGGCGAATCCTGCAGTGATACGATGCGTACTGCGAACACCGCGATAAGCAGCAGCAGCAGTCCCCCCGCACTGAGAAAAATGACATCGCGTGTTCTCATGTGCGATTGCGCTGCAGCAGGTGCGTGTTGAGCCAGAGGAAAAGCGCGATGAACAGGGCAAAGTACAGCACAGAACCGAGATCAATCACGCCTCGCACGAACGTGTCGTAGTGCGGAATCACCGAGAACGCTTCATACAGAATGGTCCCCATGCCCAATGCGGGAAAGAGACCGTCCAGCACCGCGACGACACGATCATTGCCCGTAAGTACGAACGCAAAGCCGAGCAATGCAGTGGTCACGAACGCGATGATCTGATCGCCCGTCAGCGCAGAGAGAAACATGCCGAACGCAAGGAACATCGCACCGAGCATGAGCAGGCCGACATAGCCCGATATGATGAGGCCGAGATCAGGCTCACCCAGCGCGAGCAGCATGATCGGAATTGGCAGCGAACCCAACAGAAACAACTTGAACAGGCCGATTGCTGCAATGTACTTGCCCAGCACGGCCTGGACAGGGTGAATCGGCAAGGTGAGCAACAATTCGATCGTGCGACTCTTGCGCTCTTCCGCCCACAGCCGCATCGTGATGGCGGGCACGAAGACTGCGAGCAAAAGTGGCATGAGATCGAAGAAGCCAGTCATATCCACCGTACCAGTGAGGAAGAACTCGTTCATAAAGATCGAGTTCGCAAGTACGACAAAGGCAATGGTATAGACGTAGGCAATGCTGGAATCAAAATACGCAGCCAGCTCCCTCGCCGTGATGATGCGCACACCCGCGACAAGCTGGGCAGGCGTAAGCGAGTTGCTGATCGCAGTCATCGCGTACTCCCAGATAATGATTCAACATGGAGCGTTGCAGGGATCCGCCGCATCGCAAAAAGCGAGCCGCGCAGTATGCGCGCAATCGGTCGGCTCTGTTGACTTGTTGTTTTCACAGCTTGTTCTTCCGCACGATTTCCAGCACTTCTTCTTCCAGCGTACGCCCCGCTGCCTTCGCACGAGCGGTCAGGTCTTTCACGGTCGCATCTGCAAGAAGCTTGCCGTGATTGATGATGAGCAGTCGCTCACAGATGGCGATCACTTCCGCCAGGATGTGGCTGCTGAAAAGAATGGCACGATCCTCACGCAGTTCGCGGATGAAATCGCGAAACGCAACCACCTGCAAGGGATCAAGGCCATGCGTCGGCTCATCAAGCAGAATCACACGTGGATCATGCAGCAGCGACGCAGCGAGGCCAATCCGCTGACGATATCCCTTCGAGCATTGATTGATTCGTTTGGCGAGTACCGCCTGAAGGGTGCACTTGCGAACCACCCACTCCATACGGCTGGCGAGCGCTTCGCCACGCAAGCCCCGCGCTTTCCCCATGAAGGCGAGGAAGCGATCCACCCGCATGGTTTCATACATGGCATTGTGTTCTGGCAGATACGCCAGCGCACGCCGAACCGCCAGCGGCTCACGCTCAACATCGTGTCCAGCCACCTCAATATGCCCGGCGGTCAGCGGCAGCCATGTCGAGATCATCTTGAGGACCGTACTCTTGCCCGCTCCGTTCGGGCCGAGGAAGCCGACGATCTCGCCGGCCCGTACCTCAAACGAAACCCGGTCGGCAGCAAGGGTGGAACCGTACCGCTTGGTAGCCTGATCCACCCGGATCATGGCCGCCGTGGAACGCCGCTGGGCGGCGGCTTCTGGTGTGGGTTGTTGCTGAACCTCTGGCATCTGAGTATTTGCGCCGGACACGCCGGTCTGTTCCTATGGGGTCCGGCCCTGATCACAAGGTCAGGATGCCTCAAACGTCTGGAAGTTCCCCAGTTTATGATGAACAGGCCCGACTGGCGACCCCTCGGCGTGTACGTATGTTGACTGGTTTGCCATCAACCGGTGCCTTTGCTACACTGTCCGGCTCGATTTTTCCCGGAGATACCGTCGGTATGCCCACGCTCAATCAGCTCGTCCGCAATCCCAGGCGCTCGCCGAAAGCCAAGAGCAAGGTGCGCGATCTTGAAGCATGCCCGCAGAAGCGCGGCGTGTGCCTTAACGTGCGCACCGTTACCCCCAAGAAGCCCAACTCCGCGCTTCGTAAGGTGGCCCGCGTGCGGCTTTCAAACGGCAAGGAAGTAACCGCCTACATTGGTGGCGAAGGCCACAACCTGCAGGAGCACTCCATCGTGCTCGTTCGCGGCGGCCGTGTGCGCGACCTTCCCGGTGTGCGATATCACATCGTCCGTGGCGCGCTCGATACGCTCGGCGTGGATGCCCGCAAGAAGGGTCGATCGAAGTACGGTACCAAGCGCAAGAAGTAATCCCCGCCTGCCGCAACGTGCGGCTGGCGTTGCAAGGAAGAGATCGTTTTTCATTCGGCAAGTAATCGCGGCCCCACCCTGTTGGCTGCGGTGAACACAAGGCCCCGCTCGGCTCAAGTCGAAGGGGCGGATGAGCCAAGGAGATCAGATGGGTCGCATCACCAACTCAGAGAATCAGCTTCGTCCCGACCCCCGGTTCGGCGACAAGACGCTTGCCAAGTTCATCAACGGCGTCATGTGGGACGGCAAGAAGGCCGTCGCTCAGCGCGTTGTCTATGACGCTCTGGACGAGATTCAGAAGCGGCTTGGCAAGGAAACTTCCGAGAACGCGCCAAAGACAGCCCTTGAAGTCTTCCACCGCGCTCTTGAGAACGTCAAGCCCGAAGTCGAAGTTCGCTCCAAGCGAGTCGGCGGCGCCAACTACCAGGTGCCTATGCAGGTCAACGCCCGCAGGCGGCAAAGCTTGGCATTCCGCTGGATCATCCAGGCCTGCCGGGCCGAATCCGGTCGCCCCATGTCGCAGCGGCTGGCACGCGAGCTGTACGACGCTGCCAAGAACGAAGGCAAAGCCGTGGCAACGAAGGAGAACACCCACCGTATGGCTGAGGCCAACAAGGCCTTCGCTCACTTCGCGTGGTAAACGACTGGTTTCCTGCACACATTCACACCGCTGCGGTTCTCCGCGGCGGCGTTGCTTTTTGCATGGAACTGCCCCGTGATACGATGCCATCATGAGGGTGGTGCGGCATGCAGAATGGGTCGCGGCCTTTCTTCTTTGCGCTGCCATTACGTCATCTGCAATGGGCCAGGCCATTAAACCGCGGCTGCGCCATTCACCGCTTGAAACAGCAATCCGGGAGCTTGCGAGCGAAGCGGAACAACTCCTCTCCACCAAGCAGCCACCGCCGGAGAAGCCCGACTTCTCTTCTCGCTACGCTGGCGATCCCATTTCTCTTGCCTACCTGCAACGAGCGATCATCACACGCACGCATGCCGACCCATTCACGGATGCGTATATTCGCTGGCAACTGACGACCTTGTTCTCCGACTGGCCCGCGCTTGATGAGCAGAGCTTCCGCACGCTTCTCTTCAACGCGCCACCCCTGCTTGAGAATCCATACGCTAATCGTGAGACCATGACGTTCTTCGAGCAAGCCGCTGCTGCGGGACCCTTGATGCCCAAGCATCTGGAGCGTGTGCGTGAAGCAACCCGACGGCTGGAGTCCATGCACTCACTTGCCGATGTGTTCAATGGGCCAGCACATGCCTTCAGGGCATGGATTCTGGATCAGCTTGCCCATAATACGACGCAGCAGCTTGCGTGGAGGATTGAAAACTGCAGTGCTGCCATCGATGCAGGCTGGTCGTCCCGCACGGCGAAGGCACGGCTGACCCGCGCGTTCACAGGCGCAGCATCCGACCCAACCGTCACGCCGCAAGACCGCCGATTCATTGAGGAACTGCTGGCAATGATGATCGGACACCAGCGCCGATTCATCAACACGATCACGTTTCTTGCGGACGATTCCATCAAAATCACCTATTCCACCAGCGGCGTAACGAGGCAGGATGTCGATCGGTGGCTTGAGCGGTTCGAGCCGCCCCAGTAGCAGGTTGCTGAACGACGCCGCCCTCTCGTCTCACAACATTTTCAACTCATCCCGCAGGATCGCGGCCAACTCGTAGTTCTCCGCAGCGAGGGCTGCCCGCAATCTTTCCTGCAGTTCCGCACGTTGGCTGGACGGCAGCTTGGGAACAAGCACATCCCGCATGCCGCGAAGCAATTGCGTCTCATTTGCGGTGTCAAACTCGTCGTCAAGCCCTGCCTCGGTAAACACAGCGCGAAGTTCTGCAAGCCCCTGATCCAGCGCAGCAATTGCCCGCTTGGGGTCTCCCTCTGCGACCGCTTGTTCTGCCTGCGCTCGAATGCGCATGACCAACACTTGTGGTCTGAACTGTTCGAGAACAGTGCGGTCGGTTTCCGTTTCCCCGAAATCTCGACACAGATCAAAGACTTCGATGTTTCGCTGGGTGTCGCTGACGACCGCGGAAAACTCTCGAAGCGCGAAGAACGCCACATAGCGGTGATAGAACTGAATGGCCTCTTCGCGCAGCTCTGCGCATTCACTGCTGCTCAGCACAAACCCTGCAGAGGCCCCCCCATGGGTTGAATACCGTTCCAGACGATCACGGTGGTATTCAAGGAGCGAGGGAAACCCATGCGGCGTCAGCCCATCTGGACGACCCAAAACCTCCATTTGCAGCACGCCAAGCTCAATTCGGACCTGCAGCTTGGTGCGACCGTCCGTCCCGATTATCCGGCGTGCCTTGATGGAACCCGGCTCGTAGGGCCACGAGTTGAGGAGGTCTGTAAGGTCCGAATCGCTCATGGGATTGTGAAAACAGGACGAGAATAAGGGGCAAATCGGCGTGAAGCTGCCTTGAATGGTCGATCGGCGTGAAGGGATGAGCCGGAGAAGCCGAACTCCAGATTCAGGACGGAAATGTTCCGTCAACGAGGGATGGCACTGGTTATAGTGTTGTGGTGGATTTGGCAGCGGATTTTTTTGCGGCACATCGCCTTCAAATTCGTTGCATACATTCTACGGCCCGCTGCGAATACAATGGCGGCGCCGGGGCCGAAGCATGTCTGGAAAACGCCAGCATCAAGCTGGCCGATGCGTTGACCTGAACCTTCTCGACCTGGTTGATGAGAGCTTGAATGGCACGAGCCGCCCTGCAATCCGACCTTGAGATCTACCTGAAGCAGATCAACGAGGTTCCGTTGTTGACTGCCGCCGAAGAGAAGGAACTCGGCTGGCGCATCATCAACGACAACGATCACGAAGCGAAGGAGCGAATGGTTCGCGCGAACCTGCGGCTCGTGGTTTCGATCAGCAAGAACTACATGCATCGCGGTCTGCCGCTGGCGGACCTCATCGAAGAAGGCAACCTCGGCTTGATTCGCGCCGTGGAAGGCTTCGACCCTGCGCAAGGAGCGAGGTTCTCCACCTATGCTTCGTGGTGGATCAAGCAGGCGATCAAGCGGACGCTCATCAACGCGGTACAGCCCATTCACATTCCGGCGTACATGGTCGAACTCATCGCCCGCTGGAAGGAAACCGCCCGCAAACTTGAAGAAGAACTCGGCCGACAGCCCACGATGCAGGAAATGGCCAAGGAGATGGACCTTCCTGCAAAGAAGCTGCAGATCATCCGCCGCGCCATGCGAGCATTGCACGCGCCGACGCAGGCGCCGAATGGCAATGATGGCCGCGCGATGGATTATGCCGACCTGTTTGAGGATTCCCGCTGCCGCCAGCCGGAAGAAGCGATTGCGCAGTCCGATGAGTATCGCATGATTCTCAAGTTGCTCGAGGCAATCGACGAGCGAGATGCGCGCGTTCTCAAGCTGCGCTTCGGCCTCGAAGGCCAGGAGCCGCTAACGCTCAAGCAGATCGGTCAGGAAGTCGGCCTCACGCGAGAGCGTGTCAGGCAGATCGAACTGGACGCGCTACGCAAACTGCAGGCTCAACTCCTAGACGATCGCCCCACGCGCTTCCTGCGAGATGAGAACGGCCGATGCGATGATGCAAACGCATCACCCAGACCAAAGCGAGCCAAGGCGTCATAGCCGGGCAGACTGCTTTCTCAACGCAGAACGCTGATCCATGCAATAATCGGGCGTGAGTTTTCTCAGCCCGATCTCGGCTGTGCTGGCCGGCGCAGTGGCCTTGCCGCTTCTGCTGCTGCTCTATTTCCTGAAGCTGAGAAGGCGATATCAGCGCGTCTCCAGCACGCTGTTATGGCGCAATGCATTCACCGATCTTGAGGTTAATGCGCCGTTCCAGCGCATTCGAGGCTCGCTGCTGCTGCTGCTACAACTGCTGCTGCTTGCGTTGCTGCTGCTTTCCTTGGCACAGCCGGTTGTCGGCGGGCAGGAACGCGTCGCCTCGCGCGTCATCATCATCATTGATCGTAGCGCGTCCATGAGCACAACCGACGCAAGTGCGAATCGAACGCGGCTCGACGCCGCCAAAGACGCCGCACGCGGTTTGGTCGATCGCATGGGGCGTGGCGCTGGCGCCACTCAAGTCATGGTGATCGCCTACGGCCGCCATGCAACAATGGTTTCACCATTCACGTTCGATCGCTCATCAATTATCCGCGCGATTGAATCCATCGAGCCTTCCGATGAAGAGGCCCATCTTGACGCGGCGTTGCACCTCGCCGCGGGGTTTGCGGGTGATACTGAAGATGCCGGCGCGCAAAGCGGCGATGTCGTGCTGATTTCCGACGGCGTCGTCGCGCCGCCTCGCGATCCAATCGGCTATCGCCTCCGCTTTGGTCGCTTCCGCATGATCTATGTCGGCCCGCAAACGGATGTGCCCGTCAACAACCTCGGCATCGTTTCGCTCAGCGCACGGCGGGATTACGATGACCCCGCCAGAGTACAAGTGTTTACACGCCTTCTCAACGCAGGCGAGTCGGCGATATCAACAGTCCTCACGCTACGGCTTAATGATCGCGTGGAAGAGATTCGCCAGGTTCTTGTACCTCCAGCGACCGCGAATGCACCGGGCGAGACAACCGCTTCCTTCCCGCTGCTTCTGGAAGGTGGCGGCGTGCTGCAGCTCAGCCATAACCATCGTGATTCACTGGCAACTGACGATGTTGCATGGCTGGTCATTCCACCGCCACAACGCCTGCGGATCGCGATTGTTCACGACGGCGCATCCGGCGGAGCCGATCCATTCACGCAAGACCTGCTCACCATGCTTGAGCCGCAATCGCTGATCGCGCTCACTCGCGAAGCCTTTGAGCGAATCGACGATCGCGACGTGGATACCGGCATGGCTTTTGATCTCATCGTCTTCGATCGCGTCAGTGGCCATCGATTGCCGGGTGTTCCGTCGATCACGTTCGGCGGCGTGCCTCGAGGGATAACGTCAACTGAAACAACGCGCGAAGGTGGTCGCCGCATTTTGAGTTGGGATCGACAGCACCCCATCATGCGCCACGTGTCGCTTGATCCGGTGGTGTATGCGGGCTTCAGCGGGTATGTGCTTCCTCCCGCTGCCACCACGCTGGCTTCCGGCCCGGACGGCGCGGTCATCGCACTTGTCGGCACGAGAAATGCCCGGCATGTACTTGTCGGCTTTGATCTTCCTCGCAGCAACTGGCCACTGCACGTCAGCATCGCTGTTTTTCTTCAGAATGCAGTTGAACACCTCACGATGACTGCATCTGGTGATGCCGGCCTTGCGTTCCAGCCCGGGCAGGCGATTCAGGCCCGCACACAGCCAACGGCCACTGCGCTCACGATCGACGGCCCCATGAGCATCTCCACGCCGACTGAGCCGGGTGTGGTTCGCACGTTGCCGCTCCTGAGCCGCGCGGGGCTTTACACCATTCAAGGCGTAACGTCTCCCATGGATCGACTCGCGTTGAACGTCATGAGTGATGTGCAAAGTGATCTTCGCCCGAAGCCGCAGTTGCTGGTGAACTCGGAATCGGTCGCTGGTCGCGATGCCGCCAGCGTGGTACCACGTGAGCTGTGGCCTTGGCTGCTCGGTGCGGTTGTTGTGCTGCTGGCGATCGAGTGGCTCACCTATTGCCGGAAAATCAGCCGATGAAAACCCCACAATCTGCTGTCGCTCGCCCTCATTCGCTACCTGAAGTACGCTGATTCCCACCCCACTGCCGCCGGACACCATGCATCCTGACCAGAGCGTTTACTACTTCCGCAGCGAATACGAGCGTGAGCTTGAAGCGTGGTTGCGCAGGCGTTTTCTGCACCTGTGCGTGGCGTACATCATCTTTGCCGGGCTGATCGTCGCGGTCGGCGTTGTCTATTCCATCCTCTGGCTCAGTGCGGGCATGTTGGGCACCCCACCCTGGGGGCTGGGCGCACAGATCATCTCGCTGCTTGTTGCGGTGTGGTTCTGGCGCAATCTGCGGAACAGGCCTGCGAGCCGATCTGAAATCCTGCAAGCCGCGACACGGATGATTCTGATCCTCGGTGGTCTTTCTCTCATCGGCATCCTCTTTCGATCTTTTACGCTCTCCACCGGCACCGAGGGTATGTTGGCGCTGCTGTTCTACTGGCATCTCTTCGCGTGCGTCTTTCTGCCGTGGACCCCAAAGGAATCGCTGAAACCGATCGTGCCGTTGATGATCGTGTGGGCTATCGGCACGATGATCCTGAGGCCGGATGGATGGGTTCTCAGTTTCATCGGAAGTCCGGTCATTGTCATGCCGGGGCTGGCTATCTGCGCCTTGCGCCTGCATTGGCACGGGCGCAAGTTCCATATGCGCATGCTCGGCAGACACTTCCTCACCATGCGTGAAGAGTTTGATCGCGCACGCTCCATCCATGAGAGCATGTTTCCCGCACCGTTCACCGACCGTCATCTCCGCTTCGACTACGCCTTCACACCGATGAAGGAACTCGGCGGCGACTTTGTGCACCTGCACCGCGCGGAAAATGGGCTTACACATCTGACGATTATTGACGTAACCGGCCACGGCCTGGCTGCAGCGCTCACCGTCAATCGAGTGTACGGCGAATTAGAGCGTATTCGCGCGGAATCGCCCGGCGCGGGGCCGGGTGAGGTCATCTCGCTGCTGAATCGTTATTTTCATCTGACGCTGGCCAAGCACGGCATTTACGCGACGGCAGCATGCTTCACGATCGACGCACAGCAGAGCCGCATGGACTGGGCCAGCGCGGGTCACCCGCCCGGTTTCCTGCGCGGCGCCAACCGCGGTGTTACGGCACTTGGCGCAACAGCAGTCCTGCTCGGTGCATTGCCCGACCATGAGTTCACACACGATGAACGCAGTATCGAACTTTCGCCGGGCGATGTGCTGGTCGTTTGTACGGACGGCGCATTTGAAGGGCGCAACCGCGAAGGCGAGCAGCTTGGCCTAGAGCGACTTCATGAGACGATGACCACACAACCCCCGCCGCGAAACTGGCCGCAGTTTCTCAGTTCCATCGTGGAGCGGCATACGCACGGCTCCCGTGAAGACGACTTGCTCATCGCTTCGATTCAGTTCATCGCACCGATGGCTCAAGATACTGAGGACAGCACATTAGTCGAATCGGGAATCAAGCGATGACCGCTCTCGACTACGAGTATCTCTCACTTGCGGCACGCCTTGCACTGCGCGGGCACGGTGGAGCCGAACCGAATCCGCTCGTTGGATGCGTCATCGTTTCTCCCGATGACGGCGGCACAATCGTCGGCTGGGGTTATCACGCCCGCTGTGGCGGTCCTCATGCTGAGATCAACGCCCTCGAACGCGCTGGTGAACGCGCTGCGGGCACAACGGTGTATGTTACGCTTGAACCATGCAACCACGAAGGCCGCACCGGTCCATGCACGGAAGCTCTCATTCGCGCATGTGTCAAACGCGTGGTCATCGCTCGTGAAGACCCGAATCCACTCGCTGCGGGTGGCATCGCTCGACTGCGAGATGCTGGCATTGAAGTTGAGCGAGTGCACTGTGACTCCGCCATAGCGGTCAGCGATCCGTTCGTTCACCGCCTGACGACCGGGCTTCCGTGGCTCATCGTCAAATGGGCGCAGAGTATTGATGGAAAAGTCGCCACACGCAGCGGCGAGAGCCAGTGGATCAGTAGCCCTGCAAGCAGGTTGCTGGTGCATCGCGAACGTGCGCGCGTTGACGCAATCCTCACCGGCATCGGCACCGTGCTGAGCGATGATCCATTGCTGACGGCCAGACGGTGCGGCCGCGTCCGTCGAATTGCCCGGCGCATTGTCATCGATACGCAGCTTGAAACGCCACCCCAGTCACGCCTGGTCGCCAGTGCACGCGAAGTGCCGTTGACCATCACTTGCGACCAGGCTGAATTAGAGTCACCCCGCGCTGCTGCGCTCACGGCTGCAGGCGCTGAACTACTCGGCTTTCCGTCCGATGGTGGATTCCTCAATCTGACTGCTGTGCTTCGGGATCTGGCGATTCGGCACACCTTGACGAATATTCTGGTGGAAGCCGGCCCCGGATTGATGAGCGCGCTGATGCGGGCGCATCTTGTCAATGAAGCGTGGGTATTCATTGCGCCTTTCGTGATGGGTGATGACCGCGCTGTTTCCTGCCTCACAGGCGCGATCATCGACCGGCTTTCTGATGCGTCGCGGATGAAACTTGTGGATTACCGCAGAAAAGGCGATGACATGATGCTGCGCTTCAGAGCAATCAACGCAGGCCATACTCTTCGGGCTTGAGTTTGAGATCAAACTCGCGGCTGAATACACGGAGCACGTCGTCGCCGTTCTCAAGCCCCCACTGACCGGACGCAGAATCGTGAACCACTCGCACCGTATCGAGCGGGCGCGTGTCGAAGCCAAAGAACGTAACAACAGCGGTTTCCAGTTCACGGGGATAGGCAACGATCTCAACCGCAGCGGCGCGGGCGTTGCACAGTTTGTGCAGGAGCTGCTGCACCATCGCAGCAGGAACCTCGCGCCGGTCGTGCGAGACGGCGCGCCATCGCTCAAGATCGCGTTCAAATGTCAGTTCACTGCCATTGTGCACAATGCGCACTGATTTGACATCTTCAGGCTGCACGCCTGTTCCTGTGGGATCGATCAACTCGCGCGGGTGAGCCAGCATGGCCTGCAGCACCTGGCCCGGCACACGCAGCACAACCGGGACATCTTCAATCATGCAATAATGATCGAACGTCGGTCCGCCTGCAGGTCCGCCGATCAGAAGTCTTTGCATGACTGCACTGCCTTCGCCGCGTGCATGATTGACGACCGCAACAGATGCAAGCGGTCGAGTAAGACCGTAGCGTTCCAATGATGAAGGTTGATCGGCGATGAAGCCAGAAGCCCTTGCCGCACCAAGGCGCTGCATGTACACATCCAGCGCTTCAGAATCGATCCGAGTGCGCACTGGCTCCAACATTCTCCACTGCCTTCGCTCTCGTTCCATCACCACTCGCATTTCTCCTGCTTCGCGAATGATGCGATCGGACTCGATGCTGACTTCTCGGAACAGCGAACGGTCTCGCCATTCCTTCGGGTCCATCTCAATCGCGCGGAGATGTAACTCCTGACTGACGACGAGAATTTCCTGCTGGCCTTGCACACGGGCATACGCTCGGCCCGCGATCCCACGACGGCCTAACTCAAGAGTCATCGTGTGACCATCCCATGCATAGGTGATGATCGCTTCGGGGGGATCAAAGCCAAGACCCGCAGGCGTAACAGACGTTTCACCCGACCGGCTCGGCATAAGTCGATCGACAATCCGGGTCTGCACCGCTGCTACAGCAATCTGGCGCATCGAAAATGGATCCATCGGATACACAAACGGTTCTGCCTGTGTCCATCCGCTTTCACTTCGCGTAAAAACCAAATGCATCGGGGAAGCCGCACCCCGCGGAGTTCGTTCCACGACAATTCGATCCACCGCATCGACTGGAAACGAAGCCGGCATCAATGACGATGCTTCATCATGATTCGTCTTTGTCGCAACGCTTTCCGCGCGAACTGACCAGAGCGCAACGAATGCACTGATGATCGCCAGTACAAAGGTAATGATGGTAGGTTTTGCGGTCATGATTGCCGCCTCCACCAGACCGCTGCACCAAGGAGCAAGCATGCGCCGGGCACGCCGCCGATGAACAGCAACCGCCACATGAACGACGCCGTATCTGACACGTTACGAAGTCGAGACACTTCCTGTCCCGCAGCGCTCTGCGCGATCAGTTGATCCATCCCCGCAAGCCATGCGACAGATGCCAACAGCAGTTCAGCATTGCCAGGATTGACCAATGCGACACGATCGCCGCCAAGCCCGACGACAAGGTCTGCGATGAAGCTGAGCAACCAGCCGCCGGAACCGACAACGATTGCTCGCTGCATGGGTGCGCCCGGGCGAGTGCGATCTGGATGATCCCTTTCGGCCGCTACCACAATCGGCGCATGCTCGGTTAATCGCTGCTCAGGCTGCGGCTCTGGAAGTGAACGTGTATCAAGCGACCAGTTCGATTCAAGCCACCTCGATGAGCTGGGCGGCACAGAGGCCAGCACATGATGTCGGCCGCCGGCTTCAACCCGCAGCGGAAGGCTGAAATAGGCCTGTTGACCGCTCACCGCTCGGCCAATCGGATGGGACGAGCCGAACTCCTGCAATGCCACCCCCTGCTGAATCTGTGTTTCATTCGTTCCTGTACGAACCGATTCGTAAATAACGCGTGCGGTATCAACACGAACGCCAAACGGCTCTGCCAGCATCGCCCACGGATCGACCTGATTGAACCGTGCGATCGCGCTGGGGTACACATTGAGCATGATGGCTTCGCCGTCAGCGATCAAACGCTCAACCGAAGCGATCAGTGCACGCTCTTGTCTTGAAGGCTCGAAGCCCTGTCGCTGCGATGGTGGCAGCACGATATAAACGACCGGCTGTCCCGGTTCACCTGTCGGCTTCTCCATTTGACCTACGATCCACTCTCTGACGCTGAACCGCGAAGCCCGAAGCACATTCGCAACACCGACGAGATCGGCCTGTCGCTCATGCGGACGAAGCAGCGATCGCTCTTCTGCATGAACGAATACCACCAGCGGCATGCGCTCGACAAGAAGCGAGCGCATCGCTGCGGAGATGAGTTGCTCGCCGCGAAAACGCTGATCAAAAGCAATGTCGCCTGTTGCGGTGGCTTTGAAGTTGGATTTCGGAAAAAGTTGATCGGACGGAATGACCGCCGCACGCTTCGGGCTGAGTACTACGGCGGCATCACCAGAAGCCAGCCTGCGCCCGATGGATGCGAGTTCGAGCGGAGGCAAGTGTGTCAATGGATCCGCCGCTGCAACTAACCGCTGTGCCATCGTAACGCTGGAGTTTCGCACCGCTTCAGTCTGGTCTCGTATCTCACGAGGCAGATCAGCCCGTGAAAGCCATCTGCGAATCTCTTCTGACGTATCGTCCAGTTCATTCGCAGCCGTTGCGAGCGCTCGGGCAAGAATGCTTCTTGCAGCGTCGTAATCGGGGATAGGGGATGAATCGTCAAATTGCCTTGATTTACTGACCGCATCCAGCACCTCTTCGCCTTGCTCCGCAAGCAGCGAAAGCGAGCGGGCCTGCTGCATAAGTGGAGCCAGTGCAGCAAGCACTTGCTCCTGTGCTGCGTCATCAACACTGCCCACAAGCGTCTGCACCATCCATTCAATGTGCGCTGCCTGCTGCTCCGCAAAGCCGACTGCATCGCGAAACAACTCAACCCCTGTGTCCAACGCAGCGTCATACCGATCGACGAGATCACGATATCGCCAGCGCAGCTGCGCCAGAAGAGCTTCATACTCGCTCAACGTGCGCGGATCCGTCGGATCCACTCGCATCAGAGACACACGAGGCGAAGCCTTGGTGAACCTTGCCAGCACTTCATCAATCTGTTTGCGAGTCGTGCGATCGGTCTGAGCTTCCGTCATCACCAGCGCGATCGTCCAGTCGCCTTCCAGATTCTGAAGCATCAGCCGGGTTTGCTCACTCAGCGAATACGCGCGGGTCTTGGTTGCATCGAACCTTGCCCGAAATGGGCCGCCTTGTGCGACAACGTTGACCGACGCCGCGATGACTGCCACGCTGAGCAGGAAAACTGACAGATTCAGCCAACCCTTTATGCCACTCATCGCCACCTCCGAGCCTGCAATGAGATGATTGCTGCGATGAGGAAGACGGCGGAGATCGAAACGAAGTAGACAATGTTCGATGTGTCAATGAGGCCTATGGTGAAATCGCGCAGCCGAATGTCGGGGTCGATTGCGAAAACGATGCCTGCCCAATGATCGCTCAGATGCATCGGAAGTACTTTGGCGCCGACACCCAAGCCAAGCCAGAAGAAGAAGGCGACAAGAAACGCAACCGGCTGCGAACTGGTGAGTGTGGAAGCCAGCACACCGCTGGACATGTACGCTGCGCCAGCAAGCATCAGACCCAGATAGCCACACATGAGTTCGCCGTAGTCCGGCCTGCCGTGTAACTCGAGCGCGAGCACCATGAGCAGGGTGGGTGCGAGCATCACCACCAGCAGTCCCATCGCACCGAGAAATTTGCCGATGATGACTTCTGCTTCTCGAACAGGGCATGTCATCAACATTTCGATCGTGCCGAGCCTGAACTCCTCGCTGACCAGCCGCATGGTGACCGCCGGCGCAATGAACGCGAGCAGCCATGTGCCGATGCCAAAGACAGGCCGCATCGATGCAATCTCGCCGGTAGCAAGCGTCCCCATTGCAAAGATGCCGCCTGTTACGAACAGAAAGAGCGCGATGATGATGTACCCGCCGGGTGAAAGGAAGGACGCACGCAGCTCGCGACCGGCGATAGCGAGTGCAATACTCACGCAGCTACTCCTTGGCTGCTCTGCCGCGATTGCATCTCGCGCCCTTCGATCAACTGAAGATACAACCCTTCAAGTGAAGGCTGTTCGCGGCGCAGCTCACGAACGACAATTCCTGCCTCGTGCAGCCGTGCAGCGATCGCTTCGCGCCGATCTCCGACATTGGGTATGGCGGTAACGTGCAATCGCGTGAAGTTGCCCTCTGCAAGCGGTGATGCACTCACATCTGCAATGCCCGGCACGGCTCGGACAACAGCGGCAACGTTCTCGCTCGCAGCCTCAACAATGTATCCACCCTCACCCGCAGCTTCCCACAGTTCATCGGTTGTGCCTTGCGCGACAATTCTACCCCGCGCCAGGATCATGATGCGGTCGCATGTGAGTTCCACTTCAGGCAGAATGTGCGTGGAGAGCAACACCGTGTGATCGCCCTTCAACTCGTCAATCAGCCCGCGCACTTCGCGAATCTGCGCCGGATCAAGGCCGACTGTCGGCTCGTCAAGAATCAGCACGGGCGGCTCATGCAGCATAGCCGCGGCCAGCCCCACGCGCTGCCGATATCCCTTCGAAAGTTGATGAATCGGCCTCGCGCGAACGTCCCGCAACCAGCATCGCTCGACCGCGCGGTCGATGGCTGCCTGGCGATGCGTTCGTGGAATCGAGAAGAGCTTGGCTCGCAATGTCAGGTATTCATGGACCCGCATCTCTGCGTAGCTTGGTGCTGCTTCCGGCAGATATCCAATACGGCGGCGGACCTCGCGCCAGTGTTCAGAAACATCCAAGCCATCCACCAGAACGCGGCCCTGCGATGGCGGCAGGTAACCTGCAATCATCCGAATAGTCGTGGTCTTTCCTGCTCCGTTCGGGCCGAGAAACCCGGTTACCGAGCCTCGTGGCACCTCAAAGGTGAGAGAATCGACCGCACGAATGACTCGTTGGCCGCCGAAATGCTTGGAGAGTTGATGAGCCGCAATCATGATGAGGGAGCAACTGCGGGCTGAACAGGAATGCTGGCCGGCGCGTATGGCGCCTTCCTGAACTGCCGGATGGAATCCGCCGCCTGCCGATCATCCTGACCTCCACAACGGATTCAAATCGGGGCGTCAACCGGCGAAATACGAATGAGATTTTGAACGACTGCCCGATAATGTCAAGCTTATGCTTCGGCAAACTGACCGTTTTTCGTTGCATCTTTGCCGACCCCCAGCGTACACTTTTATTCTTCGTTGCACACAGAGCGCGACCATCACGGTATGACTTCAACGACTCCACGGCTGGTTCTGCTGAAGAGCGGCGCTCCGGCGGATCCCGAACTGCTCCGCCAACTCGAAGCTGCCTTCGAGATTGTGGAAGTTGACGATATCGCTGCCGCGCGAAAACTGCTGGAAGACCACGCCGGCCTTGTTGTATGCCCGCCAGACTGCCTTGCCGACGATAGCGGCGATCTCCCGCCTCGCGGCGCGGCGGCCATGTTGCAACAATTCGGAGAAGGCATCGGCATGGTCAATGCTGACACACCCGACGGAACCCTGGCTTGGGCGAACCGGCGACTGAAGCGCCAACCGCGAGAGGTGCAGGAGCAGTTTGTGCTCCACTGTCGTGATGCTGTTCGGCTGTTCAATGCCGCCACTCCCGAAGATGGTGCGGGCCGAGCAGCGACTGCGACCTATCAGTTCACCATCGACCAAGCCAGTTATGAGCTGGTCGTAGCCCCTGCATTGGCTCGCACAAGTGACTCCGCGCCCGTCACTGCTGCTGTGGGCGTGTTGTGGGACATTACCGAATCACAGAAGCTACAAGCGAAGCTGGATGCAATTGACGCTGCCGGTTCGGAGTTGATGAAAATTGAAGCCACCCAGCTTGCCAGCATGAACATGGCGCAGCGGCTGAAATGGCTCGAAGAAAAAATCGTCCGCTACGTTCATGAGCTGCTGAACTTCGACAACTTTGAGATTCGCCTGCTGGACAAACAGACCGGCCAGCTTGAACTGGTCATTGCAGTGGGCCTCGCGCCACTGAAAATCGGCGAGGTCATCTATGCCCGCCGTGAAGGGAACGGCATTTCGGGGTATGTCGCCGCCACTGGTGAGAGCTATCTCTGTCCGGATGTGAGGCGTGATCCGCTCTACCGCGAAGGCTTGGATAACGCTCGAAGTTCGCTGACGGTGCCGCTTTATCTCCACGATCAGGTTATTGGCGTGTTCAATGCCGAGTCGTACACCGTCAACGTGTTCGATGAGAATGACAGGCGCTTCGCGGAAATCTTCGGTCGTTATGTGGCCATCGCGATGAACATTCTCGATCTGATGGTCGTTGAACGATACACCACGAACAGTCAGGTGGCAGACAATGTGCTGCGCGAGATCGGCGACCCGCTGGCGGACATTACCAAGCGCACTGAAACATTGGCGAAGGAATCGACATTGCCGCCCGCCTTGCAGGAGAATCTTGAGCAGATTCTGAATGCTGCGACGCGGATTCGCGAGCGCATCGAAGCATGCACGCGCGGCCCACGCACAATCTTCGGTGCGGAGCAGGAACTCAGCAAACACGAAATCGACCCGCTTATGCAGGGCAAGCGCGTACTGGTGGCAGACGACGAACCGACGATACGCGATACGATCTGCTCCATCCTGACGCAGAAGGGATGCATCGTTACGGTGTGCGCCAACGGAGGCGATACGATTGAAGCGCTCGAACGGAGCCGCGCTGCCAACACCCCGTATGACCTGGTGGTATCAGACATCAAGATGCCGGATCGGAACGGTTACGAGGTCTTCCGCGCCGCCAAAAGCGTGCGCAATGAAACCCCGGTGATTCTGATGACTGGCTTCGGCTACGATCCACATCACTCGATCGTGCGCTCCTCTCAAGAAGGTCTTGACCTGTTCCTTTTCAAGCCCTTCAAGGCGAGCCAGCTTCTCGAAGCGATCACAAAGTCGCTTTCGTCGTAGGCTCGGCAACGTCGCGCACCACAGGCTCAATCAACATCCGCAGTTCTGCAAGAGCCATCGTGCGCAGGCGATCTTCTTCTGCGTGGTGGTGCAGCCGCGAGAGTGCATCCGCCCATTGGTCGTACTGCGTCTCTGCGCCTTTCTTCGCTCGCTCCAGCATGGTAATGACATACTCACGCAGCTCACGCTCTCGCTTCGTGCCTCGCCACTTCTGCGGAACAACCCATCTCAGGGAGCGGCCGATGCGTGCTGGCCAATCGCTGGTTCGCACATCGGCGCGAAACCGGCGGCGAGCGGCTGTCAGCTCAATTCGCGTAAGGTATCGACGTTCAACCTGATCGCCTCGACCTCTTTTGATGTTGAGCAGTTGCCTGATGCGGCGCCGCTGCTCCGGGCTTGCTGCCATACACGCGATGTAAATCGGATCGCGAATGAGCATGACTTCCGCCAGCGGGAGTACCGCACATCGCGTCAACATTCGCCCGTGATCGCCGCGATCAGCCTGATACAGGTCGATCAGAATGCGAGCGTATTCGGACGCGTATGGCGCACCGCCCCATTCAAGACAGCGATACAACGCGATGACGAAATCTCGTGTTGCATCACGCCCCAGGCTTGTCTCAGCCAGCCCGGGCATGGCGTCAAGACACTGACGAAGCAGATGGTCAAAGCTCCTTGCCTTTGCCCCGCCGCCGCCTCGCCCCCACCGCGTATTGCGCACATCAAGCACGACTCGCCTTGCGGTGCGTTCGATCGACTCATTCGCATCACTAAGCCGTGATGAAAACATGTTCGGATCCGCCACGAAGCGCCTGCCGAACTCGAACGCTTCGATTGAGCGGCCGAATCCCAACTCTTCCGCGCGACGAACGGCCAGTTCAATGGCTTCCAGGCTCACCGGAATCAGGCCAAGCTGAAAAGCCACGCCGAGCATGGCAACATCGGCCACCCGATCCGTGTGAAACCATCGGCGGCAGAGATGCGCGAAGTCTTCAACGACGCGGCCATCCCCTCGTGTTACGGCGGCGAGCATTGCACTGTGCCGATCCTGATCGGCCGTCGAAAGCGGTGCTTGATCCTGAAAAGTGCCGGAATTCACGATCGCATATGTTCGCTCGTGATGAGCGACTCGCATAGGTGTCGCTATACCAGCCATTGGCGAGGCGGCAATCGCACGAAGCGTCTCGTGAACATCAAGGCCAAGCAGCAGATCAACTTCGCCATACGGCGCACACGCGGTCAGCGGCACCGGCGCATCGTCAAACTCGGTGCGAGCCTGCGTAAACAGAATCTGCACCCACGCGCGGCGACCCAGCCCGACGGGTGAAGGATCGCAAACTGCGCTCACGTCGTAGCCCATGTTGCGACCAGCACTCTCAATGATGCCCGCCGCTGCGCCGGGCAATGATCCGCGATATCCGGCATGATGAAAACGCCACTGCGCCTGTTTCGCGTGGCGCGGCATCGGCAATTCGAGCTTGGCAACTCCACCGCTGCCTCGCACGCGCCACGCCCAGCCCGGTGGCCGCGTGCGTATGACTTCGATTTGCTCGTAGAGCGGCTGAAGCCGAAACCGTACTCGCGGGCCACCGCCCGTTGACCCCGCGCCGGATCGTCGAACTCGCTCCACACTGAATGACGATTCAAGTAAATGCTCGTCGCCCGCTGCTCGAGGCAAGAGGCGCGATGGCTCTTCATCATCGTCGTTGTCATCGCTTCCGGGTGGCCGGATTGCGCATATACCTTCAACTGGCCAGACAATCTGCTGCTGTGGCTGGTAGCCGAGGCGATCAACCGCAGCAAGGTTGCGCTCGATCTCGGCCAATTCAAACTGCGCCGGTTGCCCGTCTCGCACCAGAATCACTGTTACACCATTCGCAAGTGACGCTTCCTGCATCAACTCGCGCATCGCGATGCGATTGCCAAATGTCGCAACATGAACAGCCACGCGCTCGCCACGTTCACTGGGAATTGAAGCGCGAATAAGCCGTTCGACATCGATATCCACAGGCGACTCGACATCACACACGATGATGATCCATGGTCGATCCTCCCTCGCTGCCTGTCTGAGCGCTGCGACGCCTGATTCCACAAACTGCCTTGCGTCGAAGAGTTCGACCGGAACAATCCGCTCTACGCCGCTGCTGGACGCGGGTGTCGTGCTTCCTGAAACGGGCGGCGTGGGATCAATACCGTCGATCGCCAGTGCGCTGCGCTTGACTGCGCTCGGTTCGCCGGCAACAGATGAAGAAGTATGGTCGCGCAACCACTGATCGACATCGCTCACCATGCGGCGAAGCTGCGTGATCGCAGCGCCACCCCCTACCTCAACAGCTCGCGTGCGAGGTTTCGATGCTTCCGCAGCAGACGATGGATCAGGCAAAAGTTTCGAGGCGACATGCAACCCCGGACGCATCAGATGCAGCAAGTGAACGATGCGCCGCGCCAACCGAGAAGGGTGCAACACATCGTCCGTCGTCATCGGCGTCTCAATCTGGGGTGCGCCTGCGATTGCCGGTATCTCTCTCCCCCACAGCAGCGCAGGTCGCTCGTCGCGCCGTCGCATTCGCTCAATCACTTCCAGAAGGCAGCGCTCGATCGTGCCGGGCCGTGGTTCAAGCACAACAACCTGCTCACACCGCAGCAGAAACCGGCTGACAACCGCTTCATCCAACGGATACAGCAGACCGAGTCGCAACACGGCGAGGCGGCCCGTTAACTTCAGTTCATGCGCAAGATGAATAAGCGATGCATCCGCAGGACCAATGGTGATGAAGCCGACAGGCACACGTTCACCCGGATTAGGAAGAGCCCGAGTAACGTTGAGTTCCAGTCGTCGCGCCATGCGCAGCACGCCGCCCGTCTCTGCAAGCCTGCCGCGAGCGCGTCCCAGCGGCTTTTGCCGGGCAATCATCGCCTCAATTGACTCGGCCATGCGATTCGGCCGCGCCGTCAAAGTCCCCGCCGAGCGTAGCACGGAGCGATGCACAATCATGGCCGCTGCGCTGCTGCCGGATCGGCTAAGCCGCAGAACATGATCGATATCCTCGCGCACATCTGACACGCTGCACGACTCAAGACACGGCAGTCTGGCGTGCAAGGCCGCTTCGCGAGGGCACAATGACCGGCTGTCGGTGTGATTGTCTTCCAGAATCACGGCCATCGCACCACCCGATGGCAGCGCAACGCGCCCGGCAGCCGTGAGCGATTCCATGCACGCATCAAGCTGATCGCCGGGCACAAAGGCCACCGCACTGCGCCCGGAACGCGCGACTTGCATCGCGACTGCTATCGCACGACGTGCATTTGCAACGGC
The DNA here is from genome assembly GCA_035443885.1 of Phycisphaerales bacterium. Taxonomy (GTDB): domain Bacteria; phylum Planctomycetota; class Phycisphaerae; order Phycisphaerales; family SM1A02; genus DAOMNO01. The sequence goes on from DAOMNO010000002.1 coordinate 143,631, forward strand.
CAGCGTGCGCATGCCATGCCGAATCAGCAACGCTGCAACGGCTTCATCCTGACACAACTGGAGAAACGGCGCGAATGCCTCATCGCGCGGGCCTACGAGAATCGCGATCTCCCGATCTGCCTCCAGCAAACCCTTGAGAATCGCAGCAGGCCCCCACAACAGGCATCGCCCCTCGTGCTGCGCAAGCATGGAGCCGATCGTCGATCTGGACTTGGCCTGTATCACGAGAGTCTATTGTACGAAGCGAACCCACACATGCAGAGCGACTTCGACGACTACCACTCGCCGGTGAGTATGCGATCGATGGCGGCGGCGACGCCGTCCTCATCATGCCTCGCCGTTACTCGATCTGCCGCCTGCATCACGCGATGATCCGCATTGGCCATAGCGACACCCAATCCGGCATTTGCAATCATCTCGACATCGTTCAGACCATCGCCGATAGCTGCGACGCGATCGCGATCAATCCCCCGCTGCTGACAGATCGACTCGATCATCGTCCATTTGCTCACGTTGGGATTGAACACTTCCAGCAAGTGCGTCGAGGAACCCGTCGCTTCAGATTCCGTAACCGCTGCCCAATGCTGAAGGAATGCCCGTCCGCCAAGTGCAACCTGCAAATCGCGAGCAATCGGCGTCAACTCAGCGGAACTTGCTACCACCCCCGCGCGAACGGTTTCATCAGGATGCTCATCCTCATGAAGACCATCCACATGACGAACCTTGGCAGGAATCGTGTTGAACCACCATTCCGAGGCTGGATCAAGCCGCCCCGGACCCACGGCCAGATAGTCATACCCCGCTGCATGAGCATCCTTCAGAATCAGCACCTTGTGGCCATGGCCAAGCAGCGCACTCGTTACATCCGCCACCAGATCGCGAGGCATGACATGTCGATCAACCGTGTGCCCTGTTGCTGCATCGCACAGCAGTGATCCGCCCGCTGCGATGAGCAGGCCATCATGTGCGATCGCTCGCAGTGCAGTCATCGATTCTACCCAGGCACGTCCGGTCGCAATAATCACTTCCAATCCGCCTGAACGTGCTGCATCAAGCGCGCGACGATTAGCCGTGGAAACGTAGCCGTCCCGGTCCAACAGTGTCCCGTCCAGGTCGATCACCAGCATGTCATAGCGTGCGTTCACGGGCAAGAAGGTACACCGCGGGGAGGCTTGAGCAAAATCGCTCGCGTGTTTGCATCAGGCGGGCTGCCTGCATGTGGTGCAAATGGCGGCGCTACGGCTGCCTCACGAAGTTCATCGGTGCACTCCACGGACTATGCAGCAACGGAGCACTCCAGGCGCGTACCCACCATGTGGCGTTACCCAACGCAATGTTGACGTTCGGCGTGATGCTGAACGTCCCCGCCGAATACGTGAGTTGATCCACGGTGTACCACTGGTTGACGACCGTCCCTGTCACATCGTTGACCCAGAGTTGATACCACGTCGCATGAGGCGTTGCTTTCCATTCGTAGGTCGGCTGCACATCTGTCGTGTTGCCTGAGGGCGAGGACTGTACAGGTGTCTCCAGCTTGATCGTGTAGAGCATCGCCGACGACCATGGGCCGTGCTTCTCCGCTTCATTCCACGGCTGCACCCACCAGCGGCCCGCACCGAGGGGCAGCGTGACATTCGGCGTCACTTCACACATGCCGTCTTCGCATCCAAGTTCCACAGCGGTGTACCACTTCTTGTGGACCGGCTGGTTGGAAGCGTTGTTGATCCAAAGGTAATACCACGTTGCGTTGGGATTGTGCTCCCATCTGAAAATCGGCTGGCGATGCTGAATCAGTCCTGAAGGCCCGCTCTGCGCCGGTGCGCGAAGCCGTTCGAATGCCCAGCAGCCGTTCCACTTCGCGACTCGATTGGCAGCCACACTGCCCGCGGACGTAAAGAGGCCACCTGCGAACAGATTGCCTTGATATACGCCAAGCGACCAGATCGGGTCGTCCATGCCAGTATCAAGCGCATGCCATTGAGAGCCATCCCAGCGCGCAATGGCACCGACGCCCACGCCGCCAGCACTGGTAAAGGCTCCGCCTGCAATAAGATCGCCATCATGGATGGCAAGTGCGTTGACAACGGCGTCCATGCCAGTGCCCATCGGATGCCACTGCGTGCCGTCCCAGCGTGCGATACGGTTGACGGTTGCACCACCCGCAGTCGTAAAAACTCCCCCCGCGATGAGTTGACCGTTATACACCACCAGGTCGCGCACCGCGCCATTCATGCCGCTGCCCAACGGATACCACCGCGTGCCATCCCAGCGCGCAATGTAACTGGCTGATTTCCCGGTGGCCATTGTGAAATTTCCGCCAGCGATCAGATCGCCGTTGAACACCGCGAGTGCGGAAACATCGCTGTTCATGCCGTTGCCCAGTTGATGCCACTGTGTCCCATCCCATCGTGCGATGCGGCCTGCCGGTGAACCGCCAGCCGTGGTGAACTGCCCGCACGCGATCAGATCGCCTTGATAGACGATGAGGTCCTCAACGATGTTGCTCATGCCGGTTGAGAGCGGTTGCCAGATTGCGCCATCCCACTGCGCCACGAAACTGACAGGCTGCCCCGCTGATGTCGTGAACAGACCGCCTGCGACAAGATCACCTTCGTACTCCGCAAACGTGAGTACCCAGCTATTCACACCGGCACCCATCGCGCTCCATTGTGTGCCATCCCACCTTGCAATGCGGTTCGCCGCGTTGCCACCTGCTACCGTGAATGAACCGCCCGCAATCAGGTCACCTTCATACACGGCCAACTCATATACCGTGCCACTGATACCAGCGCCGACAGGCCCCCACTGCTGCATGCATGTGGGTGTGAAGATCATCGGATTGGACCACGGGCCGTTCTTCTCCACACTGTTCCAGCCGCGCACCCACCACCTGCTCTGACCGACAAGCGACAGCGTCTGAGGCGAAACTTCGCACGTTCCATCCTCGCAACCGAGTTCCACAGCGGTGTACCACTTCTGCAGGATGTTGCCGTTCGCATCGTTGATCCAAAGCTGATACCACGTCGCCGTCCACGTATGCTCCCAGCGGTAGGTGGGCTGGGCGTGATAGACCGTGGCGGAAGGATCGAACATAATCGGTGCACGGAGCGGCTGTTGCATCGCGCAGCCGTTCCACCGTGCGATGGTATTCGTCGAAACACCTCCCGCCGATGTGAACTCCCCCGCAACCAGCAGATTACTGTCATACACCGCAAGAGAATGCACGAAGTCATTCGTGCCAGTACCAAGCGCAGCCCACTGCGTTCCATTCCAACGCGCGATGTAACTTGCGGACTGACCTCCCGCCGTTGTAAAGGCTCCACCTGCAACCAACTCGCCGTTATACACAGCAAGGCATTTGACAATGTTGCTCATCCCGCTGCCCATCGCATGCCATTGGGTTCCATCCCAACGTGCGATGGCGTTTGCTGAGACGCCGCCTGCCGTACCGAAGTCGCCCCCCGCAATGAGGTTACCCCTGTACGAAGTCAGGCCTCTCACTTCTCCCGCCACCCCTGCACCGAGCGCATGCCAGCGTATACCATCCCACCGCGCAATGCGGCTGACTGAAACACCGCCCGCCGTATTGAAATCGCCGCCTGCAATCAGATCACCGTTGTGCACGGTAAGAGACGTCACATACGTGCTCGTGCCGCCCTCCAATGACCGCCACTTTGCACCGTCCCAACGAGCGATGTTATGTACCGTTTCGCCGCTGGCGGTGGTGAACTCACCGCCTGCAATCAGGTACCCATTGTGCACCGCGAGACAGTTCACGAAGCCATTCATGCCCGTATCCATGGCATGCCACTGCACACCATCCCATCGGGCGATGTAGCCGACAGGCACGCCGCCCGCTTCCGTGAATGCGCCCGCAGCGATCAAGTCACCATTGAACTGAATCAACGCAAGTACTTGATTATCATTCACCCCACCTGCAAGTGCGTGCCACTGCGTGCCGTCCCACCGCGCAATGTAACTCACAGGCACGCCCCCAGCCTCTGTAAAACTCCCCGCGGCGATCAGATCTCCATCGTACATCGCCAATTGCCGAACCATACCGTTCACGTCCCCAAACGCCTGCCACGCGGGCGTGCAGTTCTGCATCGACTGGGCCGATGTCGTAAACATCATTGTGACCGCCGCCACTGCGCCGACTGTTCTCAACCACAAGATCAATTGCATCGTGTTGCCTTTCTTGCACAGTCCCCTCAAACCGAGCCGTCTCATGACATCACGTTGGTTCATCGTGAGCGAAGCCGACAGGGGCAGGATAAATGTCGATTTTTCCGTAATTGAATCTACCCCATGTTTGCACGTCAGGCCAGAAAACTAGCATTGACAGGGCATCACGAACGACAAGCAACCCCTGCGCATTGTGAATCTGGGGTACCGGTAGCGAGGGAAACCGCCGGAAAAGTCTTGCTTTCATGATAAATCGGTGGACAATGTGGGCTTGCTGCCCCACCAACGCGCTGCCACTTCGCAGTCTATGCGGCAGGCACATACGTTCTGTCAACGAAGGGAAGAAACGCATGACCTCTGTATCCCAGTTCGCCGCCGCAACTGCATCCGTTGCCTTTGCCGGGCTGGCGGTCGGCCAGACCTACAACTTCACGGTCGATCCGCAATTCAGCAACCTCAACACGAGCACGACCATTACCGCACCAATCGTCGGCACGTTCATCGGCGACTACGACCCCAAGACCAACCCCGGCGGCACACTCACCCGCCCAGGTCTTTTTGGGGGGAGCGGCAATCAGCCGATTCCCTACACCGCCAACCTCATCGCGGACGGCGACTCCTCCTCCCAGCCTTTCGGCACCTTCAGCATGACCCTTGATACCAAAGGCGGCACTGCAAGCATCGCCGCGCTCGACATCGACCTGCTCAATGGCGCCACGTCGCTCATCGAAGCAACTCTTTCGCTGACTTTTCAGACGTTCCGTACGTTCAACCCCGATTCACTCTTCATCGGCGTGAGCAACTTCCCACTGCCGCTTGGCGACTTTGCCCTCACAACCCTGACGATGCAGCAATCAGGCGATGCCTTGGGCACGCTGACGCCCAGTGGCAAGGACTTGTACAGCTTCGCTGTGCCGTTGCCGGCCATCATCACACTGGCAGGAGAGTACAACGGAGCGCCGATTGAACCCGGGCCGATTCCTCTGGTCGTTGTCATGGCAGGAACTATTGAACTCAATGGAGGCGGAGCAATCGTAACGATGAATCTCGCCATCGAGGTCGATGAGTTGGATGACAGCACAATGCTTCCGTTCGAGAACCTGCCGCTCCCAGTTCCGACTGTTCTGCCACCGGGCGAGATTGCGAACCTGCTGATGAGCGGCACGGTGCAGTCCATTCATGTCCAGATTTCCATCTCCGGCACGCTGAGCGCTGTGGGTCAGCCGGATGTCGAGCCGATTCTCGGTGACCTCAACAACGACGGCCGTGTTGACGTGCTCGATCTTCTTATTCTGCTCGGCGCGTGGGGCGGCTGCCCAAACACTGCTGGCAATGACTGCCCTGCCGACCTCAACAACACAGGCAACGTCGATGTGCAGGATTTGCTGATTCTGCTCAGCAACTGGGGTTGAGCGCACGCAGAACCACGTTTCTCGCAGATATCGAACATCGCCGCCCCGTGTGTACCCTCGTGTGCAGCGGCTTGCGTTGCCACCCAGTCGAGCCTGTCCGGTATAAACTGAAAGACCCAATCTCTGACTCCGATCAATACGGCGTCTGATTTGGCTCTTGCTTCTTTTTTGCTTCATCACGAGTTTGCCCGGAGACTTTATTCATGCAGTTTCACACGATGTTTGCCGCCGTCGGCTTGTTCGCTCTTGCTTCGTCAGCCTCTGTCGCCCTTCATCACGATGCGCAACAAACCGATCTCATTCCACGGGCGATCTTCTTTGGCAACCCGGATCGTGCTGCCGTGGAAATCAGTCCGGACGGCACCAAGCTGGCGTGGCTCGCGCCTCACAACGAGGTGATGAATGTGTGGGTGCAGACGATTGGGCAGGAAGACGCCCGGCCTGTAACGCAGTCAACGGAACGGCCAATCCGAATCTACTTCTGGGCACAGAACGGCGAACAGATCATCTACGCGCAGGACCGAGGCGGTGACGAAAACTTCCGTCTCTATGCTGTCAATCTTGAGGGTGGAGTGGAAATCGCCCTCACGCCATTCGATGCTGTTCAGGCGCGCATTCTGGCGACAGATCAAAACTTCCCAGATGAGATTCTGGCTGCGGTCAACAACCGCATTCCCCAACTTCACGACGTGTGGCGGATCAACACTCGCACCGGCAAGGGCGAAGCGATCTATCTGAACAATGAGGGCTGGGCGGGCTTCACCGCTGATGCCAACTTTACAATTCGCCTCGCTCTTCGCTTCCGACCGGATGGCGGCACGGAAGCCTTCCATCGCGCAACCAACGACGATCAATGGGAGCGATTCGCGGTTTGGAGCATGGAGGACACGGCGAACTCCGGCCCGCTCGGCTTTGCGCGAGACGGCAAGACTTTGTACGTTCGTGATGCGCGCGACCGCGACACCAGCGCGCTCTATTCACTCACCTTTGAAGAAGGCCAGGAGCCGAAGCGAACACTCATCGCGGAGAATCCGAAAGCCGATATGGCGGGCGGCGTTGGACACCCCACTACAGGTATGATCCAAGCCGTCTCGTTCAACCATGCTCGCGTTGAGTGGACGATCCTCGATGAAGCCATCAAGGGCGATTGGGAGTACCTGCGGACTGTTGCAGACGGCGACTTCTCCATCAGCAGTCGATCCGACGATGACCGCATGTGGACGATCGCGTATCTGGTCGATGATGGGCCAGTTCGTTACTACCTCTACGACCGATCGACGCCGCGCAAGCGAGCGACATTCCTTTTCACCAATCGTGCGAATCTTGAAGGGTTGCCGCTCTCGCCGATGAAGCCGGTCATCATTCCATCGCGCGATGGCCTTGAACTCGTGAGCTACCTCACACTTCCGCACGCTAAGCGTTCAAGCGATGGCACCATTCAGCCCGTGCGCGGCCCGCATCCGATGATACTGCTCGTCCACGGGGGGCCGTGGGCACGAGATAGCTGGGGCTACAACCCGATTCACCAGTGGCTTGCCAATCGCGGATACGCCGTACTCAGCGTCAACTTCCGCGGTTCCACGGGTTTCGGCAAGGCGTTTATGAACGCGGGCAACCGCGAATGGGCGGGTAAGATGCACGATGACCTTATTGATGCCGTCAACTGGGCGGTCGATCATGGCGTCGCCGACCGAGACAAGGTGGCGATCATGGGTGGCAGCTACGGCGGCTATGCCACGCTTGTGGGTCTCACGTTCACGCCGGATGTCTTCGCTGCGGGCGTCGATATCGTCGGCCCGTCGCACGTCGGCACACTCTTGCAGACGATTCCGCCGTACTGGGAGCCGATCAAGGTGATGTTCGAGCAGCGCGTCGGCTCGCTTTCCGAACCGGAGTATCTCGACTCGATTTCACCGCTCACGAAGGTGGATGCGATCCGCAAGCCCCTGCTCATCGGCCAAGGCGCGAATGACCCTCGCGTCAAGGAATCTGAGAGCATTCAGATCGTCGAGGCGATGCAGGAGCGAAACATTCCCGTAACGTATGTCGTCTTCCCGGATGAAGGCCATGGCTTCGCGCGGCCTGAAAACAGCATGGCGTTCTGGGCTGTAACGGAAGCTTTCCTCGCCCAGCATCTCGGCGGTCGATTCCAGGAAATCGGCAGCGATGTGCGTCAGTCCACCGCGCAGATCCCCGCAGGAGCTGAATTAGTGCCGGGCCTGGCTGAGGCGAAGTAACGAGGAGCAACGCGAGAGTTGATCTAGCGAGATTGATCGGCAGCCTGAGCGAGCTTGCGCTGCCGCGCGCCGAGAAACACACTGACGCAGACCCACAGCGCGCACAGCGGCACGGCGACGGCCGCGAGGCCGCCACTCGCTGCGACGATGGCTTTGTAGGTTCCTGCGCCGACGACATCGCCTGCGCGATACACCGCGGTGTCGATGAAGTTCTTTGATTTGTACTTCTCGTCTGCACCCAACACGGTGTACAGCATTTCGCGTGTGGGACGTGAGACGGCGAAGTGCACCGCTCTGCGCAAACTCTGAAAGGCAATCAACACGATCAGAAGCCACATACCGGGAGGTGCATACGCCATCGCAAGAAACCCCAGCATGGTGAGCGAGGGAATGATGGCCAGCGTCAGGCCGATTCCCGCTCGCTTGACAATGCGTGCCGTCAGAAAGAACTGCATAAGGATCGTCAGGGTGTTCTCCGCAATGTTGATACCCGCGAACACAGGAATGCGAACATTCGGATCCGCAGAAAACGCCTCGACGATTCTCGCCTGTTCAAAGTACAGCAGTGTTGAAGTAATGGTGTAGATGAGCATGTACACACAGATGCCCTGCAGGTAGATCGATCGAGAAATCAGAGTGAGGCCCGCAAAGACACCCGGCCCCGGTTCGGGTGTGGGGAGCGGCGTCATCGAGACCTGCGCACCATCGTTACCCGTCGGTCGCATCAGCCGCTTGGCGCACTGCGTGCCGAGTTCGAGCAAGACCATCGCCACCAGAAGCAGGACAGGCACGCCGAGCCAGCCGACCAGCAAACCGGTGATCGCGCTGCCAGAGATCGCCCCCGCCGTGCCGCCCACTGCGATCAAGCCGAAGAGACGTTTCGCCTGACCGCTGTTAAAGCAATCCGCCATCAGCGACCAGAAGATCGACACGACGAACAGGTTGAACACACTGACCCAGATGTAGAACGCCCTGCCGAGATGAATCTTCCATTCACCGTCAACGAGATGAAAGAGAAAGAAGAAAACGAGCAGGTTGACGATGCAGAAGCGATAGGCAAGCGGGATGAATCGCCATCGCGGCGTGCGAGACGCCAGCACCGCAAAGAACTGGCTTGCCACAACCATCGCAATCATCGTGCCCATGAACAGCCACGGCAGATTGCGCACACCGCCTGCGACACCCATCTCTTCGCGGATGGGCCGCATGACGAAATAACTCGACAACAGAAAGAAGAAGTACGCAGCGGACAGAACCGCAGGTTTGAGTTCGTTCGGCTCAAGCAGCACAAAACGTCTGAGCAACCCTTGTTGAGATGCGCTCCGATCCTGTAAGGCGTTGTCCGCCGACGATGGCTTCATGCACAGCTTCCTACAGACGCCGGGCGTCGCGCGGCTGGATCCACATACCGATCATTTCGATTGACAGTTGCACCGAATCGGAGTGCAACCGAGCGAAGATTGCGTGATACAACTGCTGCCGCGCCCATCGGTGCGAGAAAGGCTTGCTCATGAATACGACACGCCGTGAGTTTCTGCAAACGTCACTGGTAACTGCCGGCTCGCTCAGTGCGCTCGGCCTCGCGCCGCTTGCACAAGCTTCGTTTCTCGATGATCCCAAACCGCTGCGAATTCTTATCCTCGGCGGTACAGGGTTTCTCGGCCCGGCAGTCGTCAACGAAGCAATCAAACGAGGCCATACACTGACGCTTTTCAATCGCGGGCGGACCCAGCCGCATCTCTTTCCTGATGTTGAAAAAATCCAGGGCGATCGCGATGGCGGTCTTGATGCACTCAAGGGGCGCGAGTGGGATGCCGTGGTGGACACTTCGGGTTATGTGCCTCGCATTGTGAAGGACTCTGCGGAACTGCTCGCGCCGAATGTCAAACACTACATCTTCATTTCAACTGTCTCGGTGTACGCCACGCACCAGAATGTCGATGCGGATGAAACCGATCCTGTCGGCACAATGGACGATGAAACGGTTGAGGAGATTACGGGCACGACTTACGGACCACTCAAGGCGTTGTGCGAGCAGGCCGCGGAGGCTGCAATGCCCGGGCGCGTCGCGAACATTCGCCCCGGCCTCATCGTCGGCCCCGGCGACGGCACAGATCGCTTTACGTACTGGCCGGTTCGCATTGCGCGCGGCGGCGAAGTTCTCGCGCCAGGCACGCCCGACGATCCGATTCAGATCATTGATGTCCGTGATCTGGGAGAGTGGATCGTTCGCGTTGTTGAACAGAAGACTGTCGGCGTCTTCAACGCAATAACGCCCGGCAAGGGCGATGGTGCGCTCACCATCGGCTCGATGCTGAATGGATGCATAAAGGGAATCGAAAGTGATGCAAAATTGACGTGGGTTGATGCGGACTTCCTGCAGCAGCAGGGTGTGGCAGCATGGGCGCACATGCCCGCGTGGGTGCCGCCTCGCGATGGCTATGAAGGCTTTGGTCGCCGCAGCGTGGAACGCGCAGTGAAAGCTGGCCTGAAGTTTCGCCCGATTCCTGACATCGCACGCGACACGCTGGCATGGTTCCGCACACTGCCCGAAGAGCGTCAGTCGCGGCTTCGCGCTGGCATTGCCGCTGCTCGCGAAGCGGAAGTGCTGGCGGCTTGGCACGCCCGGGGCTGATCCTCGCGCAGGCCCGTGGTCCGAGAACTTGCTGCTTTCTTTACACTTTGTGAATGCGCCGCGCTTCCCGATGCTTTGCTTCGGTGCCGCTTCATGAGTCGTAAGATCGCAGTGAGTCCGGCCACGGGCCGTCCCTTTCATCACATGTCTGTTTTTGATCCGTCCGCTGGGCACGTATGATGTGTCCCATTGTGCGGTTGAGGCCACTGGCAGCGTAGCCATCGTCCTGCAACGCATGATGGAATGAGCATTCCTGCGTGTCTGCCCGGCTGGGCACGAAGAAGGACGGTGGATTGTGTCGAGCGCTCCAACTTTGCAGCGTGTGGATCTGAAGAACCTGCGGATCACCAAGCCCGAAGATCGCGCTGCGGTCCAGTACGGCCGATTCATCCCGCTGCTCCTTCAGCTTGCGCTGCTGCTGGTCGTTTTCAAAGGGTTCAACCTCGAAGGCGAGGCCTTCTTCCGGCTTTCCACTGCGTGCTTTGTTGGTTTCGCCATCCACTATCTCCTGCCGTTTCGTTTCAAGAAGCAGGGTTTGATCGTGCTCTCCATCCTCGGCGGCTTGTACACGCTGGTCCACGTCGATGTCCGCACGCCCTACTTCACTGAACTGCCCACGCACTTGTACATCATGGCGACCGCAGTAGAGCTGTTCGCCGTGCCGACTATCATCGTCGGCTCTGTCGTTGCGCTGGCGATTCTGTTCTATTTTTCGCTGCACTTGAAAGCGCCGTTCATCGTGCGCCTGCTGCCGGTCGTCGCCATCGCGTGCGTGCTGACCTACGCAAGACAGAACAACGTCGGCGGCCTGCCTAATCTGTTCTGGAGCATCGTTGGCTCCGTCTTCATGTTCCGGCTGATTCTGTACGCCTACGACGTGCGGATGAGTCGCCAGCGAGAGTCCCTGACGGACTATCTCTGCTACATGCTGCTTCTGCCCAATTTCTACTTCACACTGTTCCCCGTTGTGGATTACTCCACATTCAAGCGCACGTGGTACGCGAGGGACATCCACGTGATGGCGCAGGAAGGCATCTTCTGGATCGTGCGCGGTGCAGTACAACTCATGCTGTACCGACTCATCTATCACCGCGTGGTCATCGGTCCTTACGAGGTGCACGACTTCTGGACCATGCTCCAGTACATCTTCCCCACTTACCTGCTGTATCTGCGCGTCTCCGGGCACTTCCACATCATTGTCGGGATGCTCAAGCTCTTCGGCTACGACCTGCCCGAAACCCACCGGCGATATCTGCTGGCATCCAGCTTCACCGACTTCTGGCGGCGGATCAACATCTACTGGAAGGACTTCATGATCAAGTGCTTCTTCTACCCGATCCACTTCCGCCTTCGCCGCAAGAGCGAAACGCTCGCCCTCATCGCTGGCACGATCTCGGTGTTCGTTGCGACGACGGTGCTGCACGGCTACCAGTGGTTCTGGCTGCGTGGGACATTCATCATCACGGGGCCGGACGTTGTGTTCTGGACTCTGCTTGGTGTCGCCGTCATCATCAACGTGCTGTGGGAAACGCGAAGCAAGGCGAAGGCTCAGAAAGAGCCGCAGTCCAAGGTTGTCGGCATGGTCATCCACGCGCTCAAGGTCATCGCCATGTACATCACTATGTCGATCCTGTGGTCGATGTGGAGCACGCAGGAACTGTCGGACTGGTTCAACACGGTCATGTACTGGAGATAGAGAAGAGATGAACCTCAAAGTACCTTCGCAGGCCTTGCGAATCTGGGTGACGCTGATCGGGCTGGCTGCCGTGCTGCTGCTTACACGCGCCGGCCTGCTGGGCGATTCCTCTTCGCGCATCGTGCATGACATCGCGAATGACGGGCCAAATCAGGTCGGTCTAGACCTCATCACACAGAATTACTATGAGGAACTGCTCAAGGAAGAGCGTGAGCCGGGCTGGCGCGATTCGCAGTTCATCAACTCGATCGTGCGTTTCCTTGCAGGCGATCGTGCCCGCTGGCAGCTCGAAGAAGAAGAGGAGATCACGCTTGTTTCCATTTACTACGACACACACTTCCTTGAACGATCAATGGCTCCGTATCAGGATGTCATCTTTCGGGGCGTGAATGTCAAAACCAACCGCTGGGGCTATCGCGACACCGACGACTACGACAAAGAACCAGAGCCAGGCGTCTTTCGCATCGCACTGGTCGGTTCATCCAACTCGTTCGGCATGGGTGTGGCCTTTGAAGATGGCCTTGAGCAACTGCTCGAAGCCAAACTGAACGAATCTTTACTTCCACAAACCAAACACAAACGCTTTGAGATCGTCAACCTCTCCGTCAACGGCTATCACTTGCTGGAGCGCGTGTACGTCGCTCGCCACTTCGCACCTGAGTTCAAGCCGGACCTGATGCTGTTTGAGGTCACGCTCGTGGACATGCGAAGATCGACCATTCAGTCACTCGTCCGACGCATTCGCGATGGTCGCGACCTCGGCTTCGATTTCATTCGCGATGTCGTCAGGCGATCGCACGCCACCGCTGCGGATTCTGAACTCAAAATCGAGCAGCGATTGCAACGGCTCAAAGGGGAGCTGGTCATCGGCTCATTCGACGAACTCGCCGCGGTGCAGCGAGAAACTCGCATTCCCATCGCCCCGATGATTCTGCGATTTGAGGTGGATCGCGTGCACCCGGACCTGATGCAGCTTGCTGCCATCGCCCAAGCTGCAGGCCTGCACGTGCTCCGTGTGTACAGCGCTTACGAGGGGCGAGAAGGCCGCGAGATGAACCTCTCCGCAAGCGATTTCCACCCGTCCACCAAAGCCCATTCGTTGCTTGCGGAGGACATCTACGAGCGGATGCTGGAGCACCCCGTGGTAGGGCCGCTTCTGCTGGGCACATCACCGGGGACAGGTCGCTGACAACCCCATAGGCCGCGTAAAACCCCCTGAATCTTTTCGCCGCGCCTGTTTGTTAAACATACCGGCTGGGTTATGCTGGTAGCGTTACGGGCAAGGTATGCCCTGATCTAAATGTCCGCCAACCGGAGAACCGATGTCCGTCAACATTCAACAGGTGAAAGACCAGCTTCGCGAGTTCATCGTCAACAGCTTTCTGCCCGGCGAGGATCCCGCGAACCTGCTTGATGACATGCCGCTGCGGTCGAGCGGCATTCTCGATTCGCTGTCCACGCTCAAGCTGGTAACGTTCGTAGAAGAAACCTACAAGATTGAGGTCAGCCCTCATGCTGCGTCCACGCAGTTCGACCGCATTCAGGATATTGCGGACCTCGTCGCGCATGAATCTGGAAGCCGATGACCCCTATCGCCGTCGCAACTCGTGTAGAAACACTTTCCGAACTGCTGCATACGCAGTCGCAGATCACACCCGACACCACTGCGGCGGAAGACAACTACGGCAACACGCTCACCTATCGCGAACTCGATGAACTCTCGGGGCGCATCGCTGCCTTGCTGCATGCACACGGCGTGCAGCGCGGTGATCGCGTGGGCATCTGCATGCCCAAATGCGTTAACTCCGTCGCCTGCATTCACGCAGCATTGAAGGTCGGCGCTGCATATGTACCCGTCGATTACGCATCGCCGCCGGAGCGCAACCGATACATCTTCACGAACTGTCAGGCCAAGGTCATCTGTACGGACGAGCCTCGTGCGAAGACGCTTGAAGAGAACGGCAAACCGATCGCGCATCGGCTCACTTTTCCCGGTGAAGCGCCTTCAGGGATTGGCAGCCCCGAACTGAGCAGCATCACATCATTCCCTTCTCACCCCATCACGTCATCACCGTCTGATCTGGCCTACATCCTCTACACTTCCGGCTCGACCGGCGTGCCCAAGGGCGTGATGCACACGCACGCCTCTGCGATGAGCTTTGTGAACTGGGCCGCCGACACGCTTCGGCCCGTCGCATCCGATCGCTTTTCAAGCCACGCGCCATTCCACTTCGATCTCTCCGTGCTTGATCTGTACGTGCCGCTCACTGCTGGCGCTGCGGTTGTCGTCATTGGCGAACACCTCGGCAAGCAGCCGCACGAACTGGCCGAGTTCATCGCAGCAAAAAGCATCACGATGTGGTACTCCGTGCCGTCGATCCTCACGCTGCTCATGCAGTTCGGCAAGCTGGAAGATAAAGACTTTGCGCGGCTCCGCACGGTGTGCTTCGCGGGCGAGGTCTTTCCCATCCAGCATCTCAAACAACTTCTGTCCATCTGGCCCGACAAGGACTACTACAACCTCTACGGCCCAACGGAAACGAATGTCTGCACGTATCACAAGGTGCAGGCGGACGATCATCACCGTAGCACGCCACTGCCCATCGGCAAGGTGTGCGAAAACTGCAGTGCGATGATCGTCGATGTCGCTTCCATGACCGGTGGCGCTGGCTTCCAGCCTGTGAAACCCGGAGAAGAAGGCCTGCTCTACATTCACTGCTCCGGCCCGACCATGCACGGCTACTGGAACGATGCGGAACGAACCAACGCCAGCACCTTCACAGACTCAGCGGGCGAACGCTGGTACTGCACTGGCGATGTCGTCGTACAAAGTAAGGAACATCTGACAACTACGCCCGGGTCCATTAGCGGTCGCGAGGTTGAAATCACCACCGTCCGTCGTCGTATGCAAACACGAACGGTGCCTCATGATGCGGTACTCACCTTCATCGGTCGGCGAGACCGCATGGTGAAGCGCCACGGCTACCGCATCGAACTGGGCGAGATCGAAGCAGGCCTGCACAAACTGTTGGGCGTGGATGAGGCGGCGGCTGTCGCCAGCGAAACGCCGAAAGGTGTTGTCATCACCGCGTTCTTCAGCATGAAGCCGAATGAAAAAGCGCCCGGCATGATCGCGCTCAAGCAGTTCTGCGCCCAGAATCTGCCGAGCTACATGAGTCCGGATCGCTTCACTATGCTCGAACGCCTGCCGCGCACCAGCACGGACAAGATCAACTATCCGGAATTGTCTCGCATCGCGAAAGAGGCGCTGACGTAACTCATTCGCATGCTCTTTGACGTCCGGCTGGGCGCTCTCGTGGTGATGACTCGAACAGTCACAGCCCCATATGCTGAGCAATGATGTTGCGCTGGATTTCATTGGTACCGGAGTAAATCTTGCCGCCAACGGCATCACGCAACTGGCGTTCATAAGGGAACTCGGTCATGTAGCCATTCCCGCCGTGAATCTGAATGGCGTCCAGGCATGACGCAACGAACGCCTCGGACAGATACAACTTCGCCATTGCAGCCTCGGCCTCTGCATTGCGGCCGATCGTCTCCTTGATCCACGCGATCTTATAGACCAGCGGGCGGGCGGTTTCGATACGGATTCTCATGTCCACCATCTTGTTCGCGACGGACTGATACTTGCTGATCGGCTTGCCAAACTGCTTGCGCTGGCGCGAGTACCTGATGCACTCCTGAAGCTGTCGCTCCATGGCGCCAAGGCATGAGGCGAGGATGCACGAACGTTCCCATTCCATAGAGCAGCCGAACACTTCCGCGCCGCGACCTTCACGACCGAGTCGATTTTTCACCGGCACGCGCACGTTGTCGAAGACAATCTCCGCCATGGGCGAAGTGCGCAGACCCATTTTTTCGATCTTTTTCGTGATGGTAACGCCCGGCATGTCGCGTTCCACGATGAAGCCGCAGACGCCCATCGAACCAAGCGCGGGGTCAAGCGTTGCGTAGGAGACGATGATGTCCGCCACGGTGGCGTTGGTGACCCACATCTTCGTGCCGTTGAGCACATAGCAGTCGCCATCCTTCACGCAAGTTGTCTTCATCGAGAAAACATCCGACCCGGACTCCGGCTCGCTCGCACCATTGGCGCCGATGAGCGAGCCGTCGCAGAGTTTGGGCAGATATTTCTGTTTCTGCTCGTCCGTTCCATACAACAAGATGGGAATAGAGTTCGTCCACATGTGGGCGTTGATGGAGAAGAGCAGGCCGTGGTCATGCGTGCCGTAGCCGAGGCCTTCCATCACGGCGATGGTGGTCATCATGTCGCTGCCGCTGCCGCCGTATTGCTCAGGGATGGGCAGACCGTGCACGCCGAACTCCGCGCAGGCATTCCAGCCTTCGCGATTGAACTGCTGCTCGCGATCCGGCTCGATCATGTCATAGCCAAGCTGCGCGAGCGCGAACTCGCGGGCCGCATTCTGGAGGGCTTGCTGATCTTCAGTCAGTGCGAAATCCATCGTATTGCTCCAACAAGTATTTGTCGCCGCGTTTCACATCCTTTGATACCGCGGCCCACTGCCACCTTCGCGCGGCATCCATCGCGGGCCAAGCACATCGGTCGCGCGGCAGTCAATGCAGTTCGGCGCGTTGATCGTCAATCCATCATCAGTCCACTCATACACACCTGCCGGGCACAGACTTGCATACATGCGCCCCACTGCTTCGGGTATGTCATTTGTTGGAATCACATGCAGGGGAATATCATCGCGGGTGAGATTGCCAGATTTGAAGTTGGCGTCTTCCTTGCTCAACGACGCAGTTGACGTACTCGATTCCGACAACCCCTGCTGTAACTTCGTCCGCGTTATCGCCGCGTCCGTATGCATGGTGATCCGCCCCGGTGGAAGGCTGCCCTTCGTGAGCCACGACAACGCCGCCATCATGGAGCCGACAACAATGCCATGCTTGAACGCAGGTCGCATGTTACGCGTCTGTCGCAAATCGTTACCGATCTCGCCTTCGCGAATTGCTCTGTCATAGGGTTCAAGCACGCTCCAGGAGAAGTCGTTCTTTTCAAACGCCGCAAATGCCGCTTCCGCTGCGGCCATGCCGGAACGCATGGCGTAGTGCACGCCCTTGAGCGACGCAACGTTGACAAGACCTGCCGCATCACCCGCGAGAAGCACGCCATGGCCGCCTAAACGATGAGGCAGCGCGTGATAGCCGCCTTCGGGAATGATCTTCGCCCCCCACTCCTGGAGTTCGCCGCCTTCGAGATATTGCTGCACAAGCGGATGCGACTTGAGCCGCTGCATCATGCCATGCGGGTCGAGGTCGGCATATGGGGAATCCAGTCCGACGACGAGGCCGAGCGAAACGAGGTCTTCGCTCATGGGGTACATCCATCCGCCGCCGAATGTGTCGTGCGGCACAGGCCAGCCAACTGTATGAATCACCTCGCGCAGCGGTGTTTTTACACGCCAGAGTTCTTTGACACCGAGCGCGTAAATCTGTGGATTGTCGGAGCCGATTCGCTCACATGCGAGCCATGCCTGCGAAAGCGGCCCGCGCGCTCCTTCACAAAGTACGGTCAACTTTGCGCGCACTTCCGTGGGCGGGTGATAGGAAGGGCCTGGCGAACCATCGCGTTCACGACCGGTGGGTGCGGTCCGCACTCCTTTCACGCAACGATCTTCAATTAGCAGCGTCTCTGCCGGATAGCCCGCCAGCATGTGCACGCCTATTGCTTCTGCACGTTCTGCAAGGAATCGCACGACCTCGCATAAAGAAGCGACATGGCAACCCTTGTTGTGCATGGTGGGCGGAACGGGCAACCGAAACGCTGAACCGCCGCTGAGAAAATAGAACTTCTCCTGCTCGACCACACCGCGCAAGGGCAGATCGGCGACTGGGACATCAGGCAGCAGCTCACGCAGGGCGACTGGATTGATGACCGCGCCGGAGAGACAGTGATCGCCCGGACGTTCAGCCTTCTCCAGCACAGCGATCTGCAACATGTCGCTGATGCCTCGTTCCGCAGCGATCTGCGCGAGCCGTATCGCGCCGGCAAGACCCGCTGCCCCGCCGCCCACAAACAGCACGTCCACTTCAACGACGTCATCCTCGCTGCCCAAAGAGCGAGGCGCAGCGATCAGGCGATCAAGCGGCAGCGGCGGCTGATAGGTCGCGGGTTGGAACGCATCAAAGGCAGACATGGCAATACGGCAGATGGTAACACCGGACGGGCTTGATGATCCCGCGCAGTTCACCCCTTGCGATCACCCCCCGCCCCCGCCAAGCTCCTGCGTCAGACGAGGAACGATCTCAAACAGATCGCCTACACAGCCGTAGGTTGCAACCTCGAAGATCGGTGCGTCCTTGTTGGTGTTGATGGCAACGATAACACGGCTGCTGCGCATGCCCGCAAGGTGCTGAATCGCTCCATGAACGCCGCACGCAATGTACAAACGCGGGGCGACGGTTTTGCCAGTCAAACCGATCTGCCTTGCATGTGGCTGATAGCCCGCATCGACTGCGGCCCGCGTCGCGCCGACCGCTCCACCAAGCGCTGCGGCCAACGCCTCAAGAATTGCGAAGTTTTCTGCAGACTTCAGCGATCGGCCGCCGGCCACAATGATGTCAGCCTCTGTTACATCCTGTGGGGCAGCCGACTCGCTGTTGGCTGAGGCGTTGTCAACAGCAACCACCCTTGCGTCTGTCGGTTGATCCGCAGCAACATCGAGCGGAACGCTCTCAACTATGCTGGTGGCAATCCCTGCCTCAACTATCGAATACGTATTCGGCCGAACGGTTACAACTCGCACACCGGATGACGGCAACGTAAACAAGCCAACACATTTGCCACTGTATTGCTGCCGTCTGACGCGCAACTCACCTTGTTCAACAAAGACTTCTGAACAATCGGTTGCGAGCACGGCGCCAAGCCGGACCGCCAGGCGTGGAGCCATATCGCGCGACATCGCAGTGGATGCCATCAGCACGATCCCCGCGCCAGATGAGGCGACTGCTGCTTCCAGCGCGCGGCGATACAGCCGCGGTCGATAATCCGCAAGGTGCGCAGCATCTCCTATAAACACCTTGCTGGCTCCCACAGCAGCAGCCGCTTTCGCTGCACCCGCTGCAACACCTGATCCGATCACAACAGCATGGATGGGCATACCAAATGCCTGTGAGAGCGTCCTTGCGAGTGAGGCGAGTTCAAGTGAAGCGCGATTGATGGCATCGCCACGCTTTTCGAGATAGACGAGAATCGCACTCATAGCGCTTTCGCCTCCTCCCGCAGCAGCCGCACAAGCTCGCGCGCCATCTGTGATGCATCGCCCTCGATCATCCTGCACGACTGGCGCGCTGGTGGCGGAGTGAGCTTCACAAGAGTCGCATCACAGCGCTCACTGCTCTCAGAAAGATTCATCGAGTGAATTGACTGCTGCTTCGCTTTCATCAGCTTCGGTAATGCGGGATGTCGCGGTTCGATCAACCCTCGCTCGCATGTCATCAGTGCGGGCAATTGTACGTCAAACACACTTTCGATACTGCCGGTTGAAGCGCCGACCCTGCAACGCACACGCGCGCGGCTTCCGTCCAGTGTCATCTGGGTGATCGCGCCTGCATGGGGCAAATCAAGACATTCCGCCAGGGCTGGCCCAAACTCGCCCGCACCGTTGTCAGTCGTCCTCACACCACAAAGGATGAGGTCAAACCCACGCCCGACTGCGGCCAATTGGTGAATCGCCGCTGCGCACAGTTTCGCAGCGCGAATCTCTTCGTGCGGCAGGATGTCTTCGCAAAGCACATGAACCGCGCGATCCGCACCCATCGCCAGCGCATGGCGGAGAGCTTCCGCTGCTGCATGGCGGCCAACGGTCATCACGACGATTTCCTGAACATCACTGCGCGAGGCCTTGATCTGCACGGCCTGCTCAACCGCGATCTCATCAAATGGATCGCAGACGAACT
Source organism: Phycisphaerales bacterium (assembly GCA_035443885.1). Classification (GTDB taxonomy): domain Bacteria; phylum Planctomycetota; class Phycisphaerae; order Phycisphaerales; family SM1A02; genus DAOMNO01. Next base: position 163,740 of record DAOMNO010000002.1, read on the forward strand.
TGAGCCCGTCCTGCTCCAATGCCGAGCCGTCTGCCTTCACGCGAACGGACACGCGCGAGTCCGGCACGTGCTTCACTATCACAGCGATTCGCATCCGCTGATTCTCCATTCCGAGCCGCCTCGGAAGCCGTGAAGTGTACGGGCGCAACGCGAAATTCGCACGGATGATGGCGTGCCAGCGTGTTATCGGCTGCCGGGCGAGCTACCATTGGGCCATCCGCACAAGGAATCAAGCATGGCAGGCCACAGCAGCTATCAGCAGGGCATCATCAACCGTTACTACGAGCACCGAGACACCATCGCCCTTCAGCAGCTCAGCGAGATCGTCTCCGACCTTTATCTCGCTGAGGGCGGCCGTGCGCAAAAGCTCTGGAAGAATGCAGCGGCTGCACTTGAAAAGGTTGTTGACAAGGACGACCCGCGCGCGAAAAAAATCGTCGCTTCACGCGACCTGAGCGCGCTCGCCCGACTTGTTGGCGAACTCAGCACTGAAGCCCGGTCCGCCGCCAAGGGCAAGCCCACAGACGACGGGCCGATCATCGGCGAGACCCCAGCAAACCGGCCTACCCCACCAGCCGCTCCGTCCACTCAGCCCCTTCCGCCAGCTCCACCCACAGAAGCAACTGCGCCGACGCCTGAACAACTCAAGAGCGCGCTCAAGATGTTCCGCAAGCGGGTCAAGCTGAAGCGGCTGGATGATGAGTCAAAGCTCGGTCGAAGCCCGCTTTCCAGCGGCAAGAAAGCCGGCTCGTTCGCAATCATGGCTCCCCGCGAATATCCACCAGCCGTGTGGGAAGAACTCGCACGTCAAGGCAAGTTGAAAAGCGCGGGTGGCTCGTTCTACGAACTTGTGGAATGATCGATTAGATCGGCATTGTTTTCGACATGTTCCGGCAGAGTTATGATGCCCACCATCATGATTGTGCGAACACTTACCAGCGCAGCGGCACTCCTCTTCCTTGCGAGTTGTGCGCAACGCTATCCCGTCCCCGGCATTCAACATGTCATCCTTTTCGAACTGCTTGAACCAAGCGAAGCGCACGAACTTGCCTTCGACGCCTTCCATTTGATGCAGACGCCTGTGCAGACCGTCATCACTGGCCCACGCATTGATGTCCACGGCTCTGGTGCCGATCCTCGCTACGATGTTGGGATCACACTCAGTTTCATGACTCTTGAGCACTATCAAACCTTCGTCCATCATCAGGCACACAATGCCTTCATGGATCGATGGCGTGCACGGTCAAAAACCGTACTGGTCGCGAGCTATGGGCCAACGTGCGATCCTGACCCAGTTGAAGGCGATGACGATGATGGTTCCTCCGCACGATGAGGCCATCGTGAACAAGAGCGTGAATCTTCAGCCGCACCTGCAAGGCGATCTCGTCATCCTTCGGCCGCTCGTGGCTGCGGACTGGGATGCTCTTTTCGCCGTCGCTTCCGATCCGCTGATCTGGGAGCAGCATCCCGCGTCAGATCGCTACAAGGAAGAGGTTTTTCGAGAATACTTCCGCGAGGCATTGCAGGAAGCCGAACTCGGCACGGGCGGCGCGTTCGCAATCATCGACCGCGCTGACAACCGCATCATCGGTTCTTCGCGCTATCATGGCTACGATGCCCAGCGATCGGAAATCGAAATCGGCTGGACGTTTCTCTCCCGTTCGCACTGGGGTGGCCGCTACAACAGCGAAGTAAAACGCATCATGCTCGCGCATGTGTTTCAATACGTCGATCGCGTCATCTTTCTCGTCGGCGTTTCAAACATCCGTTCGCAGAAGGCGATGGAGCGCATCGGCGGCCGCTATGACGGGACGATCGCGAAACCGGACCGCCACGGCAACCTGCCGATGAGCATCCGATACGTGGTCGACAAGCCGCGCTGAGTTGTGTGCCTCTTCATTCGCACTGGCAACATCATTTGAAAACCTATCACAACACCAACGGGATTGAGTGGATCAACACGCTGGTCGCTCAAAACTTGATCACGCCGATTCCCAAAAAAAGCATGTAGAATGCAGAAAAGCACGTCGCAAGGATTCCCAAAATCAAGCCAGCACTGGCCATACCGCGCGACCCTCTGCTGTAACCACCGCTTGCCATGTCATTTCTGGCGCTGATCGCGATTCCGATCGCCACCGGTCCGAGAGGCATGCATACTGCGACCGACACAATCCCAAGGATCAACGCCACGGTCGCCTTGCTGGATTGCTTTTCTTCATGATGCGAACGGACAGTATCTGCGACTGGGGTGCCGCATTCTGAACAATACCCGCCGATTGTTGCGCCGCTGAGGTCATACCTGCATGAAACACAGTAGATGCGCGACGATCGCATCGGCTGATCGTCACCGCGCAGAGGATCAAATCCCGGCTGCTCACCGCTCATTCGCCTTCTCCCGCGACACCCGTGCCCTTGAGCGATACGCCGATCTTGAGATTCGGCGCGCCGGTCAGTTCAACCGCGCCCAACTGCTCGCCCACGGCGGTGGGCGCGAAGGTGAGCGTAACGGTCGCCGTACCCGGCGTCGGCGGCATGGTCGAGCCATCGCGTGCGGGCACCGTAATGTTGGCATTCTGCACGCCGAAGACCAACGCGCCACCCACAACTCTCGCCACCAGGTTCATCGGTACGGTCGTGTTATTGGTGATCGTGAAGGTGAGTATGGCGGGCGGCGCTGCATTAATGAGCTTGCGCCCGAAATCCAACGGAGCGGTATTCGCCGCCACGCCTGTTGTGCCGAGTCCCGCGCCCTGAAGCATGAACATTACCCCCTCGCCCGACACACGAACTCGCTGGGACGACGGCACGGTGATAGGGCGCACTTGATCTTCCATCTTGCCAATAACGGTGGGCGCAAAGGTAACGGTCGCGCTCGTTGTCGCGTTCGGGGCGACTGTTTCACCCGGCTGCGGTACTTGCGCCGCAAAAGGCGCTGCAGGCACGCGCCATGCCTGAACGGTGATGGCGTTCGCGGTGCTGTTCGTCCAGTTCAACTGCGCGGGCGAAGACGTTGCGCCGACCAGCACTTTGCCGAAGTCGTGATTGCCTGAAGCTGGTGTGAGGGAGTTGCAACCGGTGAGCACACCAGCAAGCAAGACTGTTCCGCCGAAAACAACGCATGTGAGACTCTTCATGGTTTGCCTCTTGCTTATGAGGTTGGAATCGACGCAGGACTGTATTGCCTTGCGTGTACGAAGCGCGCATCAGCATACGCCTTGCCTTGCAAGAATGCACAATACGCGGCACTGCATCGGCCCGATGTGCCAGCCAGCGCTACACTTTTCCGCGTGAACCAGATCACAATAGAGACTGTCGCTCATCTCGAGCGGGCGACCGCAGCGGGAATCCACGCCGTGCAGATGGCCGCGTACGCGCAGGAAGCCTTGCTGCTCGGCGTGCAGGACTTTCCACCCCTTCGTGTTACGGTTCGCGATATTCAAAGCTCTCAGGAGCAACTCACGGTTGCTTTGCACCGTCAAACCATCATCGGTGCGATCGGCGTAGAGCCGCCCTCCATTGCGCACTGGTCTGGCCAGAAACTCGATACGTTTCACATCTCATCACTCGCTGTGCTGCCTGAATACCAGCGCCAAGGTATCGGCAGGCGACTTGTGCAGGCGATCATCGCGGCGCACGGCGCACAGCGAATTACGGTTTCGACCGACGCTCGCAACGCGCCCGCGCTTGTGCTGTACCGACGACTTGACTTCATCGAATGTCAACGTCGCACGGTCATCGCTGGCGATGACGCCTATGACTTAATCCTCCTGCGTCGCAAGCCGTGCTGATGGCTCAAGACCAAAACCACTGGTTCACGCCATCGCCAGTTTAGGTTTTGATGGGCTTGTGGTGGCACCGCCCATGTGCTTGATGATCGCATCGCCGAACTCGCTGCACTTGAGCTTCGTCGCACCCTCCATCATGCGGTGGAAGTCGTAGGTTACGGTCTTGGCAGCGATCGCGCCTTCAATGCCTGCGATAATGAGGTCTGCCGCTTCGGTCCAGCCCATGTATCGCAGCATCATTTCACCCGACAGGATGACCGACCCCGGATTCACCTGATCGAGGTTGGCGTACTTGGGCGCGGTGCCGTGGGTGGCTTCGAAAATCGCGTGTCCGGTTACATAGTTGATGTTCGCGCCCGGCGCGATGCCGATGCCGCCCACCTGCGCTGCCAGCGCATCTGAAAGATAGTCGCCATTCAGGTTCATCGTGGCGATGACATCGAAGTCCTTCGCTCGCGTCAGCACCTGCTGGAGTGTGATGTCTGCGATGGTATCCTTGATCAGAAGCATCTTCTTCCAACCCCCGGAGCCATGTGTAGGCCACAACTTCAAGGCTTCTTCGACTTCCTTGACAACCTGGGCTTTCTGCTGCGGCGTCATCATGTCGAAGCCGGGGTCGATCATGCGGGCGTTGTCTTCAGGCGACAGATTCGGATTCGCTTCCTTGTTGCCGAGAATCCACGATTCGCGCTCCGTTACCACTTTGTCGCGGAAGAAATCCACCGCAACCTTATAGCCCCAGTCGCGGAACGCGCCTTCGGTGAACTTCATGATGTTGCCCTTGTGCACGAGCGTAACCGAGCGTCGCCCGTTCTTGAGCGCGTAGCTGATCGCACTGTGCACGAGTCGTTCGGTGCCGTGGTAGGAGATCGGCTTGAAACCGATACCGCACATCACGCCTGCATCGCGCGCAGGCATGCCGACCTTCTCAAGCTGCTTGTTCCAATCCGCGATCTTTTCCTTCGAGCCGAATCGAATCTTACCGAACTCCTTGGCAAAGGTCTGCGCGAGGAAGTCGAGGCACTTCTGCGCGTCCACACTGCCGCCTGCGTACTCAATGCCCGCGTAGATGTCTTCCGTATTCTCGCGGAAGATGACCATGTCCACATCTTCCGGCTTGCGCACCGGCGAAGGCACGCCCTTGAAATACTTCACCGGGCGCAGACACACATACAAATCGAGCAGTTGCCGCAGCGCGACGTTGAGCGAGCGGATGCCGCCGCCGACTGGTGTGGTGAGCGGGCCTTTGATGCCGACGAGATGCTGCTTGAATGCTTCGAGCGTTTCATCAGGCAGCCAGTTGCTGGTCTTGTTAAATGCCTTCTCGCCCGCGAGGACTTCTTTCCAAGTGATCTTACGCTTGCCGCCATAAGCCTTCTCCACGGCTGCATCGAACACGCGCACGGAAGCCCGCCAGATATCCGGCCCGGTGCCATCGCCCTCAATGAAGGGGATGATCGGCTGATCGGGGACGTTCAAACCATTGGGGGTCATGGTGATGGACTGTGCAGACATGGCAAATGCTCCGTCGTGGCAGAATGTGGCGGAAAAACAAGAAAAACCGGGTGAGTTGTCAGTATAGCAGAGGCCCGGCGGTTACTCCCGCAGGCCCGCAAACCCGCTCGCCCACGCGCAAAAACCATGCGGCTACTTCAACCGTTCCAGTTTGCCCTTGCGCTTCACGATGTTCTTGTAGTCCCACTGGATGTCGATCGACTTCTCAATCCACCGCTTCAAGTCCTTCGCGACGATCTGATCGACCGATGTGTAGCGAGCCTCGGCGGCCTTGAAACTGCCTTCCGGCTGAAGGCCCGGCTCATCGAAGGATTGCCCACTCCAGAACAGCAGGCGGATGCAGTTCTTTAGCTTGCTGTAGCCGACGATCGGGTTGCCTTCGATGAACCACACCGGGTGCCGATGCCAGATTTTGTTTTCCACGTGGGGAGCAACCTTCGCAAGGTGTCGATCAATAGCCTTGGCGAGCGCATCGCAGATGCCTTGTTCGCCGGTCGCTCCACCAGCTTGTGCTGCGTTGTACGCCAGAATGTCTTTGTGGATGGGCATTTGGTGTTCGGTGTAACTAATCGTCTTCAGCAATCGGGCAACTCAAACTCTTCGCATACATCCCTGACCGATCAAAGCAGCACGGCCTTCGCTTGCCCTTGGCGAGCATATCACACGCAGTGTTGATCCGCCTCGCGCGAGTCTCAGCCTGCTTCGCGGTGATGATCCACTGAATCCAATCCCGCCGCGCGACTGGCGTGATATCCGCCCACACCTCGCGCGCCCGCTGTGTCGCAGAAGCGAGAGCCTTCCGCAGATCGGTCGGCACGTCTGGTTCTGGTTCGCGCTCAGGCGGCAACGGCGCAATCTCCAGCGTGACGATCTCGCCGACTTCCGCGCCGCTCACTTCGCGCAGCTTACGATCGACCTTGAGCCAGTGGCCGCCTTGACCATCCGGCTCAAGCGTGGCTCGAAACGCCGCGCCATTCATCGTGCCCTCAACGGATACCTGCCCACGCGAGCGCAGCTTGCTGCTCGCTTCCTTGGGCAACATGAGAAAGGACCACCCTCCTGCAACAGTTTTGCCTCGCGCCGCCTTCGGCCGCAGCAGCGTCGCACTGAAGCGTATCGTGGTCGGCGCAGCCTTTGTTGGTGTCCTCGCCATGCCGTTGATTCTATCACGGCGATTTGCGCTGATTCGCGGCGAGCATTCGCTGCCTGGTACCTCAATGCGTTGCCCCGCAACGCCCTGCCACGCGGCTGTGATACAATGATCGCACCGCGGGCGTAGCTCAGTTGGTAGAGCGTCAGCTTCCCAAGCTGAATGTCGAGGGTTCGAGTCCCTTCGCCCGCTTTATATGCCGCCGTTGACACACATTGTCTCCGGCGGCTTTTCGTTGACATTCGTCGAGGAATTCGCGAGCTTTGGCGACCCGGGCGCGCGCTGCTGACGGGAGGCGATGTGCCAGCGAGCGACAGGCGATGACGCGGATGGACGCTCGCTTGTGCAAGTGGTTGTGCAAGTGGTTGTGCAAGGTGCCGCAGAAGCGCGCTGTCGATCAGGGGGCGGCCTTCGCGGCTGTGCGCCGCGCGACCTTGCTGAGCGGAAGGTCCGGCAGACTCGCCACCGCTGCCGCCACGTCGAGGAGTTTCGGGTCGGTGTAGACGTTGGCGGTCAGAGACGGATCGCTGTGCCGCATCGCGGCTTGGGCGGTCCGAAGCGGAACGCCCGCTTTGGAGAGATGCGTACCGAAGGTGTGTCGCAGGGCGTGGATGTCGATCGTCCGCCCGCGATCGTCGGTCTTGACAACGACCTCCTTGCCATCGCGCTTCTCCACGCGCGCAAGTCCGGCGAAGACCAGATCGCGGTCGAAAATGCGGATGAGTCCACCGGGCACGTCGAATAGCGGCTCGTCGCTGGCGAGCGTTGCTGGAATCGGCTCTTCCGCATCGCGCGCGGCCTGTTGCGCTCGCGTCAAACAGTCGGCCAACCACGCGCGGATGTCGGCGGCGAGGTCGGCCCGCAGCGGAATCTCCGATCCGCGCCGGTTCTTCTCATCACGAGCGTGCAGAAGGAGATGCGGAACAGCGCCGCCAAGATCGACCTGCCCGACGGTGATGCTCGCAAGTTCGCCTTTGCGCAAACCGGTGAGCACGAGCGTCTTATAGATCAGCGCACGTTCGCGTCCAAGCCACAACAGTCGATCTCGCGTCTTGTCAGAGACCTTCGCCAGCGGCTTTCCTTCATCGTCGCCACGACGCACCATCAATGCGTCTGCAAGCGGACGGCGCTGCGCCGCATCGAGCAGGCGGGCTAGTTCGTCCTCGGTCAGCGCCCGGCGCTTGCGCCGCGTGTCGGCCCGCTGGTCCGCCACGGCGACAGCCAGCAGCGGGTTGTGCGTGAGCCGCTGAGTGCGGACGCACCAGTTGACGAACGTGACACACGCCTGCCGATACCCGTTCTGCGTGCCCGCTGCCATGCCGGCATCGGCCTGCTCGGCGAGCCAGCGCTCGACGTTCGCCGCCGCGAAATCTCGCAAGCGCTTGACGCTGCGATCTCCCGCCACGCGGGCGACGCGGCGGCGCACCTGCGTGCACCAGTGCTCGGTGCTGCCCTTGAGCCGCAGGTGGTCGCGCCATGCGTCGAGGGTCGTCTCGATCGACTCGCCTCCGTGCTTGGAAGCAGCGTCCTCCTCGGGAGTGAGCACGCCTGCGCGCACTAACTCGGCGCGGCGTTGCAGACGCGTGAGGACTGCGCGCGCGGCCGTTTCATCGGTGCAGCCGGTGGCTTCCTCGACCCAGAGGCCGGCGGCGTCGCGGAACTTGGCGATGTACGATTTGGTCTGGCCGCGAATGCGGAGCGATCCATTCTTCCCTTCGAACACCTCTGCCGTGCGGAGTTTGCCATTGCGCAGACGCCAGCGGGCGACGCGTTTGCCGCGTTGCTCGACGATCTCGGCTCCGGGCGGAAGCGGTGCGGTCCAGGCTTTACGAAACACGGTGCCCATGAGGCGATGGTCTCCAAACCCATGCCGCGATTCGGGACGGGCGGCCGGGGGTCACAGTGAGGGCTGCCCGGTGGCACGGGTCAAGTCGGCGGCGAAGATGCGGACAAGGGCGGAGATTCGCGGCCCCGGGCGGCCATGCGGGCGCAGGGCCGCCGTCCACATCTGTGGCGATGGCCACTACGCCTGCCCGGCTGGCCACCCGTAACTACACCGCCTTCTTTGCCTTCGCGAGAGCCCGCTCGGTGTCGACGACGGTGGCTTCTGCCGCGACCCACGCCGAGTGCGCCTTGGCGGCTGCACGTTCGCGCTCGCGCCGCTCGATCATCGCGACCACTTCCTTCGGAAGCCGCGCTGCCGGAAGCAGGCCGTCGTCATGAACTTGGAGCACCCGCTGCGCAGCCGACTCCGCCTCGTGAAGCGCCTTCGTTGCATCACTGGCCTCGAACACTGCCGCATCCAGCTCGGCTTCCAGCTTCTCGATGGCTGCAGTTGTCCTCGCGCGGGTGGTATTCAGATGCGTTGTCGCCTTCGATGCGACGCGTTGCCGCTGTCCCATATGCGTCACGGTCTCCATGTCGGCGCGCATCTCCGCGATGCGAGCGATGATCCCATCAGCTGCGGCCAGGTCAAGCCCCGCAGCGTCGGCCAGTTCTGCCAGGCGATCAGCCGATTCGTTCGCCCATGCGGCTTCGATGAATGCTGCGCGTGCATGGAGCCGCTTCCGCTGTGCGTGTTGTGTAAGCGTTGTCAATGCGGAGTCCTTTCCGTAAGAGGTAGAGAGACGATGCCGCGCAGGTACAGCACCCGCGCGGCTTCAACGATCGAGCGTTCGTGATCGCGAATGAGGCGCTCAGCGATCAAATGAATCCAAACGTGCCGCCGCGCCCATCGTTCGGGCTGACCTTCGACGCCGCTGATGCAAAAGCGGGCGATGTGGACGTGATCAGGCAGGGCCTTCCGCATGTCATTGCGCAGTCCTGCCGCTGTTTCAGCGGTCGCGAGCGTCTCCACCACAGGTGGTCGATCGACACTCGTGGGCGGCAATTCGGGCGATGTGTGCCGCTCAGCCAGTGATTCAGCGAGAGGTCCTGCAGCCGTCACCATGGCGCTGTCTGTCGGCATTAGGTCCGAGCCGTGCCATGCAGCACTGCCGAACTCATGGAGCGTTGCGGTCACGGTGCCGCCGTGACTCAGAACATGGAAGGCAACGGCGTGACCGGCTTCGTGCAATGACAGCGTCCAGCGATCCATCAATCAACCTCCTGCACAATTTCATCAGTGCCCGTCTCCGGACACACTTCGCCAACTGCGCCACAGTTCGCCATCGCTGCGCCTTGGGAGACTCTGGCGTAGTCTGGTGAAGTGTGCTGCGGAAGCGCCCACGTCCACGGTCCCCGGTAGCCGTCCGGTGCAGCCACGACACCGAGCCGAGCGCGGGCGCGGTCAAGCGTGCGGGTCTTGATCCCGGCTGCCTTCGCTGACGCCTTCACTTCTGTACCGGCTTTGCGGCCGTCGGCGAGTTCCGTGCGGAGAAACTCCATCGCTTCCTCAAGCGCGCCACTATCACCCCGTCACCACCACCCTCGGACTCGGCCGCCAGCGCATCATCCGCACACATGGTGACCGGACTGCTCTCCCAGCTGATCGCAGCTGGGATTCCGCCGATGTCGAAAGCCAGTCCGGTTCCCTCCGGTGCGAGGTTGTTCTTTCCTGACAACAAGAGTCGCCGGTTCTTGTCATTCGGATCGCGCGTGAGATGCCACACCGCGCGGGCGATGCCCGTGAACGCCCGGCTGCCGATGGCTAGGTCGTCTGCGATCGCGCCAACACTCTTTCGCCGGTGCGCCACGATCAGCACCGCCGGGCCGTAGCGCTCCACCAGCTGCGCTACGGGCGCGAGTATGCCTCTCACCTCGTTATCACGGTGGGCGTCCGTGCGGCCGCCGAGGAACGACCCGATTGGGTCGATGATGAGCAGCCGACAGTCATCATGCCGCATCAGCGCCGCTTCGAGGGCTGGAAGGTCCTCAAGCGTGAACATTGCTTCCACAAGTCGGCCGCCTTCGCCGCATTTGCGCACTGTCGTCAGCAGATGCAGGCGGCGCACGTCTGCGCCGTGCGCATCGAGCCGGGGACGAATGGTGTCAGCCGGATCATCCTCGGCCGAGACGAGTATCACGGAGCCGTCGGGGCACGCGCTGCCATCAGGCCACATGCGCCCGATCGAGACTCGCGACGCCATGTCGGTTGTCAAGAACGATTTGCCTTCGCCCGGTCGGCCCACCAGCAGCGTGATGCGCCCCAGCGGCACACGGCCGGGCCAGAGCCATTGCACTTCACGCGGCTCAATATCCGCCAAACAGCGCAGCACCGGGCCAGACGTATCAGCGTCGGGTACCGCATCCGCTGCCGGTGTGAACTGCTGCGCATCATCGATGAGCCGTGCGAGGTCTTCACCGCACGCGCCGCCATCGGCGATCCACGCTCGGATGTCTTTGTGCTGTGTCGGCGGGTATGAGATTCGCACGGAAGTGCACGCGGCATGCAGCGCTGCGCCAATCGCCGCCACGCTCCGTCGGCCTGCATCATCGTTGTCACTGATGATCACGACGTGGCGATCGCGCATCAACGCCGCGAGTTCATCTGCGCACTGGCCGGCCATGGGCACGCCGACGACTGAATGTCCCAACGAGAGCAGACACACGGCGTCGCTCGCGCCCTCCGCGACGAGGACTGGATCGCTCGCACTGGTCCCGGCATAGGCGGGTAGGCCGTCCGCTGGCATGATCAGACCGCGCCGCGAGCCGAGGTTGGCCGTGTAGCGCGGCCGAGGACCGGGGTCGTCCCAACGCGTGATGATGCCGATGCGCTCACCTTGTGCGTTGCGCTCGGGATACTGCCACCCGCCGTCGACTCGCTTCGCACCGATCGCAAGCCATCCGTCCACGGTCGTTCCCGGTGGCGCAGGATTCTGTGTTGCGGTCGTTCCCAACATGGTCATCGCCGCGCCTCCATTGCATCCGCTGACTTCTGATCGAGGTACTCACGGAGATCGGAGAGTCGCCAGCGCACAAGCCGCTCGCTGAGGCGGATCGGCGGCGGGATTTCACCCGTCTGCGCCATGCGCCACACGCTGCGGGGATGCACGCCGAGCAGGTCAGCCACGCGCCTGGCGCTCAGCAGCGTCACGTCCGCAATCGGTTCCAAGACACAAGACTGGCCCGCTCCACCGGCGCGAAGCGCGCGACCGTCTCGGTGGCGTCGAACAGGTCGGCAAGCCCCCCTACCCGCAGGATGCCGGCCCGCCGCAGGGCGGTGGCGATCGCGCTGATGTAGCTCGGCGGGATCAGGCGTCGGCCGCCGACGATCGGGCACAGGTCGTCGCGCAGCAATCGGCTGTAGAAGGCGTCTGAGATGTCGCGTGGCCGGGCCCCGATCCGTCGAGCAACGTCTGAAACGGTCAGCATGGAATCCTTTCCATTCATCGATGATGGCCGCCATCCTGGCGGGACGCTGCGTTGAGCCGTCCTCCGCCGATCGCGAGAGACGGCCCTCCATTAGTCACCTAACCCGCCGGCGCGCGGGTTCACGAACAGACCCGGCAGATTTGGCAAAAAAACAGATACCTACTGTTCACCTATGCCGTGGAACAGGCGGGTGGCGCGCTTTCTTGGAGATTTTCTTCAGTTCTACATCTGCACGCGGAGTCAATCTGTCGCGGCAAAACGACGTGCCGCTACTGGATACCTATGCGCTGGACAGGCATACGTGCGCGCGATTGTGGCCTAGCGCTGAAGATTGTTCCACATATGGACCTCGCTGTGAAGATTCGTGTTCACGGCGCGAGCGTGCCGGCCCACCAAGCCATGCCGCTTCAATGGGGGGCCTCGGCTCGCGCAATCTGCTTCACGCTTGCGATAAACACCATCGCGATGGTCGCCGCGTTGCTCACCACCTGCGGCACCGCATCGGCGAAGTGGTCGAGCAGCGACTGACGGAGTTGGACCGGCGGTTTCGGTGCGGGGCTGCTTCCCAGTCGATCGAGACCTTTGTGGACCGAAGCGGACTTTCACATCCTCGGCGTGCAGATGCGAAACGACCCACGATACAATGGTTCTCATCCCGGCACGTCGCTGGGGATACATGGAGAGCACCATGCTTCGCATTGTCCTTGCCATCATCATCGGCTACCTCGCCATCGCGATGACGATCTTCATCGGCCTGACCTCCGCCTACGTGGTGCTTGGCCCGGAAGGCGTGTTTCAGCCGGGCGTCTTTGACCTCACCACCACGTGGGTCGTCGCCGCCGTCGGCATCAACATCGGCGCTGCGGTCGTCGGCGGCATCGTCTGCGCCATCATCGCCCGCAGAAAATCAACCCCGCTCATCTTCGCCGCGATTGTGTTCATCCTCGGCATCGCCTTTGCGATCCCGACCATCGCCTCATACGACGCCGAATCGCCTGCGCGGCCGAACGACATCACGATGCGTGAAGCGATGATGGAAGGCCGTCAACCGACGTGGTTCGCTTTCTCAAACCCCTTCATCGCCGGTATCGGCATCATCCTGGGCGCATCGCTCATCAGCAAACGCAACAAGCCACAGGCATGAATGCACTTCATTAGTCGGAATGACGCGATCAGCGCTGTTCTTTCTACTCAACCGCCAAGCACGAACGAGGAAGCTCCGCACGATCCTGAGGCAGCAACCCATTTCCTGGGCTAGACATGCTCGATACAGTGGTAGCGCGGGCGCTCCGCCGAGCGGGCGGGTCAAGCAGATCGTCCTACTATAATCGCACGAGCGTGCCCTTGCGCTTCACGAAGTTGTTGTAATCCCATTGAATCTCGCTGGATTTCTCGAGCCACCTCTTGAGGTTCTTGGCGACGATCTGATCGACCGAGGTGTATCTCGCTTCCGCGGCTTTGAAACTTCCTTCGGGACTAAGTCCGGGTTCATCAAACGACTGACCGCTCCAGAACAACAAGCGGATGCAGTTCTTCAGCTTGCTATAGCCGACAATTGGATTGCCATCAAGGAACCACACAGGGTGACGGTGCCAGATTTTGTTTTCCCTCAGCGCCTCAACCGCAGGAAGGTGTTTCTCGATGGCCTCGGCGAGCGCATCGCAGATGCGCTTGTGACTGGCTGTCTGAGCTGCGTTGTAGGCCAGAATGTCGTTGTCGATGGGCATGTGCTGTTCTGGTCCTTAGTAGGATGATACTTGGCGGGCCGCATCATCGTGCCCATCACCTCGGTTGCGCGCGTGCAGCCGTCCGACTCCGGACTGGTGCTCGGTCATTGCAGTCCCCAACTCATGCGGCGGGGGTCAGGCGTGTGTGGGTCGGCGGCGATACCCCCCAGACGGAGCGTTCGGCTTCCGGTGACGCACACGATTTCCTGAAGAAAGTCGCTCCAAGAATTCGTGCGGTTGCATTGGTCATGGTGGATGGCTGCATGGCCCGCAACTGGGCTTTGATCATGCCCCAAGTGAGGGCAACTCGGTTTTCTGGGGTGGACGGCTGAGCGCAAACCGCGTCCACGGCGGGCATCCGAACCGTGCAGCGGGAAGGGGCCCTAGTAAGAACCTAGCGAAAAATCTGGCCCCTTTGCTTGACAGGCAAGTTCCTGCTTGCATAATACCCACATCGACAGGCAAGTCACCACTTGCATAACTCATGGACGAACTTTACCGAGCACTCGCAGACCCGACCCGACGAGCCATTCTTGATGAGTTGGTTGATCGGAATGGCCAGACACTCTTCGAACTGTGCGGTCGCCTCATCATGAAGCACGGCATCGAGTCATCACGGCAGGCCATCTCACAGCACCTCGAACTGCTCGAGGCGGCAGGACTGGTCGTGACAGAGCGCGATGGCCGGTACAAGTTCCACTGGTTCAACGGCGAGCCGCTGCACCAGATCACCAAGCGCTGGCCGACGAAGAACTCGAAACACAACAAACAGCGAAAAAGGAGCGATACATGAAAATCATTCTCGCCGGCCTCCTTGTCGATGACCAGGCCAAAGCCGAACGGTTCTACACCGAAATCCTCGGCTTCGTCAAAAAGCACGACGTGCCCCTCGGCGACACGTCTCGTTGGCTCACCGTCGTCGGCAAGAGCGAGCCGGACGGCACTGAACTGCTGCTTGAGCCGGATGGCCACCCCGCAGCCAAGGCGTTCAAGGCCGCGATGATGGAAGACGGCATCCCGATGGCGCAGTTCGGCGTCGATGACATTGAAGCGGAACACAAACGCCTGAGCGAAGCGGGCGTGAGCTTCACCATGCCGCCGACGGATGTCGGCACGGTCATCGTCGCTGTGCTCGATGACACCTGCGGCAATCTGATTCAACTTGCACAAATGAAAGAGCAGCCATGAACAATGCAGCAATGCCATTCATGATTCTCATCAGTCTTGCCACGTTCATTGGAGGATGCACTTTGCAGAAACATGCCGACATCCCGCCCGTTCCCGCGCAGAATCTGCAGACAGACTTCGCAACGACGCGCACATTCAATGCGTCGCCGGAGCGCATCTGGCAGGCATGGACCGATGGCGAGCAACTGAAGCGCTGGTGGGGACCGCGCGGATTCACGTGCCCCGTGGCCGACATGGACGTGCGCATCGGCGGCACATCGCTTGTGGCGATGAAGGCGCCGCCTAAGTTCGGCGGCTGCACGTTTTACAACACATGGACGTACTCCACCGTCGTTCCGACGCGCCGCCTCGACTTCATCGTGCGCTTTACTGACGAGACTGGAAAAGCGCATCACCCTTCTGAACTCGGCCTTCCGCCCGGCATACCCGCTGAAGTGCCACACGTTCTGATTTTCGAGCCGACCGACGATGGCGGCACGCGGCTGATCATCATCGAGTACGGCTACGAGTCGCAAGATGCTATCAACCTCTCGCGGCAAGGGCTTGAACAGTGTCTTGACAAACTGGCGGAGGAGATTGCGCCATGATGCCCACGATCCTTCGCTCGGCTGGCGCCATCGTGGTCGGGCTTGTCGTTGCGTCGATCCTCGTCGTCGCAATTGAATTCTTGAGTTTGACCGTCCACCCACTCCCCGAGGACTTCAATAAGGAATCATTGGAGGACCTGCGTGAATACGTGGAGAACTGCCCGTCATGGGTGTTCGCAGCAGCCATACCGATGTGGGGATTGACAGCATTCATCAGCACATGGATTACGGGTCGGCTGGGCAACCGCGCAAGCGCAGCGATCCTTGGATTATTCCTGCTCTCGATGGTCCTTCTCAACATCTCGATGGTGCCGTATCCCATCTGGTTCAAGATCGCTGCCCCGATCGCAATCGCGCTGGCGGCTGGGTACGCATATCGACCGTCCGGTCGTCCTGCGAGCGCAGTGGCGGAACATCTGGAGACGCGATCAAGCAACGCTTGAGTCCGAAGACGCCACCCGCCTGGCATGCAAGGGATTGAGCCGTGCCGTGTCTGGGCAAACCCATGGAGAATTTCGAACATGAGCAAAGCCCCACCGACTCAATTGCGACCGCCGCTCCTCTCCGTCATGCTTGCCGTGCCGCACGCGCCGACCGCCGCATCATGGTACGAACAAGCCCTCGGCGCAACTAAATTATGGAACCTCGGCTCGGTCATCGGCATGGAAATCGGCGGCGCGCCTTTTCTGCTGGGCGAGCCGGAGAATAACGGCTGGAACACACCGGGTGCACTTGGCATGCCTTCTGTGCGGATCGAGGTCTTCTGCGATGATCCCGATTCGTTTGTCGCGCGCGCCATCAGAGCAGGAGCGCGAGGCAGCGAGAACATTCACACGTACGAAATGCCGTGGGGTCCGCACCGACAGGGCGGCTTCACCGACCCGTTCGGTCATATCTGGTTCGTCGGCGACCGATCGCCATTGAACCGATTTCGATAGTGGAAAAAAGCAACACAAAGACGCAGCGCGCCGCGCGGCGCAATCACACAACGCAGTCAGTAGGAGAACACACCATGACACGCATCACCACAACAATCGTTGTAGCATCACTGTCCATCGTCGGCATGGCGATCGCAGGGTACACCTCTATGGGCGACCGCGACCAGCAAGCAACTCCGGCGACTCCGGAGAGCAAGCCGCATTACGACAAAGTCACCACCTTCCTCATGTTCCAGAAGGGCGATGCTGAGGAGGCGATCACGTTCTACATCTCGCTCTTTGATGATGCTGGGATCACGCGCATCGAGCGCTACGGCCCGGACGATGCTGGCCCTGAAGGAAAGGTCCTGCACGCCGCATTCACCCTCGCCGGCCGGCCGTTCATTGCGTTCGACAGTCCGCAACCGCATACCTTCGACTTCACGCCTGCCATCTCGCTCTTTGTCACGAGCAGGACCGAAGCGGAGTTCGATCGGCTGTATGAAGCGCTCAGCGAAGGCGGTCGGGTGATGATGCCGCCAAATGATTACGGCTTCAGCCCCCGCTTCGCGTTCCTCAACGACCGTTTCGGCGTCTCGTGGCAGATCAACCTGGGAAAGATCGCATTCGACAGAGACTCGGCGCGCGAATGAACGCTGGATACCTCGGCCGAAGGCGAGTTCCCCCGCTCGAGTATCGGGGAATGAAACCGAACGCTCTGGAAACTCTCAACGGATGAGTCCATCTGCACCGTGAGAAACAAATCAGAAAGGAGGCCACATGACGACCATACCCACAACGAACGTGCTGTCGATTGTCCGCGAGCTGTTTACAGAAGCATTTGAAGGAGCGAACGGTCCTGCAACATGGTTCGTGAATAACGAGCCGAACTGCGGAATCTTCGGCAGCATCGAGTCTCTCAGCGCAAGCGATGCCTCGCGCGCCACGATTGACGGAGGCCGCTCACTCGCAGCGCATGTCGAACACCTGCGATGGTGGCTCGCCAATGTCAATTCAGTCGCCCGCGGTGGGGCGTGGAATCCGGACTGGTCGGGCAGTTGGTCTGTTCAGATCGTCAGCGACGATGAATGGAAAACCCTTCGCGACGCGCTACGAATGGAGTATCAGCGAGTGCTCGATTCGCTTGCTGAAGTGAACATTACTCCTGATGATCGCATGATGCTGACCGGCATGATGGCAATGTCGGCCCACGCGGCGCATCACCTCGGCACGATGCGGCAGATCGTCAAATGCCTCAGAACATGATCTCGGTTCACGCGAGTGAATGTGCATAGTTGCAGGTCCAGAGAAAGCGGACCTCAAGACACTCACTTACGTCTTTCAAGGAGAACACGATGTTACACCACATTTATCGAAGTTCTGTCCGGCTCACATCGAGCAGTCGATGCAAGACAAGCGCGATGCTTGCAACAGTTATGGTCGCGGCAATTGTGCTTGCGCACCCACAAGCCGCTCATTCGAGCGACTTCTCGCCTAACAGCATGCCATTCGACAGTTGCGGCACGGTCATCATCGATGAGTTCTACTACTGCTACCTCTTCCATGCGGACGTGGATGGGAAGATTTATTACGTCCCCGGAGTCGATGAATACACCTACAGTCCGGGCGATCGGCTGCACGTCCAGGGAACGGCGGAGTACGCCGCTGGGTTCTGCACGCTGCACGGCAACATCAACGATCCCACGATCAGCCCATGCGAAGAAGTGACGTGCCAGGCCGATCTAACCGGCGACGGCAACGTCGATGTCGGCGACCTGCTGTCTCTCCTGGGCCAGTGGGGTCCGTGCGGCTACGGATGCAACGCAGACTTGACCGGTGACGGCAACGTCGGCGTCGGCGACCTCCTTGTGCTGCTTGGCGCATGGGGCCCGTGCGAATAGGTTCGACTGATCATAAACGTCCACCGAAGGCAGCACGGTTTGATGGAAGTCCACACATGCCGCGACCAGAGCGCACATTCCTGCGTTCCTCCATCGTGAACACGAAAAAGTGGAAGCAGCAACTGGCTGCGCTGCGAGAGTCGCTTGAACGGGCGAAAGGGTCGCTTGAGCTGGCACGCACAATCGGGCAGCTCGGCGACCATCTTCGCCTTTCACCCGACCATATCGAGGAAGCGATCTCGACTTTACTCAGGAGCTTGAAGCACGCAGAAGAGGCTGGCGATCCAGGAATGCTCGCCTCAAACATGATCCGTCTCGCTGTTGCGCAGCAATATGCTGGAAACCACCGGGCTTCGATCGGACTGCACCGCTCCGCAATCATACTGATTCAGGAGCACAATGTTTGCGGACTGGCTGATTTCGCGCTTCAACATCTCGGCAAGTGCTACGCGGAGTTCGGTAAGATCGATGAGGCGGCCGCCTGCTTCAGCGAAGCGCTTCGCCTAAGGGAGCAGCACGGCGACGAAGACCTCATCAACTCCACACGCGAGGCAATCGCCCATCTTGAGCAACTGCAAACAGGCCTCACCGATGCGTGATCGGTCCTGAGAAGCGGCGAACTGCAGCAGGGAGGTTGAGTAGAGCGATCCCAGGAGCGAATCCCACCGTGCCGACGACAACGATGCGGGCCATGCAGTTCTGCAAGCCAATGCCCCGATTCACTCGAAACGACTGATGGCAAAACATTTCGATGCCTATCTTGAGATCGGAGCGAAGCGTGCCTTCGTCGGCGCACTCGACTGGCCGGGGTGGTGCCGGCACGGGCGAAGCGAGGCAGAGGCGTTGTCGTCGTTCCTTGAGTTTGGTCCAAGATATGAAGAAATTCTCGCGGGCACCCGGCTTGGTTTCGTCGCACCGAAGAAGCTTGAACAACTGATCGTCGTTGAGCGTCTCAAGGGAAATGCCACGACCGACTTCGGCGCGCCGAACGTAGCACCGAGGGTCGATAAGAAGCAGTCCTGCAATGCCGATGAGATCAGGCGATTCGAGGCCATTCTTCTCGCGTGTTGGCGCGCATTCGATGATACGGTCGAGTCTGCCCGCGGGAAAACGCTCACAACCGGCCCGCACGGCGGGGGGCGGTCGCTTGAGGGAATCGTCGACCATGTCGTCGGTGCCGATATCAGTTATCTTCGCACCGTTGGGTGGACGTGGAGGCCACCGAAGGATGCTCAAACAACCGAGCAACTGACCGCGACCCGCCATGCGATCATCGAGGCGCTCAAGGCGTCCGCAGCCGGGAAACTTCCAACGCGTGGGCCGCGCGGCGGCAAGCGGTGGACGGCACGGTACTTCGTTCGCCGAGTGGCGTGGCATGTAACTGCGCACGTTTCGGAGATCGAACGACGCACCAAACCAAGTCTGGAGTGAGGGGTCTTCTCCCCACTCTTTCGCCTGCACTTTCGGCTCCAAACGGATTCGTCACTTGTCAAGCCGTTCCACGAGGCGCGCGACCTGAAGTTCGAGACGCTTGATCTCGCGCAGCAGGACGTACTTCTCCATCTGCATCCAGAACCAGCCCTTGATCGCAGCAATCGCAAGCATGACGAAGAGGAAACCTGTCGCCCAGGCGATCATCTCGCGGGTCTCCGTCGCGCTGAAGAACCTGACCGCGAACCACACAGCCGCGCCGATGAGCGCAAGACTGATAAGGAACGCATACACGACCGTCCAGCGCGGCGCCCGCTGCATCGCGGTCAGAGTCCGAGCCAGCATGCCAGGCTCCTTGAGGTCTTTCAGAAGGTCCTTATCCTCCGCGTGAAGCGCCCTGCGAATTCTGTCATCCAGATTGTTCATGAGTGATTCCTTTCATTGTGCTCAATATTCGCGCGAAGACGTTCGCGCGCGTGGTGAAGTCGTGACTTGATCGTTCCTTGTGGAACTCCCATTGCAATCGCGATCGCGGCAACGCCCATGCCGTCGAGGTAGTGCAGAGCAAGCACCGAGCGATGGATGGGCGAGAGTTCACGCATGGCGCGACGCAGTTCAAGAATCTCGTCATCCTCCGCTGCGACGCCGCAAGCGGAACCAGTAGGCGCCGCAATGGTCGCGCGACCGATGTCGCCATCCTCATGGACGCCTCTGGCGCGTTGACGCTTCTGATGGCGAACCCAGTCGCGGCATTTGTTGGTGACGATGCGGTACGCCCACGGGCCGAAACAGGCGGGGTCATCGAGCCGCATCAGGCCGCGCATGATCGCCAACCATGCTTCCTGTGTCACATCTTCAGCAGCATCGGCGCGATCGATCAACCGCCTCGCGTGCCGGTACAGCCGGGTCTGCCAGCGGGCCACGAGTTCGCGGAGGGCCCCCGGCTCGCCTGTCTGGTAGGACAGCACCAGCCATTCATCGAAGATGTCTTCAGCAGTTCGCAGCATTGAGCGACTCCACGATATCAGTCGCTGATCGGAACCACAGGTTCAAACGATCTGCCGGGATTCTCTCTCCGTTTGCCACTGATATGCGGAAGTTCGCATTACTGCAACGACAACTGTGCGGCCCAGCCAACGTCGTCGGCGATCGATTGGCCTGAAACAAATCACTCGGTATCGGAGCAAGAATGCCGCGTTGGTCCCGTCACCCCTTCCTCGTCACCATTGTCTCCACCATTGCGACCAGAGTTCCTCGTCCATCATGGCTGCATCGGCGTCGTTATCGACTCCATTGAGCATTGATCGGGCCCGATGGGTTGAAGACGCTCCGATCTCGGCGAAACGGGATACTCGAAAACCGATGGCGGCCGGAGAGGCCCGTGCAACCAGCCGCCGGGTCGACAGAGGTTGTTTGCCTGTCCGACTTCGATTCCGAACCACCCGGGCGGGGTGATGCTCAGCACCGCCCGCCGGTCGTCTCGTCTATATGGAATCCGGACAGCAAAAGAAAGTCTGTCTATATCGGCTGCTGTTCCCGCGGGCGTCACTTGAGACGCTCACGCTCCAAGTACCTACGCCGCGCCGGCGAGTGGGCCGCGTGTTGGCCGACGTGCCGCCGGTTGGCGCGGGCCGGGCGGGTGGGGGCGGAAAGCGGAGATGCCGGGGGCTTGTGCAAGCACGTGTGCAAGCGGTCTGTGCCGGCGTCGAAAGAGGCGTAGAATTACGCGGTTTCTGATGGACAGCCCCGCCGTTCCCAAGCTGAATGTCGCGAGTTCGAATCTCGTCGCCCGCTTTCTTCCTTCTCCCCGTGACATGGAGCCGTCCGGCGCGGTGAACACCGCTGCACAGCCCCAGGCAACCGCCGGCCGCGCGCGGGACTCCTGAAGCCTCCAGAATACCGACGCCGCATGGCTTTGGAATCACCCGCACCCTACCGGAATCTCCGGCTCATGATAAACGTGTCGCCCAATGATTCCTCCGAGTCCCCCGCTCGCTCGGTTTCACCTGACAACACGGATTCTGTTGATCCTTCGACGTGTCAAACTCGCATCAGGCGCGTGTGGCGCAGTGTCAGCCACATCGCGCTGCTTCTTGTCGTCATCATTCTGATGCTGCGACTCACCGGCTGCATGGAACGAATGTTTTACATCCCCACCGTCGGGCCGACACCACTCGCCGCTGCGCCGCGCGGCACGCAGGAAGTGTGGTTCAACTCCACAGATAGCACGCGGCTGTATGGCTGGTTCATTCCTTCGCGATTGCACGCTGAAGGCGGCCCGCCCGCGCCGACCATTCTGCACGTGCACGGCAACGCAGGCAACATTCAATCACACACGTACTTCACGGAATATCTGCCTCATGCAGGTTTCAATGTGTTCATCTTCGATTATCGCGGCTACGGGCAGAGCGCAGGCAGCGCAAAGCGGCGAAATGATCTCATCGCCGATACTCATGCTGCGCTCGACGCGATGCTTCAACGGAGCGATGTTGATGTGAGCCGCATCGGTCTCTACGGCCAATCACTTGGCGGTGCGATCGGCGTGAACCTGATGGCAGAGCGACCGGAGATCAAGGCTGCGGTGATTGAATCGGCGTTCACGAGTTGGCGAGAGATTGCCGCCAGTGTTGTGGGAGGCGACCCGCCGAATTTCATCGGACGATGGCTCGCTGCGCTGGTGCTTCCCGACCATGCCCGGCCGATTGACGCCATTGCGCGCATTGAGCGGCCGATGCTGCTGATCCATGGCGATGCAGATTCGATCATTCCCGTGGGGCACAGCCGCCGCCTTGCCGCCGCTGCGCCGGACTTTGCAGAGCTTCTGCTCCTGCCGGGCGGTGATCACAATACGCTTCGCGACAGCCATCCTGAGATTGACATGCAGGTGGTGCGGTTCTTCAGGCGGCACGTTCGGGACTGATTCGACGGTTTTTCCGTTCTCTTCGGCGGGTCAAACCGATAGGATGGTGAAGGATCACCCAAGCGGGCGCGTCCGAATGGAGAGCAGGAGCCGCCTATGCAGTTCAGCCCACTGGCATCCTTGAGGCCGCGGGACTTCGACTATTGGAAGGCCTGTCATCTTCTGACGCGCGCGGGGTTCGGCGGCAGCCCGGGGCAGATTCGTGCCCTGGCGGATATGGGGCTGAACGCAGCGGTCAACGTGATTGTGGATTTTCACAAGGTGCCGACCACGCCGGTGCGTGCTGACGACTTTGATTACAACATCGTGAGGCCTGCGAATGCAGAAGAACGGCGAGAAATCGCTGAAGCACGTCAACGGGGCGAC
Organism: Phycisphaerales bacterium; assembly: GCA_035443885.1. Classification (GTDB taxonomy): domain Bacteria; phylum Planctomycetota; class Phycisphaerae; order Phycisphaerales; family SM1A02; genus DAOMNO01. Next base: position 186,540 of record DAOMNO010000002.1, read on the forward strand.
GAGGCCGCTCTAGAGCGATTCCGAATGGAAGTGCAGCGGCGACAGGCGGCGGACCGCGACCAGATGGGACAGATTCAGCGATGGTGGCTGCGGCGCATGATCGAATCGCCCAGGCCGCTTGAGGAAAATCTGACGCTGTTCTGGCACGGGCATTTCGCCACCAGCTATCGCGGAACGGAGGACAGTTATCACATGTTCCTCCAGAATCAGTTCTTCCGCAGAAACGCAGCGGGAAACTTTGCAGACCTTGTGTACGGCATCATTCGCGACCCTGCGATGCTGAAGTTTCTGAACAACGATCAGAATCGCAGGCAAGCGCCGAACGAGAATCTTGCGCGCGAGCTGATGGAACTGTTCACGCTTGGCGAGGGCAACGTCTATACCGAATACGACATTCGCGAAGGCGCACGGGCGCTCACCGGCTACACCTTCGATGATGATTCGTTCACTTTCCGTGAGCAGTGGCATGATTCCGGTCAGAAGCGCATTTTCAACCGCACAGGCAACTTCGACGGGGACGACTTCGTGCAACTCATTCTCAGCCAGCGCGCCGTGAGCGAGTTCATCTGCATGAAGCTGTATCGCTACTTTGTCAACGACACACCCGGAGAGCTTTCTCGCTCAGCACAACAGTTCATTTCACGGCTCGCGCAGCAGTTCCGTGAGCGCAAATACGATCTCAACGTGGTACTCAAGACGCTGTTCAGGTCCGCGCACTTCTATGACGACGCCAACATTGGCACAGTCATCAAAAGCCCGGCACAACTCATCGTGCAGGCTGTTCGCTCAATGCATACACCGGTGCGCAATCTGGACGGGCTGCTGAGCGCGATGTCGCTCATGGGGCAGAATCTGTTTTATCCACCTTCGGTCAAGGGTTGGGACGGTGGGCGATCGTGGATCAACACCGCGACGCTCTTCGTCCGTCAGAACATCATCATCTACCTGCTGACGGGCCAGCGGCCTGATGGCTATGCGTGGCAACCCGACGGCGCGCCATTTGACGCGATGCACCTTGTGGAACATCTGCGAGACCCGGCAGGAAGGCTGAACAACGAAGAAGCGGTCATCGACCTGCTCCGCTTCAGCCTTGGCACAGTTCCGCACCCGGAACGTGTGCGCACGCTGCTTGAGTTCGTGAACAGTCGCGGCGGCATGATCGACAACAGTGTCCTCGTGGGTATGTTGTCGCTGATCGCCGCCATGCCGGAGTATCAGCTCTGCTGAGCGCGGCTCTTTTTTCTGGACGATCATCATGACCGATCCCTGCAAATGCAATCAGACCTACAGCCGCCGCCTCTTCATTCAGCAAGGCATTACGCTTGCTTCGATGGCGGTAACTGCCCCGCTGTTCATTGAGCGAACCGCGCGCGGCATGATGCTGCCACTGGAATCCATGCTTTCCAGCCGACCCGGCATGCCGGAAGACCGCGTGCTGGTGGTCGTCCAACTCGGCGGCGGCAACGACGGCCTGAACACGGTTGTGCCTTACGGTGCGGATATCTATTACCGTGCTCGCCCGGCCATCGCCATCCCCGCTGCGGGTCGGCAGAATGGCGCACTCACGCTCGATCAGAAGTACGGCATCGGCTTGCATCCTTCGTTCTCCGGCTTCAAAGACTTGATGGATCAGGGCGTTGCTTCAATCGTTCAAGGCGTCGGCTATCCGAACCCCAATCGCTCGCACTTCACGTCGATGGACATCTGGCACACCGCCAGCACGAATGCACAAGGCAACGGCTGGATCGGCCGCTACTTCGACAACACATGCAACGGCACGCCAGTCCCTGAAGGCGCCGTCTCAATTGGCCGCAACGCACCGCTGGCAATGAATGGCCAGATTCAGAAGCCGGTCAGCTTCGAGTCGGCGGAACTGTTCCGCTGGGTGGGTGAGCAAGTGCATGAATCACTGAAAGACCCCTATCGAGAAATCACTCGTCGCGGCGCACTGGATGAAGCTACTGCAGCACCGGGCGAAGAGAGTCAACTCAATTTCCTCACACGAACGGCGCTTGATGCGCAGGTCTCGTCTGATCGCATCCGCGCTGCCGTGGCGAAGTCGCCGCTTGTTCAGTATCCAGGCGGTAACCTTTCGCGGCAGCTACAGATCGTCGGCGCGATGATCCGCGACGGTCTGGCGACGCGGGTGTATTACGTATCCCTCGGCGGTTTCGACACGCATGCCAATCAACCCAATCAGCATGGCAACCTCATGCGTCAGCTTGGTGATTCGCTCAATGCGTTCTATCGCGATCTCAAAGCACAAGGCAACTCCAGCCGGGTGCTGACGATGGTGTTCTCGGAGTTCGGCCGGCGCGTGGCGCAGAATGCTTCACAGGGAACGGATCATGGAGCCGCCGCCCCAATGTTCTTCATGGGCGATATGGTGCAGCCTGGCCTGCGAGGCGAGCACCCTTCGTTGACGAACCTTGATGAGGGCGACCTGCGCTACAACGTCGATTTCCGGCAGTTGTATGCATCTGTGCTGGAAGACTGGATGAAGGCGGATTCTGCTGCCATCCTCGGCGGGCGATTCCAGAAGGCCGGCGTGCTGAAAAGCCACTCAACGCGGTAAGCCCACACCATGCCTGTATATCGTCAACAGCCATGCGCGACGGCTATCATTCAGGCATGAAATTCACCGTCAAGTTCATGCCCAGCGTAATGAATGCTATTGCTGCGTTCTGCCTTATCGCTCTTTTGTTCATGCTTCCAGCGTGTGAACGGTCTGCCTCAGGGGAGCCGACGCATGTGCTGCAATTCAAGGTTGTCGGCTTGCACTGCGACGGTTGCGCGGGGTCGGTTCGCAACGAGGTGGCTCGTCTGAAGGGCGTGCGCTCATGCCGCGTTTCATATGAAGAAGGTCTTGCCACCGTTGAAGTGGATGATCCCTCGCTGGCTCAAGCGATCATCGAACGAATCGAATCGCTCGACTTCACCGCAACACTGCTTGACGGCACAGAACCCCCCGGCACCCCTGGCACCCCAACCGAAGATCATGATGATGCCGCGCCGGCGGAAGATGACGCTTCTGAGTCACCCGATGCGCCGGGGCGAGTGTAAGTCATTCGCACGCGATTCCCCGGCGGCAGGTACTCGATGTTCGACATGAACGCACGCATGAGCAGAATGCCGCGCCCTGTCGGCTTCGTAAGATTCTCTTCGATCGTGGGGTCTGGCACGACGGACGGATCAAAACCTTTGCCACGGTCTTCCACTTCGATGATGACCCGATCCGGCTCAAGGCGGTATCGCACATCCACCGTCTTGGCTGGGTCGTGTCGATTGCCATGAACGAATGCGTTGACGAGAGCTTCCTGAAAACCGAGTTTCACGGCGAAGACGGCAGCGTCGTCAAAGCCGCGAGCGGCGAGGCCATCCAGCAGTTCACGCTCCACCTGCGCCATCGCTTCATCCTGAGGAGGAAGCGTGTACACCGCCGTCCACTGAAGTTTGTCGTGTGCGCCGTCGCTCATGTCGCAAGCCACCCCCGCAGAAGGTCCGTGTGATGGCTCCCAGCCCGAACGATGCCCGCCTGTCAGGAAAAACTCTTCAGCGCGTCTTCAAGCGTGTCGTGAATCTGAAAAAGATTGATGAGCTTGGTGATTACAAAGACTTTGTGAATCTGCGGGTCGATGCACGCGAGACGAAGCTGGCCATCTTTCGCGCGAATCCGGTCGTTCACTGTGATCAGCGTGCCAAGCGCTGCGGATGACAGATGATCCACGTTCTCAAAGTTGATGAGGATGCGCGGCTGAACCTGAGCGTCAATGACGCGGCTGATCTCTTCGCCGATGCGCTGAATGTTCGCTTCGTCGAGGATGTTGCGATCGATGAACCCGATGCAGGTGATACCGCTGCGCTCGGTGATGCGGAGTCGCGACGAACTCATGTGTTGCACTCCCATAGCAGCCGATCCCGTAAAAGATCAACAGAAAACCGCGTGCAGCCGACAATGCTGCACACCTCTGGAAGCGTAGCCTGACCACGATGCCGACGCAACTATGGCTGCTGGCAATGGCGATTTCACACATGAAAAAAAGCGACGGCGTCTTGTGAGACGCCGCCGCATACGATCAACCAATCAATCTGCGTCACGCCGACCGATCAACGGAAGCTGCCCACGCCACCGACTGAATCTGCCAGACCGGGGAAGAGCATGTCTTCATTCTCCTGCTGGATGATGATCTCAGGACGGATCATGATGAGCAGTGAGGACTCATCCTTCGAAGTAATGCGATTCGTGAAGAAGCGGTTGATGAACGGAATCTTCGAGAGCACCGGCACGCCGGTCTCGATCTCGATTTCCGAAACATTTCGTGCGCCGCCAAGCAGGATCGTTCCCTTGTCGGGGACTGACGCCGCTGTGCGGATATTCTGACCTCGCAGAACAGGAAGCTGGAAGTCGCCTTCTTCACCGACCTCACGAGAGTTGGAGGTACCGATGCCGGTGCCGATCGCGAACGCCGGCTTGAGGCGAACGAGCTCAGAGGAATCGAAGACAACCGTCAAGTTCACATAGCGACGGTCGGCTGAGATCACACCTTCCACGTCGAGCACAAAGCCTTCAAAGACGCGATCGACAATCGGACGGAAGGCGATGCCGCCGCCGCCGCCGATGCCACCGCCGCCGACCGCCACGGGTTCAAGCGTGGAGACGAAGGTGGTCGCCGTAGCGACTGCGATCCAGGCTCGCTCGCCATTGAAGAAGGTCAGACGCGGAGCCTGCAGCACGATTGATCGACGATCGGCCTGCGTCGCTTCGATCAGCAGATCGACCTGAATGTCATCAAGGAACTGAATACCGACCGCAGCAGCAGGGCCGGTCGTCATCGCCAGTGAACCGAACTCACCAAGCTGTGCGAGCGCGCTGGCCAGACCGATGGAGTTCTGCGAGAGACCGATCGGTGCGAAGCCGCGACGATTGCGAATCGGCGCACCCACGGGGCCGACGCCGTACTGCACGTTCTGGAAGCCGTCCGGCACCTGTGTGCCCGGCAGGCCGATGTATGAACCAGTAGGAACGGTGTTGGGCAACTGCGCCGGGTCAGCAACCTGATCGGGCGAACCGAAATACACCGGATTCTTCAGCAGGCCATCGGCGCCGAAGAAATCGCCAAGCTGGAAGTTGGGATCAACCGCCCGCGCCTGACGGAACATGGCATTGTTCGTGTTGAAGTAAAGGTCAAGGTCGATGCCAATGCGCTCGAACCAGTTCGTAGCGACCTGCAGCACGCGAGTTTCCACGTTGATCTGCAAGGCGCGAACTTCACGCAGCATGGCAAGCAGGCCTTCGATCGCGCGGTGATTACCGGGGGTCTGCGTGATGATGAGGTTTCCGTTGAGTTCCTGAAGTGTGCCTGCTTCGCCACCAAGATCACGCCAGCCGCGCTCCGGATCGACGGATTCCTGAATGATGTTGACGATCTGATCGATCATCTCCTGCCGTGTACGGCGAGGACGCTCTTCTCTCGGATCGCCGAAGGGCAGACCGCCGCCGCCAGCGCCACCGCCACCGCCACCACCGCCACCGCCGGCACCGCCGCCACCGATACCACCGCCGCCACCACCACCGCCGCCACCGCGGCCGCCGCCCTGACCGCCGCCACCGCCCTGCTGCAAGGCCTGGCCAAGGTTGAAGGCGGGAGCGTTATCGAAATACGGGACTTCGTAGAGCAGGTCGCGAATGTCGTACACCACCGTCACCGTGCGGCGACGGAGCGCGCTTTCCGTGGCAATGACCAGCGTGCCATCGTGAACGGCATACTGGATCGGATCCATGCTGTCGCCGCTGAACTGTTCGAGAATCCAGCGCATCGCGGTCGAAACAGGCACTTCGCCAAGCTGGAGCGGCTGCTCAAGCGTGTCATCACGCTCAATACCTTCCATGTTCAGGGCTTGCCAGTTCACGTAGATATTGACGCCCGTAACCTGCGCGATGTAGCGAATGATTTCGCCAAGCGTGTTATTGGAGAAGTCAACCAGCATCGTGGTCTGGTCGAGCGCGAGCTGCACGGCACGATCTGCGGGAGATTCACGGAAGCCGCCATCGAACGCACGGCGGAGCGTGATCTGCGGCCAGTCTTCCGGATACTGAGAAATCGCATTGGCGGAACGAAGGCCGGGGCCGGTGAGATTGCGGCTGGGGCCGACCATCGATGCCTGATTATCAACTGAGAGCTGGCCCAATGTGCGAGCCTTGTTGGCCTGAATGGTCGCATAGTCGCGATACAACTGGCTGGTGGAAATGACATCGCGAAGCGTGAGCGCTGCGGCATTGTGCTCGTCAATGAAGAGGATTTCATCAATGACCTGCAGAGCTTCCGCGTACTTCAGTTCCTGCTGCAACTGACGAACACGCAGCAGGCTCTCGTTAATCATCGTTTGCCGAGCACGGGCCGCTTCCATCTGAGCGGTACGCTGCGCTTCCTGTGCGCTACGCCGCGCTCGCTCTTCCTCGGCAAGGCGAGCGACGATGCGTGCCTCTTCAATCTCAGCCAGCAGCCGCTGGGCACGCTGGTCCATCGCGGTGAAGTCCGCTTCGCGCAGGAAGGTGCGGGCACGACCGAGACGAACAGTCGCCGTCAGCATCTCGCGCTCCGCTGCGTTGAAGTCGCCTCGGTCGAGCAGGCTCTTTGATCGTGCATACGAATCGTCGAACTCGACGACCGCTCGGCGGGCCTGACGTTCGCGCTCCGCTTCAACGTCCTGAAGCGATGAGCCTTGATCGAGCATTGTCATCGCTCGAGCGAGGCCTGCCTGCGCTTCGCTGTTGCCTGGCAGCAGGTTCAGCGCGGTGCTGTAGGCATCAGCAGCCTGTCGCCAGCGACCGGCTTCTGCGTGCGCCCGGGCTTCTGCGAGAGCAGCTTCGCCTCGCGCCTGGTTGGATTGCGTCTGACCTGACCCATTCTGCATCATGCCAAGCGCGATGGCAGGCGTTGCGCCAAGCGCCACGCCCACAACACCCACCGCTGCGATTGACCTCAGACGTCGTTCAGCGAACAGCTTCATGCGAGTCTCCCAAAGCGTTCCGCCGGGCGTTCGGCGTGAATCGCGAACCTCAATCAACCTTCAGGGAGTGCCATGTCGAACCACCAGTAGCGCGACCATGAACTACCCCTGCCAAAATACGAGGACAAGCCACCAGACTACTTCGGGCGGAAAATGTTGGCAAGCCGGGTGAAATCTCCACCCAAGCCACCCCCGCCTGATGCAGCCGGATCGAGGCGAGCGGCTCGCCGTGCGCGGCTTAAACCGAGCCAGCCCCGCAGGATGCTTTCGCCACACTGTGCGATTCGGAAGCCAGCGGGCGACCCGTACGCATCATGTTCACGAACCAGTCGAACAGATACCCCGCATCATGCGGGCCGGGGGACGCTTCCGGGTGATGCTGCACCGCGAAGATCGGCAGCGAGCGGTGCCTGAATCCCGCCAGCGTGCCGTCGTTCAGGTGCACATGCGTCGCTTCGCAATCTATCGACTCAAGCGAATCCGCATCGACGCAGAAGCCGTGGTTCTGACTTGTGATTTCCACCTTGCCGGTCAGCAGATTGCGCACGGGCTGATTCGCGCCACGGTGACCGTACTTCAGCTTGAATGTCTTGGCGCCGAGCGCAAGCGCGAGAAGCTGATGGCCGAGGCAGATGCCAAATGTTGGAATTTCCCCCGCCACCTCGCGCAGTGTGGCGATCGTCTCACTCACTGCATCTGGATCGCCCGGCCCGTTCGAGACAAACAGCCCATCTGGTTTCAGTTTACGAATGTCGTCGGCAGAAATGTCGTGCGGGAACGCGCGGACTTCACAGCCGCTCTCCACAAGGTGGCGATAGATGTTGCGCTTCGCGCCACAGTCCAGCGCAACCACCCGCAGCGGTCTTGCTTCACGCGATGTGCTTGCTGCCGTTGACCATTCGCCGAGTGACTCGGTCCATGTAAACGGCTCATGCGGGCTGACTTCCGCTGCGAGATTGCGCCCCGCCATGCCCGGCAGTTTGCGTGCCTGCGCAACGAGGTCGTCATTACTTCTGGCGGCATCGCAACTGATGACGCCGCACATCACGCCCGCTGTTCGCAAGCGTCGCACCAGCGCGCGGGTGTCGATGCCTTCGATCGCCAGAATGCCATGCGAAGCAAGCCATGAACCGAGGTCGGCCGTCGAGCGGTAGTTCGACCGCACTCTTGATAACTCGCGAACCACAAAACCGGCCACCTGAGGCTTGGCGGATTCCACGTCGTCCGGCGCGACGCCGTAGTTGCCGATCATCGGCGCGGTCATCACCAGAATCTGGCCGGCATAGCTCGGGTCGGTGAGTGCTTCCTGATAGCCGGTCATCGCGGTGTTGAAAACGACTTCACCAGCCGCAGCTTGAATGCCGACCGCGCCGAAGGCGGTTCCGGTCAAGATCGTGCCGTCAGCGAGCGCAAGACGAGCAGTAACGTGCGAAGGAGGAGCTGTCATAACGTGTTGCCGCAAGTGTAGAGGGTGCGGGCCAAACTGGCGAGTGTTCAAGGCGAACTTCGCCTTACACTGATACCGATGCCGAGCCTGTTCGCCACTGAAAACACGCAGGAAGCCGCACACATCGCGTTGGCGCGTGTCGCCGTGGAGCGAGGCGTCGATCGCTACCCGGACGGACTGACCTACGCTGTGCCCGCAGCGCTGGCCGACCTCGCGCCGGGCGAACGGGTAATCGTGCCGCTCGGCAAGGCGAACACCCCAACAGCAGGCTACGTGGTGGAAATCAGTGACGAGACCGATACCCCGGAATCCGGTCGCACCAAGATCAAGTCGATTCTCCAACGCGATCCATCCGCCACGCGGCTGCCTGTGGGCCTGATGTCGCTCGCCAAGTGGATCAGCACGTACTACGGCGCGCCGATCGGCATGACGCTGGCGTCCATGTTGCCCGCCGCCGTTAAACGGGGCACCGGCACGGTAACGCGCATCGTGCTTGATCTGGGCGATCCCCTGCCGCTTGGGGAAAAACTCCCCGCTGCGCAAAAGCGCGTGCTTGAAACACTCGCATCGCTTCCTGTGGAATCTCGCCCGGTGGAAATGCGGAAGCTGGCCGACCTCGCAGGCGTGAAGACAACAGGCCCGGTCCGCAAGCTGCTCGAACGCGGCCTGGTCGAGCAAAGCCGCAAGACTGCAGTCGAAGCTGCATGGGTCGAGCACGCGCGGTCTGCGTTTCCGCCGTTCGTGCCGGAGTCGCTCACCGCGCCACAGCAGCGCATTGTCAACGAAATCAGCCCTCAACTGGACAAGGGCTTCAGCATCCACCTCCTTTACGGCGTAACCGGCTCAGGCAAGACCGAGGTGTACATTCGCCTCATTGAGCAGACACTGGCAACGGGTCGCATTGCGTTGATGCTCGTGCCTGAAATCTCGCTTACACCGCAAACGGGCGGGCGATTGATCGGCCGCTTCCCCGATCATCGCGTGGCGGTGCTGCATTCGGGCCTGACTGCGGCGCAGCGACATCAACAGTGGCAGCTCGCAGCGGACGGCCGCGCCGCCATCGTGCTCGGCGCCCGTTCCGCCATCTTCGCACCAGTGCAGGACGATCGCCTCGGCCTCATCATCGTGGATGAAGAACACGATGGTTCATACAAGCAGGATCAAGCTCCACGGTATCACGGACGCGATGTGGCGATCCGCCGCGCTCAACTGGCAGGTTGCCCGATCGTGCTCGGCAGCGCGACACCCTCGCTGGAAAGCTGGTTCAATGCGACCGCGCGGAGTGAATCGAAAGCTCGATACGCACTGCATCGACTGGACGATCGCGTGCCTGGCGCGAAACTGCCGAAGGTGCATGTTGTGGATTTCGTGCGCGAGCAGCGAGCACACCACGACAAGCGCGTCCATCTGATCGGTCCCACCATGTTGAACGCCCTGCACCGCACGCTGAATGCAGGCTCGCAGGCACTCATTCTTCTCAATCGACGCGGCTACGCGAACTACATCGCGTGTCCCGACCACCTGTGCGGCTACGTCATGCGATGCGATCAATGCGACGCTTCGATGATCTATCACCTCAACCGCAAAGGCAGCGGCTCCGGGGGGCTGCCCGGCTTTGTCCGGTGCCACCACTGCCTTTCTGAGCAAAAACTACCCGCCACATGCCCGGACTGCGGGAAAAAAATCTCGACATTCGGACTCGGTACGCAGCGCGTTGAGGAAGAACTGCTGCGCGATTTTCCTCAACTGGAAGAAGGCCAGACACTCATGCGGGTCGATTCCGACGCGATGCATGGCGCGAAAGCATTTCACGATGTGCTCACACGGTTCGGCGAAGGCGCGATTCGCGTGCTGCTGGGTACGCAGATGATTGCCAAGGGTCTGGATTTTCCGGGTGTGCAACTCGTCGGCGTCATCAATGCGGATACATCCATCAACCTGCCGGACTTCCGCGCTGCTGAGCGCACGTTCCAACTCGTCTCACAGGTGGCCGGTCGAAGCGGCCGAGGGGTCTCGCCCGGCGTGGTTATCGTGCAGACGTTCAACCCCACCTCGCCTGCGATTCGTCTTGCAGCGGCACACGATTATGTCGGTTTCGCGCAAGGCGAACTGAAGTTCCGCGCACAATCCGGCCTGCCGCCCGTCAAGCGCATGATGCGCATCGTCGTTCGCGATGACGAACTTGCAAAGTGCATCGCGATGAGCAGGCGGCTTGCGGATGGACTGACGCGCCTGTCGCCCAAGGGGGTGCTTGTGCGCCCGCCCGCGCCGTGTCCGATCAGCCGTATCGCGGGCAAGCATCGGCACCAGGTGGAAGTCATCGCGCCGACAGCACGAGAAATCCAGGACCTGCTTGCTGCAGCAAGGCGCGAAGAAATCATCAAGCCCGGCGCGGCGATGGCGGTCGATGTTGATCCGATCGCGCTGCTCTGAACCAATCCTTCAAGATCGCCCGTTACCATGTGAACATGGATCGTAAACTGCACATTCTTTTCCTCTGCACTGGCAACGCCTGCCGCAGCCAGATGGCGGAAGGCTGGGCGCGCTATCTGCATGAAAATCTTTTCAACGTCGCTTCCGCGGGTACAAATCCACACGGCATGAACGCGAAGGCGATCCGCGTGATGGCCGAAGCGGGCGTTGATATCTCTGGCCACACTTCAAAGCATGTGGACACATTCGCTGGAACACATTTCGACTATGTGTTCACTGTTTGCGATAGCGCACACGAGACATGTCCCATCTTCCCCGGCGGTGCGAAGGTGATTCACCACGGCTTTGAAGACCCGCCTCGCCTTGCACTCGGATCAAAGACCGAGGAAGAAGCATTACAGCACTACCGAAGAGTTCGGGACGAGATCAAGGTATGGGTCGAAACACTGCCCGCAATGCTCGTCAAGGAACCAGCACGATGATGCGGAAATGCGTCTGCGAGGCTTTCGGCACATTCTCGCTCGTGCTGGCTGGGACCGGGGCCATCATCATCAATGATGTCTCAGACGGGGCAATCACGCATGTCGGGATTGCAATGACGTTCGGCCTGATCGTGATGGCGATGATTTATTCGATCGGTGAGACTTCCGGCGCTCATATCAACCCTGCCGTTACGCTCGGCTTCTGGCTCTCCCGCAGGCTACCGGGCCGCATGGTCGCGCCGTACATCGTGAGCCAATGCACTGGCGCGTTTGCGGCGAGTTTCGTGCTACTCGCTCTGTTTCCAGGGCACGAAACGCTGGGCGCGACGCTGCCCGCCGGGGCTGCGATGCAAAGTTTCTGGCTCGAAGTCATCCTCACCATGATCCTGATGTTCGTCATTCTTCGAGTGGCGACCGGCTCCAAAGAACTTGGCGTGATGGCGGGGATCGCGATCGGCGGAGTTGTTGGGCTGGAAGCGATGTTCGCAGGGCCGATTTCAGGGGCATCCATGAATCCCGCGCGGTCGCTGGCTCCTGCTCTGGTCTCCGGGAAGACGCAGTTTCTGTGGGTGTACCTTGCGGCACCGGTCCTGGGAGCTGCCCTCGCGGTTCCACTGTGGCTGGCCACCTCGCCTGTTCGTCCACCCCGATAGTTGGGGTGGATCAGTTTGTCTGTCGAACCGATAAACAAACGGTCAGAACCAGCTAGAATAGTACGCTTTTGGAAGCCCCTGCCTTGGACCCCGATCCACCCGAACACATCGGGCGGTGCGCACGGATTGCACGGACATGACGAACCAAAGCCCGGAAGCGGCACAATTATCAGTCAACGGATGGAACCCTGAGTTCATCGACGCCCTCTACCAGCAGTGGAGCAACGACCCGAACTCCGTCGATCCGGAGTGGCGAACTTTCTTCAAAGGCTTCGACCTCGGCTATCGGCTGCCCGTAGAGAACGGCGAGGTGACTGCGACCAATGCGGTCGCCCCCCCCGGCTCGGTGCAGGTCGCTCACTCCAGCCAGGGCAAGGTCGATGCGCTGATCTATCACTATCGCGACATCGGCCACTTTGCAGCAGACCTCGATCCGCTCGGCACGAAGCGACCGTTCCCTGAGTATCTCACGCTGGCGTCGTTCGATCTGACGGAAGCGGACCTGGATCGCACATTCGATCCCGGTGTGCTGCCGCTGCCGAATCCCGCTCCGCTGCGCGATATCATCAAGCTCCTTGAAGAGACGTACTGCCGCCACATCGGTGTGGAGTACATGCATATTCAGGATCGCGAGAAGCGTCGCTGGTTGCAATACCGCATGGAGCCGACGCGCAATTGTCCCGAGATGCCGCGCGAGCAGAAGATGCGCATCCTCAGCGATCTGATTGAGGCGGATGCGTTCGAGAACTTCATCAATACGCGCTATCGCGGCAAGAAGCGTTTCGGCCTAGATGGCGGCGAATCGCTCATCCCGATTCTCAATGAAATGATCGAGCGAGGGCCGGACCTCGGCGTCGTCGAGTTCACGATGGGCATGGCGCATCGCGGCAGGCTTAACGTGCTCGCCAACATCATGAACAAGACCTATGACCAGATCTTCACCGAGTTTGAAGAAGCGTGGGTCGAGGACTTCCTTGAAGGCGGCGGCGATGTCAAGTATCACCGAGGTTACTCCAGCGACCACATGACTACGGCGGGCAAGCCAATCCGCCTGACACTTTCGCCCAACCCTTCGCATCTGGAGTTCGTCAACTCAGTCGTGCTCGGCCGCGCCCGCGCGAAGCAAAGGCTCGGCAAGGATGAGAAGCGAGAGAAGTACGTGCCGATTCTCATGCACGGTGACGCTGCATTCCCGGCGCAAGGCATCGTTGCGGAATGCTTCAACATGGCGAGGCTTCGCGGGTACACCGTCGGCGGCGCGATTCACGTCATCATCAACAATCAGATCGGCTTCACGACGGATCAGAAGGATGCCTTCAGCGGCCACTACTGCACCGACGTGGCAAAGATGATCGATGCGCCAATCTTCCACGTGAACGGCGACGATCCTGAAGCGTGCGCGTTCGTCGCGCAGCTCGCGCTGGAGTATCGCCAGCAGTTCAAAGCGGATGTTGTCATCGACATGTGGTGCTATCGCAAGTACGGCCACAACGAAGGCGATGAGCCGACCTTCACCCAGCCGGTGATGTACCGGAAGATTCAGAGCCACACGCCGGTGCTGAAGCAGTATGCCGAAAAACTGGTGCGAGAGAGCATCATCACGCAGAAGGATGCGGACAAGCTCTACAAAGAGTTGAAGAACAAGCTGGATGAGTCGCAGACGCGATCGAAGGATCAGCCTGTTGACCCGTCCATCGCCGCGTTCCGCAGCCAATGGGCGAACCTCACCGAGGACTACACCGATGAGCCGGTTGAAACCGGCGCACCGAAGAAGACGCTGGCGAAGGTGTGCGAAGCGCTCGGCCGCGTACCCGCTGGTTTCAACGTGCACAAAAAACTCGAAAAGCTGCTGCAAACACGAGCCGAGGTCGTGAGCAAGGATGCGCCAGTCGATTGGGCGATGGGCGAGCTGCTCGCCTATGGCACGCTGCTGGATGAAGGTCATCCGATTCGCTTGACCGGGCAGGATGTCGAGCGAGGCACGTTCTCGCATCGTCATGCTGTGGTCTTTGACGCCGAAACAGGTTCGCCGCACACGCCGCTCAATACGATCAGCGATAAGCAGGCGCGCTTCTGTGTGCATAACAGCCCGCTGACGGAATCGGCCTGCCTCGGCTATGAGTACGGCTACTCGCTCAGCGATCCGCATATGCTGGTCATCTGGGAAGCGCAGTTCGGCGACTTCGTCAACGGCGCACAGGTCATCATCGATCAGTTCATCGCTTCCGCAGAGGTCAAGTGGGAGCGGCATACCGGCCTCGTGATGTTCCTCCCCCACGGTTACGAAGGCCAGGGGCCGGAGCACTCCTCTGCGCGTCTGGAGCGCTTCCTCACGCTCTGCGCCCGCAACAACATGCAGGTGATTTATCCGTCAACGCCCGCGCAGCACTTCCACATGCTGCGTCAGCAGATCAAGCGGAACTTCCGCAAACCGCTCATTGTGATGACCCCAAAGAGCCTGCTGCGCCACCCAAAGGCGGTGAGCAGCGTGGCGGAACTGACCACGGGCGGCTTCCAGCGTGTGCTGGACGACCCCGTCGCTACGAAGCCACGCGATATCACGCGCGTCGTGCTGTGCACCGGCAAGGTGTATTACGACCTGATTGCGCAGCGCGATGCCGTCAAACGTGATGATGTCGCCATCGTGCGCATTGAGCAGCTTTATCCGTTCCCACAGGAGCCGATCAAGAGCGTGCTTGAGCGATACAAGTCTGCCAAGGAACTCGTGTGGGTACAGGAAGAGCCGAAAAACATGGGCGCGTGGCGACACATCGACGCCTGTTTCCGCGAATCGCTGGAAATCACCTTGCCCTACATCGGCCGCGAAGCGAACGCAACCCCCGCGGTCGCTTCGACGAAAATGCACGCGCAGGAGCAGGAGAAGATTCTCATTGCAGCCATCGGCCTGCCCAGCACGAGCAACGGTGCCGCATCGAAGGCGAAGAGCAAATCCGTTTCGCGAGCAGCGAATGCCCCGGTGTGATACCCTTGACTGCCCTGCACTGAAACCTGCAAATCTCCTCTCATTCAGCACGTCTCCCCATGCCCGTTCAGATCACCATCCCCAGCCCCGGCGAATCCATCACCGAAGTCACCCTCGGCCCTTGGCACAAGGCGGACGGCGAGTGGGTCGAGAAGGATGAGACCCTTGTCGAAATTGAGTCGGACAAGGTCACGCTTGAAGTCCCCGCACCGGAATCCGGTCTGCTTTCCATCTCCGCCAAACAGGGCGATGAGAAAAACGTCGGCGACGTGATCGGCGCGATTGACCCAAACGCCGCAAAGCCTTCCGGCAACGGCCAGGCTTCAAAGCCGAAGGCGGAGACATCGGAACCGAAGAGCAAGCCCGCTGAATCGAAGGTGGAAAAGGACACCGCCCGCAATGAGAGGGCGACCGCCGCTGCTGCAAATGAAGGCAAGGTAACTTCGCTCGCTCGCAAGATCGCGCAGGAGCAAGGCGTGAATCTGGCGGGCGTGAAGGGCACCGGCCCATCCGGCCGCGTAACCAAGTCGGATGTGCTCGCTGTGCGCGACAAGGCCCCGGCTGCGGGAACCGCGATCATCGCGAACGTCGGCGGTTCGCGCGGGGTGCGTCGCGAGAAGATGACCAAGCTTCGCCAGCGCATTGCGCAGCGTCTCGTGCAGGCCCAGCATACCGCAGCGATGCTCACGACTTTCAACGAATGCGACATGACCGCTGTCATGGACCTTCGATCCCGCCACAAGGACGCTTTCGCAGAGAAATACGGCGTCGGCCTCGGCTTCATGTCGTTCTTCTCGCACGCCTGCGTTTCCGCGCTGAAGGCATTTCCGCGCGTCAATGCCTACATCGTGGGCGACGAGATCGAGTACCACGATTACATCGACATCTCCGTCGCTGTCGGTACGGACAAGGGCCTTGTCGTTCCCGTGCTGCGCAACGTGGAGCAGATGAGCTTTGCGGATATTGAGCAGACCATCAAGGAACTGGCGACAAAGGCGCGGGACGGCAAACTCACTGTTGAGGACATGACGGGCGGTACGTTCACCATCTCCAACGGCGGTGTGTACGGCTCACTGAACTCCACGCCCATCCTCAACCCGCCGCAATCAGGCATTCTCGGCCTGCACAAGATCATGAAGCGCCCCGTGGAAGACCCGACCAAGCCGGGCCAGATCGCGCTCAGGCCGATGATGTATATCGCGATGTCCTACGACCATCGCATTGTTGATGGTGCGGAAGCAGTGGGCTTCTTGGTGCATGTGAAGAACTGCATTGAGAATCCGGAGCGGATGCTGCTTGGACTGTGATCGTTAGCGATTACGGCGAAACCGCCGCACCGCCGAGCGCGAGAACAATCAGCAGGAAGTAGCCGCAGCCGCAGAGCGAACTGATCGCGCCGAGGATGAGGCCGATGATGCAGCAGACATAACCCGCCTGCGCGACACCCGCGTTGTTGTACATGCCTGGGGCAGCATCACAAATTGCCTTGGCGGATCGCGCATAGTTGAAGCCGATCAGCGCAAGAATCAAACCGATGATCGGCGCGTTGAACACAATGCTGATAATCCCCAGAACGAGCGACGCCGTCGCGCCGGGGACTTCACGCGTTGGCGCCTGTCCCATCGGCATCTGGCTCATTGGCGGTTGGCCGTAGCTCATACATAGCCCTTCCACTTGCAGGTGAGTTCAGTTTCCCGAAACATCGAACGCTGTCGGATCCCAGAGGTAATAGAAACCCGGCTGATTGAGCGAACCGAGATCGCCGAGGTTGAGTTGAAGCAGATTGATCTGCCCGGAAACGCCGCCCGACGCATCTCCCAGCACGCGGCTGTACGCGCTGCCGACATAATCCAGCGGACGGTGATACTTCACCAGCCGCGCGGTCTCTACACCCATCCGCCGCTTCGCTGCGTTGAACGCCGTGCGAAGGTCGCCAAGTTCATCAATCAGGCCGACTTCCAGCGCGCGGCGACCAGTTACAACCCTGCCGTCGGTCACTTCTTCGAGATGGTCCATTGAGAGCGAAGGCCGCCGACTGCGAACGAGCGTCACAAAGTTGTCGTAGAACTCATCGACCAATCCCTGAAAGAGCGCACGCTGGGCTGGCGACATCGGCGGCTCGAAGGGCGACCCAGCCGCCTTGTTCGGGCCGGATGTAATCGCCTCAGCACGGATGCCAATGCGCCGCAAGCCTTCGTGGACATTAAATGTTTGAATCACGACGCCGATCGAACCGGTGATCGTGGTCGGATGTGCAATGATTTCATCACCAGCGCAGGCAAGGTAATACCCGCCGGACGCAGCGACATCGCTCATGAAAATGATCGCAGGCTTGCCGGAACGCTCGCGAAAGCCGAGGAGTTCGCGGTGCATCACGTCCGATGCAGTAACCGTGCCGCCCGGTGAATTGATGCGGATGATGACGGCTCGTACAGCCTGATCGCGTTCCGCACGCTGAAGAGCTTCAAGAAACTCGCCAACGGGGTTGAACCCCTGCTGAAGCAGGCCGGAACGTTTGGCGTCAGCGATCAAGCCGGTTACTTCGATCATCGCCACCTTCGGCACGCTCCAGCCGCGCGGCCGATCATCCAGCACGATCGTTTCAGTCATGGCGTCGCCGCTGGGCACAGCGTCCACAATGAACCGCAACCGCGTGCAACCCGTGAGGGTGAGACAGATCAGAACCAGAATCACGGCAGTCCGCATTGGCACAGTGTAACCAGATCGCCACATGAGCAAGCCCCCTTAGGTCATGGATATCGTGAAGTGTTCTCGTCTTCTGCTCTCGAAGCAGCGGATCGCGATCGCGGTCCGCCGAGCCACCCCTTATGTCGGAAATATCCCAACATGCCAAGCGCGATGCCGAGCATGAACAACATGACCGCGGGATAGCCCCACGGCGCGTTGAGTTCCGGCATATTCCATCGCGAGACTTCCGGGTTGAAGTTCATGCCGTAGATGCCCACGATGAACGTGAGGGGGATGAAGATGGTGGCGATGATCGTCAGCACCTTCATGATCTCATTCATACGGTGGCTGACGCTGGAAAGGTACACGTCCATCAAGCCGGATGTCAGTTCACGGTACGTTTCAACCATGTCCATGATCTGGACGGCATGGTCATAGCAATCGCGCAGATAGAGCCGCGTCTCCGCGCTGATGAGGTGCGACTCTTCTCGGAGCAGTGTGCTCATCGCTTCACGCTGAGGCCAGATCGCCCTCCGGAGCGTGAGCAGATCGCGCTTCACGTTATGAATACGATTAGCTGTCTCGCGGTCCGATTTGGCCAGCACTTCTTCCTCAAGTGATTCGATGTGGTCGCTATACACATCGAGCACCGGGAAATAGCCGTCGATGACTGCGTCGAGCAGCAGATACGCCAGATAGTCCGGCCCCATGCTGCGAACTCGGCCTCGCTTGTGACGGATGCGGTCGCGAATGGGGTCAAAAACATCGCCTGCCTGCTCCTGAAAGCTCAGGATGTAGTTCGGCCCGATGAAAATGCTGACTTGTTCAGACCTTGCGCCGGTCTGCGGCTGCACCATTCGGGTAACACAGAAGAGATGCCCCGCATACGGCTCCACCTTGGGCCGCTGGTGCACATTAACCACATCCGCCAGCGCGAGCGGATGCAGGTCGAAGATGGCCGCCACAGCGCGAATCGTCTCCGCGTCGCCAAGTCCATCGACATTGATCCACGTTACGCGGCGCTCGCCAAGACGCTTGGGAATCTCGCTGATGTCCTTGATATCGATCTCGACAAAATCATCCTCGCCATAACTGATGAGGTGAATCGCCGGTTTCGGCGCATCGGAGTCAATCGCCAGCGTGCCGGGCGTGGCCCCCGGCGGCGGGCGATGTTCGGTTGGCCGATGGAGACCACGCTTCCCTCGGCGGTTGCGGCGGTTATTCCGGCTCATGCGCTCATGGTACCGGGTCCGTACTATGGTGCCATGAACGAAGTCGGCCACATCCCCGTGCTGCTCGACGAAGTGCTCCGGCTGCTCGACCCCAAGCCGGGCGAGGTCGCCGTCGATCTCACCGCCGGGCGCGGCGGGCACAGCCTTGCACTCGCACAGGCCGTGCGTGCGAACGGTGCGCCGGGACGGGTCATCGGCTTTGATCTCGATAAGGAGAATCTGGCCTTCGCGGCTCAGCGACTTGAAGCCGCGAACGTCAACTTCACTGGCATTCACGAGTCGTTCATCAACGCGCCAGGAACCCTGCGCAGCTTGGGGGTGAAAGCTGATGTCGTGCTTGCCGACCTCGGCTTCAGTTCGAACCAGATGGATGACCCAGAACGAGGCTTCAGTTTTTCCGCGGATGGGCCGCTGGATATGCGGTTGAATCCGGCGGATGCAACACCAACAGCCGCCGATCTGCTGGCCTCACTGAGCGAGCGAGAACTGGCGGATGTGATCTTCCAGTACGGTGAAGACCCCTTCGCAAGGCGGATCGCGCGAAATCTTGTGGAATCTCGCCAGTTTGAGCCGATTCGTACTACGGCACGGCTTGCACGACTGGTTCACGAGGCATATGGCCCAAAGGCTCGCTCGTCCCGGATGCACCCCGCCACGAGAACGTTCATGGCCCTGCGCATCGCGGTGAACGATGAACTGGGCGCGCTTCGCTCCCTGCTTGATCAGATCACCAAGGGCGCGGAAAATGTGAACGGACCAACGTGGCTTCATCCTGGCGCACGAGTGGGCATCATCAGCTTCCACAGCCTTGAGGATCGACTGGTCAAACACGCCTTCGCCGACATCGCCAGACGCGGCTTGGCTACACGGCTGACCAAGCGACCTGTTTCCGCTTCGGAACAGGAAGCATCAGCCAACCCGCGTTCTCGCTCTGCGAAATTGCGCGTCGCACGGATCGGCGACGACACACGGTAATCGCCGCTGGTACACTGCGGCGATTGGACAACTCGGAACTGCCGCGAACAAGGCTGGAGCCTGACGCGCGGCGCAGCACGGATGCTGAAGCACATGACCAGAGAAAACAAGCTGGCGCTCGTTGTCGGATTCGGACTCATCCTCCTCGTCGGAATCCTGATTTCGGATCACTTCTCCACCGCGCGAAATCAGGATACGGCGGACCTCCGCCGACCGAGCGATCCGCTCGTCCAGAACCGCCGTAACGATCCACGGCTCATCGATCTTCGCAGTGAGGAAGAGCGCAACCAGACGGCCAAATCGAACGGCCTGCGCCCGGCCCCCCTGGCCATGAACAACTCGCGTCTGCCCTCGCTGGAAGACGTAACCGTCCCACACGACGAGCCTGCCCTGCCGGATCACGTTGAGCGTGTTACCATCGGCCCCGGCGGCGTTCATCTCATCGGTCCCAACGACAACAACGCTCCTCGATCATCGAACGCTTCCACGCAGGGCGTCGTATTCCACAACGTGCAGCGGGGCGAATCGCTCAGCTCAATCGCCATGCAGTACTACGGCGATCGCGCCTTGGCGGCCGACCTTGCAAAGTTCAACAACATCGCCAATCCGGACACGATTCGTGTCGATCACCGTCTTCGTATTCCGCCACTGTCGCAGCTTCGGCCCGGCGCGGCACCGCCCCAGCCTGCTGGCGGCTCAAACGCCGCACCGCGACAGCCAGAGCAACCCGCTCGCGCTCAGACCTACACCGTCCAGGCCGGTGACAGCCTTTCGGAGATTTCACAGAAGCTGCTCGGCACCTCCCGGCGCTGGCGTGACATTTACGAACTCAACAAGGATGTCATTCGCGATCCGGACAATGTGCCGGTCGGCACGACTCTTCGGATTCCTCGCTGATCGACGGTGCGCTGACGCGCGGACAGGATGAGGCGGCCATGTTTGTGAAGCTTCTCATCATCATCGTCGTCGTCGGCGCCATGGCGTGCGCGCTGCTGGTCAATCGTCAGCAGCGCATCGACACGGCCCATGAGATTGCCGCTGTCCATCAACGGCTTATTGCGCAGGAACAAACGCTGTGGCGATTACGCATGGAGATCGCGCAGCGCGTGAAGCCGGAATACATCAAGAAACGCATTGATCGCGCGGGCGGCATGTGGGTGTCGATTCCTTCAAGACCGCGTTCATCGCATCGCCCTGCATTCACCATCGCGCTGTTTGATCTTGTGATGCCTGACGAAGAAGACCTGGGAGGTTGAGACCGTGAGCCAGCTTCACCCCCTGCATGAGACGCAATCCCACCGCGTGGTGGCATGGGGCCGCGTCCTGATCGCCTGCATCATGGCCCTGATGGTCGTTCAGCTTCTTCGCGTTGCGCAGTTAAAGGTGCAGCCGAACGAACGTCTTGCCTCTGCCGTCGGCACGCCGATCTCCAGCAAACCGGAACTGACTCGCCGTGGTGATCTGCTCGACCGGCGTGGCCGCGTCATTGCCACCAGCACGCTTGGATACAAGCTCTTCGTGGACCCCAGTATCGTCGCCGACCCATCGACCATTGCTCTTGATCTTGGCGCACTGCTGAAAATCGATCCGGTCGCCATCGACAAGCGGCTCGTGCCTCGCCTCGACACACGGTATGCCGTGGTCGTCGATGTGCTTGAAGATTGGCAAGTTGACGCGGTACGTCACGCAAGGATTCGTGGCGTAGGTCTTGAACCTCGTCTGGTCCGCCACTATCCACATGGGACATTGGCCTCCGCGCTTGTCGGCATGGTCGGTTTTGAGCACACCGGGTTGGCCGGATTCGAGCACGTTCACGAGAAAACGCTCGCACCCACGCATGGCAAGCTGACCTATCTCCGCGATGTGCGACGCCGCGCGCTGTGGATCGATCCGGATGGCTATAAACCTGGCCAGACAGGCGGCACAGCGAGACTGAGCATCGACCTCATCATTCAGGAAATCGCAGAGCGCAGACTGCGCCAGGCTGTCTCGGAGTTCAACGCGGGCGGCGGGCGCATGGTCGTGCTGGATGTGCAGACCGGCGAGATTCTGGCGATGGTGGACGTGCTCAAC
Organism: Phycisphaerales bacterium; assembly: GCA_035443885.1. GTDB lineage: Bacteria > Planctomycetota > Phycisphaerae > Phycisphaerales > SM1A02 > DAOMNO01. The sequence goes on from DAOMNO010000002.1 coordinate 208,517, forward strand.
AACAAGGTTACGCCGCGTGGCGGAAACTGGACGCCGCACACAACGGATCCCATGCGTTGGATTCACCCCGCGCTGGCACGTAATCGCTGCGTTACGGATCCGTATGAACCCGGCTCGACGTTCAAGCCGTTCGTGTGGGCGGTCGCAACGGAACTGGGCAAAGCCAAACTTGAAGAAGTGCTGCCCACGCCCCCGCCGGGTGTTGTCTTCCGCACCAGTCGCGGCCGCCAGATTCGCGACGCGTACAACACCGCGAACGTAACGTGGCGCACGGTGCTCATCAAGTCATTGAACAGCGGCATGGCGATCGTCGCGGAGCGCATGACGGAACGCGAAATGCGCGAAGCGGTTACGCGGTTCGGCTTCGGGCAGAGAACCAACTGCGGCCTTCCGGGCGAGACGGCAGGCATCCTGACCAGCCGCCGCAACTGGAATCACTACACCCAGACATCGGTGGCGATGGGCCATGAAATCGCCGTTACGCCGTTGCAAATGGTTCGGGCCTTCGCGGTGTTCGCACGCGATGGCACACTTCCCAAGCTTCGCACGACGGCTGCGATTGAAGGCGACGATGTGGAAATCGTGCATCGCGTGCTGCCAGCAGAGATCACCCTCATCGCGCGTGAGGCCATGCGCGACGTGATGACACAGGGCACCGGCCGCAAGGCGCAATCCGAGCGATATCAGCTCTTCTCCAAGTCCGGTACGGCGCAGCTTCCCCGCGCTGACCGACGCGGCTACCACCAGGATCGATACGTCTCCAGCTTCATTGCGGGCGCCCCGTTCAATGAGCCTCGGCTCGTTGTGCTGTGTGTAATTGACGACCCGGACAAGGACAAGGGGCACTTCGGCGGTGCCATCGCAGGGCCGGTGGTTCGCGATGTGATCGACGAAGCTCTGGACTACCTCGGCGTCGAGCCGGATCAGCCCAATGCAGCACAGCACCTCGCGGCTCGCTGATCCTGAGCCTACTATCCTGCCGTGGATTTCTCTGCGCGAAGCGCCATTCTCGTTACCTGTTCCAAGGGGCTGTCGGAACGGCTGCGCGATGAAGTTGAATCGCTTGGCATGGCTGTTCGCGATACGCATGATACGGGCGTCGTAACCACCGGAACGGTGTATGACTGCCTGAAGCTGAACCTGAACCTGCGCACGGCGTTCAACGTGCTCTGGCTCATCAAGGACTTCAAAGCAAGAACGCCAGAACGACTCTACAACCGCGCTCAAACCATCGACTGGGAAACGATCATCCCGGCGAACGCCTACTTCAGCGTCGTCTCTCGCATCGATACGCCAAACGTCAACAACTCCATGTTCGCCAGCGTAAAGGTGAAGGACGCGATTGTCGATCAGTTCGCGAATCGAGTCGGCCGCCGACCGGATTCCGGCCCGGAGCGGGATCGCATTGTTATCAACCTGTACTGGAAGGACGACCACGTCTGGGTGTATCTCAACACATCCGGGCGCAAGCTGTCGGATCGTGGTTATCGACTGATGCCCCACCGTGCACCGATGCAGGAAACGCTTGCCGCTGCGGTCATCCAGACGACAGGCTACGACGGCACGCAGCCGTTCGTCTCACCCATGTGCGGCAGCGGCACGCTGGCGATCGAAGCCGCGCTGATGGCGACGCATCGCGCCCCCGGCACGTTGCGGGACAACTTCGGGTTCATGCACGTGGTCGGCTTCGATCGAAACCGCTGGACAGAACTTCGCGAGGAAGCCTTCCGCAGGGTCAAGAATATCGCCATTCGCCCCGCGCCGATCATCGCTACAGATATCGACCCGGTAGCGATCAACGCTGCCCGCCACAACGCCCGCGATGCTGGTGTCGATCGCCTGATTGACTTCCGCGTCTGCGACTTTGAAAAGACACCCGTTCCTGCGCCCGGCGAAAGTGGCGGCATCGTCATCATCAACCCGGAGTATGGCAAGCGCCTCGGCGATGTCAGCGCGCTTGAGAAAACCTACGAACGAATGGGCGATTTCCTTAAACAGAAATGCAACGGCTACACCGGCTGGGTCTTCACGGGCAACATGGAGCTGGCAAAGCGAATCGGCCTGAAGGCAAGCCGTCGCATTCCGTTCTGGAATGCGGAAATCGAGTGCAGACTGCTGAAATACGACCTCTATGAAGGCAGCCGCCGCGTGGCTGCATCAACCGACGCCGGAACCGAATCAGAACCCGCCTGAACAGGCTGCTATTCGCTGCGGCGACCTCGACCTGCGGGATCGGGCAGCGGCTGATCGAGTTCTTCGATGAGCGCACTTGAAGGCGGCGTTGTCGCCTGCAGTTCCGCAGCAACTCGCTCCACTTCGCGCATGACTCGCAGCATGTTCAGCCCTGCGATCTTGGCTACATCCTCGTCGCTGTAGCCTCGCTTCAGCAACTCAACAAACAACGCGGGATATGTGGAAACGTCTTCCAGACCAATCGGCAGCGACGTTGTGCCATCGTAATCGCCTCCGATGCCGACGTGATCGATCCCCGCGACAGCGCGAACGTGATCGATGTGATCTGCGACCTCTTCCAACGTGGCGTGAGGTTGTGGATTCACCTCTCGCCACGCTGCCAGATCACGCTCAATCGCGTCTCGATCTTCGCGGTGCAGTTGAACGAGACGCCTGCGTTCTTCGCTGAAATGCTCCTCCCACTGGCGAAGATGCTCAGAAACGAACGACCCCAGGAAACAGATCATCACGATGCCACCGTTCTTTCTCGTGAGTTCGAGCACATCATCCGGCACGTTTCGAGGATGGCGGCAGACCTCGAAGGCAGACGAATGAGAAAAGATAATCGGCGCGCGGCTGACCTCAATCGCATCCGCCATCGTGGCGGGTGAAACGTGCGACAGGTCGACCATCATGCCGAGCCTGTTCATCTCTCGCACCACTTCCCTGCCGAATGCAGTCAACCCGTTATGAATCGGCGCATCGGTGGCAGCGTCCGCCCAATCGGTATTGCGCCAGTGCGTGAGCGTCATGTACCTCGCGCCAAGGTTGTACGTCGCGCGGAGCACCGCAAGCGAGTTCTCGATCGAATGCCCGCCTTCCATGCCCATCAGCGAGGCAATGCGCCCTTCCTTGTGAATGCGCACGATGTCATCCGCGGTCAGCGCGAGTTCGAGATCGTTCGGATGCCTGGCGATCAGCCGATGGACGAGATCAATCTGCTCAATGACAGTCCGCGCATCGCCCGGCCGGCCGCCTCTCATGCTGATTGGGATGAACACAGACCAGAACTGCCCACCGACCATGCCTTCTCGCAATCGCGGGATATCGGTCTGCATGCCGAGACTGCTGAGATCGGATGCAAAATCCATCGCGTCAACATGATTGCTGACGCGCATGCGATACTGCCACGGCACGTCATTGTGGCCGTCAATCAGCGGCACCTCTCGCAGAATGGCCCTGACGCGCTCATGTAGAGCGGCGTCATCGGGCATGGCGAACGCACCTGCCGACTGCATCATCACGGCGCATACGAGCGCAGCAAAGCTCCATCGCATGGGTTTCTCCTTGTCTGTCCCACGCATTGTAGTGATTCTCGCGATGGTCTTACCCGCCAAGCTGCGCGACGATATCCATCGCCTGCGGCGCGTATCCCCGGCCGAAAATCGTCATGTGATTCATCACGTGATAGAGCTGGTACACCGCGATGCGCGATTTCAGCATGTCGCGATCATTGACATTAGCCCTATACGCCTCATAGCACGCTGACGGGAAACCGCCGAAGAGCTGCATCATCGCGATGTCTGCCCAGCCGTCGCCAATTGACACTGCAGGATCAATGAGGGCCACACAAGCCTCTCCACGCTCATCGTGCGTTTGCACCGCGTTGCCGGACCAGAGATCGCCGTGCAGCAATGCGGGCTTCGGCGTGCGCGGAATGTGCTGATCGAGTCGGTCAATCACATGCTCGATGCGCATCGCGTCGCGATCACTGACCAAGTTGGCGTTGCGGCACAGCCTGAGTTGATGGCCGAGGCGATATCGTGCATTGAACTCCACCCAGTCATCGCACCAGGTATTCGGCTGCAACGTCGTGCCGAGGTGGTTGTGCGCGTCCAATCCGTAACGCGCCCCCACATCCGCATGGTGAAGCATGGCCAGCTCTTCGCCGAAGCTGGGCCACCGAATCGGCGTCATCGCGGGCGGCAGCCACGAGATGAGAAGAAGGCACACCGTCGGCTGGCGGACGACGCCAATCACTTGAGGCACATGCACCGTTTGCGTTTCGGCGAGCCGGCGCAAGCCATCGGCTTCCTGCTCAAACATGGCGGCGCGATCAGGATGATTCACCTTGGCGACGATGCACCGCCCATCCTCAAGCTCGACTTTCAACACTTGATGGATGCATCCGCCGGAGAGATTGCTCACACGGGAGACGGCACTGCGTATGCCCGCTTCTACCACTGCCTGTTCAAGGGCCGCTGATACATTCACTGTTTCGCCGCCAACAGTTGATCGAGCAGCGCATCGCACGCCGAATTGACGAGTCTGTACACCGTTTCAAACCCCTCTTCACCGCCGTAGTAAGGGTCCGGCACTTCGCGCACAGGCGCAGCGGGGTCAAACTCCAGCAGCAGCTTGACGCGATCCGCGGGGGCGTTCATCGCCAGCACGTTGCGTCGATTGTCGTGATCCATACAGATCAGGTGGTGAAATCGCTGGAAGTCAACGCGCGAAACCTGCCGCGCGCGGGATGTGAGCGGCACGCCATACTTCTGCGCGGTCGCACGCATTCGATGGTCCGGCAGCTCACCTGCGTGCCAGCCACCTGTGCCCGCAGAATCAATATCAAAGCGATCGACGACGCCTCGCTGGTTCGCTTTATATCGAAACAACCCTTCCGCCAGTGGGCTGCGGCAGATGTTGCCCATGCAGATGAACAAGACGCCGCAACGCTCAACTCTCATGCGATCCACTGCTTCCCTCACGATGTTGATGAGGCTGGCGAACCGGCAGCGCTTTCCTGCGGCTGATTGGCGACCGCCGGGGCAACCTTCGCCGTCTTCTTTTCGATCGCCAGCATAATCTGCTTCCTCCGCGCTGCTTTGACGGCTATCACGCCGATGAAGCCGAACATAACAATGGCGATGACATAAATGAACCGCACGCGCAATTCCGAGGTGATAACGAGCGCGGCGAGGCTTACGCCGATGATCGCGAACAGCAGGCTGATGCCGTACATCGCAAACACGGCCCGCTTCACACCGCCCAAACCTCGTTTGAGTTGATGATGGATGTGTTGATCGTCGCCAGAGGACATGGGAATCCTGGCCAGCCACCTTCGGATGATGGCGAGCGTGGTATCCATGATGGGAAGGGCGAAGACGATGAGGCCCGCAAAGACCAGGTGCGTCTGCCCGTGCTCGCCGAACATGAGGATGATGACCACGCACACGTAGCCAATGAGCAGGCTGCCGCAATCACCGAGGAAGATGCTTGCCGGGTTGAAATTGTGCGGCAGGAAGCCAAGTACGGCCCCCAACAGCGCGAGGCATAACACCACCCGTGCGCCGGCCAGTGAGCCTTGCTCCGCCATCACTTCACCCGCGCCATTCATAGGCACCATCAGCAGCGCGATCACGAGCAAGCCGAGCGCAACGATGGCGATGACGCCTGAGAGCAGACCATCCAAACCATCGATCAGGTTGGCCGCATTGCAGCCGCCGAGCACGAACACCGCGATGAGCGCAGTGCCGACCCAATACACAACGTCGATGGGAATGCCCCCGCCAGGCAATGGAATCTCAAACAGCAGCCAATCTGCAGGGAAAAGCGGCACGAGCAGGCCCGCCGCGACGCGCACACCGACTTCTTCAATCGCCAGCGCAGCCGCCGCGATAAGCTGCCCCATGATCTTGAGCCGCGGGTCCCAGCCCCACACGTCGTCAGCAAAGCCAGTGAACGCGATTGCCACCATACCGATGATGATCGCCATCGGCACTTGTCGAAACGCAGCCACATCAGGCGGGATGATGATGAAACTGAGCGCGACTGCAGCAATCAAGCCAGCAAACACGGCCAACCCGCCGAGATACGCCACTGGATATGGATGCGCCTTGCGCGCTGCATCCGGGTGATCGATGATGCCACCTGCAATAGCCATGCGGCGCACCAGCGGTGTGAGCAGGAGCGTAACCAGAAACGCGGCGAGGAAGACATAGATGTACGAATCCAGCACGCCGATGGCCGACCACGTTTCCAGACTGAAAAACGTCGGCAATCCCAGTGCGGCTTCGGAGAGCGGCACGTCCGGAATCAGGATGTCGCCATTAACGGGCCGCATCATCGCGAGGACTCCACCGTGCGGGCGCGAGACAATGAACCCTGCAACGCATCGGCCAGGTCACGGATGGTCTGCACGAGTTGAATGCGAGGCTGAAAGCCGATCGCATCGCGAATGCGAGTCAGATCGGGCTGGCGCGTGCGAAGATCGTCAAACCCCGCGCCAAAAGCTTCGTCGTAGGGCACATGGACGATAGGCGAGGTGCTGCTCAGTGTTTCGCAGACAAGGTTGGCCAGATCGGCAATGGAGATCGGCTGATCGTTGCCGATGTTGAACACGCGACCCCGACATTGGTCTGAAGCCAGCATTCGAGGCAGTGCATCCACGACATCGCGCACATCGCAGAAGCAGCGAGTCTGCCGGCCATCGCCATGCACTTCGATTGGTTTGTTCTCCATCGCCGCTGCCACGAAACGAGGCAGCACCATGCCATAGTGCCCCACCTGTCGCGGGCCGACGGTGTTGAAGAACCTTGCAATGACGACCGGCAGTTCATGCTCACGATGATGCGCGAGTGCGAGATATTCGTCGATCGCCTTCGAGCATGCATATGACCAGCGATGCAGTGTTGTTGCGCCATACACGACATCATCATCTTCAGAAAAAGGAGACTTGAGCGATTTGCCATACACTTCGGATGTCGATGCAATGAGCGTCGGTGTGCACGAGGCCGCTGCAAACTTCAGCACAGCGGAAGTCTCTGCGATGTTGGTTTCGATGGTGTGAATCGGCCGCTCGATCACCAGTCGCACGCCCACCGCTGCAGCGAGATGATAAATCTCATCGAAGCGGCCCGGCTCAAATCGCGGCAGCACGTCGGACACGCTGGCCCGCACAAGCGTCAATCGCGATTTATCCACGCCATCCAGATTCATGGCCCGCCCGGTAGAGAGATCGTCGATGACCACCACGCGATCGCCGCGCAGCACAAGCTGCTCGACGAGATGCGAGCCGATGAAGCCCGCGCCGCCGGTGACGAGCACGGTTCGCTCGGTGGGTTGAGGGGTCATCGAAACACGCTCCATCGGTGCAGATCGCAAGTCTCTTACCAGCGGCCCGACCGCCGCTCATCAGCAATGATGCACGACGGTCGGGAAAATTCCTGAATGCCAGCTTCACACTCACTTCGATGAGTATTCAGCCATCGTCTCAAAGTTCTTCTTGAAGTAGCCTCCGACTGTGCCGCGTGCGCGGTTGAGGAGAATGCCCAGCGGCTCGCAATGAGCGTCGGAAAGTTGATGAATCAAGCGTGCGACAAGGCCTCGCTGCTCCTGATTCGCACGAACAACGAGTACCGCAGCATCGACAAGGTTCGCCAGCACCATCGCATCGCCTGCGACAACCGCGGGCGGCGCATCGAAGAGAATGACATCAAATCGCTGACGCGCTTCTGCCACGAGCGACTCAAACTTGCCATTGTTCAGCCGTTCAAAGACGAGGTTTGCAGGTGTACCGGCGGACATCACGCTGATGCCGGTCTCGCCGCCGGGCAGCGAACGAATGGCCTCATCAAGATTCACTTTACCCGCGAGGAAATCACCAAGGCCCGGTGCGTCCGGCGGAAGGTCAAGCGACTTCGCCAGGCGCGGCCTGCGGAAGTTTGCATCGATGAGCAGGACTGACATGCCAGACGCGCTGAGCGTGGCGGCGACGTTCGTTACAGCGGTGGTCGTGCCCGCGCCGGGCAGGCCGCCGAGGAACACAACGGTTTGATGCCCGCTTCGCTGAATCGCCCGCATCATCATCGCACAGGTCTGGCGATACGACTCCGCCAGCACCGAGCGAGGATGCTTCAGAACGACCAGTTCGGCGGACTTGAGCTTCGTGGGATCGTCTTCGACATCCGGCACGACGCCTAGCACGCGAGCGCCCGGAAGCACCGCCACGTCGGACGCGCTCTTGATTCGCTGGTCGGTCAACTCGCGGAGGAAGATGACGCCCACCGTGAGCGCAAGCATGCTCAGCACGCCAAGCGGGACCATAATGTAAATCTTTGGGAACGCCATGAAGCGGGGCGTGAAGGCGTTCTGAGCGATGCGGACACGGGCGGCGTCCGCACGCAGACGAATCATCTGGATTTCCCGCAGCAAGGCCATGTCGTTGTCCCGCTGCGCTTCAAGGCGAGTCCGTCGAGCTTCAAGGCCCTGATACTGCGCGTGAGCGGCGGCAAGCGTGATGAGCACCTCATCTTTGGTTTCCGCTTCGTCCTGAAGGTTCGCCAGCAACTGCTCATACTGCTCGCGCTGATCGTTCAGCAGTTTGTAGCGAGAGTTCAGATTGCGCTTCATGACTTCATCACGCATGGCATCGAGTTCAAGCTCGGCAGCACGAAGCTGGCTTTCGACCTCTCTGACCTGCGAATGCGTCGGCTGGAAACCGCGCTCCGCAAGACTGCGACGTGTGGTCTTCAAGTCTGTTACCAGCCTGATTTGCGAACTCACAATCGGGTCCTGTTCCGCTTCGCGGACATCTTCCGCGGTCGGCTCCATCGTGCCGACCAGCTTGAGCGCCGTTTGGGCCAGCGATGTTGAAGTCTGAGCGAGCGCTGCGGAGATCGTGGTGATCTGCGAAGTCAACTGCTCTGCGGCATATGCAGGCGTGTTGTAACGCTGATTGTCCAGACCGGTGATCTGATTATTGACGATGAACTGACGAATCTCTGATTCCAACAGCCCCAGTTCGTTCGTCGTTCGAGTCAGCGCATCCTGAAAGACCGTGATGTTGCCGCTCCAGACTGAATCATCAATCTCTTTACGCTTCTGCATGTACGCGGCGGCGATGCTGTTCAGCACCACGGGCACGTCTCGTGCGACGTGCGTGCGCCAGTTCAACTGGAAGAAGTTCGTCGCTCGCACCACACTGGCGGACAGCGTCTTTTCGAGTTCGTCCACCGCGTTCTGAATATTGAACGTCTCGCGACCTGTTTCGTCTCGCGTTACGAACTGCTTGTGCCATTCCGTGCGCAGAATGTCTGGGTTGTTCATGGCACGCTCAAGGATGTCGCGTTGCAGCAGCAACATCGTCTCGGTGTTCGCCAGACGGAACGCGAGCTGATCGTTGGCGATTTCGGTCGCACCGACCTCTCGCGATTCACGAACGCCCGGTTGAATCTCGAACGTGACCGCGCCCGCATACAGCGGGTAGTACATGGAGCACAGCACGTGCGCACCGAAACCGAGACCGGCGCCGACGATGACTGAGCCGATGATCCACAGCATGTGGCGGCGAAGCACGCGCAGCGGGTCGATGTTGGCCACCATGCGCGTCGGCGGCGCAGGGCGGTGCGGCGCGGGAGTGGCTTGCGGGGCGGGGCGGCGTTGCTGTTGAGTCGTCATAGCTCGTCTCACTATTCAATCCGATGCTGGGTTGGGCGCCAGTCGGCGGGGTTCGGCGATCCTGAATCAGCGGGTTCCCGTCCCGCCTGCTCGTATATCGTCCAGTAACTGGTTGATATCCGACAAGGTCTGTGGGTCGGGGTTCTTTTGCTTGGCTTTTTCGAGCCTGTTCGCGGCTTCCTGGCGGTTGCCCTGCGCGGCGAGCACTCTCGCCATGTGGAATTGCGTCAGGGCGGAATCTTCAATCGCAAGCGCCTGCGTCAGGTAATCCGAGGCTTTGGCGTGGTCGCCAAGATGGTAATAGACGCAGCCGACGGTATCGAGTACGTGCGAACTGCGCGGGGCGAGTTCGATGGCCCGACGGGCATACGGCAAGGCTTCCTGAGGCCTCTTGAGATTCTCCGCCATGACGAAGGCGAGGTTGTTGAGCGCAATGGCGTTGTCAGGCTGAATCTCCACCACTCTCTTGAACGCCGTTACCATCACCTCATGCTGACCCCCGGTCAGTGCATGCCGGCCAAGTTCAAAGTTCATGGACGCGGTCAGTTCGCGGTTCTCCTGCGGGATAGCTGCGATCGCCTCATGGATCAGTTCGATCGCGCGGCCAATGCCCACCGAGCCTCGGCTCGCCCAGTAGTTGGCAATCCACGCCAGCTCAACAGGAGACGGATATTGATCCGCCATTTCGCGTACGGCTTGTTCGACCACAGTGGGCGTCTGCTCGGAGAAGAGCGGATTCATCGCCTGGAACCATAGATTCATGTCTGCGGGCGGACGATCGCCTGTCGCGATCATCGCGCGCATCTGCTGGAAGCTCGCACGCATCTGCTGCATGCCAGCCTCGCCTCGGCCAGTCTTGAAGAGCGTAACGGCGTACACCGCACCGAGTTCCGGTTCGGCGCTCACCATCGCCTGTTCATTCCGCAGTACGCTTGACGCAGTCGCATAATCCGGCGGATTCGCCGAAAGCAGCGCGCCGAGGTATTTGCCCAGCAACGCAGGCGAACGCGCGAGTTCATAGGCGCGGCGGTATGACTGCGCTGCTGCCACGAGGTTCGTGTTGTTCATGGCGTGCAGATTGCCGAGCAGTTCATGCCAGATGGGCAGGTTCGGGTACAGCTCAATCGCCTGCGAGACCGTCGCGATCGCAGCGTTGCGATCGTTCAGTTCCATATGAAGCTGCACAAGCCGCCTGCGGACCTGCAAGTTGTCTGGTGATCGCTCAAGCGTGCGAGCAAGCTCCGCCACGGCTGTTCGATCGTTGCCTTGCGCGCGATGGACATCTACACGAGCCATCACGGTCTTGACATCGCCCGGCCTGATCTGTTCTGCGCGATCGAGCGCCCGCATGGCGTCATCGAGCAAGCGAGTCTGGCCGGTTCGCCTCGCCTGCTGCACGAAAGACTGCGCCCGCAGCAGGTGCGGGGTGGGGTCGGTCGGCATTAGCCGCTCGGCGGTTGCCAGCGCATCGCGCTGGGCTTCGAAGCGCCGTTCTGCTTCCGTCGCCTTGCCTGCCGCAAGCAAATCCTCTCCCTGCCCGTGAGCGATGAGCGCCTGAAGCATGGCGATGATGTAATCCATCTCGCCCTGTGCCATCACCTTGGCGAGTCGCTCCTCGGCCTTGGTGAACTGACGAAGGTTGGCGTAGCACTCAATGGCTCGCAAATCGAGCGCGCGGTCATACGAAACCGCGATAGCTTTTTCCAAATGTGCCAGCGCCTGTTCGTACTGGCCTCGGTTGAAGAGGAAATTGCCCATTGCAATATCGCCGATGGGCGATGAGCCTTGCAGGCGAACCGCATCGCGCAGACTGACAAGTGCCGTCTGCGCATTGCCGATCTCGGCCTGATACTGGCTGAGCACGATGTACATCTGCGCTGTTTGCTCAGACGCGTCATGGGAGTCGATGAACTCACGCAGGATGCGCTCGCCGCCAGCGGGGTTGCCTCGCATGCGCTGCAATGTGGCGCGGAGCGCTGCGACTTCAAGATCGACACCGTCGCGTTCAGCCACTTCGTTCACCAGAGCATCCGACTCCGCATGCCATCGTTCACGAAGCTGCACAAGCTGTCGGCGCTGATCGGAGCCGCCAAGCTGCTGCCAGCGGCGCTCCGTATAGGTTCGCGAGCCATCCGCGTTAAAAATCAACTCGTACGTCGGTTCAGATGTGCCGAGCAGCACCGCCAAACGCATCAGGTTGCGACGATCCCGCGGATTCTGCTCGCGAATGCGCCGACGCTCCGTGATGGCGCCGATGATGTTGCCATTCTCGTACTCAAGGTCAAGCCAGATTTCTCGAAGCTGAATATCGAGAGGCACGAGCTGATGTGCCGTGCGTGCGATCTGCGCGGCTCGAGTCTTCTCACCCATCTGGATGAGCATGGTCATGTATTGGCGCACGGTCGTGATGTCATTGGGATTGACGCGATACGCCTGCTCGAAGGCTCGCTGCGCTTCGCGGTAGTTGCCGAGCCGCATGTAGGAGAGAGCCAGCCCGCGCCACGCCATCGAATTGAACGATCTGAGTTCGGTTGCCTGCTGGAAGACGCGCACTGCCTGATCGAATCGACCTCGTTCGTACTCATACCGGCCGCGGAAAATCAACCCGTTCATCTGGTCAGCGTCGTGTACTCGTGCGCGCTCTGCAATTTCTTCCGCACGCGTCCAGTTCTTCGCAGCGAGCGCTTCTGCCATCTCCGTTTCGAGCAATTGCGGGTGATTCGGGGCCAACTGACGCGCGACCGCGAGTTCCGCATTCATCGCAGCCAAGGCGCGCTGGGCGATGTCTCTCGCTTTCGCAGCGCCGGCCGCATCCCCCGCAGCCTCTCGTTCCGTTGCGCGTTGACGCTCCTGCTCCGCGATCGAGCGATAGCTCGCCACCAGCCCGACGGATCGCTCCGCAGGGTCATTCTGGGTTGCTTCAATGAACTGCTTCGCAGCCGCAACAACATCGCCTGTATCCAGAATCGCCTGAAGCTGGCGGATCGCGGGGTCATCGGGCCGAATTGCGCGAGCACGCTGCACAAATGGCAACGCCGCTTCTGGTCGCCCATCGAGCATTTCAAGTCGAGCCGCGACAAGCAGCAATCGTGAATCGTCTTCACCCGCTGCTTCCATTGCAGCGCGGAGCGTGGCACGGGCGGTGTCGTGATCCCCCGCCTGCACGGCTCGATGCGCGCTTTCGATGGCTACAACAACCTGATCAACCCCAGCCTGATCGCCAGAGAGGCGAGCGGCAATTGTCCGTGAAAGCTCAAGCGCGGCCGGATCATCCGGCACGCGATCGAGGTAGCGTGAAATGGTGCGTGAGGCTTCCTCAAGACGCCCCATACGAAACTCCAGCCAACCCTTGCGGAACGTCAGCCACGGGCTTGATCGCGGATTGTTCACCGCCGCCGTAGCGCGTTCGTGAGCAAGCCCGATCTGACCGATCCGCTCCAACGCCATTGACGCATGCGCCAGGATTTCAAGCTCGTTGCTGCCGTCACGAATGAGCCGCTCGAATTTTTCTGCAGCGGTATCAAAGTCTTCATTGACAAGTGCGATCTTGCCGTCAGCCCGGATCATGTCTGGGTCCGCCTTGGGGTCTGCACCGAGCGCAAGCAAGCGATCACGCGCCTCCTCCGCAGCCTTGCGCATCGCAGGCTTCTCTTCTTCCGGAGCCTGTGCCCAACGCTGGTGCTCAATGTCAACCATCAGACTGGCTGCCATGCGCTGAAGCGATGAGCGCATGCGCGAGACCAGACCGACCGGAAGATCCGCCGTACGCAGCACTTCTTCGGCCGTTGCATATGCGCCATCAAGATCGTTGCTTCGGAACTGGATTCTCGCTTTGAAATAGCGATGAGCCAGCGCTTCGGGATGGCGCTCCAAATACGCGGAATAGATGCCGGCTGCGACTTTCGCCGCATCGGGCACACCCGCAAGCTGCACGATTTCCGCAATCTCCACCAGCAGCCACGGCTCATCCATCTGCGAAGCCAACTCGGCGGCCCGCAGCGCCGTTTCATGAACTTCCGAAAGAGGAATCGATTGATCGGTGAAACGCTCACCAAGAAGGAACAACGCACGCGCCGCGAGCACTTCCGGGCCGTTCGGCACGTTCCTGTATGCCTGTTCGACAAGGCCCTTGATCTGGCTTGCTCTCGCTTCACTTCGGCGCGGCTGATCGGCTACTCGCCAGTGCTCCGCCAATGCGCTCTTGCCGCGAATCAGCGTCGCCCATCCAAGATCATGTTCTGGCATCGCTTCGACAAACGCTTCCAGGTCCTTCTCGGCGCGTTCGAGTTCGTCATCGGTGAGGAATGCGTGCAGTTTGACTCGCGCCATACCGCGGTACAGCCTGCCGTACACCCGCTTCGGCTCTGTTTCAGGCAGACGCTGATACATGGTGTCAGCAGCCTCGGCGATCTGCTCCCACATTCGGCGGCCTGCTCCCGCCGGAGACACCAGCGAGATGAGCCTCGCCCCATCATGCAACTCGTGAAGCAGCCTGAGGTGCGCTTCAGGGTTCTGCGAGTCGTACGACGCTTCATGCGAGAATGTGCCGATCCACAGGTCATAAGCTGTTTGCGCTGCGGTGTTGGTATCCGGGCGCATGCGCGAAACAGCATCTCGCATCTTTTCCAGGTACGCCATGTTCGCTGGCATTCGATGCACGGCGCGGCCGTAAAACTGCGAGGCACGCTCATATTCGCCCCGTTCCATAAGCTCATCACCCGCGCGAATGTGGCGCGTTACATCGCCCCTGCGCTGGAGATACCAGAGCCCGCCAACGACCACGCCTGCTGCACACACGGCGAGCATGATGATGATGAGAAACTTTGAGTTGAGTCGCACTGCCATGAAAAACCTCGTTCGTCGGGTGTTTTACTGATTCGTCCTTGCAGAAGCCGAGCGGCCGGGCGGCAAGCGTGATTCCACCTCAGGCCAGTCCGGCAGGCATCGCATCAACTCGGGCAGAAGCTCCTGCGTCAAGCTGCCGACAAGGTCGGCGAAGGCCTGCTCGTCAAAATCGGAGCCGCCCCACGCCGTGAACTGCACCTTGCAGTAGTAGGCGTAGCGATCCGTGAGATCGAACGCCAGCGCACGCACGGCCAATGGATTGGGCGTGACATGCCCGTTGGCGATGAAGAAGAAGCCCGCATAGATGCGCTGCTGGGGCATACTGGGATGTTCAAACGGAGTCATGCGGAGACCGAACGCGCCGAGCGGCATTCGCACCATCACGGTTCGTCCAGTCACCGCATGTGGGTATGTTACATAGGGATACGGCTGGCCGCTGGCGCGATTCACCACTTCCGGGTCGTAACGCCAGTTCGAGATATCCAGCGGCATGTTCTCCATCACGCGCGGCCGGCCCGTGGGAACAAACCCCCCTGCCAACATGCAGCGATCCGGAATGTGCGGGATGGCATCGATCATGCCCGTGTAGTACGCGATGTGAAGTTTGATCAATCCTTGAGAGACATCGCCGTTCAAGGCATAGTCGCGATCGAGATAGATGTCCGTACCCAGTGTTTCGACGATGGTGGCATCAAGGACGCCGTCCGGCCCGACAGCCTGCCAATTGCCCAGCGTGCGTGGAATCGTGGCGAAGTGCTCGCGCAGATCGACACGCTCCTTTTGCAGATAGATCTGCAGGTATGCCATCGCTGCGCGGAAGCCAATGCCGCAGATCGCCAGCGTAACACACGCAGCGATGAAAGCGATTCTGGCCTGTCGATCGAACTTCAGCATCTTGAGTTGACGCCCTTTTTCACGAGGACGCTCCTGCGGAACTGGGCTTGGTTTTCTTCTCCGGCACTTCCACGACGATGTGGGTCACAATCCACATGAGGCCGAGGTAGATGAGGAACGCCGGAATCAGCCAGAGCAGGCCGATGAACGTGTGGAAATCGCCTGCTGCGAAATCGCTGTCAATCAGCGTGAGCAGGCCGAGCGTGACGACACGAAGCATGTTGACGAAGATGGCGGTGGGCACCGCCAGCGCGACGAGAATGGCCTGCTGCCAGAAACGCTTGAGGCCGATGTGCGCCATCGCCACACCGAGCGCAACGAACGCCATGAGCATTCTCATGCCTGAACAGGCTTCTGCGATGTTCAAGGCCCTCGGCCCCTGACTGGTGTATAAGGTGAGGTTGTTGCCCGCGCGATCGACATCCATGCCGATCAGAATGAACAATACATGTGAACCTCGCGCTGCGATATCCTGTAGTTTGAACGTGATGATGTTCATCACCTGCTCTGAGATGGGCTGGCCGAACAGGAACAGATAGGCCAACGGGAACCAGAGCCAATACATCGCGCGGAAACCGCAAAAGAGCAAAACGAGGCCGGTGATGGTCATCGCCACGCCTGCGCCGAGGAGATTGTGATGCCTGAGTGTCGGGGGGCCGACCGCGCAGAAGAAGTACCACGCCACACCGAGCACCACAATGAGCAGCCCGATCCACGTCGTCTTGAACGGTTTGGCGAGGAGTTGCTCGCGTTTGAGGAAAACGAAGTACGCAGCAATTAGCGGGATAACGAGCGTGTGCCCCCAGTCGGCCTGATGGCGTGTCGCCCACTTCCACTGGGCATGAAAGAAATCACTGAAGACGAGCAGCACAAGCGCGACAAGCACCGTTGCGCAGATCGCGGGCGCAAGCGGAAATGCGCGATCCGCCAGTTGGGTTCGATCTGTGCTTGCAAGACTGCTCATCGTCCCCTTGCATCGACCAAATCAAGCCGCCTGTTCATGCGGCCCGTCTTGCGCACGGCGCGCGACACCCGTCGCCGACCAGCGGCAAGAGTTTCTCATACGCTTTCAACCCTCGTGTCGGTTCGGCGTTTTTCGGGCCATGCTTCATCAACTGCACGAAAAAGCCCGCCGAAGTTTCCCTCGACGGGCGCAATCTGTCCAATTGCAACGCCACGCGCAAAGTTTGCGTTACCTGAATCGTGCGTCCGGCGGCGGGCCGAAGACATCGTTACCGAAGTTCCGATCCAAAAGGAATCCGAACCCATAGGTGGTTCTGAACCCATTGCGAATGATCGCCAGAGGGGTCGCCACCCAGCTCGTGCCAATATGAATGTGATCATTGGACTTGATGATGATGTCCGGCTCTGTCCGCCTGCGGATCGCGGCAAAATTGACACGCACCGTCGCTTCGCGGTTCGGGCCGATGATTCGCGTGATGTCCACACGCTCAGGAATCGCGATCGGGGCCAGATCGCCCGCCGCAGCGACAAGGCGGCTGAGCGTCAGCGGGCCGGAGCCAACCGACGGCATGTTGTACACGCCGGGCCTTGCGATTTCACCGCTGATGTACACCACGCCCACATCGGGGCCTTCAACGTAGATACGATCGTTCGGTCGAACGACGATATTGTACGCGCTTTCGCCCTTGGCGAGCCGCTGATACGGAATCTCAATGATTCGTTCGAGGATGAGATCCGGCTCTGCGACGATGGCGCGAGGCGATGCATTTGCAGAAGCTGCTGCGGCACCGTTCGCACGACCGTTCGCACCCTGACGGGGCCGCGTGCGGACCCATTCGTTGCGCTCTTCAATGAACACAAAGGTGTCTTCACCCGCGGGTGCCGAGCGTTGGCCTGCCTGCGAGCGAAGGTCGTCGATATCAACAATCGGCCTGTCCGGGATGCGCACCGGCTCCAGGTCGTCCACATCCACAAAACCCATTCGCGATGCTGGCGTGTTCATCATGCCCGGCCGGGGCGCGTCTTCAAGCTGATTGATGAGATCATCAATATCGACTGGACGAATGGGGTCTTGTGGCTGACGGGGAGCAGGGGTTGAAGGACCCGCATCGCGATCGCGGCTGAAGCCGGGCAGCACATCGTCGGTCAGCAGCACCTGACGAATGACATAGATATTCTCGGTTCCGGGCGGCACACCGCCGATGGTGGCCAGTGCGTCAATCAACCGAAGATCGGGCTGACGCAAAGCGTACTGGCCGGGATTCTGAATGAAGCCGTACACCGTGTAGGTGAAGGCTCGCGGGTCTTCCACAAATACGTTGACCTGCGGATCGTCTATCAGCGATCGCATGGCATGAATGATGTCATCCTCAAACTGCTGCACGGTACGGCCAGCAGCCATGAACTCGCCGAGGTTCGGCACGCGGAACTGCCCCGTGGCATCGATTCGTCGAGCCACTGGTGTCCACGTGCGAGCCTGATTCAGTTCGTAAATCTCAACTGTGAGATAGTCGCCCGGTGCCAAGATATAGCTGAGGTCGCTGGGCAGCAGGTCTTCGGGCATCACGCCTGTGATGTGCCCCCACGGCTCAGATTCAAGCTCCACCACATCGATTCGATCAAGAATGGGCAGCGTCGTCGGGGTGTGATGGAACCGCCCCGTCTTGGAAGGATCAAAGAAGGAGTCGACTTCGCAGCCAACCAGTGCAGCGTTCGCGCAGAGAAGCACCAGCACGCCAGCGCCTTGCACCACGCGCCACGACCCGCGACCGCTTCCGCCTGACCCCTGACTCATGACTGCCCTCTCATGCTTCATACCTGGTGCCTCCTGCCTGCCTGCTCATGCTTCATCCCTGATGCCTGATGCCTCATTGCCCACTCTGTACGTTTTCGCAATGAGATTGATCGGTCGTATCGGCCAATCAAGGCGAACAATCGGCGGAGCGTACCCGACATTTCTGGATTCGTCCAAACTCCAGAGCAGGTCTGACCGCTGCACAGGGGTGCTACACTTGTGCCTTCGATGACCGCCACGCCTGCCAAATCGGGAACCCTGGCCCGCCACCCACGACCGCTGGGCGGCGATACGGCGCGTAACCTCGCTCCGCCGCTTGTCAGCCTCACCGCAATGGTGCTGAACAACCAGTCCGCCCAGCCGCAAC
Source organism: Phycisphaerales bacterium (assembly GCA_035443885.1). Taxonomy (GTDB): domain Bacteria; phylum Planctomycetota; class Phycisphaerae; order Phycisphaerales; family SM1A02; genus DAOMNO01. The sequence continues at coordinate 227,011 of DAOMNO010000002.1, forward strand.
AGCTTTATCTCGGCCGCAAACCGGACTGGATTCGTGCCCGTGTCCCCGGCGGCGATGGTTACAACCGCCTTCGCGCCATCATCGACGAACACAAACTGCACACTGTCTGTCAGGAAGCATCATGCCCGAACATGGGCGAATGCTGGAGCCGCGGCACAGCGACCATCATGATTCTGGGCGACACCTGCACGCGCTCGTGCGGCTTCTGCAACGTCAAGACAGGCCGCCCCCTGCCGCCCGACCCAGACGAACCGAAACGCGTCGCGGAATCGCTTGCCTTGATGAAGCTGAAGCACGTGGTGATTACGTGCGTCGATCGCGACGATCTGCCGGACGGCGGCGCTTCGATCTGGGCGGAGACAATCCGCCGCGTGCACGAAGCGTGTCCGTCGATGTCCGTCGAGGCTCTCATCGGCGACTTTAAGGGCGATACGGACGCGCTCAACACCGTCATCGAAGCAAGACCTGAAATCCTCGCGCACAACATGGAGACGGTGAAGCGCATGCACCCCACCGTCAGGCCGCAGGCACGCTACGACCGATCCCTGAAGGTGCTGGACCAGATCAAGCGCAGCGGGCTGGTTTCGAAGACAAGCATCATGGTGGGCATCGGCGAGCGCGATGACGAAGTGATGCAGCTCATGCACGACATCCGCGAGCATGCAGACACCGACATTTTCACCATCGGCCAATATCTGCAACCCACGCGCAACCACCTGCCCATTGATCGCTGGGTTACGCCCGATCAGTTTGCACACTACAAACTTGAAGGCCTTCGCATGGGCTTCAAGGTGGTCGAATCTGGTCCGCTGGTGCGCAGCAGCTATCACGCTGAAGAACAGGCCGACCGCCTCAGCTCGGATCGGCGCGAAACTGTGGAAAAGATGGAAGCGATTCTCGCCGCGGCGAAATCTAAAGCCTGACCGCGTTCACTTTGCCATCGCGCGGCGTTTGCCTGACCACGTCTCAATCAGATCAATCAACTCGGTCCGATTGATCGGCTTGGTCGTGTAATCATCGCATCCCGCGGTTACGCACCGTTCGCGATCGCCCGTCATAGCGTGCGCCGTCAGCGCGATGATCGGCCGCGTGTACCCCTTGCTTCGCAGTTTGCTGGCAGCGGTGTAGCCGTCCATCTCCGGCATCTGCATGTCCATGAGCACGACATCAAATGCCTGAGCGGGATCACTGGCCAACTCATAAGCGATTCGCCCATTCTCGGCGATCACGACATCCGCGCCAGCCTTCTTCAAAACGACGCTGATAAGCCGCTGATTGTCGATGCCGTCTTCGGCGAGCAGGATTTTCAATCCGGCGAGGCGACCGGCTGGCGAGGCGTGATTCATCTGTGATTCCGCAGCGTGCATGACGCCCGCCTCGGCAGCATGATGCACCATCGGCACATGTTCAATCGAACCGATTTTGATCTCAAGCGTGAACGTCGAACCCTTGCCCGGTGCGCTGGAGACGGTGATGTCGCCGCCGAGCAGGTGTGCCAATCGCTTGGAGATGGTCAAGCCAAGTCCGGTACCGCCGAATCGGCGCGTCGTTGAGGAGTCCGCCTGCGTAAATGGCTGGAAGAGACCTCGAAGCTGCTCGTCTGTCATGCCCACGCCTGTGTCGCTGACGATGAACTGCATTCGCGCGTTTGTGGGATCGCAGCCAGGCATCATTTTCACAACCAGTCGCACCTCGCCGACTTCGGTGAACTTGATCGCGTTGCCTGAAAGGTTCATCAGAATCTGCTTCAGGCGGGTCGGATCGGTGCGAATGGACTTGGGGACCGGGCCGTCATACTCAATCGTGTAGCGCAGGTTGCGCTCGATCGCGCGGCCTCGCATGAGGGAAGCCACGTCAGCCACCACCTGCATCGGCGAACATGCAATGCGCTCGACATCCATCTTGCCTGCCTCGATCTTTGAGATGTCGAGAATGTCGTTGATGATCGACAGCAGATGACCGGCATTCCGGCTGATGACCTGCACGCACTCCAAACGGTCACTCAAGCCCTGCTGTGGGTCGAGCATGAGGTCGGCGTAGCCCAGAATGGCCGTCATCGGCGTGCGGATCTCATGGCTCATGTTGGCGAGAAACTCACTCTTCGCCTGGTTCGCCGCCTCGGCGGAAACGAGCGCACGCTCCAACTCCTGCGTTCGTTCATGGACCTGATCCTGAAGTGTGGCGTTGAACTGTCGCAGCTCGTGATCGCGCTGTTCGACGGTCTGTCGCATCGCTTCAAACGCGCGGGAGAGTGCGCCAAGCTCGTCATCAGATGTGTCATTGGTGGATACCGAGAAGTCGCCCATCGTGATGGACTCGCTGGCTTCAACAAGACGTGAGAGGCGGCGGGTCCATCGACCGACGACCAGAAACACGATTGGCACGATGCCGAGCGAAAGCACTGCTGCAATCGATAAAGTCAGCATCGTTTGCGCTCGCTGGGCGCGATCAATCGCAGCGGTTGACTGCGCGACGACAACGGAGCCGATCGTTATCGCATTGGCTCGGTCGGCTCGTCGAGACTCGAACGCATCGAGGTCAAGCTGCCTGCGATAATGCTGGATGCCTCGCTCGCTCACCGTGATCGAATCAATCGCTCGCCCACCGCTGCTCTGGTAAGCTCGCCATGCTTCCTGATCGTTGACGGCTGCGGAAACAAGCTCTCGCTTCGCATCGAAAATTGCAATGAACAGCAGGTCGGCATCGGTTCCGAGAGCTTCGGCCGCGCTTCGGTTCAGTTCGCGCACATCGCGCACGGCCATCGGCAGTTCGCACGAAGTCGCCACACTGGACGCGATGACTTCCAGCGTGTGCCGCTGCTTGCTGGCAATGAGATAGTTCGTTTGAACGATGGTCGCCCCCGCAGCGAGACTGAGCGCACCGACCACAACGGCCAACGCCAGCACGCTGACCTTCACCCGCATCGGCAATCGTGAAAACCGAAAGCTCATCATCGGGCTTTATCCGTATTGATGATGCGATCAGCACGTTTCAGCAGTTGTTCTGGAAACGTGATCGACAGCATCTGTGCCACAGTCAGGTTCAGCGTAATTTCAATGTGCTCCGTCAGCTTTGGCGCGTCCAGCGATTCACCCGCAAGCAGGCACATCGCGATCTCAGCCGCCAGTCTGCCCTGCGCAGCGGGGTCGATCTCGACGGAGAACAACGCGCCCGCCTGCGCGAACGCCTGCGAGTGCCCGAAGACCGGCGTGCGATAACGAACGCTCGCCAGCAGTACGGCCCGCATGGTCGCAACGTCGTACACGGTGGCGTCCGCCGCTGCCCAGACAACATCCACATCGCGTGCGAACAGATTGTCAATCGCCGCCGCGACCGAATGCGATGCATCGACATCAATCGCCTCAAGTCGCCATCCTTCCGGCAGAGCTTCACGCATCCGATGCATGCGCTGCACACTCGAGTGCGATTGGCCACGGTAGATCACGCCAATCAGCCGGGCTTCCGGCATCGCTTCAGCGATCAGTTTCGCCTGCAATGGGAATGAAACCTCTGCTGCGACTCCGTGCGCCTGCCGCTCAGCGGTCAACTGCAGACCTTCCGCATCCGCGACCATGCAGAATGTCATGGGGAACTCATCCGGCAGATTCGCCCGCAGCGCGATGGCTGCTTCTGCGCCAATGGCGATGAAGGTCGCAATGCCCGGCTTCAAGTAAGGCTTCAGCCCCTCGCGCGTGGCGGATTGCAGGCAGAGCAACTGCACGACATGCCCTCGCGCTGCCATGGCTTCCGCGACGGCTTGTTCCGCTTCGAGATATTGCGCTGCGTTGCTGCTGAGCACCACGATCGCTGTGCCCGCGATGGCAGGACGGATCACCAGCAGAGACAGGATCACACCGACGAGGATGGTAATACCTCGCGATCCCAAACGGCGCGTGCTGCGCGTTGCATGGTGATGGGTTCTGCTCACGATCGGCTCCACTCCTGGGCGCGATGCACATCGCACGGCTGCACTCCTGAGCCGATGCCAACGCACCGGAAGCGCACGTTGCCGTTGCTCATGTTCTCGGCTTGGGAATCTGTGCGCTTGAACCGCACGGGCGATTCTCAACGCTATGGGACCGCTACTGCCCGCCCCAAACCCACGCCATCGCCCAGACTATCGGTATCCAGAACACCAGCGAGAGAGCCAGCACATCAAGCACTGGCCTCAGCTTCGGCGGAACCCAGCGCAGTGGAAAATTAAGCACCAGCAGCAACTGGAAGAGAGACCATAACGCAAAGCTCCATCGCGAACTGCCGCTTGGCGATTTTGCAGCAGTCTCCGGCGCGGGCGGCGGCGTTTTCTCCTGGGGTGATCTCTTCTCGGACGGCTGCGACTCTACCGGCGCAGCAGCGGCCTCAACAACTGGCGCTTCCTGCTTCTGGAATGGCTCCGCCTGAGCGGACTCCTCTGTCTTCGCGCGCTCCGAAGCGTGTGGGATCGGCTCCGATGATATTGCAGCCTCTGTGAACTCCGCTGCGCCGGCAAGTTCAGCGGGCGCTTCAGGAGTTGACGCGGCAACCGCACCTTGCGGGACGAACGGCTGGAGTTCCTCGGCGTGCGCGTTCATCGCGCCATCCAGCACATCGCTCACCGACTCAAAATCGGCGTCAAGCATCGCTTCCGCTTCTTCTGCAATGGCCGCATCCAGATTCAACTGGTCCGCCGCGGCTACGATCGGCTGCAACTGCGCCGGTCGCGATGGGGTAACCGTGTTGCTCTGCTCCGCCTTGGGCATGGTTCACATCCGCAATGAATGAGACTGACAGCGTCCGCCAGACCTCATCGGCCGAGAACGCGAAGCGGATCGTGCGATTCAGCAGACAGCACATCTTCCGCAGCGGAACTGTGCTGGTCGTGCCGTCTGGACAAATCCACTGCGTCAGGTCCGAGATTCATGCTGCCCGCGTGCTGGAATACCCCATTTTCGCTGACCGGCACAGATGGTCAGAAAAACAACGCATCGTTTGGAATGCTTTGGCCGTACTGCATTCCAATCGGAAGATGGAGCCATGCTGTACGACCCCGCCTTGTCATCACAATCGCTTGCCGCCTGCCGCCGTTCCGGCGATCGCCTCCCCTATCCCGCGGAGCTGGTCCTGATCTGGAACCACGATCCGGGCACAAGGATTCGTTACCGGGTCATCGACGCCAGCGATGGCGGCTGCCGTATTCACTCCAGCCTTCCGCTCATTGAGGGCATGACGGGCATGGCGTTGAAGCTGCTGCCTGAAGGCAACGCCGTCAATCGTCCCGTGATGGTGGTGTGGAACAAGCCGTCAAGAGATGATGATGACGGGCACGAAGCCGGGCTTCGCTTCTTCTAGATCGAGGGCGGGCAGGGTATGCCGTACGTGCCGTGAACGACAATCATGGCGAGCGATGCCCGCCCTGCACATCAACTCATCGCCTCCGCCGGCGGCAGCCGAGGGCAGCAAGTGCGAACACGCCCAGCGCGCCGGGCGCGGGAACACCGAAGTAGAGGTCGTCGTAGAAGACGAGGCTGGTTGTGTAGCGGAAGAGATAGACTTCATCAAATGGTGTATCGGAGATAAGGCCAGCAAAAGGGCTTGGAAAATCCAAAAATTGGCTGCTAGTATAAATCAACTCCCCTTGAAAATAGAGATTGAACACAATCGTTCCCGGAAAGTCCACCGCGATCCACTTCTGCGGCGTGTCGAAGAACATGCGCGAGCCGGGGATTCCCACGACCCCTTGGCCGTCATTAAGCATGGAAGAACTGTGGTAGAATCCCTGTTGTCCCACGAATGTAATGCCGTGCTCAGCTTGATACTGAGTGCTCAATATCATGCCATGTTGAAATCCCGTGAAGTCAATCGTGTGGTAAGAACCTACGGCACTCTGCCACGCCGCCTTATTGGTGTATTGAACAACACCGGCATGGGTCGAAACGCAGATACTCAACGCAATGATGGCTGAAGTGAGTCGCATGATGAGTCCTTGCCAAATATAAGGTTTGTGCATGAGAATAACGGCGG
>DAOMNO010000002.1:233020-311948 GCA_035443885.1 Phycisphaerales bacterium
CCGCCTGTGTGAATCACTCCGCAAACGGGTCGTCATCCGGGCACTCAGGACAGGTCGTACACTGCGACAGATAATTCTCCATCCAGCACGTCCAGTTGTCCTTCACGCTCTGCGATGCGCCGCCCGTCATGATGGCCTGATAATCGTCCCACTGCTGCTGCGTTAATCCCGCATCAGTCAGTTCCTTGGTAAGCGTCAGAACCGTAACATCGATCGAGGGGCATGGTCCCCACGCAACGAGGAGGATCAGCAGATCCTGCACATCGACGACACCACTGTCGTTGAGGTCCGGCGAGCCGAAACACGGCGTGCCGGAATACGAGCCCCACGCTCCGAGCAGAATCAGCAGATCGAGGACATCAACAACGAAGTCCCCGTTGAGGTCTGCCGGGCAGTACGTTGCAGGCTCAGGAATCATCAGAAACGCGCGCCGAGGGCCGTTCTCTTCCAGGATGCCGTATCCGACGATCCAGCCGTGGTCGTTGATGTCGTAAGCGCGAAAAAGGCGAATCCACTCCTCATCGCCACAATGGATGACATCGCCGCCCTTGGAAACATCGTTGAGGTCAATGGGTGTCCAGTTCTCACCGTCGTCAAAGCTCTGCCAGAGCATCGCGCGGTCTTGATCCATGTTTGCGCCAACCGCCTGCAGTTCTCCGCCGCCAAACGGCGCGGCGATCGCCCAAGCGCGCGTCCAGAGATCATCCGGCGGCAGCGGCACGGGAGATTCACTCACCGACGGCCAGAACGCGCCGTGCTCCTGGCAGAACGCCTCAAAATCGTGAAACGAGCTTCCAATCACATTGCCCGCCGAGTTCACACTGCGGCCAACCGTGTATGAATAGACATCGTTCTCATCAATGACGGCTTCCAGAATGCCAGCAGGCTCCCAGTGGTTCCCGCGATTGCAATCCGTCGTTCCTTCACACCATCCTTCCGTAGGTACGCATTGCTCCAACGAAGCGCTGTAGCCCGCAACGGGTCCATCATCAAACCCGACGCCGAAGGCGAAGCTGCCCCACGCCGCGGGGAAGCCTGTTGGATGCAGGAGCATCCCCTCGGTTATTGCCGTCTGGCCGGTGTATTCCATCCTGAAGCCTCGCCATGTGCCGGGGAACTGCGCTTCGGGATCATGGATGAACTCCGTCTCCCCGACAATCACGGGCGGAGAATCATCGCTGACGGCGTAGGCGACCGCGCTCGCGCCCTCGTACGGATCAATCGCGTCATGATCGGAAGTAGCCAAATCCCACACATAGGCCGGATTTCCAGAACCCGTGAGAATCGGGGGAAGGACCGCCGACACGACGCCCTGATGTTCCATGCTCCCGGTGTTGATGCTTCCGACAACAAAGCCGTCGATGTTGATGTCGAACGCGTACATGTGTGAGAAAGTCCCTTCCGGCTCCGGCAGTCTGTGCATCGTGAAGCCGTTCAGTCCGTAGTTCGGGACGGGCAGCCAGACAAATCCTCGCTCACGGGTGGGCGTTGCACGCACGAGGCTGGCCCCCACAACTTCTCCCCGGTTGTTGATGCCGTACGCCTCGGACCAACTCTCGCATTCGGATTCTGGATCGTTCGGATCATCCAAACACTTCAGCGTTCCGAGATTGATGATTCGATATCGCGGCGGGTCGGCACTGACTGGTGTGGAAGCGGTCATCACCCATGCCGCCATCAGCGCGAGCGACCAGACGCAGCACAGCGCGCCGCGACCAGTTCGCCACACCCATGATGTTCGCCAAACACTGCAATCATGTGTGTGTGTGTGTGTGTGTGTGTGTGTGTGTTTCTGTCTCACGATCGTTGGCATAGCAGAACTCCTTTGGAGTTGCCCGGCGATCCATGAGCGGAATCGGGAAGGCAGCGCAACAAGCGCGTTCCGCCAATCAGCACAAGAACACGAAGCAGCCGCCGAAGCAAGCAAACCGCGCGGACCGTGGGCTGCGTTGCTGTCACGTTCAATCTGACTGGAGAACACACTCATCATTCAAACCCCCCGGCCCCGCCGATACCGCCACAGGCAGCCGGAAGCAAAAGATTGGCGACGATCCCGGATATCCGCCCCGTGCGAAGACCCGGCGTCGCTCCTGTAGCGTACCTCACAAACCCGCTGACGCAAGGAAAAAACGGGGGATTTTTGCATGGATTCCGCTCGTGATTGCGTGCGGCCTTGAGGTCCGATTGACTGCTCTGCCTCTGGCTGATCGTCGCTCTTTGCCGTAAAGTCTTCAGGCCGATTTTTCTCCCGGAACCCCGCGTCGGGGGTCGGGGACGAACCGGCACGCTTGGACTGCGGAGAGAACGCTGTGCCCCTTGATCTTCAACAACTCCTCAATCGCCATGAGGGCCGCAACTACGAGCTTCACGCGCAGCATGTGAACCCGCAGTTCGCCCGCGTGCTGAAGACCATCGGCTACGACCGCTGCTACGTGCGCGCGGAGGGGCAGTACCTTTGGGATATCGAAGGCAACCGCTATCTCGACATGCTGGGCGGCTACGCGGTCTTCAATATGGGCCGCAATCATCCCGCCATCCGCAAGGCGCTCATCGACTTCATGCAGGCGGATTACCCAAGCTGGGTGCAGATGGACGCGCCGCTTCTCTCCGGCCTGCTGGCCGAAGAACTCAAGAAGCGAGTTTCACCCGTGGATGGAAGCCTGAACGGTTCCGCGCCGCTTGAGATCGTGTATTTCACCAGCGGCGGGGCGGAGAGCGTTGAATCCGCCATCAAGCTCGCGCGCGCTGCGACCGGCCGGCCCGCTGTGCTTCACTGCACCAAGGCGTTTCACGGCCTGACCACCGGCGCGGTGTCGCTGAATGGTTGCGAAAGTTTCCGCAGCGGCTTCGAGCCGTTCCTGCCGCACTGTCGTCAGATTCCCTTTGACGATCTGGCGGCGCTCGATCTCGCGCTGCGCGCGGGCGATGTCGCTGCGTTCATCGTCGAGCCGATTCAGGGCAAAGGCGTGAACATTCCTTCGCCGGGCTATCTGGCCAGCGCCGCCGAACTGTGCCGGCGGCATGGCGCGCTGTTCATTGCAGATGAAATCCAGACGGCCTTCGGTCGCACTGGCAAGTTCCTCGCCATTCATCACGAGGGTCATGTCGATCCCGACATGGTGATCCTCTCCAAGGCTCTCTCCGGCGGATATGTGCCCGTCGGCGCGGTACTGATGCGCAAGTGGATTTACCAGAAGGTCTTTTCATCCATGGATCGCGCGGTGGTGCATTCCTCGACCTTCGGTCAGGGCAGCATGGCGATGGTTGCGGGCCTCGCGTCGCTTGCAGCCCTCGATGACGAAAACCTCGCTGCCCGCGCGGAACAGATGGGCGCGCTGCTGCGCGAGGGGCTGGAGAAGATGGTCCCCCGTTTCGAGTTCATGCACGGCGTCCGTCAGCGCGGGCTGATGGTCGGCATTCAGTTCGGCAAGCCTCGCTCGCTGAGCCTGCGCACGGCATGGTCGGTCATCCACAGTATGGACCCGAACCTCTTCCCGCAGGTAATCACCATTCCCCTGCTGGATAATCATCGCATTCTCACACAGGTGGCCGGACACGCCACCAATGTCATCAAGCTCATTCCGCCGCTGGTCATCACCGAGGGCGATGTCGCGCACTTCCTCAAGGCGTTTGAGAGCGTCATGATCGAGTTGCATCAGTTCCCCGGCCCGCTGTGGCGGCTGATGAAGAAGCTCGGCACGCTTGCGCTGACCAGCAGGCCGCGCGAAGCAGTCGCCAGCGGATGAACAACCGCAGCCATTCAACGATCACATCATGATTGACGGCGTTCTTCGATTCCTTGCGGGCCTTGCGTGTCGCGCCCCCCGGCTGGTATTGGCGATCAGCGCGCTCCTTGCCATCGGCGCCGCCGCGTACACCGCCGCCAAACTCGAACTGAACGCCAACACCGACGACTTGATCGCATCCGACCAGGAATACAAACACATCTATGACGCCTTTCTCGAAGAATTCGGCGATCTCGAATACATCTACGCAGTCATCGAGAAAGGTGAGCATCAAGAACGGGCCGAGGCCGCCGTGGACTACCTCGGCGAGCGACTTCGTCGCATCGACGTGCTGCCCGGCGTGCATGACGCCATTGAGCCGCGCGAGCAGTTGCGCCTCGCCACGCGAACGATGACCGATGACGAGCTGGCGGAACTCGCCAAGACGGCGGCTGCGTTCCCCGCGCTGCTGGCTCGCGATCCTGCGAGAGTGCTCGATGATGCTCGCTCCTTCATGCAGGAACTGATTTCGCGCGGCGCGCGGATGAATGACGCGGAGCGCGACGAGCGCGGCGCCGCGGCCGTTCTCCTGCTGAACACCATCGCCGCATCGCTGCCGGACTCACCTTCGCGTCATGAAATGGCGTTTCTTCTGCGCGAGGGCCTCAGCCGCGAATATCTCCGCTCTGAATCGGGCGAACTCTACTTTATCACGATTCTGCCTGTGAAGGACTTCGGTACGCTTGATGTCATCGCTGAGCCGCTGCGCCGCATTCGCGAAGCGATTGACGAAACACGTGCTGCGTTTCCTGATGTTCGGATGGGGCTGACCGGCAAGCCGGTCTTGCAGGCGGATGAACTGCTCACGTCCGACCGCGACATGACGCGCGCCGCGATCCTTGCCGTCGTGCTCGTCGCATTGCTTTTCATGCTCGTGCTCGGGGGCGTGTGGCACCCCGCGCTGGCGGTCGTCGCACTGCTCATCGGCATCGCGTGGTCATTCGGGATCACCACACTCGTCGTCGGTGAACTCAACCTGCTCAGCATCATCTTCACACTCGTGCTCGTCGGCGTGGGCATTGACTTCGGCGTGCACCTCGTCGCTCGCTTCCGCGAGGAGTATGCCGCCTCACCGCTGGAGCAGGCCATCACCACCGCCGTGCGCACATCGGGGCATGGCAACATCACCGGCGCGCTCACATCCAGCATCGCGTTCTACATGGCGATGTTCACCGACTTCAAGGGGCTAAGCGATCTCGGCTTCATTGCTGGCACCGGCCTGCTGCTCTGCCTGCTCTCCATGACGCTCGTGCTGCCCAGCCTGATCGTCGTCTTCGAGCGACTCAAAGCACGCCAGAAGTCGGCGAACGACGCGCCGCGAGGCGTTACCGCGATCGTGCGCAATGGCGCGATCGCAGTTGAGCCGCACCTTGCGTTCTTCGATCGCGTGTGGGTCAGCCTCATCAGGCGCAGCAGCATGGTGCTGCTGGTCGCTGCGATCATCACGCTCGCGCTGCTGCCCGCTGCGTTCAACCTTCGCTTTGAGAATAATCTGCTGAACCTGCAAGCGCAGAATCTGGAATCGGTGAAGTGGGAACATCGCATCCTGGAAGATTCCGCAGACACGTGGTTCGGCGCGGTCATTGCCGATTCACAGGACGACGTGATGGCGAAGCTCGAACGCGCGCGAACCATGCCCACCATCGGCCGTGTTACCAGCGTGTTCGACATTATTCAGTTGGATACACCCGTGCGCCGCGCCATGCGCGAGTCGTTGCACACGCATACCGCCGTTGATGAGGACGAATCCGAAGCCGATGAACGCGACTGGACCGCTGCGGATGTTCGCCGATTGATCGATCCGCTGCGCGTCATGGCGCGCGGGGCCGCTTCACACAATCAACAGGATGAAAGCGAGCGATTCGACCAGCTCGCTCGCGATCTGGACGCGCTCGCTGCGCTGCTGGAAGCAGACGATGCAGACATTGCCATCGCAGCGAAACGCGACGTACACGACACTGTCAAACGCATCGGCGAATCCGTCCGATTGATCCTCGAAGGCGATCAACTGAATCTGCGGCTTGCACTGCCCGCTGCGGTGCGTCAGCGATTCGTCTCGCCCAATGGCCGCTACCTCATCACGCTGCACCCGCGCGAAAATGTTTGGGAGTATGAGCCGCTTATTCGCTTTGTGGAAGACATGCGCCGCGTTCACCCGGACGCGACAGGCGTGCCTATCACGCAGCTCAACGGCCTCATCGAGATGCGCAGCGCGTTCATGCTCGCTGCGGTGCTCGCGTTCCTCGCCGTGTTCGCGCTGCTGTGGATCGACCTGCGCAGGCTGACCGATGCACTGCTCGCCACCGCGCCGCTCCTCATTGGCATGGTGTGGCTGATCGAGTTCATGGGTCTTGTCGGCTTGCAGTTCAACCTCGCCAACTTCTTCGCTGTGCCGATTCTGATCGGTATCGGCGTGGACAGCGGCATCCACATGATGCGCCGCTATCGCGAACACACGGAGTCCGACGACCAGCCGCTGCATCTCGGCTCCACCCGCAGAGCTGTATTCACCACGTCGATGACTTCCATCATCGGCTTCGGCTGCCTCACCATGGCCTCACATCGCGGGTTGCAGAGCCTCGGCCTGGTGATGGCGATCGGCGCTGCATCGCTGCTGGTGGCATCGCTGATCATCCTGCCTGCGCTGATGGGCTGGTGGGAAGGCCGCCACCCCACGGAAGCCAAGCCCCAGCCATAACGCCCCGCCCCCGCCCCCGGGGTTCCGGTGGGGCCGGGGGGATTCGGGGGGGCGGTGGTTAAAGCGCGAGACGCTGCGAGTGCAGCGTCATTGGCGTATTCGGAAGATGAAGAAGTGGAGCTGATCGGGATCGAACCGACGACCTCTTGCATGCCATGCAAGCGCTCTCCCAGCTGAGCTACAGCCCCAGATTGTGCTTCCCCAATCGGCGGAACCGGCTGGGAACGTGAAGGATAGCCTGAACCGGCCAAACGTCAAAGCGTTTGCGGATTCACGGGAGTTGTCGATGGCACCACGCGTTGTCCCACCCCGAAGCATGGCGCCCATGATCGGGCGCGTGACGTTGCACGTGCCCACAAGCGATGGGGCGACGCGGCACAGGTCGCGCCATTGACCACTGGATGATTGACCTTATCCCAATGAATTCGTCCGGGGGAAGTCGGCAGTGGAAAAGTGGCGACGCTCCAAGCCACTCGCCACGTGCGAGGGCGTGCCGTCACTCTTGCATCGCACCTCACAAGCGTGCTGAAGCAAGTGGTTACCTGCGGTTCTCATGCTGCCAATCAGGGTCAAATACCCCCTCAGAAAGTGCCGCACACGGCTGCGATTTCGGGTATCATCCTCACGCAATCGAGACTGATTCTCAATAGCTGTCGTCCCCGCCCACTCAATACAGCCCCCAGTTCGTGCATGAGGACTCACAGAATGGCTTCCCACACTCGGCGATCGTGGATGTTCGGCGTAGCTGCCCTTTCGGCCTGCACACTTCTGGCTGTTACGCTCCACGCAGCGATGGCCTCGCCCGGCAAGTCTGCTGCCGCTCCACAAGACACGGCTGCCAACGCCAGCGGCAAGCTCATCATCTACTGCGGTCGAAGCGAATCACTCGTCGGCGAGTTGATCGAACGCTTCCGTGCGGAAACGGGCATTCAGGTGCAGGTGAAGTACGGCAAAACCGGACCGCTGGCCTCGCTCATCCTTGAAGAAGGTCGGCGAAGCCCTGCAGATGTGTTTTTCGCGCAAGACCCCGGCGGGCTGGGGCTGCTTGCGCAAGCGGAGCGGCTGGTACAGCTTCCGCATGACACACTGGAGCAGGTTGCGTATGAGCATCGCGACCCCATGAATCGCTGGGTGGGTGTTACTGGCCGCATGCGCACGATTGCGTATTCGCCCGCGCGGGTGAAGAGCGCGGACCTGCCTCAGACGATGATGAATCTGACCGATGCTCGCTGGAAGGGTCGCATCGGCTGGGCGCCCTCGAATGCGTCCTTCCAGGCGTTCGTGACTGCGATGCGTCACCAGTTGGGCGAAGACGTTACGGAGAAGTGGTTGCGCGACATGCTCGCCAATGGCGTGCGCACCTTCCCCAACAACATGCCGATCGTACAGGCGATCTGCGATGGTGAAATTGATCTCGGCCTTGTGAATCACTACTACGTCGAGCGTTTTCGTACTGAACGAGGCGATGAACTCGTTGCGAACCACGTGCCGCAGGGCGATGCTGGTGAGGGCGACATCTGCGGCGCGCTGCTGGTGAGCGGCGTGGCGATTCTGGAATCCGCGACGAACCGCGCCGCAGCGGAGCGGTTCGTCGCCTTCCTGCTGAGTGAGAAAGCGCAAGCGTACTTCGCACATGAGACGTTTGAGTATCCGCTCTCGCTCGCGGTTGCGGCGCGTGAAAACGTGCCCGCGCTGGGCACGCTGCCTGCGCGTTCGATCGATCTCAACCAGCTTGGCGATCTTGAAGAAACGCTCGTGCTGCTTCGCAAGGTGGGCGCGCTGCGGTGAACCTTGTGCGCGAGGGACGGCTGCGCGTGAAGCCGCATCGCATCATCGTCGTGCTGCTGGCGACTGCGGTCGTCGCGCTGGTGCTTAGCCCCATCGTGCACCTGCTCTTTCGAACGCTTTTCTCGCCTGATTCCGTCACGCGCATCGTTGCTGCGCCTTCGACATGGGCTTTGCTCGGTCGATCGGTCGTGCTCGCCGTCTTGGTGTGCGTGAGCGCGATGACGCTGGGCACCGCGCTCGCGTGGCTGACGGTGAGACCTGCCTGGCCCGCGCGGGTGCGCACCGCGCTGCTCGTCACACTGTGCAGTACGCTCGCCGTGCCGAGCTATGTCGCAGCATTCGGGCTGATTGTCTCCACCGGCAGTTCCGGCCTGCTGAGCAACTGGCTGCCCGATTCCTTTCACGTGCGCCATTACCCGCTGGCGGCGTCGTGGCTTGTGCTGACCTGCTGCACGTATCCGTATGTGCTGCTCACGGTGCGCAGCGCGATGCTGCGCGAATGCGGCAGCATGGAAGAAGCTGCGCTCAGCGTCGGCTCTTCGCGCACTCGCGCGTTCTTCGTCATCCTGCTGCCGAGGCTTGCGCCAAGCGTGATCTGGGGCGGCATGTTGGCCGGGCTGTACGCGCTGGCTGATTTCGGCGCTGTTTCACTGCTGGGCTACGAAACGCTGACTTGGGGCATCTACACGCGATATGAAACCGCATTCTCTCGCGATGAAGCGCGTGCCCTTGCGCTCATCCTCGCGGCACTCGCACTGGTGCTGATAAGCGTAATGCGCCTGACGCGCCTGCGCAGCGCGTCGCTTTCACCTACCGCGCCGATCGCACATCATCCTGTGCGGCTTGGCGGCTGGACCGTGCCGATGGTGCTGCTCGCGCTCTTGCCGGTGATGATCGGCACGGGATTGCCGATCGCTGGCGCCATAGACTGGCTGAGCCGCCATGCGTCGCCGATGCAGGTGATGTCGCAGATGCACGAGCCTGCGTGGGCAACGATGCGCCTCGCGCTGATCGCTGCTGCATTCGTACCGTTACTCGCGCTGCCGATCGCGGCGTTGCATCTCGGTCGCGCGGGTCGAAGCCGCGCATTCGGGCGTATCTTGACGCCATTGACGCTCATCGGGTTCGCGCTGCCGGGTATCGTCGTGGCGATCGCAGCGGTCGGCCTCGCCTTGGGCGTCGATGACGCGATTGAATCAACACTCGGCCTGCCGCTGGGTAATCGGCTGTATCAATCGCACGTTCTCTTGATGCTCGGGTATGCGATGCTGTTCCTTCCGGAGGCCGTCGGCCCGCTGCGCACCGGTGCGATGAGCATTCATGAGGATCAGTTCGACGCTGCCTCACAACTTGGCGGCGGGCCATTGCTGCGATTCATCCGCATCGCGCTGCCACAGATGATGCCGGCGTTCGCAGCCGCTGCTGCACTCGTCTTTGTAACCACCGCGAAGGAACTTCCCGCGACGCTCATTCTCGCGCCGCCCGGCACGCACACGCTGGCGACGCGCCTGTGGGGCGCCATGGACGAGGCGTACTTCGCTCAAGCAGCGGCGGCCTCGCTCATGCTGCTGGGCGTGGCGTCCGTGGGCCTGCTGGCGGTGCTGTTCTTTGAGCGTCGCGGGGCTGCCTCGCAGGACTGAGCCTACCCAGCCCAGCACGATGCCGACCGCCCCGCGTTTCACGGTATCATGCTCCGCTTCCAATCGAGACCTCCCGAACCCCGCAACCCCCGAACCCCGGAGCGACGCTCCGGTTACGCATGGAGCCACGCGACATGTCCAGCCCGAGCGATCGCCGCTACACCGACTCACACGAATGGTTTCTCCTTGAAGGCGATGTCGTAACCGTCGGCATCACGAAGTTCGCAGCCGATGAGCTGACGGACATCACTTATGCAGAAATGAAGAAGCCGGGCACGGCAGTGAGCGCAGGCCAGAGCATCGGCGAGGTCGAATCCGTCAAGACGAGCAGCGATGTGTACTCCGCCGTCGCGGGCGAGATCATCGAAGCCAATCGCGAGGTGGCAAGCGACCCGTCGCTCATCAACGCCGATCCGTTCGGCAAGGGCTGGCTCGTCAAGCTGCGCACAACCGACGCGGGCGCGCTCAGCGGCCTGATGGATCACGCTACGTACGACTCAAAGTATTCTGCGTAAGCGGACGAAGCGAACCCGGAGCGGCTTCCCTCGGTACAACCACCCATGCGAGACAACGCGCACGATGCCGAGGGGGATTGCTCAATCCGCGTGCGCGCGATCCGCAAGACGTACGCCACCGGGCGCAATCGCGTGCAGGCGCTGCGCGGCATTGATCTCGATATCAGCGAGCCGGGCTTCTACGCCATCATGGGGCCTTCTGGCAGCGGCAAGACGACCCTGCTGCACCTGCTCGCCGCCCTGGATCGACCTGATCCCGTTCATGGCAGCGAGATCGTGGTGGCCGGTCAGCGACTGAATGGCATGACGGAGCGAGAGCTGACGCTCTTTCGCCGCCGGCGCATCGGCATCATCTTCCAGCAGTTCAACCTGATCTCAACACTGAACGCGATTGACAACGTTACGCTGCCCGCCATGCTTGATGGGCGGCCTCAATCGTGGCGCACGAAGCGAGGCGAAGAACTGCTCGACACGCTCGGCCTTCTGGATCGCGCGCATCACAGGCCGGATGCCCTCTCAGGCGGCGAGCAGCAGCGCGTCGCAATCGCGCGGGCGTTGCTCTTCTCCCCCGCTGTTCTCTTCGCAGACGAGCCGACCGGCAATCTCGATTCAACCACCAGCGCGAGGATGTGGTCGCTGCTCAAACAACTTGCGGCGGAGCGGCGCATGACGGTACTGATGGTAACGCACGAGCCGTCCGCTGCAGAACACTGCCGACGTGTCTTCGTGCTGCGCGACGGCGTAATTGAAAAGACCCTTGACATGAACGGCGACCATGCTGCCGAGCCTCCATCTCGCACTCAACAACCTGTCGGGTAAGCGCGGTCGGACTGCGCTCATCATCGGCGCGGTGGCGCTGGCGTCTGCGCTCATCGTCGCGGTGTCGTGCGCGATCAATACTGTACAGGCCTCGATGGAGATCGGTCTGGTGCGCATCCTCGGCCGCGCGGATGCGCGAATCATCCACCAGTTCAGCGGCCGCTTCGATGAAGACGTGCTGGAGCGCGTCAGAACGTGGCCTGAAGTCGATCGCGCCACCGGCAGATTAGCCGCTTCCGTCTCACTCGTTCATGCAGATCGGCGGCAACGAGACGGCAGCGAAATGCCGCTGCGCGCGTTTGCAACCGCGGTCGGTGTGGAATACGACGTCGATGCCACACTCACGAATCTGGAGATCGTGGAAGGCCGCTACCCCTCCGCTCCGAATGAAGTGCTGCTTGATCGTTCCGCAGCAGCAGAACTTGGGGCGGCGCCGGGCGACAACCTGATCGCAGAAGGTGATCCACTCGAAGCTCCGCTCACCATTGCAGGCATCTATCAGCGCGATGCCATGCTGGGCGGCACAGGACGCAACCCGCTCGTGCGGTTTGATCGACAAACACTCGCTCGCATTACGGGTCATCACCATCAGATGACTTCCATCATGATTGCGCTTCGCGAAGGCGAAGACGTGCGCACGTTCTGCGAGCGTTACGCATCATCACTGCCAAGCATCCTCGCGCTGGAGCCTGCGGAAATGGTGCGCAGCGGGTTTGATCGGCGCATTGAAGCCAGTCGCTTCGGCGTCATCATCACGTCCATCCTCGTCTTCATCAGCGCTGCGTTCATCATTGTTACCGCCATGACGACATCCGTCATCGAGCGACAACGCGAAATGGCTCTCGCGCGAAGCATCGGCGCCAGCCGACGGCAGCTCTTCGGCGCGCAGCTAACTGTCGGGGCGGTAATGGCGGGGCTCGGCGCAGCCGTCGGCGTGCCGCTCGGCATCGCGCTCACTGCATCGCTCGTCTGGTGGTTTCGTGAGCACCTGCACGCCGGGCTGGTGATGAGCGGACAAGGCTTGCTGCTTGCGGGCGCTGGCGCGTTGGCGTCTGGCCTGTTGGGCGGCGTATACCCCGCATTTCTGGCGTCATCCGTCACGCCGCTGGAAGCCATGACCCGCCGCGCAAGGCCGCCTCGCATCATGGGCCTTGCGCTCGCGTGTGTACTGGGCGTTGCCCTCGTGGTCGTTCAACTTGCACTCATGCTCATCAACGATTCCGACACGCGCTTCTACAGCTATGCAATCGTCGGTCTGCCTGCTCTGCACATTGGGTACTTCATTCTCGCCGTACCGGTGCTCATGTTGATTGCATCCGGTTGCGGCGGCGCGCTCAGCGCGCTGCTGCGCCTGCCTCGCGGCATGTTGAGCCGAACCGTCATCGCCACCCCTTATCGCAACGGCTTTACCGCAGGCGCACTCATGGTGGGCATCTCCATGCTCGTCAGCACATGGGGCGGCGGCACCGCGCTGCTCAACGGCTGGGTGAACCAGATTCGCTTCGGCGACGCCTTTGTCTCACGCCGAACAGGTATTCCATCCGAGCAACAGCAGGCCATCGCGAGCCTGCCGTTCGTTCGCTCCGCCACGGCGATGACGTATCTGCCCGTGCGCGTCGTGGGGCGTCAGGTGTTCGGTGTAGAAGGCATGTCGCCCCCTACGGTTCTGTGCATCGGCCTTGATCCCCATGCGTTCTTCACCATCAACGTGCTGGAGTGGATTGAAGGCGATCCCCAGCGCGCCATTCAACGATTGCGCGAGGGCGACGCCATCGTCGTTGCCGATCGCTTTCTCATCGCGGGCGCGATTGGCATTGGCGATCGCCTTACGCTCGGTCCGCCGGGCGGCTCGAATCGCAACGGCAACCACGCCGATCACGAGTTTGAAGTCGTCGGCGTCGTCTCCGCTGCGGGGCTTGACATCGCCAGCCAGGTGCTTGGCGCTCGAAGCGCGTACATGGAGTTTTCGGTCAGCAACGTGTTCATGGATATCGAAGCGGTCCGCCGCCGATTCGACAACCACGATGCCTACGTCATGCAGCTTGAGCTGGCGTCCGACATCAGCGATGAAGCGGCACAGGATGCGGTGGCTGCTGTCGCGCCGGGCGTAACCTTCCGCAGTGGGCGGTGGATTCTGGAAACGATCAACGATGTGGCCCGCACACTGCTCACGGTGCAGAGCGTGATCGCCTTCGCAGCGCTTGCGCTGGCGTGCATCGGCGTCGGCAACATCATCATGGCGAACATCTACGGGCGGCGGTATGAATACGGCGTGCTGCGCGCTGCGGGTGCACAACGCAGCCTGCTGCTTCGGCTCATCTTCGGCGAAGCGCTGATCCTCGCCCTCACCGGCGCGGCCGTCGGCACCATGCTGGGGATGCATCTCACGTGGGTCAGCACGACGATGTATCGCGACCTCGCGGGCATCAGCGTCGATCTCATCGTTCCCTTCGCGCCAACCGCCATCGGCTGGGCCGCGCTCGCGTGCATGACGCTGCTCGTCGCGCTGCCCGCTGCGATTTCCATCATGCGGCGAACGCCCAGCTCGCTGCTCGCCAGCGGGCGGAATGGCTGAACCTCACACCATCCGCGCTCCGGCAGCGCGGGCCGCGGTCATGATGCGCTCCGCCGTGCGCACCGCAGCAAATCCCGCCTGCGCGTCCACCTGAGGCCTCGTGCCGTTCCGCACCGCACTGAGAAAATCCTCAATCTGAAGTTCCAGCGCATCGCCCGGCGCGATCTTCAGCTCTTCCACCTTAACCAGTTCAAGATAGTTGAGATCAGAAAGGTCTTTCCCCGCACGCAGCTCCGCGCGCACCTGCGCAAGCTGCTCCGCATTGGCGGTCTTGCGCACGAAGGTGCCCTTGCGCGCGACAAAGTCCGCGCTGATATAACTGTCTTCACTGATAATGCGAATCTTTCGCTCGGTTTTGAGGGCGAGTCGCGAGGCCGTTACGTTCGCCACGCAGCCGGGGCCTTGGGTGCCGGGCGTGGGCGGAAACGTCAACCTCGCATTGCACACGTCCTCGCATTCACCCATCACGCACACCGCGCTCGCCTGCACATCAACCGGCTCCGCGCCGGTGAGCATGAGCAGCAGGTCGAGATCGTGAATCATCATGTCCAGCACGACACCCACATCGACGCTGCGGAACGTCATCGGGCTGATCCGGTCCATCTCAATGAAGCGAGGCGTCACGCCTTCCAGTTTGCGGATAGCCACCATCACCGGGTCGAACCGCACAATGTGCCCCACCTGAAGCACCGCGTTCGATTTTGCCGCAGCATCTACCAGCGCGCGGGCCTGCTCTGCATCTGGCGCGAGTGGCTTTTCGATCAGGCACGCCACCTGTGCGCCGAGCAGCGGCTCTGCCGCGGCGCGATGATGCACCGTCGGCGTGGCGATCGTTACCGCATCCACACCTGCATCCAGAAGCTGATCGACTCGCTCAAAGCCGCGTCCACCCCATTGCTCCGTAATGGCATTGCGTGAGGCAGGGTTCGTATCGACAACGCCGATGAACTCGACATCAGGCCGCTGTGCATAGACGCGCGCATGATGGCGGCCCATCCGGCCAACGCCAATCACGCCGCATCGCAGCTTCTTTCCAGTGTGCTCCATAAGGACAGCTTAACGCATCGCGGTCAGGTGCGCGGGGTGTAGCTTCGCGCCACACGCTCGCCGCATTCCGGGCAGCGGCCATAGGTCTTCAGCCCGCGAAGGTTGTAGCCGCAGAACAGGCAGTCGGCGTCCTCTTCCACGTCTTCGCTCACCATCGCCGTGGAAGGGCCGATTGGGACAGGCGATAAACGATCCCGCGGCAATGGACCGTCCGCAAGGGGAATCTCGTCATCTGAAAACCGTGGCAGTCGGGCCACAGCGTTTGCCGCCTTCTCTCTGGCTCGCTGTTCGCGCGCCAGCCGCTGCTTCGCATGAAACACAGACCACGAGACAGATATGGTGACCGAAACCAGCGACAGCAGAAAGGTGCCCATCGCAGCCAGCCACAACGCGCTCGCCATGCATACAAAGAACCGCATGACGGAAATGAACGGCATCGTCAGAAACACGAAGGTCGAGATGGGCAATGCCCACAGCGTGATATTAAGCAATCGCCCTGCAAACTCATCGCAGCACCAGTCCGCAAGGCGAGAAAGAACAACAGACAGTGTCATCAGACCCGCAATACCAACAAGCTGCAGAACCAGAAGCGATATCCACCCCAAAGACGATGCGGCTCCCGTAGCGCCCAGCAGGATCAGCAGCATCGCTGCGGGCCACGCAAGCTGCGAATATCGCGCTGCAAGGCGGAGTTTTGATTCTCGCGAAAAACCGTGTCGAACAGCCTCAGGCGTTTGCAGCCCCGGGGTCATCAACCAGACGGCCGCGGCCCACATGAGCGAGAGCAAGACAAATCCGCCCTTGATCACCATGTCGCTGCCACTTCGCACCGACATGATCGTGGAGACGAGCATGACGATCGGTGTCGCTACCAGGCTCGCCATTGCCATCCACAAGCCAAGGCGAAGCTGCTTGATTTCAGCAAGCGGCGCATCGCTGAGCAGACTGTA
This sequence comes from Phycisphaerales bacterium, assembly GCA_035443885.1. Classification (GTDB taxonomy): domain Bacteria; phylum Planctomycetota; class Phycisphaerae; order Phycisphaerales; family SM1A02; genus DAOMNO01. The sequence continues at coordinate 248,838 of DAOMNO010000002.1, forward strand.
TTCCGCGGGCCGCTGCTTGCGGATCGGCGCGCCACATTCCGGGCACACGCGATCCGATGGCAAGCCGCGAAGGTTGTAGCTGCAATTCCTGCAAGGCAGGTCCGTGTCGATCACTCGCGCCTCAGGACCGATGAGGCCACGATACCTGAGGAACTTGTTCGAGAAGAACTGCGACATAGGTACGAGCAGTGAACGGGTGGCAGAGATCAGATGAGCTGAACGAACATCAACACCCAACTGACCACTCATCACTGGCCATTGACGTCTGTTCACTGACAACTGCTCACTCGCATCTTCAACATCCCACGCCGACTTTCACGTGCTCTACGGCGTTGCGGAACATCGCCAGCCCAAGCGGTTCTTCGCCACGCTCGGTTTCAGCCAGCCGCGTCCAGCTCGGATGCTGCGTCCACCGCGTAAATCGCTCCGGATGAGGCATGAGACCGAACACAAGACCGGACGAATCGCAAATGCCTGCAATATCATCGACTGAACCATTCGGATTGTCATCCGATGCATAGCGCACGGCGATGCGGCCTGATTCACGCAGCTCATCCAGCAGTTCACTGCTGCGCACAATGAATCGACCTTCGCCATGCGCGATCGGCAGCATCCGCCCGGCGTCGCTCGCTTCAATACCCTGCGTCCAGATGCAGCGTGTATTGGCAGGAATCTCAATCCGCCGCCAGTCGTCGCGAAATCGCGCGGATTCATTCTGACCAAGCGCGACCGTCGGCGCGGGTGGCTCATTGGGCCACGCATCGCCCGGTGCTGGGCCGGGCAGAAGACCCATCTGCACCGCGATCTGGAAACCATTGCACGGCGCGATGATCGGCACGCCACGCTGAATCGCATTCACCAACGCGCCGTACAACGTCCGCCGCATCAGGTGCGCTGCGATGCGACCCGCAGCGACTGCATCGCCATAACTGAACCCGCCCGGAATACCGACGAGTTCAAACGCATCCACCAGGGCAGGCCGAGCCAGCAGCTCGCTCAGGTGAACAAATCGGGGCATCGCTCCGGCCAGCTCAAACGCACGGGCCAGTTCAAGATCGCAGTTGATGCCTGCTGCAGTAATGATGAGGGCGTTCGGTTTCACGTTGGGATGCTTTCAACTCACGCAATGAAGAATGCTGCAAGTAACTACAATTAGGCCGTTTCCTCAGCGGCTGCCTGATGAACCTTCCCCCGGAAGAACACTTCGCGGCTCGCTCCCGTTCCTTTCCGAAGACGTTACCAATCCAGCGGCCCGCGCCACACGGCCCGCAGCGTCTCAATGGAGACATCAAGCTCCGCAGCAGGCATTGTGAGCCGCATGGAGTCGTTGAACTCCCCGATCACGGCGTGAGGCACCTCGCTCAGCACACTGGAGACGCGAGCCAGATCATTCGGGCTGATCTCCAGCAGGTAACGCGACGGCTCCTCGCTGAATGCTCGACTCCATAGGTTCGCCGATTTGCCGCCGTCAGGCAGTTTCTCAAGCTCGAGGCTCAACCCGAGCCCGCCTGCGAAAGCCATTTCCGCCGCAGCAACAAGCACGCCGCCATCACTGCAATCGTGCGCGGCCGCAGCCAGCCCCTGTCCGATGAGCGATGCCACCGCCCGCGCACTCGCAGGGCCTGCCTGAAGATCGACCATCGGCAGTATCCCGCCATCGCCTGTGCTGAACACCATCTCGGCATGCGAACCGCGTGTGTTGCCTGTTGTTACGCCAACCGCAAGCAGCACATTCCCAGCGCGTTTGGCGTCCATCGTTAAGCATCGCCTCACGTCTTCGACAATGCCCATGCCTGAGATCAAGAGTGTCGGCGGAATCTGAATCGTGCGGCCGGATTCAGTGGTGAACTGATTGTTCAGCGAGTCCTTGCCGGAGATGAACGGCGTGCGATATGCCTTCGCGCCGTCATAACACGCTTCTGCAGCGCGAACGAGTGAGCCGAGGTTGCGCGGGTCTTTGCAGCTGGGCCAGCAGAAGTTGTCGAGAATCGCAATGCGCGACGGGTCTGCTCCGACGCACACCAGATTGCGCACGCACTCGTCAATGGCGGCGAGCGTCATGATGTACGGATCTTCTCGCAAGCCCGTTGCAAGGCCGTTTGCGATCGCCAGGCCGCGTGTGGAACCCTCTACGGGCAGAATGACCGCTGCATCTGAAGGGCCGTCACCCCGTGCGCCGACGAGCGGTTTAATGACCGAGTTGCCCTGCACCTCGTGGTCGTATTGCCGAATGATCCAGTGCTTGGATGCGATATTCGGATGCGCCAGCAACGCGAGCAAAGCATCCTGCACGGACGGCCTGCTCTGCTGCTTCGCGCTCGCGCCAATGGCGCTCAATTTCGACTTGTGGACGCTTGGATGTCTGGATGTTTCCCACACGGCCTCGCGCGTCGTCTTTGGCAGTCCTTCGTGCAGGAACTCCATCGGCATGCGCCCGACTTCCACGCCCTGATAAAGCAGCATCAGCTCCGCACCATCCACACCAAAGTGGCCAAGATCGCACAGTTCCACATCGTGCTTTTCGCAGATGGCGCGAAGTTTCGTCACGTTGGCACCTGGCACAGCCAGCACCATGCGCTCCTGCGCTTCGCTGATCCAGATTTCCGTCGGACTGAGACCCATGTATTTCAGCGGCGCGCGATCAAGATGCACTTCCGCGCCAAGCGATTCGCCCATCTCCCCCACCGCGCTGGAAAACCCGCCCGCGCCGCAATCTGTAATCGCGCTGTAAAGATCCGCATCGCGCGCTTCGAGAATCGCATCCAGCAGTTTCTTCTCCGTTACAGCGTTGCCGATCTGCACAGCATGGCTGAATTCATCCGCGTGCGTATCCGTCAACTCCGCGGAACTGAACGTCGCGCCGTGGATGCCATCTCGACCGGTGCGCCCGCCGAGCGCAATGATGCGATCACCACGCTGAGGAGAACCCTTGATCTTCTCGCGCGGCATCACGCCGATGCAACCACAATACACCAGCGGGTTGCCCACGTAGTCTTCGTGGAACCACACCGCACCATTGAGCGTGGGAATGCCCATCCGATTGCCGTAATCTCGCACGCCCGCGACGACCTGCGTCAGAATCCGTCGCGGATGCAGACACCCCTTGGGCAGTGTCTTGGCGTCGAACGCATCAGGCGGCGCAACGCAGAACACATCCGTTGCTGCGATCGGCTTCGCGGCGAGGCCCGTGCCGATGATGTCGCGAATGCAGCCGCCGATTCCCGTTGCCGCGCCACCGTACGGCTCAATCGCCGACGGATGATTATGCGTCTCCACCTTGAAGCACACCGCGTTCGTCTCGTCGAATGTAATGATGCCTGCGTTATCGACAAAAACCGAAAGGCACCAGTCGATGCCGTCTGCGATCAGTTCGTGCGTGGCCGCCGCCACGGTCGCCTTCAGCAGGTTGTGAATTGTTACAGAGCCGTCTTCATGCACTTCATGGTGCGGCCTGCCCTGCATGGCAAGGCGCAGCCCATGTGCGGCGTCTCCCGCTTCGCGATACCGAATCGTCGCCTTCAGCGTCTTATGAACACAGTGCTCGCTCCACGTCTGCGCAAGCGTCTCCAGTTCGATCTCGCGTGGCTCGCGGCCGAGCATCCGATACTCCGCCTGAATGGCCTGCATCTCTTCAAGGCTCAGAAACAGGTGCGCTTCGCGCGAAAGCTTCTCCAGTGCTGCATCGCTCAGATCGCGAATCGGCACATCGACGATGCGCAGCACATACGGCGCGCCGTGCGGGAACGATGACGGGTGATAGGCATGATCGTAAATGCCGTGGATGACGGTGTTCGCCAGCGCTCGCTCTGCGATCGTCTTCGCCGTCCCTGCATCCGTGCCATGCAGGTCATACCGACGACCTGTGCGCACATCCACCGACACACCCAGCAACGCTTCGATCGCCAATCGCACCGCGTCCGCATCCGGGTCCATCACGCCGGGCAGCGGATGCACTTCGATCAGCGCATCGCCTCGTGGTTTCGATGCGCCGATCAGCGCCTCCTCGGTAACGGGGTCTGCAAGCAGTTCTTCTGCAATTCGCCGCACCTGCTCAGGCGTCAGGTCGCCCTCAATGAGATAGACGCTGGCGGCGTCAATCTGCTTTGGTGCCCTCGGCAGTCCCAGCGACTCCGCCTCTCGCCGCGCTGCGGCTCCGCGCGGGTCGGAAACACCATGCTGCGAGCGCGGGCGGACTTCAATGCGATGAACGGCAACGGCTGATGCGGCGGCGAGACTCATGGGAGCAGCATCTTAAGCGACTGGGCCGCCAACCGGGGCGATACCCGCTCCATGCGGTACGATCTTCTGCGTGAACCGGATCATCCACGGCGACAATCTGGACGTTCTGCCCACGCTGCCCGCCGGTTTTGCCCGGCTCATCTACATCGACCCCCCGTTCAACACTGGCCGCATACAAAAACGCGACCGCATGACAAACGCCGCAGACGCAGTGGGCGACCGTACAGGTTTTGGGGGCAAACGCTATCGCAGTGAAATGTCCGCCAGCCCGGCCTATGCCGACGCCTTCGATGACTACATCACCTTCCTGTTGCCTCGCATCGAAGCCTCGCTGCGCTGCCTGACGCCGGACGGCTCACTCTTCGTGCATCTGGATTACCGCGAAGTGCATTACGTCAAGGTCGCGCTTGACGGCCTGCTGGGGCGGGAGCGGTTCATGAACGAGATCATCTGGGCCTATGACTTCGGCGGGCGGCCGCGCAATCGCTGGCCCGCCAAGCACGACACGATTCTCTGGTACGCCATGGACCCGCGGAAGTACGTCTTCAACATCGACGCGATGGACCGCATTCCGTACATGGCCCCGGGCCTTGTTACTGCGGAAAAAGCCTCGCGAGGAAAAACGCCGACTGACGTGTGGTGGAACACCATCGTGCCGACCAACGGCCGTGAGAAAACAGGCTACCCCACACAGAAACCACTCGCCATTCTCGAACGCATCATCAAAGTGCACACAAGTCTTGGCGACATCGTCCTCGACTACTTCGCAGGCAGCGGCACCACCGGCGTCGCAGCGGCAAAGCATGGCCGCGGCTTCGTGCTCATCGACGAAAGCGAAGACGCCTGTGCAATCATGCGCCGCCGCCTCGATGAAATCGCACAAACAGCATTCCGTTGAATAAACCGAGCCATGCACGAAGCGACTTTTCAACCCCCGGTTCACCCCCCGGATCAACCCTTGAATGCTCTCTTCCGCGAAGTGCAGCGATTCACCCAGCTGTGGCTATGGATCGTGCTTCTCGCACCTGCTGCGTTCGCGTGGTGGGCGGTGATTCAGCAGGTCGGGCTGGGTGTTCCTTTCGGCAACAATCCGGGCAGCGACATGCTCGTCATCATTCTCTGGCTCGCCATGGGCGTCGCCATGCCAGGCCTCATGGCTTCGCTGCGTCTCACCACCGAAGTGCGCGAAGACGGTATCTACGCGCGCTTCGTGCCGTTCCATCTCCGCTGGCGGCGATTCGCGTTCAGCGATCTCAATACCATCGAAGCGAAAAAGTACTCGCCCATCATGGACTACGGCGGCTGGGGCATCCGCTGGAGCTTCGTAGGCACCGCCTACAACGTGAAAGGCAACATGGGCATTCAACTCGTGCTAAACAACGGCAAGCGTGTGCTCATCGGCACCCAACAGCCCGACGCCTTCATGGCTGCGATCGCACACGCCCGCAACCAGGCGGCAAAACGTCGGCTTTGACCCCGCGCCGTTGTTGCCATGCTTCGTCCCATCAGGGTGAAGCATGATGGATGCCTATGCGAGGACTCGCGGCACCCTCATCGACAACGCAAGCCCCGGCGGATTCGGCGGCCGCCGCTCCACGGGCTACAATCACAACCCACATGTTCGAGAACCTTTCCGACCGATTCAGCAAGGCGTTTCGCGACCTCTCAGGCCGTGGACGCATCACCGAAGACAACGTTCGCGATGCCATGCGCGAGGTGCGCACCGCGCTGCTGGAAGCAGATGTCCATCTTGATGTCGTCAAAAAGTTCACTGACGAGGTGATGCAGGACGCTGTCGGCCGCGAAGTAACCAAATCGCTCAAGCCCGGTCAGGAGATGATCGGCATCGTTAATCAGCGGCTGGTCAACCTCATGGGGCCAGTGGACAGCCACATCATGATGGTCGATCCCGGACCCACCGTCATCATGATGTGCGGCCTGCAAGGCTCAGGCAAAACCACCACCTGCGGCAAGCTCGCAGCGTATCTCAAACAGCGCGGCAAGAGTGTGCTTGTCTGCGCGGCAGACCTTCAAAGACCTGCTGCCGTCGAGCAGCTTCGCATCGTCGTCGATGGCGTACAGCAGAATGCCAAAGGCAACGCGCGCGTCGAGTTCTATGGCGAAGCGGACAAAGTTGCTGAATACGGCAAGGCTGTGGGCGTGGCGGTGCAGGTGTGCCAGCGTGCGCTCAAGAAAGCCCACGCGGACCGATTCGACGTGCTGATTCTCGACACAGCAGGTCGCCTGCACATCAATGATGAGCTGATGGGCGAGCTTGAAGCGGTTAATCGCGCCATCAAACCCCACCAGATTTTCCTCGTGGTGGACGCCATGGCAGGTCAGGATGCCGTGAACAGCGCCAAGGCGTTCCACGCGCGCCTCGCCATCGACGGCGTCATCCTCACGAAGTTCGATTCCGACACGCGCGGCGGCGCTGCACTCTCCGTCAAACTCGTTACCGGCGCGCCGATCAAGTTTATCGGCGTGGGCGAAAAGTTCGATGCGCTCGAAGAGTTCCACCCGGAGCGCATGGCGGGCCGCATCCTCGGCATGGGCGATGTTGTGTCGCTCGTCGAGAAGGCGCAACAGGAAGTGAGTGAGGAAGAAGCTGAGAAAATGGCCGAGAAAATGGCCAAAGGCAAGCTCACGATGGACGACTTCCTGAAGCAGCTTCGATCCATCCGTCGCATGGGACCGATGAAACAGCTCCTCGGCATGCTGCCCGGCGTCGGCTCGATGATCAAAGACGTGAACGTGGATGAGAAGCAGCTCGATCAGCTTGAAGGCATCGTGAACTCGATGACCGCGCCGGAAAAGGACGACATCCGCGTACTGAACAAGTCGCGCGTGAAGCGCATCTCAAAAGGCTCCGGCACGCAGCCTGCGGATGTCAACCGGTTGACCAAGCAGTTCGAGGTCATGCAGAAGATGACGAAGCAGATGGCGGGCATGGGCGCGATGGGCAAGATCAAAGCCATGAAGGAACTCTCCCGCTCAGGCGGCGGCGCGATGGGCCTCTCCGGCCTGCCATCCATGGGCGGCAAAGGCTCCACACAGACCGAAAGCATCAAGAACCGCTTCAAGCAGCGGAAGAAGAAGCGGTAAGCTGCGTGCGGTTTCCCATCATTGAGGAAACATCACTCCGCGCTGATCGGCAGCGGGTCCTTCACCTCGCCGCGTGTCCACGCGCGGATGCGCGGCAGCAGAACATCCGTAATCAGAATCTTCAGGCACGCCGCCACGGGGATGGCGAGCAACATGCCGTACACGCCCATGATCGACCCGCCCGCCAGCACCGCGACGATGATGGTTACGGGGTCGAGGTTCGTCGCTTTGCCTGCGATCATCGGCGTGAGCGCGTAGCTCTCAATCGTCTGCACGATGACAAAGACAAGCGTGGGATAGAGAATGATCTTCCACCACGCCATGCCGAGGCCTGTTACGGGGTCGAACTGGCCGTAGAACAGCAGGCCAACGGCGAGCGGCACGCCGATGATGCCGAGGAACGGCACCGCGCAGAAGAGGCCGATGACAAAGCCGAGCAGAATGGCGTAGGGCACGCCGATCCACCACCAGCCGATGGCGAAGCCGATACCCATGAGCAGGCTCACGATGATGCGCCCTCGCACAAAGCCCGCGATCACGCGGTCCATCTTGCCAAGCAGTTCCAGCGTGCGAGGCCGCGACGCTTCGGGAATGAGGCTGCGCCCGAACTCGACAACATGTGGGAAGCCCACACTGAAGAAGAAGAAGTAAAACGGAATGAGGAACAGCATGAAGCTGAAGGCGATGGTCGCGCCGACAAGGCCCAGCACTGTTCCTGCGCCGCCCTGCAGCACACCCCACCAGTCGATGACGCCGCCTGTTTCCGCAGCGCGTTCGCGCTCCGCAAGCAGTTCGTTCGCTTCCTCGCGGATCAGTTTGCGCAGCTTGGCTTCATCCAGAATCGTAGGCTCCGTCAATGCGGCTGCGTCCGCATCGACAACGACGATCTCGGGGTCTGGTTCTGCACGTTCACCGTTCGCTGCGGCGTCCGATTGCTCGTCGTCGAACAGTGAGTCGTCATCCGGCGCGCCGAAGATGGAGCGGTAGAGGTCATCCACCCAGCCGCGATGGTTTTCGGGCACGAACTGCTTGATCGCGACCGCCCGCTGCTCAAAGCGTCCTTCGCGAATCTCTGTGATCAGCCGCCCGGTCTGACTTACGATGACGGTAACAACGACGAGGAGAACGATACCGACGATGATGCCAACGGTGCCCATCAGCCCGCCGACAACGACGGGGCGGCTGAGCTTTGGGTGAGCGGAAAGCCTCGCGACAAGCGGCTCGAAAAGATACGCCAGCAGCAGCGCGACCAGCAACGGCACCGTTACGGTGCGCATCGCATAGCCGAGCCATACGAGACCGATGCACGTCAGTATAAAGAGCGCATCGCGCACTGCTTGAAACTGCCAGATGTGCAATCGCGCCGCAGCGGGCACGGACGAGGCATCGCCCTTCAGCAGAGGTTCCTTCGCCATGCCACCCAGCGTAGCAGAGGCGGCGCGGACTGTCAGTTGCGGGAGATGCGAGGCAGGCGGATCAGCACCCGACGGGCGTCAGGCGGGCGAGCATTTCCTCGCGGCTGAATGCTTCGCTGAAGTTGAAGACGGCGCGAAAATCTTCAGGGGAATCCTCATCCGTCTTGCTCATCAACCCAGCATCCACCATCGCGAAGACGATGCGGCCGAAGTCGTCTGTCCGTGAAACGTGCCAGTGCTCAAAGACAACCGGAGCCATCAAGCCGTATCGGTCAATGGCAAAGTCGCGCAAGCCCATGCACAACTGCTGACCTGAAATGTGTCGATCGATTTCGTCAAGATCGGGATCGGCTGCGTGCAGCTTCTCAACCGTGTAACTCAAGCCTTCCCGCACAAAGTTGTACGCCTCAATCGGGTACGGGCCTGCTTGTTCAAGAACGGCGGTGATGTCTAGCTGCTTCTGTTGCTGGCTCATCTGCTGGCAGTTCCAGTTCATCTCACCGGGCGGCGAGTCGCAGGTTACGACAAGGTTCGGCGAGATCAGGGTTTGTGGCCAATCACTCGAGACGAAATCAAAATAGGACTCGATTCTAGCCTTTGTCAACAGGAGACATGGGAATTCCCCGTCACAAAGTACCGTAGCGGCTTCGCGGCCCACTCGCCCGCGTAGGCCACGCCGATGCGCGGCCCGCACTGAACAAAGCGGCTTGGTAGAGCGCGTTTGCGCACCTGCTCAATGAACAGATGCTCACTCACGCGAAGGTCTTCGCCGTCCAAGGATCGATCAATGCACATCGCCTGAGCGAGTTTTCCCGGACCCGAACAGAGGTTCGTAAGCTGTGTAACCCCGCGATTCGCCGCCATGATTTCGACTCCCTCACACGGCTCCGCGGCACGAATCAGCACCGCGGTACCGACGCCTTGCCTGCCGCATACGACGTTCAGGCAGTGATGCATGCCATAGATCATGTACACATAGGCGTGCCCGCCTGCGAGATACATCGATTCATTGCGCGCGGTACGCCGCCCCTTGTAGGTGTGCGATGCAGCGTCCTCCTCGCCGAGGTACGCTTCCACCTCGACGATCACTGCTGCGAGGCGCACGCCTTCAACAACGCGCACAAGCCGCTGACCAAGCAGGCGTCTCGCGGTATCGATCGCGCTGCCGCTGAAGGTCAACATGCGCCGCTCAGCGATCATCTGGCAACCTCATAACCCTCGGCACCAGCTCCAGCCGCACGTCCACACATACTGAATGGACCAACGACCCATTCTGGCGGCGAATCATCGTGCAGTGCCTGCGTAAATGGATCGACATGACTGTGCGGATCAACCGGCAGCCCGATGACGCCGAGCGTCGGTCCTGGCGAAAGTGTTACTCGCGTGGGATCACATCCCAGTGCTCGTGCGCCGTTGATCGTCGCCATTCGAAGCAGCACCCGAGCATCGGTGCGGTCGCGTTGATGAAGCAAACGCATCTCATCAAGCACACTGATGCGGTCCGGGGTATCGAGACAGAGCAGGCTGTCTGTGCCGAGCGCGACGTTGACCCCCTTCTCCAGCATTTCACGGTAGCGATGCGGCGGATAGCCTGCCTGCGGATGCTGAAAGTATGCGCTCGCGCGCGGGCAATAGGCAACCGTGATCGACAGCTGCGTCAGCCGCTCAATCTGCTCCGAGGAAACATAATTCAGGTGCGCTGCGATCCATGGCGCGCGAGCGAGAACTGACGCAAGGGCATCAACCGGATGGCTGCCTGTGCCGGTGATCGTTTCATCCCACACCCCCACTTGTCTGAGCAATTCCGCAAGCGGTCCGCCACCGGTGTGCGTAAATTCGATTTCCTCAAGCGTCTCTGCAAGATGAGTCGCCAATGGGAGACCGAGATCAATCGCTGCTTCATACATTTCCAGCCCGCACGAATACGGCGCATGAGGCTGAATGCCAAGTTGAACGCCGTTGGCGTTCGGCTCGCATTGCTCGACAAGCGATCGCATGAGCGAGGCCGCCGTCGTTTGCGATTTCCCCTGGCCGAACACTTCGAGAAAGCTGATCCCCGCCAATCCGGTCTCTCGCAACGCTTCGACTGCAACGAGCGAGCGAGCGCCTGCGATGTCGCCGATGAGCGCGGTTCCGCCAGCGCGGGCCAGCTCTGCGCCTCGCTGAACAGATGCACGAATCTCCTGCTCGGCGGTCTTGCGCTGCGTGCGCACGAGATCAACCCAGCTCAGAAAGTCGCCCGTGTAAGGCACCGGCCCGATTGCGGTGAGATCGAGATGCGCATGGACGTTGACCAACGCAGGAATGAGCACGCGGTCGTGCCTGCGCTCGATGACCGCGTGCTCAACCGCGCCGATCGATTCAGGCGAGCCACAGGCGATGATTCGATCACGATCGACAAGAATTGCGCCGGGTGCGGCACAGCAGCCGCTGCCACCGTCCCCACCATCTGCAACCATGGCTGCCTGAATCAGTCGCAACATGCCGAAATGCCTGCTGTGCCCCTGATATGGATGTCGAGCGGGGCGGTCTCTGGACGATGCACGACGAATTGTTGTAGCATACCCCTCCTGCCCGATAACCTTGCAGGAATTGGCTGACTTTCCGCGGCCCAGATATCAGGATTCATCCCATGAACCGCTTCTCCCGAACCGTTTGTCTCGCTTTGCTCGGCATGCTCCCCGTGATCGGCTTCGGCTGCGTGCCGCAGGATCGCTACGACCAGCTTCTGATGACGAACCGCTCGCTGCAGGAGCAGCTCATGTCGATGGAGGCCGAGCGGGACACCGCGCTGGCCAACATCAACAGCGTTCGCAACCAGCTCAACCGCGCCAATGCAGGCCTAATGGACCTGCAAACGCAGAACGATCGTTTGAACAACGACCTCAGCCGCATGGCGCAGGACTACGACGCCCTGCTTCAGCGAGTGGCATCATTGGAAATCGGCCCCCTGCCAGCGGATATGGAGTCCGCCATTCACGCGCTGGCCGCAGCTTATCCCGATGTGCTCACGTTCGACGCCAAGCGAGGCCTGTTGCGCTTTGCCAGCGACTTCACGTTTGATCTCGGCTCGGTTGCACTGAAACCGGATGCTGCCCGCACGCTGCAAGAGCTTTCAAGAATCCTCAATACGCCGAACGCAGCGAACTTTGAGGCGCGCATTGTCGGCCACACAGATAATGTCCGCATCAATCGCCCCGAAACGCTGCGGAACCACCCCACCAACGTGCACCTTTCGGTGCATCGCTCCATCTCCGTGCGAGATGCAATGGTGAGTGCGGGCGTCAACGCTGTTCGCATTCAGGTTGCGGGCTATGGCGAACACCGTCCCCTCGTGCCGAACCGGCCCGGCGGCACGGCTGAGAATCGCCGCGTTGAAATCTTCTTGCTGCCTATGCCACCCGGCATCGACCTTGCCCCCGCTGCGGCCCCCGCCGCACCATCTGCCGCTCCGGCTGCCCCGGCTCGCACAACCCCGGCTGAACCGATGAAGTAACCTCTGCGGCTGGGCTTATAAGCCTCTGAAATCAATGAAAACCCGGCTCACAGCCGGGTTTTTTGTTTTCATTCGCTGCTCAACTCGGTACACTGGTGGCCGCATTGACTTCGCCCAAAGCCTCGTCTGGGAGTCGGTTTCCGCAGCGTGCGGTGTAGCTGCTTCAGTTCGGACTTGGTCGAACCAATGCAATGCTGAAGAGATCTTCACCGGAACCTCGCCTTTGTGCGATACGCTGCCGGTACCAGGCGGCTGACGCCTATTCGGTGATTCACGTGAACCAAGGCAACCACCAAGGGAAGAAAGGAAGTCGAAAGATGATGCGATACGGTTTGAGCCGTGCCGGTCTGGCCGCGCTGTGCTGCGGTCTGCTGGCGTCACCAGTCGTTGCGGGCGACGCAGTCCTCAGCGGAACATACGGATGGGAAGATGGTGTCGGAACAGTGCTCGGCACGTCCGGCAACATTGTCGATCCGACCAACGTCGGCTTCCCGGAGCCGGTCAACTCAGGCAAGCGAGCGCTGCGCGTCACCAACCAGAATCACGTCGGCACGCCGCAGGTCTGGGTCGCCTTCATCGAAAATCTCGAACATGGCGATGTCGTCGAAGCCAAGGTCTTTGGCTATGACGAAGTCCCCGGCGGCAATCCGTCGCTTCGCATCTGGGCGCACTATGCCATCTCAGGCGATGTGTTCAGCAACGCGGGCAGCGCGGGTGGCAACAACACGCCCACCAACGGATTTGGCTGGGAAGAGATCAGCCATACGTGGACCTTTGACAGTGCCGGCGGCACGCGCGATGCGCTCGTCATCGAAGTGCGCCTCTACAGCACGCCGACCGACTGCACCGAGTGCAGTACCGACTATTACATCGACGACGTAACCGTCAACGTCATCTGCGGTTCCAACCCCAACCTCTCCATCACCTTCCCGGACTGGTCCATGGTCACCGGTCCTTCCAAGCCCGGCAAGAACTGCATTCCGCCTGAGCCGTGCGGCAAGCCCAACTTTGTCGCCAGCTATGGTTGGGAAGATGGCACCGGCACAATCATGGGCAAAGTCGGCAACGTCGCCAATCCCACGAACGTTACTTCACCCGAGCCGGTCAACTCAGGCAATCGAGCGCTTCGCGTTACGCACGCCCCCCACGGCGGCGCGACACCGCAGGCTTGGCTCGCGTTCATTGAGAATCTTGAAGACGGCGATGAAATCACCGCGAGCTTCTTCGGTCTTGATGAAGAGCCGGGCGTACCTCGCATGAGAATTTGGGCGCACTACGCGGTCACTGGCAACATCAACTCCATTGCTCAAGCCGGCGGCAACGAAACCTACAGCGCGGGCATCGGCTGGGAAGAGATCAGTCATACGTGGACCTTCGACAGCAACTTCGGCCAGCGCAATGCACTGGTCATCCAGGCCCGACTCTACAGCGACAACAACTGCACGGAATGCACCACCGACTATTACATCGACGATGTCACCGTTTCCGTGTGCAGCAACAACCCCAACGTTACCATCAGCTTCCCGGATACCATCATCATCCCGAAGCCCACCGACCCCTGCAATCCCGGTCTCGGCGAGCCTGATCTTGCGGGCACCTTCGGTTGGGAAGATGGCAAGAGCACCATTCTCGGCAGCTTCGGCAACATCAGTGAAGCCGTCAATGTTACGCATCCTGATCCGGTGCATCAGGGCAAGCGCGCGCTGCGCGTTACAGAAGCGCCACATTCTGGCACGCCGCAGGCGTACATCGCGTACATCGAAAACCTGCAACATGGAGACGTGATCGTCGGTCGGTTCCACGGCTATGACACGACGCCGGGAAGCGATCCGCGGCTCCGCATCTGGGGTCACTATGCAGACTCAGGTGATGTGATGAGCTTCCGCGGCTCCGCAGGCGGCAACGAAGACGGCACAACCGGCATCGGCTGGGAGGAAATCTGCATGACGTGGGTCTTCGACGAAGGCAATCCGCCTCGTGATGCACTCGTCATTGAAGCTCGTGTGTACAGCACGCCTGCCACCTGCCCAACCTGCTCGACCGACTTCTTCATCGATAGCGCCTCGGTCGATGTGTACAGCAGCAACCCGAACGTTACCATCACGTTCCCGGACTGGGTTGTCATCGGAAACCCGACCAAGAAGTGCCCCGCGGACTTCAACAACGACGGCACCGTTGACGTGCTCGACCTGCTCGCACTCCTCGGCGCGTGGGGCAGCGCGGACCCGCAGATCGACCTGAACGGCAGCGGCAACGTGGACGTGCAGGACCTCCTGATCCTGCTCGGCTCGTGGGGCGCGTGCCCGTAATCGGCGGTTGCAACATCACTTGATCTCACCATCCCCCCGACCGCTCTGCGGTCGGGGGTTTTCTTTTTCAACGCTGATTCAATCTCTCCTTGCCAACAGGCTATCCTGTTGCGACATGGGCATCGCTGCCTCCATCTCGCGTTTCGGCTTGCTGGTGTTGTTTTCCGTCGTTGAGTTCGGCCGCTTCACGACATTTGCAATCGCCACCACGCGCTGGCTTGTCTCCGTGCGTAAGTGGCTGCGCTGGCGATTGCTCGCACCGCAGTTCTTCGCCGTAGGCGTTGCATCGATTCCCGTCGTTGCCATCACCGGTGGCTTCATCGGCATGGTGCTCGCTTTGGAAAGCTTCGAGCCGTTTCGTGCGCTCGGGCAGGAAGAGCGACTTGGCGGCGTCATCAACATCTCCGTGATGAAGCAGATCGGTCCGGTGCTGGCCGCCGTCATGGTCGCAGGGCGCGTCGGCTGCGCACTCGCTGCGGAACTCGGCACCATGCGCGTTACAGAACAACTCGATGCCATGCGCGCGATGGCGACCGATCCCATTCCGTTCCTTGTCGTGCCTCGCTTCATCGCCTGCCTCGTCATGACGCCTCTGCTCACCATCTACTCCGATCTGCTCGGCGTATGGGGCGGATATGTGATGACGGTGGGTTTCCACGGCGTTTCTGCAAACGCCTACTGGCAGTATTCTGCCTCGTTCATTCACTGGTGGGAACCCGCTTCAGGACTCATCAAGAGCGTCTTCTTTGGTGGGGCAATCGGCATGATCGCCTGCTACAAGGGCTTCTACTGCCGCGCTGGCGCGGCCGGGGTGGGCCGCGCTGCAACGGAAGCCTTCGTCGCCAGCTTTCTCGCCATCATCATCATGAATCTCGTGCTCGCGCAGACTCTGAACGCCTTGGGTCGTATGCTTTTCTTCGGCGACAGCCCGTACAACCCGCTCGGATGATGCGCCTCGCGCCCAGCCCGCATCACAGAACCCGACGCGAAGGAGACGAACCATGCCCATTCTGTGCCTGCCGCTTCTCGTTGCGCTTGCTGTGCCGCTCTCAGATGAACTCAGCAGCCCACCGCGCGGGCCGATGGAGCGAACCGAGCCGCAGGTGCATGAAGCTCTGTTCGAGGTAACGCTGCATGCAATGACGAGCCGCCATCGCGACCGAACGATGGACCTGCCTCGGATGGAGCTGAGCAACACGCAGATCATGATGCCGCTCATCACACGCGGGCCGTACAGCACGATCGACACGAACAAGGCCACGATGCGCCTGTGGCTGCAGAACCGCGAAGTGGAAGGTCTGAGCAAACGCACAAAGCTCGATCCTGAAGGCATGATGGGCGGCGCCTTGCTCATCGCGCCGGTTGATCGATTTCAAGGCACACTGCTGCGCTGGAATCTGACGATTCCGATTCAAGTGTGGTCGAGCAAACTCGATGATCGCGCTGCTGCGCAGTTGCGCTGGCCTGCTGAATGGCCTGAAGCAGTGCACAGCGCGCTCGCGCCGCAGGCGTACATCGAATCCGACGATCCGATCTTCGCGAAAGCAGTGGAAACCGCCACCGAAAACCGGCTCCGGCTCATGCCGCCGCTGCTTGCTGCCAAGGAACTCATTCGCTTCGCCATCACTAAAATGCAGGTCAGCGAGCCTGCAACGGAACTCGGCGGCGTCCGCGAGATCAAAGGCATGAAAATCACCGGCGCCAAGTATGCTGGAGAAAAAGGCATGGGCACCCCGCACGATCTCGTGTGCGTCTGCGTCGCCATGCTGCGCGCCGGCGGCATCCCTGCACGTCCAGTCATCGGCATCTACAAACACCCGCTCACCGAGCAGATCGAACTCGTCAGTTGGGCGGAGCTGTATCTCCATGGTGCGGGATGGATTCCATTCGACCCCGTGCAAATGCAGCGCAATGGCGTGTTCGGGCGGAATCTCATCGACCCGTGGCCTGACTTCGGCACGCTGCCTCTGCACAACCAGCGTATTCCGCTGGCGTACTACTTCATCCCCCCGCGCGAAGCGGAAGTCTCCGTGTGGCCTGCCATCTGGGGCTGGCATCCACCCGCCGCCAAGAACATCGAGATTGGCCAGACCATCCGCCTCGACACTCGCTTCATTCGCGTCGGCGCAGATGAACCTCGCTGAAGTGTCGCTGACGATTCCAGTACGGACGGATCATGCACGACGCGGCCGACGCGAGAACGACTCGCCCCAGTCCGCCATTGAAAAAAGAATCGGCTCAAGACTGCGGCCGAGCGGTGTGAGCGAGTATTCGACGCGCGGCGGGATTTCAGGATACACCTGACGATGAATGACCCCATCTCGCTCCAGCTCGCGCAGCAGTTTCGTCAACGTGCGCGGTGCAATGCCGCCCAGCAATCGGTGCAGTTCATTGAACCGGCGCACATCATCCAACAGGTAATGGAGCGCGAGCACCTTCCAACGCCCGCCGATGACGCGCAGCGTGACCTCAACAGGACAACTCACAGTTTTTTTCGATCGCGGCATAGCTCACTATCCTCTAAGATAGTATAGGGCAAGAATGTATGTATAACAGATGCGTATCATGCACTCCATCGGGCAAACAGAGCGTTCCCGATACTGGAGTTCGTCATGCAGGCACACAAGCGTGTTCAGTCCGTTCTCGCCAGTCCGCCATTGCATTGGGTGGGTGATGGCTTCCCCGTCAGTTCTGTGTTCTCGCCGCGATCCGTGCAGTCGCAGTTGAGTCCGTATGTGCTTTTCGACTATGCGGGACCGGTGAAGTTCGAGCCGTCTGATCGGCCGCGAGGTGTGGATTCGCACCCGCACCGAGGCTTTGAAACGGTAACCGTCGTCTATCAGGGCGAACTGGAGCACCGAGACACCGGCGGCAACAGCGGGCGCATCAGCGCAGGCGATGTCCAGTGGATGACCGCAGCATCAGGCGTGCTTCACGAAGAGAAGCATTCGCAAGCGTTCACGCAGCATGGCGGTGTGCTGGAGATGGCGCAACTCTGGGTCAACCTTCCGGCAAAGCACAAAATGGACCCGCCGCGATACCAGACCATCCTGAGTGATGCAATTCCCACGATTGATCTGCCAAAGGGCGCGGGAACGGTGCGGCTCATCGCTGGTGACTGGCATGGCACGCGCGGCGCTGCGAGTACGTTCACGCCGGTCATTCTGTGGGATATGAAACTCCGTGCAGGTGCGTCGGTTCAGGTGCCGATCCCCAGCGGTTTCAACGCGGCTGTGTTCATGCGAAGCGGAACGGTTGGCTTCGACGAGACATACACGGCGACATCGCGCCAACTTGCCTTGCTCACGCCGGAAGGCGAGGGCGTGATGATCCACGCAACAAGTGACGCAGAGATGCTGATCGTCGGCGGCGAACCGATCGACGAGCCGGTCGTTGCCTACGGCCCGTTTGTGATGAACACGCATGATGAGATTCAGCAGGCGTTGACCGACCTGCGCGCGGGACGTTTCGGAACATTATGATCGATCCGCGGGCATCGAATGCCGTACCGGCGCGTGATTCGACATGCGAGCGGCTTCGCTCATTCAACCGAAGGAGCAGGTGATCTCGTTCGCATATCAACGCATCGACGCACCGTACTGGTTCATGTGTATCGCGATGGCGTTTCCGGGCTATTGCTTTTCGAGGCTGCGATCATCTGATCGCTCACCAATCGCAGCGCGGTGCGCCATTCGTTCAGTCGTTGCGGGTCCGCATTCGGCCCAAGGACTTCGGCCATGGACGCAATGAGCAGCTCGATGACAAGATCGTAGTGCTCCGGCTTCGCACCGTATTCAACATGACGGCGTCCGAGGGCATTGAGCATCGCCGCATTCTCTGCCGGATTGGTGAGATTGCGCACGATTGCATCAAGCGATGCGATCAGCTTCTTCGCCTGTACCTGCGGCTCGCTGCGGAAGAGCGACCGCAGATGCGGCGCTGCGGCAAACAGCTTCGCGTAAAAAATCTCTGCAAGCTGCAAGTCTTTCTCTCGCACGAGGCGATAGCTCGCTTCAAGCCTCAAGATCAGGGCATGGTCAAGCGGGATGTGAGCCAAAGGGCCATCATCATTGGAAACAGCGACAGGATGGCGATGCACAGGCATGGGGCATTTCCTCAAAAAGAACGACTCAACATCTACAACGCGAAAAAACAGCCGATGCCGCGCCGCCATAATCGCTTTGCAGGCCCTGCGATCACTTCATGGCGTTTCCTCGACCGGTGCCATGGCAGCGAGAACCGCCTTGCGAACCCATTGGCTCTGTTGCTCATCAATCTGTGCCTCTTCCAGCAACTGAAGCAGCACGCGAACATCGCCCCCCGCTCGCACAGCCAGTGGACGCACCATGTGCGTTGCGGCGGCGTATCTTTCGATCGCCTGTGCCTTGGCTGCCTCCGCTGCCTTCACCGAAGCCGAATCAAACAGCCGCACCGTGCTGTCATACGACGCAGTCGCCAGCCAGCGACCATTTGGGCTGAAACGCACCCCGCGAATAGCGGATTCATGTGCCGGAAACGATGCGATCAAATCAAGGGTCTCCACATCAAAAAGGAGCACATCGCCAAACCATGAACTCGCTGCCAGTCGTGTTCCGTCCGGGTGAAGCGAGAGCGATGTAACAAAGTGCCCGTGTCCATCCAGCGTGGCCACCAGCGCCCCCGATTTCACATCCCACACCCGAATCGTCTGATCCCGCGAGCCTGTATAAAGCAGCGTGCCATCCGGGCTGAAGAGCACTGCAAAAACATCAAGTTCATAACCTGTCAGCGTGTGCAACTCCACACCTGTGTGCGCATCCCAAAGTCGCACGGTTCGATCGCGCGAACCGCTGGCGATCCGCGACCCGTCCGGACTGAAATCGACCGAGTTGGATCGAGCGGTGTGTCCCGTGAGCGTATGAACGAGTTCGCTTGTCTGCACGTTCCACACATACACCAGCCCGTCATTGGCGCCTGCAACAATCCGCTCACCGCTGGCATCAAACGCCAGTGATGACAGTGAGAGGCGATTGCCCACAAGCGTGGCAACCCGTTCTGCTGTCGCGGCATCCCATACGATCACCGTGCCATCAAGGCAGGCCGCTGCCAAGAGCTTCCCGTCTGATGAAAACTCGACCGCATGCAAAGCCTTCCCGTCATGGCTGAATCGCGCAATCGGCTGCGCTAAATCGGGATCCCACAACAGCAGCGATCCGTCAACTGATGCCGACGCGGCCATTGATCCATCAGGCGAGAACGCAATCGCCCTGACATAACCGCGATGCCCGCGCAACGTTGCGCCATCCGGCTCGGCGCCGAACTCCTCTGCCTGCCATGTCCGAATGGTCCGATCCCAGGAAACAGAAACGAGAATGGAGTCATCCGGCGCAAACTGCACACCTGATACGGCATCGGTGTGGCCGCCCAGTTCCGCAATCACACTTCCATCACGAACGGAGCAGATCACAATCCCGCGATGAATCAGCCCCGCTGCCACAAACTCCCCGTCGTTTGAAAAACCAAGCGAACGAAGCGTGTTCACGCCGCGCGTAACTTGAATGTCCTGCATCACCGACCCGTCTTCGACGTTCCAGATGATGAGACGTGTGGATGCGCCGACTGCGGCCAGCAATCGCCCATCGCGACTGAATCGCACCTGGCTTACGCCGCCGGGAAATGTCAACTGATGAAGGGCGGCAAAGTCGCTTGACTGGCGCAGCCAGATGCTGCCTCGACCGTTATACGTCGCCATCAACGCGCCGTCGGACGACAACTCAAACCCGCTGAAGCCGCCGGGCTGATCGGTCGCAAAAGGTGTTTGGCTTCGCGGCTCAAGTGTCAGAATCGTCGCCCTCCCGCTCGCCGCTGTAATGGCGATTCGGTCATCAGGCAGCACGCCGACGCTTCGAACGAACGCGGGGAATATCTGCATTTCCTCAATCAGTTCAAGCGTTGTGTCATCAAGCAGGCGCACGACACCGTCGTCATCGCCCGCGAGAATGGCAGACCGGCGTGGCACAAAACATGCGGTGAACACGCTCGCGCCGGATTCGCTCCTGTACGCAGCAAGCTGCTTCATGTCTGCAGCGTTCCACAGTTTCACGGAACCGTCAGCTGCAGTCGTGAGGAAGCGAGTCCAGTCACGGTTAGGCACGAGATCAGTCGTCAACACCTCGTGCGCTTCAATGCTGCTGAGGCTTCGCTCCGCCAACCGGGAAAGGTATTGCCATTCCCACCCGCCGCCTTCATGCTCCACCGCAGCCAGCCGCCTGCGCATCTGGTAGTAGTCGCCGGTCTGCATCGCCGAGAGCGCGCCGGCAATCTGGGCTGTATAGGCCTGCCACCGCGCAAGATCACGCTCCCTGACAGATTGCTCTTCTGCATCGCGTCGCCGTGAGACTTCTTCTGACAGGCGCACAACGAACATGGTGCTCAGCGCTGCAACGCAAACAAGACTGAGCAGTATCGAAAGACCCGTTGCCACCAACGCGCGATTACGTCGAGCGAACAGACGGCATTGATCCAGCACGCTCGGCGGACGCGCTTCAATGGCCTCGTGATTCAGCCAGCGGCGCAGATCAGCCGCAAGAGCAGACGCGCTGTCATAACGTCGGCTCGGCTTCTTCTCAATCGCTTTCATGATGATCGCTTCAAGATCGCGATCCAGTTTCTCCTGAACCAACGCAGGACGGCGCGGCTGATCGTGAACAATCACTCGCAACGCAGCAGGAAGCGGCAATCCGGAAAGATCGTGCGGCAGCCGCCCGCAGATCATTTCATACAGCAGTACGCCCAGTGAATACACATCCGTCCGAATATCAAGTTCGCTTTCTGCACCACATTGCTCCGGACTCATGTAGTTCAGCGTGCCGATGAGTTGGTGCACATCTCGCGCAGCCGTCAGCGAATCCGTCGGTTCGGTCGTGCGCGCAATGCCGAAGTCGATTACTTTCGGTCGTCCCTCACCGTCCACCAGCACGTTGCCGGGTTTGATGTCGCGATGAATCACGCCATGCTGATGCCCATGATGAACGGCATCGCACACATCAGCGAGCATGGTGACTTTTCTTCGCAATGTCAGCTCGTGACGCTCAGCGCAGGCCGTGATCGGCGTGGCATCCGATATCAACTCCATGGCGAAGAACGGTGCCGGTCCTGCCTCGCCGAGGGGTGCAGCTCCCGCTTCGTAAATCTGCGCGATCCCCGGATGGTGAAGCTTCGCCAGCGTTTCGGTCTCGAACAGAAACCGCCGATACGCATCGGTGTGGGTCATGCTCTGATGCAGCACCTTCAACGCGACGCGACGCTTCGGCTGCTCTTGAATCGCCTCGTACACCGTTGCCATGCCCCCCACGCCCAGCACACCCACCACAAGGTAACTGCCTACTGCATCTGGCATGTGTGACTGTTGATCTGCCTCCATCGCCAATGCGGGAACATCGAGAAAAGCCTCGGTCTGTTCCGCAGCATCAAGCAGTTCAAGCAATCGTTTTGCCAGTTCAGGGTCGTCTGCACATACATCGTGTACAAACGCGCGTCGCAATGGCGGCTCCACATCCATCACGCGCCGCAGCATGGCATGCGATCGCTTCGCGAGTTCACGCTCCGACGCCATCAACCCGCTCCGTTTCAAACTCGGACAGTCGGTGATACAGCCATACTCGCGCCACCTGCCACTCTCGATCAACAGTTCGACGACCAATTGAGAGGGCTGCAGATATTTCGGGAATCGAAAGACCGCCGAAAAAACGCAGTTCCACGATTCGCGCCTGCCGCTCGTCCAGTTCTGCCAGTTCGCTCAATGCTTCATCCAGTGCGACAAGGTCCAGCTCTCGCTGCGGTGCGGCGACATCGAACTGCTCAATCGCCACGGCTCGCTGCATCCCGCCACGTTTCGCCGCCTGACGCTCGCGTGCATAGTCAATCAGAATGCGACGAATGATCCGGGATGCTATCGAAAAGAAGTGCAGCCGGTCGTTCCACTGTGCCGTCCTCTGGTTGACGAGTCGAATGTACGCTTCATGCACCAGAGCCGTGGGATGAAGTGTATGGTCCGACCGTTCCTGCTTAAGGTGACTCGCCGCCAACCGTCTGAGGTCGTCATAGATGGCAACCATCAGGCGATTGGTGTCTGTTACCTCGCCCGAGGCTGAAGCGCGAATGAGCAGCGTGATGTCGCCGGGAATATCACTCATAAGTCACGCAGCCAGCCCCATCCATAACCTATGCCTTCTCAGCGTGCTCCTGCTGTATCGAGTGTACCAGTGCGGGCGCACAAACGAGTGCAGGAAAGAAGAACTGCCCGGACCCACGGCCCGGAAGATGCCTTCTTCGAGAATAAGTTTGACGCAATCACCTGGCGAAATCGGGTTCTGAGGCCCCTGGATGGGGCGTTATACACGACGCGGAATTTGCGCCGCAATCGCGCCAAGAAAATCAAAGAAAAACCGCGCTCCGCCTGGATACAGAGCGCGGTTACCTGACCTGTAGCGCTGCTCGCTGTGCGTTCGCCTCGATTCCGATGCCTCAGGTTCCCTGCCTGAAGTCCGGCGAGCAGGAACGCAGGAAGCCGTGTTGCAGGCCTCTCTCTTCCTTCCCTCCGATCACACATGGAGGAATCAGGAGGCTGGGCAGACTAAACACGGCCGCCGCACCATCGCGATTCCAATCGACAAAGCCCCACTCGGAGCACTCGCATTGCTGCGATACATCGCCCGATATCCATGACGCGAAAACCACACGCCCATCGCGCCGCGATGCACACAAAAGAAAACGCACTCCTTCATGATGAAGGAGCGCGCTTCTGTGGCGAGGGGTAAAACCACAATCATGACAATCGGAACTGACGGTCATGGCGTGACCGTTGCGACACGCCGATTACGCGCAGCCGCCCCAGTTCGCGAGGAGAATGAGAAGGTCCTGCACGTCAACGCTGCCATCACCGTTGATGTCGGCATTGCATCCACCACATGTGCCCCACGCCGCGAGCAGAATGATCAGATCAGACACATCGGTTGCGCCATCGCCGTTGAGATCGGTCGGGCAGACGGGAACGCCGACGTAGGTGATCCTGACATGGTGAGGCTCATACGTCACGCTGAAACCCGGCGCTCCGGTGACGGAGTCGAATGTGCCGGAGATGCCGTTCGAAGCCCACAGCACCGTGTACATATCGCCGATCGCAGGCACAAACCCGTTCAGCAGTTCAATGTTCAACTCGCCCGCAAGAGTTGCAGCGCCGGTGAGCGAAAAGTAGTCCGCTCCCTGCGGTGCGTTGCTTGCAATATCCATGGCCAGACGACCGCTTCCCTGCTGCGTGTAGTTGCCGAGGATGTTCAGCAAACCAACTTCGCTCTCGTTCAGACCGATTTCAAACGTACCGCCGTTCAGCACACCGACATCGAAGTACACCGGCTCAGCTGCAAAGGCCCGACCGGTAGAGCCGATTTCAAGCCGACCGCTACCGAAGATCGTTGCCATATGCTGCACACGAAACGTACCGTTGACGATCAGCTCACCCGTGGGATGGACGATCTCCAACGTACCAGAGGGCATCAATTCCATCGCTCCATCAACAACCGCACCGGTGCCTGTAACG
Source organism: Phycisphaerales bacterium (assembly GCA_035443885.1). Lineage (GTDB taxonomy): Bacteria > Planctomycetota > Phycisphaerae > Phycisphaerales > SM1A02 > DAOMNO01. Next base: position 272,979 of record DAOMNO010000002.1, read on the forward strand.
CGCACGTCGCCATAGGCGCGGAACGCAGCATTCCCTTGAATGCGACTGCGATTTGCAAAGCCAGCCAGCGTCAAGTTGCCGTTGTGCGCCCATGAAGCAAACGGACCGTCCAGATCGATGATGCCTCCCGCTGAGACCTGAATGTCGCCAGACCACATCGTGAGAAACTGGCCGACTTTCATGAGCACCCGAGCGCCGTTGGCGATTGTCATCAGATGACCGCTCGCAGCATCGTGCACATTCTGAAACTCCATCGTGGCGTTGGCATAGATCGAAGTCGTGCCACCGGAACCGAAGAAAACAGGCGATTCAAACACCAGACGGCCGCCATTCTGCACCGCCGCATCACCATTGACGTTCACCACGCTGCCTACGATGTACGACGAGTTTGCCGCGCCGGGACTCGCGCTCAAAGTGCCGTTGATCGTTGTGGTATTGCCGAAATCGACTGTACACTCGTTGCCAAGGTTGAGATTTCCCATCGGCAGAAACAGAGGCCCATCAAGCTCCAGCGTGCGCCCTGCCTGTGTTACGTTTACAACATTCGGCAGAACCATGCTGCCGCCGTTGCTCACCACGATGCGAAGATCGCCGCCTGAAACAGTCAAAGGACCACCCGCAAGACCATTGAACGCGGCGGGCTTTGGCGAGATCACCTCAACCAGACCGTAACCCGTAATCTGCCCGCCGGTGAGCAGCGTGAGTTGATCGTGAATTCGTGCGTGCCCGCCAGACATCCCAAGCCGCGCGTTCGATTGAACGGACAGTTCATTCGTGCGGAATCCCCATCCGCCGCCAATACGAGGATTGACATAAAGCACGGAATCCACGCCCCCCGTTACGGTTGTCCTGCGCTCGCCGCTCATCACTTCCAAGCGATGACCATTGGTGGAAATCGTCTGCAGCGCGCCGAGGAAAAGACTGTTCAGATTGGCCGTGTTGCCATGAAGAAAAACGTTGTAAAGCGGCCCGCCCACGACGATTGCGGAAGCGCCAGCGCCTGGCACCTGATTGGTGCTCCAGTTACCTGCCACCTGCCAGGACTGATTCACGCTGCCGTCCCAGTGATTCGCGCCAGGCCCGCCCTTGATCTCGCCTGCAAGCGCCGCCGGTCCCGCTGCGACAGCAGTGACGAGCGCGATTGCGCTACATGAAACGGGAGTACCGAAGCGCACTCTCTGTGTACGGTTGGAGAAAAACATGATGCCTACCTTTCTGTTGCTTGAGGAGTTCGATGCGACGCGGACGCTCATCTCTCGCGCAGGCTCCATGCCAGCACCGTCCGCACGCCAGAGAACGCGAAGACGCCGCCGCAACCGCGCCAGTGTTCTTTGAGAAAATGTCGTAACGCAGCGATTACGCTGAACCGCGCTACCGGAACCCTGCTGGAGCGGGTGGCGCGTGGCGCGTAACGCCTACGGCGAGGCCCGGCATCATTGCCGGGGGTGGCCTGCGGACCTTGATGGAAACGGCGCGGCGACGACGACGGACCCCACCGTCAAACTTCCGCCCTTTTCAGGAATGCAGTGAGAATGCGGAGCGTTCGTCTTTGTGAATGGTCGAGATGAATCGCATCTTAACGCGCGGATGTGTTGGCCAAGCACATGAATACGCTGTGGGTGCCATGCGTGACACCGCTGCCGGAGAAGGGCGGAGCGTGGCGTGTGCGCGCGCAGAAGTGTTCACCAAGTGTGATCACTGGAACGGGAAGCAGACACTCCGCGAACTCAATTTCATTCGTGCGCGCCATACGTTTCCACAAAGTGTGCGCGGTGAGTATCGCTTCGCGGTATGGTGGCGTGTCGGTCGATGCGCTCCGCGCGCGCAGCGATCGTCTGCCGATCAATCCTCACTCCATCGGAACAACCTGCTGCCGAGGAGGAAGCCTCCCGCGCCGACGCCGAGCAGCACTGCGCAGGGGAGGAGCATTTCCGCCGGACTGAAGCCTCGCCAGATCGCGCCTTCCAGCGCGAGCACGGCCCACTTGACGGGGCTGATGTGGCTGATGGACTGCATCCAGCCGGGCATGAGGAAGAGCGGCACCATGCCGCCGCCGAGCATCGCCATCACCAGCAGCACGGCCCAGCCGATGCCGCCCGCTGCGGCTTCGGTTTTCCCGAGCACAGAGAGCAGCATCATGATGCCGACGAACGCGACGGCGGAGCAGACCACCGCAGCAGCCAGCAGGACGGGCGAGCCGGGTTGCACGCCGAAGATGAAACGTGCGACGAGCAATAACAGCGATGTCACGCCCACGGTCGTCGCGAAGCACGCCAGCCCCTTTCCTGCAAGGACATGCCACGATGGAATCGGCGCCATGCGCAGGCGGACGAGCGTCCCGCGTGTGCGCTCGGTGACGAGGCTAATGCCAAAGCCTGCTGCGCAGCCGATCAAGCCCCAGATGATGCCTTGCGGAAAGGAGATGGCGTAACTGCTGGCGGGGACACCATCGCGACGGGGCGCAATGTTGCTGCGCGTGATACTGATCGGGTTCCAGTTACCCAGCCCACCGCCACCGGCCCGCCCGACTCCCGCCGCCTCGTCGCCACCGTCTGCAGACTGCGCATCAGCAGCAGGCATCTCGACCAAAAAGGTATCCAGTTCGATGAGAAACTTCTCGAGCACGTCGCGACCGGGTACATCGCTCGCCTCAGCGCTTCGCAGCGAATCCAGCGCATCACGTGCGCTGCCTGTCATCGTTTGCGTATCCGCGAACATCGACTGCATCTCCTCGAACACCGCTGCGGTAAGCAGGCCTTCAAGCATGGCGGCCTCTGCGGAGCGGGAAGGATCAACGCCGAGCGAGAGCCGCATGGGATCGCCCCAGAAGATACGTCGGCTGGCCTGACTAAAGCCCTCTTCGACGACGATGAACGCTGTGAGTTTGCCGCGTCGCACCATATCCGCTGCGTCAGCGCGATTCTCGACACGAGTAACCTCCATCTGCTCGCCGCGTTCGAGTTTGTTGACGAAGGCGACTGCTTCTTCGCCTTGGTCTTCCAGCACAACTGCGACAGGAATGCCCCGGCTGGAACCGCCGCCCCCACCTGCAAAGATCGTGCCGAAGAACACGGCCATCAGGAATGGGAAAAAGAACACAAAGAAGAAGCCAACGCGGTCGCGCATCAGCAGGCGGATGTCCTTCGCGGCAAGTGTGAGGATGGCGCGCATCAGTCTCGCAGGCTCCTGCCGGTGAGGTTGAGGAAAACGGTTTCGATATTTGGCCGATCGATATGGACGGCGAGGACGGCGTGTTCCTCCGCCAGCGCGCGAGTGATCTCCTGTAGCGGCTCTCCGGTGCGAATGCGCTCCTCACCCTGCGCACGCTCGATTCGCACAACGCTCTCACCGCCATGCTGCGCCAGAAGCTGCTCGACCGTTCCCAATGCGAGGAGGCGACCATGATCCATGATCGCCACGCGATCGCACAGCCGCTGTGCCTCTTCCATGTAGTGCGTGGTGTAGATGATGGTTCTGCCGCCAGCGCCGAGCGTGCGGACCGTTTCCAGAATCGCGTTGCGCGACTGCGGATCGACACCGACCGTTGGCTCATCAAGCAGCAGGATGGGCGGATCGTGCACGAGCGCGACGGCGATGTTCAATCGGCGTTTCATGCCGCCAGAAAATCCCTTCACGCGATCACCCGCGCGATCGGTGAGGCCGACGGCTTCGAGCAGTTCATCTGCGCGGCTTTGAAGTCCGGCGCCAGACATGCCGTACATCCCCCCGAAGAAGATGAGGTTCTCTCGTGCGGAAAGTTCGTCGTACAGGGCGAGCGACTGCGGTGCGACACCGATGCGGGCGCGCGTGGCAGGAGAATCCGGCCTGCCGAACCCCTGCACATCGACCACGCCGCTATCCGGCTCGAGCAGACCGATGATCATGTTGATGGTTGTCGACTTCCCCGCCCCATTCGGCCCCAGCAGACCGAAGACCTCGCCTTCGCGAATTTCCAGCGACAGGCCATCCACCGCAACAGTGCGACCGAATGACTTGCGGAGATTGGTTAGGGTGAGCATGGCGGAATATGAGCAATTCGCTTCAACGCATTTTACAAGCGTGCAGCAACAACGTGTCACTGACGTCACTCACCCGGCGCGGGCCGCGGGTTCTCAATGTATCGCTCAAAGAACTCGATCATTCGGTTCAGACGATCCAGCCGCTGCTTCGGCGGGCCGGTGCGCGACATGTCATGCCCTGCGCCGGGGTAGCGCACGTACTCCACCGGCCTGTCCAGATGCTTCAACGCGCGGTACAGCATTTCACTCTGAGAAACACCGGTGCGCAGGTCTTCGCTGCCGTGCTTGATGAGCAGCGGCGTGCGAATGCGCGAGACATAGGTGAATGGGCTTTCGCGGTCGATGATCTGCCTGAAGCGGGAATCGAACGGCGCGCCGCCCATCGCCCACGGTACCAGCCGCCACGCATTGCCTTCACCGAAGAACGTAGGCAGGTGATACACGCCGCGCTGGGCGACGGCGGCCTTGAACCGGTGATCGTGCGCGATAATCCACGCCGTGAGATACCCCGCGTAACTGCCGCCGGTGATGACCAGTCGATCGCGGTCCACCCATTCCTGCATGAGCGCCTGATCGACGGCAGCTAGCACATCACCTGCCGGGCCATCGCCCCAGTTCTGATAGTTCGCTCGCTGGAAGGCGTAGCCATATCCGCCGGAGCCGCGCGGGTTGGCATACACCACGCCATAACCCCATGCGCAGAACAGTTGAAACTCGTGCCACATGCTGGCCTCGCCGGGGCCCCACATCGCGCTCGGTCCACCATGAATCTGCAACACGAGCGGATACTTTTTCCCCTGTTCGCGTCTGGTCGGCTCCATGAGCCAATACTGCACGCGCGTACCGTCCGGCCGCGTGATCCAGCCGCCAGATGGGATGGAGAGTTCCTTCTCCGCCGTCCACGCATTCAGGTCCATCAGCAGTCGATCGCTGCGCCCATCACGAACGCGCAACACACACGGGTTCATGGCGGAAGTCTGACTGTACACAATCGCTCCGCCGCCCACACCGAACGCATGGACGCCAAGCGGCATGCCGTGATGCTCCTCGACGACCGCTGTTGGTCGCGGCAGCCCCTGACTCATCATCATCAGCGGAAAACCGCCCTGCCGCGCTGTGCTGAAGAGAATTGCAGCACGTGCAGGCATCCACTGCGGGCTGCGCACGGAGGCATCAAAGCTGTTTTCGTCGGTCAGCCACACCGGCTCGCCGACCGCTGCGCCATCCTGGCCGAGCTGTACCATGCCGAGTTGTGATTGACGGAATGCAGGTTCATCCTGCTTCTGCCCGACAAATGCCAGCACTGCGCCATCGCGGCTGGGCAGAGGCGTGCCGAGACGCACACCATCCACCGCCAGGATCATTCGATCATTGGTACCGTCTGTGTTCACGCTCCACAGGTCACGTGTGCGTACTCGATCAGGGTGTTGGTCTGTCGGCTTCCTGGCGGCGTACACGATCCGCCGACCATCCGGCATGAACTGGGCTTCCTGATGATCGTAAAAACCAGCCGTCACTCTTCGAGGCGCCTGCGTGTTGTTCGGATCGACGATGAAGAGATGCTCGAATCGCATCTCGCCGCGCAACCGCTGCTCTTCCTGAAAGTCCACCCGCGTGATGACGAAGGGGTTCATCTCCTTCGCGTTCTGCTCCAGCCAGGCGCGGATTTCTTCTCGTGTTCCGTCCGGCCTTGCGGTGATTTCATCTGAGGGCATTGCGTCATTCCACGATCGGCGCGGCCGCTCGGAAGGCCATGCCGGTGAGCCGTCAATCTCCGACATTGGCAGGGCCGAACTGACCAGCAGCGATTTGCCATCGGGCGACCATCGAGGCGACGACGCGCCGTGCGGAAGAGACGTAACCTGCCTTGCCTCGCCGCCATCGACAGGCATCACCCACACCTGCGATCGGCCCGGCGTGTCTTCGTCGCCTCGCACAAAAGCCACGCGCCGACCATCCGGCGAAAGCTGAGGAGACCGGTCGTTTCGATCGCCGAAGGTGAGCTGGCGTGGCTCACTCTCAACGGGGCCAAGTTCAACAAGGTACAGATGCGAACGGTAGCTCCATGCGTGCTTCTTGCCCGCTTCTTCTGCAATAGAACGCACGGCGAATACGGCTCTCGCGCCATCCGCTGCGACATCAATCGAACTGATCGAACGAATCCTGAGCAGGTCCGTCGCAACAATCGGCTGCAAATCTGCACGAACCGACTGAGCAAGCAGCAGCAGAACTAGCACACAACGAATCACGGGAGTGGTCGATCGCATACCTGCATGATACAGGTCTCATATGACAAGCGGCCCGCCTTGTTCAGGCAGACCGCTCCATGAATGATTTGTAGGGTGAATAGCTTGCGCTCAGCCAGCGACCGCTTCAATCGCGTTCTTGAACTGATCCTTGGGTGTCAGGCCGACAAACTTCTTCTTCACTTCGCCGCCCTTGAAGAGGATGACCGTCGGAATCGCGCTGATGCCGAACTTGACTGAAACCTCTCGATTGGAGTCGGTATCAACCTTGCCAACCTTCACGCGGCCTTCGTATTCATCCGCCAGTTGATCGATCGTCGGTGCGAGCATTCTGCACGGCTGGCACCATTCGGCCCAGAAGTCCACGAGTACGGGGACATCGGACTTGATGACTTCCTTCTCAAAGTTGCTGTCCGTCAGCTCGATGACGGTCTGGCTTGCCATAACGAACTCTCCTTCTATAGGAAGATTGGGATTCAGAAACGGTAGGCACAATCGTAGCACACTCAGGCGGGTCGGGCAGCCTCGCGGATTACGGCATGATTCTCGCCGCCACCGCCAGAGCTTCGCGATGCGGCGCGACATCGTGGGCGCGAAACAGCCTCACACCCTGGACGAACGCCGCCACCGCCACAGCGACGGACCCCGCCACACGACGATTGGGCACGTGTTCGCCGCCCGCGGCACCAATGAAGCTTTTACGGCTTGCAGCGCAAAGGACGGGATAACCCGCCTCGCCGAGTTCATCGAATCGTCGAATCAGTTCATAATTCTGATCAACAGATTTGCCGAACCCAAGGCCGGGATCAATCACAATGGCCGACCGATGAACGCCAGTTGCGATCGCCGCTTCTGCACGCTCAACGAGAAATGAGCGGACATCCGCAGCAACATTTTCATATGTCGGGGCGATTGCATACTGATGACTGTACGAATCACGGTCAGGCGGTTTGAGCCGGTGCATCAGAATCAACCCGCACTGCCGCGCTGCTGCGAGTGATAGCACGCGGTCATCCTCGGTACCCGCGGCTACGTCGTTGATGATACTCGCGCCAGCGTCAATCGCCGCACAAGCCACTTCATAACATGTGGTGTCGATGGAGACGACGACATTGCTGACATCACGTAACCGCTTGATGACGGGAATCACTCTTGCGATTTGTTCATCTGCATCAACTCGCTGAGCGCCGGGTCTTGTCGATTCACCGCCGATGTCGATGATATCCGCGCCTTCTGCGATCATTCGCTGGGCCTGATCGACTGCCGCCGCCGGATCGAGAAACTGGCCACCGTCTGAGAAACTGTCGGGCGTGACGTTGAGGATGCCGATCAGCCGAGGCCTGTCGAGCGACACATGCCGCGACGGCCCGATCCGCCATGCGCTTGTTGCAAGCCTGCTGCTCATGCGGCTGCATCGTAGCCGAGCTATTCTGCTGAGTATGATTGGCTCCATCCTGCTCCTCGCCGCAATCCTCTGCGGAGCGTCCATGCTCTGCGCAGCGATCCTGCGTCTGGCCGGGTGCTCAGGCTGGCCGGTCATCGGCGGGATCGTCGCAGGCATCGTCCTCGGCCCCACGATCATGGGGCGCATTCCTGCGTTGGCCGATATTCATGAATCCCTGTTCGTGGGCGGCATGGAGCAACGCCAACTGCTGGATGAGACAACGCGGCAGCAGGTGGCGGCGATGCTTGCTTCGGAACATGCGGGCACGAACCTCGACGATCAGCGGGACGCTGCGGAACAGCACCTGATTGAGCGTCAGCGCCTTGAAGCGGCCTTATTGGATGCGCGCCGGCGAGATCAGTTTCCAATGCGTGTGCTCTGCGCGATAGCGGTGGTTTTCGTTTTGCTGGGGGCTGGCGGGTCGCAACGTGCTTCACAATCAGGCGCAGGCTGGATCGCACCACTGAGCATCGGCACGTGGTCCGCCGCTTTGCCCGGCGCTGCTGCGTACTTCTGCTGCCGGGCGTGGTTTGGCTTTGATGAAACAGCATCGTTGCTGGCTTCCGCTGCGGTCATGATCGGCCCGTGGAGATTGCGAACTGCGGATCGTAATGAAGCGGATCGCGCCGAGATCGGCGGAGCGCGTACTGTTGAAGCCGCCGGGCGATTCGCTTCGGTGATTGCAATTGCAACAGTCAGTTGGGCCGTCTGGCGAAACGCAGGCGTCGAGGGGTTCCTGATTGCTTCACCGCTGATGGCACTACTGCCCGGTTGGATTCTGCCTTTTATGCTCTCACGCATGCTACGAACCGCCGCGGTGTGGCTGTTCATTCCGATGCTCGCTGCGCTCACAACCGTGAAGATCGAGCTGCTGATTCATTTTTCGCTTTGGCCGATTCTCGCCTTCGCGATTCTCAGCGGCGATGGGCGGTGGTTCGGCGCGGTCGTCGGCGCGATGCTACCCGGCGGACGGCGTCTTTTGCGCACGATGCGCCTCGTACTCGGCTCCATGGCATGCGGCCCAACGCAACTTACTGTTGCAGCAATCGCGCTCCACCACGGCTTGATACAGGCTGAACTGGCTTACGGCCTGCTCTGCGGGGCCGCGCTGATTGAAGTTACGGCACCATTGCGACGCCGCGCTGCAACCGAGATCATCGAACTTGAAGACGAGATCGACGAGATGAATCGTGAATCGCAGCCGTAATCGCGATCAAACAATCATCGGCAGCACGAAGTACGCCAACATGTGTGTGGCGATCAGCGCATAAATGCCTGCGACCAGGTCATCCACGAGAATGCCCCATCCGCCGCGCAATCGCTGAGCTTGCGCTGCGGGCGGCACTTTCGTAACATCAAAGATGCGAAAGAATGCAAACGCCATCATCGCGAGACCGATGTTCCACATCCAATCGGCACTGGTTGCCGGCTGTCGCCACGGCAGCATCAGCAGCGCAAGCGATTGGCCCGCCACTTCATCCGCTACAACTTGCGACGGGTCTTTTCGTCCGAAGCGCTGTTCTGCATAGTCGCCAAAACGGACGCACGCGATGGAGAACGCGATGGTAAGCAGGATGAGTGAGACATCCATCATCCACACGGGCACGGCGAGTGCCGCCATGCCGAACGCCAAGGCCACTGGCGGAAGTGACCCCCACGTTCCGGGTGCGATCGGCATCAACCCAAGGCCGCCCGCCGTAACAAGACCGCCGCGAATATTCACGCTGCGCCCCTTTCCGCTCGGCGTGCGAGAACGCGGCGAAGGCCCATCACATACGGCCAGCCGGACCAGACTGTTACGATCACCGTGACATACACCAGCACATCACGGAACCAGCCCGCCCAGTATGCCCACGGCTTCCATGCTTCTTCAGCGCGATGCGGCTCAATATTCACCGCAATAAAGATCACGACTGGAATGGCGACGGACTGAAGGATCATCTTCGCTTTGCCTGCCCATATGGCCTCGCCGCTCATACCCATCGACTCCAGCGAGCCGCGAATACTGGTTACAAGCAGCTCACGCGCGAAGATGATCACGACCATCCATGAATACACGCCGGTGGCCATCACGAAGAAAGAGGCTTCAATGACGCGCTCCGGGATGACGAATCGAGGCCCCGCGAGGTAGATGAACGCGCCGAGCACAAGGACCTTGTCGCAAAACGGGTCCATCAGCCTGCCGAACACGGATTCGACCTTCCACCGCCTTGCCAGATAGCCGTCCAGCATGTCTGTCAGTGCGGCAGCGATAAACAGCACAATGGCGAGGTTGGCCCATCCGACATTGATTGAGGGAAAGCGATACTGATTGAGCGCGAGAAAGAAGCCTGCTGCGATAAACAGCCGCAGGACCGTCAAGGCGTTGGGCAGATGGCGGCGGAAGCCCATTTCTCTCTGCGACATACCGTGCCGCATCCTATCGGCGGGCCGCCAGCGTGGGGAGATGGTCTGCATTCACTTTGTGAATTCGCGAACGCAGTCAGTTGCGGGAATGGCAAGGCACGTTTATCTTGCCCACCTTTGCTGCTCAACCCGATGTCTGACGAGCCGGAATGACCCGGTCGCAGTCATCGGACACCCGCTTTCGGCCCCCGAAAAGCACCCGTATGGGGGCTGCCGGGCGGTCGTTCCCGTGAGTGATCGAATGCCCTCCCACGCCCCACCGCTGCTTTACATCATGTCCGTACTCGGCGCCGTCGCGCTGTACCTGATGATGAAGCCTGCAGCTTCAGGGACGGGCGGTTCAACAGGTCGCGCGGGGCATGTGGCGGGCATCATTCTCGGCTTGGGCGTCTTTGCATGGCTGCTCAAAACGTGTATTGACCTGTTCGCCCCCGAAGGCGGCTCGCCCGAGATTCTTTTTGTGATTTTCAGCGTCATCGCCCTTGCGTCCAGCGTGCGCATGATCTGTCATTCGCGGCCTGTTTATTCCGCGCTGTATTTCGTGATGGTCGTGCTCAGCTCAGCAGCTCTGTTCCTCTTGCTCGGAGCGGAGTTCATGGCCTTCGCGCTCATCATCGTGTACGCAGGCGCGATCCTCATCACCTACATGTTCGTGCTCATGCTCGCCCAGCAGTCAGACGACCCGAACCGCGACACGGGCGATGTTTCCAGCGGGGCTGAATACGACCGCCTGCCCCGTGAACCTGCGATGGCCGCCGTCATGGGCTTCCTCATGCTCGCGCTGCTCGGATCCATGGTGTACGACGGCGTGGCCGACCTGAAGGATGCGCCGACCGCACAGCAGGCCACACTGCGTGATCTGCTGCAACTCAATCGCATGCCGCGCGAACTGGATGCGATCGTCGCTGGTCTGGTTGCTGAGGAAGGCGCAGAAGCCGTCTGGCGCAGCACAGGCGATGCGGTGTACACCGAGGGCAACAAGGCATTTGTCGATGTCGCCTTGCCCGGCCGCGTCCATCAGCGCGTGGAGCTGACCCCCGAACATATGCCCACGAACGTGCAGCATGTCGGTCTTGCGCTGGTCGCCAAGTTCCCGGTGAGCCTCGAACTGGCGGGCATCATTCTGCTGCTGGCGATGTTCGGCGCAGCCGTGCTTTCACGCAGGCAGATCGAACTGAGCGAGGACGAGCTTCGCGAAGCTGCGGGCCTCCATCGCATGACCGCATTGGATGACACAGATCACGACGACTCGGGTCAAACCGGCAAGACTGACCGCCCAAGCTCAACCGGGCAGGGAGGCTCGCGATGAGCGATCTGCTTCTCGCTCAGGAACTGGTGCAGTTTGAAGCCTTCGGCAGGCTTGGCCTCAGCCATTACCTGCTCACCAGCGCGCTCATGTTCATCATCGGCATCGTCGGCTTTGTGACACGCCGCAACATGATCGTCATGTTCCTCTGCACCGAGCTGATGTTCCAGGCGGCGGCGATCGCCATGATCGCCTTCGGCCGCTACCACATGGACATTTCAGGCCAGGTCTTTGTCATCTTCATTCTGACGGTCGCCGCTGCGGAAGCAGCGCTCGCTCTCGCTCTCGTCGTACTTCTGTATCGTCGCAAGGAAACTCTCAGCGCCGAGGAATGGTCTGAACTCGGCGAGGCGGCAGCGTAACGGCTGTCAGCGGCTTCTCTTCCCTCCTATGCCAACTGCCGGTCCATCCTGGGCTTCGTTGATTCTCTGGCTGCCGCTCATCTCGCTCGCGCTGTGCGGCGTCTGTGCTGCGCTGCGCGTCAAGAGCAAGGCTCCGGCGTGGATCACCGTCGGCTTTCTCGGCGCGTCATTCTTCACCACGCTCGCGCTGTTCTTCAGCCATTCGTCCGGCAACCCGCTTCACATTCACATCTTCGACTGGATCAACATTTCATGGGGTGAAGGCAGCGGCCGATCGTTCGTCGCCAACTTCTCGTTGTATGTCGATTCCCTCACGCTGTTGTGGATGCTGTTTGTTACCGGCCTCGGCACACTGATCGCGCTGTACGCCAGTGAATACATGGAAGCAGATGTCGGCAAGGGCTATACACGGTTCTTCGCGGGTGTCAGCGTCTTCCTCTTCGCCATGACCGCGCTGGTGATGGGCGACAACCTTGTCATGCTCTATCTCGGCTGGGAAGGCGTGGGTTTCGCCAGCTACTGGCTTATTGGGTACTTCTATCGCAAGCCGAGCGCCGTTGCCGCTGCGAAGAAGGCGTTCATCATGAACCGCATCGGCGATCTTGGGCTGGCGCTCGCGATCTGGCTGATCTGGCTCAACTTCGGCACCGTCGAATATCACGTCCTCTTCGACATTCTCAAGACAACCGGCTATTCCACTGAAGCAGGCGGCTGGTCCATTCAAGCCATTCCCTTCCTGCTCATGCTCGGCGCGTTCGGCAAATCGGCGCAGCTTCCGCTGTATGTCTGGCTGCCCGATGCCATGGAAGGCCCGACGCCGGTCTCCGCGCTCATTCACGCAGCGACGATGGTAACGGCAGGCGTCTATCTGCTGGCTCGGATGTTCCCGGTCATGGGCTTCCATGAACTCGCACTGCCCACGGTGGCGTGGGTCGGAGCCGCCACGGCGCTGCTGGCCGCGACCATCGGCATGGCGCAGTACGACATCAAGCGCATCATGGCGTACTCCACCGTCTCGCAACTTGGCTTCATGTTTGCGGGCATCGGCGTGATGACGACCTACGGCGCAGCGTTCCACGTCTTCACCCATGCGTTCTTCAAGGCGGTGCTCTTCCTCACCTGCGGCGCGATCATGCACGGCTTTGCGGGCCAGCTCGACCTGCGAAAACTGTCCGGCCTGCGGCACATGGCGGGCTGGAAGATCGTGGCGTGGACCATGCTCATCGGCTGCCTCTGCCTCGCTGGGTTCCCCGGCACCAGCGGTTACTTCTCCAAGGACGTCATCCTCGGCGAGGCGTTTGCGAATCATCATGCAGCGATCGGCTGGGTGCTGCTGTTCACGGCGGGTCTCACCGCGTACTACACCTTCCGCGTGTGGTTCCGCGTGTGCGCCGGGCCTGCACACTATGAAATGGGCGATGAGCATCATGGTGAAGATGAAGCGCATGACGAACATGCCCACTCAACGGACCGCTCTCATGCGGAGCCGACGAAAAAGGCTGCGGAGCACGCCCATCATCATGGCGATCACCACCATCACGAGCCACACGCGCCTCGTCTGGCGATCAACTTCGTTCTCGTAGCCATCACTGTTGGAGCGATCGTCGCTGCTCTGGCTTACTTCGCCCCGGAAAAAGGCAACGGCTGGGTGAAGCAGATGGTGGCGGACTCATCCGCGAAGGTCGTCGCTACACATCACGATCATGGAACGATTCTCGGCTTCGACCCGCACAAGGCGATGTACTTCGTCTCAGCGATCGTCGGCTTCATTGGCATCGCGATCTCGTTCTATCTGCATCTGCTCAACCGCAAAGCTGCGGACTCACTTCGAGGCGCACTGCTCGCGAACCCACTGACGCGCTGGCTGCCCACCGCGATGGAGAACAAGTGGTATGTGGATGAGCTGTACCATGCCCTTGTTCGCGCACCACTATGGGTCATCTCGCACATCTTTGCGCTCTTCGACCGCTACATCATTGATGCGTTGCTGGTGAACGGCACCGCGAAGCTGCCTCGCATCTTCGGCCGGGCGTTCCAGCCTCTGCAGAACGGCGTGTTGCAGTCGTATGCAGTAACGATGGCGGCAGGCGTTGCGCTGGTGGCGATTCTGGTCATCCTTGTTCCGCCGATGATTCAGGCTCTGAACGGATGGATGGGAGGAGCAGACTGATGCTGGCCCCGTGGCTTCTCATCATCCCGCTGGTTGGCGCGTTGGCGATCATCTTCGCGCCGCCTCATCAGGCGAAGTGGATCGCGATGGGGACGTCCATCCTCACCTTCCTCTACAGCCTCGCGCTCATGCCTGTGTTCGGCGTATGGGGCACGGCGGAGTTCGGACTGGTGGAGACGTATCCCTGGCTGGACCGATTCGGCATCACGATCGGCCTCGGTGCGGACTCCGTCGCCATGCTTCTTGTACTGCTCTCCACGTTCCTCATGCCGCTCTGCGTGTGGGGTTCATTCACCGCAGTGCAGGATCGTCTGCGTGAGTATTACGGCTGGCTATTGGTCATGCTGGCAGCCATGGTCGGCGTGTTCATCGCCACCGACCTCATTCTCTTCTACATCTGTTTCGAGTTCACGCTCGTACCGATGTTCTTCCTCATCGCCATCTACGGCGGTGAGAATCGCGACAAAGCGTCGATCAAGTTCTTCATTTACACATTCACCGGCTCGCTCATTGCGCTTGCCGGCCTGTTGTACGTAGCGTGGCAATATTCAATCGCTGCGGGGGCATGGAACTTCGACATCCCCTCGCTTACTGCGTTCGCATCCACGATGTCGCTCACGGAGCAATCGTGGATTCTGCTGGCCTTGATGGCGGGCTTTGCTGTCAAGGTTCCGCTGTTCCCGGTTCACACATGGCTCCCGCTCGCGCATACCGAAGCGCCAACGGCAGGCTCTGTGATTCTGGCTGCGGTGCTGTTGAAGCTCGGCACGTACGGGTTGTACCGCTTTGTGCTGCCGATGGTGCCCGAAGCGGTGATTGAGTACGCCCCGCTGATCGCAGTGCTTTCAATCATTGGCATCCTGTATGCAGGTCTCATCTGCTGGGTGCAGACGGACATCAAGAAGCTCATCGCGTATTCATCCGTGAGCCACCTCGGCTTCTGTGTGCTCGGGTTGTTCGCTCTCAACCCGCTCGGCCTGCAAGGTTCAGTGCTGTACATGATCAACCACGGCCTTTCCACCGGCGCGCTGTTCTTCCTGATCGGCATGATCTACGAGCGGTATCACACGCGCGAGATGGATCACATGAGCGGCCTTGCTCGCCGCATGCCGATCTGGGCGTTCTTCATGGTTTTCTTCGTACTGGCGTCGGTCGGCCTGCCCGGTCTGAACGGCTTTGTCAGCGAGTTCCTGTGCCTGATCGGCGCGTTCATCTCCACGCCTGACAATGTTACGCATCCCGGCGTGCTCGGTCCGTGGTATGCGGCGTTTGCTGGTGCGGGCATGATCGTCGCTGCGATGTACCTGCTCATCATGGTGGGCAAGGTTGTCTTCGGCCCGCTCAAAGAGCCGCACCATCACCACCACCATCATCATCACCACAGCGAGCAAAAACTGCCTGCGGACCTCACCATGAGGGAGATCGGCGTGCTGGTTCCGCTGGCTGTGCTATGCCTTGTGCTGGGGCTGTACCCGAAGATCGCCACGGATGCGATGAGCGGCTCGGTGAACAAGATGGCGTCCATCTACCCCGCACGAGTGCTTGAACACATCCGAACAGCCGAACATCCAAACAGCCGAAGTTGGGAAACCGCTTCAACCGTCGAGATCGCTGATTCTGCCGCCAGCACGACCGAGACGCTCGCACCAGAGACGGCATCGGTCGCTGCTGATTTGGACGTTCTGACGTTTGGACGTTCTGACGTTTTCCCGGAGGACCGGATCGATGGTTGACAAACTCTGGTTCCTCATCCCGGAGATGATCCTTTTCGCCGGAGCGGTAATTGTGTCCATCATGGGCCTTTCGCCCGTGAAGAAAGTACGCGACGCCGTTCCGATGATGACCGCTGCGACGCTCGCGGTGGCATTTGTCACCATTCCGTTTCTCTATACGGATGACCGCGTCGCCCGCGCGGGCCTGCTCATGCCGTGGGTCGGGCTGTACATCAAGATGGTCATCTGCGGCATCGGCATCCTGCTCACCATGCTGTGCGTGGGACTGATCGACCGCCGTTATGAAGCATTGATTCAGGCAGGCCGCGCCAAGTTCGACGCGATGCGCGTCAATCGAGGCGAGTTTTTTGTGTTCTTCCTGCTGAGTCTGATCGGCGTGAACCTCGTCTGCAATGCCAACGATCTCATCTGGCTCTTCCTCGCCCTTGAGCTTGCGTCACTGCCCACCTATGTGATGGTCGCCATGAGCCGCCCGTCGCGCAAGGCGCAGGAAGCAGCGATGAAGTACTTCTTCCTCGGCGCGATGGCGACCGCAATCTTCCTCTACGGCTTCGCCCTGCTCTATGGCGCGACCGGCACCCTCGTGCTCACGGAAATGCGCATCGCCTTCGCAGAGCAGACCGCGCAGGGCGGCATCGGCTTCATGGGGCTTGTCGGCATGATCCTCGCGGTGCTGGGCGTGTCGTTCAAGATCGCCGCCGCACCCATGCACTTCTACGTGGCGGACGTGTACGAAGGCGCCGCATCCGGCGTGAGTGCGTTCCTTGCCTTCGTGCCCAAGACGGCAGGCATGCTGGCCATGATTCTGCTGCTCGGCACAATCGGCTGGCAGGGCCACCTTGAAGGTGGCGTCGGCCTGCCAATGCCCATCACGATCGCACTCGTGACGATCGCAGCGCTCACCATGACGCTCGGCAATGTCGGTGCGCTTTTGCAGAAGTCCGTCAAGCGCATGCTGGCGTATTCGTCAGTTGCGCACTCCGGCTACATGCTCATCGGCATCATCGCTGGGCCGGGCATGGGCATCAACGCTGTGCTGTTCTACCTGACCGTGTACGGGCTGATGAACACCGCTGCGTTCGCAGTGCTGGCCGGGCTAGAGCGCAAGGGACAGGAAATCGAAACGCTCGACGACCTCGCGGGCCTTCGCATGAAGCACCCGAAGATGGCCGTCGCCATGGCGCTCTCTTCCGGCTCGCTACTCGGCGTCCCGCCGCTGCTGGGGTTCATCGGCAAGTTGTACCTGTTCATCGCCGGTGTCATGACCGGTCATATCGGTCTGGTCGTTTTCGCGGGCCTCAACAGCGCGATCAGCGCGTGGTATTACCTCGCGTTGATCGGCCTGCCCATTCTTCGCAAGCCGACGCCGCAAAGCGAGACGATCGTTCGCACGCCGTCCACATGGCCTCGCGTGGCAGCGGTGCTGGGCGCGGTTGCAGTGGTTGTGCTGCCGATCTTCACAGGCGCATTGCTTCGCTCAACCGAAATTGCGACGATGGGCTACGAGGATGCCGAGCGCGTCGAACTGACCAAGGCCGAGTGATCTCGGTGAGGCGCAGTCGCTTCTCTCAAGAATCAGCCTGATGGCTCTCCGCACGAAAGCGTAGTCTTACGCCTTCTTCTCCTGCGGCGCGGCTTGGCGCACGCGGCTTTCCTGCACGACGAAGCCGCCTACCGCTGCAACCGCCAGAAGCAGCGGAATCAGCAGGGGGTTGGATGAAAGACTGTCATGTACGGCCTGCTTCCATGCGGGCACGTGCATCAGCAAGCAGATGGAACCAAAGACGATCATCATCGCCCCGCCAACTGACGTAAAGAGCACGATGACGAGGCGGAACAGGATGAGCGACGCCATGGCCAGCACGATGAAGCCCATCGCAGCCCCAGCCCATGTCATGTCTGTTGCAGGCCCGTTAAACGCCGCCCAGATATTTGCACCGATGAACGCGCCGGTGATTCCGCCAAACACCGCAACAGCCACCTTGAGCATCGGCGTTGCGATGATCGCGCACAACAGCCCCAGCGAAACCGCAACGATTGCAGAGCGACCCATGTGCTCGCTGAGCAGATGGCCGAGACCAAGACCCGCAAGGAACGCCAAAATGACGATGACCCACTTATGCCAGCGATAGCCATTCAACACGCAAAGCACGCCGACAACGACAATCACCGATGCCGCCACCAGCGGCATATTTGAGATTGAAGCAAGCAGTTCTTCCGGGTGATGCAGAATGTCGAGCCGTTTGAATGCGTCTGTTACAACGCCGAAACCGGAGCTTCCCGTAGCGGCTCCACCTTCCTGCGCAAGCATCATCATGTTCATGGCTGAACCCTCGTCCGTGAGGCGTCAAAAACGTCGCGTTGGGGAACCGGGCATCATGCACCGGTGAGGCCTGCACGGCCTCTGAATCACGATTCAGCCGCTCTTATCGGCTTTCCGCCGGTGAAATGTCCACTGAATGGCGAAGCCAACCATCGCCGTCACCACCCAGATCGTCAGCCAGCTCGTGCCCGCAGCGGGCATCCATGAAGCGTCTGCATAGCCCATGTGCTCGGCGATCAGCCGCCCGCCGCCCAGCCAGAGCAGCGACCCGCCGAAGGCTGTTACGATCGCAGCACTGAACCCCGGCGCCATCGCACCGAGCATCAGGCCCAGCAGTGCGCCGCCAATCGCAGAGGCGACCAGATACGGCCTGATTGCAGGCGCCGTCTGCGACCAGACAGAGCCAATCGCATCAATCAACCGCCTTGCGTAGCTTTCCAGCCTGTCGATCTGCTCGCCCATTTCGTCGCTCATGCCGAACCGCTCACCGATCTCGCGAGGCGTCAGTGGTTGTCCCAACTCGCCATTCTCACCCAACTGGCCTGGCAGGCGATCCTTGATCTGATCCTTGATCCAGCGCTCAGGATCGAGCCACTTGTCAAACTCATCGGGCTTGCGTTCTGAAGGTGTCGCAGGAGGCGAGGCGTCATCCACATCGGCGTCATCCGCTTGTGGTGCGCGAAGCTCAACCCGCGGGTTCAGTTCCGTTATCACCACAACGGCCAGCGGCGCAGCCACCGCCAGCACACAGGCCAGTGCCCCCGCAACAGCAAATCGGTAAAGAAGAGCCGCCACAGCCGCCAGGACCAACGCAACCGCGACCGCGACGATCCACGCAGGCACGCCAAGGTTGAATGAATCGCCCAGCAGCCAGCCGATGCCCCCGCCGACCAGCAACCCGACCGCTGCAAAACCCGTGCGCAGCACGCGCCGACCTGCACCCCAGAGCAGAAGACCAACCAGCACGAGAAGCCCGACCGGAATCAGGCTCAGTGCAGGTAAATCCTGAAGTGTTTGTGAGAGTTCGTTCACGGCATCAACTGGGTAGGCATCTGTTTCAGGCGTTCACGGGCCGACGATCAATGTTATCTTCTTGGGAATCCGCTCGCCCATCAATCAGCGCCCAACCTCTCAGGCGAACCCCCGAATGCAGGAACATCGACCGGACACCCCATTTGCGTCCAATGATCCCCCTGCGGGTGATCTGGAGTCGCTCCGCCGCCGCATCGATGAAATCGACCGCAAACTCGTGGACGTACTGAGCGAGCGAGCGCGCGTCGTCGTCGCCATCGGCAAAGCAAAGCAGCATACCGGCACGCCGATCTACGCGCCGCATCGCGAACAGGAAGTGCTGACGAAAGCCCTTGCACACAACCAGGGGCCACTTTCAGCACGCACGATTGAAGCCATCTACCGCGAGCTGATGTCCGGCAGTTTCAGCCTTGAACTGCCGCTGCGTGTCGGCTATCTAGGGCCGCAAGGTTCGTTCAGCCATGTCGCCGCCGTCAAGCACTTCGGCTCATCCGTTGAACTGGACGATCTGCATGAGATCGACCACGTCTTTGAGGAAGTCGCCGCGAAGCGATGCAACTACGGACTCGTGCCGTATGAGAACTCCATCGGTGGCGCGGTAACGGATACGCTCGACGCCTTTCAGCAGCATGATGTAACGATCTATGCGGAAGCGTTGATTGAGGTCTCGCAGACGTTGCTGGCAAACTGCCCGGCCAATGAGATCAAACGCATCTACTCCAAGCCGCAGGCCTTCAGTCAATGCAGGCGGTGGCTCTCAAAGCAATACCCGGATGCAGAGCTGATTCCGACCGCAAGCTCATCCGCTGCGGTCAAGCGCGCCGCGATGGAAAGCGATTCAGGCGGAGCAGCCATCGGCTCGACGCTCGCAGGCGAACTCTACGGCGTCAAACCGCTCTTCGAGCATATCGAAGACAAAGCCAACAACGTAACGCGGTTTCTCATCATCGGCAGAGAAGAGGCCCAGCCGACCGGCGACGACAAAACGACGCTCATGTTCGTCACCGCGCACAGACCCGGCGCGCTCGTCGATGTGCTCGCCGTCTTCCGCGAAGCCGGTATCAACCTCAGCCACATCGACAAACGCCCAAGCGGCAGAACGAACTGGGAATACACCTTCTTCATCGATTGCGATCGCCACCACAGCGACCCGGTGATGAATGACGCCGTGAACGCTGCACGCAACCATTGCGTCTCGCTGACCGTGCTCGGCTCCTATCCGCGAGCGCAGCGGATACTATAAATCGCAGTTCGGACACGCTGGCTGAACACAGCTAGAACCCATGCTCAGTGGACAGCAGCGCGTATCGATGCTCTGACAATCGACTGGACCCTCACCAAAACACGCTTGACATGTGAAGTGATCACCGAAGTCACAATCAATCCAAATCGGCTCTTCCCCCTGATCAGTAACCCAAGCGCACGATGTGCCACTGATGCAAGCCGTTGGGAGCGTTGCCCATCGCATATCTCCGGTGGGGCAGGCTGCTGATAATGCCCAACAGGCGCGATACTCGTTCCAGCAGTTCGTTCCAATGTAAACTGACTTGCGTTTTCTCTCGCCTTGAGCATCACAATAAACGAGCAACAATCGATACCGCTGACACTGCCCCCATCCCGCAGACGCCTCTCGATAATGGTCGAGTGTGTCGATCGTTACATCAACCCCCTTGATCCGCAGCAACAACACCGTTGCGAGATCCGCTGCACGCTGCGCGCCGTAGCCTGATAGAACAAACTCATCCAAGAGAATATTGTGCGGATGGGTGTCGGGCGCGATCGGAATCGCGCCTTCCTTGAGCGGCTCAGACCTCACAAACGGTTCCGTCTCCATCTGCAAAAACCGCTTCAGCATATTCGTTGCCAAATCGGCCGCATCCTGCCCGGAGTAGCCCGATGCTGCCAACGCATCAACAAGAACATTGTGCGCATTGGAATCCGGGCTAATAAGAGGCGGTGCAGCGGAAGCTTCTTCCGCAGTGGCTCCGGCTCGCACGCAATAGCAAACCGTCGCAACGACGAACATCGCAACGGTAGCGAACAATCGAGTTTTCATCACACGGCTCCATGCCCCGAGTCAACGTACCGCCTGAATGATACGGGGGGGGCATCCCCCGCTGGCGGTGGGATAGCCATCACACGATAAGCCTACCCCGCCAAACAGTTCAGGTCAATCGTCTTTGCAGTTCATGACCCTGTCATGGGCCTGACGGATCGCGATAAGGAAGTATGATCTGGCGTCTCATACCCATGAGGCAGGGGGTCATGCGTGCATCTGCCCATTCCTGCGCTCTTCGTGACTCCGCCTCGTCATGCTGACTTGGATCATACTCATCATCGTTGCATATCTTGCTGGTTCGATTCCTTTCGGCCTTGTCGTCGGGAAGCTGCACGGCATCGACATTCGCGAGCACGGCTCGAAGAACATCGGCGCAACGAATGTCGGCCGCGTACTCGGTCGTAAGAGCGGCATGGTGTGCTTCCTTCTCGATGTCCTCAAGGGCGCGGTGCCGGTCATCATCGCCGGCGTGTGGATGGGCACGCTGAACGTGCCAGCGCGCGAGCTGACGCAATCAACCATGTGGATGTGGATGCTCGTCGCCATGGCGACCGTCATCGGCCACATGTATTCGATTTTCATCGGCTTCAAGGGCGGCAAAGGCGTGGCGACCGGCTTCGGCGCGCTCGCTGGCATGTGGCTGCTGCTCACGATTCCCGCATTCGTTGGCATTGTGATCTGGGCGACGGCAGTGCGGCTGACGAAATACGTTTCCGTGGCGAGCATCCTCGCCGGGCTGGCGATTCCCGTGTGTTACGCCATGACGATCATCGGCAGCGAGTTCGCCGGCGCGGGAGCGCGACTGCTGCACGCTTCGCCGCCGCTGATCGTTACAAGCCTTCTCGCACTGCTCATCATCTACAAGCACCGAGCAAACATCGCGCGGCTGAGGCGCGGCGAAGAGCCTCGCGTTGGTGAGCGGGCCGCAAAGAACTCATCGTAAGAAAGTTCGTCGGCTTCATTACAGCCCGTCGTTCTACTGTGGTGGCGCAAACGCCGCCTCCGCCAGATCGATCGCCCGACCAAGCGCGGCGGCTTTGTTCACCGTCTCGTCATACTCCGCGCTCGGCTCTGAATCCGCGACGATCCCCGCCCCAGCCTGCAGATGCACAGTCCACAACGCAGCGTCATCGCCGCATGTTGACTTGTTGACTTGTTGATCTGTTGAACGGTCCCCCTCCGCCTTCGACGTTTCCACCACCATCGTCCGCAGCGCGAGCGCGATATCCATATCCCCAGAAAAACCCACCGCGCCGATACCGCCCGCATAGGGACCGCGGCGTGTCGGCTCCAGTTCATCAATGATCTGCATGGCACGCACCTTCGGCGCGCCGCTCACTGTGCCGACGGGCAACGTATTGCGCAGCGCGTCCCAACTGGAAAGCCCCTCGCGCAGCCTGCCGGTGATCGTGGATGACAGGTGCATGACGTGGCTGTAACGCTCGACTTCCATGATGCGCTCCAGCGTGATTGATCGTGTTTCGCACACGCGGCCAAGATCGTTGCGGCCAAGATCGACAAGCATGATGTGCTCGGCTCGTTCCTTCTCACTGCCTCGCAACGCAGCTTCGAGTGCTGCATCCTGCTCAGGTGTTGCACCGCGACGGCGCGTGCCCGCCAGCGGGCGATTCGTCACGATGCCATTGTGCACGCGGCAGAGAATCTCCGGACTGGAAGCAACCAGGATCGATCCTTGGGCCTGAAGATAGATCATGTACGGGCTGGGGTTCACGATGCGCAGTGCGCGATAGATATCGAACGGGTCCGCTGAGGTCTGCCGCTCGAACCGTTGGCTGAGCACAACCTGAAATGCATCCCCCGCTGCGATGTACGCTTTGGTCTTGCCAACAGCAGATTCAAAATCCTGCTTTGTGAAGTTGCCTCGAAGGTGCTCACTGCCGGGAAGTTGTGATAGATCAAGATCGACCGCACCGGGCGGCAATGGCACGGTGTGCGTCTCCAGCCGACGGACAAACTCGTCAAGCTCGGCGCAGCCTGCGTCATACGCATCGTCGATTGAGTCGTATTCGTCGATCAACACATGCGAAATTGCATGAAGCAGCTTCGAGACGTGATCGAACACCGCCACCTGCCGATACAGGCCGAAGTGCATATCTGGAAGATTACGATCATCGCGCGGCGCAGCGCGGAACGGCAGCTTCTCGCCTTCGAGATAGCGCACTGTGTCATAACCTGCGTAGCCGACCCAGCCGCCTGTGAAACCGGGCAGGGCGGCTCCTGCTCGCGGCTTTGCAAGACGCCAACGGGCCGTCAAATTGCGTGGCACACTGAGCGGGTCATCATCGTGGAATGTTTTCGTTTCTCCCGTGCGATGATCAAGCACCGAAACATCATGCTCGCACGCGAGGACTTCAACACTCGGCTGCGCGCCGACGAAGGAGTACCGCCCCACTGTTGCGCCGCCTTCGACAGATTCAAAGAGAAAACTCGGTGCGGTCCTCTCATCCGGCGCGACAAGCCTGCGATAGGCCAGCACAGGCGTCAGTTGATCGCTCATCAGCCGCCGACTGAGTGCGACGAGGTTGCCCTGTGCGGCAAGTGCGTGGAATGCAGCGCGATCGGGGACGGTCATGGCGGGCAGTGTACCGAGAGGGAAAGTTCGCGACGCAGGCATTCCGCGCGGCTACAATCGCGGCAGTTCATGGCTCACACAGCTCTTTCCACTCCCGTCACCTCCGCCGCCACCAACGGAGCCGCTCCCGTAGCGGAGCTTCGCCGCATCTCCAAGACCTATTTCAAGCCGGACGGCACAGTGCTTGTTGAAGCTCTCAAAGGCGCGAGTCTGTCCATCCCGCGCGGGCAATACATTGCGATCATGGGCGCGTCAGGCTCAGGCAAGAGCACGATGATGAACATCCTCGGCTGCCTCGATCAACCGACGAGCGGCGAGTATCTGCTTGATGGCCGCGATGTCGCCCGGATGGATGATGATGAACTCAGCCGCGTGCGCGGCAGCAAGATCGGCTTCGTCTTTCAAGCGTTCAATCTCATCAGCGAGCTGACGATCGTTGAGAACGTTCAGGTGCCGCTGTTCTATCAGGGCGTGCCGAAGGCGGAGCGAAACCGCAGGGCGATTGAGAAGCTCAACATCGTCGGCCTTGGCGATCGCCTGACGCACCGCCCGAAGGAGCTTTCCGGCGGTCAGCAGCAGCGCACCGCCATCGCACGCGCGTTGGTCAACGACCCGTCGATCATCATGGCCGACGAACCCACCGGAAACCTGGACTCGAAAACCGGTGAGGCAATTCTCGCACTGATTGATGACCTGCACGCATCCGGCATGACGATCATCATGGTAACGCACGACGAACGTGTGGCTGAACGCTGCCAGCGCATCGTGCGGCTGCGCGACGGCGAGATCGAATCCGACACCCTTCAGTAAATGAATGCTGTTCTGCGCATTTTGGGCATTGATCCCGGCCTGCAATTGACCGGCTACGGCTGTGTTGATCTTGTTGATGGCGATGCAGAACCGCGCCTTGTGGAAGCGGGCGTGCTGCGGCTGAAGCCGAAAACACCTATGGCGTTTCGCCTTGCGCAGCTACACGATGATCTGTGCGCGTTGCTTGATGAGTTGAAGCCCCAATACATGGCGGTTGAGAAACTCTATTCGCATTACAAGCACGCTCGCACGTCGATCCTCATGGGTCACGCACGCGGTGTGGTGCTCTTGGCAGGTCAAATGCGAGGCATCGAAATCGGCGAACTGGCCGCCACGGAAGTCAAAAAAGCCATCACGGGCAATGGACACGCAACCAAGCGTCAGATGCAGCTTGCCGTGATGAGCCAGTGCAGCTTGCACGAAGTGCCGGAACCGCCCGACGTGGCAGATGCCATCGCGATCGCGTTGTGCGCCGCGAGACGGACGGTTCTCAAGATTGAAGCCTGAGATGGTCTGCCGCGATCACTTCGCGCGACGAATGATGAGCGTAACTTCCGTATTCGGCGGCGGAATACGGTCTGTGTTCACCACCCACTCCGGCTCGTGAATATCGGCTTGATCTGAAATCACGTGGGAAAAGCCGAGTATCTCATCACCGAAGGTAACCAGGCCCACAATCGACCCACTGATGTCGGCGACGTAGTACTCGCCGTATCCCATGGACTCCGGATTCGGTCGGAACATTGAGCCGCCGAACACCCAGGGATCAGGCGGAAACGTGCGCTCCCCGGTGAAATCGGTGATCCAATCGCGGATGGATTCCTCAATCATCACGCCATTGCGCTCATACTGCACGAAGAGGTCGAGTGGTTCGCCAGTCGGCGGAATCAACCTGACCTGCTCCGTCTCCTCGTTCCATTCCCATCGCCCCGGCGTACCGGATGCAAACCCCGCGATGAGCAGCGCAGCGTGCAGATCGCTCGGGCGCACGTTGACGATCAGCAGCGACTCATGTTCGCGCGTGCCGGGCGAACAGACGATCTGCTCCAGAAATCCTGCATCAAGCGCGACCCATGCGCGCACACGCACGACGCGGTCAATGCGATCGACTTCAACGCCGTCGAATGGCGAGATGACCGCGCGCGCGGGCCTTGCAGGCAGCGGCCGCTCGTCTTCACGGTGCTCGACATGCGCCGGTTCTGCGGATGCGATTGGTTCAGCAATCGCATCCGCATCATCCGTATGGCGCGACTCGGTGATGACCGGCTCCGGTCGCGGTATGACCTCGCGTCCTCGCTCCGCGCAGGAAACCGCCAAGAGCGCGCCAGAGAAAATCAGCGCGGCCTGCAGCGCCTTGCGAAAACGTACTCTGCTGTTCGATGCAATCATGCTTCACGGAGCGTAGCAACCGGATGCGCAAGAAAAAAGGCCCGGTAGAGGCAAGCCTCATACCGAGCCCTTCCGGGGGCAAATGGAACCCGCTCCGAAGAGCAGTCAGAGAATGCTACCATAACCCACGGCTGAGGCAAGGCCTGCGCTGGGTCTTTTTCGTGTCTCACCTGCTTTTTTCAGCACTTCGGACCTTCATCGCGTGTGATTCTTCAAGGAAACCCCGCTGGACAGGCTGAGGATTACCCAGACTAACGCCTTGCCGCCTTTCGCCACTGCGTCGCCCATGATTGAACTGGCACGCTCCATCCGATTTTCAGTCTCGCTGACGAGCAGCTCATCACAACCGGGCCTGAACGGTCTCGGCGGAAATCCGCCCATGCGCGGCATCGGCGCGTTCTATGAACTGGAAATCCGCTGTCAGGGGACACCCGACCCACAAACCGGATATCTCGTCAACATCTCAGCGCTTGACCGCGCGGCCCGCCTGCACGCTGTGCCCGCCATTGAAAAAGCCGTCCAAGCTCGCGTCGAAGTCGAGCCAACGATCGTACTGCGATCAATCTTCGACTCGTTGCGTGCTGAGATCGGGGCCATCTTTGCATGCATCCGCTGGCGGCTGACCCCCTACTATTGCATCGCCATGAGTGTTTCTGATACGAACACCGCGATGCTCAGCCAGCAGTTTGAGTTCTCCGCGTCGCATCGGCTGGCCTGCCCTTCGCTGAGCGAAACGGAAAATCACGCTATCTTCGGCAAGTGCTCGAATCCCAATGGGCACGGCCACAATTACCGAATTGAGCCGACCATCGCTGTCCCACTCAATAACGACGGCACACCTCGCTCCGGGTTCAACCTGCTACAGCTTGAGCGAATCGTGCATGATGAAGTGCTGATCCGCTTCGATCACAAGCACCTTAATCTGGATACGCCGGAGTTTGCTGCGGTCAATCCATCCGTGGAGAACATTTCCCGTGTCTGCTTCGACATTCTTCAGGAGCCAATCCGAAACGCGGGCGGGCGGCTGGTGCATGTTTCTGTCTGGGAGACCGAAAAAACCCGCTGCACCTATCCCGCCCCCCCCGCGGCGACCATGGGCTGACAGAAGCCCCCTTGCCGTGCTACGCTATGCGTCTTTCCGGCTCGGCGGCGACATCCCCTACAACAGTTCTACAGCTTGTTTTCCAAGAGTTTCTCCATGCGATACGTTTTCTCTGCCCTGACCATCTGCCTGTGCATGGCCTTCCCAGCGGCACTTCATGCGGACACAACGCTTGAGACGCTGCAACGCGACTTCCAGAATCTCTACAACTCGCTTCAAGCGCAAGGCGGCATTTCACCCGCAGACGAAGCGCTGATCGACCGTTTCCGCCAGCGAGTCGTCGCGTTCAATGAGCAGAACCCGGATCACCTCGTCGGCGTGGCGATGGAACTGCAAACGGCAGCCTGGATGCAGGATCACGACCGAGTCGATCGTCTCTATGCGCGGCTTGTTCGCCTCGCTCCTGACGATCCCGCCTACGGCCGGGCATGGGTCAACTATTTTCTGCGTCAGCAGAACGACGAGCGCGTCGATGCAATCTATCAGCGCTTGATGGAGTTAAAGCCATACGATGCAGACACGCGTCTCTCCTGGGCGCGACGACTGAAGGGACAAAATCAGTACCTCCGCGCGATTGATGCCCTTGAGCATGGCTCGCTTGATCCAGTACGTAATCCGGAAGCCAAGACACTTCTTTCGGACTGCCTGTTTGCAGAGCATCGGTTTGAAGAAGCGGTCGCTGCATTGGAATCGATTCCGGGGAGCGCAATGGAAGCCAAGCCGCACATCCGCAATGAGGTGGATCGTGTTCTTCCCGAACGACGCAGCTACATTGAGCTATGGGCGAAGGAACAGGCGATTCGCGCTGCGGAAGCGGAATCCAACACGCTTCCTCGTGTTGAACTCGTGATTCCAGAGCGCGGCAGAATCGTGGTCGAGCTGTTCGAAGATCACGCGCCGAATCACGTCGCCAACTTCATCACGCTTGTCGAAGACGGTTTCTATGACGGCACGGCGTTTCACCGCGTGATCGCCAATTTCATGGCGCAAGGCGGCGACCCCAACTCCAGGCCGGGCAGCGACGGACTGCCGGGTACTGGTGGACCGGGCTATCGAATCGCGGACGAGATTCATCGCGAGGATCATCGTCTGCACTTCGGCGATTCGCTGGCCATGGCCAAGGAAGCCGCGCCGGATACCGGCGGCTCGCAGTTCTATCTCACCGTGCAGCCCACGCCCCACCTGAACGGCATTCACACGGTCTTCGGTCGAATCGTGGAAGGTGTGGATGTGGCGAGGAGCATTCAGCAGAATGATGTTCTGGCCTTCGCTCGCGTACTTCGCAAGCGCGATCACGAGTATGTCGTCACCAAGTTGACCGGCCCGCGAACACCTGCGATGGCTCCACCGACGATTTCTGACGGGCCGGATGTGCGAGACCTGATCAGCCCCACCGCGCCGCAGCCTCGTAAACAGGAAGGTCAGGAGTAAGCAGCCGTCTCGCTGTTGAAGAGTCGCTGACGAAGGGCTTCTTCGCCTGTGCGATTGCGCACCTGCCCTTCGAGCCGCTTCATCGCTGCATCAAAGCATCCCCTGCTGATGAGCAGTGCTGCGCGATCGATGCCTGACTGGCGTGACAGTCTCGCCAGCGCGCGACGCTCACGTCCACTCAGACCGAATGCTGCTTCCAGCCTGCGGCACGTCATTGCTCGCTCGCTTCGCAGCAAACTGATGATGGCGATTGACGCTGCTGCAAGACCGATGAACGCCAGCAAACTCGGCCAGAAGATGTGCGCCATCATCTCCATCATGCTGTAACAAGCTCCATGTCATGTGTTGCGAGAAGTCGTCTTGCCGATGCCGCGCGAACCCGCACTTCCGGCAAGGGGTCATCTTCCGCCAGTCGATCGATCTCCCATGCTGCTTCGTGCACGCGCCCACGTCGCGCAGCCCATACCGCGCTGATTCGATGAAGCGGGTCGCCATCAGTCAACATATCTCGTAAGTGTTCAATGCCGCGTTCGCGCTCGTGATGCAGAACCATCAAGGTCGCATTGGCCCGCGCTCGATTCTCGCGGCCTTCCACAAACGGCTTCATCTGCTCGACCACTGAGTCGTTCTGCGACCGCAACGATTCAATGGCGTTTGCCCGCACGCGGCTGTTGGCGTGATCCAGACTCTGCGTCAGCACTCGAATCACTTCCACATCGGCAAGGCTCCCCAGCGCACTCACCACAGCGGATGCAACACGAGCATCCTCGTCGTTCGCGCGAGCGATCAGTTCACGGCGAACAACATCGCACAAACCAAGCCGTCGCGCGAGCGAGATCGCGGGAATGACTTCCATTCTTCCGCCGGTCGCAATCCGTTGCTGCAGTTGCTCCGTCATGCCCGCGGAATCTCGATCCATCACGCGATGCGCTGCAGCAAGGCGCGAGCGTTCATCCAACGCGAGCCACCTCGCGAAAAAACTTGATGCCTGTGATGAAGCCAGCCTTGCAGCGGCCCACCTCGCCCCGGCGCGATGGCGATGCCGCTCAACCCTCGCGAGTACCCCCGGATTGATCTCGCGACCTCGCAAACGAAGACCCGCAAGCGCGACACTTGCCACCGCGCTGTCATTGTCCAACGCAGCGGATTCTTCGTACAAAGTTGCTTCTTCAGAAACATGCAGTGATGCTGCATGCGCAGCCTTCATGCGGACGAAAGGCGACGGGAGATGTCGCATGGCCCGCAGCGTGCGAAGCTGCGCTCCAGCAGGTGCTCGCAAAGCCACCATCAAATCCACAACCGCCGCCTGACCAAACGGTGTCATGGACATCAACTCGGCTGGCGAAGGAAGACATGACGCCGGTTTTTCCACTCGCGCCATCGCGCGGCGGCGGCGTGCGGACAGCAACAGATGGCGATCGCGCAACATCTCATCGCGATGATTCGGCAGGCGCACCTCATGCAAGCATCGCAAAGCCTGCGCACGAAGTTGATCGATGCCGATCCAGCGAATGAGCTGGCGACGCACAAGCGGCTCATTCACTCGGCGTGCGGCCCGGCGCATCGCCAGCACCGCAGGATGATCCGGCTGGGCCAGAATCGCGGCCAGCTTCGGGCCGGGTGAAGCGCTCAGCAACGCCGCAGCAATAAGCAGTTCATCCCTTCGATGGATGCGATAGCGATCCATTGACGCTGCGATCGCACCATCCAGCGCATCACGTCCATCGCGACTCAACGCCAACCGACCGCTCGCCGCCAGTTTGCCTGAGAACATGTCAAGCAGGGCTTCACCCGCCTGTTCGGGCACATCCTCACGATGCGACTCCAGCATGGCGGCCAGGTGATGCGCGAGTGAAGGCTCAGCCAAGCTACGCAGCAGACTGGCGGCATTGAGCAGTGTGCGTGTGCCGCCACCGCGGCGGACCAGCGTGAGCGCATCATCCAGGCACTTGGGCGGAACCGCGCTCACCCGCCGCACGAAATCGTTGAACTCATGCAGGCGACCTATAACGTGCGCGATCGCTCGTGGCTGGCTGGTCGCCAGCAAGGCCTCAATGAGTCGCGTTTCTTCATCGGGGGCCGCATGCGCCAGTGCAGCAAGCAGCACGGCTGCCGCTTCCTGGGGTGCAGCAGACCTTTGCAGCATCGCGATCCGGCGCTCAAGATCAGGCATGTCGCAACACCGATCGAACAGAACGGGCATTCCGCCCGTAAAGGCTTGAAGATGCGTGATTTCAAAGAAATCGCCCCGCATCAATGATCGGAGCGACGGGGGCAAAATCTGTACAAAGCCTGAATTCTTTGGGAAAAAGTCTTGCCTTTCAGGCTGCGAACGCAACAATGCGTCCCAACGCTGCTGGGGAGGTCGGGGAAGACTCACACAAACAGCGTCTTTAGGAAATCTTCATGAGCATCACCTCAAAAACATCGAGTCTTCAGGCATACCACATGGTGCTGTACAAAGCGGCACTTCATCCTGAGTTTTTCGGTATTGAAGGCCGCAAGCGAATCGAACACGGTCCATATGAGTTCGAGGCATGGATTTTCAAGGGAGGCCACGCACTTCGCTTTGAGAACGGCAACGTCTGCCTCAGCGAGATCGTAACCGATCATCACGAGAAACTGCCGGAGCGGGGCCACGTCGCTACCCTTCCGTGCGCGGGCGAAAAGGACCACGAGCAGGAGTTCAATGAGCGCGTTCTTTACATGACTTCCATGCAGACGGAAACGCTCTCCGACCACCTCTACCTCGGCACCTACAACGAGCTGCACGAGCACGGTCTGGAATCCGGCGGCCTGATGACCCACTGGACCGATGAGCAAGGCCGCCCCAATCTCTCAATCGTCGATATGCAGCGGTTCAACCGCGAAGTGCACGTGCAGGGCTACCACCTTCGCAGCGATTGCGCTCTCGTACTCCGCACGCAGACGATCTATCAGGTCAAGAAGTAAACCCACCCATTGATGCCAACGTAAAAGCCGCCGGTCAGATGCCGGCGGCTTTTTCATGGCTCAAACATCCACCACTGCGCGCTACTCGTTCGTAACACGCTCGACAACTGCCGGCGGCATCGGCGCGAGCGTGCCCGGCACAAGACCCGGTCGCCAGATTTCCTCAATATCCTGCCCATCGCTTGCGCGGCGCATCAACAGATACACGCACGTCGCGCTGCTGAAGAGGAGCGAAACCGCATAGCCCCATACAAGACTGACGACCAGCGTCTGCCAGAGGTGAATGAACCCGCCGCTGATCGCGCTGTGCCACGAATGAATCTCACCCGTTTCAGGCTGTGAAAGATCGAACATTGAGAAGCCGCCTGCTGCGGACATCGCTGAGTTTGTCGTCAATGTGCCATACAACCCTGCCGTTACGTTCATGGTCGTCACCGCAAACAGGCTTACAACAAAGTATCCCAGCGCGAGAGCAACGAGCGAGACAGCCGCATAGCCCAGCAGATGCAGCGGCTTGCTGATGACATACGCATAAGCGCGCTGCAGCGCGTCAGCGCCATCGCAGTTCTCCGTCGCCATCGCAGGCACGATGAGAATGAAACCCGCTGCGTAAACCAGCAGCAGGAACGCAATGATGAAGCCCAGCACCAGCGCGAATACGTACAGTAGGCCGCCGACGATATCCAACGCGGGCAGCGTCATCAGCAGGCCCATCACGAGCACCACCAGCGCCAACCCGCCAGCCAGCACCAAAGGCAGCAGCGGCGCGAGGAAGAACCGAGGCCATCGCACCAGCGAGAACTCCATCGCCTCGCGAACACGCAGCCGCTGCCTGCCTGCAATCTCGCACGCCGCCATTCGCGACAGCGCGCCACCGCCAACCGACATCACCAGCACGAACACGATGCCGTAAATCACGGTGAACCACGTATGATTGCGCCACAGCAGCACGGGCATCACAACCACCGCATCAGTAAAGCCTCGCGCAGCTTCCATAGGTTGCAGCGTCAGCACGCCGCGCACCACACGATGAAAACTGCCGATCGCATAGCTGGAAGTCGCCTCAAAGACGCCTTTCGGTCGCACCTGATCGATACGGCTGAGTGCGTCCAGATACGCGCGATCCAGCCGCTGAAGTTGTTCTGCGCCCAGCGATTCATCCCGCTGTTGACGATAATTCTTTTCCATATCGCGCAACACTTCGCGCGCCGTGAAGTGCTGCGTCGGGCCTTCGCCGGAGAGCCGATGCGATGCATACGTCTGCAGCACGCTGCGATAGACGCGCTGCGCTTCGGCGGCCTCGTCCACAGTCATCTCACCCCGCTCCAGACCACCTGGATGGACCGCCGGTGTTGAAACGCCATCCCATGCGCGGCCGAACGTGATGAGAATCAGCACCATGAACAGACCGATGAGCAACCGTGGTGGCTGCATCGCGCCAGGTACCGCACGAAAAATCAACGGAAACATGAAAAGCTGACGGAAGTCGATGCCGTCAACAATGATTCGCTTTTTCGGTTCAGGCATGCGCGCCTCCTTTGCGGGGGTGCTGATATCCGGGGGTTAACCGGGAGTTAGTCGGGAGTTAGTCGGGGGTCAGTCCTGAGATTGTGGGAACCCGCATCCAGCGTTGGGGACTCATCCTGCGCTTCCGTTCGGCCATCGCCCTGAAAAACGCAGTCCGATGCTACCATCACACGTTCCGCCACGCACGGCGAGCAGCAACCAAGCCGCATAACGCCGGGCGCAAGGCATGTGTTCATTCATAGATCGGGCCATCACGCCCGGAAACTGCTGCATTCGAGAGGAGTTCGCCATGCCCTTCACCCTTCCCGACCTGCCCTACCCCGCCGCTGCACTGGAGCCGGTGATCGACACGAGAACCATGGAAATCCACCACGGCAAGCACCATGCCACCTACGTCGCCAAGCTCAATGAAGCCCTGGAAGGTGAAGCCGGGCTGAGCGGCAAGTCAATCGAAGCATTGCTCGCCGACCTTAAGGCCGTCCCCGAAGCCAAACGCGCTGCTGTGCGCAACAACGGTGGCGGCCACTACAACCACACCCTCTTCTGGTCCATCATGGCATCGCCCGGCAAAGGCGGCGGCGGCACACCATCCGGTGACCTCGCCACCGCCATCACCAGCGCGTTCGGCAGCTTCGATGCCTTCAAGGAGAAATTCGCCGCTGCGGGTGTTGGCCGCTTCGGCTCCGGCTGGGCGTGGCTTGGCGTCAAGAACGACGGCTCACTGTCCATCTGCTCGACGCCGAATCAGGACAACCCGCTGATGAATGGCTTTGTGGATTGCATCTGCACCCCGATCCTCGGCCTCGACGTGTGGGAACATGCGTACTACCTCAACTACCAGAACCGCCGGCCAGACTACATCAAGGCGTGGTGGGACCTGGTGAGCTGGAAGGCCGTGAGCGATCGCTTCGCCAAAGCCCGCCAAACCGCCGCTGCGATGTGAAGAGCGACGAAGAAAGCCGGCACAGACAACGCGCACCAGGATGCGCACAAACAGCCGATCGGACATTCGTTTCGCGCATGAAATCGGCGACGCGGCACCTTGCCGCGTCGCCGACTCGTTTTACGACATCTCATCACTTCTCTCAATCAACCCCAGTGAGCCAGCAATCCCAGCAGGTCAAGGACATCGACATATCCGTCCAGGTTCAGATCCGCAATGCAGCAGCGGCTCTTGCATTCGCCCCATTGATTCATGAGTATCAGCAGATCCATCACATCAACTACGCCGTCGCCATTCAAGTCTGCGAAAATCAACGGTGCAGCCGGTACAACGCCAGCCGTTTCAAACGCGCCCATGTCCACGATGGCTGATGTTGGCCCACATCCGTGGCTCACGACATTTGGATTGTCGGTGATGCGGGGGTTGCCGTCGAAATCAACCGGCCAAAGCTCATTGGTAATGCCGTCGCCATTGAGATCGAACGCATCTGACAACAACGCCCAGTTGTGCCCCGCATCAATACAGGGCGACTTGGGCTGAAGCCGAAAGTCCGCAGCGGCTGCACCACGGCGGCGTTGCCAACGGCGCTCGTATCAGCCACCATCTGCGAAGCTGGAGCGACCGCGCCGATCTGCTCGCGATGCCTGACGACTCAAACGAGCTTCGCGAGACGATCCTGCTTTTGTCCGAGTTCGCAGCAGGCGTGGACCGATGCAGGTGGCGCATCGCACGACCTGCCCGGCAGGAAATGTGCCTTGAGATCGAAATGACGCTCAGCGCACCTGAATCGACTCGCGCGACGCCCAAGTAACCTGTTCCCGGCACGCACCGCATCGCATTAGAACAGCTTCAGTTCATTCATATCGAATATCCGCAGTGTCGGAAGCATTTGGCCACGTCACTTGGCGTCACCCAATTGAGCACGCTTCGCAGGTTCCAGCTGGCACAGAACGATGTCCCCGGACTAACATAAGAACTGGTACAAACATTGGGGGAAGGTCAGCCTGAACATGCCGTTCAACGTCGCGGCGGGCAATTCATCGGGTTACAACTACGCATCGGGCCGGCTTGATCACCAAACATACTGCGCTCAAACCCGAATTCTGTTCCAATCAGATGATGAGTGAATCTGATAGATTCCGGCCTCTGAGCGGAGGCCCTCAGGATGAAGCGGAAACGATTCCCGCTTGCCCAGCGTTGGCCGGAGGACCGGTTCGCGACGATGGTCGCTCTGCTCGGATACGCCAACCAGAGATCGTCTGCCGCGAGATCATGTGTGGGCTTCAACCGCGGATCATGTACAGGGAGATAGCACAATGACCACCCCCGAGCAAGATGCAGCGTTGGCCCTGCTCCGCGAGGCGACGGCAATTCCGAATGCCCAGTTTCATGATGGGCAATGGGAAGCGATCGACGCACTTGTGAACAGACGGGCGCAGCTTCTTGTCGTCGAACGCACGGGCTGGGGCAAGAGCTCGGTCTATTTCATCGCGACCCGTATTCTGCGTGACCGAGGGCGAGGCCCGACGGTGATCGTCTCGCCGTTACTCGCGTTGATGCGCAACCAGATCGAAGCGGCCGAACGGCTGGGAATCAACGCCCTCACGATCAACTCCACCAATCGAAAGGAGTGGCTGGCGTATCACGAGGCGATCGCGAACAACAAAGTGGATGCACTCTTGATCTCCCCGGAGCGTCTGGCGAACGACCAATTCGTTGAAGAGGTATTCGTGCCGCTCGCCAGCAATGTCGGTATGCTCGTGGTCGACGAGGCTCACTGCATTTCCGATTGGGGCCACGACTTCCGCCCGGACTACCGGCGATTGGTCAACGTTCTCCAGCGGATGCCGAAGGGTCTGCCCGTTCTCGCAACAACGGCGACTGCGAACGATCGCGTAGTCAACGATATCGTGTCACAGTTGGGCAACATGGAGACGCAGCGCGGGCCGCTCATGCGGGAGTCGCTGCGGCTTGCGACGTTGCACCTACCGGATCAGGCATCTCGGCTCGCGTGGTTGGCTGAGCACGTCCCGAACCTACCTGGGACCGGAATCGTCTACGTCTTAACCAAGCGCGACGCAGTACAGGTCGCTGCGTGGCTGAATGACAACGGCATCGACGCCGCGCCGTACTTCTCAGGTGTGCAGGCAGAGGGATTTGAGAACTCGGACGCCTACCGCCATCACTTGGAGGATCGTCTGTTCAGCAATGACCTCAAGGCATTGGTGGCGACCACAGCGCTAGGCATGGGCTACGACAAGCCCGATCTCGGGTTCGTTGTTCACTATCAAGCGCCGGGATCGATCGTCGCGTATTACCAGCAGGTTGGCCGCGCTGGCCGTGCGATCAATGAAGCGTACGGCATACTCATGGCTGGCAAGGAAGATCATGACATTCACGAGTACTTCCGTAGGACGGCGTTCCCTTCCGAAGCGCATGTGAGGTCGATACTGGACACGCTGGCTCGCGCGGACGAAATGTCGGTGCTTCAATTGGAGTCTAAAGTGAATCTGCGCCGCGGCCAGATTGAACACGTGCTGAAGTACCTGTCCGTTGAGAACCCGGCACCCGTGATTAAGCAGGGAGGGAGGTGGGCGCGAACTCCGATCCCTTTCGCGATGAACCAAGAACGTACTGATCGCCTGACACAGCAGCGCGAGCTGGAATGGCAAGAAGTACTCGACTACGTCGACAGCGACATCTGCCTGATGCGTTACTTGGCAGCACGACTGGACGACGAGTTCGCGCAGGACTGCGGATGCTGCTCCGTTTGTGTTGGTGAGGCGATTGTGCCTGTGGGAGTCAGTGTAGAAATGCTGCGATCCGCGCAACGGCGCGTGCGGGTATCGGAGTTTCCATTGGAATGCAAGAAACAGGTCGCGCCGGAGGCGTTTCGAGTTTACGGCTTTCGGGGGAATCTGCCTCAGGAACTACGGGCTGAGACAGGACGGGTGCTGTCGCAGTGGAACGACGCTGGATGGGGCCATCTGGTTGCGGATGGCAAGCATGCCGGTCGTTTGGGCGATGAACTCGTTGACGCGATCGTGGAGATGATCGAGGAGCGATGGCGGCCGGAGCCACCGCCCGAGTGGGTCACATGTGTGCCGTCACTTCGGCATCCGGAACTCGTGCCCGAATTTGCGAGGCGCGTTGCCGCGTCTATGAACTTGCCGTTTGTCGAAGCAGTGTGCAAAATCAGGGACAATGAAGCTCAGAAAAGACAGGAGAACCGATATCACCAGTGTGCAAACCTTGATGGAGCGTTCG
The DNA here is from genome assembly GCA_035443885.1 of Phycisphaerales bacterium. Taxonomy (GTDB): domain Bacteria; phylum Planctomycetota; class Phycisphaerae; order Phycisphaerales; family SM1A02; genus DAOMNO01. The sequence goes on from DAOMNO010000002.1 coordinate 310,093, forward strand.
GAATCGTCGAAGGTATCCCCGGCACTCCGGTGCTTTTGCTGGATGACATCGTCGATTCAGGGTGGACTCTGACCGTGGTGGCTGCCTTGCTTCGCCAATCGGGCAGTGGACCAGTTTTGCCGGTGGCGCTGGCAGCGGCTGGGTCCGGAGACTGAAATGAGCGTGGATACACAGACACAAGCCATCCTGCTGCTTACGGCCCATTTGCAGAAAGACTCTCAGGACGAATTCCGACCGCTGACGGCAAGCGAGTGGAGTCGCTTCGCCGGCTGGTTGAACGAGCATGGCAAACGACCCGAGGAACTTCTCGAAGTAGGCGATCCGGTGTCTCTGCTTCACGGCTGGGAGGATCGCTCAGTAACTCACGAGCGTCTGCTCGGGCTATTGGGACGGTCCGCGGCTTTAGGCGTGGCCCTCGAAAAGTGGGAGCGAGCGGGTCTGTGGGTTGTCGCACGATCCCATGCAGACTATCCCTCCAAGCTCAAGAAGCGACTCGGGCAGGACTCGCCGGCCGTGTTGATCGGGTATGGGAATCTCCGGATTCTGAACACGCCAGGAGTCGCGGTCGTTGGCTCGCGTGAAGCGTCGGAGGACGATCTCCGGTTTGCATGGGACCTCGGGCGCAAGATTGCGGAGGAGGGGCACATCGTCGTCTCTGGTGGCGCACGCGGAGTTGATGAGACTGCGATGCTGGGTTGCATCGAGGCGGGAGGCAAAGCCGCCGGTATTCTCGCGGACAGCCTTCTCAGAGCGGTGACGTCGACCAAGTACCGCAACGCGCTAGCGACCGATCAGATAGTCTTGGTATCGCCGTTCAACCCGGAATCCGGGTTCAATGTCGGCAATGCAATGGCGCGCAACAAATACATCTACTGTTGCGCTGATGCAGCAGTGATCGTTGCGTCGGGCAAAAACAAGGGTGGCACATGGAACGGTGCAGTCGAGGCCTTGCGTGCTGAATGGGTTCCGGTTTGGGTACGGACGACACCCGACTCACCAGACGGGAACGCATCACTAATTCGCAAGGGTGCCCACGATCTGCGTGATCGACTTACAGGTCTCCACGAGCTCACCAACTCGACGACTACGCGACGCGACGCCCAAGCCGATCTCTTGTTCAGCGACGATGCGGACTCGGGATCGCACTCTGCGATGGCCGTGTCAAAGGATGAACGCACGATAGCGCCAACCCCGGCTAGCCCAGCTAACGCCACAATTGCACAGATGTCCTTCGTGGAGTTCTTCGTAGCGCGGCTGGCGGCCTCCGCTGGCTCTTCCACCAAGACAGCTGACGAGATTGCCAAGATGCTTGAAGTCAAAAAGCCACAAGTGCAAGCGTGGCTCAAAGACGCGACGCAGCAAGGTTTGGTTGTGAAATCAACCAAGCCCCTTCGGTACCGCGTGGCTAGCGACGTACTCCAGCGGTTCGGTAGTCGCGCACTGACCTTCCCCCAGTTTTCTTACCGGGGTTTATGTTAGTCTTGGTGAGTAGTGTACACCCGATGGAGGCGTGCGCAGCGGAGCGGAGCATGCCTCCATCGGGACGATTGTTTCCGGGGCAGGTGGCCTGTAGCCCAGCGACGAATGCGGGCGGATCGTGTTGTAATGCACTCGCCAGCGTTCGATCAGCACCTTCGCCTCCTTCAGTGAATAGAACATCTCGCCGTTGAGCAACTCATCTCGCAGCTTGCCGTTGAAGCTCTCCACATAGCCGTTCTCCCACGGACTGCCAGGCTCAATATACAACGTCTTCACCTGCACCTTGCCAAGCCACTCCCGAACCACGCGCGCTGTGAACTCAGGCCCGTTGTCCGATCGAATGTGATCCGGAACGCCACACGTCGCAAACAGCCATG
>DAOMNO010000003.1:0-101872 GCA_035443885.1 Phycisphaerales bacterium
TCGGTACGACCGGCGCGAACCCGTTCAACGCCGTCATCTGGAAGCCCTTCGAGAAGGGTTCGCCCGTGCAGGATTTGGGGGTGATGAACGGGCCGAATAGCGAGGGGCGAGCAATAAACGCGCACTCGAACACAGCGGGGTTGACGGGGACAATTGTTGTGCCCCACGCATATTTCTCTATTGGCAAGTTGCCGACTGTGTTGGAGCCGATGCCCGGAGCCTCTCATACGTTTGCAAATGCCCTCAACGATCATGGCGCGATTGTGGGTGGCGCAATCATGAATCAACAGGGCGTTCAGGGGCAACCGGCGTTGTGGCATGATGGTGAATGGACTGGCTTGGGGTGGTTGACTGGCGCACATGCTGGCGGGGCAAGAGCAATCAACAACCTTTTTCAGATAGGTGGTTCTTGTACGAGCAGCGCATTAGGACAGCGCGCCTTCCTGTGGCAAACAGGAAGCATGCATGACATCAACGATTTGCTTGTTGGGACAGCCGCGATTGCAAGGCGTGTCTCTGGCATAAACGATGCTGGTCAGATACTTGTTGAAGCCCTGTTGAAAGGGAAGACTGTGGCGATGAGGCTGGCGCCGATTGATCGGCCAGTTACAGACTTGAACGCCGATTGTCGGACGAACGTGCCTGACCTGATGATGTTGCTTGAGCAATGGGGACCATTGCCGCGCAACGTGGGGGGCGGCTTGGCGCCGACGGCAGACTTCAATCGGGACGGTGGCGTGGATGTTCTCGATTTGCTGATTCTCTTGGGAAACTGGGGCTAGAAAGGAGCCTGCGTATGACATGATTCCTTGCTGGGGGCGCTCCATTTCTATCGAGCGCCAATCGTTCTGGTTGGCCCAACTGCTTCATCTGAAGCGTATGGGGGCAACATCACGACCTCCGTTTTTAGGAGATACATCATGTACACACGCATCATGTGCAGCGCGATGGCTGCGTTCGCACCCATCGCTAAAACTGGCGGTCATGCCGCGATCGTTATCATCAGTCTTGCAGCCGTGCTATCTTCGGCACCACTGGCGGCACAGACTGTCGTCGTCTATGTCAACGCTGACAGCAACGCTTCAACCCCTGATGGCAGCACATGGGCACTCGCATATCCGTTTCTTCAGGACGGACTATCGCAAGCGGGATTCTTGATCGATAATGAACTTGCAGAAGAGGTCCACATCTGGGTTGCGGCGGGGACGTATCGGCCGGATCAGGGCAGCGGTGTTTCGCCGGGTACTCGCGCCGCGTCATTTCCGTTGCGGAACAATGTGCGCGTGTACGGCGGCTTCGCGGGCATCGAAAGCGACCTGTCAGAGCGCAACTGGGTTATCAACAAGACAACGCTCTCAGGCGATCTGAATGAAGATGACGACTTCAACGCCTCTTATAACCAGAATGGACAGTTGATCCTCTCGTTCACCAATTACAGCACAGACAACAGCCATCATGTGGTCAGCGCAATCGGGGCACAGGAACCGATCAACCGAACGGCACATCTTGATGGTTTTGTCATCGAAGGCGGCACGGGATTCGCAGGGACGTGTAGTGCACTTGGTGGCGGCGGGCTGCTTGTGGATCACGGAACACCAACCATTCGCAATTGTGAGTTTCGGCGGAATCGCTCCCATCCCAACGCTGAAGCTGGATTTGGAAATGCAAACGGCGGAGCCGTCTTCATCTCCAGCGCGGGGCCGCTTGAGGAACAGGTGCTGTTTGAGAACTGCGTGTTCATTCACAATGAAGGCTTGAAGGGTGGCGGAGCCGTGTATGCGGCACCCTACGCACCGGTCGTCTTCATTCGATGCCAGTTCATTGAGAATCTGTGCGGAGAAAAGACCGGAGGCGGCGCACTCTGGACCATTACCGATTGTGATCTCGTGAATTGCACGATTGTCAAGAATCAGGTGACCGGTCTTGCAAGCCCGGGCGGAGCTGCCATCTACAGCCAAGGCGGCGTGGTCCGCATATGGAACTGCTTGGTTGCGGAAAATCACGCCTTTGCAGAAGACTCTGCGGGGGCCTTCTACTTCAGCAACGGAAACATTGAGATAATCAGCTCGACACTGGCGAATAATATTGCAGAGAATGGAGTCGGTGGCATCGAAATGGCTGGCGGCCAACTCACCGTCGATTGATGCTGGCGATGATGATCTGCTACCTGAGGACGTGTACGATATCGACAACGATCCCAATACAACAGTTCACCCGCTCGACTTGGCGTGGCGGGATCGAATCGCCAATGGCGGTATCTCACTGACGGTCGATCAAGGTGCCTTCGAGTATCGACCGCCTCACGCCTGCTTGCCCGACCTGAACAACAGCGGCACCGTGGACGTGCTTGATCTGCTCATCCTGCTCGCGGCATGGGGCGCGTGTCCTGATCCCAACGACTGCCCCGCCGACCTGAATGGCAGCGGCGCGGTGGATGTGCAGGATTTGCTCATTCTGCTCGCAGCATGGGGGCCGTGTCCGGAGTTTGCCGGTGATCCGTGGAGCGGCACGACGGTGCCTGAGACGGTGCAGGACTGTCTGAACATGTACACGGGCACGCTCTTGGAGAAGTGCCTTGAAATGATCGCACAGATGGAAGAACTGCTCGGCGAGGAGTGATCGCCCACGGTGCGTCTGCAACGTTCATCCCAGCGACCGGCCCGCATGAGCCGGTCGCTGCTTTCCAATAGCTGCCAAGCAAGGGCATATTGGCGGCGTTTGTACACGGAACACCATGCCGGCCTGTTCACACAACCGTGGCGGTGCCGCTCCATGTCAAACTGAAACATCATCGGATCATCGGGCTGAACGATCATGTCACTTTGCTACAGTACCCGCGCCATGCCGATCAACCATGCGCCGCCAAACATCGATGACGCCGTATTCCGGACCAGCCTCCCCCTGCCAGGCCGGCGTGAGGGCAAGGTGCGCGATATCTACCGCGCGCCAGCAGACAGCGGCCCGGATCGTGTGCTGATCGTCGCCACCGATCGCATCAGCGCATTTGATGTCGTCATGCCCACGCCCGTACCCGGCAAAGGGCGGCTGCTCACAGAGATCAGTACGCAATGGTTCGAGCGCATCCGTTCACTTCGCATCATCAGCGACCATCTGATTTCCACACAACCCGAAGACGTATCGGGGCTGACGGCTGAACAGCGAGAATCGATTCGTGGTCGCATGATGCTCGGCCGTGCCGCGAAGGTGATTTCGGTTGAGTTCGTCGTTCGCGGCTATCTCGCCGGTTCAGGTTGGGTGGAGTACCAGCAGACGCAGAGCGTGTGCGGCGTAAAGCTGCCCGCCGGCCTGCGGCGTTGCGACCGCCTGCCACAACCCATCTTCACGCCCGCCACCAAGGAAGAAGCCGGGCATGACGAAAACATCGACTTCGATCGCGCCTGCGCCATCGCAGGGCACGCCGTGATGGAACGTCTTCGCGATGTCTCGATTCGCATCTACAACGCTGGCGCAGCACACGCGGAATCACGCGGCATCATCCTCGCGGATACCAAGTTCGAGTTCGGCTACGCGCTTGATGATGCTGGCCGACCAACTGATGAAATCATGCTGATCGACGAAATCCTCACGCCCGACAGCTCGCGTTTCTGGCCTGCGGATGAGTACGAGCCGGGCCGCGAGCAGAACAGCTTCGACAAGCAGTATGTACGAAACTATCTGCTTGAGCTGGTCGCTGCGGGGAAGTGGAACAAGACGCCCCCCGGCCCTGAACTGCCAAGCGACATTGTGCGCAATACCTTGGCGCGATACCGCGAAGCGAAGGAGCGACTGTTCGGATGAACGTTCGCATTCAGAACTTGATCGACGGCGAACTCGTCGAACCGATTTCCGGCGCGTATCTCGACAACATCGAGCCTGCGACAGGGAAATCATACGCACACGTGCCGGACAGCGATTCGCGCGATGTGGAGCGCGCCGTGGACGCGGCTGAGCGAGCCTTTCCTGGCTGGGCTGCGGCATCCGCGTCCGAACGATCGCGTCTCATGCTGCGCATCGCTGATCTCATCGACCGCGACCTTGATGCGCTGGCTTGGGCGGAGACGATTGACAATGGCAAGCCACTGGCGCTTTCGCGCAGCATCGACATCCCGCGCGCTGCCAGCAATATGCGGTTCTTCGCCACCGCGATTCTTCACACGCACACGGAATCGCACGCCACGGACTCGCGCAGCGGACGGGCGTTGAACTACACACTACGCCAGCCGCGCGGCGTGGCCGGCGCGATCTCGCCGTGGAATCTGCCGCTCTATCTGTTCACATGGAAGATCGCGCCAGCGCTCGCCACGGGCAACACCGTGGTGGCCAAGCCATCTGAAATCACACCGATGACGGCCTACCTCTTCGCGAAGCTGTGCGTGGAAGCCGGTCTGCCGCCCGGCGTCCTCAACATCGTGCATGGCCTCGGCCCGAAGGTCGGCGCCGCGATTGTTTCGCACCCGCGCGTGCCCGCAATCAGTTTCACCGGCGGCACTGCCACCGGAGCAGCCATCGCGCGCGAAGCCGCGCCAATGTTCAAGAAGCTTTCGCTCGAACTGGGCGGCAAGAACCCAAACATCATCTTCGCCGACGCGGACATGAACAAGGCAATCGAAACCGCTGTCCGCGCGGGGTTCGCCAATCAAGGCCAGATATGTCTTTCAGGCTCGCGCATTTTCGTGGAGCGATCCGCGATGGATGCTTTTCTTCCTGCCTTCTGCGAGCGTGTCAAAAAACTCACAACCGGCGATCCGCTCGAAGAAGGTGTCGATCAAGGTGCCGTCGTCTCACAGCCGCATATGGAGAAGGTGCTGAACGCGATTGACCGCGCGAAGGGCGAAGGTGGCACGATCCTCTGTGGCGGCGGTCGCGTCCCTGCAACTCAGCTTCCCGCGCGATGTCGAGATGGCTATTTCATCCAACCGACTGTCATCACAAATCTGCCATTTGATGCGCGAACGAATCAAGAGGAAGTCTTCGGTCCGGTCGTTACAGTAACGCCCTTTGACGACGAAACGCAGGTCATCGGTTGGGCGAACTCAACGCCCTACGGCCTTGCTGCGACGATCTGGACGAACAATCTCACACGCGCACACCGAGTCGCGGAGCGCGTGCAGGCAGGCATCATCTGGATCAACTGCTGGCTGCTGCGCGATCTGCGCACACCCTTCGGCGGCATGAAGCAATCCGGCGTCGGGCGCGAAGGCGGAGACGAAGCGCTCCACTTCTTCACCGAACCGAAGAATGTCTGCATCAGGCTGGATGGGTGACTGCGCAGGACAGACTCCTACAATCAAGCTGAATGCCCGCTGTACCGAACAAGTCTGTCGTGATCTATGACGGTCAGTGCCGATTCTGCATTGAACAGGTCGGACGACTGGAGCGGCGCGATCGAGACGGGCGCATTGAGTTCCTGCCGTTTCCATCCACTGCGATCGACGAGCGATTTCCTCATCTTCGAGAGATGGATATCAACGCGGGGATGCGATTCGTCACGCCACAGGGGGATATCTTCGTCGGTGCGGATGCGCTGCATCAGATCGCTCGTGAACTGCCTCGCTGGCGATGGATCGCGTGGTTGTATCGCGTGCCGTGCGTCAGCCCGATCGCGAAGGCCGTCTATGCGTGGATCGCCGCTCGCCGACATCGCTTTGCCGCATCAAAGACGACGTGCGAAAACAGCGCGTGCGCACGCGAGCCGTGAACCATCGCATTCACTGGAAACTCAGAATCCCGCGCCCGCGACAGCCGAACCCGGCGAGACCTGATCCGGCTTGAGCACGATGTAGTACAGCCTGCCTTCCGCGTACTGCCCGCCTGCGAGAATCTCCGCATCAAGGCCAACACCCATGAAGATGTCGGCCCGACCGGGAGCATTGATCGCGCCGCCGGTGTCCTGATCGAGCATGAATCGCAGGAATTGCCGCCGCCCCTGGCTGAACGTAACCGCCTGTGTATCCGCCAGCACAATCCCGCCTCGCGGATAGATGCGCTTGTCCGTCGCCAGCGAGCTTTCACGTGTTACGCGCACGCCCAGCGAGCCAGCAGGCCAGTTATCACCGCGATACTCCGTGAAGAACACGTAGTTCTCGTTACGAAGAATAAGTTCTTCCACCTTTGCAGGCTGCTGGCGATACATCCGCCGAATCGCAGGCAGGCCGAGTTGATTCCGCGTCAGCAAGCCCTCTGCAACCATCGAAGCGCCGAGACCCGTATATGGCCGATCAGTCTTGCCCGCATAGCCAACATGCATGATCTCATCGCCGCCAAGCCGCAGCTTGGCGGAGCCGTTCACGTGAATGATGAACGCGGAAAGCGCATCCTCAAGCCACACCAGTTCACTGCCCTGGAACATGCGGCTGGACTCGATCTCAGCGCGGGTCGCATAGGGACGCACTGAACCGTCAGGCATCCTGCGGCCCTGCGGCTCGCCCGTTCGCGGGTCCGTCGCTAGATCATCGGGCCTTGTGTAGAGCGGATGGTTGAACCGCGAGGTGCGCGTGCGGCTGGCGTTGAAGATCGGCGAGTAATACCCCGTGAACAGAACGACACCCTCGCCGTTGTATCCGACGGACTGATAGACGTTGAACCGCCGGTGAAACTCGCGCACAAACTCCTGCTCGTTCGCCGCGCTCTCAACCAGTCTGCCGAACTCGCGCACGCTGGCACGGGCCTGCTCATGCGTAATGCCCTCGAACGGGAACCACTGCTTGCTGGACGGAGCTTCAAACCACTTCAGGCTCTGATCGATCGCTTCCAAAAGGAACACGTCGCGGTTGCGGTACGCCCCGGCGAGGTCCGGCATCAGCGACATATCAGTGATGAGACGCAGGGCGGACTGGCCGGGCGGCAAGGGCCTTGAATAGTCCGGCCCAAGATCGATGGCAGTCTCCTCAACCTTCGACTGAGCGCAGCCGAAGGCAACCGCAGTCACAAGCATCCAGACAAGAGCGAATCGAAGCATGAATCGTGTTCCTTCGCGAGCGCACGCCGCTGACCTGTCGTGGCGACGGGGTGAATGTCGCCGACCGGCGCGGAGCCGCAGCGCACGCTCCGCAGTGGTCCAATCGGCAGTCTGACAGCCTTTCCCGCAGAATGCGACTTCAGGCTGCAAAGGCGGTAGAATAACGCACCTTCTTCGGGGCTGTCTGCTCCGCACCGTTCAGGATTGCACCATGAATACGCCGTCTTTCGTCCTCGACTCCTTGCCGCAGCTTCTCGCCTTCGGCCTGCCCGGCAATACCGAGTGGATCATCCTGCTCATTCTCGGTCTGCTCATCTTCGGTCGGCGTCTGCCTGAGGTTGGGCGCTGGCTCGGTCAGGGCATTGTCGAGTTCAAGAAAGGCATCAAGGGCGTTTCTGAAGAAATCGACGAGCAAGCTGCACCCAAGCCGCGCACGCCTGAACGCCTGACCGATCAAGCCCGCGAGCGCGAGCAAGCGCCTGCCGCCAAAGCCACACACAGCAGCGAGCATTCCTAACCTTTCGCTGCCGCGCCCCTCAATCACCCCGCACCCACCCCGCTGCTCCCGCGCGTGTGCTATCCTCACATGATGAGCATGCTGAAGCAGGCGAAAGTCATCGACGGCAAGGAGCTTGCCCGCCAGTTCAAGCTGGATGTCGCCGAGCGCGTCAAGCGGCTTCGCGCTCAGGGTCGCCCCGTTCGGCTGGATGCCATTCTCGCCAGCAGCAATCAGGGCGCCGCGATCTACGCCGAGAACCAGGCGCGAACCTGCGAAGAGCTCGGCATTACCTACATCCTGCACCGATTGCCGGGCGATGCGCGATTTGAAGATGTTGCAGGCCGCGTACTGCTGCTGAACGCTGATGAAGATGTCAGCGCGATCATGGTGCATCTCCCGCTGCCGGATTCTGTCGATACCGATCGCATTCAATCGCTGATCGACCCCGAAAAGGACGTGGAAGGCGTGAACCCCGCGAACATCGGCAACGTGGTGCATGGCCGCCGCAGCCTGGTGCCATGCACCGCTCTGGCCGTGATGAAAATGGTCGAATCCACTGGACTCGACCTGCGGGGCGCACGATGCGTGGTCGTCGGCGCGAGCAACATCGTCGGCAAGCCCGTTGTGGTGCTGCTCATGGGCGCGGAAGCGACCGTCATCTCAACCAATATTCACACACGCGATATTCAAGAACTCACCCGCAGCGCGGATGTGCTCATTTCCGCCACCGGCGTACCACACCTGATCCGCGCGGAGATGGTCAAACCCGGCGCGGTTGTCATCGATGTGGGCATCAGTCGTATTGTTGATCCCGATGGCAAGCCGCGCACTGTTGGCGATGTGCGCTTCGACGAAGTCTCGGAAGTGGCGGGCTGGATTTCCCCCGTGCCGGGCGGCGTCGGCCCCATGACTGTCGCCATGCTCCTGCGAAATACCCTCGACGCAGCGGAGCGGTAAGAACACAAATCAACATGCGAACGAGTCAACAAATCAAAAAATGGAAGAAGCGCATATCCTTCCTGTTGACGTGTTGATGTGTTGACTTTTCGCCACTCTACTGCGCTGCGAGGCGCCCGCCATCCACGGGTAGATTCACACCATTCACATACGCTGCTGCCGGTGAAGCGAGAAAACCCGCCACCGCTGCGATCTCTTCTGCCGTACCGAATCGCCTCGCAGGGATTGTCGCCTTCATGTCCATTTCAATTTCCGCAGCACTCACGCCCGCGCGCGAAGCGCGGCCCTTGATGAGCGAATCCAGCCGCGCGGTCGCGGTAAAGCCCGGCAGAATGTTGTTCACGGTAATGCCGAATGGCCCCAGTTCCGCCGCCAGCGTTCGCGCCCAGTTTGCCACCGCAGCGCGAATCGTATTTGAGACGCCCAATCCCTTGATCGGCATCACAACGGAAGTCGAGATGATGTTGATGATGCGCCCGTATCCTGCATCGCGCATACCGCCCGCCAACGCCTGCACCAGCACCTGATTGCACAAAATGTGCTGGTTGAGAGCTTTCACGTATTCCTCGGGCTGCGCTTCAAACGCAGAACCCGGCGCAGGGCCGCCGGTGTTGTTCAGCAGAATCTGCGCCGGCCCAGTCTCGTGCACATGCTCCATTGCTGCACCGCGCACGGCTTCCCAGTCCGCGAAATCCACACGAATCGAATCGTGCGTCTGGCCAGCATCGCGTGCCAGCGATTCGCGGACCAGTTCCAGCGCTTCTTCATGCCGCGCCAGCAGCGTTACGCTCGCGCCGAGCCTCGCAAACTCCACCGCACACGCGCGGCCGATGCCCTGTGTGCTGCCGCAGACGAAGGCGCGGCGTCCCTTCAGCGGAAAAAGTCTGTCAGTCATGGTTGCCAACTATACTGCATGGGCTGACTTCGCCGCCCGCCGCACCACATGACCGCCGACAGCAGCACATTCCGTATCGCCATCACTGGCTCAACCGGCCTTGTCGGTTCCGCACTGGTACAAGCGTTTCAACAAGCGGGGCATCGTGTTACGCGCCTCGTCCGCACCGCGGAGCAGGCCAAAGCGCTCCCCAACGCCGCGCTCTGGAAACCCAGCACACAACCGACCGATCCATCACCCCTGGAAGGCGCGGACATCGTCATCCACCTTGCAGGCGAAAACATCGCATCGCGATGGACGGAAAAGAAGAAACGCGCCATCCGCGAAAGCCGCGTACAGGGCACATCCGCCTTGGCCCTCGCGATCGCACACATGACTTCGCCGCCTCGCACGTTGCTCTGTGCTTCCGCCGTCGGGTTTTACGGCAATCGTGGCGATGAGCGGCTTGATGAATCGTCCTCGCAAGGCCCGCCGGACCAGTTCCTGCCCGGTGTGGTGCGCGCGTGGGAGCATGCGTGCAACCCCGCGCGCGAAGCAGGCGTGCGCATCGTCAATCTCCGCTTCGGTCTCATCCTCTCCCCGCAGGGCGGCGCGCTCGGAAAAATGCTGCTGCCCTTCAAACTCGGCTTGGGCGGCGTGCTCGGCTCCGGCCGACAATGGTGGAGTTGGATCGCCATGCCCGATGTCATCCGCGCGGTCGATTTTGCCATGCGCGATGAACGACTGAGCGGCCCAGTGAATGTTGTCTCACCCGAGCCGGTCACGAATCGCGACTTCACCAAAACGCTCGGCAAAGTTCTCGGCCGACCGACGATCTTCCCGGTGCCTGCCTTCGCAGCGCGGCTCGCCTTCGGCAGACAGATGGCTGATGAAACGCTGCTCTCCAGCACGCACGTCACGCCCGCTGCTCTCCACGCCGTCGGCTTCGAGTTCACTGCCAGCAACTTATTAATCGCCCTCAAGGCGATGTTGCGTTAGGCTGACATTGTGCGCGTACGCGCCTCGACGCCCGATGCATTGATGACCGCCACCGTAGAGAACAGCGCATCGGTGAGGTGGTACCACACGTCCTCGTAGGTGCCCCCCGGAATCGTTGCCGAGGTTGCAGTTCTGACGGCGCATGATGCTCAGGCTATAGCTGCCAACCGCCTTCGCCGCCGATTCTGTTCGGGTCACCCGATCGACTGTCAGAGAAGTTCATCGTGTATTTTCCTCTTGACACCGATCCAGCGCGGCAGCGACAATCATCGAGCCGCGTTGAAGCGTGGCCCGCCATGACTGCGGATGAGCTTATAGCTTTGGCCGGCCTTTGACCGGCCGCAACGTCCCGCGGGGAAACGTCTTGACGCCCGCGCCTTTGAGCGTCCGCACGTTTCCCCACGCGGCGGAAAGGTCGGAGGGTTCCCACATGTCGTTTCTGCTGAATCGCGCGGCAGCGCTCGGCGCTGTCGGTACTGTTGTTCTGTGCACCACTTGGCTGCTTGAACAAACGGCGGTACCTGCGGACCTGCAAACATCGCGCTCAGGCCGCCTCGCCACCAGTAACAATAAAGGCCAGGAACCCATTGCGACTGGCGGGACGGTGCCCGAACAGCAAAACTCCTGCTGGACATACACCAACGCTGATCACTTCGCCGTCGGTCACGCCTTCAACCTGACGCCTGTTGTCGATCCCACGGGCGAAACATGCCTCACGCTGAACGACGATGTGCGCACATGGCCGTTCATCGGCGTCGCGTGTTCCGGCCGCGATACGATCGTGCGCATCGCTGTGCAGAACTTGCCGCAGTTTGGCCTGAGTGAAGGCGATGTGCTTGGCGAATACCTGACGCGCCCCAATGGTCTGGGTGGCAATCCCTCTCGCACATCGGTCGATCCTTTCGGCAACATCTGGGTCGGCAATCGTGCGGAAGGCTCTGCCGTCAACAACGTGCCGATGGGTTCCATGACGCGCGTCGGCCTGGTTCTCGGCGGCACGCGCACAGACGCGAGCGGAAATCCTGATCCGACCGGACAGTATCTTGCCGGGCCGTTTGCGTATTGCACATGTGAAGATCGCGATGGCGACGGACTCATCAAGACCTCGCGCGGCTATCCGCACACCACCGGCGCTCAAAACGCAGACTATGTCAACACCATCCTGCCATGGTCCAATGCTGCGAATGCGGACACTGCGGGCGGCGTCTCCACAGCGGACGATGAATGCATCACGGCCTATGTCCGCACGGTGCCGACGTATGTGCGCCACGTATCCATCGACCCCAACGGCGATCCGTGGATCGGGTCGTCACCCATCCTCTTCGGTGGCAACGGAGCCTTTGAAAAGCTGGACGGCAGTACCGGCCAGCCCGCGCTTGGTTCGGTATTCTCTCCGACCAACTACTGCGCCGGCTACGGCGGACTTGTGGACAAGCACGGCACGATCTGGAGTGCAGGGAACTTCGGCGGTGTGGTCATGCGCAAGGACAACCCACCTTCCGGCGCGACGACGTGCATCACCGTTCCCAACTACGGCATTGCAATCGATCCGCAGACCAACTACATCTGGACTTCGAGCGGGCCGAACGTCTATCGAATCAATCCCACCACCAACGTGCCTTCCGGCGGAACATTCCACGGAGCCAATGGATGCCAAGGCATGACGATCGACACGCTGGGCAACGTGTGGGTCGCACATGACGGCGCAAGTCCCAGCATCGGGCGTCTAGACAACAATGTCGTAAGCCCGACATGGCTTGGCAATGTCAACCTGACCGTGAACCCCGCTGGCGCACCAGCAGCCGGCCCCAGTGGTGTGGCGATCGACACGAACAACAAAGTGTGGGCCACCAATCTCAGCACGGACAATGTCATGCGCGCTGATCCCAACGGCGGCGGCGCGGGAACAGTTGACCTCGTGGTCGATCTCGGCACATGGCCGCTGCATCCCAACGCGTACCCATACAACTACAGCGACATGACCGGCTCTGTGCTGCTGCAATCCGTCGCGCCACAGGGAAGCTGGACGGTCGTGCATGACGGCGGCAAGCCGAACTGCGACTGGGGCACCTTGACATGGTCCGCCAACCAAGGACCGGGCACGTCGGTTACTGTGCGCGTTCGCGCAGGGAATACCGCAACGCCCACCGGACCGTGGACGTATGTCAGCAACGGCGTTCCATTCACGGGCGTTACAGGCCGCTATCTGCAGGTACAGGTCATCCTGAAGCGCGCCGCGAAATCACACGGCTTCGTCAGCTTCTGCGACCTCACAATTTGCAAGTATCAACCCTGCGCCAGCGTTGAAGAGGGCGAGGTCATCTGCGAAGCGAACGGATCGTTCACCTACAACTTCGATCTGACGAACAATACGAATCAACCCGTGAAGTACATTGTCATCCTGCCGCCTTCAGGCGTCACGATAACACCGAATACGTTCAACTTTGCGGTGCCGCTGGCGCCGGGCGGAACGACGACGCTCTCGGTGAACATCACCGGCGCGGCGGACAACGAAGAGATGTGTTTCCGCATGAACCTGCTCAACCCGCAGGCGCAGCAATGCTGCGCTGTGGACGTGTGCGTGACGCCTCGATGCGACTGCCTGCGCATCGTCGAGGAAAGCGTGGTGTGCTCACAGGACGGGACAGGCGATCTGATCTGGACGTTTACGATCATGAACCTGACGACCTCACCGGGACATCACTTCTTCCTCATTCCCACCGCACCATCGGGCGTAACGATGTCGCCAAACTATTTCAACATCGCCGTGCTGCCGCCGGGTGGAACGACGACACTGACGACCACCATCTCCGGCGCGACGCCGGGCCAGCCGGTGAGCGTGTTCATGTCGTTGCATGATGCGAATCTGTACGACTGCTGCGGCATCGACCATACGTTCGATACGCCGCTGTGCAAAGAGAAGCCGAAGGGCACAGACATGTGCCATCTGACGGCGCTTGCACAATGCTGCTTCCCCCAGGATACGCAAGTCACCACAACACTGACCATCTGCAACAATGGCTCAGCGCCTGCAAATTACAACTGGTCGGTTGAATCGCTGGCTGGCTGCCCGATTCAGATTCCTGCCAGTGCGTTCTCGCCGCAAAGCGGAGTGGTGAACATCGGACCCGGTGCCTGCATCTCAATCGCGATTTCAATTCCATGCGACGTGCTTTATGGACAGATGCTCGGCGCGACGGCGTGCCTCACCACGCAGGTCCTCAATAAGACGACGGGCCAGGTGATGAAGTGCATCGGCGAAGTCGGCTCCACGCCGCCCGGCGTGGCATGCCTGCGCGGGCCAAGCGATCCTGTGATGGTTCGCTTCCCCGAAAATGCGCAGCTCGATTTCATCGCGTCCCAGGCTGCGGACGGCACACTGTCTGTCCTGCCCTACAGCTTCCAGCCGCAGAGCGCGCTGGTTTCGCTGAACAACGGAACCCCAGGCGGCTCAGTGAACGGTTACGTGTTCCTGCCCGCAGGCGTCCCCGTACCCATTACGCTGATGGCGCGTTTTACGGAGCACGTGCCAGGTGTGCATGACTTGCTCGTATTCGCCGATCTGAATGGCGACGGACAACTTGAGTTGGCCATGTCGCTTGGTCTGATTTCCACGTCTGGACCTCAGCCGTCCTGCACCGGCGATCTGAACATTGATGGCACGGTTGATGTCCTCGATCTGCTCATGCTGCTTGGTGCGTGGGGCGCATGCTCGCCCGGCGGAAACTGCAAGGCGGACCTCAACGCCGATGGCATTGTCGATGTACTCGACCTGCTCACGCTGCTCGGCGCATGGGGGCCATGCTTCTGATTTGAACCGCTCTGAAACTCCAATGAGCCCGACGCGGCGGCGAGTGATCCTCGCCGCCGCTTTTCTATCGGCATCAGTGGCTGAGACCCGCTCGATATCATGATGCTCATGAACGAAAGCCCAGCCAATCCGGAGCGATCGTTCGTCTCTCGTGCGGGGCTGAAGCTCGATCATGCACTCAACGAGTTTGACTTCGATGTGAGCGGCCTCATCTGTGCCGATTTCGGCTGCAACGTCGGCGGGTTTACTGATTGTCTCCTCAAACGCGGAGCTGCGAAGGTGTATGCCATCGACACCGGCTACGGCTCGCTCGACTACACCCTGCGCATTGATAAGCGTGTCGTGGTTATGGAGCGCACAAACGCGCTGCACGCAACGCCGCCCGTGGATGCTCATGTTGAACTCGTCGTCATCGACCTTGCATGGACAAAGCAGCGTCATGCCATTCCTGCTGCGCTGCGCTGGCTCGGCGCGCCGGGCCAGCATCATCGCCGCTCGATCATCACGCTCGTGAAGCCACACTATGAACTCGATGAACATGAAAAAACCGAGCTGCTGCACGATGGCGCGCTCGCACCGGAGCACGCAAGGCGAGTGCTGAATCGCGTGCTGAGCGAGATGCCGAACTGGGGCGCGAAGCCGATGCGATGGACGCCTTCGCCGCTCATCGGCGGCAAGTCCGGGCGGGGGCGCAAACACCATTCAACTACGCAAGGCAATGTCGAGTTTCTCGTCCTTGCGGAGCCTCTCTGACATACCCCGCTCAAGGCTTGAAAACCGGCAGAAAACGCCCGCCGAGGCTATAATAAAACTTCCGCTGAAGGCCTCACCGAAAGCCCGGCCAGGCGGGTATGCCGGCAGCTTTCCCGGTGATGCTGACTTCCTATGGACGACACGATTCACACGCACACTTCTGCTGAAGGTACACCCCCGCCGGACGCGCCCGACGGCGCATCCGCAGCGATGCCTCCCGACAACTCCGGCGGCCATGTCGTCGATCTGGCCATTGATCGCGAACTGCATGAGAGCTATCTCACGTATGCGATGTCCACGATTGTGGACCGCGCACTGCCCGACGTGCGCGATGGCTTGAAGCCATCTCAGCGGCGCATTCTGGTTGCGATGAATGACCTGAACCTGACTCCCGGCAGGTCGTTCCGAAAGTGCGCGAAGATCGCGGGCGATACATCCGGCAACTATCACCCGCACGGTGAATCCGTCATCTACCCCACGCTCGTCAACATGGGGCAGGACTGGAAGATGCGCGTGCTACTGGTGGACAAGCAGGGCAACTTCGGCTCCATCGATGGCGATCCCCCCGCTGCCATGCGTTACACCGAGGCGCGCATGACACACGCCACCGTCGCCATGCTTGAGGACATCAAGTACGAGACGGTTGACTTCAAGCCGAACTACGACGAAACGCGGCATGAGCCGACGGTTCTGCCTGCGAAGTTTCCCAATCTGCTCATCAACGGCTCATCAGGCATTGCAGTCGGCATGGCCAGCTCGATGCCGCCGCACAACGTGAACGAGGTGTGCAATGCGATCATCGCCACCATCGACAATCCACAGATTGAACTCGCAGGCCTGATGGAGCACATCAAGGGGCCGGATTTCCCGACGGGCGGCGTCGTCGTCGGCCGCAGCGGCATTCTTGAGGCCTACGCCACCGGACGCGGCCGCATTCTCGTGCGCGGCAAAGTGCACCATGAAACAGTCGGCAACCGCGAAACCATCGTCATCGACGAGATTCCGTATCAGCTCGTTCAGAACAATCTGATTGAGAAGATCGTCGAAGCGGCGAAATCCGGCCGCATCCCTGATATTTCGGATGTCAAGAACTTCTCCGGCAAAACGCACCGCACGCGCATCGTGGTGTATCTCAAGCGCGGCGCGGACGCGGACGTGGTGGAGAAGCAGCTCTATCAGTTCACGCCGCTGCAATCGACATTCTCGATCATCAACATCGCCTTAGTGAATCGCAGACCGCGCACCCTGTCGCTGAAGCAGATCATCCAGTGCTACATCGATCACCGCAAAGAGGTCATTCGTCGCCGCACGGAGTTCCTGCTGCGCGAAGCCAAGAAACAGGCCCACCGGCTCGAAGGCCTGATCTATGCCGTGTGCGACATCGACGAGGTGATTGCGATCATCCGCGGCTCTCGCACGCGCGAAGAAGCGATTGACAAGCTGATGGAGCGGCGGTTCCGCATTCCCAGCGAGCATCGCTACGCCCCCCTGGTTCCCAAGCGGCTCATTGAGCGATCACAAGCAGGCGACGGCGCTGCGCTCACGCGCGTGCAGGCGGAAGCCATCGGCGCGCTCCGCCTCATACAGCTCGTCGGGCTTGAAATCGAAAAACTCACTGGCGAATACGCCAAGCTGCTGGACGAGATTGACGGCTACGAGCGCATCCTTGCCGATGAGCGCCTCGTGCTCGACATCATCCGCGAAGACTGCCACGAGCTGAAGGAAAAGTTCGGCGCGGAGCGAAAGACGACCTTTGAGGAAGGTGAGGCCGAGGAGTTCGATCAGGGCGCACTCATCGCCGAGCACAGCGTCGTGGTAACCATCTCGCATCAGGGCTACGTCAAACGACTGCCGATCGACACGTATCGCGAGCAGAATCGCGGCGGGCGCGGTATCAAAGCGTCGGAATCACGAGATGGCGACTTCATCGAGCAGCTCTTTGTCGCGTCCACGCATGATGACCTGCTGTGCTTCACCAACACGGGCCGCGTGTACAAGCTGAAGGTCTATCAGATTCCTGAAATGTCGCGCACGGCGAAAGGTCGCGCCATCGTCAACCTGCTTGAACTTCGCGAAGGCGAGCGCATCGTTGCATTCCTGAATATTCAGGACTTTGAGAAGTCCGAGGACTATCTCTTCTTCGCCACGGCACAAGGGCGAGTGAAGCGAACCAGCCTCAAGGACTTCCGCAACATTCACCGCACGGGCATTATCGCGGTGAACCTCAACGAGGGCGATGATCTCATTGATGTCGTGTACACGACCGGCGAAGACCACGTGCTGCTGGAAACCGCGGGCGGCATGTCCATTCGCTTCGATGAAAACGACGCACGCGTGATGGGCCGCAACGCTGCGGGCGTCAAAGGCATCGAACTTGCGGATGACGACCATGTCGTCGGCCTCATTCGTGTGGCGGATGGCGCAGACCTGCTCACCGTGACCGAGAACGGCTATGGCAAGCGAACCTCGCTCAGCGAATACCTCGTCCAGATGGAAGACGGCTCCACCCGTGCGCAAAGCCGCGGCGGCAAGGGGCGGCGGGACATTCGCACCACCGCACGCAATGGCCGCGTCGTCGCCATCAAGTGCATCGAAGAAACCGACAGCCTCATGTTCATCAGCGCAGGCGGCATGATTGTCCGCGTCGCGGCAGACTCCATCAGCCGCATCGGTCGCAACACGCAGGGCGTGCGGCTCGTCAACCTCAAGTCTGACGATCGCCTCATCGCTGCGGCGCGCGTGATGGAATCCGCGAGCGACAACGACGACGAAGCAGAATCACCCGCCGACGCCTGACGGCAGAGCATGTCTCAATTTTGATTCGAGCTTTTGACGATCCGCTGCAACGCTTCGGTCGTCATCCACGGCAGGCTCTCCAGCTTCGCCATCATCTTCGAGGGAATCGGTCTGCCTTCCGTTTCAAACTTGGGGCGGCTCTTCCATCGGCGATGCACCCAGAGGTATTGATCCGGCGCGGCGCGAACCATCATCTCCATCGCGCGGTTGTATCTCGCCGTGATGTAGAACAGTGGGTCGGGCTGATCAGCCCATTCTTCGGGTTCGATCACATCCGCCGTAGAAAGTTCATACTGAAATCGCCCGTCGATCCGCTTGGCATGGCCCGCCACGATGGGCACGTTGTATCGCATCGCGAGCAGGCCGATTGACTTGTAGCTGGACGCAAGCCGCCCGAAAAACGGCACAAACAATCCCTGTTCGCCAGCATTCTGATCAGCTATGAAACCCAGCCGCCCCCCGCGCTCGAGCGTTTCCTGCAGAATCGGCGTCGCCCCCCATTTGGTCACGATCGTCGTGCCACGCGCTTCACGAATGCCCATGAGCCAATCGTTGACAAGCGGATTGTCGAGCGGCCGGGCGAGCGCGACGAGCGGATAGCCCAGCAGCGCAAGGAAGTGACTGAAAATTTCCCAGTTGCCGCAGTGCCCGGTGAGGAAGATCATCGGCTCACCTCGCACGAGTCGATCCAGCACCGGCGCGATATTGCGCAGCTCAATGTAGCGGGGCCATGACGCAGGGCCGACCAGTCGCGGCACCGCCATCGAATCCACCATGAACATCTGAAGCATGTGCTGGAACGATCGCTCCGCCACCTCGCGCACGCGCTTCTTCGGCCAGTCGGGAAAGCTGAACTCGATGTTCTGTTCCGCGCGACGACGCCGCTCCCGATTTGTGCGATGAATCATCGAACCGAGCACTGCCGCCGTGTGCAGATTCTGCTCGACCGGAAATGCATGCATCAGCGCGCTGATGCCGCGCAAGGCGAAATACTGGCTCCAGCAGACGAGTGCTGAGCGGGGTCGTGCCACGAAGAGCCTCTGCGCTCGAACTTAGCGCTGCGTGTGCCCGATGAGAATCAGGAAGCGGTTGTGATTCAGCACGGGAATCTGCGCCTGGCGCGCCTGATTCAGTAATGCTTCATACTGCTGCTTGGCGGCACGCTGCCGCAGGTTGTCCCTGATCTGAAACTCGGTGGCGTTATCCGGCAGCAATGGCGGCTCTGAGGGCGGAACGCCAAGCACGAGGAAGTCCAGATCGCCAGGAATCTCGTCGGCGTGCACCACAATGCCGCCCCACTCAATGATCTTGCTGCGGATGAACTCGGCATCACCCTCGGTCGGCATGCCATCGCCGCTGAGGTTGAACCGGCCATGAACGAGGAACTTGAACTGATATTCCGGGTCATACACCGCGTTCGCGATTACGTTCTCGCGCACCACCGGACGGCCCGGCGTGGAACGGATAATCTTGCACGTCGAAGTTGTATCGCCGACCCGCACGACCTGAATGGACGCCTTGCCTCGTGGAAGCTGGCCGGTGCGCTCATCCACGCGAATCGAAGCCGCATCGTCATACACCTCGAAGGTCATTCCGAGCACGATTCGATGGTTCCGGCCGCGGTCGATGAACACCTGATCGCTGCCACCCGTCGCATCGATGATGCGGCCGTCAACCAGCAACTCGGGACTGGTACCGCGAATGCGATCCGCGCTCAACCGAGCCTGAAGTTCCTCAACGTGACCGCGCAGCCGCGTGTTCTCACGATGCAGATCGTCGCCCTGCTGCTCTAGCTCCGCCACCATCGACTCATACCGCGCGTGCAGACGATCGACGGTTTCATTCATCGTTCGCTTGGTCGTTTGAAGTTCCGTGCGATACTCCTCGGCAGCGGTGCGGTAGCCAGCAATCTGTCCCTGCACGGCCTGCACTTCCTGCCGATTGGATTCGCGAAGCTGCGCCATCTGCGCTTGCAGGTCAGCCGCTTCGCGCGTGGCGCGCTCAAGGCGCGTGTTCAGTGTTGCGATTTCTTCTTCAGCCAGGCGAAGGTCGCGGACTCGATCCTGAAACGCGCTGGCAAGCACGCTGCCACGATCAACACCCATCGTCGCCATACGCGCTTGAAGACGATCGAGCGTCGCGCCGGGGTCGCCATCAACGTAGCGCATCAGCGCTTCGTATCGGCTGTGCAGATAGCCAGCCACAGACTGCTGCCCGGCTGCGGCTTCAAAGCCCTTGAACAAGTCCTGATTACGTTGCTCCGGTCGAACGTATCGACTCAGTGCGGTTTCCGCCTCAGCACGCAGTTGCCGCTCGTTCTCGCGACCAGCATAGAACGCGATTGTGAGCACCAGCAGCGAAATCGTGGCAATGACAAAGACCACGAGCGAGACGACGACGCCGGTACCGGCTCCAGAACGAACAGCCATGAACATGCCTCCAGCAGGTTCGCGCCGCTCCGTCGCAGCGCGGGATTCAAAAGTCGGGTCAGTTTCCACGCAATCGGCAGTTGCGTCAAGCAAGCCCCGTTGATCGGCCACACATGCAGGGGGCAATCCGCAGACGACCGCCATGGCGATACGCAGGGCCACCAATGCGGGTTGCCGTGGAAATCCCCTTCCAGTCGCTTGGCGCGATACGCTGTGCCAATGCCGATTCCACGCCTTCACGCAGATCACGCCGCGTTGCTCATCATTGACGTGCAGGAGCGTCTGATGCCCACGATCATCGATCGCGACCGAATCACCAACAACTGCGCGATTCTGATTCGTATCGCTGAGGAACTGCACATCCCCTATCTTGTCACGGAGCAATACCCTGCCGGGCTGGGCCGCAGCGTCAATGCCATTGAAGCCGCCATGACCGACCCTTCACGCAGAATCGAAAAAACGCGGTTCAGCGCCTTGGTTGAACTGGTGGACCAGCATCTGATTCGCTGGAATCGCCGCTCAGTGCTCATCGCAGGCGTGGAAGCCCATGTTTGCGTGCTGCAAACAGTGCTCGATCTTCACGCCACCGGCAGGCAATGTTTTGTGTGCACAGATGCAGTTTCCGCAGGCCAACGGGATCAGATCCCACATGCGCTTCGCCGCATGGAACGTGCTGGCGCCGTGCTGACAGGGGTTCTCAGCGCGTTGTACGAAATGCTCGCAGACTCAACTCACCCATCGTTCCGGGCCTGTTTGAGCCTTGCAAAAGAACTGGAACAGTAGATTTTACCCTTCCATAATCCGATCAAACCGTCAAAAACCGGTGCACTGAGGTTGTTTCCTGCCCCTATGGTGGTCCATAATGTCCCGGTAATGCGGTTACCCGGCTGGCGGGTTGCAAAGCCGCACGCCGATGATGTTTCAGCCGGTTTGTGCATGTTGACGTATCCGCGTCTTCAATCACGCTCGTCAGGCATTCGTGTTAACCGATTCCAAAGAGGTGCATCAATGGAAGCATACGATCGACTGGTCAAACTCGTAGAAGAAGCTGCCGAGGACATCCGCAAGTCGGAGGGTGGCAACAAGGCGGCTGGTACGCGCGTTCGCAAGGCGATGCAGGAAATCAAGAAAGCGGCCCAGGATGTGCGCGTCGCTGTGCTTGAAATCCGCGCGCCGGATGCCTGAGCGATCGCAAGGATGCCCTGCCATGGGTACGTCCTTCGATTTTCAAGGCAAAAACCACGCCAGATGACCGCTGCCGGTCCTGAGGTTATTCTGTCCCCTCGTTTTGCGCCGCTCCACGGGACGGCCCCGTGAATGCGACGTAACGCAGGTGTAGGAGCTTTGGGTGCCGGCTTTACTTTTTGATATCTCCAATATCGATCTCAATCAGGTCGCAGTCAGCCGCGAAAAAGTCGGCGAATACAACCCCCAATGCGGGGATATGCGGCAACTCGACCACGTCATCTGGCTGAACGAGGATGCCAGTGCCGCCGTTGGGCTGAAAACCGTGCGTGACAACGAGTTTTGGGTTCCGGGGCATATTCCGGGCAGACCGCTCCTGCCGGGCGTACTGATGATTGAAGCCGCCGCACAGCTCAGCAGTGTGCTGTACCGCTTCCGATTCGGGGAAGGTCGATTCATCGGCTTTACCCGTTGCGATGATGTCGCCTTTCGCGGCCAGGTCGTGCCCGGAGACGATCTGTATCTGCTGGCGAAGGAAGTCGACTTCCGCCCCCGCAAGTTCACCTGTGCAGCACAGGGGCTTGTGCGGGGGTCCATCGTGTTTGAAGCTACCGTAACGGGCATGGTGATGTAGCTGCCGCATGTGGTGCAACCCCTGTGAACGATGTCTGAACACGTTGACAGGTTCGCGCTTTTTGCTATGCTGTTCGGTTCGTTATCCCCAGCCCAGAGAGGCCCGCTCAAGCGGGTATTTTCATGCCAAAGTCAAAGCCCAACAAAGGCCTGCTCAAGCGAATCCGGATCACCAAAAACGGCAAGGTGAAGTTCAGCCGTGCGTATGGTCGCCACCTTCGCAGCGGCAAATCCGGTTCGCTGCTTCGCAGCTACCGCAAGCCGTGCTACGCCACGCCGGGCGATGCCCGCCGCGTTCGCGCGATGCTCTTCATGCCGATCAACGTCGCTGCCAAGCCGCGTCGCGCTGAAGCTGAATCCGCCGAGTAGGGCTACGATTTCTTTTGATCCAAACCGTCGGCCGGGAGCAAGCGTTCGCCGAGTGAAGCGGACCTCCGTACCGACCCAGCAGGAGTGATACGACATGCCACGTGTACGCAAGGGCGCAGCCCGCACACAAGCCCGACGCAAACTTCTCCGCGCCGCGCGCGGTTATTGGGGCACCAAGTCCCGCCACAAGCAGCAGGCCAAGGTCGCCGTCATGCGCGCCGGCCAGTTCGCGTATCGCGATCGCCGCAACCGTCGCCGCGAGTTCCGCAGCCTGTGGATCACACGAATCACCGCCGCCTGCCGGATGCGAGGCACGCGCTACAGCCGCTTCATCAACGGTCTGCAGCTTGCTGGCATCCTGCTGAACCGCAAGATGCTCAGCCAGATTGCGATTGAGGATCCCAAAGCGTTCGACAAGCTGGTTGAACTGGCCGACGCGAAGGCGACTGCTCCGCGAGCCGCCGCCTGATTCGCTACATGCCGCTCCGCGTGAAATGCGGTCGGCAGGAACTCGAAGAAAATTGCACGCTCAGCAGTTTTCATGTTCGTGAGGTCAGTTGCGAACGGGCGGGCGCGGAGAGGTCTATGCTGGTTTTCATCCGGCAGTTTCTGAAAGACTTTCACCACACCGGTGCTGTTTTGCCGTCATCTCCGCGCCTTGCGCAGGCTATCACTCGCGCGGTGCGCGAACGAGGCGTCAATCCGCGCAAGCCGCGGCGCATTCTTGAAGTTGGCCCCGGTACAGGCCCATTCACCAAGTGTCTGCTCGCGGCGCTCAGGCCAGGGGATGAACTTCACATCGTCGAGATCAACCCCGCCTTCAGCCGACGACTGGAGGAAAAGTTCCTCGCGCCATTCCGCGCGGCAAACCCTGACATTCCAGTTACGCTGCACTGCGGGCCGATCGAAGCCGTGCCGCTTGAAGGCACCTTTGATCACATCATTTGCGGGTTGCCGTTCAACAACTTCCCGCCCCGCCTCGTGCGATCCATCTTTCGTCGGCTGATTGATCTGCTGGCGGAAGGCGGCGAGCTTTCATACTTCGAGTACGCAGGTGTGCGCGTGATGAAAGGACCGCTCGTGGGTACGGAAGGTCGGCGCAAACTCAAGCAGATCGGCGCGACCGGCAAGGTGCTCAGCCGCCGTCATCAGGGCCAACGCGAACTCGTGCTGGGCAACATGCCGCCCGCCGTCGCGGTGCGACTCGTGCGCGACCGAGCCGCCTCAGGCGCCTGACCGAAACTCGGCGGATTGCCGGTCCTGTTAGACTTTCGCCCATGCTTGTCTGGTCTCTCCTTGTGGTTCAGGCGCTGATCGCCATGCTCGGCCTTCGCTGGTGGCGACAGGCTGCGCTCCCGAACCTTCCGGCCACCAGGCACCCTGAACTCATCCTTGATGTCTGGGGACCGATCGCACTCATACTCCCGCTGCTCTTTGCTGTGCGGTGGGTGGGCAACACCGTTGAAGGCACAGGCTGGCTGCCCATTGGTGCGCCGATTCTCTGCGGTGCCGCAGCAGCAGCGTTCGCACTCATCTTCGGCGATCGCCGCGCCGATGCGGACCGCTTTGATGATGAATCGCATCTCCCGCTCCAACTCATCGCAGCTTCAGTCGTCGCGGGCCTTGCTTTGCTGCTGCTCGGCGCGGCACACACCATGACGGTGTGGATCGGTCAATGTGCGTTCGCGCTCGCTGCGATCATCCTATGGATCAACACGCCCGATCTCGATCATGCACAAAGCCGCGCTACGCCGACCGACCCGCAGCACATTGCATCAATGGGCATGTTGCTGTTTCTCATGTGCAGCATCGGCCAGGGAGTGGTTGCATGGAGCCTGCCACCCGACATGCGAGTATGGAGCGCGATTCTGCTGGTCGCTTCGCCCATTGCTGCACTCGCATTGACGGCGTGGCACGCCGGTCAGGTCGCGTGCATTCGACTCGGCATCTGGGCCGCGACACTGGGCGTACTCTTTGCGCTCGGCCTGCTTGCACTCTCGCATATGATGCCGCGCGTTCTGCGAATGTTCGCTGCCGAGATTGATCCCGCGCCATCCGTCGTGGCGCGCGGCTTCGGCGCGTATGCGCTGGAAGCAACCCTGCTGCTTGTGCTGGCCGTCGCTATCATGGCTGCGCTGCGCTTGCCGAGAGGCGCACAGGTCGCGCTCGGCACAATCGGCGCGATCGGAATCCTACTGATTCTGCTGGTTCGGCTGGCCTCGCCGGAGTTGGCGCCGATCCTCAAGGAATGAACGCCCATCGCCCGATGCATACTTCGCGACCCGTGCGGCACGCGCACGGTGAATCGCTGTAAGATGGGCCGAATGTCCGAGTTGGACGACACACCAATGGTCGCAAGCAATCGACGCGTTCTTCCCTCAACCAGGCGATCGATAACGCACAAGTTCATGATCGCTGGCCATGAAGGCTACCTCACGATCGGGCTTTTCGACGACGGGCGACCCGGCGAAGTCTTCATCAAGATGAGCAAGGAAGGCTCGACGCTTTCAGGGCTGATTCAGGGTTTCTGCCGCGCGTTCAGCCTTGCGCTGCAGTACGGCCTCACGCCACAGGATGCAGTGGACCGCTTCCGTGGCATGCGCTTCGATCCCATGGGGCCGACCAACAACCCGGACATTCCCGAAGCCCTCAGCATTCTGGACTATCTCGCCCGATACATCGAACTGCACTTTTGCACGCCCGCGCGATCGCAGACGCAGAATCGCGAGACAGCGCATGAAAACGCCCGATCCATCTGAATCGGGCGTCCACTGAATCTGACGATCTCCTGCAAAGGCTTACGCCACGGCTTCTGCGCCTTCGGTGGCCTCTTCGCGCCGCGCCCGGCCGCGACCTTTGCGCGAACCCGGCTCGACCATGTTGCCTTCGTCGTCGATCTCCATATCCTCGCGCTCGTCGATCGGCCGATCGCCTTCAATCGTGATGTGGATGTCCGTACGAAGATCTTTCTCGAACTGAACCACGACATCGTAGTGACCGATGCGCCGAATCGGCTGGCTCAGGCGGACGGAGCGGATACTCACATCGTAACCAGCCTCCTGCAGCGCATCGGAAATATCGCGCTGGGTCACCGAGCCGTAGAGGATGCCCTGATCGTTCGCGCTGCGAACCAGCGTAAGGCGCACGTCGGTCATTCGGCCGAGCAACTCCTCGCGAGCGGCGCGAAGCTGAGCAAGCTCCGCCTGCGCCTGCGCACGCGCTTCCTTCAGCGATTCAATCTTGGACGGTGTGGGCGTTTCAGCAAGCCCCTGTGGGAGCAGGTAGTTTCGCGCGTAACCAGGCCTCGCCTTGATGATGTCACCGACGATGCCGAGGTTTTCGACGTTCTTGAGTAGAAGCAGTTTGATGGTCTTGGCCATGTCTGTCGCTGTCCTTTCTGTGAAGTTAGGAGCGGTCGGCAACGTTCCGATGCGCCCCAGCGGGTGAAAAAATGTTGAACGTGAGTGAGCGGACTGTACAACGATCTGCGTAGCTGATGCAGTTTCCTACGAAGAGCGTTCCGTTTGCATCAGAACGGAATATCATCATCTGAAATCGGCTGATGCTGGCTGCTTGACGCCGCAGCACCCGCGTAGGAGCTGCCTGAGCCGGCTCCGCCACCACCACCCTTGGAATCGACGAACTGGAATCCTTCTACGACGACTTTGAGTTTGGAACGGTTTGAGCCGTCTTTATCCTGCCAGGTGTCGAGCTTCAGGCGACCCTCAATGAACACCGGCCGCCCCTTCGACAGATACTGATTCATGACTTCCGCAGTGCGTCCCCATGCTTCGCAATCGACGAACGTGGTTTCCTCGCGCTGCTCGCCCTCGTTGGTCTTATACCGACGATTGACGGCAAGGCCGATGTTACCGACAACCTGACCGCTCGGCGTGTGCTTAAGCTCAATATCCCGCGTGAGGTTGCCCATCAGGAGCACCTTGTTGTAGTTCGCCATGTTGCCTCCACTGACGTTTCAGTATCAAAGTCAATCATAGGATCGCTCGATCACGAGCGATCGTCGTTCGGCGTGCGGCGGCGAGAAAAAGAGCCTCAGTCGCTCTCTTCTTCGTCGTAACCGCGGTCGCGATCATCGTCCGAATCGACGGAAGCAGCCACAGCCTGCGGCTGCTCCGCACGGAGACGAATCTCGTCCGCCAGCGCGGCCTGCCCGTCCGCAGCAGCCATCTGCTCAAGCGTCATCTGATCCGCGCGGGTTACCATCGTCCGCAGCAGTTGCTCGGAGAGGTTGCAGTCTCGCTCAATGCCGGCCAGTTTGTCGGTCGAGGCCTTGAAATACACCAGGAAGTACACGCCGCGCTTGTTGCCCTGAATCTCATACGCAAGGCGGCGTTCATCCCACTTCTTCAGCGAGATGATTTCGGCGTTGGCGCGAGCGAGAATCTCGCGGATGTGGTCCACGGCAGCCTGCAGGTTGCCGGTGGCTGCCTGCGGGAACAGGAACAAGCCTTCATAAGCATGAATACGGATTTCAGACATGTCGGTCCTCATGATTGAGCCTGAGACGATTCAGGCGAGTCTTTACGGTTGTGGCGATTCATCGCTTCGATGATGCCGTGTGTGGCCCACGATGCGGCTGCCTCTGCTGCCGCATTCAGAGCCGGTTCTATCTTCTCCAACTGGTCCGGCCTGAACCGTCCCAGCACATAGTTGCTTTGCGGGATATCACCCGGCGCATCGATGCCGATGCGAAGCCGCGCGTAACCTGATGTGGCGAGCTTCTCCTGAATGTCAGCGAGGCCGTTGTGTCCGCCTGCACCGCCTTCAGCGCGAAGACGAATCGAGCCGCAAGGCAGCGCGAGATCGTCCACAATCACCAGCAGATCGTTCGCTGGTTCGATCTTGAAAAAGCGCACCGCCTCGGCGACGCTCATGCCCGACCGGTTCATATACGTGCCGGGCTTGAGCAGTAGCAATTTCTCGCCTTCGATCGAACCTTCCAGCAGCGCGCCGTGGAACCGGCCCTTGGGGGTCTCGCCCGGCGCATAACGGCGCGCAAGGCGATCGAGCACGAGAAACCCCACGTTGTGGCGGGTCTGCTCGTACTCGATCCCAGGATTGCCAAGTCCCACGACCAGTTTCATCAGTCTGCCTTCTCTTCCTCGCTCTTCGCACCCGTGATAACTTCCGGCTCTGCAGCGCCTTCGACAGCGACGGCTTCGCCTTCCTCAGCCTCAGAGACAAACGTGATCTGCGCGATCGGCGTGCCCGCGTCCAGCGTGGTGCGCACACCCGCAGGCAGCACGAGGTCAGACACGGTGAACACATCTTCCATCGAAGACAGATCGACGCGGATTTCATCTGGAATATCCGTTACACGGCAGACGATTTCGAGTTCCGTCATCGGGTGGCTCACCACCGCGCCAGCGCTCTTCGCGCCCTTCGGCTCGCCGACGAAGTGCAGCGCGACATGCACCGTTACTTCTTCATCGAGATCGACGCGAGCAAGGTCGATGTGAATGACGTTATCGCCGAGATAGCCGAACTGCAGGTCTTTCACCAAGCAGGTCTGGCTCTCGCCGCCTTCGACGTTGATGTTGACGACGTGTGTACCGTGTCGAAGGACCGTGAGCATTTCCTTCTCGTCAACGCTGACGGCCACGGGGTTCGCCTTGTGGCCGTAGATCACGCCAGGCAGACGACCGGCCTTGCGCAAACGCTGAGAGTAGCGCGAGCCGATACGGTCGCGGAGCTTCGCTTGAATCGTGGGTGTTTCGTGCTTCATAGAAGTGTTCCAGAGAAAAATCCAAAGTGCGGAGTTCGTATGTCCTTCACCTGTTGACTGTGTGAGAGTGCTTCACCGCGAATCAGCCCTGCGGAACAGCGCGGAGACCGACATGTCGTGATGAATCCGATGAGCCGCCTCGCCGAGCAGACGCGAGATGGTGAGTTGCGTGAGTTTGCTTTCGATCGGCGCGAGACGCTGGCCGTTCGGAATCGTGTCCGTAATGACGATGCTGGTAATCGGCGCGCTCTGAAGCCGTTCCATCGCGAGTCCGACGAGCACCGGATGCGTCGCCGCTGCGATGATGTTCTTCGCGCCGCGGTCCATCAGCAGCTTGGCGGCTTCGCAGATCGTTCCCGCCGTTGAAATCATGTCATCCACCATCAGCACGGTGCGATTCTGCACTGAGCCGATGAGGTTCTTCGATGCCACCTTCATGCCGCTCTCGCGACGCTTATCGATGATCGCCAGATCGGCGTCCAACATGCTGGCGTAGGCATTGGCGATCTTCACGTTGCCCACATCGGGCGACACGATAACGAGATCGCCAAGCTGTTCGCGAATCTTCTCGAAGTATTCGCAGAACACCTTGGTCGCCGTCAGGTGATCCACGGGAATATCGAAAAAACCCTGAATCTGCGCTGCGTGCAAGTCCATACACACCACGCGATCCGCCCCCGCAGCGGTGATGAGGTTTGCCACCAGCTTCGCAGTGATTGGCACGCGGCCTTCATCCTTGCGGTCCTGCCGCGCGTAACCGAAATACGGAATCACAGCAGTAATGCGCTTCGCCGACGCCCTGCGGAGGCAGTCGATGTAGATCAACAGTTCCATCAGGTTCTCGTTGACCGGATCGCACGTCGATTGCACGACGAAGCAGTCCCGACCGCGCACGTCTTCGTTCACCTTGACGATCAGTTCGCCGTCCGGGAAGCGCTCCGTGTTGCCATCCGCCAGCGGCAGGTTGAGGTGCTCGCACATGGCGGCAGCTAGGCCACGTCCCGCGCGGCCTGCAAAAATCTTCAGGTGATCGCGATCAGCGGCACTCATTGATTCTTCTCCGCAGAGGCCATTCTCGTTTCGAGAATCGCGCTGACTTCGGCAAGCTGCGCCGGGGTGTTGATTGAAAGCACGTCCTCAGCCGGCACGGCGTCCACCACTTCCACGCCGTAGCCGTTCTCCATCAACAACGGAAGCACATCCGTCAGGTAGTACTCGCCCTTCGCGTTGTCATTGCGAACGCGCTCCAGCATGTCGAACAACGGCTTCGCGCGGAAGCAGTAATAGCTGGGATTCACCTCGCGAATCGCTCGCTCCGCTTCCGAAGCGTCGTTATGTTCAACAATACGAACGAAGCGGCCAGACCCATCGCGAACGATGCGGCCGTAGCCGGTGGCGTCGGGAATCACCGAAGTAGCGAGCGTAGCGCCAGCGCCAGTGCGGCGGTGCGTTTCCAGCAGGGTGCGAAGCGTCTCCGCGCGGATGAGCGGCCCGTCGCCGCACAGTACCAGCACATCAACGTTTTCCATCGCGCCTTCGAAGATCGGCCTCGCCTGCTTTACAGCATGCCCGGTGCCAAGCTGCGGCTCCTGCATCGCAAAGCCGAGATCAGCATCATCACCTGCAAAGACTCGCTTGACCGTTTCCGCACCGTGGCCGACGACGAGTACGATCGGCGCGGCGCCGACTTCGCGGCATGCCTCAACCACCCAGCACACCATCGGCTGATCCGCCACCTTGTGGACCACCTTGGGCAGGTCGCTGTTCATGCGCGTGCCCTTGCCCGCAGCGAGGATGATCGCAGCAAGTGATCGCGATGAGGAATCTGTAGCTTGAGAACGCATTCGCACAACCGCAAGAAGTTGGCCCGCCAAGACTCGAACTTGGAACGTCTGGACCAAAACCAGATGTGTTGCCAATTACACCACGGGCCAGTGATGCGGTGCGCGAACGAACCGGATTCAACGACCCGAACAACCGAACCCTCAACAGACATACGCCTGTTGAGCACGAGCAGTGCTGCGGTTCGGCGTTCGGAACCGAAAGTTGATGAACTTCCGGACAGTGAACCCTCATCCGCGGCGATCCCCTAAGGCGGGAGCGTCCGTCAGCCGCGACTGGACGCCCCATGCGGCGCCGCATGTTCCGTTGCCGAAACAAGACGTCACCGACGGCCCCTCAGGAGGGGGATGGCGCATTGTAAAGAGTCCCCCGCCCCGGTCAAGGAGTGGGTATCCGGTACTGGTGCAATTTGCATGCGGCACACGCCCCCGGCCTGTTCAGGCAATCCGCAGCGAGGCTTGAGCCTCCGCAGAACATCATCAAAACACGCCCCGACTGCGAATTCAGCCGGATTTTTCTTGCATCAGCCGCGGGCGTGAGGTACGGTAGATCGGTGTCCGGGTTCCCCTCTCCTCCGGAGGATGCATCATGATGACCAGATTGTGTCGTTACTGGGGTTGGTTGAGGTTGGTTGCCGCTGCGCTTGCAGCGATGGTGTGTGCTGCGCCCTCGGCGCACGCCCAGTGCAACTACGAAGTTACTGCGATCATTCAGGCTCCGCCGTGCCCGTTTATTGGTGCGCCGCCGACTCGTGGCGCCGGAATGAATGCACACGGTCATGTGTGCGGTTCATTCGAGGATTGTTCCGGCGGAGGGGATTGGGGGTTCTACTGGACGCCTGAACTGGGCTTCAAGGTGATGCCGAAACCACAGGGCGTGTATTCCGTCCAAGCGTCCGGCATCAATGATGCGGGCTACATCGTCGGCTCCAGTTCACTGACCGGGATCGGATTTCGCGGCTTCATCTTCGATCCGCAGACGGCGCAGTACACGTACATGCCGACGCTTCACGGCGTTGGGAACAGCTACGCGAACGCGATCAACAACTCGAACGTGGTGGTGGGTTCGCGTTCGATCGGTACGACCGGCGCGAACCCGTTCAACGCCGTCATCTGGAAGCCCTTCGAGAAAGGCGCACCCGTGCAGGACCTCGGCGTCATGAACGGGCCGAGTAGTTCGGCGCGCGATGGCAATATATATTCAGATGGGGCAGGATGGTCTGGTAGCGATATTGGTGTGCTCAACACACGAGCGGTTCTTTGGCTGAAGGGCAAAGGGATTGATTTGGGTGTTCTCCCAGGCATGGTGCAGAGTCAGGCTCTCGGCATGAACTCTGTTGGCGATGTCGTCGGCTCCAGTGCGGCAGGCCTCCTAGGACCATCGCAAGTGTTTCAATGGCGCAACGGTACGATGTCGGCGCTTCTGCCGCCTGCTGGTTATGATCGGATTACACAAACAAACATCAATGATCTTCGGCAGGCTGCGGGGCGACTTCGCGTCTCCGATTCTTCAATTTTTCATCCGTATCTATGGCAGCATGGCGAGTTCTACATAGTGAATAAGCTTGTTGTCGTGCCACCACCAGAGTTTCAAATAACATCCATTCCCAAGGTTGGCAATGACGGGAAGTTGCTTTGTCAGGCGACGCTGAATGGCAAGGTCGTTTCTGCGATACTGACGCCCGTCGGAGTTCCTCCAACTGATTTAAATGTGGACTGCCGAACCAACACATACGACCTGCTCATCCTGCTGGAGCAATGGGGACCGACGCCGACGAACGCAACGGGCGGTGTGCCGATTGCAGACTTCAACGGGGACGGCCGCGTGGACGTTCTCGATCTTCTCATCCTGCTCGGCAACTGGGGCTGACGATGAATCGCCGCATCGAACGAAAGGAGACTGCACAGCCTCGGCGAGACACTTCCGGGATGTTCATTTCTGATCGTGGGGAATCGAGCATCCTTGTCCAACAACACTTCTTTCAAGGAACTCACAACATGACATGCAAGACAGCAATGCGTCACATGCGCGTCTTTCGCGGCGCGGCGGCGATCTTCATCGTCGGTCTGGTGCTGGCGGTTACAGCTTCCGAGGCGTACGCGCAGGCCACGTTGATTCGGCGAGTGGACATCTACAACGGCTCGACCGGCGGCAACGGAACCGGTTGGAATACAGACGCCTACAAGTTTCTTCAAGATGCTCTGACGTGGGCAGATTTTCATCACGCGAACGTGAATGAGGATGACATCATCCACATCTGGGTTGCGGCGGGGACGTATCGGCCGGATCAGCCTGCCATCGCTACAGGCGACCCAGGATTCTGCACAGCCTGGGGCGACTGCGACAAGTCGCGCAGCTTTCATCTGCGCAACAACGTTCATCTCTACGGCGGTTTCGAGGGCGACGAGGAAGAGTTCGATGATCGCGATCCCGCAGTGCATCTCACCATCCTCTCCGGCGATCTGCTGAACAACGACGATTTCCACATCGATGAGTTTGGCGACATGCAGTTCGATAATTACGAGGACAACAGTTGGCATGTGGTTATCGCGGAGAATGTCGGTATCACCGCTGTGCTGGACGGATTTACGATTCGTGGGGGACACGCTGTGCCCGTGCAAGGCGGGCAGACCTACAAGGCCTGTGGCGGTGGCATTCTCTGCATTGGAGCCAGCCCCGTCATTCGCGACTGCATCATCAAGGAGTGCTTCTCGAAGTTCTCGATTACACAAACCGTCACCGCGCCATGCGGTGGAGGCATGCACATTGAATACACCACTGCCCCAGCCATGATCGCCGCACCCCGCATTGAACGTTGCGTGTTCACGTACAACAAGACGACATTCGGCTCCGGCGGCGCGGTTGGCGTCGAGTACGGATGCGATGCGGTTCTGATCGATTGTACCATCACCCACAATCGGGCTACTCAGAACGGCGGCGGGGTTGCGGTGGCGGGGTCCGCTAATGCCACGACGATGCTAACGATCGTCAACTCCACGCTGGGGTTCAACACGTCGGTTGGCAGTCCCGGCGGCGGAGGCGGTGCAATGCTCGGCGAGATTGGAACACTCCGAATCTGGAACACGGTCATTCACGAAAACAACGCGGTCGGGGGAGGTGGCGGGATTTATCAGGACGGCGGAACACTCGAAGTCATCAACTGCACGATTGCTGACAACACGGCGCATGAAGGCGGCGGATTGTATTCCGGATCAAACGACGCTGAGGAGTCGTTCGCACTCGATATCAGAAACTCGATTCTATGGGGCAACGAGAGGCATGACGCTCTGGAGCAGATCTTTCTCCATGCGAACGTCTCGCTTGTCATTGATCGCTGCAATGTGCAGGGGGATATTTGTGGCGTGGGCGGACTGCCATGCTGTGCGCAGAATCCATGCTGTACCGGGTCATGCTGTACCGAGAGCTGCGCTTCGTTTCTGATTCACTGGAACGCCAGCACCAACAAAGACCCGAAGTTCTTGGGTTACACGACGAACAACATTGAAGCCAGCAAGTACCGCCTTCGCGGGCGGAGTCCGTGCATTGACACGGCGTATAACTGGAATCTTCCATGCGACATTTACGAGCTTGAAACGCCAATCGCAGGGCTTCAGGATGTTCTGTGTCCGAACGAACAGAGGATTCCAGTGGAGCGCGACTGGTTGGAGCGCGTCGTGGAGGCCAATTATGGAATGAAACATGTGGACATGGGCGCGTTTGAGTATCAGGAGCGGCTGCCGCGATGCCCCGGAGACCTGAATGCTGACGGCTTTGTTGACATTCATGACTTGATTCGCTTGCTATATGCATGGGGGACCTGCCTGGCAACGTCTGATTGCTTTGAAGACCTTGATGAAGATGGAGAAGTGGACATTCTTGATCTCGTTGAACTGCTTGGGGCGTGGGGCATGTGCGGCGCGACGACCACGGGCGATGTGCCGCTGACGGTGGAAGAATGCCTTGAGAAGTACGACCCCGGCACACCTGAACTGGAGGCGTGTCTGGAGGCGGTCGCACTGTTGGAGGAATAGCTCTTCTGACGCTTGCAGCGCAGAACCAAATGGCGACCGGCCCGCATGAGCCGGTCGCTGCGTTCCAATAGCTGCCAAGTGGGGGGCACACTGGGAGCGTTTGAATGCGGCATACGCCTCCGGCCTGTTCAGCGACACAAAGGCGAGGTGCCTGCGCCACCGCAGATTCAAGGTGGGTTTGAACCGAAAGATTCCGACCCGATTTCAGAACAACTTCGTAAAGTATCGGTACATATCACCAGATGGCGGGCGGGAACGCCTGCCCTGAGGAGGCCGTTCCATGCGTCATTCCCGCATCTTTGCCGCTCCGACTCGACTTTTTCTGCTTTTCGTAGCCTTCCTGCTCACCCTCCAGCCGGCTTCCCGCGCGATGGCTCAGGGGACATCCGGCATGTTGCCGGACCCGATCTCGACACGCGAACTCATGCGATACGGCGATCGTCTCGGCCTGAGCGATCAGCAACGCCGTGCGATCGAAGCGTTCCATGACGACTACCACAAGGAGTTTCGTGAGCTGCGCGACGGCGAGATTCAGCAATTTCTCGTGCAGATGCGAAGTCTGCAAGGCTCCGGCATGCCGTCGCGAGCCACGGTCGAATCGTTCTTCAAGGAAATGGATCGCCTCACGGGTCGCATTGCTGCGCTCGATGACCGCCTGCTGAACCGTGTACAGACCGTGTTGACCGAGGAGCAGATGGGCCGCATCCACCGCGTTCGGCTCGCACGTGAACGCGCTCGGTTCACTTCGCAGCAAATGACAGGGATGGCATTCATGGGTTCGCCATTGGTTGATCTCAGTGAAATGGTGATCGACATCGAGATGTCGCCCGAAGAGCGATTGGCGATCGACGCGCTGATGGAGAGCTACGAAAGTCGACTCACCAATCGCATGAATGCGATCTACCGCTCCACGACGACCATGTTCCTTCAGCTTTTCGACGCCATGGAGAGCATGGGCTTTACTGAAGAGACGATGGAAGACCCGGAAGCAGCCGGGAAGATGATGGAAGCCATGCAAAGCGTGATGCAGGGCATCATGGCGAAGACCATGGAGATCGGTGCAGAAATCAAAGAGTTAAATCGCCGCACATACTCCAACGCATTCAGCTCGCTTTCCACCAAGCCCGCTCGCACGCTTCGTCGCGCGTATATCGAAAAAGCCTATCCGACCGCGATGTACGCATTCAACCTCGTTGCGCCAAAGCAGCTTGAAGCCGCTCTCACGCTTGAAGGGCTGACCGACGAACAGCGCGGCGCAATCCAGGCGCAGGAGCTGGACCTTCGCACGCGCATCGACCGTATCGTGGACACGATCATCGATGAGGCAGACAAGTTCAACGCCGATCGGACGCCGTGGTCATTCGAGCAAGCTGACTGGGCCTCGTACCACGAGCGACTCAGTGAACACCAGAAGCAGCTCACGCAGCTCGACACCGCTGCGCGCGAAATGCTGGCAAACCTGCTCGACCATGAAACGATGGGGCGCGTAACGGTCAAGGCGAATGAAGAGCCGAGTGAAATCGGGCCGCGTGCGCGAGTTATCGTGGAAGCCGACCCGGAAGCCGCGGAAGAGCAACAGCGACGACATCGCGGCCCCGATGTCTTCCTCGCAACCGCGATTGATGCGCGCGACCTCAACGTGTACGCACGCATTCTTGAACTGACAAGCGAAGATCGATTCGTGCTCGACGAACTGCACAAAGCCTACGTGGAGCGGTACAACGAACGAACGAAGGATCCGCTCGCGAAGCTGAGTGAAGCCTTGACGGCGCAGTGGTCTGGTTGGCAGGATCATGAAAGCGGGCCGGACCCGCGTACCATTGATCGCGTGTACGAAGCGAGACGCGCCGCACGCGATGTGATCCGCGAAGCGGATGAAAGCTTTTTCGCAGACATTCGACTCGCGCTCCTTGAAGAGAATGACCCTCGCTTGGAGCGCGTCAAACTGCATCGCGCACGAGACGTCAACAGCCGCGGCGCGATGAACTTCTACTTCGGCAGCAATCAGGCAAGTGCCATCGATCTCACGCGGATCGTTCGCGCATTGAGCTTCCAACCGTCTACCCTTGCTGCGATTGACCACATCATGTACGAGTACGAAAAGGCCTTGCACGAAGCTTTGCTCACACGATATGAAGCGAGCCTCGTCAACCAGCGGGCGCAGGATCGCTGGAGCATGGCAGCTCGCGGCGGCTTCACCAGCGACCCCAACGCGATGCGCACAACCTACCAGGAGATCATGGGCGATTCACAGCGCGCCTTCGCCACTGCGAACGATGCGGTCATCGAACTCAACAATCGCACACTGGAATCGCTCATGCAGGCACTGCCGGAATCGCAGTCGATGGACCTTCGCGATGCGTACCGTCGCCGAGCGTTCCCTTCGATCTATCAAGACCCCGCCGCCATGGACAAGCACTTCCGCAACGCGCAGCAGATTTCCACGCTGACGCCGGAGCAGACCACGAGGCTGCGCGATGCTGCCGTGAAGTACCGCGCCGCATACACCACCCTCTCGGAGCGAATGGTTGACCTCACTGCTGCCATGGAGAATCGACACTACTACGACTGGACGACGCAGGACGAAGACTACTGGAAGCGGCAGATGGAGCGGCAGGATGAATTATCTCGCGTGCGCTTCGAGCGCAACGAACTGAGCGCTCGCGCCATCGGCACACTGAAGTCTCTGCTGACCGCTGAACAGTTATCGTTGATCGGCCCCCTGCCAGAGCCACCGGGAATCGAAGGCCCTGTGTGGTAATCCGTTTTGCCTTGTTCATCCATTGAAGCCGAGTTCGCGCAGCAGGCATGATCCATCTGCAATGACGTTGATGCCTGCCTCTTCAGCGCGGCGGACCGCTGACCCGCTCTCCGCGCCGGGCTGCATCCACACGTGTTTGATGCCAAGTGTGATCGCCTGATCGACAACGTCTTCCGTTATCGCAGGCGGCGTGATAATGGAGACGCCGTGAATGCGCTCGGTAATCGCAGCAAGATAGGGATAGCACAACAACCCTTCCGCTTCCTCTGCGTTCGGGTTGACGGCAAACACCTTCATGCCGTGCTGCAGGTAGGTACGCAACACCTTGTTGCCGAACTTGCGCCGATTGGGAGACGCGCCAACCACCGCATGTGGCGATCCCGCGAGAAAGGCTTGTATGTCGCTACGAGTCATCTCGAATCCTACGGCGATATCGAGCGCGAGCGCACAAGAAAACGCCCCGGCGCGGTCGCGCCGAGGCGTGTGAGAGTGCATCACGAAAACAGTTGAGCGGACGATTTACCAGTCGTCTCGACGACCGCCGCCACCGCCGCCGCCACGGCCGCCGCCGTAGCCGCCACGGCCGCCACCACCACCGCCGCCATAGCCGCCGCGACCGCCACCACCACCGCCGCCGAAGCCACCGCCGGTCTTGGGCCGCGATTCATTTACGTTGAGGGTGCGACCATCGAACTGCATGCCGTTGGTCGCCTCAATGGCGGCCTTGGCCTCCGAGTCGTTCGTCATGGTGACGAAACCGAACCCGCGAGGCCGGCCGGTCTCACGATCGGTTACGACCGAAGCTTCCTGCACATCGCCGTATTGCGAGAACAGGTTGCGAAGGGCGTCGTCAGTGGTCTTGAAATTCAGGTTGCCCACGTAGATCTTCATAGCACGAAACTCCAAACAGGTGAGGCACACGACCAGTACGGCAACAAACGTGGGCGACACAACTGTCAAAAACAAGCATCGGACGAACTGAGCGCCCGAGGCAGAGCGAATGATACCAATAGTTCAAGCGGCAAGCGCACTTTCGTCAAAAGAGCCGACCGCACCGCTGATATCCCCCATGCAGGCCATGTGGACATGATTTCAGCCACGAACGTCAATGGTCCGGCCCATCTGGACAGCAACGGCAGCCTCAACCTTGTCCGCCGCCCTCGTATAAAGTGAAAAAGCCGCAGACGACGGCAACGCAGCAGCACGCGGTGCACTCGCCTCAAAGGAAACACCGCCCGTCGCTCGCCCCGCCACCAGCGCACTCAAGGGCGATGACTTCGCGGGTGCAATTTTGGCGAGCGTATCCGTCGATGGTGCAGACTGAACCGCAACGGCCTGAGGACGATTCATCATCGCAGGCGCGTACGCGCGGGAAGCATGGAGCGAAAGCGAGGGGTCGATCCGCATGGCGGAAAGTGTAGCGGTTCACGCCGGATGCTGGCAAGGCGCGATCATCACGAAGACGGCGCGGACCACCGCAGGCTCATCTCGCCCATTTCCTCAGAGAGTTGAAGCTGAGCAACCGTATCGCGCAAAATTCGCACGTCGTCCGCGTTGATCGGTCCCTGCACCACGCGCACCAGCAGCGATTCCGCTGCCAGCACCGCGGGTCGGTCGGCTGCGTCAACTCGATACCGCGCCTGATGCAGCCGGGGCAGCAACTCATCGAACTCCGTAATGCGGCGCACACGCTCGACATCTGCGAACGAGTCGAGGTCCGCATCAGCGAGAGCTTCCAGCACGAGCGAGGTTGCGTAGAACGTCTCTGCATCCTCTCGTGCGATCACAGGCCTCGCGATAATCAGCGTTGTGGATGGTTGCACAACCGGTTCTTCTGCGGCCGCTGCAACACTCACATCATTTGCAGCCATCATGGCTGCGTCGTGGCGCAGCGACACACCGAGAATCTGCTCAATCGGCATCACGCCGTCGTAGGTTTGCGAGCGCAGACCCGCGCCGGTCGCGTAAGAAAGCGTGCGTACCGTGCGTGGCACAGTCTCTTCCGGCGTCTCAAGCGTGATGGTGGGAATCCCTGCCATTTGCACCGGCAACGGTTGTGAACGCTCCTGCACCCACAGCAGCGCAGCGAGCGTCAACGCAGCCGCGGCAGCCGTCCACCCAGCCCAGTTGATCCAGAGACTTCCGAGCCTGGATGGCGGATCGGCATACACCGTGCGGCTCATCACCGCGCCGATGAACTCCGGCGAAAGCGATGTGCTTTGCGTGCGCTGCTCTGCGTCCAGCAGCAGCAGGCCGTCCAGCCGCTCCGCTTCATCGACGAAACTTCGGCACGAGGCACAGGTGCCCAAATGCCGCTCCATGAGGTGACGCGATTCCGCATCCAACTCATCATCGAGGTATGGCGAAAGAAGCGCCTTGATGTCTGTGCAGTCCATGGTTTGCATCGATCTGTCCTTTCCGCCCGAAAACGATCCGTTCCTTACGCCTGCTTGTACTTGCGAAACTCAAACACCTGCGCTTCATTCGCATCCTCGCGAACATCGCGCTTCATTTCTTCCATCAGTGCCGTGCGCGCCCGGTTCAGTCGGCTCATCACTGTGCCCACCGGCACATCCAGATGCGCTGCAATCTCTTCATAACTGAGCTGCTCATGCGCTCGAAGCATGAGGATCGCACGCTTCGCCGGGTCGAGCCGATCCATCGCTGCGGAGACACGGTCCAGCTCTTCCCGCACATCACTCGCTTCACCAGTATGGCTGGCATGGCTCAGCGAGCGATCATCAGAAAACTCGGGTAAAGCCTGCGGACGCTTCGTGCGCTGCAAGGCGTTGATCGAAAGATTCGTCACCACGCGGCGAAGCCACGAGGCGTAGGCCACTTCGCCCACATCCGGCGGCTGCCGCCAGAGCTTGACGAACGCCTCTTGCACGATTTCCTCGGCACGATGGTGATCGCGGCAGATTCCTGCGCTCAAGGCGATCAACTTCGGCCCCAGCCTCTGCATCCATCCTCGCAGGGCAGCTTCTGTCATGGCATGGCTCATGGTTCAGACTCCGCTTCACGGCCTTTGTTGCTGTCAGCCGTGCCTTTCCCCTTGCCCGCACAGAATGACACCACGGGCTGCCGCGATATTCCGCAGAATTCCACGACAAACTACACCTGATTGTAGGGTGTTCGGGTCGAATGCGGCCAAGGCCATTACGGGGCCTGCAATACGAGAATCGGCAGGTGGACCAGCGTCTCCGGGTTCAGCCGCTCAAGTTCCTCAAGGGCAGCCTGAATCTGAGGCATGTTCTGCAGCCAGAGTACTTCCGTGGCGGCCACGCGCGGCGGACGCCTTTCGCCCGAACGGGCAGGAGCGGCGTCAACCGCCGATTCCGGCAACGGCTGCAACATTGTGCGCTGGCCCGTCGCATTGTGCAGCACCGTCAACAGACTGTGCAATCGGCCGGCTGGCAGCGTAATCGTGTGCGTTGCGCCTCGACTGGAATAGGCGAGCTGACTTGCCAATGAAGCCGCCAGTTCGCGAGGCCCCAGCAACTGACGGGACGGCGAAAAAGCGGGCTGCCGCTGACGCTCGATCTCGCGCACCTGCTGCCGAACGCGCTCGGCAAGTTCATCAAAACCCGGACCATTGTTACCAGCGCGATCGCGCCCGCGAAGATCGGCGCTCTGCGGCGCGCCAGTGCCTTCAACAGGACCGCGAGCCAGAAGCCACTGCCGCTCAAGCTCTCTTGCTTCCGCAAAGCTGAAGTTCTGCACGAGGGCGATGCGTTCATCCACACCCGTGAGCGCACGCTCCAGCGTCTGCTCCGCCTGCTTCGCGTCCATCGCTTGTACGACCAGCATCAGGCGCGGCTGATGCGGCGTGTCCGTTATTCTCTCTCGACGCTCCGCAAAATCATGACCAAGGTGCCCCGCCAGCAAATCCCGCTGAAAATCAGGCCGCTTGTGATGAATCACGCCATCGGCGATCAACACCGGCTCAACCGGCTTGAAGTCATGCGGATGTACGGTCTCGTTTTCGTCTTTGAACAACTGCGCGAGTCGCTCCATGCTTGGTGCAACGCCAAGACTGACGACGCTCCACAAACCGGCAAACGCCACGATACCAATCGACGCGGCCAATGCGAATCGCACAATGCGACGCCTGCGATCGCGGCGATGATGTTCGCGTCGAAACGCGCCAGGCGCCGATACAACCGGCTCCGCCAACGGCCGATCATCCATCAGCATCGGCCGGGCAAGCATCGGCTCCACACGCTCCAGCAGGTTCAAATGCAGAATCGGCTCAGGCTCAGTGCGCAGCAGTTGGCGATCGCGGATCATCGCCTCGACTCTTGCAGACATCTGCGGATCGCGCTGGAGCTGCGCACGAACAGCATCCGCTTCCACTACCGGAAGTTCGCCCTCAATCAAGGCGAGAAGCTGAATATCATCAAACTGCTCGTGCATGGCGATCAATGGTGGCCGGGCGGCGTCGGCGATATCTGTTCAATCATGGCTCGCAATGCCGCTCTGGCGCGAAACAAACGGGATTTCACCGTGCCGAGCGGTGTCTCCAACACCTCGGCAATCTGCTCATAGTCCAAGTCCTGCATATCCCGCAGAACCAGCACAGCACGGGCATCCGGCTCCAAGCTCATCAAAGCCCGATGCAGAATCCCGCGTGCCTCAGCCTGTTCGACGCGGCGAGACCCGGAAAGTTCCCCTTGGAGCGACCGACCCCAATGTGTCCCGAACGCCGCTCCGCCTTCCAAGGCCGCTCCCGCAGCATCCAACGACCCATGCCGCCTGAGTTTCTGTTTGCGCAAATGGCTCAAGCAGCAGTTCATCGCAATGCGGATCATCCATGTCGAGAGCTTTGAGCGGCCATCGTAGCTGTCCAGCCCCTCGATCACCTTGATGAGCGAATCCTGCGTGAGATCGGACGCTTCATCGACATCGCGCAGCATCCGGTAACAGACGGCGTAAATGCGATGCTGATACGCATCAAGCAGTTCACCCAGTGCTTCCCCGTCGCCTGCCCGATGGGCCTCGAGTAATTGCATCTCGCGCAGAGGGGTCATGCGCGGCGGGCCGGTGGAAATGGCTCGTCGCGGCTTGGGCGAGCCGCCGTCTCCGGGCGGGATGGGTCGTGCTCCGTCGAGGGCCACGTCGGCTTCCGAACAGGTAGGATGCGGATTAACGTGCCGGTCACTCGTGAACCGGCTGCCATCATCTTACGTGGGCCAGGCTCAGGCCGCAGCATCTTTTTCATTTCGATGACCGACGCAACGAGTTATCGCTCACCGCTGGAATCCCGATACGCCTCCGCCGAGATGCGGGCGATCTGGTCTGAGCATCGCAAATTTACAACATGGCGAAGGCTCTGGCTCGCCCTTGCAGAAGCGCAGCAGGAACTCGGCCTGCCCATCACCCATGAACAGCTTGACGAGCTGCGGGCGCACCTGGACGACATCGACTACGACGCGGCGGACCGTTATGAACGCAAACTCCGCCACGATGTGATGGCGCACATTCACGCGCTCGGCGACATCGCGCCCAAGGCCCGGCCCATCATCCATCTCGGCGCGACAAGCCAGGATGTGAACTGCAACACAGAACTGCTGCAGATTCGCGATGGGCTGCAGTTGATCGCTTCCAAAATCGCGCGTGTCATCGACTCGCTCGGCTCGTTCGCCATTGAGTACCGCGATGTACCGACACTCGGCTTCACGCACTACCAGCCCGCACAGCCCACGACCGTCGGCAAACGCGCGACACTCTGGGCGTATGACTTGGCCCTCGCACTGGAAGACATCGAACATCGTCTTGACACGCTCCGCTTCAAGGGCGTGCGCGGCGCGACCGGCACGCAGGCCTCATACCTCGCGCTCTTCGACGGCGATGAGCGCAAGGTCGAGCGGCTGGATCGACTCGTCGCCGAAAAGATGGACTGGCCGGCAGACCTGCGCTTCAGCGTCGTCGGCCAGACATATCCGCGAGTCGTCGATGCACAGGTGCTGGGCGCTCTGGCGGTTGTCGCGTCCGCAGCGCACAAATGCTGCAATGACATTCGCCTGCTCGCCAATCGCAAGGAGATTGAAGAACCGTTTGAGGAATCGCAGATCGGCTCATCCGCGATGGCGTACAAGCGCAACCCCATGCGATGTGAGCGCGCCACAGGCATGGCGCGATTCGTAATGAGCCTCGTGCAGAACCCGCTCAACACCGCCGCAACGCAGTGG
The DNA here is from genome assembly GCA_035443885.1 of Phycisphaerales bacterium. GTDB lineage: Bacteria > Planctomycetota > Phycisphaerae > Phycisphaerales > SM1A02 > DAOMNO01. The sequence continues at coordinate 42,835 of DAOMNO010000003.1, forward strand.
CTCGAACGAACATTGGACGACTCTTCCAATCGCCGTCTGGCGTTACCGGAAGCGTTCCTCGCACTCGATGGCGTGCTGGATGTCATGCACAATGTCTGCTCCGGCCTTGTGGTGTACGAGCAAACAATCCGTGCGAATCTGATGGCTGAACTGCCGTTCATGGCCAGCGAAAACATCATGATGGCTGCCGTCGCGCACGGTGCAGATCGGCAGGAAGCGCATGAAATCATCCGCACCCACAGCCAGGCAGCGGCGCAGAAGGTGAAAGAGGAAGGCGGCGCGAACGATCTGCTCGATCGATTGCGCGAAGAGCCAATGTTCGCAGGTATTGATCTGCACGCGGTGCTCGACCCGACAGCGTACGTCGGCCGCGCGCCCGAGCAGGTCGATCACTTTGTCGCCGATGTGGTCGAGGGCATTCGTTCACGCTATGCCGAGGCTCTCGGCGGAAAGACCGACCTTCGCGTATGACTTCCATGCAGCACCCCTTCCCCCCTGCCATCCTCGCCATCGGCCGCAACTACGCGGATCATGCCGCCGAACTCAAGAACGAAGTGCCCGACCGACCCATGGTGTTCATGAAAAACCCGGCATCGGTCATCGGGAACGGAGAGCCGATTGTCATTCCGAACATATGCCTCGACCCCACGACGGGCGGCGAGCAAGTGGACTACGAAGGCGAACTGGCACTCATCATCGCTCGAGATTGCCGCGATGTTGCGCAGTGCGATGCGCTCGCCTGCATCAGCGGCTATGCGATCGCCAACGATGTGAGCGCACGATGGTGGCAGAAGCAGGGTTCCGGCGGCCAGTTCGTACGCGGCAAAAGCTTCGACACCTTCTGCCCGATCAGCGATCCGGTGCCCGCATCGCGCATCGCTGACCCGCAGTCGCTCCGGCTGACAACGCGACTGAACGGCGAAACCGTACAGGACTCTTCAACGTCTCTCATGCTGTTCCCCGTGGCTGTACTGATCGCAGAACTCAGCCGCAGCATGACACTGCTGGCTGGAACGGTGATCCTGACCGGCACACCCGCGGGCGTCGGCGCAGGGCGCACGCCACCTCGGTTCCTGCGTCAGGGCGATGTCGTGGAAATCGAGATCGAAGGACTCGGCGTGCTGCGCAACCCTGTCGTTGAGCAGGCATGACGCGCAAGTCCACGGCTTACTTGAAATCCGCGGAGAGAATCTCCCACGTGAACTCGCGCACTTCGCGCGAAAGTCGCTGATGCGAGCAGCCGAGCCGCCGGCGGTCGCCCGCACGAACAACCACCGTGCTCTCCGCGCTGGCGGGTTTGTCTCGGTCCGTCCACGACCGTCGAATCTTCACCTCGATCAGGCGGGATTCATGCGAGTTGACCAGCGTGGCGAATTGGCCTTCGCCGCACTCGCCTTCCATCACGATGGTTACAAACTTCATTGCTTCAGACGGGGCAACTGGTGTCGGTGTTGCATCCGGCGTCTCAGGCGCCTGCGGAATCGGAAGCAGTGGCTGATCGGGCGCGAAGATGTTGTTGAGCATCATCGCCGTGCGCACGCCCGCCATCGCCAGACGCTCCAGCACGAATGGAATGTTGCGCTCGTAGTATGGCTGATCCAGTTCCGACGTGCGCGGCAGCTCTGCATAAATGCGGCGAGTGATCGTCAGCGATTCGTTCGCCCAATCCAGCGGGGCAGGTGAAGCGCTCCATGAACGCAGATGCTGCAGTGTGATGTCGCCGTGCAACTCGCGCGCGAGGGCTAACCATCCATCGTTCATTCGCCGATTGATGAGGCCGGAATCCCACACGCGGTGCAGATTGGTTTCCGACCCGAAGAGAATGATGTCGATGCGGTTGCCGCCGAGGTCATCGCGATAAGACACATGCATTGGCTGATGCACGTCGCCGATGAAGTGAATGAGGAACATGAGCGCTTCCCGCCGCTCACGCACGGGCAACGAGCGGTCGCGCAGCTTGCCTGCAAAGCTCTCAATCGCGCCGAGAATGCACATGCCGTTCTCGCAATCGCGGCCCATCTCCACTCGCGTCGCGCTGCGCGGCACGTTGATATAGTGCAGCGGCTTAGTCCAGTCGTAGGCTGCGTTATCGCGAATCTCGTCGGCCCAGTTCGCCACATCCGCCATGCTCTGGTTGCCGAGCAACTCGCGAATGGCGGCGCGAGTCTGTTCGTGCAGATACATCTCGCCGATGGCCGCGGTGATGCGATGCCCTTCCGGCCCCCAAGCCCTCGCGGGTGAAGCGATGACCAACACAATCATCAATGAAACGAGCATGCGCTGAACAATGGGGTGAAACATGATGACCTTTCGCGCCGAAGAAGAGCCGATTTGCCCCGCGTGGAACGCATAACTGTATGCGACAGACGCCGCCCGCGTTGTCGTGTTCTGCCCGGCATGGCCACAGCGGAGCAGCATCGTGCGTACACTTTCTGCGAATGTACTCCGGTGCCAGCATGCATGAGCAAACCACTCGCCTCGGCCTGATCGCTGGCCAGGGCCGCCTGCCCATTCTTGTCGCCCAAGGCATGAAGGCCGCCGGAGCGCGCGTGTGCTGCGTTGGCCTGCGAGATCAGTTTGATGGCGATCTCCCCGCTGCGTGCGATTCTTTTTCCACAGCGGGCATCGTGCAGCTTGGCCGGTGGATTCGCTTGCTGAGGCGAGAAGGTATAACCGAGGCGGTGATGGTCGGCCGCGTCGCCAAGGCGCGAATGCACGACCCGCTTCGGCTATTTCGCCAGCTTCCAGATTGGCGGGCCGTTCGGCTATGGTATCGTCGTCTTCGTCACGACCGCCGCAACGCTGCGCTGCTTGCCGCCGTTGCGGACGAACTTGCTGCCAGTGGCATCACCTTGATCGACTCCACCGCCTTCATCCCGAATCACCTTGCTACGCCCGGCGTCATGGGCGCAGTCCAACCCACTGCGCAGCAGCAGGCGGACATCACCTTCGGCTGGCCGCTGCTTTCACAGATGGTGGAACTCGACATCGGCCAATCGCTCGCCGTGCGCGATCGCGATGTGATCGCAGTGGAAGCGGTGGAAGGCACGGACGCGATGATCGACCGTGCGGGCACGCTTTGCCGCGCGAAGGGCTGGACCCTGCTGAAAACCGCCAAGCAGGGGCACGACATGCGGGCGGATGTACCGGTGATCGGTGTCGAGACGATTCAACGACTCGCTTCGACTGGCGGGCGCTGCATCGCGCTCGGTGCAGGCCGCGTGATTCTGATCGACAAGCCCGCAGTGCTCACCGCTGCGGACCGCGCGGGGATCGCCGTAGTGGGCATGCCTGTTGCCTGATTGCACAGGCATGAAATCTGCGCGACCAGCTCATTCCACCGTAACGCTCTTCGCAAGGTTGCGCGGCTTGTCCACGTCTTTGCCTCGCAGCACTGCTGCGTGATACGCCAGCAGTTGCAGTGGGACAACAGTGATCATCGGTTGCAGACACTCCGGCACGTCGGGCACGTAGAAAACCTCTTCGCACAGCTTGCGAATCTCATGGTCGCCTTCGGTCGCCACCGCGATGATGTGCCCGCCGCGCGAGCGCACTTCTTCGATATTTGAAATCACCTTTTCATACTGGCTGTTCTTCGTCGCGACGAAGACGACGGGCATGCCGTGGTCGATGAGCGCGATGGGGCCGTGCTTCATCTCCGCGGCGGGCATGCCTTCAGCATGGATGTAGCTGATTTCCTTCAGTTTGAGTGCGCCTTCCAGCGCGACGGGGTAGTTATGCCCGCGGCCAAGGAAGAGCCAGTTCTCGCGATCAATGTACTTCGCCGTTGCATCACGGATTTCATCTGAAAGATGCACGACTCGCTCAATGTGGCCGGGGATGGCTTCAAGCTCGCGCAGGAAGTTGGCGACGAAGTCCGCCGAGAGGAATCGCCTGCGGCCGATGAACGTGGCGAGCAACGTGGAGACAAGCACCTGTCCCAGGAACGCCTTTGTGCTGGCGACGCCGATCTCAGGGCCGACTCGCAGATATACCCCCGCATCCGTTTCGCGTGCAATAGACGAACCGACAACGTTGACGAGGCCCAGCGCGAGGGCCCCCCGCTGTTTGCCTTCCCGAAGCGCCGCCAGCGTGTCCGCCGTTTCACCGGACTGGCTGATGGCGATGACCACCGTGCCGTCCTCGATGATCGGATTGCGATATCGAAACTCACTCGCGAATTCGACTTCCGTCGGAATCTTCGCGAGGTCCTCCATGATGTATTCCGCAACCATCGCTGCGTGCAGCGCTGTGCCCTGGCCGACGAAAATAATGCGTCTGGCTCGCACCAGCTCGCGTGCGTACTCCGCGATGCCGCCCAGCACGACCTGCCCTTCACGGGAATCAACGCGGCCCTTGAGCGAAAGCCTGAGCGCGTGCGGCTGCTCAAAGATTTCCTTGAGCATGTAGTGCTCGTACTCGCCGAGTTCGATCTGCTCCAGGCTGTATTCCAGCTCGCGAATCTGAGGCGTGATCGGCACGTTGTCGATGGTGGTCGTCTGGAACGAGTCGCGCGTCAGCCGCGCGACTGTGTAATCGTCCAGCGTGAACGCCTGCGTAGTGTGCGCAACGATCGCAGACGAATCCGACGCGACGATGTATTCATCCTTGCCCACGCCCACCATCAGCGGCGAACCCTTCCTCGCCACAACGAGCACATCCGGCTCCTGCTCGCAGATCACCGCGATGGCGTACGCGCCGGTTACTTCGCGCAGCGCAGATTGCACCGCAGTTTCAAGATCGCCGTCGTACAGTTCGCCGATGAGATGCACCAGCACTTCTGTATCCGTATCAGACGTGAAGGTGTGGCCCTTCTCCTGAAGGTACGTTTTGAGTGATGCGTAGTTCTCGATGATGCCGTTGTGAATGAGCGCGATACCCCGCCCCCCGCCTGCCCCACCCGGCCTGTCGGTGTGCGGGTGTGCGTTGCGATCGGCCGGTTCGCCGTGGGTGGCCCATCGGGTGTGGGCAATGCCAAGCGTGCCATGGAAGCCGTCAACGTACGGCTTGTCTTCCAGCATTTCTTCCAGCACACGAACGCGGCCCTTGGTACGAGCAATGTGCAGGCGGTCGTTCATCACGGCCAAGCCCGCCGAGTCGTACCCGCGGTACTCCAGTCGCTTCAAGCCTTCCAGCAACAGGGGTTTAGCCTGCTTGTTCCCGATGTATGCAACAATGCCGCAGATAGCGCACCTCCTCCTCGCGTCCCGTCTTACTACGTCGCGAGGAACTCATTTGATCGACCAATTTCGCGTTCCAATCCGAGGGAAATGATAGCAGCCCCACCCTGTCCCCCGAACGGCAGCGATCGGCACGTCCGGAAACAACCGCATCCTTCCCTAACCGAATGAGGTTGCTCCATGGCGCCAGGGCTACCATGAACCTCATGCTGAGCCTTCGCCGGTCAGACCACGACACCCGCATCGAGATCATGCCACTGATCGACGTGATCTTTCTGCTGCTCACCTTCTTCATCTACGCGATGGTGATGATGGTGCGGGCGGAGCTCCTGCCGATGGAGCTTCGCGAGTTCGCATCCGCCACGCCCGCCGTGCCCGCACCTGCGATCACGCTGAGCATCGACGCGGATGGCGCGATTTTCATCAATCGCCGCGCGATCGCTCTCAACGATGTGCTGCCCGAACTTCGCGAAGCGGTTGACGCCGACCCGGCTACCATCATCTACATCGCTGCGGATGAGCGAGGCACATCCGACCGCCTGCCAGTGTTCTTTGATCTCTACGACCGTCTCGCCAATGCTGGATTGAACATTAAACTCGTCGGCAAGCCCGCGACAAGCGAGTAACCGCACATCCAGCGCTTCCCTACCTGTTGCGAGACCGAAGCCGATGCCAAATCGCAAGCGTCAGCAGCACGAACAGCCGCTGACTGTGGTCGCGCCCACCTGCGAGATGCTCCTCAACCAGCCGCTTCACGGCGTCAGTGTTCAGCTCGACTGTGCCGAACGGCTGATCTGCATGAAGGTAGTCCAGCAGCAGCGCGCGCATCCCGCCAAAATCGCTACGGAACCACTCGCCGATCGGAATCGCAAATCCCATTTTGGGGCGGTCGACGATTTCATCAGGCAGATACTTGCGAGCCATCTCACGAAGCAGGCCTTTCCGTCGCCCGCTGGGGACAAGCTGCCATGTCGGCGCAGCGAGCGCGGCCTGCACCAACTCACGATCAAGAAACGGCACACGCACTTCAAGAGCCACTGCCATCGACGCGGTATCCACCTTCACCAGCAGATCATCTGGCAGATAATTCGCGACATCGAACTTGCGCAGCGACTGCATGGGGTCACGACCGGCTGGTTCGGTCGCCGCGGGCAGGTCGCGCCATCGCTGCCTGCCGCGTTCGGTCATCAGCTCGAAAATCTGATGTTGCGTGAACATGGATTCCATGGCCGCGATGCCAAGTATTCGCAAATCGCGAGCCATGCCGCCAAGCCGATGAATGCGGTGCCGGCGCGATTTCGGATGGTCGGTTCGCGGCGCGATGAAACCGGGCCACTGCTTTGGAATCCACTGCAAAAGCCTGCGATGGCGGTACAGATGTCTCGCCGCCATGTAGCGGTCATAACCGACGAAGAGTTCATCGCCGCCATCGCCGGAGAGTGCGACCTTCACATGCCTGCGCGCGGCACTGCTTACCCAGAAGGTCGGCAGGATCGAGCTATCACCGAACGGCTGACCAAGCACATCAATCAGGTGGACGAGATCGGCTGCGGGATTCATCGCAGGCTCAAGTGTGGTGTGTTTCGTACCCAGATGCGCCGCAACAGCTTTGGCGTGCGCTGATTCGTCGTAACGCGAATCGGGCATCTTCACACAGAATGTGCGAAGGTCCGGCTGGTATTGCCTGGCGAAGTGCGCGATGAGCGAGGAGTCCACCCCGCCGCTGAGAAAACAGCCCAGTGGCACATCCGCTTCAAGCCTTCGCTCCACTGCCCGCTCGATCATCGCTTCAAAGTCTCGCTGCGAATGACCTTCACGAGGTCGGCGGGGAATCAATGTCTCCACCGTTGTGCGAATCGTCGGCGGAAGCGCGTGAACGCTCTGCTCGCGCATTGCAAAAATCGTTCCGCCGCGCCAGTTGTAGCCGAGTTGAAGATACGTCTTCGCCCACGGCAGTGCATCGCCTTCAGCATCCTGCTTCAACTGTGCCAGGCTTAGCGCATCGCTGCTGAAAGCGATGACGTTCGCAGTTTCGCCGATTCCCATCCGCACATAAAGCGGCTTCTCACCGAACCAATCGCGTGCGAGCACCAGCGACGCTGCGGCGCGGTCCCACAACGCGAAGGCGTACATCCCTTCAAGGTGATCCGTCAGCTCGCGCCCCCACTGCCGATAGCCGTGAATCAGCACTTCCGTATCGCTGTGATCGGACTGAAAACGGTGCCCCTCCGCGATGAGTTCTTCGCGCAGTTGACGGTGGTTATAGATACAACCATTGAACACGACAGCGATCAGTCCTTCGGTCGCATCGCGCCCGACCTCGCTCACCATTGGTTGCGCGCCGCCTGCATGGTCAAGAATGGAAAGACGACGATGCACCAGCGCGACTTCCACCGTGCGACGCGTGCCATCCACTTCTATTTCGATTCGATCCCGAAACCTGCCAAAGCCGTCCGGCCCGCGATGAGCGATGCGCGCATCAATGGCATCAAGCCACGCCTCTGGAATGGCTCCGCCGTCGCGACGCACGATGCCGCCGATGCCGCACATGAGGCAAAGCGTAGCAGCCGCAGGTTGAATCGTCCGGCTGGCGTTTGCAAAGCGGGCTTGGGGTCGTTACATACGCCCGACACCTTTGACGTTTTCTCGCGATATCCCGCCGAAAGGAGACGCCCGACATATGGCTCAGACGCCCCAGACCGACGCGCTTGCTCAGGAGCGCATTTACCATCCATCGCCGAACGAGGCGCAGTTCACTTTACGCGCCATCGTGACGGGGTGCATCATCGGCGGCGTCGTGGGTGCGATGAACATCACGATCGGCCTCAAAATCGGCTGGAGTTTCGGCGGCTCGATCATTTCCGCCATTCTTGGCTTCGCTGTCTGGGCCATGCTTGCGCCGATGTTCCGCGCGAGGCCGTACGGCGTACTGGAAACCAACATCACGCAGACCACCGGCTCCGCAGCGGGCGCGATGGCCTCTGCGGGCGGGCTGCTCGCACCAATACCCGCGCTCGCCATGCTTGGCGATGAAAGCATCGTCATGAACTACCTGGAGATGACGCTGTGGTGCCTCGGCGTCGGATACCTCGGCGTGTTCTTCGCAGTCCCCTTGCGAAGGCAGATGGTTGTCGTCGAAAAATTGCGATTTCCATCCGGTACGGCGACGGCGGAGACCATCGTTTCCATTTTCGCGGAAGGCGCGGAAGCCATGCGCAAGGCGCGCGTGCTCCTCATCTGGGCTGTCATCGCGATGGCCTTCATCCTGCTGAAGTATCAACACTGGTTCGCGTTCCTCGGCTGGGAAGCAGCGTCATACGAAGGTTGGCGTGCGTTCGCCGGCGCGATTGAGAGGCCACCATTTCACGTCTGGCTTGCATCCTTGACACAGTGGTCGGAACAGAACTTCACCGCGTTGAACTGGCCGCTGGCAATACTTGCAGGCGGACTCACTACTGCGGCTGCATGGGGATTTGTGCTGCTCATCAGTCCGTCGATGACCGGTGCAGGGCTGCTCATCGGGCCTCGCATCGGCATTTCACTGCTGGCAGGCGCGATCGTCAGTTGGGGCATCATGGGGCCAATTGCCGTGCGGAACGGATGGACGGCTGAGGGGCTGGCCAACATCAGAGACTGGATTCTCTGGCCAGGTGTCGCGATTATGGTCGCCGATTCTCTCGCCGCCCTCGCACTGTCGTGGCGCACAATCCTCAACACATTCAGGCGAACACCAGCGGGTGAGGTCGGTGCTGTCATGGAGCCTGAAGACCAGCGCGTTCCGAACATCTGGTGGCTCGGCGGACTTGCTGCTGGCTCCACACTCGCCATCATCGTGGCGTGGTGGGTGTTCTCAATACCACCGTGGATCACAGTTCTGGCGATTGCGCTCTCCTCGGTGCTGGCGATGATCGCCGTGCGCTCGACCGGCGAGACCGACATCAACCCCGTCGGCGGAATGGGCAAGGTCACGCAGCTTGCGTTCGCGGGTAACCCCATGGTTACAAACCTGATGGCGGCTTCCATCACTGGCGCTGGCGCTTCTCAGGCGGGCGACATGATGCACGACCTGAAAGCAGGACGGATGCTCGGCGCTTCACCACGCAAGCAGATTCTCTCGCAGTGCATTGGCATCACCGCAGGCGTCATGGTGGTCGTCCCCGCGTACTGGCTGCTGCGAAAAGTCGTCGAAGGCAACGGCTCATCCATTGGCGCAATGGATGGCGAATACCCCGCACCCGCAGCTCACGCATGGCGCGGCGTCGCGGTCGTGCTTTCCGAGGGCTTTGACGCCTTGCCCCCGAACGCCGGCTGGGCAATTCTCATCGGCCTGATTCTCGGCACTCTCATGCCGCTTGTTCGCAAGCTCTTTCCCAAGTTCGCGCCGTACTCACCGAGTGGCCTGGCGTTCGGCATCGCGTTCATCGTGCCTGCGATGTACCCCATTGCGATGTTCCTCGGCTCCATGTTGCTCGTGGCCTGGCGGAACTGGAAGCCGATTCAACATAAAGCGCTGGTATTCGCTGTCGCATCGGGCTTGATCGCAGGCGAAGGCGTTACGAATCTGGCGGTCGCGCTCATCGATCTTGCTCGGCAGACATGGTGGATTCCATAACGCCTGACCCGCACTACTTCTTGATTTCGCCAAGATCAACGACCACGCCGCCGTGGCGGTAGAAATCCATGTTCAGCGTGTTCTGGTCGATGAATGTGAAGACGAGGTTGTTCGTCAGCGTTTCGTTGGCGTTGCGGAAATCGCCGAAGCCGGGGCTGGCGTACTCCACGTTGCGGTGCTTCTGCGCGTGATAGTGGAAGTGAAACAGCCCGGTGTAGCCCGCGTCGAACATCTCCTGCGGCGCCATGAATGTATTGTCATTTCGTCGCTGTCTCGGCGGAAACTCCTGCAAAATGAATCGGCCTGAATCATCCAACGACAGGATCCCGCCGTACTCCGTCGTCTTGTCGAGCCGATCGCGTTCGGCGTAATCAAACAGATGGCTCACCATCTCAGGGGTCTGGAATGCTCGAAGCGCCAGCAGCATTGCCGCCAGGTCCCCCCACGTCAGCGATTCGCGATGCGCATACAGGCGCTCAGCCGTGTTGCGCATATTGTTGTAGTTCGACCTCGCATCGTGATGCTTGCGGCCTCGAAGCTGTGAATCCAGCCGCGCATACAGCTCCGCCTCGGATGCGCGAAGCAGATCAGGCTCATGCATGGCGGCGGACACCACGATCGGCAGATCGCGCAGCTCAAGCGAAGCGCGGCGTCGGGTATCCATCCCCTGAACAGCTTCTGTTGCCTGCGCCCAGAATGTCTCACGTGCCGGCATACGAAGCTGACGAAGCCAGAGAATCTCCTCGCGGTTGCGCGGCAGGATGCCGAGATCAACCACGCCCGCGCGCAGGTCCATCATCATGGCGTCTTCCGGATGAATCTCCGCGTTCGCGACTAAGTCAAGCAGGCGCTCGCGCTGGCCAAGCCGGTGCAGCAACGCCCAGCATCGCGTTCGCAGCCCGTGCTGGGCGACAGAGCGAGATTCCACAAAGAGATCAAACACCATGTCGCCCACACGCTCATCGCCGTGCAGGCGAGCCAGCGCCTGATACTCCGGCCGCTCGGTTTCATCCTGCGTAAAAACCGTCGGCCTCGCCCAACTGCTCACCAGCGCGGGGGTCAGGTCGATCCACCCCCGATCGGCGATCACGCCCGCAAGCTGCTTGAGCCACTCCCAGGCGACGAGATTCGGAAATCGCTGCCGGATCGTTACTTTCAGCCCCGGCAGGTCGCGCTCTTCGAGCCGCTCCAGCGCGGCCATTCGCACCTGCGGAGTGTAGCCCGGTCGCCAGATCAACCCATGAAGCTGCTCCAGATACGCCCGGTCGTTCGGCTCCGCGTCGAGCATCCGCATCGCTGCCAGATGATTCTGCGGAACGGCGTTTACATCCTGAAGTTCAGCACGCGGGTCTTTGATCTTCGGGGCGGTCGTGCAGCCCGTCGGCAAGACAATAAAGGCGAGGAGCATCACGGTGAAAACAGTGCGGGGAGTCATGGTTACAGTGTACCGCCCGCGCTGAATCGACCGCATGACATGCCGCAAAAACGCCCCCGCTGGCCTCATCTGCATGAGCGATCTAAGATTCACACATCATGACACATGAAGATGCACGATCTCAGGCCACCCACGGAGAATCGCAGTCGCTCCGCGATCAGGTCGAGCACGTGCTGAACATGATCCGCCCCGCTGTGCAATCCGACGGCGGCGACCTCGAACTCGTCAATGTCAGCGATGACGGCCTCGTGCAGGTGCGATTCCACGGTGCGTGCGTCGGGTGCCCGTCCAGCACGATGACGCTCCAGTCCGGCATCGAGCGGAACCTCAAGCAGCACATTCCGGGCGTTCGGGCCGTGGAATCTGTGCTCTAAGTCTCTGCCTATCATCGGCTTAGCCTGAGACTGGCCGGCATTGATCGCCCGAAGTCAATCTCAAATCCGGCACGATTTCACTTGGCGGCCACCAGAAATCGTGTACCCTGTGGGTGGTGGAAGCGCGCACGCACGCGCCTAATGAAGTCGGCAGGAGGTCCGTCACATGCTTGTCATCACACGCCGGGAAGGCGAAGAAGTGGTCATCGGCGATCCGGCCAATCCGGCGGGGATCGTCCGCATTGCGTCGATCAAGGGAGACCGCGTGCGTTTGGCGTTCGCGTTTCCTCGCGAAATCGAAGTTCATCGTCGCGAAATCGCGGATCAGATCGTTGCTGCGAAGCCTGACATCGCGGGCAAGATTCGTCCTGCTGCGGGCGGCGAAGCGCGCTGAACAGCCGCACGCGACCGATCGCTTCACGCTCTGAATCTTCAACTCGTCAAAGGCTCGCGGTGCGTGGTGGGCGCGCCACGAGCGCAGGGAAGTAACGATCGTCCTGCACGAGCGCGCTCCGCCGCGCTCGCACAGGGTGAAGGTCGGCGGGAGCCTGCCAGCTCGTGCCGACGGCGGTTGAGATCGGTCGGCGTTCCGTGCGGACCGCATCTCATGCTTTGTAGTCGGGTCTTCCGTGCACCCGACCGGCGTTTCAACGGGATTCAGCCGAGGCTGTCTATCCTGCACGTTCCGGTCATCCGTAACCGGTTCGCAGCAGAAGCCATCGACCACCGGGCATCCCTGCCCGGGCATCCCCGACGATGAAGCATCCATCCGAGTCTCGATGGACGATTCGTCGTCATGCCTGACGCCGCCCTCTCGCAACGGTGCGCTGCCGCTGCTGAGGTTACTACGTTCGATCTCCCTCTCGCGCTCGTCCTTGTCGCTGCTGCTCGAGCGCCTGCCTGGCGCGGAGCATGATGTCGCCTTGCTTCGCCATCTTCTCGGCCCGCAGCGCATTCCATTGCACAGGGTCGCGAAGTTCCAAATGATCCTTCACGCCGAGGATCACAATCGTTTGACCAAGTCCTGCTTCGATAATCGTGCGCTCTGGCAGTCGAATGCGCCCGGCACTGTCCATCTCGAGGCGTCGTGACTGCGAAAAGAACAGTTCGTCGAACTCCAGCAACTCGTCCGGCGGGAGAAGCGATTGCTCCATCGCGCCGGCCATGCGATCGAACGTCGCTTCCGGCCAGAGCCATGGCACCCTGTTCGCACCTGGTGAGACATAAAACACCGGCGCGAGACCAGCCGCTTCCATGCGGGTGCGAACTTCGGATGGAATCGCCACCCGCTGCTTCGCGTCGATCGTGTGCTCGTATTCGCCGGTAAAGATCACGCATTCCATCCTCGGCTGACGACCGGCGAAGCTTAACCCACAACGCCCCACTTTTCAACACAAGAACTCACTTGGCTGCACTATCGAACACCAAACACCAGCCGATCACAAAAACCGCGTGTCTTTCAAGCTTCTGTATGACATGGGTTTATCAGCGATATCCCACGCTGCTGAATCACAAAAAAAATCTTTTCCAAGCCAGTTTCTCGTCATGCACGACACGGCTGCGACCGATGCAACACTCGTGCGCGTTCGTGCCCTGATGATCGAGCGCGGTAATGTTGTGCTATTGCGGAGAGTGTGAACATGAGCCAACCGGAAGCCAGCGGCATGAGCCGGGCGATGGCGCAGATTCCCTGCGGCTCCTTTGTTCTCACCGCTGCGCATGACGATGCTTCCGCGGGTGTACTCGTGCACTGGGTGCAGCGATGCTCCGTGGAGCCGCCGCTGGTCGCCGTCGCACTTGAACGAGGCCACTTCATCGAGCCGCTCATTCGCGACAGCCGCGCGTTCGCGCTCTGCCAGATTGCTGCGAACGATCCGTTTCTCGCTCGCAAGTTCACCGCCACAGCGCCGCCACCTGCGATGCGGCCCGGCAACGGCGGCGAATACTGCTCACCCGATGATCCGTTCATCAGTCTTGCTGTACGTCTGTCGAGAACAGGCTCGCCGATCATCGAACGTTCAATGAGCTATCTCGAATGCGAACTGGCGCACAACATCGACCTTGCGGGCGATCACCGGTTGTATGTCGGGCTAGTCCTGACAGGCGGAATGCTCTGCGAAGCCGAGCCAGCCATCTACTTTGGCGAGAACGGCTCCGCGCTCAAGTAACTGCGCGGCTCACAAGCCCAGCGCTTCACGCACATGGCGCAGCATTGCTTCATCAAAGGCTGCTTCACTGAATCGCTCCGCATTTGCCCGACACTTTGATGCATCAAATCGCTTCACACGCGCTTCTTCTGCCGCGTCAATCAATGCGCTGGGCGATTGCTCGGCGAAGAATACGCCCGTCTCATCATTGACCGTTTCCAATGCGCCGCCCGCAGCAAACGCAACGACCGGGCACCCTGCCGCCTGCGCCTCGACAGCAATGATGCCGAAGTCTTCCATCTGTGGAAAAACAAGAGCTTTCGCGCGTCTGTACAGCTCGTGTAACTTTTCATCCGACACGCGACCGAGCATTTCAACGGTCGGCCCTGCCAGCGCCGCGAGCCGTTTCGCCTGTGAACCGCTTCCCGCAATCTTGAGTGAGAATCCTGCGCGGTTCGCGGCTTCGATCACCAACTCCGTTTTCTTGTATGGCTCCAGCGCACTGACAACAAGCAACCACTCCTCGCGCTGCACACGCGCATCTGGCGTGAAAAACTCCGTTCGCACAGGCGGATACACCACATGCGACTCACGACCATAACAGCGCATGATGCGTGCCGCTGTGTGCGCGCTGTTGGCGATGAAGCGATCCACTCGCTTCGCCGTAGTGCAATCCCACCGTTGAAAGCGCCGCCTCATCATGCGAAGACCGAGTGATCGCACACAGCCGCCCCTGCCGGATGCGTATTCATCCGTCTGCTCCCAGAAGTATCGTGCGGGGCTATGGCAATAGCACACATGCGGCGTCCCGCGAGGCGCGCGAATCGACTTCATCACCGCTGAACTCGTTGAGATCAACAGATCGCATGGCGCAACATCAAGCCGCTCCACCGCCCATGGCATCAGCGGCAGATACCATCGTCTGAGCCCACCCGACGCACCCGGCAGATGCTGCAAACTCGATGTGATGACACTGCATGCGCGAATGGCGTCCGTCATCGGGCGACCATCATCAACCAGTGTGTACAACTCCGTTGGCCCGAACAGCCGCGCCAGCCGATCAAGCACCTGCTCGCCGCCGCGCATGCCGACCAGCCAGTCATGCGCCAGCGCAACTCGGCGATCGGCGAGGGCGTCTATCATCGTGGACTTCATGGCTTCATCATCATCACACACATCCGCGCGTTACAACGCTTCCAACCGACTGGGGCTGGATTATGCCGTGGAAGCATCAAAACTGCACGCACCACCCGTGCCCATCATCGATGTCCACTCTCACATCAGCGGCGAGCGAGCTGCGAGAATCTATCGGCGCGCCGCGGAACTCTACGGGATCGGCCTTACCTACTCAATGACGCAGCTTGAGCACGTCCAGGCCATGCAGGACGTTTTCGGCGAGTCGATCCGCTTTATCGCCGTGCCAAACTACATGGCGGAAGATCGTCGCTACCACATGGGTCGCGGCTTCATCGAGCGCATTGAGCATTTTCACACACTCGGCTGCCGCATCGTGAAGTTCTGGGTGGCGCCTCGCGCGACAGACTACGCCATCGCGCTCGGCGATCCTTCCTTCATGCGGCTGGACGCGCCGATTCGCATCGAAGCGATGGAAGCGGCGCACGCACTCGGCATGGTATTCATGGTGCATGTAGCCGACCCTGACACATGGTTCGCCACGCGATACCGCGATGCATCCATCTACGGCACGAAGCTCGCACAATATGAGCCTCTGGAACGATTGCTGGATCGCTTCACGCAGCCATGGATTGCCGCTCACATGGGTGGTTGGCCGGAAGATTTGAACTTTCTCACCGGTCTGCTTGATCGTCATCCGAATCTTCATCTTGATACAAGCGCGACGAAGTGGATGGTCCGCGAACTCAGCCGTCACTCGCGCCACGAACTGCTTGCATTTCTCAAGCGATTCCAAGGCCGTATTCTCTTCGGCTCAGACATCGTTACGTCCGACGATCATCTCGTCGCTGCGGAAAAGACAAATGAGATGAGCGCGAAGGCCGCCAGCGAAGAAGAGGCATTCGATCTCTATGCCAGCCGCTATTGGGCTCTTCGCACGCTGTTTGAAACCGACTACGAAGGCGAATCGCCGATTGCAGACCCTGATCTCGCCATGGTCGAACCGAATCGCTACACCACAATGGATGCGCCGCCACTGCGAGGGAAGCAACTGCCGCGCGATCTCCTGCGCATGATCTACCACGATGCAGCGCACAATCTGCTGGAACCGCTGCACACGCCATCATGACGATCAACCGTGTGGATCCGCTGCTGTGGGCGGCACGATCACGCCGCCGCACTTCGGACATGTTACCGCGTCAGGCTCCTGCCCGACATCATGGCCGCAATGTGGGCACTTCAGTTTCATGTCGTCATCCTCACCCTGGATGAACGTCTGGCCCTTATAGAACTTGGAGTACACGACGAAGATTACCGCGGTGATGAACATCAGCCCGGTGAAGAACCAGTAGTACTGCACACCGTCGATTTTGGTGGAGCCGTCCGCGTTCTGAATGAACCAGTTCACTGCGGACGTGAAGAGATTGCCAAGCGACACCCCGAGGAAGTAGATGCCCATGATGAACGACTTCATCTTCCTGGGCGCCTGCGTGTAAGCGAACTCCAGCGAGGTGATCGACACCATCACTTCCGCAGCGGTGAGAATCACATACGCCAGAAACTGCCAGCCAATGTTGGGCATACCCGCGAGCGCGGCGCTCACCACCGACGGATCAACGCCCTCGGCATTTGCGATGCGCATAGCTTCCAACAGTCCTTCGTAGCTGGCGTCGCCCGTCATGCCCAGTGAAGTCCAGAGCAATGTCGCCGCCTGCGGCGCGAGGTTCACAATCTCCTGCTCAATCAATGCAGAAAGCGAGAACGCAGCGACCGTCAGGAACAATCCGATGCCGATCTTGCGCAAGGGCGTGAGCACAAAGAGGTATTTGCTCGTCAGCGGATAAAGCACATACGCGAAGATCGGAATCAGGATGAGAATGAGAATGGGATTGACGGCCTGCACCTGTGCTTGCAGCCACGTTACACCCATGAACTCACGGTTCATGCGGTCCGCCTGCAACACCCATGCGCTGCCGGTCTGATCGAAAATCGCCCAGAACATCGGGATAAAGATGAGAAAAATCGGCGCGAGATTCAGCATGGCGCGGAGACCGCTGGGGCTGAGCGTCTCTTCCGTAAACTTCTTCAACCCTGCGGGCGGTACGTGAACAAAGCGATGGCGACCAAGCCAGAACACGAATGTGGCAACCGCCATCAACACGCCCGGCAAACCAAACGCTGCCCACGGGCCGTACCGTTCCAAGAGGATGGGCGTGAGCAACGTGCTGGCGGTCGCGCCCGCGTTGATGGAGAAGTAGAACCAGCCGAAGACTTTGGACACAAGATGCTGATTCTTCACGCCGAACTGATCGCCGACGTGCGCGGACACGCAGGGCTTGATGCCACCTGCACCGATGGCGATCAAGAGCAGACCGATGAATAGCCAGGGCCGCATGTCGAACAGACCGCTGACGGGTCCGAGGTCCATGATCGCCAGACATCCGTGGCCGAGGCAATACCCCAGCGACAGGATGATGATCGTCTTGTACTTGCCGAACAGAATGTCGGAGATGAGCGAACCGAGAAGCGGGAAGAAGTACGCTGCTGCGGTAAAGAGGTGATAGATCGTCTTCGCTTCTTCATCGCTCATGAAGTCCGGCTGGCCTGCCGAGTCCAGCAGGTGCTTGGTCATGAAGACCGTCAGAATGGCCTTCATGCCATAGAAGCTGAAACGTTCCGCAAGTTCATTGCTGATGATGTACGGAATGCCGCCCGGCATCCGGTTGGACGCCACGGGTTGAGTGCGATACTGCGTCATGGTGCGGTTCTGCCTCGTCGGTGGGAAAACATCGCGGCTGGCCGGAGCAAACGGCGCGGATGATACCCGCGAGTGTTTTCAGTGCACGATGGCGGCTTGCCGCACGCCGCGCGGGTCCGCCACGGCCTGCTCCACGATGGGGTCGTCATCTTCAGGAATGACTCGCACGGGCCGTCCCGCCAGGAGCATGTCGTATGCCTGCCTGAGCCTCACGCAGAATGCGCTGATGTGGAATCGCTTTTCAACTCGCGCCGATCCACCAGCGCCGATCCGCCCTGCTATCGTTCGGTCGTCGTACATGCGAATCAGGCGATCACAGGCAGCGTTGATGTCGCCCTGTCCGACCAGCAACCCGCTGACGCCTTCTTCTACGACATCACTGACTGCGTCACTAGCTTCTGCGATCACCGGCACGCCGTGCGCCATCGCCCACAGCAGAGGCATGATGCCGGGCATGGGCCGCAGGCGACGACCGCCGCCGAAGATCAATGACCACGGACTGTCTGAATCGCGCAGGTCCATTGAGTTCATCTCGCCACCGATGAACATCGCTGCATCCAGCCCCCTTGCCACACGCCACGGCTCCGCAAGATCATCTTCCACAACCACAATATCGCCTTGGCCAAGCGACCGCAGCCACCGCTCTGCATCTGCGCGGCGGATTGCTGATGGATGCAGCAGGAGTTTCACGTTTCGCTCTGACACATGCAGGCGCGCTGCAATCTCCACGGCTCGCTGCGCATCCGCCCAGTTGGCAGGTTCTGAAAGCACACCGATGACAAATGTGGAGCGTGATGCGCCCCACCGCTTTCGCAGCGCTTCGCGTGGCGTTACTTCTTCGGTTTCGACGGCGACCCCCGGCGGCAACAAGCTGAGCAGTCGCCGGTCGATCCCCATTGAGCGATACTCGCGCAACACACCAGTTGATGATACGAGCACCGGCATGGGTCGCTGATCGATCAACATCTGAAAGTAATGCCCGTGTACACCGGTCAGTGGGCCAACGCTGAACGTCGCCAATCGTCGGTGATGCGGCGCGGCAAGCATGGCAAGCGTCGCTGCACGAGGCGTCCATGCGTGAATGAAGTCATAACGGCCCCGCCCGTGCTCGCGCTCATGGATGAATCGCGCCAGCCCTCGGCGGCCGAAGCCTGGGACATGCAGCGGTGCGCTCAGCGAGCCGGTCGGTTTGACGCCGCATCGCTTGGCAAGATCGACATGCCTTCGCGTACCCAGAATGAGGACATCGTGCTCGATGGAGCCTATTCGCGACTGAACGGCTGCGAGCAAAGAAAGACTGCACGCACCGCCGCCGGGCGAGCCGGGATCGATCAGGTGCAGCGCCTTCACCGGGCGGCTCATTTCGTTCTCAAGCTCCCGCCAAGTTCGCGTGCCTCATGCTTATAGAAGAGTTTGGCGATGCGATCGCCGGAGTCCTGCGCCAATGTCTCATAAATCTTGACACGAGACGAGCGGCTCTGATACGCATCCGGCGGAAACTCGCGAGTCGTAATCTGAACGACACGGCCAACTTGCTCGCTATCCGCGGAAGGATACAGACGCACGCGATTTTCAACATCGATGAGCCGAACGCGCACAACCGCTGCGGCACGTGGAATGGTGTTGTCCACGCGATCGCTGAACGCCAGAATCTCAATGAACAAAACCTGCTCAGCGCCAACGGCGCGGCCGATGGCGTCGATCGGCATGACTTCCCGATTTGTGTCGTATCGCGATGCCAGCCCCATGGCATCCTGCGGGCTGATCGTGCGTGTTACCAGTTTGCGGGTCATCAGCTCCTGACTGACGCGATCCGCCAGCACACGGCGAAGACTCACCGGGTTTATCAGGTTCTCGCGATCATCAATGAACACGACAGTCGGCCGATCCTGCAGCTTGTATTCAGCATCGACGGTCGGCGGGCCGGCCACGATGTACGCAGCGGGGCCGACGATGTTGCATGACGAAACAACAAGCGTCGGCATCGCAATCAACGGCAGCATCGCCGTTCGGCTCAGGATGGTGCGAATCGAGTTTTTCATGTCTTACTTCCCGGCCCGGTACTTGTCCGGATACTTCGGCTCCTCGTGCTTGTAGAACAACCATGCCGTGCGCTCGATGAAGTTCCTCAGCACGCCGAACTGGATGACGGATTCATCAGCACTCTCGCGCCCAAGAGCCTTCACCGTGGGGAACTTGCCGACGACGTTGAACGAATCTGCGAAGCCGTCGCGCGTCAGACCGCCGCGCTCGATGATGCCCACGTTCGCAGCGCACACGCCTTCCCACTCGTACCGGTTGCCCGGCGGATTCAGGCGGAACTCATAAATGTCAATGAACACAACGCGATCGACGTTGAGCTGCTCCGCGATTTCCCCGTATGGAAGCGTATTCCACTGCGAGGTTCGGTATTGCCACGCCAGCACCGCGTCCGGCAGGAGCACGCGAGCACCGGGAACATGCCGGGCGATGTGCGCAGAAACTCCACCTGTCACATTCTGAATCAAGTCCGGGTACTGATACAGCACAGCGTGATTCGCATCGACCACGACTGCGACGGTGCGATTCTCAAGATCAGAATACTCAGGCAGCACTTCGATGAGCTTCTGATATTCCCAGTTCTGCGCCAGCGCGCCGAAGAGTTGCGCACCAGCGCACCCGCCGAGCGAAAGTGACACGCCCAGGCACGCGATTGCTGCAAACACGGTACGAACCAATTGTCGCCTCATCAGGCGATCCCCTTATAGCTGAGAACTTTGAAAATCCATGCGCCGGCGGCAAAGAGCGCGATCAACCATGCCGCCCGTGCATTCCACAATCGCGCAAACGGTTGGGCGAGTTGCGAGCCTGTCAGCGCGATATGAAGCGAAACAATCAACGCCATTGCTGTCGCCAGCGCAAGCACGAAGCCGAACGGCTGCGCGAGAAACGAACGCAGAAAGTCGCCACGAACGGCGTGAGAGAATGATGTGGTCATGCCGCACGTCATGCAAGGCATATCCATGATGGTGATCCATCCGCATTCCGGCATGTTGAGTTGCCGATGTGTGCCGAGGCCGGTTGCTGAGGGCGTCATGAACGCCGCCATGCCGAGCACGACCGCGCAGCCGAGCGAGACGACCGCAGCCATTGCGCGTCGCGCGAACGGTGAAGTCGCCTCATGCGCCGTCATCAGTCGATCTGTCGCAGCGGTTGGATGATGCATGAACGAGTACGGTATCCGGCGTGCCGCACGGGGGCAACGAAAACGCTGGCGACCAGCGTGCAAACAGCCCATCCGAGGCCTCTCAACCAGATGCGATGCTGTAGAGAAACCAGCGTTGTCTGGCTGATTTTGGCGAAGAACCCGGCCGGCTTTGCCTTTCAAAGTAAATCCGGGCCACTTCACCGCTTTCCAGTCGAACGGTAAACGCCTGCCGCCTGAGGTATACCTCGTTACCCTCGCGGCCGCCTTCAGGGGTGGAAATCTTCTCATGGTTCAGGCACTCGACGATCACATATCGTCGGTTCCGCCATATGAAGGCTGATGGGAGCGCGGCCAAGCCTCTCGCCATCAGGTCGGGTGAGAACGTCCCCGATTCGGGATTGATCGGTTCGGAGATGAACTGCTCATCGTGCATGGACGCTCGCCATCCTACATGCCGGTACGCTATCGACTATGCATTGGATCGACGGCCATCTTGATCTGGCGTACCTCGGCGTCTGCGGACGGGATTTGCGACGCCCCTGCCCTGACCCCGCCGTGGGCTGCCTGAGCTTGCCCGCGCTGCGCGAAGCGAACGTACAGATCGCCTTCGCAACCATTTTCACCGAGCCAGGCGCGGAAGGCCCGGGGGCCTATCCGTCGAGTGATGATCTTGATGCTGCAGAAGCTGCGGGCCTTCGGCAGCTTGCTCACTATGAACGACTTGAAGCTGAAGGTGAACTTTCGATCGTTCGCACGCGCGAAGACCTTGAAGGCGACACTCCGCTGCCGCGGATCGTGCTGCTCATGGAAGGCGCAGACCCAGTTCGATCGCCGGAAAAGCTCGCCTGGTGGCATGAGCGCGGCCTGCGGTTGATCGGCCTGACGTGGGCGATGGGTACGCGATATGCAGGCGGCAACTCCAAGGGCGGCCCACTCACCCCGCTCGGCCGCGAGATGATCGCCGCGATGGACGAACTGGGCATGGTCCATGATGTTTCGCATCTGGGCGATGAAGCATTTGATGAACTGTTGGATGTGGCGAAGGGTCCGGTTGTCGCCACGCACTCCAACTGCCGGGCACTCGTCAACGATGTGCAACGACATCTCCTTGACGACCAGATCGCTCGTCTCACAGCACGGAATGGAATCATCGGCCTCAACCTGTTCACGCGGTTCATCGTGCCTGAAGGCCGGGCAACCGTTCGCGAAGCGATTGATCACGTGGAGCGAATCGCAGATATTGCCGGTCGGCGAGATTGCGTCGCGCTGGGGTCTGATATGGACGGCGGTTTCACGCCAATGGAATTGCCTCAAGTGCTAATGCATCCCTCTCGGCTTCGCCTGCTCGCTGACGAACTACGGGCACGAGGCTGGAACGACCGCGACATCGCAGGGTTCGCGCATGACAATTGGGAACGGTTGCTTCGGCAACATCTGCCTGCACACGCACGAGCGATTATCGACTGAGCGGCGCGGCGTACCAGCCTGTGCGACCTTCAACCACCACAGGCGCGAGCACATGCAAACGCAGGTTCGTGCCATGCAGGTCCGCCAGCGTGTGCGGCTGATCCGTGAAGACGTGCAACGTGATGTCCCCTTCTGGCAGAATCGCATGCTCCCGGCTGGCCATGACCAGCAGGCTTCGATGCGCTGCTGCCCATGATTCCACAATTCGCAACTCCCGCAGATGGTGTTCCCTCGCCAGCAGATGAAGCTCGCCCAGCGAGTTCGTGGCAAGTTCAACGACCGGCGCTGCGGGGCACTGGATCGACAGCAGATTGAGACCCGCAACATGCGAAGCCAGCGACGGTTCCACATTCGCAGCTACAGGCGTTTCTCCATCCCGCTGTACATGAGCCGCGTCATCGCGCGGCGACTCACGGAACGGCTTCGGCGCGAGCTTTACATGCCTCGTTTCGACAACCGGCACGAACGGCGCATCAAGTGGATCATCGACGGCCAACCGCAGCGGCTTGCGCTCTGTGCGTGGCGTCTCTGCCTGCTGCCCGAAGCTGCGAATCCACTTCACAACGTCTGATGCTGTCGCACATCGCTCGCCAGCCAGATGAACGTCGCGCGTACAGCGAATGTCCGAGTCAATCCGCTGCAGACAAAGCGACAACTCAACTGGCGTGTTCAGGAATGCAGCCGTGGCTTGATTGACACGGTCAACAACACGGCGGGCCTGCTCCGGCTCTGCACCGAGGACCGCGATCGAAATCAGTGGCAGCCGATGGCTCTGTTCTTCCGCAGCCCACGCCATCGCCTTAATGAGCTGGTACGCAGCAACGACCGCGGAGCTATCTGCACTGCTCAGAATGGTTACCCGATCGGCCCCCAGCCTGATGACCTCGGCTGCGGGCAGGTCGTCCGGCGCTCGGACGATCCACTTCTCAACCTGCCGCGAAAACGCGCTGAGCACCTCATGCAGACCTGTTTCCGGCAGCCGCATGTGTTCGGTCGTACCCCGCATCACCTGTACGGCTGGCTCTTCGCGATCAAGCCGCACGAGCGCCGTGCAGCCGCGCTCGCGGGCCACGGCATCTGCATATGGGCCGAGCCACAACCCGGCGCGGACAGGCAGATGGCCGACGAGCAGCAACTCAACCGCAGTGGATCGCTCCGTCGCAGCCTGTGGCGCGTCGGCTGTCTCCTCGGTCAGGAAGAGTGCAGCCAACTCGTCGATCGCATCGCGTGTCTTCATCGTCTCGTTCATCCCCTCTCGACTACGAGCACACTGTCCTGTTCGCCGACACCCTCAGGCGGCATCAGCGAATCGCTGGGTGCATTGTACGGATCGGGCTTCCATTCGCCATCCACCACGATGCGGTAGCGGTACACGCCCGGCGGAATCTCGACCATCGCCTCGAACGTGTCGGTGTCCGGGTTGTACATCAGGGGCGTTGCGCTTGGAGACCAGCCATTGAAATCGCCCGCAATTGAGATGCTGCGCGATCCTGAAGCTGGCTGGGCGAACAGAACGGCCTTGCCAACCTGCGTCGCTCCGAAAATATGCTCAAAATCGTGTGAGCCACTGCGTGGACCGGGCGCAACCCACGGTGCCGAAGTCGTTGATACCGATGAGGTCTCGTGCCGCAGCGCGAGTTCTCTCACGCGGCGAGCGAGTTCCGCAGCGCGACTGCTGCCCTCATGCGTGGACTCCGGACCGCGCAGCCGAACCATCGATGGCTCGTTTGCGATATTCGTCGCGCCGGGGATTGGCGAGGCTCCCACACCCGCCCGGCGAATGACTTCGATCTCCGCTGCGCCGCTGTACATGGCGGCGGCCTGCGCCGCATGGTCCTGCAGCCAGTCTGCCAATCGTTCAAAGTCCTTAGCAGCTTCGCTATCCGGCGCGTACTCCACCACAGGCTGCCCGAAGCCCGCAGCCTCGCGAAGCATCTCGTGTTCGCGGATCACCGTCGGCACGATCTGACCTGCAAAATCGCGATGCAGCGCGATGAGAATGTCGCGCGCAATGCTCGAATCCGGATTGTGCAGCGTCGGCAGCATATGGCACGCGATCGGCCTGCCGATGCGGTCTATTGTCCGCTGAATCGTCATCCACTGTTTCTGTGCGCCTTTCAGCGAGAAGAAGCCCGTTTCAACGGGCACAAGCACTTCTCGCGCCGCGCGAAGGGCGTTGAAGGTCAACAGGCCGATCGTCGGGGGGCAGTCGATCAGACACAGGTCGAAACGATCTGCGAAGATCGTTAGCAGACTCTCCAGCCTGCGATCGCGGTCCGGCAGTTGATACAACCCGCCGCCCGGCGCTTCCAGTGCCGCCAGGCGCGTTGTGCTCGGCGCAAGATGAAGGTCGCGGGCTACTTCCCAAAGGAGACCCGGACTGATGGACATCGGCTGTTCGTGGTCGGCAACGAGCGCCTCGCCGATGCCGGTCTCGATTCGCCCTTCCGGCACGCCCAGACCCGCAGCACAGTGCGATTGCGGGTCCATGTCCACGAGAAGCGTTCGCACGCCCCGCCTGGCGAAGACAGCAGCAAGGTTAATTGCCGTTGTCGTCTTCCCGCAACCACCCTTCTGGTTCACGATCGCGATCACACGCACGGCAAATTCCTTGGGCGGACGATACAGGTGTCCGACAAAGTGCCTTATCGGAACACTTGCGCGCGACGCTTGAATAGTGAAGCAATTGGGATCAGCGCGCTGCACCAGGCGCGGCACTGACGTGCCGCCATGCCTCAACGACCACATCGCCACTCACGCCGCGCACCACTTCCGCAGAGCCGATGGAGGTCGGCAGCACCAATCGCAGCTTGCCGCGAGCGACTTTCTTGTCGTACATCATGGCTTCCAGCAGCGAATCAACCGAGACATCGCGCTGGAGCCGACGCGGCAGACCCGCCGATTCAATCAGGCTCTCGATTTGCTCTGCGTCCGATTTCGACAATCGCCCCATCAGCACCGCAGCGTGAGCCGCTGCGCACATACCGATCGCAACGGCCTCGCCATGCTGGAGGTCCAGTTCGGCAATCGGTTCAATCGCATGAGCGAAGGTGTGGCCAAGGTTCAGCAGCGCGCGGCGGCCGCTTTCCCGTTCGTCTTCCTCCACAATGGCGATCTTGATCCGTGCGCTCCGCTCGATCAGGTCCGTCAGCGCGGGCGTATCCAGAGTACGGATCGACTCCATTCGGGCCTGAATCAGCGCGAGCAAATCTCGATCCGCAATGACGCCGTGCTTGATGCACTCCGACACGCCGCACAGAAAATGTCGCATATCCAGCGTGCGCAGCGTTTCCGGGTCGGCGACGATCGCACGCGGCTGCCAGAACGCGCCGATGAGATTCTTGCCCATACGACCAGCCAGCGTACTACCGGGCAGCGGCGTATTGATGCCCGTCTTGCCGCCAATGGCCGCATCCACCATAGCCAGCAGCGTCGTCGGCACCTGGATAAACGGCACGCCTCGAAGGAAGGTTGATGCTGCAAACCCAGCGGTGTCACCCACTACGCCGCCGCCAAGTGCGATGACGGGTGTCGTGCGATCAACACCTGAAGCCAGCATCGCTGCGTACATCCTTTCCACAGTCGCGAGAATCTTCGATGGCTCATTCGCGGTCATGGTGTGTACAAACACCTCGTAGTGAGCATGGCGCAGCGATCGCTCCGCCGTCGCGCCATGCGTGCGTGCCAGCGCTGCGTCAACGATCAGCATGGCGCGTCGATGCGGCGCCACCTCGTGCACAATCGCGCCGAGACCGCGAAGCGCGCCTGCTTCGATCGTCATCTCATGCTCATGGCCAGGTATGTTGATGGGAACGGTCGGCATTAATGACGCTCAGCATCCGCGCGACGCTTGAGTTCCGCAAGGGCCTCAGCCGGATTCTCGGGCAACGGTCCGCCTGAATCTGTCATGCTGGAACTGTCGTAACCGATCCCCGCCACCCGCCTCCGTGCCGACACGCCCCGGCGTTGCCGACGCACATACAGCCAGAGCAGGACGAACCCTCCGAAAAGCACGCCCACCGGAAAAACAACCAGCTCGACTGGGGCACGGCTGTCCTCATAGTGAATCCTTTGCGGCCGCGCACCAACGAACGCTGCATACTGCCTGATGGCGCCATCGCGTGCCTGCGCATCCACCCGCTTGTAGAAACGCGAAACAATGCGGAGCTTCTGCCCTTCAGTAAATCTTGCACCATCCACCCCGACCACATACACGATGACCGGCTGGCCGCTACGATCGCGAATGAACCATTCTTCGCCCACGTCATACGGTGCGGGAAGCGCCGTGCGCTGCTCCAATCGCCCCAGTACAAGGCACAACTCGCCGCGAAACGAGTCCGGGTCGGCGGTCATCGCGTCGGGCTGAAAGTAAAAGCGCATCGGATCGGTCGGCAGTGCGCCATCCCACTCTCGAAAGTGCTCAACGAGTGCGAAAAACGCCTCTTCCCGAAAGTCGCTGCCATCGTGCGCCGTGGCGAGCCGCTCGCGACGATCATCCGTCAGACCGTCTGCACCGAGCATGACCGAGCACGCAAAGACGCAGAAAAGAATCGCCGCCGACTTCCGCATGAGTGCATCATACGGCTGCATCAACCCACGCTCTACGGATCGCGGCTATGCTGGCGGGGAACCTTCCACATGGAGCCGTACCATGGCGCAAACCCCTTCCAATATGGTCCCGCTCGGCAGCCCTGCGCCGAGTTTCCTTCTCCCCGACGCGACCACGGGCAACCTTGTCAGCATTGAGGATTTCGCCGATCACGGTGCGCTGCTCGTGATGTTCATCTGCAACCACTGCCCGTTCGTGAAGCATCTTCGTGCTGCGCTCGCGGAGCTGGGCCGCGAGTACCAGCCGCAAGGCGCAGCGATCATCGCCATCAGTTCCAACGACGTGCAGAAGTACCCCGATGACAGCCCCGCCAAGATGGCCTCCGAGGCGCGCGAAGCAGGTTACACATTCCCATATCTGTTCGATGAATCGCAAGATGTGGCGAAGTCGTACAAAGCCGCTTGTACGCCGGACTTCTTTCTGTATGACAGGCTTCGCCAACTTGTGTATCGAGGCCAGTTCGACGACTCGCGCCCCAGCAACGGCATTCCAGTAACCGGCGCAGATGTGCGTGCCGCACTCGACGCTGTCCTCGCTGGTGAACCGGTTTCGCGGAACCAGAAGCCGTCCATCGGCTGCAACATCAAATGGAAGCCGGGCAACGAGCCAGACTACGCGAAGGGGTAAGCCAGATCGTGCGCTCAAACCCGAATTCTGCTCCAATCGGATGGTGAGTGAATCGGATAGATTCCGGCCTCTGAACGGAGACCCTCGGGATAAAGCGGAAACGATTTACGGAAGAACAGACGCGTTCGACGTGGCACGCTGACTACGCCATACGTTGAACCGGCGGCACCGAACGCGCTACACCCGGTCTGCAGGCGTCACGGCACGAAGCACTTTCAGCGCGCGGCGGCCTTTGTACTGGCCAATGTGCGCGAGAAACTTCGGCACGCCGCCTGCTGCGAGCACAACCGGGTTCTTGGCGGGCTTCTCGGTCATCAGCAGATCACCGACTTCGAGATGGCGCAGCTCGTTCATGGTCATTGTCGTTTCCGCCAAGATGCCGGTCATTTCCAGCGGCGCGTCTGCAAGACGGTTGGCGATGTGACGTCCCCACTCCGCTTCGCCGCGATGCCGACCCGCGAGGAACCAGCTTTGTGCGGAGAGGTCGTCAATGATCGGCTCGATCGCGTTGAATGGAATGCACAGGCTCATCGTGCCTGCGCGATTCGTCATGCGAATCTCAAAGCCGATCACCACCACCACTTCGTTCGGCGGAACGATCTGCACAATTTGCGGGTTCGACTCCATGTCTCCCAGCTTGAACTCGATCTTCCGAATGCCGTCCCACGCTTCCGTCAGCGCGGCCATCGCGCGATCGAGAATCTTCTGAATCAAGCGAGTCTCAATGAGCGTCATCGCTCGCTGCGGCACGAACAAATCCTGATTCGACCCGCCCAGAAGCCGGTCAATGATCGGATAAATGATGAGCGGCGAAAGCTCCAGACAAAGCTGCCCGTCAAGCTCATCCGCAGTCACAAGATTGAAACTCGTCGGGTTCGGCAGCGAACTTGTGAACTCTGAATATGTCATCTGCGCCGCGTGATCGACGCGCACTTCGACAATCGTTCGCAGGAAGCCGGAAAGCGAAGCGCCATAGTTCCTCGCGAAGGTTTCGTGAAGCGTCTGCAAGGCACGCATCTGATCCTTGCTGATGCGCTCCGGCCGCTTGAAGTCATACTCGCGTATCTCGACCTGATCCATCCCGCGCCGGAATCTGCTGAAGATCATCGGTGCATCCGATGGCGGCGCAACTTCACCGGTGTTGACGGCAGTCAACAGTGCGTCAATGTCGGATTGGTCCAATACTTCGGTCATGGCAAGGCCGGGCAGACGGTTTCTCTTGGAAAGACGGTTGGGGCGTTGCATGAACGACCCGAACGCGCAATACTCTCCCTACGCGGCGTCCATCGCCGCCGTTGACTTATCGGAGCGTTTCCATCCGCACCTTGAGCGGGCCGCGCCGAGAAGTGCGAAACACGCGCGAAAAAGGGGCTTTTCATGACTAAAATCATCCGCCAGAGCACCGTGCAGCTTGTCGCGCTCGCAGCAATCTGCTTCGCGTTCTGCGTTCAGTCGGCTTCGGCTCAGCCGAGCTTTCGCGAGCGCGTCAAGGTGCGTGTGGTCGTGCAGGAAGGCTCTGTAACCCCAGGCTCAGAAGCCATGCTGGGCATCATTCTGGATATTCAACACGGGTGGAAAGTTCAGGCAGGCA
The DNA here is from genome assembly GCA_035443885.1 of Phycisphaerales bacterium. Taxonomy (GTDB): domain Bacteria; phylum Planctomycetota; class Phycisphaerae; order Phycisphaerales; family SM1A02; genus DAOMNO01. Next base: position 71,956 of record DAOMNO010000003.1, read on the forward strand.
AGGGGTCTGGCGATGAAGTGCCGCCTTACATCCCCACGACGATCGAAGTGAAAACGCCGCGAGGATGGACGCTTGGCACGCTGAAGTGGCCCGAATCCAAGTCTTTCAATCTCGCCGGCGAGCAGCTCCGGGTCTATGACGGGCAGATGCTGGCTGCGATTCCGGTCCGCATCCCGGCGGACGAATCGCCCGGCCTTTATGCCGTTCAGGCTACAGTGAATTACCAGGCGTGCGATAACTCACTCTGCGAAATGCCAACTTCCGCGATGGGCGTCGGCGATGTCCGCGTCATTGCGCCAGGAAGCTCTTCCGCGGCCCCCGCTGTCGATGCTGCGACGGCGGAGCTGTTCCGCAAGACTCTTGCGAGACCCACGCCCGCCATGGTTGATTTCCGCCCCGCAACAATCCCGAACGGCGATCGTTCTGCTGATGGACTTGGCGAGAATCGGGAACAATCCTTCTTCGCCGCCTACTGGTATGTATGGGTCATTCTGGGTGTCGTCTTCCTCGGCGGCGTCGGTTTCGTCGCATGGTTCGTGTTTCTTCGATAAGTTCGGATCTTCAATCCTTTTATTGAGTCGCAATACGCCTCAGCAAGGCAACGACTCGCCTCTCTTAGCATGATGATTTCTCTCCGCCGCATTCTGCCGATTCTTGTGCTTGCTCTGACCGCTTCCAGCGCGGTAGGCCAGATCCCGCGCTTTGAACCACCGGGGCGGTCCGCCAGCGAATCCACGCGCGTCAACGCGCGCATCGTGATTTACGAAGGCGCGGCGGTGCCGGGTCGTGAAGTCACCATCGGCGTACTGCTGGATATTCAGAATGGTTGGAAGATTCAGGCAGGCGAAGATTCGGGCGATTACGTCCCGCCATACATTCCAACAACCGTCGCGCTGACGGTCCCATCCGGTTGGCAGGCTGGTCGCGTGCTCTGGCCCAAGGCGAAAACCTTCACGATGGGCGAAGGCGAGTTCGCAGAATCACTGGCTGGGTATGAGGGCCGAATCATCATCGCGGTGCCAGTGCTTGTGCCCGAAGACGCGCAACCGGGCGAAGTAACGATTCGCGCGAACATCGGCTACCAGGCGTGCGACGCCAATCTGTGTGAAATGCCGACTTCTGCCGAAGCGCGCACGCGCATCACTGTGATTGAGGAAGGCGCGGCTGTCGAAACTCCCGCGCTGGACGAAGCGATTGCGATGTTGTTCGTCGAGCCGCTCTCTCGCCGAGGCGACGCTCTGGCGCCAGTGCGAGGTGATTCGACAGCCGCTGCACCAGATACCGCGCCACGCGACACCGCGCCACCTGCCGCGCCACGACCGACATTCTTTGGCATTCCACTGCCGGATACGACTGGCCCGTTCGGCCTGCTGATTCTTGCGGTGCTCTCCGCACTCGGCGGCTTCATTCTCAACCTCACGCCATGTGTGCTGCCCGTCATTCCGATCAAGGTGATGACGATCCTTCAGCACGCCAACAAACCGGGCAAGAATCTTGTACTCGGCCTGTGGATGGCGTTCGGCGTCGTCGCGTTCTGGGTTGCGCTTGGCCTGCCGGTGGCGTTTCTCACTGGCGTGACTGATCCATCGCGACTCTTCGGCATCTGGTGGTTCACGCTCGGTATCGGCGTGCTTATCGCGCTCATGGGCATCGGCATCATGGGCCTGTTCACCATTCAACTGCCGCAATCGGTGTATGCCGTCAATCCCAAAGCCGACACCGCGTGGGGATCGTTCCTCTTCGGCGTGATGACGGCGATCCTCGGCTTACCGTGCTTCGGCTTCGTCGCGGGCGCGCTGCTCGCTGGCTCTGCCACCATGCCGCCCTCGTGGATCATGACCATCTTCACCTCGCTCGGGGTCGGTATGGCGGTGCCGTATCTCGTCCTTTCAGCGAAACCCTCGCTCGTGGAGAGCCTGCCTCGTACTGGACCAGCAAGCGAACTCGTGAAACAGGTCATGGGTCTGCTGCTGCTCGCAGCGGCGGCTTACTTTGTCGGTTCAGGGTTGATCGGTCTTGTAAATGAGCGCCCCTACATGGCGCGGCAACTTCACTGGTGGTCGGTGGGCGTGTTCGCGGGTCTTGCAGGCCTCTGGCTCATCATCCGCACGTTCCAGATCACGCCGAACATCAAACCGCGCATCGCGTTCCTTCTGATCGGCATGGTGATGACATCCCTCGCGCTGCTCTACGCAGCCGACTCCACGGCGAAGGCTCGCGGCGATTGGGAACTTCGACAAGCCGCAATCGACGCAGCAGGCGGCGCGGCTTATTTGACCGGCGTATGGAACGACTACACCCCCGTGACCTTCCAGAAAGCGCGCGACGACGGACGCATTGTGGTTCTCGATTTCACCGCAGAGTGGTGCATCAACTGCAAGGTGCTCAAGTCAACCGTGCTGAATCGCGATCCCGTCAGTAGCCATCTTGCGAAAAGTGATGTGGTGAAGTTCACCGTCGATCTCACCAGCACAACAGCACCAGGCTGGGATTTTCTGCGCGAGCTTGGGCAGACCGGTATTCCGCTACTGGTGATCTACACACCTGGCAGCGATGTGCCATGGCAGGCGAACAACTACACGCCTCAGCAGGTCGTCGCAGCGATTGAGCAGGCCCGCGCGAGCGCAGTGGCGAGCGCTGCCGGACCATCACCCGGCGATCTTCATACCTCGCGCCGATAGTGTGCTACAACTTCTCCCGTTGTTCGCGCATAAGTCAGGCCGCGCTCAGGCGGAAATCGTTTGAGACCTTCCGAGCGGAGTCGTGGCGCGTGGTCGCGCTCGTATCTTGCAAAGGCTTCGCGACTGACAAAGTGATACCGCACTTCGACAGTCATTGTGTTTGCACTGGATTCACTCGGATCAATCACCACGACCTCAGCATCACGCGCACCCGCATCGCATACATCGCGCAAATGCTCCGTGCGAAGCCACTCAATCCACTCCTTCGCCACGTCCGATGTCGTAAACGTGCACCGCACTGTGTATGCGAACATCCTTAATGCTCCTCAACCTCGCGAAGTCGCTGTTCGATCAGTTGACGTATTCGCGGCGGCATCCGCTTCAGCTCATCCAGCTCGAAGTTTCGATCAGCTTCGATCGCACGACGATAGGCATCCGCTGCTTCATGTCGGCGACCGGAGAGCCATAGCACATCTCCCAGGCTCTGCCACGGCTGTATGCCATGCGGATCGCGCTCCGTCAATCGAGACAAGTCTGCAATGGCGAGATCGATGTATGCCATATCACCAGTCGCAGCAGCAAGGTGCGCTGCGATTCCCGCTCGTAAACCGAATGAACCTGGACTGCGATGCTGCGCGACCGCCGTATCAGCAATCGCCAGCGCACGATGCAGCAGTTGAACTCGCTCACCTTCAGGCGCACGTGCTGCTGCCAGTTCAAGCTGACGCACCGCCGCTTGAAGAGGAAGTACGTTCGTATTCAGCGACGCATGAGCATTGACAAGTCGCTCGGCAGCAGTGATGCGCTGTGCGGCCTGTTCTGAGGGCCGTTCACTGAATGGGATCAACGCTGAAGCTGCATGTGCGACCTTCGATTGCTGAATCATCGAGGGAACCATCCCTGTCGCGCCGAGCCACACCGCGCACGCAACCGGGGTGATGGACAGGCAGATTTCCAACGCGCGGCGAACTGCTGAAGGTGAATGCTGCAACGGGCGCATGCCACCCGCGGCGGAAACGCCGAAAATGCACATCGCCCACATGACCGAACCGGGCAGAAAGAACGTCATCTCGATCTGGCCATGCACGAGCAGCGCGCCTGCCGCCGCTGCGAGAGACCAGTTTGCAGTGCGATGATCCGCTCGCCGAAGCAGCGCCGCCAGCGCAAGTGCAATCGCTGCCAATCCTGCAATGCCGAGCAATCGCAGGAGCGCATCAGACGCGCCGATCACATGAGCTTCCGCCATAAGCGAAGGCATCCACGCCAGAAACGCCACCCCCGCTGCAAGGCGTGGCAACGCATGCCGGAAAAATCGCTGCTCCTCTTCACCCGGCAACTCTTTCGGCTCTGTCGCTGATACAGATCGACCCGCGTGTGCAATCAGTGCGAGACATAATCCACACCATGCAAGCCCCAGCACACCAAGCGTAACGCGCCAATCGATGAACATGGAGTGCGCGCTGATGACTTCTTCCGGATTGCGCGGCAGGCGAAACCGCGTGTATTCCGTCTGAAAGCCGTCCGGCCCGACGCCAAAGAACGACGCATCGGACGCCATTCGGCCTGAACTGACCAGATAGTGCCAGCGGAATAGGAGGCTCTTTTCGTTGAGGAACCCTTCGGGCAGTACGGTGCCGCGTGCAACGATCGCCAGCAACGCCAGCGGCGCAAGAAGGATCAAAAGAACGCGTCCCCATCGCTGCGCAAGTGCCATGGCTTGCAACGAAAGAAGCGGAACAACCGCTACGCTGAGGCCGATCATCGCTGCGCCAATCGCGCCTTTCGATCCTGTCAGCCAAAGCGCGCCGCCGCACGCACCGATGAAGAGCGCAACACCTACTCGCCACGCGAACGCCATGCGACGGCTTGCAATGAGCAGCCCTGCACTGAAAACAAGCCCGACCACCATGACAGATCCGAAGATGTTGGTCGTCGGAAACCAGCCCGCCGGTTGCACCTGTCGCAGGCGGCGTTCAAAAATCCGCGCCTGCGCAGAATCCGGCTCCCAGCCACGATCGGCCAAAAATGCGTCGCGATTGGATTCATATGCTGCGACGGTATCTGCATGTTCGATGGTCACCTGCAACCCACCCCGAACCAGCAGCGGCGCGATCACCGCCAGCAGGAGCGCGATCGTCACCGCGCGCATCGTGCGATCGCGCGCCAAATGGGCGACGGTAACCGCTGCGAACGCCGCTGCGAGCCACGTTGAACCCCGCCAGAGGTCGCCTGCATCGCGCCACGCATGATGCAGCACGATCGGTGCAGGAATCGCAGCCAGCATGAGCAGGATCAGATTGAGCGGTCGGCCCTGCATTCGCTCCGCAAACAGTCCAACTGAACAGGCGATCAGCAGCACAACATCGAATACAAGACTGCCCGCCATGCTCATGCCTGCAAACGGCAGCGGGTCCAGCGCGGGGTCGATATCGAACCAGACCTGAGGCGCGAATGCGATCATGCACCGCACGAGCGCGATCGCGCTGATCACCAGGAGCGCGACCCAGCGCAGTGTGGTCATGCGCGACTCCCTTTGCGCGTTTCAGCCTCACTTCTCGCAGGTCGGCTGGCGTGTTCAAACAGCGCGATCACACACAGCACCAGCAGCGTCTGCACGCCTACAAGCGCGGCTTGCCAGCCCTGCAAACTGCCCAGCGAAATGCCGCCAATGCCCGTTACTGCCGTAGCGGCCCAGATCACAATGACCGCGCCGCGTTTGGAAAGTCCTCGCTGCACGAGTCGATGTGAAAAGTGCTGTTGATCGCCCACGAATGGGCTGCGACCCTGCCTGAGGCGAATGAGTGTTACGCTGGCGAAATCGTACAGCGGAATCGCCAGCACGATGACAGGCATAAAGACTGCGTACCATCCGCCGCCAAGCGGATAGTCCATCTGCGAGCCGTCGTAATACGTCGTCCGTGCGGTGAGCACGGCCAGCACGAAGCCGACGACAAGCGAGCCGCCATCGCCCATGAAGATTTTCGCACCGCCACGAAGTGGGAAGTTGAACACGAGAAAACCCAGCAGCCCGCCCACCAGCAGCGCGAGCGTGCCTGCGATGAACCATTGTGAGTTCAGAATCGTTGCAGCCATGAACAGGCTCGCTGCGATGGCGCACACGCCCGCTGCAAGGCCGTCCATATTGTCCAGAAAGTTGACGGCGTTCGTGATAGACACGATCCAGAGCACCGTCATCACGATGCTCGGCAGTTGATTCATCACACCCGGCAGGCCAAGCCATCCATCAACCGCTTCAAGCAGCCGCACATCGAACCAGATGGCCAGCATCGATGCGATCACAATCTGCACACCGAGTTTGATCGCTGCGCCGAGACTGCGTCGATCGTCCGCAAGACCAAGCCCATGCAGCACAGTCATGCCGATGAGCACCGCGAGCGCGGTCGGCGTGGTTTCGCGAATGCGGTCAAGATGCTCTTCGATGCCCGGCGCCAACCGCGCGATCGTGCCCGCATCAAGCAGCCACACGGCAGCCAGTCCCAGTGCAAGTGGCAACGCCACTGCGGTGAAGATCGCTATGCCGCCGATGTTCGGTACATGGCGCAGTTCTTTGACATGCCCCTTGGCGCCAGGTGAATCAAGCGCACCAGCACGATGACCCACACGCACAAGAAGCGCGGTCATCGGCAGCGCAAGCCCCAGGCCGATTGCACACAACGCCAGCACCGGCCAAACCATTCCGCTCATGGCGCGTATGGTAAAGCAGGATCACCACATGTGTCGCGGTATCGCTTCGCCTCGCTGATCGTCCATGCGCGATCGTTGCCCGATTCGATGTCGTCATCTCTGCATCCGGTAAGCCCAATGCTGCCAGACCTCAGTTACCCAGACGACCCAGTATGCCGAGCAGTACAACGCCGACAACGACGGTGCCGATGACGATGAGATTACTGTACACGAGCATCAGCACAATCGTAACTGGCGCGAGAATCCACTTTTGCCCGTTGAAGAATGTGGCGGCTCCCCAGCCGAAGTATCCCAGTGCCACCGCCAACGAGAGGATGCCGAATGCCTGGTTTACATACACTACAAGCGGCATGAGCATGAGCTGAATCAGAAACACTTCGCCAAGCACGAACAGACACAACACGAGGCACTCGACGAAACTTCGTCCACCGCGCCAGAAGGTCAATCGCATCATCCCTGCCATGATTGGCAGCGTGAAGAAATACAACAGGTGGAGCCAGCGACCGTACCACTCGAGAATGGGGCGCGCCATCTCCGCATTCTCCTGCAGGTTCTGTGCACCAGTTGCAACTTCGGCCGCGCCGGGCAGGAGCTGAGCGGTCGCCACGACCATCGCGCCCGTAATGAAACAGAATTTGAGCGGATTCGTGTATGCCTGACGCCTGCCTCGAACGTATTCGGACGCGACAAACCCGGGCCGCCACAACATGTCTCCGACCGTGCGCAGCAGCGGCCATTCCCACGACACGATCTGATGCGAAAAATCGCTGATGACGGAGCGAATCGTCAATGTGCGATGCCGATGATCCTGCCCGCATTTCGTGCAGAATCGGCCGGTCAGCGGCTCGCCGCAGTTGAGGCAACGGTCATACGCTTCAGGAGATGGGACGACCGTTGACATAAGCGGGCTGCGCACGCGGGATTCATAACAAGTGTCGCCTGTAGGGGCAGGAAGTTCAAGCCACGGGTCAAACCTTCACATTCCGCCACACTTCAACGCGCGGCGGCCCGTCAAGCAGCGCTCTCCACTCCGCGAGCAATGCTTTCATCTGCGGATCGTTCTGCACTCGGTCTTCATCTGCTTCGTAGGTTTCCGCCGTGTCGTACTCAAAGACCTCAATCAACCGGCTCGCATCCTCTCGATGTTCGAGTACACGCATGTGGATGCCGCCGGGCGATTCGTAATACAACCTCGCCTTGCGCAGAAATGTGAGCAATGCGTCACGCTTACCCGGCAGGGTGCGGATGTGAAGGTGGAGCGTGATCGCAGGTCGGTCGGCCATCGCCGGATTAGAGCATACTCACTCAAACCTGGAACGCGACCTTGCAAAAACCGGGTTAACGACCCCGCCAACAGGGTTTCCACCCCACTGCCCCCCCCGCCATGGCATGAGACGGTTTTTTTTACAAGCGCATTGACTCGCCATATAAAGTTAGCGTATACTAATAATCGACAACGAGCCTGATAACGCCCGCATCATGGCTCCGATTGACGCAGCTCAAGAAGGAAGAACTTCATGAAACCCGCAACCCGCACATTGTTCTGCTGGACGCCTCGCGTTCTCGCGCTGGTCTATATTGCCTTCCTCACGATCTTCGCACTTGATGTCTTCAATGAAGGCTACAGCGTGGGTGAGGCGATCGCCGCCTTCCTGATCCATCTCATTCCAAACGCGGTGGTTCTTCTCGCACTGGTCATCGCCTGGCGGTGGACACTCATCGGCGGCTCACTCTTCCTCGGCCTCAGCGCGTTCTACATCATGTGGGCGTGGGGCGCATTCCCGTGGAGTGTCTATCTCATCATCGCAGGTCCGCCCGCCATGATCGGTGCACTGTTCATCTTCAATCGTTTCAGCATGCCCCAGCCGAAACCGGCGCATTGACACGGCGTTCGCTGCATCACCGATGCTGATCGATCATGATCGCATTGCCATCGGGATCGACAAGGGTGATGTGCGCGGGACCCGCAGTTGTCTCGCTTGTTTCAAGCGTCAGTGTGATGCCGCGCTGCTTGAGCATGCGTTGCAGCTCTCGCACATCGGTGAAGGGATCAATGTTGTTCCCCTCACCATCCCATCCGGGGTTGAACGTGAGGATGTTGCCCTCGAACATTCCCTGAAACAGCCCGATGTTGCACGCGCCGTTCTTGAGGATGAGCCAGTTCTGGCTCTGATCGCCCGCGATGACGACGAAGCCCAGCTTCTCATAGAACGCGCGAGACGCTGCGATGTCTTTCACCGAGAGGCTCACAGAAAAGTTGCCGAGGTTCATCTCCGCGCTCCGATTGGATTGTCCCACCGACGAACTCGCCACCGGCTGGGCACATTGACATGCAGGCAGAAGCAATACAGCGACGATTGTCGCCACAAGTGAATATCCTGATCTCATGGGCACGCATTGTATGTTTGTTCCCACCGAACGCTCGTCAAGGCACAACCATGACATGTGCCAAATGAAGTTCACAATGCCGCAAATGAAGCTGGTCCCACTCCGTCCGCGTCAGCGGGCGGAGTCAGCCGATCTGACACTTCCCTGGGTATCACCCGGCCTGACGGCAAACCGCGTTTGAATCGCAACCCCTCAACGGAATCTGAACATGTCAATCTCGCTTGCCGTCCGCAAGCGAAGGCGGCAGGATCGACGGACTCCTGTAAGGCGATGCGTCGCGCACAATGCGGCCTCGCAGCGGTGCAGGGCCAAGCGTGTACTGTGGCAACTCGGTAACGATAATGTCACCCGGCTGACGCGAACCGGGCGATGAAGTCAGGACCACATCACGCAAGTCGAACCGAAACGTGCCCTCATCAGGATCGATGATGAGTCGCGCTTCACGTGCTGCCAGGCGAACGGTGCCGCCGTTCAAACGGAATCCGGTGAATGCGCCGATGCTCGGGTCGAAGTTCGTCGCGGCCACCCACCATGGCCCCATCGGTCCGCCGTCCTCAACGTCCGGCCGCTCGCTCTTAGTAAGCAGGATGCGCGAAAACTCGCGTTCCACTTCAGAAACCGTTCGCGCAGGCTTGGGCGAAATGGCGATGACGACAGCCACCGCGAGCGCGGCGACACCGACCCCGCCGAGTGCAAAATACAGCAGGAGCCGAAGCGGTGATGCGCTCGATGCAGAAGTGTTACGCGATACAGAAGTCATCTCTACCCCCGATATCGGACATTCAGAATCGCTGCTGAACCGCTTGCAACGAGGTGATCGCACAATTGCGCGAGATGCAATACCATCTGCTGCTTCATGGTGAATCCACGCGATTTATGCGATAATCCCGCCATGAATCATCCCGGCGCGAAGCTCCGACGACTCTTTGAACAAGGCACCGTGCTTGCCCCCGGCGCATTCAACGCGCTGGTTGCGAGGGCGGTGGCCAAAGCGGGCTTCGATGCCTGTTACATCTCGGGCGGCGCGACAGCGAATGTCGCAGGCTACCCCGACATCGGCCTCATCACGCTCACTGAAATGTGCAGGACGATTCGCGAAATCAGCGACGCCGGCGCGATACCTGTCATCGTGGATGCGGACACAGGTTACGGCGAGGTGGAATGCGTCATCCGCACGACGGTGGAATATGAGCGGGCTGGTGCAGCGGCGATGCACATCGAGGATCAGGTCTTTCCCAAACGCTGCGGTCACCTGGACGGCAAGAATCTCATCCCCGCAGGGGAGATGGCGGAGAAAGTCGCAGCCGCTGCGGAACATCGCCTCTCCAAAGACTTCATCATCATCGCCAGAACGGACGCGCGATCGGTAACGAGCATGGAGGATGCCATCGCGCGAGCAAACCTGTATCGACAAGCCGGAGCGGACATGATCTTTCCGGAAGGTCTTCACAGCGAAGAGGAGTTCGCGCAGTTTGCAAGCGGCTCGCCCGGCCTGCTGCTGGCGAACATGACGGAGTTCGGCAAGACGCCCGACATCCCCGCATCGCGCTTCGCCGAGCTGGGCTATCAATGCGTCATCTATCCGCTGAGCATGATGCGGCTGGCGATGGGCCATATCGCACGCGGCCTGATGTCGCTCAAACAGCACGGCACAGTGCGTGAAGTGCTGGGTGAAATGCAGACACGCAAAGAACTTTACGAGCTGCTCAACTACACGCCGGGAAAGCAGTGGAATTTTCCGGCGAATCGAAAATGCTAACGTATGCTCTCCCCATGGGATTGCATCACCTGATTCAACAGGAGGTCTCTATGAAATTGGCCCTATTGACTGGATGCTTCGCATCAACACTCGCGACGGTCGCTCAGGCGCAGGTCGTTTCGCACACCGTCGAATACACGCATGACGGCGTTACACTTGAAGGCTATCTCACCTACAACGAGGCACTGGCGGAGCGAGCAGAGAACGGCTTGCCGGGAGTGCTCGTCGTGCACGAATGGTGGGGCCACAACGAGTTCGCACGCGAGAAGGCGCGCGAGTTGGCGGCGCAGGGCTTCATGGCGTTCGCGCTCGACATGTACGGCAAGGGCGTGGGCTCCAATAAGCCGGAAGAGGCTTCACAACTGGCAGGACCGTTCTACGCGGGCGACTTCTCGCTCATGCGCGCTCGCGCTCGCGCCGGCCTTGATACCCTCATCGCACAGGAGAATGTCGATGCGGATCGCATTGTTGCGCTCGGCTTCTGCTTCGGCGGTACCGTGTCGCTTCAACTTGCCTATAGCGGTGCACCAGTGAAAGGCGTGGTAAGTTTCCACGGCTCACTGACACCGCCCGCTGAACGCGACTTTGAGAACATCAAAGCTAGTATCCTCGTGCTGCACGGCGCAGATGATCCGCTGGTTCCCGATGCGCAGGTCAAGGCGTTCCAAGACGCCATGCGGAAGTCCGGCGCGGATTGGCAACTCATCGCCTACGGCGGCGCGGTGCACAGCTTTACAAACCCCGGCGCTGACGCCCACAACATCCCCGGCGTGGCCTATCACGAAAGAACTGATCAGCGCGCGTGGCGGCACGCACGAATGTTCTTCCAGGAAACCATTGGCGGCGGATTCATGGGTCGCACCGGCCCAGCCGCCGGCCCGCAACGTGGCGCGAGACCACCACGGCAGGGTGAGGGGCGCCGACCCGGTGGCGATGGCCAACAGCCCAGAGCACCCCAGTAACACGCTGCATCGGAACGAAAATCGTCGATTTCCATTCAACCGACGAACCGAGGCGATTGCCCTACAATGGGGCTTTCGCCTCTTTTCTTGTCTGATTCAACCCACGAAACCCGCCATGACCACCACCACTGAAAGCAAGCCTGCTGCCAAGCCACAGGACACCCGCGGCCTCGCTGGCCAGACCGTCGGCGACACCTACATCTGTGCCGTCAACCAGACGCAACTCATCTACCGCGGTTATGAAATCGCTGATCTCGCTGCAAACGCCACGTTTGAAGAAGTGGCGTATCTGCTGCTCAGCGGCGAGAAGCCCACCGCAGCGCAACTCAAGGACTTCAAGGCCGAACTCGTCTCCATGCGAGATGTCGATCAGGGAATTCTCGACATCATCGGCAAGATCGCGCAGAGCAAGCCCGGCCAGCCCGACGTTCACCCCATGAGCATCCTGCGCACGGGCGTCTCGCTACTCTCGCACGTTGATCCTGAAACGGAAGACAACTCCCCCGCTGCGGAGCTGCGCAAGGCCAAGCGGCTGCTGGCGAAGATTCCGACCATCATCGGCTATGGCCAGATGTCGCGCGACGGAAAGAAACCCGTCAAGCCCGATGCTTCGCTCGACCACGCTGCGAACCTGCTGTGGTGCATGACCGGCGAGAAGCCGAGCGAACTGGCCGCGAAGGTGATGGATGTTTCGCTGATTCTCTATGCTGAGCATGACTTCAACGCCAGCACCTTCACCTGCCGCTGCATCGCTTCAACTGAAGCGGACATGCATTCCGCGGTCTGCGGCGGCATCGGCGCGCTGAAAGGCCCGCTCCACGGCGGTGCGAACGAAATGGCCATGGAGATGCTCCGCGAGATCGACGCATTTATGGCAGCGGGCAAAGGCTCGGTTGAAGCCTTCATGCAGAATGCCTTTGAAACAAAGCGAAAGCTGATGGGCTTCGGCCACCGCGTGTATAAGAACGGCGACCATCGCGCCGGCATCCTGCGCGAATGGGGCCTCAAGATCGCCCAGCAGCGCGGGCCGGAAGCGACCAAGTGGTTTGAGATCGGCGACCGCGTGCAGAAGATCATGCTGGAGCAGAAGACCATTTACCCGAACGTGGACTTCCCCTGCGGCATGACGTACTACGCAATGGGCATCCCCGTGCCGCAGTACACGCCGATCTTCGTCGCCAGCCGCATCACCGGCTGGTGCGCTCACATCATGGAGCAGCACAAGGACAACCGCATCATCCGGCCGCTGGCGAACTACACCGGCCCCGCGCTGCGGAAGTGGAACAGTTGAATCGTCGAGCGAGCGCGCTCGGAAGAGAGAGATTATGGACGCCGCCGAACATCCCCTGCCGCTGACGTTACTCGTCGCCGATCGTGTGTACCACGATCGTGAGACGGGCAAGTGGGTCGTCGCAGGCATCTTCAGCAACATTCACTTTCCATCACTGCCTCGCAACTACGACCTGATGGAAATCTTCTTTCAGGTTACCAACATCTCGCGGCCGGTTGATCTTCACCTGCGCATCGAACACTCGGAAGGCGATGCACTGCTTGATGTCGGCGGGCCGATCGCAGGCGCCAGCCCTTTGGATGTCATTCCTCGCCGCGTCGTGCTGCGCAACCTGCCCTTTACCAAGCCGGGCAAGTACTGGGTCATGCTTAAAAGCGGCGAAGAGATTCTGATGCAGGTCCCGCTGTTCGTGTCGATCCGTCCGCCTCAGCAGCAGCCCCCTGCGCCGCCATCCGGCGAGCCTGGCGGGTTCACATAAACCCGCAGCGTTCGCCTTTCACCGCAGCAGCACATCGAGAATCCCCATCGCGCCGAGAATGCAACTGATCACGCCGTTGAGCGTGAAGAAAGTCAGTGCGATTTTCGTCGTGCCCCACCGCGCAACCGTCGCGTGTTCAATCACCAGCAGCGCGACAACCGCTGCCACACCCGCGCTGAAGATCGCGCCAAAGCGATGATCCATCGCCAGCGCCGCAATGAGACAACCAACCGCACCCGCATGCAGCACGCGGCTCATCCACATTGCGCCGCGCATGCCCAGCCGACTGGGAATGGAATACAGCCCCTGCACGCGATCGACCTCAACATCCTGCAAAGCGTAGATGATGTCGAACCCCGCCACCCAGCACAGCACCATTCCGGCGAGCAGCCATAGTGCAGGCTGAGCCGTCAAGGAGCTTGGATCAATCGCGATCCCTGCTGCGAGCGGGCTGATCGCCAGCGAAGCGCCAAGCCAGAGATGGCACATCGACGTAAACCGTTTGAACAAGCCATACGCGCAAATCCACGCCAGCACCGGCACACCGAGCATCGCAGGCCACCAGTTGCCATACATCACACCGAACGCAGCACACACCCCCATGAAGAGCGCACCAGAAACACCAAGTGCGAGCAACGCCTGCCCCGCGCTGAGCCTGCCGCTGGGAATCGCGCGTCCTGCTGTGCGCGGGTTGTCCGCGTCGATCTCGCGGTCCAGCCAGCGGTTCGCCAGCATGGCGCAGGTGCGTGCAAAGATCATCGCCAGCACGATCAGCGTCAACTGGCCACCAAACCGCCCCCATTCGATGTTGCCACCGCCCGATGCGGCCATAAACGCCGCCAGCAGCGCGAACGGCATCGCAAAGACGCTGTGCGACAGCTTGATGTCTGAAGCGATCGCCGCCAGCGCACCCGCGGGGGGTTGTGATGTGCTCTGCACAACCTGCATCATGGCGACACAGCATACCGAAACGACCGCCCAAACCGACGCCTCGCTTTCCGTGACCCCATGCTCCATACACTCACCGCATGAAACATCTCTCCGCCATCTTCCTGAAGGGTCTCTTCGCCATCCTTCCGCTCACCGTCACGCTACTGCTGATCTACTGGCTCGGCCTCGCTGCAGAAGAAACACTCGGCGGACTCATCAACTGGTTTCTGCCCGAAGGTCTCTACGTGCCCGGCATGGGCGTCGCAGCGGGCCTCGGCCTCATCTTCCTCGTCGGCCTGCTCGTCAACCTCTGGGGCGTACCCCAGCTCATGAAGCTCGCCGAACGAATCGTCGATCGAATACCGCTCGTAAAGACCATCTACGGCTCCGTGCGCGACCTGCTCGGCTTCTTCTCCCGAACTGAAGACCGCATGAGCAAGGTCGGCATCGTTCGTCTCGGCAACACCGGCGTACAAATGGTCTGCCTCATCACACGCGAGCAATTCGACGATCTGCCCATCGGTCTCGGTGGTGAAGGACTCGTCGCCGTGTACGTCCCCTACAGCTACCAGATCGGCGGCTTCACACTCATCGTGCCTCGCGACCATGTGCAGCCGCTTGATATGAGCCTCGAAGACGCAATGCGCTTCGTCGTGACAGCGGGTGTGAAGGCAGGCAAGGGGTGATGTAACGGCGTGAGTTGATCCTGCGCGCGCCCTGCACACCGCGCGGCCGCCCGTCGTGGGGTTCCGGGGGTGCCATGCATCGTCCCGCAGGGCGAAGCATGGTTTTGCGCTGTTGCGCGATCGCATGCTTTACGATGCGCGATGAGATTCGACTTATCTCGACCATTCACTCAACGATCGCCCCGCATTCTCGCTGCATTCCCGAAAAGAAAAGGGAACGTGGCCGGAGAGCTGGGGGCCGTTGTCAGGCACGATCCCCCTGGCCCACTCACCGCCCCTTCACCATCGCCTCCACCCACACCGGCACGAACGGAATCGTGCAGCCCTTCGACATCGGCCAATCCCTGTACAACCCGATCTTCTCACCGATGGCGAGCGCGCGTTTGCGCTGCTTCGCGTGCTTGATGGCGATCGCCGCCAGCGTGTTGTTCATTGTCCACTTCGTCTCGGGCGCGGCCTTGGGCATCTCTTTCTCAATGCGGTCGAGCAATGCCTCGACATCAAGACCAATTTCGCCCTTTCCGGGGTTGTTGATCTTTGATGCGGTGAGGTGCCAACCGGCGCGGGCAGCCCAGCTATCCTTTTCGCTTTTCTTCATCCACTTCTCACGCAGCGATTCCTTCTCAAGGTCTGGCTGCTCCTTGATGATGTACGATTGCAGCCAGTCCGCCACCCACGAGAAGCGACCCTCGCGCACCATGGTGTCGAGTTGTTTGGCAGAGAGTTCATTCGGCTTCATCAGAAGGATCGCCAGCATCTGCGCTTCAAGATTGCTCGTCTTCCAGAGTTCCAGCGCGAGTTCGTGATTAGTCTGCGGCGGCTTGGCCTTGACCTTCTTGGCGAGTTTGCGGATGTCACCCGTCTTGACGCCGAACTGTTGATCCATTGGCGCGCCGGCAATGCCATCCGGCCCGGTCTTGGCGTTGTACGCGCGGCGGGACTCATCGCCGAGTGATTCGAGTTGGGCGAGGACTTCTTGAACGGTCATGTACCGATTGTACGGCGAAATCCGCGCGGACTGAAAACCCGTTTCGCTTCGCCAGATGAAGCATCAACCGCAGGCTCAGGCTTTCGGGGGCTGCGCGGTTCGCGCCGTCTTCGTGATGAATATTAACCCAACGGCCCTGCAGCGCGGACAGCATCCGTAATCTTGTACTTCGCGTCGTTCTGGCGGAACAGCGACGCAAGCTGCTTCGCCTTCGCGTCGTACGCCGCCTTGTCCTTCCACGTGTTGCGCGGGTTCAGCACTTCGTCCGGCACGTTCGGGGCGTGTGTCGGCATGTTCAGGCCGAAGATGGGGTGCTTCTCAAACTTCACATTGCGAAGTGAGCCATCAAGAATCGCTGTAACAAACGCGCGCGTGTAGGCAAGCTTGAAGCGATGGCCTTCGCCATACGGCCCGCCCGTCCAGCCCGTATTGAGCAGCCACACGTCTGCATCGTGCTGCTCAATGCGCTCCGCCAGCATCTGAGCGTACACCATCGCAGGGCGCGGGAAGAACGGCGCGCCAAAACACGATGAGAAGTTCGGCTGCGGCTCGGTTACGCCTGCTTCCGTTCCCGCCAGCTTCGAGGTGTAGCCGTTGATGAAGTAATACATCGCCTGCTCACGCGAGAGCTTGCTGACAGGCGGCAACACGCCGAATGCGTCTGCCGTGAGGAAGATGACGTTCTTCGGGTGCCCGCCGACCGACGGAATCTTCGCGTTCTCGATGAACGAGACGGGATAGGTAACTCGGGTGTTCTCGGTTTTCTTCGCGGAGTCGTAATCCGGCACGCGCGTGTCGGGGTCGATGATGACGTTCTCCAGCACGGAGCCGAACCGGATGGCATTCCAGATTTCCGGCTCACCTTCCTTGCTGAGCTTGATGCACTTGGCGTAGCAGCCGCCTTCGATGTTGAACACGCCCTGATCGCTCCAGCCGTGCTCGTCATCGCCGATCAACATGCGGTTGGGATCGGCGGAGAGCGTGGTTTTACCCGTGCCGGAAAGGCCGAAGAAGAGCGCAACGTTCGTTGGGTCGTTCTTGGCAACGTTCGCAGAGCAGTGCATGGGGAAGACCTGCATGTCGGGCAGGTCGTAGTTCATGGCATAGAAGATCGACTTCTTGATCTCGCCAGCGTATCGCGTGCCGATGATGATGACCTTGCGCTGCTCAAGCGATTGCAGAATCGCGAGCGGAGCCTTGAGGCCGTATTCCGCGAAGTTGGGCAGCTTGAGGTTGCATGCGTTGATGATGGTCCAGTCAGGCTCGAAATCGCTCAGCGCTTCCACCGGCGCGTTGATGAACAGCGTCTTGGCAAACAGCGAATGCCAGGCTTCTTCCGTGATGACGGAGACCTTCAGGCGATACTTCGGGTCCGCACCAGCGTAACCATCGAACCGGAAGAGGTCTTCTCGCTTGTTGAGATGCGCCAGTGCAAGAGCTTCCACGCGAGCGAAGTTCTCGGGCGAGACAGGCTGATTGACCTTGCCCCAGTCGATGGTGTCATGAATGCCAGGCGTGTCTTCAAGGAACTTGTCGCCGGGCGAACGGCCCGTGCGCTCGCCGGTGTCGCACACCAGCGCGCCGTTGGAAGCCAGCACGCCCTCGCCGCGCCGAATCGCCATCTCAATGAGTGCGGCGGCGGACAGATTGCGGTGCATGGTGGCGTTGGGGAAATCCAGAACGGGAACGGCAGAGGCGGTGGTCATGGCGAGTACCTGATGATGACAATAAGCGGTGCGATTGATCCCAGCCGGAACGCCAGTTTCGCCAACTGCCGCGTCCCCCCATCTGAAGGGTCTAGGCTGGTCTGGCGAATCGATGATTGTACCAGATTTCACGATTCGGGCGAGTCCTGAATCGCGCGAATGCAGGCGGAAAATGGCCTCGCTCAAGAGTCGAACAGGGCTTCCTGAGAGGCGAAAGGACGTTGATCCTTAGGGGCGTATGGCGCTTCAATCTTTCGCAGGCCGTTGACCCATGCTGGGGAGCGTTATACTGTCCCGCCTGTCTTGCGATGGCGATCGTAGCTCAGTTGGTAGAGCACCTGGTTGTGGTCCAGGACGTCGCGGGTTCGAGTCCCGTCGATCGCCCTTCGAACGCCGAGAAGCCCACGGATGGACCTCCGTGGGTTTCTTCATGCGAGGTGGTCAAGCTTCCGCTCGCCACAGCGAACCGCACTCTGGACATCGCGCACCAGCCGATGGACCTTTGGCGTATCCACACGTCGTGCAGTGATGCTCGAACCACCAACGCCTTCGCTTTGAGGTCAGCGCAATGATGATGCCCGGCCCCGTGAGCCAGATGAGTGCGCACACGGAGAGACACAATGCGGCGGCTGTGCCCGTGGCGCAGTAGCAGTCGGTCTTACGCCGCACCATGATGTCGATGGGCGTGACGATCATCACTTCAATCACCGTGCCCGCGAACAACCAGCCGATGACGCGCTCATACCGCCGCTTCCCCGGCTTTCGCCTGGCGAAGAAAATGATCAGAGGTGTCCAGAGCACCCAGCTCACCAGAACCAAGGGCCACCAGCCGGCCCGCTGCCACCACTCGTGTTCGCTCATCGATACTTCGTAAACACCCAGGAGCACCAGCAGTTCGGCTACTGCACAAAAGAGCGCGGCTGCAAGCATCCCCCCGACAAACCCCGCCGCCACCATGCTGAGCATGAGGGAACGGCGTGAGAATGAAGCCATGAGCTCTGGCTTGATGGTGGGAAGCAGAAAAAGCGTCTGCGTCGTGGTCAGCACCGCGGCAGGAAGCACGACAACCAACCCGGCTTCCCAGTCTATCCACGGCCAGAGGAATACATGTGCGCTGTGAAAGACCCGCCACGGCTCATCATGGGAGAAGAGTATCAGGCTGCACAACAGCCAACCGATCTGCGCCACAAGAGCGGTATAGACAATCAGCACGATCGGCAGTAACAGCCATCGCCCGCGCATGGCAACACGTTACCATGTCCCCATGCGATTCGCAGCAGTCCAGTTCGACATCGTCTGGGAAAACAAACCTGCGAACCACGCGATCGTCGAGCGCATGATCGACGAAGCGCAGCCTGCGATTCCGCGCGGCGCATTCGTCCTGCTGCCTGAACTGGGCGACACCGGCTTCAGCTTCAATCTCGACCGCATCGTCGATGATCGCTCTTTGACGTGGGCGAGGGAACTCGCACGAACGCGCAGCATCTGGCTGCAGCACGGTTTCGCACAGCGCGGCGAGGATCAGCGAGGCCGCAACTGCGCTGCCATCATCGCGCCGACCGGCGATGTGATCGGCCACTACGAAAAAGTGCACCCGTTCAGCTTCGGGCGCGAAGTCGAGCATTACACCGGCGGCGACCATCAGCTCATCGCGCGATGCGGCGAGATGACAGTCTGCCCCGCCATCTGCTACGACCTTCGCTTTCCTGAGTTATGGCGACTCGGCGCACTCGGCGGGGCGCAGGCCTTCACCATCGGCGCAAGCTGGCCCGCAGCAAGGCAGCATCACTGGCGCAGCCTGCTGATCGCGAGAGCGATTGAAAACCAGGCGTATGTCGTCGCAGTCAACCGTGTGGGGAACGATCCGCATCTGCCGTATGCGGGCGGCTCGATGATCGTCTCGCCCATGGGTGAGATTCTCGCGGAAGCGGGCGAATCGCCTGCCGTCATTCAGGCTGACCTCGACCCCGCAGCCCTCAATGTGTGGCGGAGCAAGTTCCCCGCCTTAGCGGACATTCACAGGAACCTGCTGGGGGAAATCACGACGGTTCGGCCCACTTGATTACGATGGGGCTTGACATCGGCGCGGGCCGCTCTACTCTTCCCATTCGCGGCGAGATAGCTCAGTTGGTAGAGCACCGCATTGAAAATGCGGGTGTCCCCGGTTCAAGTCCGGGTCTCGCCATTACGAAAAACGCCCGCCCTCATTGGGGCGGGCATTTTCGTTGGCCGATTGCGACAGAGCGACTATCCCGCCTGGCTCATCGGCATGAAGAGCCGATCCAGCCCGTCGTCGTTGACAGACTCCGCCGTCATCCCCGGCAGCGGATAGTGCTTGCACAGCGCTTCGCCCAGCGAGCGAGGCGGAGCCATCACGACATACAGCGGCACGCCCAGCGAGCGCGTAGCGAACCGCAGCGCACGCCGCAGATGCAATCGAGTCGTCGCCAGCATCAGCTCGCGATCATCGAAGCGAATCGGCAGAATGCGGAACTGCCATGCCTGCCGTCTCGTAACCAGAGCCTTCGCTGCATCGTCGTACACCTCGATCATTGGATCGACGGTGCGCGTGAGACCGGCGTACTGAAACGCCCATGCGTCTTCGATCGCTTCAGGCGAGATGTTATAGAGCTGCTCACAGAGCAGGCCGAACGGTTTGTGATCGTTCTGCTGCTGCTCCAGAATGCGCTCCACCTGCTCGCGCGAAAGCACGCCCTGATCCACAAGAACTTGTCCGAGTCGAAGTTCCATCCAGTCCGGCCTCCTTCCGCCTCCTTGCGTGCGCAGCCGGATGACCGGATTGCTCACGCCGTGATCTATCGGCGGGAACTGCGACCAGAACAGTGGCAAGAGCGCGTTCTGCGCAAAGCGTCGCCCGAACGTGCCGGATGGGACGACTGGTTCGCATTGGCAAGATGGAAGAAATAACACTGTGAGAACGCCGCGCTGCATGGCTACGCAGGCGATCGCTCTGCATCCGCAGCGCAGCAGCCCCCTGAACACCACGAATGACGTATTTTCTCGCCCCCGCCACTGGCGCGTTGGAATACCATGCGTTATCGCACGTTCCGCAGGCGGTGTTCCACGGCTCCGAGAATCTCCTCAGGCTCCGCAAGCCGCCCCGCCCCATCCGTGCGGCACGCCTGCCAGCCCACGCCCGGTGCAATAATCTCAAACCCATCTTCACGAAGCTGCTTCAGATTACGCTGCGTCGAAGGCTGATTCAGCATGACCTCGTTCATTGAAGGGGCGAGAAGAATCGGCTGGCGTTTCAGATCAACCGCGGATGCGATGAGACTCACCACATCATCCGTTCTGCCATGCGCGAGTTTAGCAAGCATATCCATTGTGCACGGGGCGATAAGCATGAGGTCCGCGCTGCGCGCCAGGCTGATATGCTGCGGATCGCTGGATTCAATATGCGTCCATTGACTGTCGTACACAGGCCTGCCGGAGAGAGCCTGAAACGTCAGCGGCGTGACGAACCTCGCTGCGCTTTCAGTCATCGCAACCGTTACTTCCGCCCCTGCCTGCGCAAGGCGACTGACGACCGTCGCCACCTTGTAGCATGCAATGCCACCGCTCGCACCAACGATGATGCGCCGACCTGAAACGCCTGGGTGGATTGACGGTGTCTGTGCCATCGGCTGTGCGCCGACTGCCGGTTACTTGACGCGCGGCGCCTTGTAGCCGGTTTCGGACCAGTCCGGAGCGATCTTTTCCTGCACGATCTCCTCGATGACGAGTTCGAGATCAGTGCGGCCGTCTCGGGGAATCAGCGGGCGAGCGCCGTCAACCACCAACTCCTTCAGGCGACGCTGAATGAGCGCGGTGAGCTTGAACCGGCCGCCCATCTTCTTCACGATTTCATCACTCTTGAGGGCTTCGATCATTGGGGTGGCACCGTACGGGTAGGAAAATGCGGAAGCGGGCATTGTACCCGAACCGGGCCGCCGGGTCGAGCGGTGCGGAACCACTCCACCCACCCCAACCCCTCAGCCTCACGCCCCAACCTACCCCCCGATAATCCAGAGCCAGTCATCGAACAGGAACTCGATCCGCCGCGTCAGCAGCGTAATGCGGCCCATGACGGTGTACGCGAAGCCCGCGCCGAAGGTGATCATCAGCACCCAGATGCCCACGCGTGCCGTGCGACCGACGAATCCTTTGTGCTCGATTGAGAAGAAAAAGTACGTCAGGCAGGCCAGCGTGCCGAGCAGGATGGTGATGTTGCGAAGCGACATCCAGAAACTGAAATCGCCCGCGTCATACACCGCCAGCGGCATGATCGACGCCTGAATCTGGAGCGCGAAGTCCGCCTGAAGGAAGCCGATCAGCCGCAGCCCCGCCGTGATGCCGATGATGAACGCGAGCGGCCATCGGGCGATCCACGCGCCCGCTGGCGCGAGACGCCACAGCAGCATCACGCCGAGAATCAGGGGGACGAGGTACCACAGGTCGCGATCAATCGAATGCTCCGGCAGGAAGTATTCGCGAATGCCTTCGGGCCAAAGGCGGCCGAAGAGATTGGGCACGAGCATCGTCCAGAAGCCGACGACCATGTAATACGCCGCCGATGCACCGACGACGAAAGACTCCGCCACTTTGTAGAACGGATTGTCGCGATAGAGGAACGAGAAGATGCACAATGTGAGCAGCGCGGCCAGCCACACACCCAGCGTGCGCGGCAGGCTGAAGCTCACCATCGGATTGTTCGGTGCGCCTCGGCGCGCATCGCGAACAAGACTCCACTCCTTCTGAGGCGTGCGCACAACGGCTTCCGCCAGTTCAGCTTCGCTGGCGTGCTCCGCCTGCAAGGGTGAAAGCACCTTCTGCCCCGTTGTGGGATCAGCCCAGCGGCGGGTCGTCGTGCCGTCTTCATCTTTTGTAACGGTCCACACCGCAACTTCCGGCGCAAACACCGCCACCGCGCCGGTTCGCTCCATGTAGCGCAAACCGGGGAAGCTGCCGCGCATCATCGTGTGGGCCGCAACCCAGCCGATGAGTGCAATCGCCATCAGCGAGAACAGAACCGTAACAACAACGTGCTCGCGTTTCATCGGTTGCCTCCTGTGCGCGGACGGCGACGCTCAAGGAAGAAAATCACGTTGCCCAGAACGATCAACCCCAGCATGAGCACGTGCGCGGAAAGCTGCGGCCCCATGCGACGCAATGCCGACTGATACTGCTTGTCTGCGTACCTCGGATACGCCTTGCCCAGCGCGGCTTCATACTCCGCCGCGCCCTTGATTGCAGGCAACATGCCGATCAACTGCCCGGGCACATATGGATAAAGATACGGCGCGCTCACGCCTGTTACGCCGCCGACGATTTTGATGTCGGGATAAGGCGTCGCTGCGTACTGCACCCATTCCTTCGTGCCTGGATATCCCGCGCCGACACTGATGACCAGATCAACTTCCTGCAGGTTGCGCACACCGCGCGTGATCGGGAAGACGGCGAGCGGTCTGCCGAGCCTCGCATCCACCGGAAACTGCTTGGACAGGTCCGTAACGATGAGTTTGATCGCCGCCTCGAAGCCGGGACCGAACCCGATGTTGAGATAGTTCTCGCCATACACGTATGTGTCGGCAAACTCCGTCTCAATGATGTTGGTGGCGTCCTGCGTAATCATCGGACCGCCAAACGGCCACAGCGTCATGAAGATGAGCCGATGGCCGAGCAGCGCACAATGCCGCGTCATCGCTCGCGACATCGGGCCGAGTTCCGGCTGGCTCGCCGGGTCGTAGTCCAGCGACATCAGCACGACGGAGTTTGGCGGCAGATTCTCGATGGCGTCGAACACATCCTGCACGATCGGTGTCGGCGATTCGGGCAGCGTCGGTTGCAGCAGCACGGGGATCGCCACAGCCAGGAACATGGCCAGGAAGATCCACCGACGGTCGAGACGAGTGAGTTTGTCAAGCACGTTGCAACTCTCCAATATCCGGTGCAAACACAACCGATGCGCGAATCAGGAACCGCGCCCGCCGAGGTACGAACGATCAATGCCCAGCAGAATCTTCAGCGAAGTCGCCACCACGCCGAGTGCGATGCCGATCATGATCGCACGCTGACCGGCTGTGTTGAAGACGCCCATGATGATGTCCGTCAGACCCGGCAGCGTGAGCCGTGGATATGCATCGGCGTACCAGCCGGTGAGCATCGTTCCGGCATAACTGCGGCCAAGCAGAATGATGAATGCTGTGCCGAGCAACAGTCCGGCTTCAAGGTTCTTCGCGCGGAATGCACGGAACGCCGCCGACGCGACGTAGAACGCCAGCATCGCAAACATCGTCGCGGTGATGGGCAGAATCGAATTGTCGAAAATCCATTTGAAGACGCCGCCTTCCGTCTCATACGCACCAGACCATGCCACGGTCGGGTGATCCGGCGAGGGCGGCACGCCGACCTTCAACAGGCCGACGATCAGCGTCGTGAGAAACGCGCCGAGCGTCACGAGCGAATACCCCCATCCGGCGCGGCGATCAGAGACTCGCTTAAGGTGCATGCCGAGAATGCTCGCACCGCCAAGCACAAACGCGACCGCTGCGAGAATGTTGAACCACAGCTCGGCATCTTCTCGCCAGTCCGTCAGTCGAGGCACGAAGATGGCGATCACCATGACGTATCCGGCGACCGCTGCGATGAAAAGTGGAATCGTGCGTTTCATGGAATCGTGATCCTTGCCGGAGACTTACTCGCTACCGAGCACATTGAATCGCAGGTAGTTGGTGGCGGCGGCAAGCTGCTCGCTGCCCGTAACGGACGCCGCCGTCGCCAGTGCGCAACCGATGACGAGCAGAATCGCACCGATGATCTTGCCCGCATCCTGGCCCTTCAGCGTGCCGAGTTGTTCCGGCTCGCCTGAGAGATACGCCGACGCGGCGAAGAACTCCTCGCCGATGAGTGTGTAATCGCACGCCGCCACGAAGAACGGAAGCTGTGCGGGTTCCGCCGTGCCCGCCACCTGAATCGCACCGATGGAGTTGCCCGTTTCAGCGAGCATCAGCGATTCAGCAAAGAACGCGCCGAGATAAAAGCACGCTGCGGGCTTCTGCCGCACCATGTAGCCAGTGAGATACGCCACGTAACCGAACTGCTCGTCCGTTACGTAATAGCTCATGTCATCGTGATACGCATCGGGGCGACCAGCTGCGAGATACGCCGACTCCAGCGTTTCGCGTGCCGCCGTCATCACCAGCGATCGCGATGTCGGCACTTCGATCTTTGCGTCGTACTCCGCTGCGGTGCGGCCGATGTGCGCGAGAATCGTGATGCCCGCCACCGTCTGAATCTGGTTCATGTCCTGAATGCCGGGCACGAAGAGAATCGGACGACCCATTTCCGTCGCGCGGCCGACAGCTTCATCCACCGCTTCAAGGCCCGCGATCTTTCTGATCTTGAGCTGCACGCCCTTCCGCGCGAGATACACGAAATACACGATCCAGAAGCACACCAGCAGCGTAAGCGGCAGGAACCACGCACGGCGCGTGTCGAAGAGATGAATCGTCGGCCGAACGCCCGCTGCATCACTCATCGCAGGCTGTGATCGAGCGCCGTCTTCCGCCACCGCGATGATGCGATAAACATATGACACGCCGCGCGGCAGTTTGCGGTCGTGAAACTCCATCACGGTGCTCGGCTGGGGATTTCCAACCGAGGCGAACTCGCCGATCGCTGCGTCCGCTCGCTCAATGCGATATTCCTTCACACGGTGCCCTGGCTCGCCGGGCCGATCGTCGGGAGAAAGATTCCAGAACACCTTGAGTTGCGTGCCGTCGTTGTTTGGCGGAATCTCGATGCGCACGTTGCTCGGCGGCGCGAGCGGCGGAACGTCTATGTCCGCAGCCTGCTGATCCGCAGCATCCTGCGCGCACACCATCGCAGGCATCAACAACAGCACACACACCGCTGCGAGCCTCATGCAGGGGGACGTTCGGACGTTGAAGCGTTTCGACGTTTCCATGCGGCGTTACCCTTCGATGAGTTCCACATTCGCTCGTGGAACGATGACAGTCTCACCGGAATCGAACTTCACTTCAAGCACGCGGGCCTTCGAACCGGAACCGAGCACGTGCTGCTGGGGCGGCAGGTTGTGAACGCTGCCGATCAATCCAAAGTATGGGTCGCGGATGATTCGCACGGGCCGACCAATTTCCAACAGGCCGCCCTCGACGTTCGATTCCGGCTCTCGCCTGAGTTCTTCCTGCGAAAGCGGAATGACGATTTCAGGCCGCATGACGCCCGCACGAATCTGTGTGGCGCCGTTGATCGACGCATCGTGTCCCTTGCGCGATTCGAGCAGCTTGAACGTCCGCTCCGCCATAGCGATCTCGCCGAACCCTTCCGTGATGACGAGCGTGAGGCCGACCCGCTCCGAACCGGTGATGGCGACGCCGAGGTCGTAGCCGAGAAACTCCTTGAGGTCCTGGTCGTCGATGCCGCCCGCGATGACCCCTGCCGCGCCGACCTTCACCGCCTTACGGATCGCTGTGTCCGTTACACGCGCACCGCCAACGACGATGCAATCTTTCATGTCGGGTGTGATGAGGTCTTCAGTCAGTTCATGCTCGTGGCTGACGCATGCCATGCGTATCGTGCCGAACGCCTCGCCACCGATGCCGAAGATGCCCTGAATGAGCGACACTTCAGACTCAATGACGCACCCTTCGCGCGGCAGCACTTCCACCACGCGGCCGGTGAGATACGCTCGCACTGATATCGGCAGCGAAGGCCCGCGAATGATGACCTGACCGGTTACGTTCGAGATCGTTTCAACGGTCCCGGCCACTTTCGATTTGTATTCTGTCTTGAAGAGGCCGAAGACGCCTTTGGTACGTGCCAATGCTTCGCCAACTTCGATGGGGTCGCCTTCCTTCTTGAGCATGCACTCGTGCACATCGGAAGGCGGCATGGAGAGGATATTCGCCATGTTGAGCGGGTTCACATCGCCGGGCATGTGCGTCTCCGCCACGCTGTCGCGCGAGTTCACATGATCGCCCACTTTGACGAGCACATGGCCTGAGATGGGCAGAATTCGCCTCACGCGATGCGTGATGCGGTTGGTGACTTTCAATCCGGGGGTGTATGCCTGTGCCATGATCAAGCCTGTTGTAGAACGTGCACTGTGAACACGATTGCCGATGCACGATGAACCTGCCGCGCGTTACGAGTCTGGATAGAGATTGAGCGTCTTCACCCATTTCCCCATCGTCGCCTGGCACGCACTGCGTTCTTCCGGCAGCGCGAGCGGGCGGCCTCGACCGTCGAGAATCAAGCCAACGGTTCCCCCCTTCGCTGTTCGTTTGACGGCTTTGCCAGGCCCTGCACCGAAGTCGAACCCACGCGCCGGTTCGATCGAAACCGTCGCTGTTTCGCCGGGGCCGAGCGGCAGCAACTTCAGTTCGCCGAATGCGATCTCGCCCTTCTCGTTCAGCGTTGATCCTTCAATCGCGTAAGTGAAGCACGGCTTGCCGGGTTTGCCCAACCCCTTTGCTGCGACGCACGTGCCGAGATAGATCAGGCAGTCGCGTTCAAAGACTTCAAGCGCAGCCTGCGGGTGCACTTCCGCCAGCACGCCGAGGTGAGGCATCATGAAGATCGAGTCTTTAGCCAGTGTGGTGAAGCCTTCCGGCTCAAACGCATCGATCAGCATCATCGCCGTCTGATGCATTCGTGGAGCGTGGGAGAGCACACCGCCCGATGCAACGAGCAGATCGAGCGTCATGTTGTTGACGATGGACTGGCCGCCGACTTCCTGGCTGAAGGTATCGCCCACGGTGCGCTGCTGCTGCACACCCTTGAGCGTGGTCGCGAATTCCTTGTGCTGGATGTACGCCAGCCGCAGTGCTTCCCGCGCGACAGCCTGCTCAAACACAAGCGCTTCCTGCGTCTGCGGAATCGTCGTCGGGCGGATCATCTTGTTCTTCACACGGTTGCGCAGTTCTCGCTCGTCCATATCGAAGTGCACCCATCGCAGCACGTTGGCCATGCCTGCTTCTGCGCACACGTTCGAGATGGAATAGCTCATGCCGAGGTTCGCGCTGACGGTGCGGTTAAACACCTTGCCATTGCCTTCGGGATCGAACACGGAGAACACGTCGGTGGTCGCCCC
This sequence comes from Phycisphaerales bacterium, assembly GCA_035443885.1. Taxonomy (GTDB): domain Bacteria; phylum Planctomycetota; class Phycisphaerae; order Phycisphaerales; family SM1A02; genus DAOMNO01. Next base: position 99,647 of record DAOMNO010000003.1, read on the forward strand.
GCCGATATCAACGCCGACGACGTTGATGTTCTGCCGCTCTGCGATGGTCTGCAGGATGTTGCCCACCGCGCCGGGCGTGGGCATGATCGGCGCGTGCGTCCATCCCATCAGCTTGTCGTAGCCGGGCGCGTGCGCCATCACGTGCTCAAGGAACATGTCGTGAATCGCATCCCGCGCCGGGCCGAGGTTCTCACGCTCCAGCACGGGCCGAAGATTCTCGACAATCTTGAGATCAATCGACTCATCAAACACTTTGGCGATCAGCGGGCCTGCATCCTTATTGCCCGCGTAGATCAGCGGCATGGTGTATTCCGTGCCGAAACGCGGCTGCGGCTTCGCGGGGGCGATCAACTCTGCAATCTGAACGACCTGCGTCGTATTGCCGCCGTCCGTGCCGCCCGAAACCAGAATCATGTCCGGCCTCAGTTCGCGAATGCGTTGAATCTGCTCATGCGGGCGGCGTTTGTCATTCGACGCGATCACGTCCATCACGATCGCGCCCGCGCCGAGCGCAGCGCGTTTCGCGCTTGCTGCGGTCATTTCCGCCACTACACCAGCCACCATCATCTGCAAACCACCGCCTGCGGACGACGTTGAAATATAGATGTCGCAGCCGTCCTTCCCCTTCGCCGGGTGAATGATGCGGCCGTTTTCATCCACCAGTTTGCGCCCCGCCAGTTCCGCCACTTCCGTTACGGCGTTCACCACGCCGATGGTTACATCCGCGAATGGCTCTTCCACCGTTGTTGGCGCTTCGCCTCGATGCGTCTGGCGATAGACGCCATCGACCTTCTCAATCAGAATCGCCTTGGTGGTGGTCGAGCCGCAGTCCGTAGCGAGGATGACGTTGATGCTGTTGGGATCGAGTGACTTCATGGAAACACAGTTTCAGCAGGCAGAGTTCAGTTGACAGTGGTCAGGGCATCGGTCCGGGCAATGTATCGCTTGGTTGTTGCGGTGCGTTCTGGTGCGCTTCTTCTGCGTGGGTCATTTCAGCTTCAAGCTGTTCCATGCGGCGGCAGATGTAATCCACTGCGCCGCGATGCTCAAGAAACAGCGCGAATGCGTGATACTCGCGCGTGTCCAGCAACGCCGACACCGCTGGGCGGAAAAAGTGCATCACATGCGCGCCGATGTAGTTCAGCGGGCGCGATATCTCCAGCATCATGAGGCCCGGCGTGGTGAGATGCTTTCGCACCATCCAGCGGCAGAGTCGATCAACAATCTCCTTCTGCTCATCGGTCGGCGCAAGATCGGATGGTTTCTCGATCGCGAAAGCGTGTTTCAGCCATTTCATGTCGTCGCCCCCCATTCCGCTGCCGCACGCATTTTCGCCAGCCGATCTTCAATGCAGGCGACAACCGCATCGCGATCTTCACTGAAGAGAAGATGCATACCGCTGAACGCATCCATGCGCGACGGCCTGACACGGCGAGAGAGATAGCCGCCGTACTGATCGTGCGCAAATCGCCGAATTTCATCCCATCGCATTCGCACGGTTCGCAGCGGATATCGCGCCACGATGGCTTCCTCGTCAATCGAGAAGCGGCTTGGGAAGAAGAACCGATTGAGCGCAAGCACAAGCACGATCAACGCGACAACGCCCCAGTACGCACTCTCCCCGATTGTTGCGATCCCCACCGACGCGACCAGCACCGCAAGTGAAGCGAGCGCAGCACGGCCAAGTCGCTCAGCAGCGGGGTGCGCGCGCCATGCGATGATCTCAACCGGTTGGGTCGTCGCGTCATGCATCGTTGTGGCGTTGCTTTCAAACACTGGTGAGCCTGTAGCTTAGCGGAACCCTGCCCATCGTGGAACCGACACGGCTTCGCTTCGCGGATTCCCTTGTTTTCCAGTTTGCAGAGAGCACTTCACACGATGACGCTCGTCGTCGCAGCGTCCAGCCATACTTCACCTTCCACCGACCGAACCAGCAAACCGCGCGAAGGTTGCACTCGCAGCACTTCACCCTGCACGATTCCAGCGGGAGTCCTGAACACTGTGATTGAACCGCTCAGCGCATCGCGTGAAGCAAACGCTTCCGCCAGCGCGTCCTCATCCATTGCCAGCGCGTTTGTCATACTGCGAAGCAGCCACTTAATCACCGTCACGCGGCTGATCGATCCGGCGCGATCCGCAGGAAGAAGCTGCGCCACACTCACCGCACGATCGCCCAGTGATGCAGGCCAGCTCAGTTGACCGACATTGATGCCCACGCCCACCATC
>DAOMNO010000003.1:101882-220941 GCA_035443885.1 Phycisphaerales bacterium
GCCAGACTGCTCAATGAGCACGCCCGCCAGTTTGCGCCCATCAACAACGACATCATTAGGCCATTTGATCCCCACGCGAGCACCCATCACGGCTTCGACTGCGCATGCCGCTGCAATCGCGCCGATCGTCGCCAGTTGCTCCGTTGCTCTCAGCGACCTGCAATCCACCACCATCGTTACGGCGACACCTGCATCTACGGTATCCGCCCATGCGCGGCCCAGCCGGCCGCGTCCAGCGGTCTGCCTGCCTGCCGTAACCACATCACCGGGCTGCGCGCCAAACCGCTTCGCCGCGTCTTGTGTTGAATCCGTCTCGCGCAGCACGATGATGCGCCGCAGCGGCCCGTTGATCTCATCCAGCACCGATTGCAGATGATCGGGCCATGATGCAAGTTCATCGCCTGCCATCATGCACTCACCCCGCCACCGCCTCGACATCCAGTGCGAGATCAAGCCACGGCGCGCCATGCGTGATCGCGCCGACGCTGATGCGATCAACGCCCGTCTCTGCTACGGCACGCACGTTCTCAAGCGACACGCCACCTGATGCTTCCAGCAGCATGGTTGCTGACGCGGCATCCCTCATCGCGACTGCATCTCGCAATACATCGGGCATCATGTTGTCCAGCAGCACGATGTCGATTAATCCCACTTCGATGGAAAGCACTTCCCTAAGCTGCTCCAGTGTGTCCACTTCCACCTCAACGAATCGTACATCGTGCTTTTCTCGCAAGGTTCTCGCAGCGTTGCAAAGCTCTTCAGCAAGAGCTTCAACGGGAATGTGCGCCAGATGATTGTCCTTGAACAACGCCGCGTCATGCAGGCCGAGGCGATGCAGCGTGCCGCCGCCGCATCGCACCGCGTATTTCTCCAATGCGCGCAGGCCAGGCGTGGTCTTGCGCGTATCACAAATCACGGCGCGCGTACCCACGATCGCTTCCACATATCGCTTTGTCATCGTCGCGATCCCGCTCAATCGACCAAGCAGATTCAGCATGGTGCGTTCCAGAGCCAGCAGATCGCGAAGCGGCATCCTCAGTCGCGCAAGTGCATCACCCGGTTGGCACGAGTTCCCGTCCGAAGCCGCCACATCACATTTGTCGCACCGCTCGAACCGATGGGCGATGCACTCCACCAGCGCGAGGCCAGCCACAACGCCAGCTGACCGCGCGACGATTGAACCCTCGCCGACGCGATCCGCCGGGATGATGCTTCGCGAGGTGATGTCGCCCGCCATGCCGAGGTCTTCCTCGAACGCCAGATCAAGCAGCCGCTCCACCCCGCCGCCGGGCGACGCGGGACCGGTGAGGCTCTCCAAGAGTTCCGGCAGGCTCATCGCGTTGAGATCAGGAAGCGACATCAGTGCGACAGTGTACCCACAGGGTATGCTGCGCGAATGCCGACCAACGTCTCGCCGCAGCCATCCCCCGCCGTGCGTCTACACCCAATTGAGGCTTCGCATCTTCACGCCCGGCGCGAGCGCGTGTTCCTCGTCATTGCGGGCCTTTTCCTTGGCTCGCTCACGATGCTCAACATCCTCGGCGTTACGCGCTTCATCAAGCTGCTGACGATCGAAAGGCCGGATGCGTCCGATCTTATCTTCGCCGTGGCGGTCGGTGTTCTGCCGTATCCCATCACATTCCTTTGCACGGATTTCATCAGCGAGCTGTACGGCCGCGCGAGGGCCAACGCCGTGGTGTGGACGGGATTGCTCCTGAACATCTGGGTGGTGTTCATTTTATGGATCGGCGGCGCAATGCCGGGCTTTGAACAGATTGATCCCGCAACCGGCGAGATCGTGCGCGACGCAGCCGGGCGGCTTCCTGTCTTCTTCGAGGTGCGAGCGCTCGCCTTCGGCGCCGTGGCGGCGTCCATGGCAGCGTATCTCGCAGCGCAGCTCTGCGATGTGTATGTGTTCCACTTCTGGAAGAAGCTCACCAATGGCAAACACCTCTGGCTGCGCAACAACGGCTCAACCGTCGTGAGCCAACTGGTTGACACCGTCGCTGTCATCAGCATCACCTACATCGTCGGCGGGCTGGCGGGCGTCATCGACGAATCAACTCCAATCATGCCTCAACTGATCCTGCTGATGGCGACCGGCTACGCCTTCAAATTCTGCTGCGCCATGCTCGACACCATTCCGTTCTACCTCGGCGTGAAGTGGCTCAGTGCGTACCTTCAAATCGACCCGCATGCGGAGCACGCAGCGGACATCGAAGAAACGCAGCTCACACGTTGAAGTACTTGGCTTCTGGATGATGCACGATGATCGCGCTCGTAGACTGCTCCGGATCAATCTGCCAGTTCTCCGTCAGTTCGCACCCGATACGCTCCGGCTTCAGCAGGCGGAACAGCTTCTCCTGATCGCTCATATCCGGGCACGCTGGATAGCCGAACGAATAGCGGCTACCTCGATATTTCTGCGTAAAGAGATCGCGAATCCTGGGCGAGTCGTCCCCGCCGATGCCAAGCTCCGCACGCATTCGCTTATGCCACAACTCCGCGAGAGCTTCCGCGCATTCCACACCCATGCCGTGCATGTAGAGGTATTCGGTGTATTCGTTGGCTTCGAAGAGCTTCTTCGCACGGATACTCACCTCTCGCCCCATGGTTACGCAATGGAAGCCGACGACATCGCGCTCGCCAGATTCAACCGGCTTGAAGAAGTCGCTGATGCACAGCCGATCTCGCTTTGTCTGCCGCGGGAAGGCGAATCGCTCCATCTCCCTCTCCTGATCGCGCGGATCGAAGATGATAAGGTCATCTCCTTCGCTCGCGCAGGGGAAGTAGCCGTACACCACCTGAGGCACGAGGATGCCTTCATCGCGACACATCGCTTTCATGCGCTCGAAGATCGGCTCGACGACATTCTTCAAATGCGCTTCGTATGCCTCAGCGGACATCGCACCTTTCTTAAACCCCCACTGCCCACGAAACAGCGCGACCGTGTTGATGAACGGATAAATCTCGTCGAGGTCGATGGACTGAATCACGCGATCGCCCCAGAACGGCGCGACGGGTATCTCAACCGAAGTGGACACGTTCGACCGCAACGCAACGGCTGTTTCATCCCGGCCCGCGGCGAGGCGAGAAGCCGAGCCATGCTGCACGCCGCAACCGCATGACACTTTCTGCTCCACGGCTTCGCGCTTCGTGAGCCTTGCGATGATTTCTTCATCCAGTGCAGTCAGCCGATTCTCCGCGAGATGATCGCAGATGCGCAGGCCCTCGAAGGCGTCGCGCCCGTAATAGAGTTTGCCTTTGTAGATGTTCCGTAGATGCGATTCCGCGTAATGGCGCGTGAGTGCAGCTCCGCCGAGCAGCACCGGCACCTTCAGGCCGCGCTCGTTCATTTCATGCAGGTTCTGCTCCATCACACCGACAGATTTCACCAACAGGCCGGACATGCCGATGGCGTCTGCGCCGGTTTCGTTCAGCGATTCGATGATGTGCGCAATGGGTTGCTTGATGCCGAGGTTGACGACCTGATAGCCGTTGTTGGAGAGAATGATGTCCACGAGGTTCTTGCCGATGTCGTGCACATCGCCCGCGACGGTGGCGAGGACGATCTTTGCCTTCGGCCCGCTCGACGCGCCGGCTTTCTCCATGTGCGGCTCAAGGTAGCTCACCGACTTCTTCATCACCTGCGCAGATTGCAGCACAAATGGAAGCTGCATCTTGCCGCTGCCGAAAAGCTCACCGACGACTTTCATCCCTTCCAAGAGATGCTCGTTGATGATCTCAAGCGGCGAATACTTCTTCATCGCTTCGTCGAGATGCGCTTCAAGATCGCGATCTTCGCCGTCGATGATGTGCCGCTGCAATCGCTCTTCAATGGTGAGATGCGCTGCGTCGCTCGCTGCGTTGGCTGCTTCTTCGCCCTCGGGAAAGAGACCGATGAAATGATGAAGCGGATCGAACTCGCCGGGCATGCCTTCGGGCCGATTCTCGCCTCGACGGTCGAAGATCAACCACCGCGCCGCTTCCCAGTGTTCATCGCTGATGCGCGTGCGCGGCAGAATCTTGGATGCATGAACGATCGCCGCCGTCAGGCCGCGCTGCATCGCTTCTTCAAGAAACACGGAGTTGAGCACCGCGCGAGCTGCGGGCCGTAGGCCGAAGCTGATGTTGGAAAGCCCCAGCAGAATGCCGCAGTTGGGGAATCGCTGCGCGATCAGCCTGATGCCTTCCAACGTTTCCAGGCCGAGCCTGCGGTCCTCTTCCATGCCTGTTGCAATCGTGAACGTGAGCGGATCGAACAGCAGATCGCGTTCGTCCAGCTCCCACTTGCGCGTGAAGAGGTCGTGCATCCGCGAAGCGATTTCCAGCTTGCGCGCTGCCGTCTTCGCCATGCCCGCCTGCGGGTCTTCGTCGATGGTGAGTGCGACGCATGATGCACCGTATCGCTTGAGCAACGGGCAGATTTCATCGAATCGCTTCTCGCCATCCTCAAGGTTGATTGAGTTGACGATGCACTTGCCGCCGGCGCGTTTCAGGCCCGCTTCAATCACATCCGCCTGCGTGGAGTCCAGCATCAGCGGCACGTTCACCTGACGGACATAACGCGAGACGACTTCCGTCATGTCTTTCACGCCGTCGCGACCGACGAAATCGACGCAGACATCCAACAGATGCGAGCCGTCCTTGATCTCGTCGCGCGCCATCGACACGAGGCCTTCCCAGTTCTCTTCATCCAGCAATCGCTTGAACTTACGCGAACCGTTGGAGTTCGTGCGCTCCGCGATGATGAGGAACGAGTTGTCCTGCTTGTATTCAACGAAGCTGTAAAGGCTGGAGCAGCCCGGCGGCTGAGGCGTTACTTCGCGTTGCGCCGGCGCGCGCGACGCACGGAGGGACTTGACCAGCGCGCCGATGTGCTCGGGCGATGTGCCGCAGCAGCCACCGACGATGTTCACACCGTACTCGTTCACAAATCGCATGAGCGAATCTGCGAACGGCTGCGGCTTGAGCGGAAACTCCGTCTTGCCGTTCACCAGCACAGGCAGGCCCGCATTCGGAATGACGGAAATCAACCGATCCCAATGCTTCGAGAGGTATGCCACATGCTCCGCCATCTCGACCGGGCCGGTGGCGCAGTTCAGGCCGAGACATGCAATCGGGAACATACGCAGTGCATTGACGGCTGCGCCGATCTCCGTACCCAGCAGCATTGTGCCGGTCGTTTCAATCGTGATGCTGACGATGATCGGAATGTCCTCATGCGTCCTGCCCCGCTGCGCCAGCGCATCAAGACACGCATTCACCGCGCACTTGACCTGCAGAAGATCCTGACAGGTTTCGATGATGAACGCATCCGCGCCGCCGTCGATCAGACCGCGACATTGCTCGGTGTAGGAATCGAGCATCGCTTCCCACGTCGTCTGCCCCAGCGAGATGAGCTTTGTGCCGGGGCCAATTGAACCGATCACAAAGCGAGGCTTCTCAGGCGTTGCGTAAGCGGTACACGCTTCGCGCGCAATTTCCGCTGCACGTTTGTTGACCTCATACGTCCACCCGACGATTTCATCATCGAACTCCGCGAAAACCAGTTTGTTCGCGCCAAACGTGTCAGTCTCCACCGCATCTGCGCCGGCAGCGAGAAACGATTCATGAATCGCTCGGATGATGTCCGGTCGGCTCTTCACCAGAACATCCACGCAATTCTCCCTGCCGAGATAGTCCCCATCCACGGAAAGGTCCATGTTCTGAATGGTCGCGCCCATCGAGCCGTCGAAGACGATGACGCGGTCGCGAAGGTGTTTCAGAAAAAGGCTGGGCATGGCGGAATCGTACCCGTACCGCCCAAAGGCTTCAACCGTTCATCCGGATGAAGGGATGGACGCAACAATTGGCCTATGAATCGGTACAAGCCCAAGCCTGCCCCGCACTCGCCGCGTCGTTGCCGGGGGCATGTGGTACCTTTTCTCTTCCTCCAGCCGGGCTGTCGTTCAAGATGGCGGCTGGTGCGTAGCATGATGGCCCAACCAACGGCGGGAGACTTCGCGCACATGCGTTATCACACCATGACACGGCTACTGCTGCTCGCGTTCACCGCATCTGCCATTGCAGCATGTCAGGCGACCGACACCGCGCCGGCTCCCAGCCCCATTTCACCAGCGACATCCGCCGACATCGACCCCGCACTCGCGCTTGCCACCTTCGATGAAGTCTGGAGCGTCATTGAGCGAACGCACTTCGACCCCACATACAACGGCGTGGATTGGCACGCAGTCCGCGAGGAGCTTCGCCCTCATGCACATCAGGCCCACACGCAGGATGAACTGCGTGCCGTGCTGCATGAGATGCTTTCCCGACTTGGGCAGTCGCACTTCACCATTCTGCCCGCCGAAGCAACCCGCGCGATGGAAGCCAATGACGACGAGGATGCCCAGGCATCTGACGACACCAACGAATCACCCGCATCCCGAAGACGCTCATCACGATCGGATCAGCCCGGCAGCATCGGTGCGGATATTCGTCTGATTGACAATGAAATCCTGATCGTTGCCGTCGAGCCGGATTCACCTGCTCACCACGCAGGCCTGAAACCTGGCATGAAACTGCTCGGTGTGGGCACCCGTGAGGTCTCGCGTTTGATCCAGCTCCTGCCGGATGAACTCGACCCCCGCACTCGGCAGCTTCATGCGTGGCACATGGTAACGGCAAGGCTTGCGGGCGACCCCGGCACATCGGTCGATCTTCGGCTCGAAGACGAAACCGGTGAACGAACCGTCTCTGTCTCGCGCGATCCTGAAACAGGAAACCCCATCAAATTCGGCCATCTGCCCACATTCCACGCGAAGCTCTCGCATGAGCGCATCGAATACGGCAATCGTCCCGCGTCCATCGGCGTCATCACGTTCAACATCTGGATGGTGCCGCTCTCTTCGCCATTCGCCGCTGCACTTGATGAGCTGCGCGATGCAGATGGCATCGTACTCGACCTGCGCGGCAATCCGGGCGGCGTGGCGGGCATGGCGATGGGGATCGCAGGCCACTTCCTTGATGAACGGCTTTCACTCGGCACCATGACAACGCGGGATACTGAGCTTCGCATCGTGGCGAACCCGCAGCGCGTCAACCCATCGGGCCAGCGCGTCACGCCCTACGGCGGCCCGCTCGCCATCGTCGTGGATGCGCAGACTGGCAGCACTTCTGAAATCTTCGCTGCGGGTCTGCAAGCGCTGGGCCGCGCGCGGGTATTCGGCGAGACCACGATGGGCGCCGCCCTGCCCGCGATGATGACGCGGCTCCCGAATGGCGACACACTGATGCACGCTTTTGCCAACTTTGTTGATCCAAACGGGGAAGCCGCTGAGGGCCGCGGTGTCGTTCCAGATGAACACGTGCGGCACACGGTGGAATCGCTCCGCGCCGGACGCGACGCTCCGCTTGACGCCGCTCTCCGCTGGATTGCTTCACAACACTGATTTTTCTAACGTTGCGGATATTCAACCAACCAAGAGGATTGCACCATGATTCGTTACACCACACCATTCCATCGTTCAGGTCGTCTCTTTGCTGCTGCGCTTATTGCCGTACTTGCGCCAGCGGGCCTTGCCTCAGCGCAGGACACCATCAAGCCCGCAACGGATGAGACGACGGCCTATGAACCGAAGGCCATGGCGGTGCTGGCCCGACATGTTGAAGCCGTCGGTGGAGAAGAAGCCATCAAGAAGCTGCGTCATCGCACGCTCGTCGGCGAAATGGAAATCCCGCAGGCCGGGCTGAGGGGACCGCTCACCGTGATGACCAGCGCACCAAATCGGTTCCTCATGGTTCTTCAGTTCGATGGCATCGGCGAAATGAAGCAGGGTTTCGATGGCAAGACCGCGTGGAGCCTCGATCCCATGCAGGGCGGCATGGTGATGGACGGCGCACAGTTTGAACAGCTCAGGCGGCAGGCGGACTTCTACGCTGAACTCAACCACCAGAAGAACTACAAGAGCATTCGCTACGTCGGCGAAACGACCTTCAACGATGTGAAGTGCCACGAGCTGCGCCTCACCGATAAGCTCGGCAAGGACAGCACGCACTATTACAACATGGAAACCAACCTTTTCGCCGGCATGCGATCCGACACCGAATCACCAATGGGTGCAATCACGCAGACCACGAGAGTCCTTGAGTACAAGGAATTTGACGGCGTGCGAGTCGCCACCTCTGTGTACGTGCAGGCAATGCAGATGGAACAGCGGGTCATCGTCAAAACCGTGAGCCATGACCCCGTGGCGGACTCCACCTATGAACTGCCCGCGCAGATCAAGGCGATGCTCCCCGAAGACGCGAAGGATGAAGCCGCACCGAAGGAGCCATCACGCAACTGACTTTTTCAACGCCCGCACTGAATCGAACGCATGGGCGTGCGTTTCGATGCCCGGTTGCGGGTGAATCTCTTCATGAACACGCAGCAGCATGACCGTCGTCAAGCTGCTGCACTCACCCCGAATCGCCCAGTTCACACATAGAGCCCCCAGCGAGGCGGCTGAAAGGATCACGCAATGTTGTTGTCACTTACCCGTACCCGCGCCGCGTGGCTGGCGCTTGGCGCGAGCCTCGGGCTTGCTTCCGCCGCTCTCTCGATGCCGCAGATGTTCCAGGACGCGCCGAAAGATGAAGCTCCAGCCAAGGCGGATGACGCCAAGCCGGGCGTTTCCGCAGATCTGCCCAAGGCGAAGAAGGTGATCGAGGACGCCATCGACGCGATGGGCGGCCGCGACGCCTTCAAGAGCGTGAAGTCCATGATGTTCAAGATCAACATCACCAGCCCTGCCGGCGCAGCCGCGATGGAAGGCTTCACCGCGCAGGGCGGCAAGTTCCTGCTCAAGCAGGAAATGGGCGGCATGATGATGCGCACCGGCTCAAACGGCAAAATCGGCTGGATGCATCACCCCATGGCCGGCTACGACCTGATGGACGAGGAGGACCTTCCCGATATGCAGCGGCAGGCTGAGATGCACTCCATTCTGCTTCGCCTTGACGAAGAGTTTGAGACGATGGAGACCGTCGGACGAGCCGACTTCGGCGGCAAGCCCTGCTACAAGGTGCGCATGGTGCCCAAGAACGACAAGCCCAAGGTCGAGGATGAAGATGAAGACGCCACCGAGCCGGAGCAGTTCTACTTCTTCGAGATTGAGAGCAAACTGCTCAGCGGCGTTGAAGCCACACAGGAAACACCCTTCGGTTCGATGACTTCAACCATGCGATTCGACGAGTGGAAGAAAAAGGGCGATCTGAACCTGTTCACTCGCGTTCGCTTCAGCCAGATGGGTATGGAAGCCGCCCTCAACTTTACAGAACTTGAACTGGACGTTGTGGATGACGCTATCTTCGAGTTGCCTGCTGAAGTGAAGAAGCTCGCGGAAGATCGCAAGAACGCAGAGAAGCCCGGCGAAACACCGCCCGGCGCGCCGGAATCACGCAACTGAGCCTGTCTGCTTCCCAATAAGTCTTGACCGCGAAAGGCGCGGCTGCTCATCAACGTATGATCGCCGCGCCTTTCGTGCTTCCCTGCGCGTTCGTTCTTGCGATTGGTGTATCCTGAACGCCTCCCCATGATTGAACCAGCCATCCACATTGAGCGCGTCAACAAGCGATTCGGCACGACGCACGCGGTGCGCGATCTCGACCTGCTGGTGCCCACCGGCAGCCTCTGCGGGTTTCTCGGCCCCAACGGCGCGGGCAAGTCAACGACGATCCGCATGATCATGTCGATCATCTACCCAGACTCCGGCAGCATTCGCGTGCTGGGTGGCTCTGCACTCGCTTCCAAGGATCGCATCGGCTACCTGCCGGAAGAACGAGGCGTGTATCGTAAGATGCGCGTCGGCGAGTTCCTTCACTACATCGGTCGTCTGAAAGGTTTGTCCGGCGCAGGTCTTTCACAGCGCGTCAAGCGATGGCTCGAACGCATTGAACTGCCGCATGTCGTTCATAAACGTTGCCACGAGCTTTCCAAGGGCATGCAGCAGAAGGTCCAGTTCCTCGCCGCGGTGCTGCACGAGCCTGACCTGCTGATTCTCGACGAGCCGTTTTCAGGGCTTGATCCCGTAAATGCCGCACTGCTGAACTCGCTGATCCGCGAGATCAACGCTGAGGGCCGCACGGTCATCTTCTCCACCCACGTGCTGCACCAGGCGGAGCAGATCTGCGATCGCATCTTCCTCATCAATCACGGCGTGAAACTGCTCGACGACACGCTCGACGGCATCCGCGCGACGTTCAACCCGCGGACGATCATCGTCAGGCCGCTGGACAACGCCATGCGATTCGACGGTGTGCCAGGCGTTACCAACATGACCCCCATCGCGGCGGACAAGGGTGGCGGCTGGGAGCTGCATCTTGCGGAAAACGCTGAGCCGCATCAAATCATGCGCCTGCTCGTCGAGCACGGCCCGCTGCGCTCAGTCGAGCTTCGCAGGCTTTCGCTCGATGAGGTGTTCGTGCGGCTGGTTCGCAAGGGTGAAGGCGAGATCGCGGCGGAGCGAGCAAGAGAGGAGTTGAGCCATGTCTAGCGCAACGCGCGTGGCCGCCATCGCGTGGCGGGAGTTCAAACACACCGCACTCACAAAGGCCTTCATCATCGGCACGATCATTTTTCCGCTCATCATCTGGGGCGGCATGATCGTCGTGCCCATGCTCGTCAAGCCCAGCACGACCACCGTGGAAGGCACGCTGGCGATCATCGACCCCACCGGCCTTGTCGGAGCGCCGGGCGGCGCGATGGAAATCGAACTCGACCCGGATCGCCGCTCCCGCGCGAGCATTGCAGACGTTGCATCAGGCAACGCCGACGCTGTTCAGGCTGCGGAAGCGATTGATGAACTGGCGAAGGAAGCAGGCGGCCCGTTCGGCACGAACGTCAAACTCAACATCTCCCTCGCACACTTCAACACTCCTGAAGAACTGGAGTCGCTGCAGAATCGTGTTCGCGCGGGCGAGTACATCGGCGTGATTACGATCGACCCCAGGATTCTTGAAACGACTTCAACATCACGCCAGAACGACGGTCCGCTGCTTTCGATGTTCGTGCCCACGCAGGCGAACCCGAATCACGTTACAGCAATCGAACGCGCCGCGGGCCGTGCGGTCGTCCGCGCGCGTGTTGATCACGCCGGGCTGGAACTGGAGAATGTGCGATCGATGCTGCGCTCGCCTTCCGTGCAGACGCGCCGCTTGACCGCAGAGGGTGAAGCTGCATCAGGCCATAAGGTCCAGCAAATCCTGCCGATCGCGTTCATGATCCTGCTGTGGATCGCCTCATTCGCCAGCGGCAACTATCTGCTCACCACAACCATCGAAGAAAAATCGAACAAGGTGATGGAAGTGCTGCTGAGTGCGGTCAGCCCGCTTCAGCTCATGGCGGGGAAGATCATCGGGCAAGGGATTGTCGGGCTATTGACGATCAGTGTGTACGCAGCGCTCGGCCTCGCTGCGCTCTCCGCTTTCGCGATGATGGACCTCATCCAGCCGATGCAGATCGTCTATCTCGCCGTGTATTTCTTCATGGCGTACTTCATGATCGCAGCGATCATGGCGTCAATCGGCAGTGCCGTCAGCGACCTGCAGGAAGCGCATGCGCTGCTGACGCCCGCCATGCTGGTGCTGATGCTGCCGATGATCCTGTTCATTCCAGTTTCACAAAACCCCAACGGCACGCTCGCCGTCGTTACGAGCTTTTTGCCGCCGCTCTCGCCATTCGTGATGATCCTTCGCGTTACTGCTGCGGAACCACCGACGACGACTCAGATCATCGCCTCCATGATCGTCGGTCTCGCAGGCGTGGTGGCAATGATCTGGATGTGCGCGAAAATCTTCCGCGTCGGCGTGCTCATGCACGGCAAGCCGCCCTCACCCGTGGAACTTCTCCGCTGGATGCGGCAGGGGTAAGACGTGGAAACGTCAGAATCAGAACCGTCAAACGAGACCGATGGCGGCTTCGCACCACGGTTCATGCGAATTACGGTGTGCCACACGACTGGGCACTCATCAAGCGCACCGTCATCCACTTTGACGTTTGGATGTTTCTGAACTTCTCAGCAAGGCCCCCACGCGCCGAGCAGAAGGAGCAGGTCCTGCACATCAACTGCGCCACTGCCGTTGAGGTCTGATTCGCAGCCTTTGCACGGCCCCCATTCGCCAAGCAGGATGAGCAGGTCTTGCACATCGACTGCGCCGCTGTTGTTGAGATCCGCTGGACAGGCAGGCTCCGGAATGATGACTGTAACTGAGCCGATCATGCCCTGCTGCCAGTGCGGCGCGCAGTAATACGGATAGCGATTATCTGGCCGGGGGTTGTCTTCCACGAAGGCCTGCGTGAACGTGAACGAGTAGGTCCACGGTGCGCTTCGCAAACCTGAGTTGAAGAGGCCGTCGAACAGTCCACCTTCACCGCTGGAGACACCGTGAATGCCTGCAACCCATACCCAGTCGATTGTGTCGCCCGCCTCGATGGTGATGTTGGCTGGCGTGTATGTATTGCCCGGGCCGACAAGCACCTGATGGACGGTGCCGCCTGCAAATACTGCGCTGCTCGCGCCCAGAACCGCCGCTGCAAGAATCGCACGAACGTGACGCATGATGGATAACTCCTCCAAAGGGATAGGCCAAGAATCCCGCCCCAATGGGACTTTTATCCTACAACACAACCGTGCCTGAGGTCGTCACAAATACAGGAAAAATCACGACCTACGCATCCCTCGGTACGGCTTGAAAGCCCGAACTGTTGCTGCATGAACTGGGGTCTCCGCCCCCGAACCCAAATTTTTTTCTTCCCGCACGACTTGACTGTGCGCACAATGATTGCATAATAGTGCAAATGAGCAATCGACTTCGCGAACCCGCCAGCTCACTACCCGTAGGGGCATGCTGTACCGAAATGGCGACGCATGAAATGAGCCGCCTGTTCAAGGCTCTTTCCGATCCCGGCCGCATTGTGCTCCTCTCTCGCCTTGCGGATTGTGGCAGGGCATGCACCGTCAGCGAGATTTCCTGCTGCCTGCCCGTTGACCTTTCCGTCGCCTCGCGCCACCTCGCGCAGCTGCGCGAAGCAGGAATCCTGCACGCTGAGAAACGCGGCAAGGAAGTGTTCTACGAAGTCCGCCGGAGTGAGTTGATCACCACGCTCCGCAGAATCGCGGATGCACTTGAAGCTTCTTCTCCTGAGTCCTGTTGCAAACCCCCGCCGCGCGATGCGCGGTGATGCACTCGAACCACCACACCCAACTTCTTTTTCATAAGGACAGCGCCATGTCATCCACCACTTCAACCGCGCTTCGTGACCAGGTTTCACGAGATTACGAACGAGCTGTAACTAGCCCCACCGGCGGCGTGTGCTGCGCAGGTATCGGCTGCTGCACCCCGACAGCCGAAGCCCCGATCCAAAAGGGCGTCGTCGCAAAGATGGCGGGCTACACCGATGAAGAGCTGGCCTCGCTTCCCCCGGAAGCCGTCACAAACTCCTTCGGCTGCGGCAATCCGCTGGCTCTCGCGCAACTCCATCCGGGCGATGTCGTGCTCGACCTCGGCTCCGGCGCAGGCATCGACATTCTGCTCGCAGCGCGGCTCGTCGGTCCGAAAGGTCGCGCCATCGGCATCGACATGACGGACGCCATGATCGCCAAGGCACATGAGAACATCGCTGCGTCCGGCCTGACCAACGTCGAAGTTCGCAAGGGCATCATTGAAGAGATGCCAGTCGAGAACGACTCGGTGGACTGGGTTATTTCCAACTGCGTCGTCAACCTCTCGCCTGAGAAGCATCGAGTCTTTGCAGAAATCGCTCGCGTGCTCAAACCCGGCGGGCGCGTTCGCATCAGCGACATCGTTGTGGAATCACTGCCCGACTGGGTGCGAGGCGATCGGGTGCTCTACAGCGCCTGCATCTCCGGCGCGATCAGCGAAGAAGCGTATCTTGAGGGTCTCCGCGACGCGGGGCTGGTTGATGTCGAAGTGACTGAGCGGCTGATGTACGACGAAGCGCAACTCGGCGAGCTCATTCATTCCGAACTGCCCGCCTCTCGAACCGACGCCGACAACATCAACGCTGCATCACTGGCGCGAGAGATGGTCGGCAAGGTGTGGAGCGCTAAGTTCGCTGCACGAAAGCCGTAACCCACCGCGCGGCACTGATCGCTTGGTTGAATACGCGAAAAGACGATCCTCGGGCGCGCTCCTGTCTCCTCCCGTGCCCGGGGACGGCTTTTTCGCATTCCAGGCTCAAAATACGGCAAGTTTCCGATGGTCTTTGGCCATACCTATTCACCGCCATCGTGATAAACTACGGCGTTGAAATGCCCGAGGCTTGCCTCACCGTGTGAGGGGCGTTTCCGGAAAGGACCAGAACCGTGATGACATTATCATCCAGTGCGCCGCGTGCGGCCGAGACGGGTGCCAAGCCTTCTGCTGTTCCCGCTCAACCTGCCAAGCTGCTCGTTGCTGACGATGAACACCTCGTCGCCAGCGGGCTTGCCGCCAACCTTGAAGAACTCGGCTACAAAGTCGTCGGCCCCGCAGCAGATGGCGAAGAAGCCATCAACCTCTGCCGCAGCGAGCATCCCGATATGGCCTTGCTCGACATCCGCATGGCGAAAATGGACGGCCTCACCGCTGCGGAAGTTATCTTCCGACAGCTCGGCATTCCCGTCGTCATCTTCTCGGCGTACTCCGATCCTGAATACGTCGCATCAGGTAATCGCGTCGGCGTGTTCGGCTACATGCTCAAGCCTGTTACGCAGGATCAGCTCCGTGTCGGCATCTCCGTCGCATGGGGCCGCTACGTTGATTACGCCAATCAGCACTTCGAGATTCGCGGCCTGAAGGACCGGCTCGAACAGCGCAAGACCATCGAGCAGGCGAAGTGGATTCTCGTCAAGATGAAGAACATCTCCGAGCCGGAAGCCATGAAGCTGCTGCAATCGCAGGCGCGCAACAATCGGCGCACGCTGGTGGAAGTCGCCCGCGCGCTGATTGAGAACGAATCCCTCTTCAACGGCGGTTGATTCACACCGAACCGCACGGCAGATGGATGCTGAAGTCACTCCCCTTGCCGGGCGTCGAATGGACGCTGATGCGCCCGCCGTGTTCCTCAACGATGCGCCGCGCCGTCGGCAGGCCAAGTCCCGTACCGCCAGTCTTGGTGGACACGTACGGCCTGAAGATTTCACCCTGCTTCTCAGGCGGAATCCCCGGGCCGGTGTCAATCACATGCACGACGGCTTCATCGCCTTGTTGTTCCACGCGCAACATCAGTTCCCCAAGGCGCGTTGACTCGCTCCGCGCCTGCGTGGCCGGAAATACCGTCGGCGCCATCGCCTGCGTGGCATTGATCATCAGGTTCAGCAAGGCCTGCTTGAACAGCGATTGATCCACACGCACCATCACCGGCTGCTGCGGCAGATGCGTGCGTAGCGTTACGCCTGCCTGATCACATTGGGGATGAAAAAAATCGCTCAGCTCATCAACGACCTGTCTCAGGTCGCGTGGCTGCGGGTCGAGCTTGATGCGCCCTGCGAACTGCAGGAAGTCGCTGAGAATCCCGCCCAACCGCTCCACCTCGCGCGCCAGCGTTTCGAGTCGGCGAAGAAGCCGATCGCGCTGATCAGCGGGAAGATCCGCTTCACGGAGTGATTCCGCCAGAAGCTGCGCATTAAGCCCGATCGTCGAAAGCGGATTCTTGATCTCGTGCGCCAAGCCGCCGGTCATGGACCCAAGCTCGGCAAGCCGCTCTGCATCGCGTGCGCGGCGTTCGGCGTCGCGGGCGCGCCGTTCTGCGCGGCGCAGCCAACGCCTGCCAAGCGGCAGCATCAACGCCGCGCCTGCAAGCACGCCGAGCAGAAACCACAGCCACTCATGCATGGCTCTATCATCGCGGATTCCCCCGCGACGCGAAAGCACCAATCCAAAGACTGATATATCCTGCATCACCATGGGCCAATGGTGGATTCATTCCCTCGTCCAGAGCGGGCAGGTGCCCCTGCTGCTGAGTTGGGTGTTCTGGGTGATCTTCTCGATCTGCCTGCATGAGTTGGCGCACGGCTGGGCGGCGATTCGACAGGGCGACAACACACCACGTGAACTAGGCCACATGACCATGAACCCCCTGGTGCATATGGGGCCGATCTCGCTGCTGATGTTCGCGCTCATTGGCATCGCGTGGGGCTTGATGCCCACAAACCCCGCGCGGTATCGCAGCGGGCGACTCGGGCGGTTCTACGTCGCCATCGCCGGGCCAGCGATGAACATCGGCCTCGCGCTCATTTCGCTCACGCTTGGCGCGTTCTGGTCGAAGTACGGCCCGCAAGGCACCGACTTTGCGAATAACGTGGAAACATTTTTCTTTATTGGCGGCATGCTGAACATCGTGCTGGCAGGGTTCAACATGCTCCCCGTGCCCCCACTCGATGGCTCACAGGTGCTTAGCGGCCTCTCATGGCGGTGCTACCAGTTCTTCCAGAAGCCGCAGGCCCAGATGTTCGGCCTGTTCATCGTGCTCGCCATGCTGATTACAGGCACGTTCGGCATCATCTTCCAGGTCGCCCGAACCGTCGCCAGTCTCTACATGCTCATGGTTGAGGCGGTCCTGCCATAAGACTGAGCCAAGGTGGACGGCGGGTTGAATACCGTCACAAAGGCGTCCCGCCCGTGCACTTTCTGCACAAGACCGGAAATCAGTACCGCTCAGCAACTGTACCAGTACCTTGTGTCCCGGAGTCGGCTCAATCTATTGACTTGTCCCTTCGTTCGCTTTATCCTGCTCGATTCGCAATCCGCCCCTCGAAGGGCTTGGGCACAGGATCGGCCGCCGGAACCGGCCTCCCCCACCCAGGTTCGCCCCCTCGGCATGTTGCCACTGGGAGCAGTCGGGCGCATGAAGAAGGAGTTCTGAATGGTTGTGCTTCGTCTGAAGCGAATGGGCCGCACGCACCGCCCGTTCTACCGCCTGAGTGCCATGGAAAAGCGAGCGCCTCGTGACGGCCGCGTCATCGAGGAGCTTGGCTGGTTTGACCCGATGGCCCCTGAGGACAAGCAGGTCAGCTTCGATGCCCCGCGCATCGACTACTGGCTCAGCGTCGGCGCGCAGCCGAGCGAGACGGTGGCGAACCTGCTTCGCAAGAATGGCATCGAGCCGAAACCCGGCAAGAAGATCGCCTGACCAGAACTGCTGACGGTTGTCCGTTGTCAGATCACAGGCGCCGTTCACGACGCCCGCTGACACATGCAATCCGGCAACTTCTCCGCCATGCGATTCGACATACTCACCCTGTTTCCGGAGATGTTTCCCGGCGTGTTGAACGCCAGCATCCTCGGCAGGGCGCATGACGCAGGGATTGCCAGTTACCACGTGCACGATATTCGCGAGCATGCGGACAACAAGCATCGGAAGGTCGATGACCGCCCCTTCGGTGGCGGACCGGGAATGGTGATGATGTGTCAGCCGCTGCACGATGCCGTGCTCGCTGCTGAGAAGACTGATGAACGGCCAGCAATGCGAATCCTGCTCACACCTCAGGGTGAACCCTTGAAGCAGAAGCGGATTGAAGAGCTGGCGACAAAGCCCCGGCTGCTGCTGATAGCCGGTCATTACGAAGGCGTCGATGAGCGCGTCATTGAAACGCTCAACCCGCTTGAGATCAGCGTGGGTGACTACGTTCTCTCCGGCGGTGAGCTGGCGGCGATGATCCTGATCGACGCCGTTGTCAGGCTCCTCCCCGGAGCGCTCGGCCACGAAGAATCCGCAGCACAGGATTCCTTCGCTGAGCGAGGCCCGCACGGCCGCCTGCTCGACTGCCCGCATTACACCCGGCCGCGCGAGTGGCTGGGAAAAACGGTGCCGGATGTGCTGATCTCCGGCGACCACGCAGCCGTCGATCGCTGGCGGCTGGAACAGATGATTGAACGGACGCGAAAGAGGCGTCCTGAATTGCTCGAACCCGGCAAATGAAGCAAACACTTCATCCCTGCCGCTGAACCCCACCGCCTCAGTGTGAGGCTGCAAAGGGAAACCTATGAACGTCAGCAAGATTGTCGAATCCATCACCGAGAGCCAGCTCAAGCCCGCCGACTCCTTTCCGGAGTTCACCATCGGCGACACCGTCAATGTTCACGTGCGCATCATCGAAGGAGAGAAGGAGCGCATTCAGGTGTTCCAGGGCGTGCTCATCGGCATGAAGGGCCGTGGCGTCAATAAGACCATCACGGTGCGCCGCATCGTGGCGAACGAAGGCGTCGAGCGCGTCTTCCCGCTGCACTCACCGCGCATCGCGCAGATCGAAGTCGTCCGTCGAGGCGATGCACGCCGCGCCAAGCTGTATTACCTTCGCGACCGTACCGGCAAGAGCCGTCGTCTTCGCGATCAGCGTCGCGGCCTGCAGCACGCGCAGGCAGGCGAAGCGCAGTCGTAATCAGCTTCGAATCTCCTCTCGTCTTCCACACATTCCAAGCAGCCGACTGCATATGCGGTCGGCTGCTTTCTCGTATCAAGGCAGTGCACGGGTCTTCTGAAAAGTTCACCCTTGCAAAAAGGAAACGATCGGCGAATGGGTCGCCGATCGCTTCGTATGGATTCCGGCTCGCGAAGCCGGATGACAGATAGCCCTCGGAAAGGAGAGAAGTAGCGCCGCAGCCTGAGCCGCGACGCCACCGCGAAGTCAATTCGTGGACTTCACTTCGACTCGTGTGGCTTTCCGGTCATTGTGAGTAACCGTTGCGTTGCGCCCCGCCCGCAGTGCTTCCGACATCGTCGATCGCTTCCCGTCAAGGTAGAAGACCGTTTCGTCGGTCACACTGATCGCAACCCGGCTGTCGTCGGCCTTCTGCAGAGTGAAGGTCTTCTTCTCAACATCCACGTTGAGAATGATGCCCTGCTCTGGTTCGGTCTGCACGCTCAGTGCTGCTGCGATCGTCTGCATTTGAGCGGTGAACGCCAGAGGCGTCATGCTGCCCAATGCAAGAACACAGACGACGGATGCAATTCGAATCATCATCACGAGACTCCTTCTTGTTCCGGCGTGGTCTCTCTCTATCCCGCGCCGCGGCTCCTGAGCCATCTCATGAGCCGGTGTGTCCGAGCCAGTTACGCCGATTGCCGCAGCGGAAACGAAACTGAGCGAGTGGCTCTTCAGACGAAACTCGATCCCGTTGGATGAGGCCGGTTGCACGAGTCTGGCCAGAACATGCTGCGTGCATCAGAGGCCGTGCGGTGCGTTCGTCGTCCGAGCGATGGAGGAGTTCAGTGCTCCTGTTCATTCCCGCCGCGGCGTAGGCAAGCTCGCGGCAACACTACCTTTCGCTACGCGATCATCACATGACGGTTCTGATAGAATTTGCATTCGCGTGCCAGCATGTTTCCAACTCGCGATCCATGCAGCATTTAGGCTTCATATCGCCGCGTCGATTCATAATCCGTTTGTGTCGCGTTCGTACAAACATGGTGCAAGCAAACGTGCAATGGACTGCGCCACGTTGTTCGCAACAAAGCACCCGCGCAACACGAAGCTGAAATCTCCTGCGATGCGCCGCCTCTGTACCATGCTTGAGCATCGGATAAGTTTCCGCGTCCTCGCCTGAAGTGAGCCAGAGCATGAACCAGACGACAGCCGCACCTGCCCGCGCCGTCTTCCAGGCGCGGAACGTCACCAAGGTCTATTCGATGGGCGAAGTCAAGGTCCATGCGCTGAGAGGTGTGGACCTCGACTTGTACGAAGGTGAGTTTGTCGTGCTGCTGGGGCCTTCAGGCAGCGGGAAATCCACTCTTCTCAACATCCTCGGCGGGCTGGACGTGCCAACTTCCGGGCATGTCAACTATCTCGATCATGATCTCACAACGGATGATGATGCAGCATTGACGCGATATCGACGCGACCACGTCGGCTTTGTGTTTCAGTTCTACAACCTCATTCCCAGCCTCACCGCGAGAGAAAACGTCGCGCTGGTGACGGAGATCGCACGCAACCCCATGGACCCCGCCGAAGCTCTGCGGCTGGCCGGCCTGCCTGACCGGATGGATCACTTCCCATCACAGCTTTCAGGCGGCGAGCAACAACGGGTGGCGATCGCCCGCGCCATCGCCAAGCGACCGCAGGTGCTGCTCTGCGATGAACCGACCGGTGCACTGGATGTGAAAACCGGTATCGTCGTGCTGGAAGCAATCGAGCGCGTCAACCGCGAACTGGGCACGACCACCGCAGTCATCACGCACAACGTCACCATCGCCGAGATGGCCGACCGCGTGGTGTCGATCTTCGACGGCAAGATTGCCAACATTAAACAGAACACATCAAAAACGTCGCCGAGGGAGCTGCGCTGGTGACAGCCCTCGACCGCAAACTGCTGCGCGACCTGCTTCAGATGAAAGGGCAGGCATTGGCGATCAGCGCGGTGCTGGCGTGCGGCGTGGCGATGTTCGTCATGTCGCTGACCACACTGGCTTCGCTTGAGCAGACGATGGACCGTTACTACCGCGACTATCGCTTCGGCGATGTTTTCGCATTTCTCAAACGCGCACCGGACGCGCTCAGTGAGCGCATTGAAGCCATTCCCGGCGTGGCGCGCGTGCAGACGCGCGTCGTGGCGGATGTCAACCTTCAAGTGCGGGGGCTTGATGACCCCGCCGTCGCAAGACTGATTTCACTGCCCGATCGCGGCGCGCCCGTGCTCAACGATCTTTATCTTCGGCGCGGACGGTGGATTGAGCCGGATCGGGCCGGTGAAGCACTGGTCAGCGAGACATTCGCCCAAGCTCATGATCTGCGCCCCGGCGACACCGTGCGCGTCATCATCAACCAGCGGCAACGCGAGTTGACGATCGTCGGCATCGCCCTCTCGCCTGAGTTCATCTATGAGATTCGTGAAGGTGAATTGCTGCCTGATCCACTGCGCTTCGGCGTGTTCTGGATGAGTCGGCGCGAACTCGCTGCGGCCTTCGACATGGAAGGTGCGTTCAACAATGTCGTTCTCTCGCTGATGCCGACCGCCTCTGAAAAAGAAGTGATTGCACAGCTTGATCGCCTGACTGAACGATACGGCGGCCTCGGCGCGTTCGGACGCGATGAGCAGACTTCACATCGCTTCATCTCGGGCGAAATCGACCAGCTACGAGGGATGGCGACGATCGTCCCCGTCATCTTCCTCGCTGTGGCAGCGTTTCTTTTCAACATGGTCATCTCGCGCATGATCGCCACACAGCGAGAGCAGATCGCCGCGCTCAAGGCCTTCGGCTACACGCGGCGGGAAATCGGCGCGCACTATGCCACGCTGGTCGGTCTGATCGTTCTCAGCGGGGTGGCGCTCGGCGCCATCACGGGGATGTGGCTCGGCCAGTCGCTCGTCGAGCTATACGTACGATTCTTCAAATTTCCGCTCCTGCAATACGTCATCGACTTCCGCGCGATCGCGCCGGCGATCTTCTTCAGCGGTGTTGCAGCATTCGCGGGCACGTTCACCGCCGTACGCCGCGCCGTCCTGCTACCGCCCGCTGAAGCCATGCGCCCGGAGCCGCCCGCCGCTTTTCGACCGACATTCGTCGAACGCATGGGCCTGCAAAGGCTCTTCTCACAATCCATTCGCATGGTACTGCGAAACCTTGAGCGACAGCCCATCAAGAGCCTGCTCACATGCTTCGGCATGGCTTTGGCTACGTCCATTCTCATCCTCGGCAATCTGAACTCCGACATCATTGATCGATTGATCGACTTCGAGTTCAACCTCGCGCAGCGTCAGGACATGACCGTTACCTTCTCTGAATCGTCAAGCGAGCGTGCTTCACGCGAACTGACTCGCATGCCCGGCGTGCTGCACGTGGAACCGTTTCGTGCAGCACCCATTCGTCTGCGATCCGCTCATGTCTCGCGGCGAACCAGTCTGCTCGGCCTCGAACCGCAACGTGACTTGTTCCGCCTGCTGGATGAGCATGAACGCGAGATCGCAATCCCGCCGGACGGACTGCTGCTTTCCGCAGCGTTGGCGGAACTGCTTCGCATCAAAGTAGGCGAAGTCGTCCACATGGAAGTGCTTGAAGGTCGTCGCCCCGAACTTGATGTGGCTGTTGCTGGCATGATTGAAGACTACACAGGGCTGGCCGCCTATATGGACATTGACGCACTTCGTCGATTGCTTCGCGAGCAGGATTCCATTTCAGGCGCGTTTCTCACCGTCGATCGCGTGCAAACCGCATCGCTTTTCTCGCAGCTTCGCGAAACGCCTCGCGTCGCGTCCGTCACCATCAAGCGTGCCGCGATTGAGAGCTTTCAGGAAACGATCGCACAGAATCTTCTCACAATGCGTGCCTTCACGGTGGCGTTCGCATCAATCATCGCCTTCGGCGTCATCTACAACAGTGCGAGAATCTCCCTTTCCGAGCGAGGTCGAGAACTCGCCACGCTGCGCGTCATTGGTTTCACTCGCGGAGAGATCTCACTGATTCTGCTCGGCGAGCTGACAATCCTCACCCTTGCGTCCATTCCGATCGGCCTGCTGTTCGGCTACTGGCTCGGCATGTTTACGATCGAATCGCTTCAAACGGAGCATCAGCGACTGCCGCTTGTCATCGGAATGCGCACCTACGCGTTCGCTGCGCTTGTTACTATCATTGCGGCTTTGCTTTCGGGATTGTTCGTTCGCCGTCGTCTGGATCGCCTCGACCTCATCGCGGTGCTGAAGTCTCAAGCATAAGGACCTCGCGCGTTGAAAATGTCTATCGGTCGCATCCTGGTCTTCATCGCCGCCCTGACGATTGTCGTCGCGCTGGTCTTTGCGTTCATCCCTCAGCCGGTTCGCGTGGATGTCGCGGAAGTCATCCGTGGGCCGATGGTCGTTACGGTGGATGACGACGGCCGCACGCGCATTCGAGAAAAATACGTCGTCTCCGCGCCGCTGGCGGGACAGATTCAGCGCATTCGACTGCGCGCGGGCGATGAAGTGCGAGGCGGCACAACGCTGCTGACGACGCTCGCCCCCGCCGATCCCGCGCTCCTGGATGCGCGCGCGATTGCTGAGAACGAAGCTCGTGTCCGCCGCGCAGAAGCTGCTGTCAGCCAGGCCGGACCTGTACGCGAACAGGCGCGCGTGCAATACGACTTCGCAGAGAACGAAGTCACCCGCATCCGCAGTGCATTCGACCGAGGCGCAGCGACGGCGCATGAACTCGAAAGTGCGATCGTTCAGCAGCGGACCGCAATGGAGGCTTTCAACGCCGCCCATTTTGCGATGGAGATCGCCCGCTTTGAGCTTGAACTGGCGCGGGCTGCCCTGCTTCGCACCAGCCCGGAAGCCACGGAAGCGCAGCGCGTTGAACATCTGGAGATCACCGCCCCCATCGACGGGCGCGTGCTGCAGGTCTTTCAGGAGAGCATGGCGGTTGTGATGCCCGGCACGCCGCTCGTTGAAATCGGCGATCCAACCGATCTTGAACTTGAAATCGACGTACTCTCTTCAGACGCAGTGCGCATCGACCCTGGCGCGCGTGTGTACATTGAGCACTGGGGCGGCTCGCATGTGCTCGAAGGACGCGTTCGGCTCGTCGAGCCGCGCGGATTCACGCATATCTCCGCGCTTGGTGTCGAAGAGCAACGTGTCAACGTGATCGTCGATTTCGCCGCACCCGCAGAGGACCGCTCACAACTCGGCGACGGCTACCGCGTCGAAGCGAGAATTGTGGTCTGGGAAGCCGACGACGTGCTCCTCGCCCCGACCAGCGCGCTGTTCAGAACCGACGGCGAATGGTCGGCCTTCGTCGTTGAAGAGGGCCGAGCGCGACTTCGAGAAGTGCAGATCGGACGACGAACTGGACTTCACGCGCAGATTCTCAGTGGATTGACGGAGGGCGATCGCGTGGTTCTTCATCCAAGCGATGCCGTGTTCAACGGCAGTCGCGTGCAGATTCGATAATCTCACGCGCCCGTGCGGCTGCGGATGTTGTCCAGCACGTTCATGAAGTTGATGTACGCGTCGTAAGGCGAGTCGTAGGGGCTGAAGTATTTGTGAACATCGCCGTCCGCCCAGTATTTCGTGCACATGTAGTACAGGTGATCTGACGTGGTGAGCTTTCGCCAGTCTTCAAGAATGAACTCATCGCCCGCAGCGTGGGCCGCTTTCACCGGGCCTTCGAGCCGATACAGCTCCGCCGCGGCATTGTCCTGCATGGCGTTACCAAGCCACGCGGAAAGGTCTCGCTCGGTGTCCGCCCATGAGGTCATCATCGGCACGTCGTACTCGCCCACCGGCTCGTAGCGATCGACAGCCTCGCTGGGCGTTACGAAGTCGTTGTGGCCGGGGTTCACGTCGTAGATTTTCTCGGGCAGCGCATCAAGAAACTCAAAGATGCCTGTTTCCGCCCACTGATGCTCGCCCAACGTTTCATAGTCCATGAACAGATTGCAGACGTGCCCGTCGCCGTTGATGTTGTTGACCCACGTTGCGAACGTCTCCGCCTTGAGCGGCCAGCCGGGCCAGTTGCGATCCGAAAACCTGAATGCGATGTCATCCGACAGGCGATAGTTTTTCAGCAGCAGCTTGATTCGCGCCTGCTTCAGGTTCCCCTTCGCACCGGGCGGCACATACAGATAATTCGGCGAACGATAGCCAAGCAGACGATCCAACCCTTCGCACAGCACGGCTTTGTATCGCCCCAGCCCGCCAATGTGCGCCGCCACCTGATTGCTGTAGGTCAGTTCGGTGTTGCGAAAGACCTTCGGCGTCTGGCCGAAGAGTTCCTGAATCTGCTGATCGTGCAACGCGACCTGTTCAGAGAACTCCTCTCGCGAGAAGAGAAACGACAGCGAGTGATGCGATGTCTCGCCGAGGAACTCGCATGCGCCGGTCGCGCCGAGCTGCTGAAACAGCTCAATGACATCGGGCGTCCACAATCGAAACTGCTCAAGCGCCGTGCCGGAGATTGAGAACGACACGCGAAACCGGCCCTCATGGCGGCGGACCAGATCAAGAATCTTCCGCGTAGCGGGGCGATAGCACTTGTTGGCGACCTTCTCACAAATGTCACGATTGGCCGTGTTGTTGAACACGAACGGATCGGTGTCGAAGACGGAGTACCGACGAAGACGAAAGGGCTGGTGCACCTGGAAGTAGAAGTTCACCGAGGTCATTCACGCATCGTACATGCCCCCGCAAAGAAAAACCCCGGCCACGAGGGCCGGGGTTCAACTTCAGAGAAGGAAACAAGCCGAACTCAGTTGCACGGACCCCAGCTTGCGAGCAGGATGAGAAGGTCCTGCACGTCCACCGCGCCACTGCCGTTGAGGTCAGCCGCGCAGGACTTGCACGGTCCCCACGCGCCCAGAAGGGCCAGCAGATCCTGCACGTCAACGTTGTTGTCGTCGTTCAGATCGGCCGGGCAGGGCGGAGCCGGAGCCGGACCGGGAACGAGGACCGGCGCGTTGAAGCTCGCAGGGCCAACGCCGGAGAGGAACAGCTCGATCTCCATGGAACCCATCTGCGGAGCGGTGTTCGCAGTGAATCGGTAGTTGTACAGCGAACCCCAGCGCAGCGCGTTGGCGTTGGGATTGGTGCTGAAAGGTGTCGTCGCCCAGCGAATCGTGTCATTCGCATGGGTGCCGGGCCAGAACGTACCATCAAAGGTGACGTAGTTGATGCCATCGCCACTGTGGTAGGACGGGCTGTGGAAGCCGATGTTCGACACCGTTACGCCGTCCTCAACCGGAACGGAAACAGCACCGGCACCGCGACGAGAGTTGAGGTTGTGAACCGCATACTCGTAGGTCCACGTGCCATCGCCGTTGTCATAGACGCGATAACCGACGTTGAAGCGGCCTTCTTCCGGATCATTCACTTCGGAAATATTGACCTGCGGGTCGAATGCGCGCCACGCCTGAATGCCCGGCTTGCCCATCACAACAGACGACTGGCAGTTCGCCACCGCGGTAATGGCCGTGGTCGTCACATTGACCAGGCGATACGACGCGTTGTTGTAACGATTCACCAGCGGCTCATCGTGCGTGAGGTAGTGAATCTCCGCCACGTACTGAGAGCTAGGCAGGATGTCAGTGTGCTTGATCTGCAGGCGGCCGCGAATGATCGCGTTGCCTTGCGGCGCCTGATAAATATCATTGTGGACGCCGCTCGGTCCCATGCCAAGCGGGTTCTTGTTCCATCGCGGGCCGAGCATGCTCTGGTCGCCGTTGAGCGTAGCCCAGTAAGTGTCAGCACAACCGATACCGAGCGAGGAACAAGGCGTTGATTGGCAAGTGCCGCAGGTCGGCTCGCTCACCGCGCAGAAGCTGTGCTTCAGCCAGCTCATGCCGATGTGCTCAAAGCGACCGCTGTTGTAGCGATAGATGTTTTGCGCAATGACGGGGTTGCGGCCGCCATTGATCCACTCCGCCGTCTGCGTGCCGACGTTGCACGATGTTGACGCCATGGAGAACGCACTGATGCCCGCGTTCTGGCCGTAGTAGTGGAAGTCGTTGCTGCCGCAGGCACCGCTGCTGCCCAGCCCGATGCGGCTGACGGTGACGTCCGGCCCAGGGGCTGCGACACCACCGCCTGCACGCGAGGATGCGTGCGCTGGCATACCCAAATGTCCAAGTACGAGGATAACGCCACTCGCGGCTATGCCGCTCATACACATCTTGCTTTTCACGGTCTTCTTCTCCGAAGGCACTTAACGAGACACTGCGTACGGCTCCTTGGCCACAACGGCCAGAGTGCGAACCGAACGCTCCTGTCCCCCTTGGCACCCCAACACAGCCTCTAGTATGGGCATGGATACCGGGGTGTCAATCAAAAACATGTGCCTCGCCCACCCTTTGATATATTCTCCGGAATAAATGTGATGTGCTTCCCAGACCAACTTGAGGGCGTGGCTTGGCTCGCCCGAACCCGATATCCTCTCCACCCGTGCAGCCAGCCGTTTTTCTCGACCGTGACAACACCCTGATTGCTGCTGAAGGCGATTTGGGCGATCCGGACCAGGTTCAGCTCCTGCCGGGCGTCCCCGAAGGGCTTCTTGCGCTTCGAGAAGCGGGATATCGGCTGGTAGTCGTTACCAATCAGCCCGGCGTCGCGCGAGGGGTGTTCTCGGAAGCTGAGGTCGATTTCATTCACCAGCGCATCGCTGCGATGATCGATCAGGCTTCTCAAACCCACGATCTCATCGACCGCTTCTACTACTGCCCCTACTGCCCCGACGCCACGATCGCGGAGTATCGGCGCGACCACCCGTGGCGGAAGCCGCACTCTGGGATGATCCTGCAAGCATCGCGCGACCTTCGTCTTGACCTCGCACGCTCGTGGCTCATCGGTGATCAGCCTCGCGACATCGCAGCAGGCCGCTCCGCCGGTTGTCGAACCATTCTCGTCAATCACAACGGCAGCACGACACGAACGAACGAACCCAACGCCAAGCCGACAACCGCCGTCCGTTCGTTTCTTGATGCAGTCGATCACATTCTTCAATCCAGCGCTTCATCATCAGCACGCTCATCTGCTGCGGTTGAAAGCACCCCAGCATTTGAGCCGGAAGAACCCGCGCTCCGCGCAGAGCTAACGCAGCTTCGCAGAGGTTTGACCGATCTTGCAGATGAGCTTCGCGCCGAACGCGCCAGAAAGACCGATTTCACACTGCTGAAGATGGCAGCAGGCATCTGCCAGTTGCTCGTGCTGCTGCTTGTGCTGCTGGGCCTGCTTCAACTCGCTCAGGATGCGGTGTTCTACAAGTGGATGGTCGGCGCGATCCTCGCCCAGCTTGCGACCATCACCATCCTGCTCGCGGACCACCGCTCGTGAGTGAACAGACCAGCATCATCACGCTGCGCGCGTTGCATGGCGAGCCGCTGGCCGACCCTCGAACGCGCGAAACCGTGCTGAGCGCTGCACGCGCGATCGCAGAACGGCAGGGCATCGAAGTGCTGGCTATCGAATCCACCCCTGCCAGCATCACCGTAACGTTGCGCACCGGCCGCATCGAATCCCTCGGTTTCGCTGCAGAACTCAGGCGAAACACGACATCGTGGTACACGAAGAAGTTCGGCGAGCCGACACTCTGGGGTGAAGCCTCAGACAACGAGCCGGGCGAAGAGTGGAAACGTCGCTGACACCTCAGTGTTCGCGAGCCGCCTCATCCAGCATCGCGCCCAGCACATCGTGACCTTCAAGCACCCAACGTGGCGCCCACTTGCCGTTGATGAACAGCATGGTTGATGATCGCACCTGCCCGACGAGTGTGCGCAGCATTTCGCCATCCATGCGAACCGCCCGCGCCACATCGGACGACTGCATCGCAGCCGACAGTGCATCAACGTCCAACCCCATGCTCACCGCTGCACTGCGCACCGCCGCTTCGCTCAATCGGTCGTGGTTGGCGATCAGCCATTCGTGCATGCGTCGGAATGCTTCCGGACCGCCGATCATGCCTGCTGCCTCCGCCGCTCGTGCCGCCATGCACCCCTGCTCGCTGCGCGAAACCGGCGACGCGGGATTGCACGATTCGTCAATCGGAAAATATCTGAAGGCATAGACCACATCGCTGCGGCCGCTGATCGCAGCACGCACGGCTCGATCCAGCTCCGCCGCGCTCGGCGTTTCATAGTCGCCCCACACATCCACGCGCACCGGGCCTTCCATCGCGGCAAGCTGCCGATGCGCCGGCAAGGCGCTGATCGCCCGCTGCGGCTGTTCCTTCCAATCTGCGATGTACTTCTCAAACGCCGTGGGCGGGCGAACAGGAGCAGTCTCTCTCTGCGGACCGGCAGCAGCCACTCGCTCCACCGCGCGAGTAACCGCGTTGTGAGCATTCCACCCCTTCAACTCAACGCCATTGATAAAGATCATCGGCGTGTAATGCAACCCATACGAAACAGCTT
Organism: Phycisphaerales bacterium; assembly: GCA_035443885.1. Taxonomy (GTDB): domain Bacteria; phylum Planctomycetota; class Phycisphaerae; order Phycisphaerales; family SM1A02; genus DAOMNO01. The sequence continues at coordinate 130,718 of DAOMNO010000003.1, forward strand.
CTTCAATATCCTGCTGCACGAGTTTGAGCGTCTCTTCACTTTGCATCACCGCGAGAAACCGCTGCACGTCGTAGCCAAGCTCGCGCAGCCCCGCGACAATTTCCGCATCCGTGAAGCTGCCGCCTCGTTCGAACAACCAGTGATGCATCTCCCAGAATCGCTCCGGCCCGCCGATGATGCCCGCCGCTTCCGCCGCTCGCGCCGCCCAGCACGCATTGGAATGCATGTTGCGGTTCATGTGGCGATTGCACAGTGTGCTCATGGGAAAGTGCTTGACTGAAAGCGAGACATCGCTCCGCTGCTTGAGAAGTTGCTGCACTTCTCGCTCGATCCGCTGGCAATCAATGCACTGATAGCCGGAGATGATGACCAAGCGAATCGGCGCATCCGCGGGGCCAAGCCGGTATCGCCCGGTGAACGGCTCCGCTTCCGCGCCGGCGTCCACCATGCGCTGCATCGACTCACCCAGATCGCGCTCCGCAGTTTCAGCGACTTGCTTCGTGTGCATGACCTGAGCGCCCCAGAGCGCCGCAGTGCCAATTGCAAACGTCGCAGCCCAGCTCGCCAATGATGACGCCGCAGGCGACGCCGATGCAACGGTCCCGCGCCGCGCAAACTCCATGACGCCCACGAATCCCAGATTGCCGACGTGCGCCATCAGGCAGTAGTAGCAAATCTCCCCCTGGATCACCATCACGCCCAGAAAGATGATGGACGCCGCTGCGCCAAGCCACGCAATCACACGCAAAGCCAGCGGCGGTCTGCCGCCCGCCATCAGCCATGCAACAAGCATGGAGACGAAGTAGGCAAGTCCCACAAATGAAACCGGCCAATGAACAATCGGCAGCTTGCCCCATACGCCTGAGGTGAGCTTCGCGCACGCGCTGCCCGCGCCGCAGCCGGGCAGGCTCATTGCGCCGAAGTGCTCAAGCACAAGCATCGCGCTTGAAATAACGCTGAAAGCCAGCAGGATCGCGCCGATCGGCAACGCCCACGCTGCCTGCTCAATCGCACTCGCGGATTGAACCGCCGCACTACTGGAACTACCGGCACCGCCTCGCCTGGCTTGATCTGCTTTAGCCTTCTTCTTCTTGCTCATTCGCCGCTATGGTAGGTTTCGTGAACGCGCCTGTGTAGAGCGCGATCCCGATCCGGCTACAGGCGACAACAGTTCCAGTGCCGCGCCGATCGAATCGACGCGAATGAGTTCCGTACCGGCCACAGAGGCGATTGCACCGTCCTTCGCCGCCACCAATCGTCGATACCCCAGCCGCTGTGCTTCGCGCATGCGCTGCTCAAGCTGATGCACTCTGCGAATCTCGCCACCGAGGCCGACTTCACCCACAACCGCAATGCCCGGTTCCACCGCCCGCGAAAAATGCGCCCCTGCAATCGCGAGACAAATGGCAAGGTCCGCCGCCGGTTCAATAACCTTCAATCCGCCGACCGCCGAAGCGAAGATGTCCTGATCCGCCAAGCGAAGCCCGCCGTGCTTTTCCAGCACTGCAATGAGCATAGCGAGCCGATTGGCATCCAACCCGGATGTCTTTCGCTTCGCACTGCCGAGGAATCCCGTTGCAGTCAGTGCCTGAATCTCCACCAGCAGCGATCGTGTGCCATGCACCGCAGGGCAGATCACCGAGCCCGCACGAGGCGGCGCCGATGGATCAAGCACGCCTGTTACATCCGTTACTTCCTCAAGACCTGATCCGGTCATTTCAAAGAGGCCGACTTCGAGCGTCGTGCCAAAGCGGTTCTTGATGCCGCGCACAATGCGGTGCGCATGATGACGATCACCCTCGAACGACAGCACCGCATCCACAAGATGCTCCAGCAATTTCGGCCCGGCAAGCTGGCCGTCCTTCGTAACATGGCCCACCAGTACGATCGCCATGTTGGAAATCTTGGCGAGGTACACCAGCTCGGTGCAGCATCTTCGAAGCTGCGTTACGCTGCCCGGCGCTGCTTCAAGGTCGCCCTTGTACACCATCTGAATTGAGTCGATCACCATCACATGAGGCTGCACTTTTCGCGCCTGCTCAACGATCCTCGCGAGATTCGTGTCCGCCAGCACAAACAGATTCGCAAGGTCGCCCGATGCGCCGCTCAGCAGGCGCTCCGCCCGCAGTTTCGTCTGATATGCGGATTCCTCGCTGCTCACGTACAGCACACGCTGATCGCCGCCCGTGAGCTTTGCAGCAGCCTGCAACAGAAGCGTTGACTTGCCGATGCCGGGGTCGCCCCCAAGCAGCACGACCGAGCCGGGTACCAATCCCCCGCCGAGGACGCGATCAAATTCGCCGATCATCGTGGGCAGCCGCGCGAAGTCGGCACATTCGATCTCAGGCAATGGCCGCGCCGCCACCGTGCCGCTCACTGCCACAGCAGTCGTTTCACCGGCCTCTGCATTCCACCCTTCCGCCACGCCCGCATGAGGTGCGCTGACAGGCTTGGGTTCGATGAACTTTTCCAACGCATCCCACGTGCCGCAATCAGGACACTTGCCCATCCACTGCGTTTGCACGTTTCCGCACGAGCGACAGATGAAGTGTGTTCGAGCCTTCGCCATGCGCTGGGCAGTGTACCGATGACGCAGCGTCCTCGCCCGCGCTGCCTGTAACCGCTATCGGCCTCGCTTCGTGCGATACACCCATCGACCGTAGTCAAGAATGGCTTTGCGACGTTCCTTCGCACTCGGCATCTTCGCCGGATCAGTGCCGAATGCCGTTTCATAACGCCATTTCCAGTATGCGTTTCGCATTCGAAAGCCGCTCTTCCACGCAAGAAGGAAGAGTTCCCAGATGCCGCCGATCGTGTCAAGCAGCGTGCGCATGTCGCCGATGATACCTCACGAACGCAATATGACGCGCGCCGTCCCATCGCCGGAGTGTGCGCGAAAAAGACTTCGCTCGGCACTTGCAAACCGATCAATCATTCGTCAGACTGATTCCAGATTCGAGTTTTGACTTGAGCCTTGCCGACAATGGTGCGTAGAGTATGGTGCAGCGCACCGACCTGAACTGATCTTGTGCAGACGCCGATCGACGCTCCGACCCGATCGGCGTCTGTCGCTTTTGCCGCACCATGCGCGAACCCGCACGCATCACGCCTACGATGGACACCGATGGCAACACTGCTCGCCGCCGAAAATCTCGCCAAGTCCTACGACTCGCGCCAGCTCTTTCAAGGCGTGGCAATGCGTCTCGTGGAGAACGATCGCGTCGGCATCATCGGGCCCAACGGCGCTGGCAAATCCACTCTGCTCAAGATTCTCGCGGGGATTGAAACACCCGACGCAGGCGACATCGCGCGGCGACGCGGACTCAAGCTCGTCTATGTTCCGCAGAACGATGCTTTCCCGCCGAACGCCACGCCTCGCTCCGCTGTCGTTGACGAAATCAATCGCGCTGCCCGTGAAGGCGGCTCATCAACCAACGAGCATGACCATCGCATCGACCCCTCAACGCGGGCGACGATCATGCTCACCAAGCTCGGCTTTGTGAATGAAGATCAACCCGTAACCGAGCTTTCCGGCGGCTGGCGGAAGCGGCTTTCGCTTGCCTGCGCGCTGGTGCACGAGCCTGACGCGCTGCTCCTTGATGAGCCGACGAACCACCTCGACCTGGAAGGCATCCTCTGGCTGGAAAAATTTGCTCGCCAGTCGCGCATGGCGATCGCGTTCATCACGCACGACCGCCGCTTTCTGGAGAATGTCGCCACGCGCCTCATCGAACTTTCGCCCGCCTATCCCGGCGGCACGTTTGAGGTGGCAGGCAACTACACCGAGTTCGTCAGGCGAAAGGAAGAGTTCCTCGATGGGCAGGCCAGCGCGCAGGCCACCCTCGCCAACATGGTAAGGCGCGATACCGCGTGGCTGCTTCAAGGGGTCAAGGCCCGGCGGACTCGCAACAAGACACAACTGGACGACACCATCGAGCGCAAAGCTGAACTGAACGCAATCAGGGCACGCAACGATGCGCCGAGCCGCACAACAGCGATCGACTTTCAAGCTACAGAGCGCAAAACACAAAAACTCCTCACGCTGCACGGCGTAACGAAATCCATGGGATCGAAAAAACTCTTCGATTCCGTCGAACTGATGCTCTCGCCCGGCCGCCGCATCGGCCTGCTCGGTGCGAACGGGTCGGGAAAGACCACACTGCTTCGCCTGATGAGCGGCGAGCTGCCGCCGGATGCAGGCACGATCAAACGCGCCGCCGACCTGCGGGTGGTTACGTTCTCACAGCATCGCCACGCGCTCGTGCCCACGCAGACCCTGCATGAAGCGCTCTGCCCCATCGGTGATGTTGTGCATTATCTAGGCAAGCCAATTCATGTAACCGGATGGGCAAAGAAATTCCTCTTTGCCCCGGACCAGCTCCGCACGTTCATCAGCCATCTCTCCGGTGGCGAGCAGGCCCGCGTGCTCATCGCCAAGCTCATGCTGGAGCGCGCGGACGTACTGCTGCTCGATGAGCCGACGAACGACCTTGATATCCCCTCGCTGGAAGTGCTGGAGCAGGCGCTGACGGAGTTTCCCGGCGCGATCGTGCTGATTACGCATGATCGCTTCATGCTCGAACGGGTCTCAACGGAGTTTCTCACACTCGACGGGAACGGCCACGCGCACAACTACGCTTCCATCGAGCAATGGCAGCAGGCTGTTGCTGCGCAGCAGGGGGAATCATCTCGCAAAGCCACGGAAACGGATCGTAAAACGCCCAGCGCATCCGCGAAGCCCGCCTCTTCCACCAAGCTCAGCTATAAGCTCCAGCGCGAGCTGGATGGCATGGAAGCTGCAATCCTTGGTGCTGAAGAAGAGGTCGCGCGGCTTCAGGCACTGGCGGAACAGCCCGATGTGCTTGCCGATCGCATCAAACTGACCGCAGCGTATGACGCGCTGGCGAAAGCGCAGAGCCGAGTGCAATCGCTCTATGACCGATGGACTGAACTGGAAGCCTTGCAGCAGTCGTAACGCAGCGCCGCACGGATCAGGCACGATCGCGCAGCGGGCTGAAGCGGCTGCCGATCAGTTCGACCTTATGATTCGGATTCGCCTGCCGAGGCATGTACGGATGCACGATGATGATGAGCGCGAGCGTGGCGAGCGAACCGAGCGCCATGTAGTTCAGCCAGCCCATGTACGCGAAGAAGCTGGTCACCATCACGATGAGCAGACCGACGGGGATCATGCCTTCCCACGCCAATCGCATCAGTTGATCGAAACGGAAGCGAGGCAGCGTCCAGCGGATCATCATCGTGAGGAAGATCATCAGGAACACCTTGCCCAGCACGATGCCGAACTGCGCGAGAATCAGCAGCAAGCCGCCCTGCACAGGTAAATCCCAGCCGAAGCCGAACGGATTGATCGACCACCCGCCAAGGAACAGCGTGACGAAGAACGCACTGCCGACGAACATGCCCACATACTCGCCGAGGAAGAAGAGCGCCCATTTCATCGAGGAATATTCAGTGTGCCAGCCGCCGATGAGTTCCTGCTCCGCTTCTGCAAGATCGAACGGCGCGCGGTTCGATTCCGCCAACATGCAGATGTAGAAAATGATCGCTGCCAGCGGCTGATGCAGGATGAACCACTCACCGCCTGCGAGTTGCTGGCTCACGATTTCATCTGGCCGAAGTGTGCCGGCCATGAGAATCACACACAGGAGCGCGAGGCCCATGGGAATCTCGTAGCTGATCATCTGGGCGGAAGCGCGCAGCCCGCCGATGAACGAATACTTGTTGTTCGACGCCCACCCGCCAAGGCCGACGCCATACACACCCATCGCCGTCATGGCGAGCAGGAAGACGACGCCGATGTTGACATCCGCCGCCATCATCTTCACTTCATAACCTGCGATCTCCAGCACGCCGCCCCACGGAATAATCGCAAAGGCGATGATGGCAAACACGGCCGTGATGGCCGGCGCAAGAATGAACAGTGTGCGATCTGCGCCACGGGGCGTGAAGTCTTCCTTGAAGAACAGCTTGACGCCGTCCGCCAGCGGCTGAAGCAGGCCCATCGGCCCGACTCGATTCGGCCCGATGCGATCCTGCACCCATGCGCACACCTTCCGCTCCAGCAGAATGAGGTATGCCGCCGCACCAAGCGCAAGGTGCAGCACGACCAGAATCACAACGACGGATGCGATGAGTTGGGGCGTGATGAAATCGGGGAGCCAGTCCATGGGGCCGGTAGTGTATCGGCACGACGCAAGAGCGGCGAGCAGGAACATGCCCCTGTGCCACTACACCTTCACATACGGGCGCAAGCCCTGCAGGCCGCCTTCGCGACCGAAGCCGGATTCCTTGAACCCGCCGAAAGGCGACGCCGCATCGAACTTGTTGTACGTATTGCACCACACCACGCCCGCCTTCAGCTTGCGGGCAATCTCAAAGATCTTCGAGCCTTTGTCTGTCCACACACCCGCCGCCAAGCCGTATGGCGTGTTGTTCGCGCGGAGAATCGCCTCTTCAGGCGTGCGGAAGCTCATCACGGCCAGTACCGGCCCAAAAATCTCCTCACGAGCAATACGGTGCGATGGCTGAACGCCCGTGAAGAAGCTCGGCCTGCACCAGTACCCGCGCTGAGGCAAAGACGAGCCGTTCGTCTCATGCAGCTTCGCGCCTTCCATCCGGCCCGCTTCGATGTATGCCGTAATCGTCGCCAGTTGCGCCTTCGAGTTGATCGCGCCGACATCTGTGTTCTTGTCCATCGGGTCACCCACGCGCAGCGACTTCATGCGGTGGGCCAGCTTGGCGATGACCTCGTCCATGGCAGACTCTTCAACGAACAGCCGCGAGCCGGCACAGCAGACATGCCCCTGATTGAAGTAGATGCCCTGAATGATGCCTTCAATGGCCTGATCGATCGAAGCGTCCGCGAAGATGATGTTCGCGCTCTTGCCGCCGAGTTCAAGCGTGAGCTTCTTGCTCGTGCCCGCCACCGTCTGGGCGAGAATCTTGCCGACCTCCGTCGAGCCGGTGAAGGCGATTTTGTCGATCCTTGGATGCTCTGCCAGCGCTTTGCCGGTCGCACCCGCACCCGTGATGATGTTCACCACGCCGGGCGGCAGATCGATTTCCTGAAGTATCTCCGCCAGGCGCAGCGCGGTGAGCGATGTCGTCTCTGCGGGTTTGAGCACGCACGTATTGCCACAAGTCAGTGCTGGTGCGAGCTTCCACGCCGCCATGAGCAGCGGAAAGTTCCACGGGATGATCTGGGCGCACACGCCCACGGGTTCCGGCTCGCGCCCCGCGAACGCATACGCCAGTTTGTCGCACCAACCTGCGTGGTAGAAAAAATGCTGCGCCGCCAGCGGCACGTCAATGTCGCGCGATTCCTTGATCGGCTTGCCGCCGTCTTTCGTTTCCAGCACCGCCAGTTCGCGGGCACGTTCCTGAATTCGCCGAGCGATGCGGAAGAGGTACTTCGCCCGCTCCTGCGGCTTCAGCTTCGCCCACTTCGGCTGCGCCCTGCGAGCCGCTTCCACCGCTGCGTTCACATCCTCAGCGCCAGCCTCTGCCATCTCGCTCAGCGTCTCTTCCGTCGCGGGGTTGATCGACGTAAATCGCTTTCTTGATGTGGGCGGCACAAACGCGCCGTTGATGAAAAGGTCATGCCGCGATGCAATCTCAACCTTTACCGACTCAGGCGCGGGAGCGTAATCCCAACCGACAGGAGCAGTATGCGCCGGGCTGGCTGCTTCATGCGGCGCCGTCGGGCTGTTCGTGCGCGGGTTCGTCATGCGGTTCCTCTCAGAGAATCGTACCACGTTCGGACGCCCGGAATCACTTGATTTCCCCATGCCTAGAATCTTGGCGTTATACATCGGGCGAATGTGCGCCCGATGCAACCCCCGACGGCTGGCCTCGCTCACCGTTCACACCGAGGAGAATCACCGATGTTCACTCGCCCAATCTTTGTTCTGACCACTCTCGCGCTGCTGTGCCTGCTCGCAGGCTGCTCGAAGGAAGCCGAACTGACTCCGGAACAGCAGACCTTCGTTACGCAGACTGAAAGCAGCTTTGCCAAACTGAAGGGTGAAGCGGAGAAGCTTGTCGCCGAAGCAAAGGAGAAGGCGACCTCTGCGGAAGTCGATGCGGCACTCAAATCGATGGAATCCGCGATTGCGGAGACGCGCAAGGTGATCGACGCGCTTCGCAAGGAGGACGGCCAGACGTTCGAGCAGAAGAAAACCGCCGTTGAACAAGCCCTTCGCACGCTCGGCACTAAGGTCGCGGATGCTGCCGCGAAGGTTCGCACCAGCGGACTCAACCTGCCCGGCCTCGGCGGCTGATTCGTCGCCAGCCGGACTCGTTCGCATCATCCACAATCTGAGAGAGCTTCGCTGTGATTCGCCAACTCATCATCGCGCTCACCGCCTGCATCGCTTCAACGGGCTGCATGCGCGCCCCGCAGTGGGCGATCAATCCATCACTTGATGACGCTGCGGATGCAAGGCCCGTGAGTCATCATCTCGGCACGCCCGATGCCGACTGGCAGGTGCTGCGGGTCGGCGGAGACATGGACGCCCGCATCACCGGTTCGAACGGCGACTGGCGTTTCAACAGGAGCCGAGTCGATACCCCATTGCCCGACGGCTATCCCCCGCCGACGCCCCCCGGATCAATCGAGTTGAAAAAGTACCCCGGCGTTCGACGCGCGGAAGTCAGCGGCAGCGTGAATCCCAACCTTGGCATGAACTTCGCGTTCTTCCCGCTTTTTCAGCACATCAAACGCAGAAACATCGACATGACCTCGCCCGTCGAAATGGACTACCCCGGCTGGCAGGGCCAGAACAATCTGCCTTCTGAATGGACCATGTCGTTTCTGTATCGTTCATCCGACCTCGGCCCAACGGGCGATGATGGCCGCGTGCGGATCATCGACACCGAGCCGCTCACCGTGCTCGCCATCGGCATGAATGGTTCATACATGCTGTCCACCGTCATGCAAGGTATTGAAGCCCTCAACGCGTGGCTGGCTGAACAGGATGAATGGACGGAAAACGGCAGCCCCCGCGCGTTCTACTACAACGATCCAGGCGTGCCGAACCGCATGAAGTGGCTTGAGGTGCAGATACCTGTTCGCTTAAAGTGAACGCTCACGCTTCGGAGAAATCGTACGACGCCATGTAATGCCCCGTCGTCTCCTTCACGATCTGCCGCAGCAGATCGTTGGCAAGACTGGACGCACCAAACCGAAACAGCGTCGGCGTAAGCCATTCGTCGCCCAGCGTCTCCTTAACCATGACGAGATAATGCAACGCCTGCTTCGCAGTGCGAATACCGCCCGCAGGCTTCATACCAATGCGCACACCGCTCGCAAGAAAGTGATCGCGAATCGCTTCCAGCATGATGAGCGTAACGGGCATCGTGGCGGCGGGGCTGACTTTCCCCGTGCTTGTTTTGATGAAAACTTCACCGTCCGCCAGTGGCTGCGCCCCCGCAACAGTTGACGCAGCCTCGATCGCAAGATCGCTGGCCCTGCGGATGTTGTCGTAGGTTTCGAGCTCCCCTGTTTCCAGAATGATCTTGAGATGAGCCGCACCACACGCGCCTTTGACTTCGCGAATCTCATCCGCGACCTGGTCATAACGCCCCGCGAGAAACGCACCGCGATTGATGACCATGTCAATCTCGTCCGCGCCTGCCTGCACTGCATCGCGCACGTCCTGCAGCCTCACGTCAAGCGGATACTGCCCACTGGGAAAACCTGTCGCGACACTCGCCACCTTGACGGACGAACCTGCGAGCGTTTCCGTAGCGATCGACACGAGCGATGGATACACGCATACGGCCGCCACTGCCGGGATCGGCGGATTAATCGCGCCGTCATAAGGCTGCATCGCCTTTCGACAGAGCGATCGCACCTTCTCGGGCGAATCCTTGCCTTCCAGCGTGGTCAGATCGACCATCGACATCGCCAGCCGCAGGCCGCTGCGTTTGGCATGCGTCTTGATCGACCGCTTCGTGAAAGACGCGGCGCGTTCTTCCAACATCACTGCGTTGACTGTGCGAGTCCGCATGTTGGAAGTGTACCGCAGGTGAAACCGTGAATCCTTCTTTGGTAAGAAACCTGTCCGGTTGCAATTTCCTCGGCGAGTCAGTTCCGCTACCCTATTGTCAACCGCCACGCCTCGCTTTGCAGTTGTTTCATGCCTCACAGCGACACCAGAGAAGGAAACCGATTCATGAAGTACCGCGCCTTTATCTTTCCCGCCGTTCTGACAGTCGTTACCGGCGCGATCGCTACCGCAGCATTGCAGCGCCCCGCCGCTGATTACGAAACCGTTCCGCCACATCCGCGTGAAACAGAGCGCAAACTCGGCGAGATGAAGATTTCGATCGCTGAGGCGATTGCCGCAGCAGAGCGTACAGGCGGCGGCCGTGCGGGCGCGGCTGTGGCGGACCCCTTCAGCACACCGCCGACGATCAATGTCATGGTCTATGCCGATGGCCACGCGCAGCGGTACACCATTCACGGCGAAACCGGCGCGCTGCTCGCTACGGTCGATATTCCCCGCTTCCCCGGCGAGCCAGTGGATGGCGAACTGACCACAACACCTTCCGGCCTCATGTATTTCGATCTGGTCGAAGGCAGCGGCGAACAGCCAACACCCACCAGCATGGTAACCGTGCACTACACCGGCTGGTTGACGGACGGCACGAAGTTCGACAGCTCGCGAGATCGCGGCCAGCCGGCACGCTTCCCGCTCAACGGTGTCATTCGCGGCTGGACCGAAGGCGTCGGCAGCATGAAGGTCGGCGGTAAGCGCAAGCTCATCATCCCGCACGCGCTGGCCTACGGCGAAGGCGGCCGACCCGGCATTCCAGGGCGCGCCACGCTCATCTTCGATGTCGAATTAATCGCCATCGGCGAGCCGATGACGCCGCCCCAGCGCTGACTCAAGAGAGAACTCACATACAACCGACAACGGACTGAACTTCAAGGAGGATACTGATGGCCATTTCCACCCAGAAAGCAAAAACGCTCTGCACTGCTTCGGAGTTTCAACTGGTGCAGGCCAGTTCACCAACCGCACTGAAGGGCCGCACCGCTGCGCAGATCAAGTCGAAGCTCGACCGCGCTCGCAAGCTGCGAAACAAGTTCCGCGATCTGGCGAAGAAGCAAGCTGGCGAAGCGCGCGGCAAGCGCGCTCCCACGGGCCGCACCGCCGCCAAGGGCAATGAGCGCACCGTGGAAAAGGCTGAACTGTTCCAGGAAGTGCTGGACCGCTTCGAGCAGGCTCTCGCTGCTGCGGAAAAGTCCGCAAAGCCCGGCGCGACGAAAAAGAAGCCGGCAGTCTCACCTTCCAAGAAGACCGCTGCGAAGAAATCATCAACCAAAAAGGCACCCGCGAAGGCTGCCGGAGAGAAGAAGACCGTGTCCACTGAGAAATCCGCGAAAAAGCCTGCGACCAAGGCAGGCTCTGCATCGAAGCCCGCAACGACCGCAGCCAAGCCCGCTGCGCCGGTTGCCGTACCACTGGCTGCCGCGCCGATTCGCATCGGCTCCGGCTCACTCGGCGCAGGCAGCGGCAGTTCGTTCGGCTCACTGTTCGGCTCAAGCATCGCTGGCCAGCAGTCGCGCGAAACACGTCGCAAGGAAAAATCGCAAAGCACAAAGCTCGCACGTGAGCAAAGCCGCTTCGCACACACTTCGCAGGAGAAGATTCAAGGTCACGTCGGTGCGCAAACCCGCCGGAGCCAGGCCAAGCGAGACTCCAAGGGCGGCTAAATACACTGCTGAACAGGATGAACGATGGCGCTGTCGCGCTCACGAAGCAACCGGATGATCGCAGGCGTCTGCGGCGGTATCGCGAGGCGGTTCAACACCAGCCCCACACTGATCCGCGTGTTGTACGTTCTGGCTTCTGTCCTTTCGGCTGCATTCCCCGGCATCCTCGTGTATCTCATCCTGTGGGTCGTGATCCCTGAGGAGTAAGCCGCGCCCTGCATCACTCCTGTGCGCGCAGCTTCTTGAACCGCTCCGGCGCTTCATCGACTCGCGTATAGCTGATGGCGATCTGCTCGCGCCATGAGCCGTCATCCTCTCGCCGTTCCAGCTTGAAGGTGTGTTCATCCCGATCCGCTCCGAAAGCCATGGAGACGCGGAATGTTCGTTGCGCGCCCTCGAGGGTGGTCATCTTCCACTCCCATTCGATTCGATCCGGTGCGACGAGGCGAATCGGCCCTTGCGCGACCGCGCCCATCTCGTTGATGTTCAGGAAGCGAACGCCGCCGCCCTCGCTTTTCGGCGCGCGGTAGATGATCGTTCTGCCGTGGTCATACATGCCTTCCGCCGTACCGAGCCAGCTCTTTGTTACGAGGCTCACACCGTCGCCGCCGCGTTCTGCAACGTTTCGCACGCGAAAGATGCCGCCGCTGCGTTCGGATTCGTGAATCCACTCCCCACCGACGAGCCTGCCGAGCATCGCAAGGATGATGTCAGCGTCGTTCTCTCGAGAGGCATCGAAGCGTGACTTGAGCAGGTTGAGCACCTGCTGATTGCCGACCTCGAAGAAGGCGTAGAGGTCGTCCCACTCCGGGCCTTCGCCCCATCCCAAGCCGACGATTCGCAGTCGTGTTTGCCGCTCGCTGATCGGCTCAAAATACATGACGCTCCACGTCTGCTGGAACTGATCGACATTTGGGAACCCCGCAGGCGCCTGCACGTTTCGCATGGACACCATGCGGCCCGGTTCGTAGGCAAGTATCCGATTCACGATGGTGTGCTCGTCGTGGAGGTTGCTGTCCGGGTGATAGCTGGACCTGATTGAGCCGCCCACGCGCAGATCGACCTCGACCTTCGGCGCCATCCATTGCTTCGCGCCCTCGCTGGTGGCGAACATGCGCCACACTTCGGTCGCCGGCGCGTCGATGATCGCTTCATGCTCAAGCGTGCGGTCTCTTGCAAACGCCTGTGTACAGGCTGAAACAGCCACGATGATCGCGAGAATGAACGTGTGGAATTGGAAACGCATGAGTTGTAACTCGCTTGGAGAATGTAAAAAAAGAACACCGCTCGATCATCGCCATGAAGCGAGAATCGCGCCTGCGACGAGGAAGATGACGAACTGATACGTCGTGTCGATCGCATACAGCGCGATCGGTTTCTCCGTTGTGATGTGTGCGGTCATGTTGATCGCCGCCACGACGAGCCAGAGCAGTCCGCCGAGTGTCATGCCCGCCACCACGGTCCGAAGATCGAGGGCCGTTACAAGCAGCGCGCCTGCGAAACACATGACGAGATACGCCGCGACCATTGTGCCAAAGAACACCACAGGCGGCCGCGCTTTCTGCATGCGCTGTACATCTTCCTGCGTATAGCCGTGGAGTTTCACCCACGTCTTGCCGAACAGCGCCTGATACCAGACGCCCCCGATGAAGAACACGACGACACCAGCGACGAGCACGGCGAGATAGTTCACGGTGTCAAATTGCAGCGGCATAAGCGGGTTCTCCTCAGCAGGAAAAGCGACCTCAGTTCTCCCGCCATCGGGCGGGGAGTTCGTCATCAGGCGAGCCGCCCCACTGCGTGCCGTGCGCCAGCAAACGATCGATGTAATCGCGCAGCAGCAGTACGGCGGACTCGAACGGCTCAATGCTGCGATACGCTCGCGCCTGCATCATGCCACCCTCCATCACCGTCAGCACAAACGCAGCCAGCGCAGCACGATCGACATCTTCCGGCAAACGATCGCTCGCTTCATCAAGGCACCTCTCGACGGCCTTGCGCCAGCCGGTGAAATTCTCCGCAATGAGTTGGCGTGCGCCGGGCGACACCTCGCTCATCTCCAGCGCGAGATTGCCAATCGGACACCCATGTGTGAATTGCGTCATCAACAACATGCGGCGATAGCCGTCAAGAATGCCGAAGATGCGCTCGATCGGATCAGCCACGCGATCGAATACCGGCTGAATCACCAGCGGCCACAGTAACTCCTTGTACCGCTCAAGCACGGCGAGAAGCAGGTCTTCCTTCGTTGGAAAGAAGTAGTACAAGCTGCCCGACTTGGCGTCGGCGTGCTTCAGAATCTGTGCGATGCCGGTGGCGGTGTATCCCTGCGCCAGGAAGAGCTGGCGAGCAGCTTCAAGTATGCGGTCGCGTGTGTCGTTGGCAGGGGTCATGCAGTGGCGTTCAGATTAAGTTGAACGATCAATCAATAGTATGATAAGCCATGCAACCTCTGTCAATGGCATTTTCAGCACCGCCAGTTGGGAAATCAGCCGTAGAAGGTGGGTGCTCCCGGCCCCACGGGCCAGCCGAGCCAGAAAACCCACGCATAGAACAGTACGGTCCAGCCGACGAGGAACACGATGGAGTACGGCAGCATGGTTGAGATGAGCGTGCCAATACCCAGTTTGCGATCGTACCGACACGCGAAGGCGTAGATGATGCCGAAGTAACTCATCATGGGCGTGATGATGTTCGTCGTGGAATCGCCGATGCGGTACGCCGCCTGGATCACTTCTGGGCTGTAGCCGACGGTCATCAGCATGGGTACGAAGATCGGCGCGGTCACGGCCCATTGCGCGCTCGCGCTGCCGAGCATCAGGTTCACAAAGCAACACATCAGAATGAACGGAATGAACACCAGCGGGTTGTCCAGCCCCATCGCTTTGATGCCGTCCGACCCGACCACGGCGAGAATCGAGCCAAAGTTCGTCCACTCAAAGTACTTCACAAACTGCGCTGCGAAGAACACGAGCACGATGTACAGCCCCATGCTGCTCATCGCACCGGCCATCGCGTCGATGATGTCACGGTCGTTCTTCATCGTGCCGACGACACGGCCGAACACGAAGCCCGGCACGATGAAGAACATGAAGATCATCGCCACTACACCACTTGTGAACGGCGATCGCAACAGGGCGCCGGTATCAGGATTGCGCAGCACGCCATAGCCGGGAATCCACAGTAGTGCTCGGTTCACTGCCTCACCCGTTCCCTGCTTCGTCGGCACAAAGAGCGTTACCGTCTTCAATCGTGGCGGTTCCGCTACCCCCAGCCTCCTCGCCTCAGCGATTGCTGCCGCATTCTCCTGCTCCAATCGCTGTGTCAGTTCAATCTCAACCTTCAACTCTTCCTGCGTCCAGCCGATTGCCTTCGTGAGCATGCGCGTACCCGGCTTATCCACCTTCGTAACACGAACGGAGTCCGCTCGCACCTCGGCTTCGACTGTCGAATGCGGCCCCGCGAAATACACAAAGAGGGCCACCATCACCCCGGCTGCAAGCGCTGCCCACTTCAGCGCTCGTCTCTCCGCCGGGGCGAGACGTTCGATCGTGATGATGTTTTCCACGCCTTTTTCGGCACGAGAATCATCAAACGCGCCGAGCTTCGGCTCAACGATCTTCGCCGTTACAAATGTGCCGAGTGCGGTAATCAGAAACGTGCTGGCGATCATGAAGTACCAGTTCACCGCGGGATGGACTTCATACGCGGGGTCGAGCATGCGCGCCGCTTCCTGCGTGATGCCCGCCAGCAGTGGATCGACCGTGCCAATGAGAATGTTCGCGCTATAGCCACCGGAGACACCTGCAAACGCCGCTGCAAGCCCCGCCAGCGGATGCCTGCCGAGCGAATAGAAGATCGCGGCACCCATCGGCACAATAACGACGTAACCCATTTCCGACGCGGTATTGGAAACCACCCCCGCAAAGACCAGCGCTGCGGTTACAAACGTCTTGGGCGCGCCGAGAATAATGAGCCGAATCGCCGCCGAGAGCAGCCCGCTCTTTTCCGCCACGCCTACGCCCAGCAACGCAACCAGCACCGTGCCGAGCGGCACAAAGCCAGTGAAGTTGGTAACAAGATTCTCGATGATGCGCCGGAACCCGTCGCCGTTCATCAGCGAGACCGCTCGAATAATGCCATCCTCTGTGCGGCCTGCCGTCCCCTCAGGCCTCGGGTCCGCGACCTGCCATTCAAAGTACCCCGCCACGCCGCTGAGCAGCACCACGCCCAATGCGAAGAGCGCGAAAAGCGTAACCGGATGCGGCAGAAGATTACCCAGCCACTCCACAACGATGAGAAACCGCGCGAACCAGCCGCTGCGTCGCTGCATGCCATCGCCTGAAGCGCGAGAACCGCCGGGGATACGAGGGTTTTCCGTCATGCGCAGCCACGCTACCGAGCGTCAGCGCAGGCCGCAAGGCAGTGATGCCTCAAACGCACTGAAAACCTGGACGCCGGGACGTACACTGCCGCCGTGCCTCGCCCACTGCGCATTCTCACTGCCCTTGCTGCGATCCCGCTCATCATCGCCATTGTTACCTGGCGTTTATCGTGGCTCGCGCCTTCGTGGTATCGCCCCGCCCCAGCTGGCGACGCCGCAGCAGGCCAGCTTGGTGATCTTGTCGAGCAGCGACTTGTCGAAGAAGCACACACGATTCGCGCAACCCCTGAACCGTGGGGACTGCGCGTGCGTGAAGAGCAGATCAATGCATGGCTCGCGACACGGCTGCCGAAGTGGATCGCCCATGAGAAGAATCTCGACTGGCCAGAGACACTTGGCACGCCGCAGGTGCGATTGCGAACGACCGGCATCGAGTTCGCAATCCCCGTCGGCGCAAACGCTTCAACCGGTGGTGGCCGCGTGGCGGTCGTCATGCTCGAGCTTGCGATGACTGACAGCATGTTGTCAGTGAAGGCCACCGGCTTCGCGCTTGGCCGAATCGGTCTCTGGGGTTCACCGCTTGAGCGCGCGCGCGATCTTGCTGCAGGCTCCGCGCTGGCGGACGTGCAGGTCTTTGAGACAACTGTCGCAGAACTGCTCAGCGCAACCGCGACGGTTGAACCAGCATTTCAACTCGCGGACGGCCGGCGCGTGCGCCTGATCGACGTGCAATGCGGAACGGGCTCGCTTGATCTCACCTTTATCACCGAGCCACCGAATCGGTAACCGCCTGTGCTATAGTGCAGCAGCGCGGCGATCACGGCTCGCCCGCCGAGGGGACTCTGTGTGATTGAACGCGTCTGGCTTGATTGGAATGCACCCTGTCTGCCCGCTGCGGCGGCGTGGCTCATCAGCCGCAACGCCGGCCGAGGTGATGTCTGCACGCTCGACCACATCACATGCGTCCTGCCGGGACGGCGCGCGGGGCGCGTGCTGCTCAGCGAACTACTCAAACAATGTGCTGCGCGAGGCTTGAATCCCTCGATCATGGTGCCCCCGCGAACAATTACACCCGGCGCGATGATCGACATCCTCGCGCCAGCTCGCGTTGCGACAGCAACAACGGAAGAGTCAGTGCTTGCGTGGACTGCTGCGCTGCGCGCGATGAATCACGACAGTATCGCACCGCTCGTGCCGAAGCCCCCGAAGGATGACGATTTTCAATCCTGGCGTGATCTCGCACAAACCGTGCAAACACTGCATGTCGAACTTTCGGGTTGTCGGCTCGGCTTCACAGAAGTCGCGGAGCAGGCGGAGCGAATGGAAATGATGCGTGAGGGCGATCGCTGGCGCGCCCTTGCCGTGGTGCACGACGAGTATCGCCGCACGCTGGCTGCGTGCAACCTCACGGACCCACAAGAAGCGCAATGGAAGGCCCTCGAAAACACTCGCGATGAATCGCATGTCGTGCTCATCGGTGTCGTTGAGCTCAATACAATTCAACGCAGAGCCATTTCCCAAATGGAGCGTGTAACTTCACTCATTCACGCGCCGGAATCGATGAGCAGCATGTTCGATGACCTGGGCTGCGTTGTACCGAGCGCGTGGAAGGACCGCTGCATCGGGGTCAGCCCTGATACGATCACTGTGGCGGATCGACCGGAAGATCAGGGGCAAGCCGTGATGGAATGCCTCAGCGAGCTGGCCCGCACGCCTCGCGTCACTGGCGACGCACACACTGCAAGCGCGATCACAATCGGCCTTGCTGATTCGAATCTTGACGACATGATCGCGCATGCTGCGGACTGGGCCGGTGTGCCCCTCCACCGCGCACAAGGCGTGCCGATCACACGCACCGGGCCATATAAGCTACTAGCGCAGATTGCCGCATGGCTGGATCGGCCCTGCTTCGCGAATCTCGCTGCATTGCTTCGGCATCCGCACATGGAAACTTGGCTGCATGCGCAGCTTGCGCCTGCCATCGCCAGCAAAACTGTTGACGCGGGCGTGCGCAACTGGATCACGCTGCTGGATGACTATTTCACAAGTCACCTGCACGAGAACTTCAGGGGTGTCTGGCTGGAGAGTGCGAAGCGAAAGCGAGAGTTGAAAATCGTCTTCGACGCCGTGCATGTGCTACTCGCACCACTTGAAGGCCGACGCGAACGAACCCTTGGGGAGTGGGTGGAGCCTGCGCTCGCAGTGCTGCGGGATGTGTACGGCAGCGCAGGTGAACTCGACGATACAACCGAGCAGTCATGCATCGCTATCGCTGATGCTCTCACCGCGATGCAGACGATCGCTGAACCGCTTCAGCCGGTCTGCTCGTCTGGCGTTGCGCTCAGGCTGGCGCTGGAAACCGCCTCTCGCACATCACTGGCCTCGCCAATTCGAAGCGACCAGATCGAATCGCTCGGCTGGCTCGAACTCCACCTCGACCCTGCGCCCGCGCTCATCCTTGCGGGGATCAACGACGGCGCACTGCCGCAGGCCGTGACGAGTGATGCCTTTCTGCCCGACCGACTGCGCGACACGCTCGGCCTGATGTGCAATGCGGATCGCTACGCGCGTGATGCGTATCTGCTCGAAGCGATTGCGAACAGCCGCGAAACGCTGCGACTGATCACGGGCCGCCGCGCTGCGGATGGCGAGCCACTTACTCCCAGCCGCCTGCTGCTGGCGTGCCCGGCGGCAGAGCTTCCTTCGCGCATTCTGCGCCTGTGTACAGCAGAAGATGCTGAGCGATGGCCTTTGCCCCTCGGCGCGCCACGCCCCGCTGAAACATGCTCGTTCATCATTCCTCGGCCGCCCGAAGGGCCGATCGCCATCGATCGCATGTCCGTTACATCCTTTCGAACCTATCTGCAATGCCCGTATCGCTTCTGGTTGCGGCACATTCAGAAACTGCAAAGCGTAGGCGACGATGCGGATGAACTCGACGCGATGGCCTTCGGCACGCTGGCGCATGAAGTGCTCAATCAATTCGGCCGAGACGAATCCATACGAGACAGCGCGAACACGGAGACGATTCAACAATGGCTGCGCGCTGCGCTGGATCGCATCAGCCTCGCTGTCTTCGGTCGGGATGCCCTCCCCGCGGTGCGCATTCAGCTTGAGCGGCTGAAGGCGCGGCTTGATGGGTTTGCTATCAAGCAGGCGCAGCTCATCGCTGAGGGTTGGCGCATCCATCACTGCGAATACGTCTTGCCCGAAAGAGCATCGCTGCTCTTCCCGAACGAAGAAGCCGACCAGCCGCCCATGCGAATCACCGGCTGCATCGACCGGATTGATCGGCATGAAACGTCAAAGACGTGGCGAATCATCGACTATAAAACAGGCGATTCACCGAGCACACCGTTCAAGGCGCATCACGGTTCGACAAAGCCGAAGGACGAATGGATCGATCTGCAACTGCCGCTGTACCGATATCTCGCTGCTCAGACCCAGTTGGAGGGTGAGATTGAAGTCGGCTACATAACGCTGCCAAAGGACGCGGACAAGGTTGATTTTCTCCGGGCTGACTGGAGCGAAGAGCTGTTCGCCAGCGCGATCGACGCAGCACGTGATGTGGTCCGCCGAATCCGCGCCGGCGAGTTCTGGCCGCCCAGCGCGCTCGCGGCAGAGTTCGATGATTTCGCGACGATCTGTCAGACACTGGTGCTCAGCAGCGGCGGGAGCGACGAAGCAGGCGATGATGGTGAGAACGGAGGGCCGTCATGACCACGCCCGATGCGCTCAACAACGTCGTCATCATGGCGTCGGCGGGGTCTGGCAAGACGTTCCAGCTCACAAACCGCTACCTCAGCCTGCTGCTGCACCATGCAGAGCCGGGCGGCGTGCTGGCCAGCACGTTCACGCGACTGGCTGCTGGCGAGATTCGCGATCGCATTCTCAGCCGCCTCGCCCGCGCAGCAACGGACGACAACGAACGCGCCTCGCTCGCCAGTTTTCTTGGCGCACCGATGACGCAAGTCGAAACGCTCATGATGCTGGAGCGGCTGGCTCGCAACCTGCATCGCTTGCAGGTGCGCACGCTGGACAGTTTCTTTGCGGGCATTGTGCGGTGCTTCGCGCTTGAACTCGGTCTCGACCCCGCAGCGAAGATCGTCGATGAAGACACCGGGCTCGATCTCCGGCGCGATGCGATCGCCCGCATGTTGGATGAAACCGACCCGCAACCGTTGATCGACATGCTCCGCGCGCTGACGGAGGGGCAGGCTGGCAGATCCGTAACGAAGAGCATTGATGCGGCCGTTGAGTATCTGTACGAGTTCTACCGCGAATCACCGCCCGAAGCCTGGGAAGCAGTCGATGCGAATCCTGCCCCGCTCACGACGAAGGAATACACCGCTGCGCTCGATGCGCTGCATGACCTTACTTCGATCATAGAAGCGCGCGCGGACATTGAAAAGGACTTTTACAACCACAAGAGTGTGCAGAAGGCTCTTGTAAAATCAATCGAATGGCTGCCGATCGCCCAACACGCTTCATCTCAGGATTGGGCCGCTTTCCTGAAGAGCGGTATCGCAGGCAAGATCATTGCAGGTGAAAGTACGTTCAACAGTCGCGATATTCCAGAGGAAGTCTTTGATCGCTTCGCGCCGTTCATTGAACATGGCCGAGGCGTCTGTCGTTACGCCATCATCAATCGCACACGATCCACTCGCGATCTGCTTGCGAGATTTCATCAGCAGTATGAAGCCGTCAAGGCGGAGCGTAAAGCAATGACCTTTGCGGACCTGACACAGCGCGTTGCTGACGCCGGCGCGCTAGGCACGCTGGACGACATCTGCTTTCGCCTCGACGCGACGCTGCGACACCTGCTGCTGGATGAAATGCAGGATACAAACATCGTGCAATGGCGTGCGCTGTGGCCGATCGTTCAGGAAACGCTCAGCTATCAACCGCCGGAGCGCACGTTCTTCTGCGTGGGTGATGTGAAGCAGTCCATCTACGGATGGCGCGAAGCCTGTCCGGAGATACTCGAATCCATGCCGGCGCTGCTGGGCATCGACACCAGAACACTCGCGAAGAGTTACCGCTCATCGCCGATCATCATGGAGACGGTCAATCGCGTCTTCACGGACATCGCCGAAAACCCTGCGATGACAGAATACGGCGATGCCGCCCGCGCATGGGATGCCACGTTCACGCAGCATGAAACGAATCAGTCGATCCCCGGCTATGCTGCACTGCACGTCGCACGTGGTGCTGGTGACGGCGAACAACCACTAGCCGTTACGCTGGAGTACGCTGCCGATCTGATTGAGACGCTCGCCAACGAAGCGCCGGGCTGCACGATCGGCGTCTTGGTGCGAACGAACAAAGCGGTCAGCAAACTGTTGTACGAACTTGGGCCTTCCAGGCGGAACGTTGACGCTGCGGGTCGAGGCGGCGGAACGCTTGAAGACTCCCCCGCTGTCAATGCGATTCTCGACCTGCTCCGACTGGCGGACCATCCCGAACACACCATCGCTGCGTTCAATGTGATGTGTTCGCCGCTCGGCCGGGCAGTCGGCCTCACGTCCAGCGCGGATGGGCGCGTCGATCGTCTCGCGAGTGCTCGCGTCGCGCGGCAGGTGCGTTCCCAAATCCTTGCACGCGGTTATGCAGCCATGATCGGCATATGGACCCGCGCCATCGGTTCCATGACCGATCAGAGGCAGCTCCGAAGACTGATGATGTTGCAGCAGCTCGCTGCACGCTTTGAAGCGCGACCCGTTGCGGGCGGCGGCCTGCGATGTGATGACTTCCTTGCTTTTGTCAACGCAACGAGAATCGACGACCCTTCCGCAGCACAGGTGCAGGTGATGACCGTGCACCAAGCCAAGGGGCTGGAGTTTGACATCGTCGTGCTGCCTGAGTTGACGGACGCCATCGTGCGGACGAACAAACTCCCCATGCTCTATGAACGCGACGGCACGGTAGGGCACATCACTCGCGCGGTGCGCTACGCGAACAAGGACATCATCCAGCTCTTCCCTGACCTCACGCCAATGCTTGACCAGTTCACAACGCGAAGCGCAAGAGAGAGTCTTTGCATTCTGTATGTGGCGATGACGCGCGCACGGCAGGCCTTGCACATGGTGGTCCCTCCGCCAAGCGAAAACGAACGAACACTGCCGAAGAAACTCGCGAGCATTGTGCGATGTGCGCTCACCGATGGTGAAAAAGATGATCTTCAGCCGGAGACCATCGCGTTCGAGAGCGGCGACCCCCATTGGTATCGCAGTCGTCCATCGAAAACATCTGAAGCTGAACGTCAGGAACACGCACAAACGCCGCTGCACATTCAGCTCCCTGCGGACGCTGCCTCGCACATTCGCAGGCCGAGTGCAGCGATCTCCGCTTCACAACTCAAGGCGGATGCGCTGCGCGACAGGCTGACGCCTGCGAATCAGGATGCACGTGATCGAGGCACAGTGATTCACGCGCTATTCGAATCAATCGAATGGATCGAAGAGTGGCGACCGGATCGCGACCAACTGATCCGCCTCGTCCGCGACATTGCACCACGGCGAGGCGAAGCGTGGGCGGCATCACAAGTCGAGTCCTTCCTCGAGATGGTCGAGCAGCCCGCCATCCGCAATGCTCTCGCACGAGGCCAGGCGACCGCAGGAGAACTCGTGCTTCATCGCGAACTACCGTTCGCAAGAGTGGTCGACGGTGCGATTCAGTCCGGCTACATTGATCGGCTCGTTGCAGTGCGATCCGGCTCGACGTACTCTCATGCGACGATTCTCGATTTCAAGACCGATCGCCTGCCCGATGCCTCGCCCGCCGCGATCGCAGCGCAGGCCGAAAAACATCGGGAGCAGCTTCTCTCCTATCGCGCTGCAGCAGCGGAAGCGCTGGCCCTGCCGCGCGATACCATCGCGATGAAAATCGCATTCGTGCAGCCTGGCGCTGTCATTGACCTTGATTGAACGCGGCGGGAGTTGAACGCATCTTGACGATTCCGCCGTTGCACGTTCCACTCTGCTCCATGCGTCTTGCGATCATCGTCGCCATGTCAGAAAACCGCGTCATCGGACGAGGCGGCGGGCTGCCCTGGCACCTGCCGGATGATCTGCGCCACTTTAAGCGCACAACAAAGGGGCACGTGGTCGTCATGGGGCGGCGGACATTCGACTCCATCGGCCGGATGCCGCTACCGGGCCGAACGAACATCATCATTACGCGCGACCGAAACTATGAAGCGCCCGGTGCACAGGTTTCACATAGCTTTGCGGAAGCTGTTACGCTCGCGCAGCGATGCGCGCCGCCGGATGCGGAAGTCTTCGTGCTGGGCGGCGCGGATATTTTCCGTCTTGCACTGCCCGTGGCGCACAAGCTGTATCTCACGCTCGTACACGCGACGATTGAGGGCGATGTGCATTTTCCGGAGTTCGATCTCACCGCGTGGCGATTGATTGATGAAACGCAGCACGCTGCGGACGCGAACCACGCCTATCCGTTCTCCATACAAACGTATGAACGTTCGAGACCAGACCGGACAGCTTCCTGAAAAAACAGGCGGATCCCGTTCCTCAAAGCCGCTCCAGAACGTGCAGGCAGCGGACTGGCAAAGAACACACCTGCGCGGATAGACTAACCCGCTATGAGCAGCAGCCGCTCACACGTTTCCATGCTGGCTTGCGTTCTGGGCGCGGCGTGCTGCCTCGGCGCCTCACGGGATGCGCAAAATGAAGCCATCGACGCATCCGTCCGACACCTGCGAACGGCCGTAACTGTTCAACGAGACGGTTCGCATCTCGCGATGCTCTTCTCGCTCCGGCAACTTCGCGATCCCAGTCTCGCGCCGCTGTTCCGTCAACTTGTGCAGCATCCGGAATGGCAAGTGCAGGTTCACGCCGTGCTCGGTCTGGCTGAACTCAACCCCTCGCCCGCAGAGGGTGAACATGAAGCATCGAACGGGCGTCTCGATCCGTGGCTTGTCGCGCAGATCACGCCGACCGCGCAGGAAGCAGCCATCGCCAGCGGATTGGATATGAACCTGCTCGGCTCTGCCGAAATCGCGGAACTTCTCACCTCGACTTCGCTGCCCGACCTCTCCCGGCTGATGCTGCTTGCGGAACAGATCACGGCGGGCAGTGCGGTTGATGCCACGGCGCTGCGGCCTCTCGCACAACATGAAGACGTGCGTATCGCTGGGCTGGCGTCGCTGCTCCTCGCGGGCATGGGCGAAGCTGATCGTCTCAATGCCTTCGTTTCTACATTCAGTTCGCTTGCACCTCAGGATCAGAACCTCTGGCTGCCGTGGCTGCTGGATGCTGTTCGGCAGTATCGACTGCACACAGCCGCTCCGTGGTTGATCGAAATGCTCAGCGCATCGCGCGATGAATCTGCTGCAAGATCGGTGGTGCACGCGCTGATGCTGCTCGACCCGCAGAAGCATCTTGCAACGCTCAAACGCACACTCGGCCCGAACCCCAGCTACCGCGATCGCGTTCACTTCGGCCTGATGCTCCTCTCGCTGGCATCCAACGAAAGTGATCCGAACGTACCAGCCCTTATAGAAGCATTCGACCTCATTCGCGGGCAGGAAGAGTTGACGCGGGCGATCGCAGAGGTGGGCAAGGCGATGAGCGCAGGCAATGCCACGGCTGGCTTGCTCATTCGCCTGATTGATCTTTCGCATCTGCGCTCGACGGAATGGGCGGTTCATGCTGCGAAGAAACTCTCCGACGCGCACGCCAAGTCGGTGTATGCACACATGCTGGACACATTGGAAGCCGCACCCGCCAGCGCGGAGCGAGCCGCCATCACAACCATCGCTGCGGCGAGGCTGTACGACGTTGATCCACATGGAACGCTCGCACGCCTTGAACAGGCCGCTGATGATTCACTCGCGCGGCAGGTCATCCTGCTCGGCATGTT
The DNA here is from genome assembly GCA_035443885.1 of Phycisphaerales bacterium. Lineage (GTDB taxonomy): Bacteria > Planctomycetota > Phycisphaerae > Phycisphaerales > SM1A02 > DAOMNO01. Next base: position 155,725 of record DAOMNO010000003.1, read on the forward strand.
GGATTCCCGCGCGCCGCTCCCTGACGGCGCAGCGGACCGACTGAAGCGCACAGGATTCGGCCGAGCCGACTCCATGGCGACCCTGCTGGTCGCCAAACATGCGGAGCCTGCCGGTTCGCTCAGCCCGACTGATCTGCGGAAACTCGGCATGATCGCTTCAGGCGGCGGACGACTCTCTGAACCGTTACGGGCACAGGCTGCGTGGCTGTACCTCAAGCACACAAAGCAGGTGGAGGCGGGACTTGGCAGAATGTTCGCAGGCGCACCGACACGCTGAAATCCACCTGATAGACTTTCCCGCCATGTCATCAAACCCTATTCCGCTCAGCAGGCCCGACATCACCGATGTCGAGATTCGCGCCGTAACCGAAGCGTTACAAAGCGGGCGGCTGAGCATCGGCCCGAAAGTCGAAGAGTTTGAACAACTCGTGGCAGCTCGCGCCGGTCGCACGCACGGCATCGCTGTCAACTCCGGCACGTCCGGTCTTCACCTGGCGCTGCTCGCTTTAGGCGTCGGCCCAGGTGATGAAGTGATTACGCCCGCGTTCAGCTTCGTTGCCTCGGCGAACTGTGTGGAGTACGTCGGCGCGAAGTGCATATTCGTCGATTGCGATCCGCGGACGCTCAACGTGCGAGCCGAGGATGTCGAAGCAAAGATTACCGAGCGAACCAAGGCGATCATCGGCGTGGAAGTGTTCGGCAACCCGGCCGGCATGATGCAGCTTGCCGCTCTCAGCAACAAGTATGAGATTCCCCTCGTCGAAGACTGCTGCGAGGGCCTCGGCGGACGACTGGGCCGTGACCCCATCGGCAAGTTCGGCCGCGTCGGGGTCTTCGGCTTTTATCCCAATAAGCAGATCACCACGGGCGAAGGCGGCGTGATTGTTACACACGACGACCGCATTGCGGAACTGTGCCGCTCCATGCGAAATCAAGGCCGCGCCGGCGCATCAATGGACAGCGGCGCGGGACTCGGTTCGTGGCTTGCCCACGAGCGACTGGGTTACAACTTCAGAATGCCTGAGATCAACGCAGCGCTCGGCGTCGCGCAGATGTCTCGGCTTGATGAACTCATTGAAGCGCGGCAGTGCATTGCCGAAAGCTACATGCGCAGATTGATGGGTCACCCGGACCTCATCCTGCCCACCATCGCGCCGGATACGTTCATGAGCTGGTTCGTGTACGTCGTTCGCCTGAATGATCGCTTCACCGCCGAAGACCGCGATCAGATCATCGAAGGACTGCGGCGGCACGATGTGGGCGCGGGTAATTACTTCCCGCCGATTCACCTTCAGCCGTACTACCGTCGCAAATACGGTCATCAACCGGGCGATTTTCCGATTACAGAGTCAGTCAGCCAGCGAACCATCGCGCTGCCCTTCTTCCCCAGTCTGACTGAACGAGAGATTGATCTCGTGTGCCAGACCTTTGAGTTGATGATTACGCGCACCACTTTCGCCCGGTGAGCAGGAACGCGAACCTTACGGCTCAAAGAGCACCTTGATTATGCCGGGCTGTTCCGCAGCGCGAATGACCGCTGCGCCGTCCGCAAGGCTCATGCGCTTGGAGATCAAACTCACCACATCGACTTCATGTGAAGCCAGCTTCGCCATTGCTTCGCCGACCGGGCCGGCGAATGAACCGATCACGGAGAGTTCGTTCATCACGACTGCCGCACTGTCCGCCGCACCGCCGCTCATCTGCACGCCGAGTGATTTCAGCACGATGGTGCCTCGCGGCCGCACCAGTTTCGTCGCCAGTTCAAAGCCTTCTGCACAGCCGGTGCAATCAACCACGACATCCTGATCGGCGCGTCGCCCGATGTCATCCACATGACGATGCTTGATGCCCCACTTTTCGCAGATCGCCAGCTTCTCGTGATGCTTGCCGATGAGCCTGACGGATGCGTTGAGCTTCGCCATGACCTGCACAGCGACCAGCCCAAGTGGACCATCACCCAGCACAGTGATGTACGGCTTGCCTTCAATGGTCAGTTGCCGCGCAGCTTGAATCGCAGAAGCGACAAGATGCACACATACCGCCTGATCGTCATCCACCCGGTCGGGCACACGGATCAGTGCGCTGGTCGGCAATGTGAAGCGATCCGCAAAACAGCCATCTCGCCCCTGCACGCCCGGCAGCACGCGCTTGCGACAGTGGTCGCCCAAACCACGCTGGCACAGTTCACATCTGCCGCACGGCAGGATCATCGATGCCACAACGCGAGCGCCTCGCAGTTTCGCTACATCCGTGCCGCCCACCACCTCAACCACGCCGACGAACTCATGCCCCATGACGCCCGTGAACGGGAATCGGCCCGCAGCGATGGAACGATCAATGCCGGAGACGCCCAGACGGATCGGACGAATCACCGCTTCACCCGGTGCGGGCTGAGGCGAGTCGCTTGAGATCGGCGTGCGGCGCACTATCACACCATCGCCTGTGCAGACAATGGCGCGAACGGCTCCCGAAGTGGCGGTTGAGGCGGAGCGCATGGATAGCTGCTGAAGTATCGACAGCATTTCACCGCGCCTTCAGCGGGAAACTACTGATCCTGATAGGTTTCGCGGCGAGTCTGAAGTTGAAGCCCCGCAGGCGGTGCGGGCTGCTCCCACTCACGCGGAATCCAGAATGCCAGTCGCTCGATAAACGTGATCCTGCGGGAATACGTGGGGAACAGATAATCGCTGCGACCGGCAAAACGCTGCTCCACGTCCTGCTGGTTGTACCAGCGGAGCCATGTACGCGCATCGCTGCCCAGTGATTGGCCAGTCAGCCGCTCCAACGATCGCTCCGCCGTCTGATTGACGGAAAGCTCACGAGCGTCCAGCGCGAGAATCAACCCCTGAAACACACGATCCTGCGGGTACTGCGCAAGTGCATCCGCCAGTGCGATGCGCGTCTCCACGCGCTCTTCATCATCGCGCAGTTTGGCAAGGATATCTGGCACGACGCCGGGATCATGAATCCGCTGCAATCCTTTCGCTGCCTCCCATCGCACCTGATCGCTATCACTCTTGAGCTGATCTGCGATGAGTCGTGCGTCCTCAACAGAGCCATATCTTGCCAGCGCACGAATGGCGACGGCTCGCACGGTTGGGTCCGTGTCGTGCTCTGCCATGAAGCGATAGAGCTGCACGTAGTGATCGACCCCGCCGAACGTGGACGTGGCGATGAGCAGCGTTCCTTCGCGCCGCTGATCGGGGTTGTACTGATCGACCATCATGCGGGCCGCTTCCGATGGCGTTGTCGGCACGATGGTTTTGGCCAGCGAGCTGAAGTCCTGACTAATGGTGTCGAAGGCGTCGCAACCCGCGAACATGCATGACACCACGATCGCGACGCACGGCGCAGCCGCTGACATGGCTCGTCGTCTAAGGTTCCGAGAAGACGCACGGTCTCGCGTGGTGATCATGGCTGGCACAGTGTAAGGGATGGGTCGGAATGCTGCTTTTTCCCGCAGCGATTAACTGCCGGGCGTGGGCTGACACATGCCGCCGCCACAATCGAAGCTCACAGGCACAAGGCAGAGAAACTTGAGTGGTGAGCCGCCGGGCGGCGCCGTGTTGACGAACTGATGCAGCACGTTTGGCCGCACAAACAGCACATCTCCTGCGCGAACGGGGTAATGTGTGCCGTCTTCTTCTGCGAGACCTTCGCCTTCCAGAATGAACACTTCATGCTCGTAGTTGTGCTGATGGTGAGGGGTGTGGCCGCCCGGCTCAACCGTGAAATGCCGCATGGAAAACGTCGGTGCCCCGTCTGCCCGGCCGACCATCAGCCGCATGGTTACGCCCTTGACGCCTTCCATCTGCATCGGGGTACCAGCCATCTCTTCTGCACGCCGAATCAACATGGCGGTATTGTACGGGCGAGCCATGCTTCCAACCATTCACACCTTTGTCCTCGGCGACTACCAAACGAACTGCTTCGTCGTAACCGTGCCCGGCACGGCAGATTGCTGGATTGTTGACTGCGGCTTCGAGCCGGACGACATGCTCGACTGGATTGAGCAGCAGCAGCTCCGGCCAATCGCGCTGCTTCTCACACACGCGCACTCCGACCACATGGCGGGCATCGACGCAGCCATGAGCCGCTTCGGCCCCATGCCGCTTTACATTCACGAAGCCGAAGCCGAGTGGTGCTCCAACCCGATGCTCAACCTTTCCGGCCTGATCGGCAGACCTGTTACCGCCACGCGACCGGATCATCTGCTCAAAGGCGGCGAAACGCTTGAACTGGCTGGAACTCATTGGCGTGTGCTGCACACGCCGGGCCACTCACCCGGCGGCGTGTGTTACGTCAATGATGAATCCAGACAGGCTCTTGTAGGCGATGTGCTTTTCGCAGGCTCCATCGGCCGTGTCGATTTCCCCACGTCCAATCCTGCTGCGATGCGCCGTACGCTCCGCGAAGTGATGATGAATCTGCCGGACGATCTCACTATCTACCCCGGCCACGGCCCGGCAACCACCATCGGGCGCGAACGGCGAAGCAATCCGTACATCATCGGCGGATTCTGAGGCGCCAACGACGAAGCACTGACTTCAGCGCGTGCCGCCATCGAAGAGAATGTCGAGCAGCCTTCGCTGCGCTTCTTCATAGCGCGAAATAGGATCGAGCAGTGATCGCGTTACGCGGTTGAAGACTTCCTCATCAGCACGCAGCGCGTCGCCGTGATTGTTCAGCACGCGCTCGACGGAGACAGAAGCCGCCTTGAGGTCGGCAGCGGCCATCGCGAACGATCGCGCCGCTTCATACAGCATTTCGTGTTCCAGTTCCGTCGTGCTGGGGCGATACAGCAACCGCCATGGGCTGCGGCGAATCTCAATCATCGCCAGCTTGAGCTGATGCGACGCCAGACTGGCGTTTCCCAGCGCATCGCCCAGATCGGTCGCCCACGCCTCGTAGTCAAGCTGCAATCGCTCAATCAGCGCGACCGCTTTCCTCAAACCATCGTTGCCGTTGTCGAGGAACTCGTGAACCTTGTGGACTGTCTCCTCTTGAACGGTCGAGAGAATCTCATCCGCCTTTGTGGCAGCACCCGCGCCTCGTTCAGTGATGGTGCGCACGTTTGCGCGATTCTCCTCAAGGATTGCCCGACCGTCCGTCATCAGGCCCTTGCCTTCCGCGAGCGCGCTTTCAATCGAACCCTGCAGGTCGTTCGCCCAAGCGAGAATTTCCGACACCTTCTCCGACCACTCAGGCCAGTTCTCCTCGCGCAGCGCGGTGGTTACTGCACGAACATTGCCTGTGGTGGCCTGCACATCGTCGATGATCGGCACGATGCGCTGGGTGTATTCATCTGGAATGTTGCCGAGAAAATCAAAGAAGTTATCTGTCTTGGCGGCGTTGTCATCGCCGATGAGCGTGCTCAACATGCCTGAACGCATCGCGCCGTCGATGCTTCCGCCCGGCTCAACACGATTCGCCGTGCCATCAGGCAAGGGGGAGCCGACATCGACGATGTCGATCCATGAATCTGAACCGATCAACTGCGATGAGATGAGAATGCGGGCGTTCTTGTGCAGCCTCACGCTCCGCCGAAGCTTGAAGACGACATCGATCTTTTCAAAGACGGGGTCTTCGACGCGCGGGTCCACGCGCACGACTTCGCCGAGCTTCACGCCGCCGACGCGAACTTCCGACGATTTCTTCAGGTTCGCCACGCCAGAGCGGACAGGAAACGTGACAGTGTACTGGTGCGATGAAGCACTGAGCCACTCACGAACATTCGAAAGCGACGCGACCACCCCCAGCGCGAGCAGAATCGTAAACGTTACGAACACGCCCATGCGCACGTTGTTTCGGGTTCGCTCGTTCATGCTCGGCATTCGTGAATTCCCGTGTTCAGGCCGCCATTCTACACCACGCGAGTCGCCTCGACGGAAGGCGCCTTGACGGGCGACTCATCGGGTGAGAATCCCAGCAAATCGTCCGCGTAGTTGCTCTCCGCTTTTCGGCGCGTGATGGGGCCTTCCGCATCGCCCCGCAGGAACTGGCGAATCAACTGTTTCGTCTCATGCAACTCGTCGAGTCGGTCCTTCGGATGATCGCGAAGCCGCTCATACGCTTCTCGTGTGTCGATCATAATCATGCGACCTTTATCCAGCATGGCCATACGATCAGCGATCGTAAAGGCGGAATCCATTTCATGCGTAACCACAACACTGGTAACGCCCAGCTTCCGCGTGAGGTCGATGATCAGTCGATCGATTTCAGCGGAAGTCACCGGATCAAGACCCGCTGAAGGCTCATCGTAAAACAGAATCTTGGGGTCGAGAGACAGTGCACGAGCAAGGCCCGCTCGCTTCTTCATGCCGCCAGAAATCTGCGCGGGGTACTTGTCCGCGTGCTCGCGCAAGCCGACCAGCTCCAGCTTGATCTTCACCATGATGTCGATCGTGGTCGCATCCAGCACCGTATGCTCCTGCAGCGGCAGGCGCACGTTCTCTGCAATCGTCATCGAGTTGAACAGCGCGCCGGACTGAAACAGAATGCCAAAGCGCTTGCGCACCTGATTGAGCTGCTCTTCGTTCAGGTCAGCAAGATTCTGCCCGAACAGCTCAACCTTGCCACGATCAGGCAGCAGTGAGCCGATCATGTGGCGCAGCAGTGTGGACTTGCCCGAACCGGAGCCGCCCATGATGATCATCGTTTCGCCCGGCATAATCGACAGATTGATGCCGTCGAGCACAGTCTGATCGCCGAATCGCTTGACGAGGTCGGTGATCTTGATGAGGGGCTGGACGGACATAAAGATCGCAACGTGCGGGGCAGCTCAGGCAGCGGAATGCGTATCAGCTTATCGCACTTCGCGTTGTTGCGCTGAGGGAAACGTCAGATCACCCCGCACTTCATCGTGAAGCGTGATGGACATCCACCTCGGACGCAGACCGTCGGCGAAGAGCAGCAGTTCCACCCGCCCAGGAACGGCCACCCCCTGCTCAAAGTGAAAGACATACGGCACCCGCGCGTGAAAACGATGCTCTCCTGAAGCATCTGCATCGGGAGAGAAGTCCGGCGTGATCGCCCGCAAGACGCCCCACCGACGGGCCATCTCCGAGAGGAATCCCGCGATTTCTTCATCTGTCGCCTGCACGGCATCCCCAGTGAACCCCGCGCGAAGCACCGCGGGGTTGCCCATCTGCGCTGCGCGAATCTCGGCGAGCGGTCCTTCGATCATCGGCAACCGCACGTTGTAGTGCCACCATGTCGCGAAACCGATCCAGCCGAGCACGCTGACAAGGCCGATGACAATGCCCGCGATCGCGATGTGCAAACCGCCGACGCCCGGCCTCGCCCGAATCTCCGCGATGGCCTTCATACCCAGCAAGGGCGCAATCAGGCCGGCGACGGGGCAGAACACCACGACGCTGCACAGCAACGATGCTGTCGCCCAAGGCGTTACTCTCCGACGAACCGTCGCACTCACGCCGCGCTCCTTGTCATCATGGCGTGGCGGGCGGGAAGGTCAGATTGCCATCCGTGGAATCAACCACCGTGATCGAATAGAAAACAATTGAGCCAGCCGATCGCACCTGATCCTGCTCGCGGAATGTCAGTTGCGCCCGCACCTCACCTCGATCGAACACCAGAACCCACGGCATGGTCACCTCTGGGTCACCGGGGGTTGGCTGCGCCATGCCACGGAAGTTTTCAAAGTGGATGGTCGATTCAATCAGCTCGCCGTATCGGCTGCGCAAGGCTTCGATGAACGCCTGTGCATCCGCGTCAGTCGCGGACATGCCATTCGGGCCGAAGAACGCACGCATGGATGCGTAGTCGCCGCGGAATCCCGGTTCCAACGCCTGATACGGGGCAGCCTTGAACATCTCGAACGTTGTGCTGAATGAATACACGAGCCATCCTTGCACCGCCGTGAACGAGATGCCGAGTATAAGACCCGCGACAGCGAACCCTTTGCCCCGCAATGCGGGGTTGCTGCTAATCCGCACGAGGGCAAACGCGCCGAGCACCGCACCGAGGATAGTGGTAATGGGAATGCAACAGATCAGGCTGCACACCAGTGAACTGATCGCCATGCGGCTGGTCTTTTGCTGCGTTTCATCGAACTCGGCGTAATACGGATTCCCAAACTGCGACATGGCTCAACTCCTTTCCCCGGTGTGGCGGGCATCGTACCCCCTGCTGACACGACCCGCTACGTTACACTCTGCCTTCCATGATCCTTGAACCGGCAGGTCGGCGCGTAACCGTCATGGGCCTTGGCCGCTTCGGCGGCGGCGTCGGCGTTGTTCGCTGGCTTGCTTCGCAAAACGCGCAGATTCTGCTGACTGATCTCGACTCCGCAGATCATCTTGGGGATTCCCTCTCCGCGATTTCGCCGCTGGTTGAATCAGGGCGCGTAACGCTGCGCTTTGGCGAGCATCGCGAAGAGGACTTCTGCAATGCGGATGTGGTCATCGCAAACCCTGCGGTGCCCCAGCCGTGGCGCAATCGATATCTCAATGCCGCAACGCAATCCGGCGTGCCGATCTACACGGAAATCAGGCTGCTGGTCGAGCGGCTGAATCGCAGGCGAGTCATCGGAGTAACAGGCAGCGCGGGAAAATCCACCACCGCCGCGATGATTCATCACATCCTCAGCCGCGCGGGGCTTCGCGCCCACCTCGGCGGCAATATCGGCGGCTCATTGCTTAACTCACTTCGCGACATTCGCGATGATGACTGGGTCGTGCTTGAACTCTCCAGTGCGATGCTCTACTGGCTCGGCGAGAATGTCGGCTTCAGCGGCGCTGCGGGCTGGTCGCCCGGCGTGGCGGCGCTCACCAACATCGAACCGAATCACCTCGATTGGCATGGCACGCAGGACCATTACGTGCAGTCCAAGCTCAATATCTTTCGATTTCAGCAGGCTGAAGATTACGCGATACGCGGTGATGATCTCACGCTGCTGAGTGCGCAGAGCGATGAAAGCAATCGCTCGATGTTCAAGACCATCTCGCTGTGCATACCCGGCGCACACAATCTCATCAACGCGCAGCTGGCGATCGCCACGGTGGAACGCGCGACGGCTATCTCGCGTGAGGTTACTGTGCCGCTGCTTGCAGATTTTCGAGGTCTGCCACACCGCCTTCAGCTTGTTGCGGAGTGCGACGGCGTGCGCTATTACAACGATTCCAAATCAACCACACCACGTGCGACGCTGCTGGCCGTCAATGCGTTTGAAGACCCTTCTCGCGTTCACCTGATTGCGGGTGGCTACGACAAAGGTTCGGACCTTTCCCCCATCGCGCACCTCGCGCCGCAAATCGCGGGGTTGTACACGATCGGCGCGACAGGCCCTCAGCTTGCTGCGGATGCTGCATCCAATGCCCGCTTCTGCGAAACACTTGACCGCGCCGTCGAGGCAGCAATCAGCATCATCAAGCCGGGTGAAGTGCTGCTCCTCAGCCCCGGCTGCGCAAGCTGGGATCAGTTCATCAACTTCGAACAGCGCGGCGACCATTTCGCATCGCTCGTCAGATCCCGAATTGGTCAGCCATAATGCCGATTGCCGACAACGCGCCCGGGTGGATTCGAACCACCGACCTTCGGTTTAGGAAACCGGTGCTCTATCCTGCTGAGCTACGGGCGCAGGACGGGAAGTGTAGGGCATTCGGCTCACTCCGGGCGCGGCTCGCGGCGGGCTGCACGGCGGGGAGACGTCTGCCGATCGAACTCGGCCTTCACCACGGCGAGTTTCACCGGCTCATGCCACCACTCCGGCGCGTAAAGCATCATCAGCGTTTCCATCATCATGTAATGCTCCGCACAGCCGGGGTCGTCTTGGGCAAGCCGCCGTTCTTCCAGCGCGATGATCCGCTCCGCGGCGCGCAGTTCGGCCGCCTGATCCTGGCTCAACTCGCGCGCCCGCGGCCTCAGGCTTCGCACCTGAGCGCAGGCGATCATCGCATCCACACGATGCAGCCAGCGGTCTTCCGGGAGCAATCGCTCCCCCCACGCCTGTCTGACGCTGCGCAGAATGATCTGCGCGCGATCAAGCTCGTTGTCGCTGATAAGCCAGAAGCCGAGCAGCGTTCGCCACATCAGTGATTCAAGATCGTTTTGTGTGCCTGCCGCCTCGGCGTGTTCAACCAGCACTTCAACGGCTTCGAGCCGCTTTCTTGCGGTTTCACCGATTGCGATCGGCGTGCCAAGCACTTCCGGGCCAAGGAGGTACTCCAAGGCCCATATCGTCGGAAACACCTGTGTCGAGCGATTCTGGCGCAATACTTCTGCACGCGGAACGAGGGCAAGGACCTGCTGTCGCACAATCTGACCTCGCTGCGCGGCTTCTTCCGCACGGATGCTTGCGATCTCCTTCTCTGCTGCTTCACGCTCGGCCTTGCGCGCGTAATGCGTGGTTGCACCTGCGCCAATGATGAGCGAAATCACAAACAGCACAGTGATTGCCGCCACCGCAGGCTTGCGAACGGTCCACAACCGCGCGACACGAAGGAATGATGGCCGCGTCCAATACAACGGCTCGCATCGAAGCCATGCTTCCAGATCATCTGCCAGCGCGCCTGCAGAGCTGTAGCGGTCCTGCGGTTTCGGAGCCATTGCACGGCGGCAGATGCTCTCAAGATCGCGATCAATGGCTGATCGCAACGGTCGAAGCAATGGCGATTCACGGCGGCCGGTCTCAGGATGATGCGCCGCTGCGATCTCTTCAGCAGTTGAACCATTGGGCAACTGTCCTGTCAGCAGCAGAAACAGAATGCCGCCGATCGCATATACATCGGACGGAATCGTCAGAGCGCCATCGTCCATTCGATACTGCTCGGGCGAAATGAACGCGAGATTCCCGATGGGATGCGTCTGAAGCAACGGCGCACCAGCAGTTCCACCCTCAACTCCGCCGGCGTGACGGCCGCTATCGCCAAGCCGAATGGCGATACCGAAGTCCGCCACTTTCGGCTCGCCGCCCGCGGTCAGCATGATGTTGCCAGGCTTGAGATCGCAGTGAATCAACCCTGCTGCATGTGCGGCCTGCACACCGCGAGCAATCTTCGCCACCAGCTTAGCTGCCTCACGGGGGGTCAACGTCGCAGATCGCAATACCGCTCGTGCCTGCGCCGTCTCGCCTTCGGTCCGATCTTCCAACAGCTTCTGCAATAGCTTGCCGAGATCGCCGCCTTCAACAAGTTCATAGACGATGAAGTCTTCGTCATCTGCCGAGACGCCGCGATCCAGCACGCGCACAACGTTCGGGTGATCGACCCGCCGCGCCTTCGTCGCTTCTTCTGCGAGGCGCTCACGCGCAGACTTTGAGCCACCGGGTCTGCCGCCGAATCCAGAATTGGATAAAACTTTCAGAGCCACACGAGCGGGATGTCCCGCCTCGGAAAGTTGACGATCCACCGCAAGAAAGACCTGCCCAAACGCGCCTTGGCCGAGAAACTTCTCCAAGCAGTATCGCGGCACTTGCTCGATGTCGCCGGATTTGTTCGTGAGCGAAATAAGCGGGCCGAAGTCCTGCGGCAGTTGCCGCTGCGGTCCGTCGAGACGCTGCTGCAAGCCATTGGTTGACCACAGTGCGTTATTGAGTTCGCCCGCTTCGCGAATTGCGCTCTCAAGATTGGGATATTGACGAATCAGCGCTTGGATCGACGCGGCATCAGCCGGGCCGGAACGCGACAGCGATCGTAGGGTTACATCAAGTGCTGCATCCAGCGGCCCGTGCCGAGAAAGCAGATCAGGCACCGCTTCAAGATATCGCTCAAGCGTAACAGCCCGAGCACGTTGCAGGCGCAGCCGACCGTCGGCTTCGATGATCTCCGCCAGCGCATCATCATCCAGCGTGCCAAGCGTGCGCAGGAAGTCACTCAGATCGATGTCTTCATGCCGACGTTGAGTGCCGGCAATCTCAACATACAGGGCAGAAAGACGCGCCACCGGAGAGACGCGATCCATGATTACGACTCCGCCTCGAAGAACGATCGCAGGCGCTGTTTAATCATCTGCCATCGCTTGCGAACGGCGACAGTCGAAAGGCCCACATCACCCGCAATGGCGTCATGCCCCTGACCACCGAGCCAAAGGGAAAGGATGCGTCGATCCTTCTGGTCAGGCAATGACCGCAGCGCGAGATCGACTTCCGATTCCACCGCGCCTTGGCCGGGTGTACCCGGCACCACGCGCTGTTCGGCTCGCTTGAGTCGGTCCAGCAGGCAGCTCGCGAAGTGACTGTCGCTGCCTTCCACATTCTGCAAACGCTCGAACAGCCGAGCCTTGTCCACCAGCGCATGGTTCGCCATTCGGAAGATGAGTGCCCAGAGCTGCGCTTCGTCATCCACATCGAGCCTGCCATCGCGAACATAGAGATCGAGCCGCCTGCCGACGGTTGAAAGGATGTCCTGCGAATCGAACAGCCTTCGCATGGCGAAGTTGAGCTTGCCTCGCACTCGACGGCGGAGCTTGCTTCCGTAGCGAGTGATGAACTCAGCTGCTGCATCGCGATCGCCGTCGCTCATGCGGCGGAGCAGGGCTTGGACACCGGCATCGCTTTGAAACATGCGGAAGTTGGCCGCTGTATCGTCGCCGGGGCGCGATGCAGCATGCGGTTGTGGGACCACGACGACCGGGGCACTCACCGAATCGTGAGCTGGATTCCTGTCGGATGCTGCGATCGCTGCCATTGAGCACGCTCCTGACTGCCCCGAACGCCCGGAAACCAACCCGAACAACCCGCATAACCCGCACAGGTTGCCCGCGAAAAAAAAGTTTCCACCTCACTCACATCGGTTACTCGGCGCTCGCTTCACCTTTGGGAGGCCATGCCGAGCCACGTAACTCGGCACTTCAAGGGCCTCGGCGAACACCACAAACAGGAGTGGAGGTGTATCCATGCGTACGTTCCATGCTAGCAGATTTGTCCCCGAAACCAGCAGAAAAAACCGCTTTTCGCTGGTTGCCACGGCCTTCGGTCGGCTTCGTGCCGCGATGGTTTTGGCTGCCCTGACAGGCATTTTGGCGGCGTCAGCCATTCTCAGCGGTGATTCCAAAGGTCTGAAGGTTGCTGCCACGATCGACCAGATTGCATCCTGGTCGGGTGAAATCGGTCAATCACCCGTCGTTAAAGCCGACTGGATCGATGACCTCATCGACCTGCTCAATGACATTCTCGACACGATCGACGAGCCTAAGGAGAATCCCGAACCCACCCCGACGGAAGGCTCCGGCGGGAACTGATCCATGCGATGGGCGGCTTCAGCAGCTATGGAAGCAATTTCACTCTGCTCGAAGCCGCCCTCAGCGCGGGGTCAGCTTCTTTGTGCCTGAACTGGCACGAAAACCGTGAGCCCTTCCGGCAACCATGCCCCGTGCTGTAACAACGGCCCACCCCTCAAGCGGACCTCCGCCCATAGGGGCGGCGTCGTTCATGTGAATGAGACCCGGGTTGCATGCTTGCCACGTCCGCGAGCGGCACCCGGGTTCTCTTTTAAATCTACCTCACAATTCTGAAGAGACAAGGACAATCCGGCCGGATTGCTGTTTTCAGGCTTGCTTCGCGTCAGCACCTGACCCTCGTGCGGCCACAGCACTTCCCCATTGCTATACTGCCCAACCTGTTCGAAACCAGCGCGTGTAGCTCAATTGGATAGAGCATCGGCCTTCGAAGCCGAGGGTTGCAGGTTCGAGTCCTGCCACGCGCGTTGTGCTTGTTTGGGGATCGATGTTCAGCATCCCGGAACAGCGCTGCGGAGGAAATGACATGCTTGCACGGCCCGGAACGCACGCACTGGTCTGGTGCAGCGTGATTTCACTGTGCACATCAAGTCTCCATGCACAGCGAGCGGCCCAGCCAACGCCCCCCGCTTCAGGAAAACAGGCCTGCACCGTCCAGACTCGCACGTTCACCGCCGACATCGTGCATGCGGGTACGTTGCAAGTCGTTGTCGATGTGCCATTCTGCGCCCCCGTCAGCATGGAAGGCGTCTCACTCGTCGTGCTCGAAACGCTGATTGCAGAGATCACCAGCACGTCTGCTGCTTCCCAGAGTGTCAACTTCGCAGTCGAACTGATGGACAGCGGCTCGCCGGTCGCGTCCCTCGCCCCCGCGAGCGGCAACCAGTCCGGCAACCTGACTTCACACCGCAATTTCATTCTGCGAACGTCGGGTGAACTCAACTCCACCGCGGTTGTCAACGGCATTCGACTCACCTCGACCGTTTCTGCGACAAGCCTCTCCGTGCGATATCGCGGCGCGTATCAAAGCAACACAATCCGAGCGCATTTTGCACGAGGCCCGATCGGCGATGGCGATTGCCATGCCATTCGCGCGGTCGCGAACACATCGCCTGTCGTCGTTACCGGCACGGGAACGTCCGCGTGGGTCGAACAATCCTTCGATGTGCCCGTGCCGCTCGCGAACCTTCACTTCGTGCTGCCAAACCGCCCCGGATTCAGCATCACAGGTTCGATCGGCGACAGTTTCGATATTGAAGCGCAACTGCTGCTCGACAACAAAGAGACGCTTCAGATGGACAACTGGTCGGTACCCGGCGCAGCCGCCGCGCCACCGGCGCAGAACATCTGGGCACGCGAAGTTCGCCGAACGATTGCCTATCCGCAATGCCTGGAACTCGAAGATCGTGTCATCACGGGCTGGCGATGGCGGGTTCACAAAACCGGCTCTGGGACGCTCACCATGACACCCGGCGATCCGATCTTCATTCGCTTTCTGAGAAAACCATGCGAGAAGCCGGGCGACTTCACCGGCGACGGCATCGTCGATGTGCTCGATCTTCTCTACCTGCTCGGTTCATGGGGCGCGTGCGCGGACCCGGAACACTGCCCTGCCGATCTCAACGGCGACTGCACCGTCGATGTCATCGACTTGCTGGTGGTGCTGGCCAACTGGGGGTAACGCCGGATTCGGAAGTTTCGCGCAAGCGTCCGTAGTTTGCGATGCGTGTCAGCGTGTGTTCTCTAAAAATCCGCCAACCGATCAAGGCCAACTGATCCATGACCACCCCCGCTCCATAGCCGCCTTTCCTTGCTCTTGGTACGCTTCGCGACCATGAATCACCGCACTCTTACAGTCGCGCTCATCAGCGATGTGTTCTACGGCAGCGATGCGCAACAGCGGCTGCTGGCCCGCCTGACCGAAGCCAAAAACGCTGGGGCCGAGCTGGCTGTTCTTCCTGAACTGCCGCTGAATCCATGGTCGCCTGCCACAAAGAACGCACGCGATGACGACGCTGAAGCGCCGAATGGCCCGCGCCACATCATGCAGCGCGACGCAGCGAAATCCATTGGCATCGGTTTGATCGGCGGCGCGATCGTGCGCGATCCGAACTCAGGCGTTCGCCGCAACACCTCGCTCATCTTCGATCGCACCGGCAGCCTGCTCGCCACCTATTGCAAACTGCACATCCCTGAAGAGCCGGGCTTCTGGGAAACGAGCCACTACGACGCAGGCATGGAACCACCTACACCGATCAAAGGCTTTGCCATGCCCATCGGCGTGCAGATCTGTTCCGACATCAATCGACCGGAAGGCAGTCACCTGCTCGCTGCGCACGGTGCAGAAGTTATTCTCGCGCCACGTGCGACAGAACTGGCCACCTATGAACGCTGGCGCACGGTGTTTCGCGCCAACGCACTCACGAGCTGTGCGTTTGTCCTCTCGGTCAATCGCCCCGCGCCTGAGCAGGATGTGCTCATCGGCGGCGCGTCCATCGCTGTTGCACCGGACGGCAAAGTCCTGCTTGAAACAACCGATCCCGTCGGCGTGGTTACACTCGATTCCACGCAGATCACGAAAGGTAAGATCGACTATCCCGGCTATCTTCCGGTGCGGGCTGACCTCTATGCCAAAGGCTGGGCCGCCGTCGGGCATTGAGCCGAACAGAATGAATCGCGCATGTGAACGCATGCGCACCGGACTGACCTTTGTCTCCACATAGGAGCGTTCCCCATGACTCAGTTTGAACATCTGGAACAGATCGAACAGCGTCTTGTATCCGTTGAGCGTGAACTGCTCAGCACGAAGCAATCGCTCAGGCGATCCCGCCTTGCGCTTGGCGCAACATGCCTGCTTGTGTTGTCAGGCTTCGCCATCGCAGCGACATCACGACCAGTCGCAGACCTCATCCAGACACATCGGCTGGAAGTGTTCGATCAGGCAGGACGGCTCGTGTTCGCAGCAGGTTCCGGCGCAAATGGCGGGCAGATCGACCTGTGGACCAGCGCAGGACACAATGTGATTCGCGCCACCGCCAACGACCACGGCGGCGACATCACGCTCTGGAACATGGACGGCGCAGCGGTGCTCGGCGCATACGCCACGGGCGAAGGCGCGGAGTTCGGCTTGTGGAACGCGCAGGGTGATCGCGCTTTACGCGCCGGTGCGCACGCACCCGGCGGTGAGTTCTGGATCGCTGGCGGCGGGCAATCGCTCTTTCATGTCGGGCGCAATGCGCACGGCGGCACGCTCGCGCTGCACGACAACGCCAACCGATCAATCTTCCGCGTTGAAGCCGAGCCGAATGGCGGCGCGCTCACCATGAACAACGCCAGCGGTGAGATGTTCAGCGTGAAGCCCGTTGCTGCGGACAACGGCGTCGGCGGCTTACTCCGTCTGAATCATGCCAGTGGGCACGCGGCTTTCGCTGCGAACGCTGCAACAGGTACGAACGATGCGCTCACGCTGGCGGATAGCAATGGACAGTCGCGGTTCATCTTCGCGCTCACTGCTGACGGCGCTCGAATGGGATGCTTGAACGAAAACGGCACGCCTGTGTTCACAGCAGGCGCAACCGCTGACGGCGGCGCTCTTCGTTTGGCGAATCACGATGGCCGATCCGTCTTCTTTGCATCGCCCCGGCCGGATGGCGGCGGGCGAGTTGAACTCGGCAGCGACAGCGGCGCACCCGTCATCACCTTCGATGCAGCACCGGAACTCGGCGGGCAGATGTCCATTCTCAATCCGCGCGGCACAAGGTTATTTGCAGTCGGAGCGCGGCGGCACGGCGGCATTCTCAACCTGATGAACAGCAACGGGTCGCCAGTCGTCGTTGCGGGGTACAGTGATGATGCGTCGGGTGAGGAGTCGGTCGCGGGTCGAGGCGGCGGCATCAACATTCGCAACGCCCGCGGTGTGCAGGTGATGTACGCAGGTCCGGGAACTGGTGATGACGGCGTGGTACAGGTCTGGGATGCGGATGGACGCCGCACCAGGCGTGTGCTCCCCAACGAATAAACCCTTCTCCAACTTCACCAGATGGCGCAAAACCGGCTTGCCCTGTGGATAACCTGACAACTTCTCTGGCATCGCCTTGATGCGGGGTTAGACTTTCAGCAGTACGAACGTGCTGCACGAAACGCATCGTGCGCCCGTTCGGAATAAACTGAAAGACAGGTTTTTCCGCATGGCTGCTGCATCGCATCCACATCTTCGCCTCGTCGGCGGCGCCGACCCGCTGCAACTCGCTGCGGACACGGTGGCAAGCGAAAATCGCGCAGCACGTGCGAATGCAGGGCTGGACCCCGCCGATCCTCGCTGGGTGCTGGCAACCCGCGCCTACTCGCAGCTTCAGGGCAGCACGATGACCCCCGAGCGCAGGCAGCGCGTAATGCGCACGGCGGATCAACTCGGCGTGCGCCCGTTTGAGGCGAATCTCATCATCGCCATCGTGCAGGATCACGCCCGTAGCGGTCGCATACTCGCAGATGCAGCGCCGACACTGCAGCTGCTCGCAGAGCCTGAAACGAAGCAGCGTTCCGCATGGGATCGCTGGGTCGCTGCGCTGGTGCTGGCCACGCTTGCAAATCTACTGCTCATCTGGTGGCTGGTGAGCTGATCGCAACGCAACTCGCCGCGTTACGCAACCTCCTGCATGTCTTCCGCATCCGATTCATCATCGTCGAGGTGTACATGCACCTCGCCAAGTGCATCGCGGCTGGCGTAGCCGAGTTCTTCCAGCGCGATGAGGGCGGCGTCCTGCTCAGCCTGCTTCTTCGACGGCCCCCAGCAGGAGCCGAAACGCCTCGCGCCGATCTCCACGCACACTTCAAAGCACTTGGCGTGATCCGGGCCTTTCTCATCCAGCACGAGATATTGTGGCGTCATCGAAAGATTCTGCTGCGCCACCTGCTGCAACACGGATTTGAAGTTCGATTGATGACCAGACCGCGCTGCTCGCTCAATCCACGGCGTGAGCTTCTGCAAAATGAACTTCCTCGCCACATCAAGCCCGCCGTCGATGAAGAGTGCGCCAATCAGCGATTCATAGACGGCAGCAACAACAGACCCCGGCAGCGCGGTTCGGTTGCTCATACCCTTACCGAGCCTGAGCAGCTCTTCGAGCTTCAGCTCCTCTGCGATCTTCGCGCACACGCGGCGACTCACCACGGTGGACTTGATCTTCGTCATCTCGCCTTCGAGCAGGTTCTCGTAGTTGGCGAAGAGATGCTCGCAGACAACCATACCGAGTACAGCATCACCGAGAAACTCCAGCCGCTCATTGCTCTGCAATCGCGAGTCGGCCAGTGACGCATGGGTCAGGGCGCGCTTAAGCAGTGCCTTGTCCTTGAACGCATAGCCGAGCAACTCCTCGGCTTTGTGAATGTCCTGTGTTTCCATACGTTGCCCGAGAGTGCGGCCCCAAGCCGCATGACCCCCGCCAAGGCGAAGGTGCCGAAGGATGATTCATCTTCCGAGCGGGCTTTGCAGCCGGCAGGTGACGATCAACCTGGCGGCTGGAAAACTCGATCAGGGGAGCCACGAGACTCCGCAGTCAAACTATACCCCGGATATTTCAGAAAGCCGACCGAAACATCCTGGTGAAACGCAAAAAATGCCGTGAGGGCAACTCATTCGGTTCGAGTTGCAGGTAGGTATACACCGCCATCGACCGGCGATGCGCGATGGTCCTGCTCTGAACGAAAACCCTGATGGGCACCGCCCACCAGTTGCACGCACCGCGCAACGCACGCTCCACAATTTCAGGGCGGGGGTGCCATGCTTCGTCCCACAGGGCGAAGCATGATTCACCGCGGAGCACGCGGAGATCGCGGAAATGGTGCAAGGCGAGTCAACAAGTCAAAAAGCCAACACATCACATCATCGTCTCCGCCGGCGGCAGCCGAGGGCAGCGAGCCCGAACACGCCCAGCGCGGCGGGCGCGGGAACGCCAAAATGAATGTCATCGATATATACATTGCTTGTTGGGGCAGGTCGGTATAGCAAGGCTTTGTCAAACGCAATATCTGACATTAACCCTATAAACAACCCGCCACCGCCACCCACAACATAACTACTCGTATAAAGTAGCGTATCTTCGGAATATAACCCGATTCGGAGACCGCCGGGAAACTCCGCTGCTATATACTTTTGAGGCGTGTCAAATACGACCCATATGTCATTATTACTCCCGCGAATCCCCTCGCCGTCATTTGGCATCAGACCAGACGAATGAAAATACCCCAACTGCTGCCCGGTGAATGTCACGCCGAGGTCGGCATAGTGATGAGGCAGAACAGGTGCGCCAAATGAGTGGCCCGTAAAATCGATCGTCGTGTGCGTGCCGACAGCACTCTGCCACGCCGCCTTGTTCGTGTATTGGACGACAGCGCCATCTGCTGCGGCGCAGCAACCCAGAAGAATCGCGATGCTTACAAGAGTAACTTTCATGTCATCATCTCCATTGCTGAAACCCCGGACGACCCGTTGGCCGTCCGGGGCATATGCTTGATATCTCAGTTGGCGAACGGGTCCGTCCCAATGCACTGCGGACAGTTCACGCACTGCATCACGCGGTTCTTGAAGTAGCAACTCCAGCGGGCTTTCTGCCGATCGCTGCCGCTCATCATGACTTCAAGGAACTCATTGAACTGCTGCTGGGTGATTCCTGCTTCGGTCAGCAGATCGCTCAGCGACAACACGGCCGTGTCGAAACCCGGACACGGGCCCCAGTTCGCCAGCAGAATCAGCAAATCCTGCACATCCACTCGGAAGTCGCCGTTGAGGTCCGCGCGGCAGTAGTACTCCGGATACATCAGGAACGCGCGATGGACGGTCCTACGGCCAAGCTGAATCTGACTGGAGAACACACTCATCATTCAAACCCCCCGGCCCCGTCGGTCCCCAATGAACTCATCCGGGGGGAAGCCGGAAGTGGAGGATTGGCGACGATCCCGAACCCCCGCCCCGTGCGAGGGCTTGGCGTCGCTGTTAGACCGTACAGCAGGAATGACTGTTTGCAAGCAGAATCTCGCTGTTTTGGCGAGGTCAGCGCCGTTTGACAGGGGCGCGAGGACCACAGTTGCCTGGCGTGCAGCACGGTCATTCCACAGGGAGATACGCTGGTTTCGCAGCGATTTTGCGCGCGGGAGCGGCAGATTTTTACGTCGCAGCAGCACATGCCTCCGGTCTGTTCAGTCAACGCACCGGCCAGAGGCCCTCCCCTGCGGCAGTTGAAGCGGCTCCAGCACCCCGCTTTTGCCCGCCTGAGGGGGTGGCGAGGAATCGATGGTTGTGCTATCCTTCGCGGTTCCCCGTTTCGGAGAGGTTTCAGCCATGCATTACCCCCGCCGTCAGAGCAATGTGAAGCGAATCCGGAAGTTCGGCTTCCGTGCGCGAATGAAGACGCGGCTTGGTCGCCGCATCATCAACAGCAAGCGTCGTCTGGGCCGTCGCCTGCCGTCTTCGCCCCGCTAATCGCTCTTCCCAGCGTTCACCGCTTTCTTGTTCAACTCCTCCGGCCGCGCCAGCTTTTCTGCGAGCGCGGCCGCGATTGTTTCCGGAGCGGTCTCGGCATTGATCGTGATATCCGCGATCTGGCGATACATTGGCTCGCGCTCCTTCAGCACGACTTCAACTTCATCCGCCGTGCCCTGCCCCGTCAGGCTCGGTCGATCACCTTGATCGGCACGCAATCGCGCGGTCAATGTCTCGGCTGAACATTTGAGATAGACAGTTCTCGCGCGGCCTGCATGTTGCGCAGCGCGTATGGCACGCATCGCTTCTGGAATTGTCGCCGTCCCACCGCCGAGCGCAATCACGTGGTCATCAAATTGCAGCGCGTCCGTAAGGGCCTGCTCCTCGACTGCTCGCCACGCCGCTTCACCATGACGCCGCCACGCCTCGGTTACAGATCGTTCTCCCAACCGACCGAGCGTGATGTCATCAAGATCGAGAAAGGCCCGCCTCAAGCGTGAAGCCAGTGCGCGGCCGACCGTCGTTTTGCCGGAACCTCGGAAACCCAGAAGGAGCACATTCATGGCGTGCATTCCAGTAGTAAAGAAAACCAACGTGTCTTTCGCGCGTGTCCCCCCGCCGGGCTGGTTACGCAGCGCGTCGGAAGGCGCCCTGTCCCAGCCTGCCGAGCAGTCGAGCGCGATCTGAGGGCGTGAGGAAATCTCGAATCTGCAGGGCGGCTCGGCGGGGGCCGGGGTCATCCGCTTCATCAAAGACGCGAACGATCGTTCCGTCACCGGAGACCGTTTCTCGTTCACCCGGCAATTGAAGCTGGAAGCACACAGCCTCACCCGGCTCCAAGACTTCATCCAGTTCAAATCGAATGCCGCTCTCGCTCACGTCATACGCATGACCGTGCATCTGGCGGATCGCCAGATCACATGCCCGCTGGATAGTTACCGCGGTGTACATGGGCGGCAGCACGAAGCGAGCATGTTGCCGACGATTGAATGTGTGCTGACTCATGCGCGGAGCCTCCTGACGGTTTCAGTCGCGTCGCCTCGCGCTTTATCGGCTCGGAGAATATCGGGCTTGAGCGCGAGTTTTATGCGGATTCGCGGCACGCCGAGTCGGACCATCCATGCCGACTCTTCGGCGCGGACCCACGAGCGATGAGCTGAATCGCGACCCCCTCGATCTTCACGCCCATTTCGCGCTCAATGCGATCAATCACGTCTTTCGGCAGATTCTCCAAAAGCTGCGATCCCAAGTGATGCGGTACGTCGGCGATTTCCGAGCTGTCGGCGAATCGGATATGCAGGTGGTCGTCCGTATCCGCTTCATACCGGCAGCAGCCGCTTTCAGTCGGCAGCTTTCGCACCAGACCGACGCGGCAGAGAGCTTCGAGCGTGTTATAAACCGTCGCAAGGCTGATGCCATCAAGCTGAGGCTGCACCAGCTTGAAGAGAGCTTCCGCTGTCGGATGCGAGTGGCAATCCCTCAGGGCTTCATACACCGCTGCACGCTGGCGCGTGCAACGAATCTGATGGGCAGCAAAAAGCTCTCGAATACAAATCAACGGCATCGTCTCCTGTCTATGCGTCATACCCCACCCCGTCCAAGGGTGATTATTCCCCTCGCATCGGCCTGAGGCCACCCGCAAGCATCATCCGGTGTGGAATGTCGAAGGCTGGTAAGCTGGGTTCCCATGTCGCTGACCATCCTGCGAGGCCCGGAACAGGCCCCGCTCCAGCCGCTGCTGGGGCGAACGGTCGCCGTCATTGGATTCGGCAATCAGGGCAGCGCTCACGCGCTGAATCTGCGCGATTCAGGCGTGCGCGTGATCGTTGGCAATCGCCGTGACAGCGAGAGCGGCCGACTTGCCATCGCAGCGGGCTTTGAGCCATTGCCGATCGCTGAAGCGGTCTCCCATGCTGATCTCGTGATCCTTGCCGTACCGGATGAAGCGCATGGCGAGGTCTATTCCCGGCACATTCAGCCAAATGTCAAGGCGGACGCGACACTTGGCCTCCTGCACGGCCTGAGCGTTCGGTTCGGCATCCTTCGCCCGACGAAAGGCGTCGGCGTCATTATGGTTGCTCCCAAGGGACCGGGAGCGACCCTTCGCGAGCGCTACCTCCAGGAACTGGGCATCCCCTGCCTGTTCGCACTCCACCAGGACTCCGCTTCGCACAATGCGGAAGCGATCGGACTTGCGTGGGCCAACGGCATCGGCTGCGCCAGAGCTGCAATCATCAAGACCACTTTCGCAGATGAAGCCGAGACCGATCTCTTCGGTGAGCAAGCCGTACTCTGTGGCGGCATGACGTGGCTGATGCTGGCCGCCTTCCAGACGCTCGTGGAAGCAGGCTATCCGCCTGAACTGGCCTACCTCGAATGCTGCCATGAAGTGAAACAGGTGGCGGACCTCGTCTATGAGCGCGGCCTTGCTGCAATGATGCGCGCGATTAGCAATACGGCGGAGTTCGGCGCCTTTGCGGCGGGACCACGACTGGTCGATGACGATGTACGCGCCAAACTGCGGGCGATTCTGGATGATGTTCGCAACGGCCGCTTTGCCTCACAACTTGAAACGGATCATGCAACAGGCTTTGCGTGGCTTACCGCTCAACGGAAGATGCTCAACTCGCACGCCATTGAGCAGGCTGGCGCGATGATTCGCAACCTGATGCCGCGACGCGATGGATCGGGCGAATCGTCCGCCTGAACGCCGACCGAACGCCGTTTCATCGATTGTTCTTCTGTTCTTTACACCGAATGAAGGCGCATTGAGGCTGCATGCATGAATTTCGATAGCGAAGCGTGCTGACTTGCCCGATGAGCGTGTACACGATTGGACATGCGCTTCCCCTGCGCCTTTGATGGCTGCTTACACAAGGACCGACCTGCTTGGAGTGGTATCACGCTTTCATCCTCGGTCTCGTCGAAGGCATTACCGAGTTTCTCCCCGTCAGCTCGACGGGCCACCTCATCATCGCTTCATCTTTGATGGGCGTCGGTGAAGATGAGCGTGCGCGAGCTGTCAATGCCTTTCTCGTCATCCTTCAAGGCTTCACGCTTCTCGCCATCGTCGGCCTCTACTGGCCCCGCATGAGGCAGATGCTGCTCGGCCTCGTTGGTCGCGATCTCGCAGGGCGCAAACTTCTCATCAACGTGCTCATCGCGTTTACGCCCATCTTCATCCTCGGCCCACTGCTTCACTCGCGCATCATGGCGTGGCTGTTCAAGCCCGGCCCGGTGCTGGCGGCTCTTGCGCTGGGCGGCGTATGGATGATCTGGCTTGACCGGCGCAGAACCGCACAAGGCCAATCACCCGCAGCAGCGGGCATCGAAATCGATCACATGACATGGAAGCATGCGCTCGCCATCGGTCTCTTCCAATGTCTCTCGCTGTGGCCAGGCACCTCGCGAGCGATGATGACCATCGCGGGCGGCGTCGTTGTCGGCCTCAAGCCCGCTCGCGCTGCGGAGTTTTCATTCCTGCTTGGCCTTCCCGCCATCGGCGGCGCAGTGGTGTATCAGCTCTATTCTGATTATCGACGTGACGGCCACTTCTACCTCATCACTGAACTTGGCTGGCTGCCGATCGCGGTCGCCATCGTGGTTACGGTCATTTCTGCTGCGCTCACGGTGAAATGGCTGATCGCCTTTCTCAACAGCCGTGGCCTTGCTGCATTCGGGTGGTACCGCCTTGCGCTCTGCATCGTGCTCGGCGTATTGCTCTGGCAGGGCTGGGTTACGCTGCGCTGAGTACGCGGTTCAGGACACGCCGGCTTCCATTGCCATGAGATCAGAATAACTTGCGCTCACCGGCTCACCCAGCACCGGCGCAAATACGGTGCGCAACTCCGCGATGGCGTCGTGACACGCTTTCACATTAAATCGTCGCGACACCTTGGCTTCAAACTCCAGGAAGCAACCCAAGCCCTCAATCTCATCTAGGTGAATGCGCACCTCGCCGAACATCCATAAATCGCGCAGTTTCACAACCGTCAGCCACGGCTTGAGGCTCTCCGTTCCCCAGCGGCGTTTCGCTTGTTCATCGCTGAGAATCGAGTAGTTGCTCATGCGAGGCGAAGCGCGATCAGGCCGATGATAAAAAATCCACTCCACCGGCTCGCCCGGCGCGCTGCGCCGCTTCAAGCGGCCATCACTGAGTTTGAAATAGAGATCGGTCTGCGTGAGTATGCCGATGTGCACGGCAGGCAGCGCGGCGCACTGCGTTCGTGCGGCCTCGATGTTGCGTAGCTCAGCTTTAAACTCAATGTTCTGCATCAGCGCATCACCTCGGCATCGTTCAGGCGCGCACCAGCCTGAAGACGCGCCAGTTCCTGCTCTATCGCGAAACGGTCGGGCAGCACTTCTTCCTGCAACACGCCGCCCTTGTCCAGCCGCACCAGCCGCCACACGCCGGATTGCGGATCGCGCCCACCGAAATAGACCGCGTCTTCATGAGCAATCGGCCCCGCGCCGTCGATCCAGCCACGCTGGTCGGCAGGCTCCATCCTTCCATTGACGCGAAGCCGCATGAGTCGCCAGTCCAGATGCTCCTGTCGGCGAGCGTCGATGGTTACTTGCCAGAAGTATTGATCCGTGCCGACGACTGCCGGTACGCCGCCGAGGAGATTCGCTACATGCGGGCGAGGAAACAACGTGCCGCCCAGTGCCCACGCCAGCAGGGCCGCCATGATGACGAAGATCACCAGCTTGATGATCAGGCTGCGAAAACCAAGCGCCAGTTGGCCCATAGATGGGAGATTGTAGCGGCAGGTCGGTGCTACAGTATTTGCACCATGAGTACCATCGCCGCACCGCACCAGCTTCGCGAGATGATCAAAGAGGAGCTTGCCGACCTCATCTCTATTCGTCGCGACCTGCATGCGCATCCTGAACTTGGCTACAACGAGCATCGCACGTCAGGCGTCGTCCAGCGCGAGCTGGAAGCGGCGGGCATCGACTTCGCCCGCAATCTGGCGGGCGGTACCGGCGTGCTCGGCCACCTTCCGGGTGAAGCGGCCCGCGCCATCGCGCTGCGCGCCGATATGGATGCACTCCCAATTACTGAGCAAACCGGCGCACCATACGCTTCAACTTCACCCGGTGTGATGCACGCCTGTGGCCATGATGGACACACCACAATGCTCATCGGTGCGGCTCGCGTGCTTGCACGCCTGGCGGAAGAGTCCCCACTGCCGAGGCCGGTTACCTTCGTCTTTCAACCCGCTGAAGAAGGCGGCGCGGGCGGCCAGAAAATGGTGCAGGACGGCTGCCTCGACGGTTCGGTCATCGGCCCGCCCGTTGAGATGATCTTCGGACTGCACGGGTGGACGCATCTGCCGCTTGGCGTCGTCTCCACGCGCGTCGGCCCCATGCTCGCTGCGTCGGATCGATTCGAAATCGTCGTGCGCGGCACCGGTTCGCATGCGGCGTATCCACAAATCAGCCGCGACCCGATCGTCGCCGGTGCGGCAATCGTGCAAGCCCTTCAACAGATCGCTTCGCGCAACGTCGGCCCGCTGGATTCCGTCGTCGTTTCCGTCACGCAATTTCACGCAGGCACAACGCACAACATCATCCCCGCACAGGCGTCCATCTCCGGCACGTTGCGAACATTGCTGCCGGAGACACGATCGCTCGCCAGCAAGCGGCTGATTGAAATCGCCCAGCACATTGCTCGCGCGCACGGTTGCGAAGCGGACGCAACCTACATCGAAGGCTATCCCGTTACGCGCAACGATGCGCAGGCGGTCGCCATCTTTAACACGGTCGCTCGCGAAATGCTGGGCGAGGCCAATGTGCCGCCGCTGGAGAATCCTGTCATGGGCGGCGAAGACTTCTCCTACTACGGTGAAGTCGTCCCGGCGTGCTTCTTTGCGCTGGGCCTGATTCCCAAGGGTAAGACCGTGATGCCCGACCTGCATCAGTCCAACTTCGATTTCAACGACGATGCGATCGCCATCGGCGTGGAACTGTTCTGCAGGCTCGCTCTTCGCGCGTGATGAATCGCACAGCGATGCGCTTTCGACTTGCACCATCACTGACCGCGACTTTCTTCTGTGCATTAGCTGCCGTTGCGTTGCCAACGCAAGCCATCGCGCACGATGAACCGGTGTATCGCCGCGCCGCGGTGGCTGCGGATCATCCCGTCGCATCGCGCGCGGGGTTGGAAATGCTTGAACGTGGCGGTAACGCGGTCGATGCAGCCGTCGCAGCCAGTTTCTGCCTCTCTGTCGTTCGCCCATACTCCTGCGGGATTGGTGGCGGCGGGTTCATGGTCATTCACATTCCCGCGGATCACCAAGCCCCCGCGCAGCAGATCGTGCTGAACTACCGAGAAACCGCGCCCGCTGCAGTCGCACCGGAGTATTTCGTCGCACTCAACGACCCGCTGGCCAGTCGATTCGGCGCTCGCGCGGTGGGCGTGCCCGGCACCGTGGCTGGACTGCTGCACGCGCTCGAGCACTACGGCACGCTTGATCGCGCTGTTGTGCTTCAACCTGCCATCCGTGCCGCACGCGAGGGTGTCCCGGCGGATGCGAATCACGTCGCAGCCGTGCAGCACTTGAAGCGACTGCGCGATGAATACCCCGAACTGCGTGAGCTTTCACAACCGATCTGGGAAACATTCTGCCTGAACGGAACGGCACAAGTCGGCGATCTCATTCGTCAGCCTGCCAAGGCACGCACATTGCAACTCGTCGCGGAGCACGGTGCGGATGTTTTCTATCGAGGCGAAATCGCGGAAGCTATTGCGCGAACGGTGCAGTCGCCGCCTGACGGGCGCGCCGGGGCGCTCACACTCAATGATCTCTCTGCGTATGCAGTCATAAGAAGCACACCGCTTCGCGGCTCTTTTTACGAGTATGAACTGCTCGCCATGCCTCCGCCAAGCAGCGGCGGCATTGCGATGATTCAGATACTCGGCATCATGGAGCGTGTGCTCCGCGCCGAGCCAACACTGCTTTTCCACAACAGCCCTGCGTATGTGCATCTGTTAGCGGAAGCAATGAAACACGCCTTCGCCGATCGCGCCGAGCATCTGGCAGATGCCGCCTTCGTCAATGTGCCGATTGATCGTTTGATTGACCCGGCGTATCTGGACGACCTCGCAAGCCGGATCGATCCAGCGCGCGTGCTGGACGATCGCTTTGGATACGGTTCCATATCACCTGCACCGCAGGATGGTGAAACGCTCCCCGGTCGAGGCGGAACCAGTCATCTTTCCGTCATCGACTCGCGCGGCATGGCGGTCGCCTGCACCGAAACAATTAATCTCATCTTTGGTTCGCTGCTCACCGTGCCAGATTTCGGCATCGTGCTCAACAACGAGATGGACGACTTCACCACCATCCCCGGCGCGCCCAACGCGTTCGGCCTCAGGCAGTCCGATCGCAACCTGCCCGAGCCGGGCAAGCGGCCGCTCAGCAGCATGTCGCCGACGATTCTGGTGAAGGATGGCCGCGCGGTGCTCGTCGCTGGCGCTTCAGGCGGGCCGCGGATCATCACCGGCACCGCACAGGCGTTACTCAACAGCATCCTCTTCAACATGCGCCCCGCGCAGGCCGTCGGCGCTGCGCGATTTCATCACCAATGGATGCCGATGACGCTGCAACTGGAAGCCAATCGGTGGAGCGAACAGACGCGCCACGAGCTTGCGCAGCAGGGCCACACGCTCGGTTCAACCAGTGATGTCGGCGTCGTGCAGCTCATCCGCGTGCATGAAGACGGTATTCGAGCGGCCAGCGATCCTCGCAAGGGCGGCGCGCCAGCGGGCCATTAGCGCCATCACACATATCGCAGCGAACGATTGAAAAATCCCAGCTTGGCCGCGTCCTTCGCAAGGGAAAGCGTTTCCTCAGCCGCTGCATTCGCGCGTGCGCTGCCGTCCTTGAGAATCTCAAGAATCACACGATCGTTACCTTCATATTGTTTGCGCCGTTCGCGCATCGGCGCCAGCAGCGCGTCGATGGCTTCAGCGACTTCCGCCTTGATGTGTCCGTCGCCGATGTTGTCGCCCACTGCATAAGCCCGCTCAAGTTGCGCAATCCGCGATTCATCCGGTATGAATGTACGCACGTACTGAAACAGCGCGTTGTTCACATCGCCCGGCTCGGTCATCGACTGCCTTCCTGTGTAAAGCTGGCCCATCTTCTTTTTGATGGCCTTGAGATCGTCGGTGATGAAAATCGCGTTGCCCAGACTCTTGGACATCTTGTTCACGCCATCCGTGCCGACCAGCCGCCCTACCTTGCCCACATCCGCCACCGGCACAGGAAACACGCCGCCCAGCTTCTCGTGGTCTGCATCATCCGCGTGCTCATCCACCTTGCAATAAAGCTGGTTGAACTTGCGCGCCACCTCGCGCGTCAACTCAAGGTGCGGCACCTGATCTTCGCCCACCGGCACCGAATGCGCGCGGAAAGCCAGAATGTCCGCTGTCTGCCCGACGGCGTACAACGGAAAGCCGAAGCTGTAGTTCTCGCCCAACCCCTTCACCTTGATCTCGTCCTTCAGCGTGGGATTGCGCATTACACGGTTGAACGGCAGCAGCATTGCGAACAGAAACGTCAACTCGCTGATCGCAGGCACTTCGCTCTGCAGGAAGATCGCGCTCTTTGCAGGATCAATCCCCATCGCCAGATAATCGCGCACGATCTCCAGACAATCTCTGCGAATCTCATCCGGCTTTTCCGAGCGCGTGGTGAATGCGTGCAGATTCGCCAGAATGAAGAAACACTCGTGTGAATCCTGAAGTTCAACACGACGCTTGACTGAACCGACGTAATGGCCGAGATGGAGTTGGCCCGTCGGCGTATCGCCTGTAAGAATGCGCGGCTTCGCGCCGCCTTCGTGAGAAGTCATAGCGCGTACTGTAGCAACCGCGCCGGGGATGTGACCCGCATCACGGCGTTGGATCGTTGCGCAACCGCAACCCGCCGGACGATCCATCCACCCCCGCCGCAGGCATGGCATGCGTGGGAATCGGATCGAACATCACCGGCCCGACCACGCCGCGCGGCAGCACTTCGCGGAAGCGCACGGACCCATCGAGAAACAGCAGGTTCGTCTTCGCGCCTTCGCCGTGCCAATCTGCTGTACGGCCGGTATTCTCCGCCACTTCGTACCACATCGCATCGCCCATCACCAGCAGACGCGCGGGCGATGTCGTAATCTCCGCGCGGCGAAGACCGCGTGCTTCATCCGGCAGGCCCGCAAGCCGCGCATCGAACAGCGCGGGATTCGCGCGGTAGCTCGTGCCGAACGAGCGGCACGCCGTGCGCCGACCAGTGCCGATATCGCCCACCTCGCCCGCGATGCCGCGATCCGCAGGGCAGCAGAACATCTGCGTTGCTCGGCCGCGCGCATCGCCTGGTGAAATGCACTGATTCAACGGGCGGTTGTAATCCAGGAACGGCGAGCCATCGACGGCGGAAAACCGCACGCCGCCCCACTGCCAGCCCGGCTGCACCGGCACAAACGGAAACTCATCCCCGTTCTCCGCAAGGCAGTTCTTCACCGCCTGGCCGATCTTCCGCAGGTTCTCCGCGCACTGCTCGCGATGGCTGAACGACCGCGCAGAAGTCAGCGCGGGCAGCAGCAGCGACAGCAGCACCACGATCAAGCCGACCGCGATGAGAACTTCCACCAGCGTAAAGGCGCCCCTTCGGCGCGGAGAGAACATGCCATTCACTATACGAAAACTCCGCCAAAACCGGTTCCCGATTTGTCGCCCGCCCGTCCCACCCCCCAACTCCCGCACAACCACCGGCCAACCCACACCCGAGCTGCCGATCCGCATATTGACCGGATACATGCCCGACCATGTCCGAGGGCCGGGGGTTCGGGGGGTGCCATGCTTCGTCCCGCAGGGCGAAGCATGATTTGCTGCATCATCTCGACCACTCACTCAACGAATGCCCCGCATCATCCATGCATTCCCGGAAAGAGCGAAGCAGATTCACAGCAGAGCATGCAGAGAGCGCGGCATCAATGGAAAGGTTACATCAACGGCGACCAACGATCACAAATCGATCACCTCACCGCCATTGCATCCACAGCATCATCGCGCAGACGGAAGCATGCAGCAGAATAATGAGCCACAGCACGACGTTGTAAGACGTCTTGCGGTTCTTGTGTCGCAACCATCGCTGCGCGACGATCGCGCCGGGCCAGCCGCCAAGCAGTTCCAAGAGGTGCAGCGTCGATTCGCGTGTGCGCGCTCGGCCGCGCGTGGCGGCTCGCTTATCGTGCCAGAAAGCAAGAATCGTTACAACGCTCATCAGCGCGTAGCACGCGCCCGCCCACGCCAACGGCGTCACGATTTCACCGCCTTGAACGCGCGCAGCGCGCGGTCGCGCGCTTTCGCATGGTTCACAATCGGGTCCGGGTATGCTGCCATCCCCCGCATCAGCGGCGGCAGCTCGCTCGGCTCATGTACGGCATCACCATCAAGCTGCTCCAGCTCTGGGCAATACTTCTTGATGAACGTGCCATCAGGATCGAACTTTCGGCTCTGACTCGCAGGATTGAAGATGCGGAAGTACGGCGCAGCGTCCGTGCCGGTGGACGCGGACCACTGCCAGCCGCCGTTATTCGCAGCGAGATCGCCATCGATGAGATGCTGCATGAAAAATCGCTCGCCCAGGCGCCAATCAATGAGCAGGTCTTTCGTAAGGAACATGGCGACGATCATGCGCAGGCGGTTGTGCATCCAGCCGATCGCGCGCAGTTGGCGCATCGCTGCATCGACGATGGGAAAGCCTGTACGCCCTTCGCACCAAGCGCTGAACGCCGATGCATCTTCCACCCAGCGCACCTGCTGCGTTTCAAGCCGAAACGGCAATCCCATGCTCACGCGAGGGTACGCAACCAGCACATGCTGATAAAACTCGCGCCAGATCAGCTCTTGCATCCACACGACTGGGCCTTGTTTACCCACGTCAAGCCTGCCGCCGTTCGCTTCCATCGCGGCGTGCAAACACTGGCGAGGCGAGATCGCGCCCGCGGCGAGATAAGGCGAAAGTGTGCTGGTGCCATCGGTCGCAGGCGAATCTCGATCCGCCGCGTAGCGATCGATTCGCTTCTCGATGAATCGCATCAGTCGTCGGCGGGCTTCCTTCTCACCCGCAGGCCAAACGGACGCATCCGCTGCGAACGACTCAAACCCTGCGACATGCTTCGGCACTTCGCTCGGCGCGATGCCTGTCTCGGCCTGCTTGCGCGGCGGCGGCAGCGCCTCAACGCCACGTTCCATCACCACCTGCTGCCATCTGCGCTTGAACGGCGTATAGACGCTGTAGAACTGGTCCGCCTGCGTGCGCACATCGCCCGGTTCAAGAATGACACGATCCGTGAACAAGCGCGCCGCGCGGCCTGCCTTGTCAAACGCCCGCTGCACGCGCGCATCACGTGCCCGCTCGTTCACCTCATATTCGCGATTGAAGAACAGTTCATCGCAGCCGTGCGCTTCCGCCACGCGCAGCAGCGCTCGCGGGGCATCGCTGAAGTGATCCGCCCGCTCAATCAAGAGTGGAATATTCTTCGCAGCGAGTGATGACGAAAGCTCGCGCAGCGTGCGGAGCCAGAAGTCGATTTTGATCGGCGCTTCATCGTGCTCCATCCATGAAGCTGGCGAGATGAGAAACACCCCCACCACGCCGCGATCCGCACGTTTGGCCGCTTCATATAAAGCGCGTTGGTCATCCAGCCGCAGGTCGCGACGAAACCACACCAACGCGCGCATGGTCAGCGCCTCCGCCGATTTGTTCGCACATCGCTGCCTGGATCACTGCCGATCATGCTGCGGATGATACGCCTCGCGATGACATTCTGGCCTGCTACAACTCCAGTTCGCCGTTCATCTCTGTTCTTTCGATCTTTCGACCGGAAAATGCTGCGAAGATTCGCCGATGACAGTGAAGCCCGAACTCGTCGTCGCGCGTGTCATATTGC
The DNA here is from genome assembly GCA_035443885.1 of Phycisphaerales bacterium. Classification (GTDB taxonomy): domain Bacteria; phylum Planctomycetota; class Phycisphaerae; order Phycisphaerales; family SM1A02; genus DAOMNO01. Next base: position 188,351 of record DAOMNO010000003.1, read on the forward strand.
TTCACCCATTCAATCAGCGACTCGATCATGCGATCCTGCTCATCCGGTGAAGCGAACTTGTCCGGCTCCCACGGCCGCGCACGGCAGTTGCTGACGCACGCCGCAACGCCCGGATTTAGAAAAATCAGCGTCTCCGCATGAGGCAACGCAGCTTCCACCAGCGTGCCGTAGCATCCTTCCATGATCCACACATCATGCGCGGCCATAAACTCACGCATCGCGCGAACGCACTCTTCATGACTGACTCGTTCAACGCTGCCCTTCCAGGCGATCGCATCCAGAGAAAGAACCGCCGCGCCGGAGACAGACGCCATGTGCCGCGCAAGCGTGGTCTTGCCGGAGCCGGAGTTGCCGTAGATGACGATGTTCATCCGCGCGCCTTGCTTGACTCAACGTCTTCATCCACCTTGTCCCAGTCTGTCGCTTCAATCAGCAGTTGATCTATCGCCGCTGTGATTTCCTCGTGCGCCATCTGCTCGCCGAGACTGCGAGGCCTCAACAAGTAGAGCAATCCAGCCGCGAGAGCAGAGGCGAGCACGATGCCACCGATCCACCACCATCGCCACGGCTGGCTGAACGCCCACACGATGCCGACGCCGCAGCCGACGGTAACCGCGCCTTCTGCAACGCGAATCCACAGCGGAGTCGGTCGCTCCCACGTGGATTCGGGCAATTCCTTGATGAGTTCCTGCACATTCGCCAGCCGCTGTTCGGCACGGGCTGCGGCCGCTCGCTGCCGCTCGTCAGGTTCCGCATGTTGGTCGAAGTTTTCATTTCGCATGAATCGCCTCCGCAACCGGGTATGAGCATAATGTAGCGACCTCTTGCCCGCCGGAGCGTTTGATCCCATGTCCAACTTTCAGCCCTCGCTCACACCGCCCCTGCGCGATTTCATCGCGAAGCAGCACATGTTTTTCACTGCAACCGCCCCACGCGAGGGCGGTCGAATCAATCTCTCCCCGAAGGGCGTGGACACCTTCCGCGTGCTGTCCGACGGCGAAGTCGGCTATCTCGACCTCACCGGCAGCGGCAACGAGACCGCAGCACACACGCTTGAGAATGGCCGCCTCACCATCATGTTCTGTTCGTTCGACGCCAAGCCGCTCATCCTGCGCCTGTATGGTCGCGGCAGCGCGATCCGCCCGCACCACCCGCGCTGGCCTGAACTCATCAACAACTTCACACCCGTGCCGGGGCAACGCCAGATCATTCACCTCCACATCGAATCCGTGCAGACATCATGCGGCTTCGGCGTGCCGCTGTATGACTATCGCGGCGAGCGCGAGACACTCGTGCAATGGGGCCAGAAAAAAGGCGAAGCGGCCATCGCAGAATACATCCGCACGAAGAACGCCGTGAGCATTGACGGCCTGCCCACCGGCATCACGTGACGCACTTCGCGCGAGCTGTGCTGACTCCAAAAACAACAACCGGCCGTGGCGCGCCACGACCGGCTGTATGGGTCCATTCAAGTCGCTGTGAACGAATCAGAGCGGACGAACGTTGGACGCCTTCGGGCCTTTGGCCTCCTGGGCGAGATCGTACTCAACCCGCTGGCCGGGCGAGAGGCTCTTGAAGCCGTCCATGTTGATGTCCGTGTGATGAACGAAGACATCCTTCCCGCCGCCTTCGGGGGTGATGAAGCCGAAGCCCTTTTCGTTCATGAACTTTGCGACAATTCCGGTAGCCATGTTGTGGCCCTTTCGTACGTCGGAGAAAACCGATCAGGCCAGACATAGCCGAACCGAGCAGAGGCGTGACGTGCCGAACTCTGACTGAAAGCACCCATGCTAAGCCCCTCGACCACGAAAGACAAGCCTGAGGCATGCAAGACCGCTCCAACCCACCGCACGCCTGTGCCAACGCCGTTTCCAACTCATGTGGCGTGCAGAGGGTACGCTGTTCCGACAGTTCATCCGCCCACCGCTCCTCATGCCCGCTTTCACCGCCTACATCCTCTCGATTCTTTCGCTCGCCTTGTTCACGCTTGGCGTGCTGCTGTTCTTCGAGGTCGTTCGTCCGTTTCGCGATCTTGATCTCGACATGCCGATCGCCATCGGCTCGTGGAGTGCGGGCATCGTGCTGGCGGGCATCGCATTGTGGTTCCGCCTCGGCCATCCTGTCATCAACTGGGCCGCGCTCACCCTCAACGTACTCGCGCTCGCAGTGCTGCTCGCACTGGTGATGATCCTGAAACGCTCTGGGCGGTTGTTCTAAGTTCGCCGCCACCGATTCGAGGTGCGAGCACACATGGGCGCATGAAAAAGAGCGATCCGCAACACGATCGCGGACCGCTCCAGGGGGGGTGTTTCTCTCTTCCCTCACGCGTCGGTATGGAACATGAGGGTTTTGATCATTGTGAATCTCGCGTTATGCCATGGCGGGCGTCATGTGCCATCGCTTCTGAATCGCCTTGAAGGAAGCAGCCTGGTACACCGCTGCCGCGCCGACGAGCACATACACAACCTTGCTGAGCGCTACCGTGTTGCCGCCGAAGATGGCTGCGACCAGATCGAACTCAAACGCGCCCCAGAGACCCCAGTTCAAGCCGCCAACAACCAGAAGGACGGCAGCGACAATGTCCATAATCTTCATGACTAGACTCCTTGGTTTCGGAACAGGAACAAACAATCAGCGGGTTCGATCATCAACCGCTCAGCGCGGCAGCATCACCGTGTCGATCACGTGAATCACGCCGTTGGATGCATCCACGTCGCTGGCGACAACCGCAGCCCCATCGACAAACACGCGACCGTTGCGGATGTCGATCGTCAGCCGTTGGCCGTTCAGCGTGACGGCGGAGCCAGCCTTCACTGCATCGGCAGCAAAGACGCGGCCCGCAACGACGTGATACTTCAGAACCGCAGCAAGCATGTCCTTGTTCTCAGGCTTGAGCAGTGATTCCACCGTACCAGCAGGCAGTTTCGAGAATGCCTCATCAGTCGGCGCGAACACCGTGATGGGGCCTTCGCCCTTGAGCGCATCAACCAGACCGGCGGCCTTCGCAGCAGCAAGCAGCGTGGAAAAAGAGCCGACCTTGTCCGCTGTCTGCACGATGTCATCAGAAGCAGGCAGGATGACGGTGTCGATCACGTGAATGACGCCGTTGCTGCATGAGATATCCGCCGTGGCGAGCGAAGCGGAGCCGATCATCACCGCTGAGCCGCGCTTGGAGAACGCGATGCGCTGACCATTGAGCGTGGTCGCGCCGCCGCGACGGAGCACATCACCCGACTCCACCTTGCCCGGCACAACGTGATACAGGAGGATCGAGGCGAGCTGCTTGCGGTTCTCCGGCTTCAGCAACGTCTCAACAGTGCCTGCGGGAAGTTTCGCGAACGCAGCGTCAGTCGGTGCGAACACGGTGAACGGGCCGTCAGACTTCAAGGCATCAACGAGGCCCGCAGCCTGCACCGCTGCAACAAGCGTCTTGAAGGAACCCGCAGCGACGGCGGTATCGACGATGTCCGCAGCAACAGCTTCGCTCGACATCGCGCCGAGCGCGACATGCTGCGCACTCTTCGCCTTCGCAGAGGCGGAACAGGAGGAATCGGTAAAGGCAGCAGCCATGGCGGCGCACGTGCCAACGGTCAGGCCGAGCATTGAAAGACGAGTGATGAAATTCATGGTGAACGCTCCAGTGTTGGGGAATCAGGACGGATGCTTCAGATGGGCTGACTAGCCCTGCTTGTCTGATTGAACGATTTATCGTGCAAACCGTTCAATACGTCCAACAATAGCTGAAAAATGTTTTCTGTCAAGCCGATCTCATCATTTTTATCCGATAATTCTTGCGATTGATGCCAAATGCCGTTCAGAGCGAGATTTCCGCGTTTTTGGCTTCACAATGAACGAATTGGTGCTACAATCGTCCAAACCGTCCACAAAGAGGCCTGCATGACCACCCGCCTGCTCACTCCGAAAGACCTGGCTGACGCCCTTGGCGTGAGCGAATCCTCGCTCAAACGCTGGGCGGATGACGGCTCGATCCGCTGCTCACGCACAGCGGGTGGCCATCGACGCATTGCCCTGCCGGAGGCCATTCGCTTCGTGCGCGAATCGCGTGCGACGCTCGTGCGGCCGGAGATTCTGGGCCTGCCGGATGTCGATGCCATCGCAGGCTCGATCCCCGCGGAGCAGGACTTCACCCGTCAGTTCACCGACTATCTCTTAGATGGCCGGGCACGGGAAGCGCGCGGCATGGTGATGGCGGCGTACCTCAGCGGTCGCAGTGTGGCGGAACTGCTCGACCTGCTGGTCGCGCCGGCGATGCATCACGTGGGCGAACTGTGGCTGCACGATTCCAAAGGCATTTTCATTGAGCATCGCGCCACGGATATCTGCATTCAAGCGGTGAATCAGCTTCGCGCGGTGCTCCCTGCGCATGAAGGCGGCCCGTTCGCTGTGGGCGCTGCACCGACGAACGATCCATATCTCATTCCATCGCTGATGTCCGCCACGGTGCTGGCTTCTGAAGGTTTCAACGCGATCAATCTCGGCCCGCAAACGCCGGTTGAATCGCTGGTGCACGCCGTTGAGCAGTACGATGCGCGCCTGGTGTGGCTGAGCATCAGCAACACGGAAAAGACCGAGACGATCAGCCCATATGTAACGGAATTGCTCAGCGCGCTGCAGAACACTCCGGCGCGTCTGGTGGTCGGCGGGCGATCACGTTCGCTCGTCAAGGTTCCCGCTGCTTCACGACTCATCATTGTCGGTTCAATGACCGACCTCGCAGCATACGCGCGCGGCCTGTCGGTCGCAGCGTAGGCTTGAACACAAAGCAGACGGAAAAGGCCGAGGTGGGATTCGAACCCACGAATAACGGATTTGCAATCCGTCCCCTTAGACCACTTGGGTACCCGGCCATGGGGCGTGAAGGTGCAACAGAATACACTCGAAACCGCCCTCTGGCAATGGTTTGCCCGCGATTGCGGCGCGTTATCGCAGCATCACCCGAACGCCATTGGAACGAGCCGCACGGTTGCAGTGATTATCGATCCGTCGCAGAGGCTGTTCGGCTCGTTGACGTTGCAGCCGTCGTGGAAGTCGCTGCACCTCCTGCTACGCCGACCGGCTGCGGCAGGTTGACGCGCAGAATTGAACCTCTGATATCCACCTCAAGCGGTTTCTCGCCCAACAGCCAGCCGGTGGCGGCATCATTCGTGGCGGATTCAATCCGAACGCGCAATGGCATGTTCGTATGTGGATCACGCATCGCTTCATACGCCGTTGCGCCTGTCGGCATGTGCACGATGTAGTACTCGTTACCCACAACCAGGCCTGCGTTCGTCCCGCCGATGATGCTCACGCGGCGGCGCGCCACCAGATGTGTAACCTGCGGATCAATCAGCCGGGGCGGAATCACGCGCGCCGCCCGCTGCACGCCGCTTTCCACAACATCTTTGCTCGCCCGACCGAGCGGCGTGCTCCAGAACACATATGAATCCAGCGCGACGTTGTTGTACAGATCGCGGCTCTCCGCGCTTCCTGCGGACGCCGTTGCCTTGATGTGATCCGCGCCAACGATCCGGCCGGTGCGCATCTCCACAATCCGCAGGTCCACCGCGACCACGGCTTCGCGACGCTTGCCCAGGAACCATCCCTTTCGGGCAGCCCCGTCTGGCAAGTCAGTCGTGTGATAGAAGTCGGTTACCTTGCCGGTGATGACGTAGTCCACACGCGGATTGGCGCGGCTGACCGCACTCAGCGCTTCACCCTGCTGCGAGGAAGGCATGCCCACGATGCGCTCGACATCCCGGCTCAGTTGAGGATTGATCCACACATCGAAGGAGCCTTCATTCATCAGCGCGCGGCTGAAGGCGTCCGACATACATCGCCCCACGCCTGTGGAATAGTTCGGGGCGCGCGAAGGATCGGCGAACTGCCCCACCACAACAACCATTTTGCTCTCTGCCGAGCGCACCGCTGCGGGGGTCATCGCCACCGTCGTCGGCGGCGCGGTGTATGTCCACGGATTCCGCGCGCCGGAACACCCGGCGCAGACGAGAACCGCACAAAACGCAGCGACGCGATGAAGGCGCATGAACAGCACTTGCCAAACATCGGCAGAAGCGACCGGCGGGCTTGAACCCCCACAACTCCCCTGCAGCCTTCTGCACCGGCAGCGCGGCTCAAGCCGATGTTGCCTACACTGGCGCACACTAACCGCCGCTCGAAAGAGGGTTTCGATGCCGTCCACTCTTCTCCTGTCCATGCTCCTCGTTGCCTTTTCGCCCCTTGCCGCGCTGAACGACGACGCAGCATCGCCCGCGCGAAGACCGCCCACCCCCACCACACCGCCTGCATCGCAGGCGACGCACAATGCGCAGCAGCCGCGCGTCGTCGCCTCACTCCTGCGCGAAGGCAGCCACCTTTTACACGCGCATGGTGAAGTCAGTCGCGATGAATCGCGGCTGGAATGGGTAGTGCATGTCGCGGGGCGCGATCGAACCGCGCCGAATCATCGCCTCGGCATCATGCCTAATACGTTCCTCAACGAGATTCTCCAGGTGATGGAAGCCTCATCAGGCCATCTCATCACCTTCGAGCTGACAGGGAAAATCTTCGTCTATAAGGGGCGGAACTACATCATGCTCACGCATCCGCCCCGCGTGGTCGGCCAGCGCGATTCTGCCGCAGCCCAAGCCGCCCCGAAGCCTGAGCCGCAGGAGACACCATCAGAACAACCGCGCAGGCCCGCCAGCGCTGCGGACCTGATGCGCGAACTGGAGCGCGAAGCCGGTCCTGTTCATCGCGCCACACCCGCGCCTGATATCGCGCGAACACGCCCAGCTGCGCGCGAGCAGCTTCAGCCGGAAGGCACATTGCTGGTCCAGCGCCGCGGCCGCATCACGCGCGATGCAGGCGGCTCGTGGTCCTTCGTACTTGATGCGGATGCCGACGGCCTCGCCGATCCACCCATGACGCTCCTGCCCTGCATGTTGCTGCAGCGCATCGAAGAAAGTGCGCAACGATCAAACCAGGCCTTGCCTGTGATTCTGAGCGGCCAGGTTACACAGTTCGACGGGCGCAACTACCTGTTGCCCACGCTCTTCGTCGCGCCGCGCAACCGCACGCCGATCACGCCGTGATACTCATGTTCACAGCACGAATCGGCTCAGGTCCTGATCCTTCATAATGCGCTTCAGCCTTTCACGGACGAAGTCGCCGGTGATCGTTATCGCCGTTTCGCCTCGCGCCGCCATATCCGGCGCGTCGAAGCTGATCTGCTCGAATACGCATTCCATCACAGTCATCAGCCTTCGCGCGCCGATGTTCTGCATGGAAGCGTTCGCCTCTGCCGCAAGGTCGGCCATCGCGTCGATGGCTCCATCCTCGAACGTAACGCGCAGCCCTTCCGTCTCCAGCAGGGCTTGTTGCTGCCTTGTCAACGCTGCATCCGGCTCGGTCAGAATGCGCTTGAAGTCATCGCGCGTCAGAGGCTCAAGCTCCACGCGAATGGGAAAACGTCCCTGAAGTTCAGGCATCAGATCGCTCACCGCTGCGGTGTGAAACGCGCCTGCTGCGATGAACAGAATCTGATCCGTATTCACCACGCCATGCCGCGTGTTGACGGTTGAACCTTCCACGATGGGCAGCAGATCGCGCTGCACGCCTTGCCGTGAAACATCCGCGCCGCCCTTCGTCCCGTCGGAAGGCGATGCGATCTTGTCAATCTCATCCAGAAAGATGATGCCCCCATGCTCCGTGCGCGAAATCGCCTGTTCGATCAGCTTCTCCGCGTCGATGAGTTTGTCTGTTTCCTCTTCCCGCAGAATCGCACGAGCGCGGCGGACCGTAACCTTTCGCCGATGATTCCGCTGCGGCATGAGGTTCTCCAGAAACGAACTCATGCCTGGGTCGAACTGATCCGGCCCCATCATGCCGATGATCGGCGGCGTCTGCTTTTCGCGAATCGTGATCTCGATCTCGCGATCCTCAAACACGCCTTCGCGCAGCTTCTCCAACATGCGGGCGCGCACGCGGTCGCTCGCCTCATCATCAGTGTCGTCATCACGCTGATCGCGCCACGTCGCCTCATCGCTCGACACCCAGCCGCCGGGCGAGCCACCTGCACGGAGCGCCGGCTGTGAAGGCGTGCGGACTTCCGCATTTTCACCCAGCAGAAGTGAAACCAAACGCTTTTCAACCGCAGCGTCAGCCTGCTCACGCACGCGCTCAGCCTGTTCCTGACGCACCATTTTGATCGCGATCTCCAGCAGATCGCGCACCATGGATTCGACATCGCGGCCGTGATAGCCGACCTCGGTGTATTTGCTGGCTTCAACCTTGATGAACGGCGCGCTGACGAGCTTGGCGAGCCGCCTCGCAATCTCCGTTTTGCCGACGCCCGTCGGCCCGATCATGATGATGTTCTTGGGAGCGACTTCAGGCGCAAGCGATTCATCAAGTCGCTGCAGCCGCCAGCGATTGCGCACCGCGACTGCAACGGCCCGTTTGGCGTCGTGCTGCCCGATGATGTGCCGATCCAGTTCCGCAACAATCTCGCGTGGGGTGAGGTCTTTCATGGAACGGTAAGTTTAGCCGCGCTGCGATGTGGAGCCGTCGCGACACACAACTCCAACCCTCGGCGAGCCGTGATTGCCGCCAGCGCAGAGGCCACATCCCATGCGGCCACCATGCGGCAACCCGCCCGCGCCCGGTACCATGCCCGCATGGCCACACTCATCTACTCCACTGCAGGCGAATCGCACGGCCCCGCGCTCACTGTGCTCATCAACGGCGTCCCCGCGGGGCTTGAGATCGACCACGACTTCATCAACAGCGAGCTGGCTCGGCGTCAGGGCGGATACGGTCGCGGCGGGCGCATGCGCATCGAGTCTGATGCGGCCGCATTCCTCGCGGGCGTTCGTCGCGGGCGGACCACCGGCTCGCCGATCGTGATGCAGATTCCCAACAAGGATTCGCGGCTTGATGATCTTGCCAAAACGCCGCCCGTGCATCGTCCGCGCCCGGGCCATGCCGATCTGGCTGGTTCAATCAAATGGCTCACCACCGATTGCCGCGAAACACTGGAGCGAGCAAGCGCACGCGAAACGGCCGCACGAACCGCAGCCGGCGCGCTGGCGCGATGCCTGCTTCGCGAGTTCGGCATTGAGACCTTCGGCTTCGTGCGAGGGATGCTTGATGCAATGACCGAGATCGCACCACATGAAAACAATCTCGATGAACTGATCGCGCTGCGCGAAGAATCTGAAGCGTACTGCCCGGATAAAACCATCAGCGAGAAAATCATTGCACACATTCGACAGGCGAAAATCGACAAGGACACCGTCGGCGGACTGGCGGAAGTGCATGTCTTCGGCTGCCCGCCCGGCCTCGGCACGTGCGCAAACTGGGATGAAAAACTCGATGCCCGCCTTGCCTATGCCGTCATGAGCATTCAGGCGTTCAAGGCGGTGGAGATTGGCCTCGGCCGCGACTGCGCCAATCGCCGCGGAAGCGATGTGCACGATCCCATTCGCTTCGATGAAAGTAAGCGCGATGAGCCGAGCCTCGGCTTCGTCCGGCCTCGCAACAACGCAGGCGGCATTGAAGGCGGCATGACCAACGGCATGCCGATCGTCGTGCGCGGCACGATGAAGCCCATTTCCACACTCCTGCAAGGCATGCCGAGCGTTGACCTGAACACGAAGAAGCCTGAACACAGCGCCTATGAACGAAGCGATGTGTGCGCACTGCCCGCGGCAAGCGTGGTGATGGAGAACGTCGTCGCATTTGAGATCGCGCGAGCGTTTCTTCTCAAGTTCGGCGGCGACACCATGCACGAAGTGCAGGCGAGCTACGACACTTTCATGGATTTCGCCCGCTCGCTGCCGATTGAGCCGCCCGCTGGTTCCACACACGAACATGAGGCGGAAAATACGGAAGCCTAATGCCGACGTTTGCTCGCGATCACTGCAATGGAACGCGCTGCCTGCGGATGAAGGCGTAGATTGAATCCGCGCCGAAGATACGCGCGTCATCGCTTGCGGCGGCCATTCGCAGAACCGCTTTGCCCGGCGTTTCTTCCGCCAGCATGACGAGCCTTCCTCCTGATTCACCGAGTATGAGCCGCGTGCCCGGATGATTGCCCGCGACAATCGGACGATTGATGAACGTTTGCGACAGCGCGCCAGCGCTCGCCGCGACAGCGAGAATCATCATGACAAGTGCCGCATAGGCTGCGCACGCTGCCAGCACGCGCATCCACAGCGGCACGGTCAATCTCGCCACCAGCACGACCCACAGCGCAGCGACAATCACACCCATCGCATCCAGCGCGGCAGCAAGACGAAGCGAATCCATCCATGTATCAATCGCTGTGCCGTTCAGCGGCAGCGGCATTAGCAACGCGCCGCGCAACGACGACACAACCCACCAGAACAACGCAGCAGATGCAATCATTGCTGCGATCGCGCCGGTGAACGAAAACACGACTGCCAGCGCGGGCGGCTGCGGCCCGCCGGGCGATGCGGGCTTCGCTGCAGCCAACCCGCCGCCGGGAATGGCGATCATCAGAAACCCGATGAGCAGCCACATCGGGTCGAGCATGGCCGCGTGCAGCACCGCGCTGGGAATAACGAAGAGCGTTCGCAAACCCGCGACAAGCCCGCCGCCCGGTGGCAGGTCCAGACTGATGCCCAGCAGCGGTGCAAAGCCGAGATGAAACCCGGTGTAACCGATCAGCCAGATGACCGCTGCGCCGCCGAGCACGGCCATCGCGCCGATGGCGAGTCTGATCGGCAGTGGGTCGCCCTGCTCACCCGCGCGAACCGATTTCACAGGCTGGCGCACGACGATGACGCGTGTTTGCTCACGTTGCGTCGATTTGCTCGTTCGCGTGAGGTTGCCCATGATGAAACGCCTTCACGCCCGCGCGTTACGCCGGGCTGGGAACGGTCTCCAGCACCTGCTGGATGATCCGGCGAGTCGTCGCGGTGTCGCCCGCGTGCATGTACGTCTTGCTGATGACACGGTGTGCACACACCGGCAGCACGTTGGAAACAATGTCTTCCGGGATGCAGTAGTCGCGACCGTTGAGAATCGCCGTCGCCTTCGCTGCCTGCGAAAGAGCAAGCGATCCGCGAGGTGAAAGGCCGATCTGCAGGTCGTCGTCCTCGCGCGTCGCTGCGGCAAGACTGATGATGTAGTCCACCAGCGCGTCATCCACTTTCACACGGTCCACCGCTTCCTGCAGGGCGAGCACATCATCCGATTCCAGCACCGGCTCAAGCGTCGTCAACGCTGTGCGTGCAGGCTGCTTGCGAAGAATCCGCGATTCGTCATCAGGAGCGGGATACCCCAGACTGATTCTCATCAGGAAGCGGTCAAGCTGGTTTTCCGGCAGAAAATACGTGCCCTCGAACTCATACGGGTTCTGCGTCGCCACCACCATGAACGGCTGCGGCAGGAAGTGCAACGCGCCATCGACGGAAATCGTCGTCTCACTCATCGCTTCAAGCATGGCGCTCTGCGTGCGAGGTGTCGTGCGGTTAATCTCGTCCGCCACGATGATGTTGTGGAAGATCGGACCCGGCTTGAACTCGAACTTGGAATCCTGACGGTCATAGACCGTCACGCCGATGATGTCCGAGGGCAGCAGGTCGGGTGTGCACTGGATTCGGGCGAACGAGCAGCGAATAGACTTCGCCAGCGCGTGCGCGAGAACGGTTTTGCCGACGCCCGGTACGTCTTCAATCAGCACATGCCCCCTGGCAAGCAGGCAGACTATGATGCGATCGACCGCGGAAGTGTTGCCCATATAGACCGCTGTGATGTTTTCACGCAGTCGCTGAATCAGCCGTGTATCCATGCGTTGCAACTCCTCCGGGACGTGTCGGGCGGTTTGAGTATAGCGTGAGCAGCCCCTCCCGCCGCAGGACGCATCGACGCTTGTGCAGGAGATGACCGGCGGAAACCGGCTCCGTTTGCATCGGCTGATCGTAGAATGCAGACTTGAACGACCCGCGCGAACCCGCCCACGAGTCAGAGCAGCACCCCGCCAGCAGGCTCAGTGCGCCCGCGGGAATGGCGCACGCCTATGTGAAATCCGAAGCGCATTGCGCACGCTGCGCCTACGACATTCGAGGCCTTCCAGTCGAAGGTCGATGCCCGGAATGCGGACTTGAGGTCTGGGTTACGCTGCGGCATCTCGTCGATCCGGCTGCCTCTCGTTTGCCAAAACTGCGAGACCCTGTCGGCGTCGGCAACGCGCTCGTATGGCTCGTCTTCTGCATGTCGGCGGTCGCGGTGCTTGTGGCCTGTCACGCGCTCATGCTCACACTCGGCGTCGCGCCACAGACGCGATTGCCTCTGTTCAGTTGGATGGTCCCGCATGATCTCCTGCTCGTCGCGGCTTTGATCGCAATGACCGCAACCTGGTCGGTTATTCGCTTTCGTCTGCCGTGGCGCGGTGAGCAGATGCGATCCGTTCACTTCGATGTCTGGCTGGTCGGCGCGGCTGTTGCAGGGATGACCGGCGTGTGCCTGCTGCTGTGGAATCGAGAAGGTGAATGGGCGATGCGGTTCATTGGCGTACCGCCCCGCGAAGTGCTCGCTGAGCGCTTCGCATTGCACGCCGCCCTTGCAACAATGTCACTGGTCGGCTGGGTGGGGTTGCAGGGCATCCTGAACACAATCGGTAAGCGAAGCCGCGCGTATCGCACAGCAGAACAAGGTCGGCAGAACATCAGGCCGATGATCGGCGCAACGATGGCCATCGCGGCGGGCAGCGGACTCCGCATCCTTGGCACGATGCTGGATGGCTGGGGGCGAATCGGGCACCTCGGCACGGTGATTGTCTGGGTCAGCGCGCTCATGGTTCTGATCGGACTGGGATATCTTCTGGTGAATGCGTCGTGGATTCGCAAAGCGCTGCTCAACCCGCCGCCACAGTTGGAAGACCTCATCCTCCTCCCACCCGGCCAGCCCGAACGCAATATCTGAAGCCCATATGCATCTGCCAGTTTGGCAGCATGTTGCCTTTCCTACAGGGCGGTTGTCAGGCCATCAAGCACCTGCGAGCCGTGTTCAATGCTGTTTTTCGGCGTTTCTTTCGCCTGCAAGGCTGGCGCGGCATTTGTGTAGGTTGAAGTCAATGCGGTTGGTGCGCCGTAGGTGCCCGACCATCGAAGTCCCCACCCACTGACCTCAGACCAGACTGGAATCAGGAGATACCGCTCATGGCCGTGAAGGAACTGTCCTTCGATACCGACGCCCGCAAGGCTCTGCTCGCCGGCGTGGAAAAGCTCGCCGCCGCCGTCAAGTCCACCCTCGGCCCGCGAGGCCGCAATGCCGTGCTCGACAAGAGTTGGGGCGGCCCGACCGTCACCAAGGACGGCGTTACCGTCGCTGAAGAAATCGAGCTTCGTGACAAGGTTGAAAACATGGGTGCCCAGCTTGTGAAGCAGGCCGCTTCCAAGACCTCTGATGATGCGGGCGACGGCACTACCACCGCCACCGTTCTGGCAGAAGCTCTTTTCAAAGCCGGTCTCAAGCACATTGCAGCGGGCGTTGACGCAAATGCCCTCGTGCGCGGTATGCATAAGGCCGTCGGCGCCGTTGTCGAAGAAATCCAGTCAATGAGCAAGCCGGTCGGCACCGTCTCCGGCGGCATTGCTGCCGTCGCGGCCATCTCCGCCAACAACGACCACACCATCGGCAAGATCATGGCGGATGCGTTCGATAAGGTTGGCAAAGACGGCGTCATCACCGTGGAAGAAGGCAAGGGCCTTGAAACCTATGTCGATGTCGTCGAGGGCATGCAATTCGATCGCGGCTATCTCAGCCCGAACTTCGTGACCAACCCGGACACGATGACAGTTGAGCTGGCCAAGCCGCTGATCCTCATTCACGAAGACAAGATTGACTCGCTCACCAAGCTCGTGCCCTTCCTTGAGAAGGTCATGCACGCGAAGAAGCCGCTGCTCATCATCGCGGAAGACATCACGGGCGAAGCTCTGTCCACGCTCGTCATCAACAAGCTGCGCGGCGTGCTGCAGGTGTGCGCGGTGAAGGCGCCGGGCTACGGCGACCGCCGCAAGGCCATGCTGCAGGACCTCGCCGTCCTCACTGGCGCGGAGCCGGTGATGAAAGACCTCGGCATGGAGTTGGACAAGATTGCCATCAGCCAGCTTGGCCAGGCGAAGAAGATTTCCATCACCAGCGACACCACGACCATCGTGGAAGGTGCCGGCTCAACGAAGGACATTCAGGCTCGCATCGCGCAGATTCGCAACGAGATCGCAGCCACCGATTCCGACTACGACCGCGAGAAGCTGCAGGAGCGGCTAGCGAAGCTCGCGGGCGGCGTGGCGCAGATCAACGTCGGCGCAGGCAGCGAAGCAGAACTGAAGGAGAAGAAGGCTCGCGTCGAAGACGCGCTGCATGCGACCCGTGCAGCGGTAGCCGAGGGCATCGTCCCCGGCGGCGGCGTGAGCTTCATTCGTGCTATTCCCGCGCTCGAGAAGGCGCGCAAGGCCTGCAAGGGCGATGAGAAGTTCGGCGTCGATGTCGTCGCAGATGCTCTGCCGGTTCCCCTGCGAACCATCGCAGACAACGCGGGCGAGAAAGGCACCGTCGTGGTGGCGAAGGTTCGTGAGAACAAGGCAACCAACTTCGGCTTCAATGCGCTCGCACTCACCTATGGCGACCTCATCAAGGACGGCGTCATCACTCCCGCCAAGGTCGATCGCACCGCGCTGCAGAACGCAGCCAGTGTCGCGGGCCTTTTGCTCACCACCGATTGCATCATCACCGAAGCCCCGAAGGATAAGGACGACCGCGCAGGCCACGGCCATGGCGCACCTGACATGGGTGGCATGGGCGGTATGGGTATGGGTGGAATGGGCGGCATGGGTGGAATGGGATTCTGAGTGCCATCGCATAAACCGCTATTCGCATCGTTAACAAACATTCGTTCTAAGAACACACATCGTTTTCGGAGCCAACTCAATGTCCGTCAAACCCCTCGAAGACCGCATTCTCATCAAGCCCACCGAGCCGGAAACCAAGACCAAGTCCGGCATCTATCTGCCTGAATCTGCCAAGGAGCGTCCCATGCAGGGTACCGTCGTGGCGACCGGCCCCGGCAAGCTGCTCGACAACGGCCAGCGAGCCAAGCTCAATGTCAAGAAGGGCGACACCGTCCTCTTTGGCAAGTACGCAGGCACCGAAATCGAAATTAAGAACACCAAGCACCTCATCGTCCGCGAGAGCGAACTGCTCGGCGTGATTGAGGGCTGATCGGTAACGATCAACACGCATGTGCTCTTGAATCTGACACCTGAAACCTGACAACCGGTTACTGAGAACTTCCATGTCCACCAAGCAAATGAAATTCGACACCGCCGCGCAGATTGAGTTCAAGAACGGCGCGGCCAAGATCGCACGAGCGGTCGCCGTAACGATGGGCCCTACCGGGCGCAACGTCGTGATGCAGAAGTCATACGGCGGCCCTGCCGTCACCAAGGACGGCGTGTCCGTCGCCAAGGAAGTCGATCTTCCGCAGCCCTTTGAGAACATGGGCGCGAAGATGCTCAATCAGGTGGCGAAGAAGACCGCTGACACTGCAGGCGATGGCACCACCGCTGCCATCGTACTCGCGCATGCCATCTATACGGAAGGTCTCCGCCACACGACCGTCGGCGCGAACTCTTCTGCAGTGCAGCGCGGCGTGAACGAAGCGGCCCGCATCGCTTCGGAAGCCATTGAAAAAATGGCCGTTAAGTGCAAGGGCAAGGACGACTACAAGAAGGTCGCCACTGTTTCGGCGAATCACGATGCGCAGATCGGCGAGATCATCGCGGAAGCCATCAGCAAGGTCGGGCCGGAAGGCGTGGTGGAAGTTGAGGAAGGCAAGACGTCTGAAACCACGCTGGAGTATGTCGAAGGTATGGCGTTCGACAAGGGTTATCTCTCACCTTACTTCATGACCGACCCGAAGAAGGCCGAGTGCGTGCTTGAGGACGCAAGCATCCTGATTTACGAGAAGAAGATCGGCAACCTCGCCGACCTGCTCCCGCTGCTCAACAAGGTCGCCGCCGCACGCACGCCGCTGCTCATCATCGCTGAAGATGTTGAAAGCGAAGCGCTGGCCGCCCTCGTCGTCAACCGCCTGCGCGGCGTACTCAACGTCTGTGCGGTAAAGGCGCCGGGTTTTGGCGATCGTCGCAAGGCCATGCTCGGCGATATCGCCACCCTCACTGGCGGCACCTTCTTCGCTGAAGACCTCGGCCGCAATCTTGAGGACATCGAACTCAATGAGCTTGGCCGCGCGAAGAAGATCACCGTAACAAAGGACGCGACGACCATCGTGCAGGGCGCAGGCAAGAAGAAGGATATTGAAGCTCGCGCCGCGCAGATCAAGACGCAGATCGAACGCTCCACCAGCGACTATGACCGCGAGAAGCTTCAGGAACGACTCGCGAAACTCACCGGCGGGGTGGCGATCATCAACGTCGGCGGCGCGACGGAAGTCGCCATGAAGGAACGCAAGGACCGCGTTGAAGACGCGCTCGCAGCCACACGCGCCGCAGCGAAGGAAGGTTACGTGCCGGGCGGCGGCGTGGCGTGCATCCGCGCGATCGACGCCGTCACCGCCGCTCGCAGCAAGGCGAAGGGCGATGAGAAGATCGGCTTCGACATCGTCGCCGCCGCGCTCACCGCTCCTGCAGCGCAGATCGCAACGAATGCAGGTCATGACGGCGACCTCGTCGTCGAAAAGGTCCGCGAGATGAAGATGAACGGCGGCTTCAACGCTGCGACAGGCGAGTACGAAGACCTCGTCAAGAGCGGCATTATCGATCCCGCGCTGGTCATCCGCACTGCACTGCAGAACGCAGCGTCCGTCGCGGGTCTCATGCTCACAACCGATGTGGTCATCACAGAATTGAAGGACGACGCCGAGCCGATTGAGGACGCCGTCTCGTGATGAAGGTCCGTTGAAGCAGATTCACAAAGCCCAGGGAGAGAGTGTCCCTGGGCTTTGGCGTAAGTTGAGCAGGCGGCACGATTCCATGCCCACCACACGCGACTATTACGAGATTCTCAGCGTCGAGCGCACCGCCTCAGGCGAAGACATCAAGCGCTCCTATCGCCGCCTTGCGATGAAGTACCACCCGGATCGCAATCCGGGCGATCCTGAAGCCGAGGGGCGATTCAAAGAGTGCGCAGAAGCCTACGAGGTGCTCTCAAACCCGGAACGTCGCGCCGTCTATGACAAATACGGTCATGCAGGCCTGCGCAGCACGCCCGGCCACGACTTCCGCTCCATGCACGTCGAAGACATCTTCTCGATGTTCAACGACATCTTCGGCGGTGGCATGGGCGGTGGCATGGGCGGCGGCCGACGGCAGCGCGGCGGTGTGCCGCGCGGATACGACCTTGAGACCGAGGTTGAAATCACACTCGAAGAAGTGTTGCGCGGCGCCGAGCGCGATGTGGAGTTCAAAAGACTCGATGTCTGCGAAACATGCTCCGGCACGGGCGCCAAGCCCGGCACCTCGCCCACTACATGCGCCACATGCGGCGGCCAGGGGCAGGTCGCGCAAACCGGCCTCGGTGGCATGTTCCGCATGGTAACGACATGCCCGCATTGCAAAGGTCGCGGCACGGTCGTCGCTGACAAATGTTCAAGCTGTCGCGGCGCGGGGCGCGTGTCGCTCAAGCGAAAGTTGAGCATCAAGATTCCGCCCGGCGTGCATGACGGTCAGGCTGTGCGCGTGCAGGGTGAAGGCGAACCACCGCCGCCGGAGATGAACCCGGAAGGCAAGGGTATTCGCGGTGATCTGCATGTCGTCGTGCGCGTGCAGGAGCACGATCAGTTCGAGCGTGAAGGCGACGATCTGCTGATCGTCGTTCCCACTGCGTTCTCGCAGGCCGCACTTGGCGCAGAGATCGACGTGCCCACGCTCACCGGTAGCACCAAGCTGACGATCCCCGCAGGCACGCAGCACGGCGCGCTCTTCCGCGTGGATGGCGAAGGCCTGCCAAACCTTCGTTCAGGCAAACGAGGTTCGCTGGTTGTGATTGTGCAGCTTGTCGTGCCACGCAAACTCAACGAATCGCAGCGCAAGCTGCTGACCGAGTTCGCACGAACGGAGAAAGTGGACGTGAAAGCGCAGAGTCCTTCGTTGTGGGAGAAGATCAAGGACGCCGTCAAAGGCGGCTGATACCGGATGTAAAAGCCTTTGGATAGCGACATGAGCAAACACGAGACCAAACCAGACCCTTCCATGACCAACGCCTCGCAACATGACGAGACCATTGAGCTTTCCGAGGCGGCGGCTAATCTGTTGCGCTCCCTGGAAGTCGAGCGGGACGACGCCATCGCGGCACGCCAGCGCGCTCTGGCGGACTTCGCAAACTATCAGCGCCGTGCCACAGAGAACGAGCGACGCGCGCATCACGCCGGCGCTTCTTCTGTCGTGCGATCCATCATTCCCGTGCTGGATCATTTCGACCTTGCGCTCGGGCAGCGAGCCGACCAACTCACTGTCGAACAGCTCATCGGCGGCGTCAAAATGGTTCGCGATGAACTCGCCAAGGCTCTTCATGTGAGCGGCGTCGAGCGCATTGAGCCGAAGCCGAATGACCCGTTCGATCCGAATCGTCATGAAGCGATGATGCGCCAAGCCGCGCCGGGCGTTGAGCCGGATCACATTGTTTCAGTGCTTCAAGCGGGGTACGCAATGGGCGACATGGTGCTGCGGCCTGCAAAGGTCGTGATCGCCGCCGAAGCAACCGGGAGCGAGGCGTAACACATGCCCACCTACGACTATGCATGCAAAGCGTGCGGCCACGAGTTTGAACTCTTCCAGCAGATGAGCGAGCCGGTGAAGCGAAAGTGCCCGTCATGCGGCAAGTCGCAGCTTCAGCGTTTGATCGGCACCGGCGCGGGAATCATCTTCAAGGGCGGCGGCTTCTACGAAACTGATTACCGCAGTGAGTCGTACACCAAAGCCGCAGAAGCCGAGAAAAAAGCTGCTGAAGGAACCGCCGACACCAGCGCGAAGCCTGCTTCACCCGCCAAGGAAGACAAGGCCGCCGCATCTCAACCGGATACGAAACCTGCTGCTGTGTCGCCCAGCAAAGCGAAGACTGAAAAGAAGACCGCCCCTGGAAAGACGCGCAAGCGAGATCGAGCGTAACGTCATTTTCCCGCAGCGATGTACGCGATCCACCCCGGACAGGCTTCACCTCGCGTCGTCAGCGACCAGTTGCCGTCGCCTTCGCCCGTTTCCTCGTCTGTGCCTTCCCAATAGACCCACACCTTGCGGAAGCCCGCCTCGTGGAGAATCTCTCGCAGTTCAGGCAGCGTCCACAGTCGCCAGTCGTATGTGAACGCGCGATTGATGCGTGAGCCATCGGGAAACTCGAAGTGAATATGGTTGACGACGCGGCCGGTCACAGGGTTGTAGTAGTTTTGATCCCAGATGTAGGTGAAGCCGTCCATGTCGCGCTCTTCTTCCATCTCAGAGAACGACTCGCTGCCGCCGTAGGCATCCATCATCAACAGGCCATCGTCGGTGATGGCGTTGTACGCACACTGGAAGTAGTGCCGCAGTTCTTCGCGCTTCTTGAAAATGAAGTAGCTGAAGTTCATCGCGAGCAGAGCTTCGACCGGCTCGACCTTCGCTGTTCGCACGTCCGCTTTGACCAGTTGTATGCGTGTGCGCTGCTCGGCATTGAGGCGCGACGCCATGCGCTTGCGCCCCCACGCCAGCACGGATGGATCGATATCGACGCCGACCGCCGTATTCGACTTCCTGCGGGCGACCCATTTCATCGAAACCGCCGCTGTGCCGCAGAAATCCTCGCGAATGTGCTTGCACGTTCGGCCGCGCTGTTCTTTCCAAATCTGATCAATCAGATCGCACTCCGCTTCCGGCTCCTGCACGGAGAGTTCGTACAGTTCGTGAATATCACTCGTTGCGGCTGTACGCCAACCGCTCTTCGTGGGCTTGATGATCTGGCGTGAGGATCGACTGGAATTCTTGGCGCGTGAAGTCATGGCGGGACAGTGGAACGTCAACCGCCCGTTTCGTCAACGCGCTGCGCAATCACCCGAACGCGCGGACTGAACCTCGCTCCGGGCAATCATCACTCCTTCGCGCCGTTCAGCATCAGGTATTCGGCGATTTCCCGGAAGCCCTTTCTGGTTGCCAGCTCCAGCGGTGTGATGCCACCGTCCACGCCACCCTTGCGGTTCACATCCGCGCCAAACTCCACCAGCAGTTTGACGCATTCGAAACAACCGCTGCGCGTCGCCCAGATGAGCGGGTCAACATTCTGCTGCTGCGGCCTGACGACGTGGTTCGGGTTGGCGCCGAACTCCAGAAGCAACGCCACAACCTCAGGATAGTTGTTGCGACTCGCGCCATGAAGCGGCATGAAGCCGTCCTCGCCTGCTTCGTTGGGCGATGCGCCCCAGAACAAGTTGGACTTCACCTCATTGACATCGCCGTAGATGCACGCGTCGTACAACGACCGCGTCGGGCGCGGCGGTTCGGCATCATGGACGTGCAGCAACGTACGGTCGCGGCTGGGCTGTCGCACATTCTTGGCTGTGCTCGATCCATTGGCTGTCGCGCCGCCCGCGCCACCGGCCGAACCTCGCTCGCAGCCGGTGAGAAGCAGCGCGGCAGTCACCAGCAGCGCAGCGGAAGGAAGCACGATCGAAGACTTGATGTTCATGGCAATGCTCGCTTGCAGAAGTGAACGCCACGTGAACAGACGGCGCCCAGACGCTTCACTATCACGCTTTGATCGACCGAGGTCAAGCGTCAAGTTTGGCTACAGACCGAGTTTCTCGACGGAAAGCCCAAGTTCGGGCGTGAATCCGGCCCCGCATCGTTGTAAACTAGGCCATGCAGACAAAACCCCACAAGCCGCTGCCCATTGAGAAGAGGCCGCCGCGCCAACCGGATCGCTTCCTCGACGGGGAAACATGGTCCATCGCCGACTCCCGCGAGCTGTATCAGATTGAGGCGTGGGGTCAGGGCTTTTTTGATATATCGGACGCGGGCCATGTGGTCGTCCGCCCCAATCGCACCGCGACCAACGAGATCGACATCTACGAGGTCGTTCAGGGCCTGCACGAGCGCGGCATCCAGACGCCCGTCATCATCGGCTTCACCGACCTGCTCGCCCGCCGCATCCGCGATCTCCACGAGGCGTTCCAGTCCGCGATTGCTGAAAACAACTACAAAGGTCGATACATCGCGGTCTATCCGGTGAAGGTCAACCAGCAACGGCACCTAGTGGAACAGGTGCAGCAGAACTGCCAGGCTCTGAGCTTCGGGCTTGAAGTCGGCTCAAAGCCTGAGCTGCTCGCTGTGCTGGGCCTGACGGCGGAATCGCCGGAGATGCCCATCATCTGCAACGGCTTCAAGGAAAGCCGTTACGTCGAGTTCGTTACCCTCGCCGTCAAGCTCGGCCGCAACATCATTCCCGTCATCGAAAATATCAGCGAGCTTGAGCTGATTCTCGAAGCTGCGGAGAAGTTCGGCGTGCGGCCGCGCATCGGCGTGCGCGCCAACCTGGAAGCCCAAGGCGCAGGTCGCTGGCGCTACTCCAGCGGAGCCAAAGCCAAGTTCGGCCTTTCCATCTCGGAAATGCTCGAAGTCTTCGAGCTGCTGAAGAAGCGGAACATGGCCGACTGCTTCGAGCTGCTGCACTGCCACATGGGATCGCAGATTCATGACATCCGCAGTGTTACCGCAGGCGTCAACGAACTGACGCGCATCTACACGGAACTCGTCAAGATGGGCGCGGGACTCAAGTATCTCGATGTCGGCGGCGGCCTCGGCGTCGATTACGACGGCAGCCAGACCGACTTCGAATTCTCCATGAACTACACGCTCGGCGAGTACGCCAGCAACGTCGTCTATCGCATCATGGCCATCTGCGATGACGAAGGCATCGAGCATCCCACGATCATCACCGAGTGCGGCCGCGCCATGGTGGCGCATCACAGCGTGCTCGTGTTCGACATCCTGGGCGCCAATCGGCCCGATCGCTTCAGCGTGAGCGACGACCTGCGCGAAGCCGCAGCAAACGACGAGCTTCCCCGCCCCGTCATCGACCTGCTGGAAGCCTATGACCGCGTTTCAGAAGACACGCTGCTGGAGTGTTACCACGACGCCGTACAGGCGCGCGATGAAGCACTCAGCTTCTTCCGCGTCGGTCACCTCAGCCTCCCGCACCGCGCCGTCGTGGAGCGGCTCTACTGGTCCGTGTGCGTCAAGATTCGCGACATCTGTCGAAAGCTGGAAGCCATCCCCGAAGAACTCATGGGGTTGGAATCCAACCTCAGCGACACCTACTTCTGCAATCTCTCCATCTTCCAGTCGCTGCCGGACGCATGGGCCATCGATCAGATTTTCCCCATCATGCCGATTCATCGCCTTGATGAGCGACCCACACGTCGCGGTACGCTGGCGGACATCACATGCGACTCCGACGGCAAACTGGAGCGATTCATCGACCCGCTGGACGTAAAGAAAACCATCGAGCTTCACGCCATCGTTCCGCAGGAAAAATATTACGTCGCCGCTTTCCTTGTCGGCGCGTATCAGGAAACGCTCGGCGATCTGCACAACCTCTTCGGCGACACGCATCTCGTTCATGTCAAGCTCGACGACAACGGCCGCTGGTGGATCGACCACGTCGTTGAGGGCGACTCCATCCGTGAAGTGCTGTCGTATGTGCAGTACGATGTCGATCGTCTGCATCAGCAGTTCCGTCGCGAATGCGAGCATGCCGTCCGCAACAAGCAGCTTACCGTCAGCGAAAGCCGCACACTGGTCAACGCCTACGAATCAGGTCTTGCAGGCTATACATATCTTGAGTAGTTGGCATTTGGCCGCAAACATTCAGCACGCCGCTCAAAAGCTTCTCCTATGTCTCCACACACGACACCACCCGGTTTCGGCGGTCTTCCCGCCGAGTTTCGCGATCCTCGCACCGCACGCATTGCGGTGCTCCCCGTGCCATACGACCTCACCAGTTCATGGAAGAAAGGCGCGGACAAAGGCCCGCAGGCGTTGATCGACGCTTCTGCCAGTATGGAACTGTACGACATCCCCACGCGCAGCGAGGTGTACCGCAAGGGCATCATCACACTCGACCCGATTGTCGAGAACGGCCCGCCAGAAATCATGACCGATCGCGTCGATGAGGCATGCACAGCCATCCTTGAGGGCGGCAAATTCCCTGTTGTGCTCGGCGGCGAGCATTCCGTCTCCATCGGCGCCATCCGCGCCGCTGCGCGACGCCACAAGAACCTGACCGTCCTGCAAATCGACGCACACGGCGACACGCGCGAAAGCTACGACGGCTCACCGTTCAATCATGCGTGCGTCATGGCCCGCGCGAGAGAATGGTGTTCGATCACGCAGGTCGGCATTCGCGCGATCGACATCGAAGAAGTCGCGGGCATGAAAGAAGATCGCGTGTTCTTCGGCCATGAGATCGAAGAACACGCGGCGCGATGCGATGATTCATGGATGGATCGCGTCATCAGCACGCTTGATGAGAACGTGTACATCACGATTGATCTGGACGCCTTCGACCCCAGCCTGCTGCCCGCCACCGGCACGCCCGAGCCGGGCGGCCTGCGCTGGCGCGAAGTGAATGAACTGCTCCGCCGCGTGTGTAATCAGCGCAACGTCGTGGGCTTCGATGTGGTCGAACTTCTGCCGACGGAAGGGCATTGGGCCAGCGAGTTTGTCGCAGCCAAGCTGGTCTATCGCCTGCTGAGCATGATTTTCTCGAACCGACAGGGGACATGATTCCCGCTCTGCGCCGACTGACCGCTGCTCACATTGACACATCCTTCTGATACATAGCGAGTTAGGAATCAGGCAATAATTATCTTGACGCCCCCCCCCCGGGGAGTATCCTTTATTGAGCAATATACTCTGGGGCTCGTTCGAGTTGAGCGAGCCATTCCGTCGGATTTGAATAGTGAAAGGGGTTGCTTATGCATCAGCGAATCGAAATCGCCTTGGTCTTCATGCTCTGCGCGCTTATGGGCTTCATCGCGCACAACACGATTGCGGCATCGGCGCGTTTTACTCAGAGTGACTGCTGGCAGTATGGGTATGTCTCATGCTGCATATTGGGGCAGTCTCACATCCCCACACTCAATTGCCCAGATGACAAAGCAGTGATTTGGATTTGTCCATCTCGCATCGCCAAAAATGGCAATCCGACCGTCGGTACATGGTACCTAGCAAAGAATGAAGGTTATTCAGATGTCGCTGGCCAAGCCGGCGAACTGAAAGCCTGTGTTTACCATGTGCCGCTTAGCTGCGGCTTTTGGCCAGGAACATGCTTTTGGAAATCCACCACAGAGTCCTTCATGTGTGGCGACGATCTTCCACCATCGGGTGAGCCTGACTGCTTTCCTTGATTGACAGCAACATGCTCCATTACAAAGGAGAGGATCACCATGATGCGATTCGTTTGCGTGATGATGTTCTGCAAGGTTGCCTTGACTGGCACCCTGCACACTGCACAGGCCCAGCCGCCCGACGAAACATCCTCTCTGAGCGAGCAGATTGATGCGCTTGAGGCGAAGATCATAGCCGGACAGACGGCAGGCCGACCTCAACGCGGCCGCACGGTTCAACTGCCGATGCCGCTGACACGATCTGACTTCGGCTGGTATGTCGAAGTGCTCGAACTCGATCTCACAGCGCATGCGCATCTGCTGGAAGATTTCCGACAGTTTCAGCTGCAGATGATCGCTCTGCAGGAAAAGCACCTGCCCGCCATCTGGCGGTCATCAGGTGATCTGAGTCAACACCAGTATCCGCCAAGAGAGCTGATGCAGAAAAACGAACTGCACATCAAGCTAGAGAGCGATTATCGTAGTGATGTGGCGACCGCCGAAGACACACTGATCGCCGCGATGATGAGTCGTGCGCCAGAGCACCTCAGTGATGAGCATCGCAATTGGGTACATGCCGACCGGCTTCGCGCCAGGCATGTTCAGCATCCCGGCATCGGGTTTCCCGGCTCAGGCATCGACCTTGTCCTCTGGCTTCGAAAGAACGATGTCGGTTTTACGGCTCACGATGCGATCGGTGAAGTCGTGCGTGATTACGTATTGACAGTAGGTCCCCTGTCGAAACGCTGTCACGAGAGTCGAGTCGAGTCGAATCTTCGTTCTGCTCGTTTGGAATTTGAGCTTCTTCCTCACTCGCCTGATGTCTTTGTCGAACGACGCAGCGCGATGCTGCGCCGTGTCGTCGCGCTGGACCAAGACAAGCGTGATGCCAACGTGGATACAGCAAAACGACTTGCGAAATTGATCGATCCAGAACGTGGTGAAAAACTGCTCGAGCATGTGCAATCCAACTCGTATCCGGAACTCTACCCAGACCGTATCCGAAGTGAACTGATCAGTACGCTCGCTGCATGGCGTAACCGCGATGGCTGGGATGATGCCGAATCAGCTCATATGAACGCGATTGTGCAGGAGTACGAAGCGTGGTACCAGCGGCAAACCGGAGAATTGGAAGCTTATATTTCCGCGTGGTTTGAACGTTGGCATTCCACCTTCGCCGGATCGATTGACGACGAGGCGGAATACGAGCGAGTGCTCGATGACTTCAGAGCCGAGCATCAGGAGCGAAAGGAGAAACTCATCGCCCAGTTGCAGGAGATGTGGACCATGCGTGAACGACCCGCCCCGTAATTCCTCGCAACACGATGAACGCACTATTCAGCGTGCGCTCATCAAGGCATCCCTCGCTGCAAGCGCGCATTGAGCCGCTTCCTGCGTGGTGGCGGCCAGCACCGTGATATGCCCCATCTTGCGGCCCTGGCGCGCAGATGCCTTGCCGTACAAGTGCAGCTTCACTCCCGGCATGGCACACGCCGCTGCCCAGTTTGGCGGCTGATCCGCGCTGCGCCAGAGATCGCCGAGCAGGTTCACCATCGCAGCGGGCTGAAGCTGCCGCGTGGAGCCGAGCGGCAAGCCGCACACCGCGCGAACCTGCTGCTCGAACTGGCTGCACACGCAGGCGTCGATCGTGTAATGGCCGGAGTTATGCGGCCGGGGCGCAAGTTCATTAATCAATAGTTCGCCCGCATTGCTCAGAAACATTTCAACGCACAGCACACCAACGACATTGAACGCTTCAAGAATCCCCCTTGCAATCTCGTCGGCTTGTCTGGCAATCGCTGGGCTGACATCCGCAGGCGCAGTAGTGAGATCAAGAATGTGATTCCGATGCACATTGTCCACCGCGCTGTAGGTGGCGATCTGCCCGTCTATGCCTCGCGCGCCGATGACTGAAAGCTCGCGCTCGAATGAAATGAACGCTTCGTAGATGGCCTCGTTCGTCTTGAGGAACGCAAACGCTGCGGATGCGTCCTGCGCGCTGTTGATCTTCATCTGTCCCTTGCCGTCATACCCCCAGCCCGCCGTCTTCAAGACGCCCGGCGTGCCAAGCCTTGCGATGGCCTGCAACAGCTCCGCTTCACTGCCCACCGCTTGAAACGGCGTAACAGGGAAACCGCGTTCGCGCAGCGTCGTCTTCTCGCGCACGCGATGCTGCGTGATGTGCAGCAGCTCCCCCGCGGGCCTCACCGGCGCCATCTCCGCAGCGGCCTGTGCCGTCGCAGCAGGAACATTCTCAAACTCGAAGGTAACCACATCGACATCGCGCGCAAAGGCGCGCACCGCATCAAGATCGTCATAGGCGCCGACGATCTCCTTATCCGCCACCTGGCCCGTCGGCGTGCTGGTGTCAGGTGAAAAGGTATGCACGAGATACCCCATCTGCCGGGCTGCAATGGCGAACATGCGGCCAAGCTGCCCGCTGCCGAGAACGCCGATGGTGCCGCCCGGCAGCACGACCTTGCGCGACATAGTGCTCAACTGAGCTTCTCCGCCATCACCTGTGCAGCGCGCGTTTTGGCATAGTCGTCGAGCTTCTTCTGCAAGTCGGGCCGCGTTGTGGCCAACATGCGAATCGCCAGCAACGCTGCATTGATCGCACCGGGCTTACCGATCGCCAGCGTGCCGACCGGAACGCCACCCGGCATCTGCACAATCGAAAGCAGCGAATCCATGCCTTTCAGCGAAGCGCTTTCAACCGGAACGCCCAGAACAGGCAGCGTCGTCTGCGCTGCCACCATACCCGGCAGATGCGCCGCGCCGCCCGCGCCCGCGATGATGACCTGCACGCCGCGGCTGCGCGCCTGCTTGGCATATTCGTTCATCATGTCCGGCGTGCGATGGGCGGAAACGACCTTGGATTCATGCGGCACGCCGAACTCCTCAAGGATCGTCGCTGCATGCTGCATGGTGGGCCAGTCGGAACTGCTGCCCATGATGATGCCGACCAGCGGGGAAGAGGTCATGTGCGGATTATACGGTTCAGCCCTGCCCGGTTGGGATACCATGCGCCGATGAGCGCGATCGCACGAATCCTCGACGCCAACGCCAACCGCGCTCGCGAGGCCCTGCGCGTGATGGAAGACGCGGCCCGATTCGCGCTGAACGACGCCCACCTGAGTGCCACCCTCAAATCAATCCGCCATGATCTGCGCGCCGCATTGGACCGGCTCCCCGCCGGTTGGATGGAAGCCAACCGCGACACCCCCGCGGATGTCGGTACGTCCATCTCGACCGAAGCAGAAACCGCACGGGCAGGACTCGCAGATGTCGTCATCGCAGCGGGCAAGCGCCTCGGCGAAGCCATGCGGGTGATGGAAGAGACCGCCAAGGCGATTGACCCGTCGCTCGGCGCGGCTCTGCAATCACTGCGTTACCGAAGTTATCACGTCGAAGCCGAACTCAATCGCCGCATGGCGCATGGTCGTGTGCGCCAGTGGAAGCTCTGCCTGTTGCTGACGGAGTCGCTTTGCCGCCTGCCGTGGCGCGACACGCTCGCCGCTGCCATCGAAGGCGGCGCCGATTGCGTGCAGGTGCGAGAGAAAGCACTCGAAGGCGGGGCGCTTACAGACCGTGTGCGTGAAGTCATCGAACTGGCAAGGCCGCATGGTGTAACTGTCATCGTCAATGATCGTGTGGATGTCGCGCTCGCGGCGGGTGCTGACGGTGTTCATCTCGGCACGGGCGATCTCTCCATTCGCGATGCCCGCTCGCTGACGGGGCGGGCACTCCTGCTCGGCGCGAGCACGCATGATCTGGCGGAAGCGCACGCAGCGATTGAAGCAGGCGCGGATTACTGCGGCGTCGGCGCGATGTTTTCCTCAACGCTCAAACCGAATCGAGAACCATCAGGCACCAGATACCTGCAGCAGTTTCTTGAACGATTTCCCCACGGCCCTCATCTTGCCATTGGCGGCATTTCACCCGCAAATGTGCATCAACTCGTCGAAGCGGGCGTCAAAGGCGTCGCTGTCAGCAGCGCGATTTGCGATGCATCGGATCCTCGCGCCGTTACAGCATCACTTCGCTCAGCGGTTGATTCCGCTTGCGCAGCGGTATCGCAGTAAAAGCCATCACGCACTCGATTCAAGAGGCGTTACGCACCGCCTCGCATGAGTCAACGCTTCCTCGCGATCTTCAGGGCACGGCAAACCCGGCCCGCGCCAGCGTTGACCGTCATAGACAAACGCGACATACCCCAGACCCTGCCGCTCTGTTTCGTTGTCGGTCAGCACAACTGGCACAAAGCCGAGGCGCACGCTGTTGACGTTCTCGGTAAAGGCAGGATGATTCCAGCGGGAAGTCGGGTCCATGCGCACCGAATAGCGATAGCGCATCTCGCGTAAGTGCATGCTTGTACCTCGCACCAGTTCGCGCAACCGTGCTTCCGCAAGGTCTGCAATCTCATCCGACTCCGGCGTGCGCGGCATTCGGCCCGGCAGGAAAAACGCTGCACCGAATAGCAGCCCCGTCATGGCCATCCCGATCACGCCGAAGACGGCAGAGCCTACGGGCAGAATCCAGTACGCAATGGTCGCGCAACCCACGCCGATCGCCGCGCCACAAAGCATCATGCGTGTGGTAAGAACCATTCGTCAATAGTGTAGGCGAGCGCCGAACGCCTCATCTCAAGTCAAGGCTACACTGCACATCTGATCGCACCGAAAGCAACCATGCCTATCCGCAATTTTCAGTTCATCATGCTCGGCTCCGGCACCTCCGCAGGTGTGCCGATCATCGGCTGTGATTGCGAGGTCTGCCACTCCCCAGACCCGAAGGACAAACGGACACGCAGCGGCGCAGCGATTCTGTTCACCGATCCATTGGGCCACGATCGCGTGATTCTCATCGACACATCGCCCGACTTGCGTGAGCAGGCGCTCAGGCACAAGCTCACGAGATGTGATGCGATCCTCTTCACGCATAACCATGTCGATCACACCTTCGGGCTGGACGATGTGCGACGATTCAACGCCGTCATGCGCGCCCCCATCGACATCTACGCCGAGCGGCACACGATGGAGCATCTGCACCGTGTATATCAGCACATCTTTGAAAAACACGCGAACGTGAACGATTCGTTCGTCGCCACGCTCATCCCGCATCTGCTTGATGCGGAGAAGCCGATCGACCTCTTCGGCCTGCGGTTCACGCCGCTGCGATTTCTCCACGGCAGGTTGCCGGTGCTTGGCTATCGAATAGAAGAGCTTGATGAACGCCGCAGCGTGCGCGAGCAGCAAACCGCCCCCCTGCCGCTGGCCTACTGCACGGACATCTCCGCTGTGCCGCCTGAAACATGGCGATTACTGACTGGGCTGGACACGCTGATTCTCGACATGCTGCGATATCGACATCACGCAACGCATCTGACGGTCGATCAGGCCATCAACATCGCAGGCGAGATTAGCGCAAGGCAAACGTGGTTCACTCACATGACGCATGACATTCGCCACGCCGATCTTGATCCGAAGTTGCCCGAAGGCATGAAGCTCGGCTTCGATGGCCTCATCGTTCAATCGTAGAACTCGCTGCACTGTGCAACGCAGGATGAACCTGAATGTATCACGCTCGTGCTGCATCGCGGCTGCGCGGTTACACTGTTCCGCTTTCTGCAGGAGTTCATCATGTTCAAGTCGCTGCGTGTCGCGTCCAGTCGATCCCCGCTCACGGTTGTCGCCGTCTTCGCTGAAGACAAGTCTGTTCCGGCTTCGCTGAAGGAAGTGGATCGGCATTCGGGCGGCGCGCTGGCCGCCGCGCTCAAGACACCCGGCTTCCGCGCGGATGCGGGCGAGACGACCCACGCGGGACCGGATCATCTCCTGCTTGGCCTCGGCAAGAAGGCGGACCTGAAAGCCGGAACGCTGCGGTCCATCGGCGGGCGCATGATGCGAAGGCTTGATCGCATGGCGCCGAAAGCGGTCAGGTTGATCATCGCGGAATCACTGCCGAAGGAACTCGTTCCCGGCGCGGGGCGTGCCGTCGGCGAAGGCATGGGCCTTGCCAACTTCCGAGTGGACTTCTTCGACGGCGCAGCAACCAAAACCGAGCCTGTGCGCGATTCGCTCGCCATCGACGCCGCGCACAAGGATTTCAAAACCGGCCTGCAGGAAGGATTGCTGCTGGCCGAGTGCGCGAACTACGCCCGAAAACTGGGCGCAACGCCACCCAACATCTGCAACCCAACATGGCTGGTGAAGGAAGCTCGTCGCCTCGCTCGTGAAACCGGGCTGTCATGCACTGTCATCGACTTCAAGAGAGCGCAGCAGCTCGGCATGGGCGGCATCGTGAACGTCGGCAAAGCATCAGACGACAAACCCTGTCTGATTATTCTTGAACACAAGCCGAAGAAGATCGCGCCCCCAGCGCGACGCGAGAAGATCGCGCTCGTCGGCAAGACGATCACCTATGACACCGGCGGTTATTCGCTCAAAATCTCCAATGGCATGAAGGGGATGAAGTACGACAAGAACGGCGGCATGGCTGTGCTCGGCGCCATGCGCGCCATCGCCATGCGCAAAACGGCCGTCCATGTCGTCGCTCTCCTCCCCTGCGCTGAAAACATGGTGAGCGGTGAAGCGTATCGCCCCGATGACATCATCACGCTCTACAACAAAGTTTCCGTTGAAGTCACCAATACCGACGCCGAGGGCCGCCTCGTACTGGCAGACGCACTCGCTTACGCCTGTAACAAACTCAAGCCAACGGCGATCATCGACGCAGCCACGCTGACCGGCGGCGTGGTTGTCGCGCTCGGCAAGTGGTGCAGCGGTGTGTGGGCGACTGACGAAGGACTGTTCAGTCGCCTGCAGGATGCTGCGGACGCCACCGGCGAGAAAATCTGGCGCATGCCGCTCTGGCCGGAGCATAAGGACTGCATGCGCGCCAAGCATGCGGACATCTGGAACTCCGCCCCGGTTCGCGATGGCCACCCCATTCAGGGAGCCGCCTTCCTCAGCTTCTTCGTCGATGAGAAAATCCCCTGGGCGCATATCGACATCGCAGGCGTGAGCGCAACCGAACAGGATCAGGATTACCTCGTACAAGGCCCGACCGGCTACGGCGTCCGGCTCCTTGCGGAAACCGTTGCAAGCTATGCCCATTGAGCATAAAGAAGGCCAGCACGCACGGAGCCGCCAGTGGCTTTCTGTGGTGAACCCCATCTAAGATAGGCCCATGGCACTTTCGCCCATTCCTGAAATTCTTGAAGACCTCCGCGCGGGAAAGATCGTCATACTGGTTGACGATGAGAACCGCGAGAACGAAGGCGATTTTGTTTGCGCTGCGGAGAAGGTTACGCCGCAGATCATCAACTTCATGACGCGCGTCGGCGGCGGATACCTGTGCATCGCCATGGCCGGCGAAGACTGTGAGCGACTCGATCTCGCTCCGCAAGTGGCGACAAACACCAGTGTGCGCTGTACGCCCTTCACGGTCAGCGTGGATGGCCATCCTCGTCATGGCGTAGGCACCGGCATCTCCGCCTTTGATCGTGCGAAAACGATTCAACTACTCATCAATCCGCGATCAACCCCCGATGACTTTGTGCGTCCCGGCCACATCAACCCGCTGCGGGCGCGCGATGGCGGCGTGCTTGTGCGCACCGGCCAGACAGAAGGCACCGTGGACCTGATGCGCCTTGCGGGGATGAACCCGGCCGGTGCGCTGATCGAAATCGTGCGTGAAGACGGCGAGATGGCGCGCATGCCCGATCTCGAACGCATCGCGGAAAAATACGACATGAAAATCTGCTCAGTCGAGCAGATCATCGCCTACCGCCTGGAGCGCGAAGCTCTCGTGCAGCGCATGGAGCCGGCGCGAGGCACGCCCATCGACACGCCGCACGGCCGCTTCACGCTGTTCGCCTATCAAAGCACCATCGATCCGCTCCCACACCTCGCGCTGACGGTCGGCGGTGTGGGTGAGCTTGATGACGAAGGCCATGTGCGACAGTTCGCCGAACCGGTGCTGGTGCGCATGCATCGGCGCGATCTGCTGGGCGACATCTTCGATGAAGCGACGAACCCTTCCGGCGCGCAGCTTCGCGCTTCGCTCCGCATGATTCAGCAGGCCAAGCGCGGCGCTGTGGTGTACCTTCGCCCGGAAGGCTTCGGCGACGACTTTCGTGCGCGGCTGCAGCGCATTCGCAGGCCCCTGCGGGAGGATGTCAACACGC
>DAOMNO010000003.1:220951-286341 GCA_035443885.1 Phycisphaerales bacterium
GGGCGGCCGCTGTCCTTCGGCGAAATGCGCTTCACGCGGCTCGACGGCGTAGGCGGCGCAGCGCAGCCGATGGATTACCGCGAGTACGGCATCGGAGGCCAGATTCTGCGCGACCTCGGCCTCTCGCGCTTGCGGCTGCTCACCAACCATCCGAAGAGCCTGCCCGGTCTGCACGGCTTCGGGCTGGAAGCCGTCGAACAGGTGCCTATCGCATTGGCAAACGAATCCGCCGCGGAACAGCCGCGCTGAATCGCGCTTCAACGTCTGACACGCTGCGCAAGAAATCGCCGCCTCGTCGTGAGTGACGAGGCGGCGTGCTTGAGACGGAGTATCGGATGACGTGAATCGGGTTACGCCACGTTGCGGCGACGACGGAGACCGATCGCACCGGCAGCGCCAAGCAGAGCCAGCGCGCCAGGAGCAGGAACGGGCACGACATTCAACGTGAACGGCATGGAGATACTGTCATATGTCGCCGAGTTGCCGAAGGCATTGGTGTACACCTTGCTGTCGAGAATCGAAGCGACGAAGAGAATCTCACGGGGCGTACCGTCGAGAATCGTGTAGTGAATGGTGTACAGATCGACTTCTGCAGCGGTGTTGATGCCGGGGTTCAGCATCTGTGGGAACTGTGCAGCCTGCGCGCCGATGAGCGCATTGCCCACAACGGTGCCCTGATGACCGACAAGGAATGAAGGCTTGAGACCCGCGCCGGGCGCCGTGTTGTCCAGCAGGCCCATGCCCGGCGCATCGCCCACACCGATATTGAACTCCGAGACGGCAAGACCGTTGAACGGACCGCCCATCGTGTTGATCGAAGCGTGCAGCGTCAGCACCACGGTGTCGCCCACGGAAGCAGTGCCCGTGCTGGCATGCCAGGAATACGTAATCGTGCCTGCATGAGCAGCGGCGGAAAGTCCGGCGGCAGCAACAGCGGCAAAGGCAAGAATCGCGTTCTTCATTTCTACTCTTCTCCTTGTGATCGTCAGACCACGCTAGCGAACGGATGTCCGTTCAGTCGGTTCTGCGGCGTGCGTCGCCGCGTATGCCTCGAAGGTACACCGAGAATCTCCCCATGCCAGCAGTGGGCTTCAGATGCGCAGAGAAACACAGCGCGCGGCGCATCACATGCGGCGCAAAGCGCATAAACGGAACTGCACAGGCGTGAATTGCGGCTTACTGAGCCTTGGCAGCGATCAGCGCATCAAGGTCCGCCAGCACTTTATTCGGACCCACATAGCGCGTGCCCTCGTAGCTGCTCGAAAGCACCTTGCCGTCGCCATCAAGCACCACAAGATGCGGAATGCCGGAGCCGCCGTACTGACGCTTCAATCCGCAGCTATCGCGGCACTCAAACGGCACCGCCAGCCACGGCATTTGCGCGATGTAGCCCGAAAACTCCTGCTGCGAACGATCGGAACTGACCACGATCACTTCAAAGTTGCCGCGTTCCTGCTTCTCGTTATAGAAGCTGACAAGCCGCGGCGTGAACGTCCTGCACGGGCCGCACCACGCTGCGGTGTAGTAGAGCACCACGTAATCCCGCTTCCCGAGGCTCGCTGTCGGCACGGCTTCACCCTTCGCGTTAACAAGCGAATCGCCGATCGCGCTCATCAGTTCGACATGCTTGGAAATCTCGATATTAATCAGGGATGATGCCTTCGCACATACCTCGGCCAGTTCAGCCTTCAGCCGCTCTGCCGCTGCCGCATCACGGCCTTCGTATGACTTGATGATCGGCTCATAGGATTTCTCCAGCACCATGTTCGCACGCTCGACGCGCTTGAGAAAGTCGGCAGCGGCGCGCTCGATCTCCGTCGCGTGAATCTCCTTCGCGCGGTCAAGCCGCCGCTGATCGCGGTCTGAAATGCCGCTGGCGGCATACAGAGCGGGAACCACAATCAATCCGAGGGCGAGAACGGGTGCAGCAAAGCGTGCGAGCTTCATAAGGGCAATCTCCGGGTCTGGGGCAGAACCATCGTACCGAGCCATACCGGAGCGATCCATAGAAAGATGCGGATTCGAGAGGAAAACGCCGGGTTATCGCGCCCCGCCGTACACCGCCTGCTCACCCAGGTCTTCCGCAATCCGCAGCAACTGGTTGTATTTCGCGTTGCGGTCGCTGCGGCATGGAGCACCGGTCTTGATCTGCCCGCAATTCGTCGCCACCGCGATATCCGCGATCGTCGCGTCTTCCGTTTCACCTGAACGGTGGCTCAGCACGGCCCGGTACCCGTTCCTCGCTGCGAGATTCACGGCGTCGAACGTTTCACTCAACGTGCCGATCTGGTTCACCTTCACGAGTATTGCGTTGGCGCACCCCTCATCAATGCCACGCTGCAGGAACTTCGGATTAGTTACAAACAGGTCATCGCCGACAAGCTGCACGCGGTCGCCGAGCCGCTTCGTGAGCTTCGCCCAGCCCGCCCAGTCGTTCTCCGCCAAGCCGTCTTCAATGGATCGAATCGGATACTTGTCGCACCAGCCTGCCCACAGGTCGATGATCTCGTCGCTGGTGGCAATGCGCTTCGGATCGCTCTTGAAGAAGCAGTAGCCCTTACCTTTGGCTTCATGCGCCAGCTCGCTCATCGCGGGGTCGAGCGCGATGAAAATCTGCTCACCCAGCGAATAGCCTGCCTTCTCGACTGCCACCGCGATCACTT
Organism: Phycisphaerales bacterium; assembly: GCA_035443885.1. Taxonomy (GTDB): domain Bacteria; phylum Planctomycetota; class Phycisphaerae; order Phycisphaerales; family SM1A02; genus DAOMNO01. The sequence goes on from DAOMNO010000003.1 coordinate 223,615, forward strand.
CAAGAGCTTCATCATTCGACTTCAGATTCGGCGCAAAGCCGCCCTCATCGCCCACCGCGGTGGAAAGCCCCTTTTCATGCAGCACCTTGCGAAGTGCGTGATAGATTTCAACGCCCGCACGAAGAGCCTCGCCGAACTCATCGAAACCGCACGGCTGGATCATGAACTCCTGGAAGTCCACGGTGTTGTCCGCGTGCTTGCCACCGTTGAGAATGTTGAGCATGGGAGCGGGCAGCACCTTCGCCGCTGTGCCGCCGAGATAGCGATAGAGCGGCTGTTCGGTTGCGCTCGCCGCAGCGTGGGCGACGGCCATCGACACCGCGAGTGTAGCATTCGCGCCGAGGTTCGATTTATTCTCCGTACCGTCGAGCTGAATCAGCGTGGCGTCGATCTCTTCCTGCTCGCGCGCATCCATGCCGTACAGTTCAAAGGCGATCGTCTCGTTGACATTCGCAACGGCTTTCTCAACACCCTTGCCAAGCCAGCGGCTCTTGTTGCCATCGCGCAGCTCGACAGCTTCGTTTTCACCCGTGGATGCGCCGGATGGCACCGCAGCGCGACCGGTCGCGCCGCCAGTGAGTGCCACTTCGCATTCAAGCGTAGGGTTGCCGCGCGAGTCGAGAATCTGCCGTGCGTGAATGACTTCGATGAGGAATGACATGGCTTCACCGCCTGCCGCGCTCGCTGCGCGCAATAAGAAACGCCGAGATGAAAAACGCCGCGTGCCCCGGGGGGGGAAATGATACCATGCACCTCACGTTTCACAGGGAGGCACACCTTTGAGTGACGAACGCAACCAAGCCATGCTCACGATGTTCCTCGCGGATCAGGACGAGCCGTGCCCGATGTGCGGATACAACCTGCGCGCGTTGCAGGGAAATGCCTGTCCGGAATGCGGCAACGTGCTGCGACTGGGCGTCGGCCTGCACGAACCGAAGTGGGCTGCCTTTGTCGTCGGGCTGGCTGCTCTTTCGGGCGGCTTCGTCTTCTGCGGTCTGCTGTTGAGCTATGCGCTCTGGGCAATCGCCGTCGGTGAACCCGGCCCTACACGCAGCGATGTCTTCGTCCTCACTTGCGGCGCGCTGGTTACGGCGGTGATGGCGACCCTCTGGTACCATTACATGATCGCCATCCGCACATCTGCCCCGCTGACGCGCTGGACTTTGGCAGGCGCGTGCCTGCTTGTGCCGCCGGGGGTGTTTCTGGTGTTCCTGATGGTCATCAGGTAGTCGGTGCGGGCCACTGCGGCTGCCGACCTTCCAGCGCCGCGACGACATCTCGCACCACCCAGCTCATGTTCTCCAAAGCTTCGCGCGTGCGCGCCGCGAGATGCGGGTATAGCTTCACGTTCGGCAGGCCGAGCAGCGGATAGTCGTCATCAAACGGCTCCGGCTCGTGAACATCAAGCATCGCTTGCGCACGCGGGTGCGCCCGCATGAATGCGGCAAGCGCGACCGAGTCAATCAACATGCCGCGCGCCGCGTTGATGAGCACCGCATCGGATTTCATGCGAGGGATCAATCGCTCACCCACAAACCGACGGTTGTTCTTTCTGCCGTCGATGTGAATCGAGATTACATCCGCCTGCTCGAAGAGTTCCTCGGCGGAAACCGGCTGCGCACCGAAGCGAGCTTCTGCGGGAATCTCGATCAAATCGTTGTACATGGCGCTCATCCGCATCGCGCGTGCGACTTCCGCCATGCGTCGGCCGATTCGCCCCATGCCGAGAATGCCGAGCGTCAGGCCGCTCATTTGGCGGGCGGCTTCACCCTGATCGCGCAGCATTGTCCATTCGTGCAGCGGGGTCGAGCGCGTTACTGGCGCAAGCGGCCTCAACGCTTCGCCCATGAGACGAACCACATACTCCACCACGGCCTGCGTGTTCGCATCCGGCGTGTGAACCACCTGCACGCCCCGCTCGCGACACGCTTCCACATCAATATTGTCCAGCCCCACGCCAGCGCGACCGACGACGCGTAATCGCGGCGCTGCGTCCAGCAGGCGAGCATCCACCCGCGTATAGGTGCGCACCACCAGCGCGGACGCCACAGCGATCGCCTCGTGAAAATCCGGCGCATCATGCGGACAAACGACCAATCGACATCGCTCCGCGAGCCACTTCGACGCTGACTCGGACAAATGTTCGCTCTGCACAACGATATCGCCCACGCTCACGAGAACCTCCTTCAGCCGTGTGATGCGCACTGTACCCGCGCTTTACATTTCGCGATGCAACCCCAACTCACAATGATGAACCGGCACATGTTCCGCCCCTTCCGACCGAAGCACACTGCGCACTAAAACAACCTGCGACACATCGAATGGCACGCTCGCCGAGGTATCCAGTTTGGGAAGAGGCGCGTTCAGCCGCGTCGGCACACGGAATCGGCACAGCGTCAGGTGCGGCAGAAAGCCTTTCGACGGATTCGTCCTGACGTTCGTCGCCAATCGTCTGGCGAGTCGGCGTTGCAGCTCCAGCAGCGTGGGTGGTGCATCGGTTTCTACGGCGACAAGCCGCGCTGGGCCACGCTCAGGCAGTGCAATCCATTCACGCGGCGTAAGCGTCCATTGCCTCAATCCCGCGCACGAGCGCTCAACGGACTCCATGACTGCATCCAACTCCTTCGCTGGGGTGTCGCCAATGAACTGCAGGGTTAAGTGAACTTGATCGATCGACACAGCGCGATGTTCAGGTAGCGGCATGCGCGATAAGGCCCGAAGCCACGTTTCCACCAGAGCGCGAGGCGGATACGCAGCGACAAACAGCCTCTGGTTCACCGTGGGCCGGGACATGCTGTGTATTGTTGGCGATGAACTCGGTTCACGCAGCGCGGCGGACCGGTTTGGCTTCGATCTGCAGCGGTTGGATCAACTCCAGGCCGAGACACGTACCGCCTTCCGGCGAGTGCAGGCAGCGCACGACTCGCATGGGCGTCATTTCTGAAGCTCGAAGCAGCATCTGACGCCGCTTCTGCGCCACCCCCACATGCAACGTCTCACCCGGCGCGATCTGCAGCGGATGTTCGAGTTTCATCATCATCCCGCTGACGGAAAGATCGCACGTCGAGCCCAGTAGATATTTATGCGATCGCGGATCAAAGACCTTGCAGGGTCGTTCGATCTGCGTGCGTTCATGCAGGCGACGGTCGCTGTCCAACAGAATCATGAGCGGCCTCTGGATTCAACGTGAGGTCCGAGAGTTTGTGCCGAAAAAACCGGCACATGGATGCGATTATCGTCCCTCACGATCCCCTGCTTTCGTGCATTTGCAACTTTTGCACGAGATTGAGCGGTTGGCGAATCAACCGCACACCAAGCAGAACTCCAGCAGGCTCAACAGACCAAATTCTGCATTCCGACCCCCCCGCGGAATACCATGAGATTTGTACAAAACTCAAAGTATTAGAACGCGGCCTTCAACCGAGCCTGCGGATGTTGGCTGGCGTCGGTCGCAGCCAACGGCGACTCCAGCGCTCCACCGCGATATCAAACACACAAATCGGGCTATCGTTCACGTCATGACTCATCGCGGCTCCAACGAATCCAAGCTGACACGCCTCGCCCCCGCGAAGCTCAATCTGGCTCTCTCCGTCGGCCCGCCCCGTGCGGATGGCATGCACCCCATTTGTTCATGGATGATGACCGTTACCCTGTTCGATGAACTCCTGCTCACGCGGCTGGAACAGGATCGCTTTTCCCGCTACGCCATCCTCTGGCATTCGGAAGCCAAGCGAACCAGCGACATCGACTGGTCGATCACTTCCGACCTTGCTGTACGCGCCCATCTCGCCCTCGAACATCGCGTCGGAAGGCGACTGCCTGTGCAACTGAAGCTGGAAAAACGGATTCCGGTTGGCGGTGGGCTGGGCGGCGGGTCTTCCAACGCTGCCGCCATGCTGCTCGGCCTCAATGAACTCTTCAACCTCGAACTTGAACTCGACGACCTCGCCGCCGTCGGTGCAACGCTCGGCTCGGACATCCCCTTCCTCATTTACGGCGGCAGTGCGATCGTGTCCGGGTTCGGCGAGCGAATCGAGCGTCACCCTTCCGCAACGCAGCTCCACGCGGTGATTGCCTTCCCTGACGCGCAGTGCCCCACCGGCCGCGTCTATCGCGTATTCGATGAAATGGCCTCGCTCGGCAGCCCAAACCTGCGCGAAGACGCCGTGTTGAATCTTGCCGCCTCGTGCCGCAACGGCGGTGGGCCTCGGCCAGATGCACTCTTCAACGACCTGGCCCGTGCCGCCATTCGAACCGCGCCTGAACTTGATGACGCGATTGCGCGAATCAGCGCACTCGCAGAGCGGCCTGCCCACGTAACCGGCAGCGGAGCCTCACTGTTCGTCGTGTGCGATGATGCACTGCACGCAGAAGCTCTTGCTTCGGCCATCGAACGGAAACTGAACATCCCCGCAGTCGCAGTGGAAACACACTCACCCGGCAAGGAAGACGCGATGAAAACTTCCACTGCAACAAATCCGGATTGATTTTCGCACGCGCGCGTTGACCGCCATTGTGCTGCGTCTAACATGCGTTGAACATGCACCAAAGAGCGGTTTCTTTCATCCTGCTGGTCGCGCTGCTGGCCACGGGCTTCGGCCTGCCGCAGTACGTTCACGCGATGGTGTTTCACGCGGTGCCAGCAGACGCGGAAACATCCGTGTCAGTCTGCACTTCGCACTGCTGCGCTCACCAGAAGTCATCAGAACGAAACGATGAAGAACCGGACGCTCCACATCCGGATGACTGCAATACCTGCCAGTTCCTCGCCACGGCAGCTGCGCTTCAGCCCGCTCTCATCAGCATATGCTCGCTCGGCTCGCCCGCGCCTGATGTAACGGTGTCGTTTGTCAGTCGCATGGTCGGCTGCATGGCACCGGTGCGTTCTGCGCCTCGTGCACCGCCTGTTTTCTGAGTTCATGTTGTCAGCGTTTCGTGGATCACGCTGCGCACGCGCTTCGTCGCGGCGCGCTTGATGTGCGATTCGCGTGAATCAGTCGCGTTCGCTTCGGCGTGCGCGAACGACGCATTGAACGCTGGAGAATCCTCATGTCATTCTGCATGACACTGCGCCGCGGGCGGCGCGGGTTTACGATTACGGAAATTCTGGTCGTCGTTGCGGTGCTGGCCACGCTGCTCTCGCTGCTTCTGCCTGCCATCGGGTCAGTACGGCGAAGCGCACGTGCGGCAGCGTGCATGAGCAACATGCGCCAGATCGGTTCGGCGCACATCATGTATATGAACGTCAACCGCGAAGCTTTCGTTACCGCGGGCCTGCCCCACGGCGGCACTGGCGATCCGAAATCGTCATGGCTCACAAAACTACCTCAGGCCTATCTCGACGGCACGCTCGGCCTTCGCTCCCCCGTTGACCATAGTCCTTACTGGTCATCTGAAGAAGGTGGTTCGCACGACGGCCTCACACTGGCTGACGCGCTGCATTGGATGAGAAACACGCCTGGCACACCGTTGCCTGCAAACCTCATCTCACGCTGGTCGAGTTACGCGCTCAACGTCATGCTCACCGATCTCTACAGCTATCCCGATCCGAACAATCCGGGCCGGGAAATGCGATTCACCCGCTTGAACGCCGTGCCGCGCCCTGCAAACACGGTTCACTTCGTGATGCTCACGGAAGGCTTCCGTCATCCGGAATCCGATCCTGCATACGCACGCTCGGATCATGTTCACGCAGACGGCTGGATGAATCTGCCCGCACCGCTCCTCGAACAAGTGCCTCGCTTCGCGGTGAGACAGATCGAAATCGGCGCGCACGGCGGCCCGGTCGCAGGCTGGACTTCACTCTCGAACTACCTGTTCCTCGACGGCCGCGTCGAGACGCTTGAGTTTCGCGAAGTGTACGACAGCCCGGAGCGGAACAAGCTCTTCCCGCTGGCAACACCATGAACGAAATCGCGCACACGCAATACATTCGTTACGCATCAACTCAGGAAGTTCACCCATGCGTTTCCAAACGCTTTTCACATTCACACTCATATCGCTTGCTGTGTCCACGGTCCATGCGCAGCACACTGGAGATGTCGTCCTCACGATCGAAAACAGCGCGATCGTTACGGCAGCCGTCCAATCAGGTGGCGGGCCGATCGTGCCGACGCGCGTCTGGGCTGCGGAGTTCGGCGCACTCGCGCCGAACTTCACAGATGATCCGGGCTTCGATGCGCCTGCGGGCACATTCAATCCCAACGCTGCGGTGGGCATCGCCATTCGCAAAGCACTTCGCAAGTGGAACCCCGCGTCGCAGCACTTCGACGAGATTCCCACGGAGCGTTTGCAGATCACGCGATCCTCGCTCACGATTCAAACCCCGCTGCAAGACCCCCAGCCGCGCGAATCCCTGCCGAGTTTGCAACTCGGCCTCGCGAGTTCGGGCGGCGTGATTCACGTTCACCCGTGGTACACACTCACGGCGCCGCATGGCATGGGCGTCTATCTGCTCGAACTCGAAGCATGGGTCAGCACCACGGGCATTGACCGCTCGGAACCGTTCTGGATAGTTTTCAATCAGAACGATACGGAACAGAACCACGATGAGGCCATTGCCTGGGCGGTCAAGAACCTTGCCGACTCGCCCGGCACGCCGACATGCGCAGGCGATCTCAATGGTGATAACACGATCGATGTGCTTGACCTGCTCATCCTGCTCGGCGCATGGGGCAACAACCCCGGCCACCCGGCAGACATGAACGGCGACGGCACCGTTGATGTGCTCGACCTGCTTATTCTGCTCGGCGCATGGGGTGAGTGTCCTTGATACGCCCTTCAGGCGTGCGCCGCTGTTTCATACACCCGCTCATCCATTGATGGGGGGCATACATACATTGACTTACTTGCTCTCAGGAGGAAAAACTCATGGTTCGCACTTACATTTCTCTCATCACTTCGTTTCTGCTCGCTGGTTCTCTGAATACTGCGGCCTTTGCAGGCGGCGGTCATCACAGCGATATCGAAGTCGGCCTTCGCAACAATCAGCTCACTACTGAAGGCCGCGTCTTCGAAGGTGAATTCTCGTTCACCAACGGCTTCTGGATCACAGATGACCCAGGCTTTGAAGGCGATGCAGGCCTCTTCGCTGCGGGCACGACGATCGGCTTCAACATCATCGCCGCCCTCGGTTTGTGGAACGGCAACGGCTTCGATACGCTCGACCCGTTCTCACACGCTTCCATCACGCTCGAACTTGGACCGCTCAGCGCGACGACTGGAGCAGGATTCATCAGCGGCTTCAACTTCGTCGCAGATGCATCCGGCGGCTTCGACTCGCATCTCGATTTCATCCTGAACGGCCCAGATGCACTTGCGGGTGAACCGGCAGACGGCGTCTATCTGATCGAACTGCAACTCATCTCAAACAACTACCTGGCTTCCGAATCGTTCTGGATCGTTTTCGGCAAGGGCGCAGACCATCGCGAGATCGACGCAGCGATGGACTGGGTGGAAGCCAACCTCGTACCCGCGCCGGGCGCGCTGCTTCTGCTCGGCATGGCGGCATTCGGCGCAGCCCGTCGTCGGGTGTGAAGTCGCCCGCGTTTTCCATACGAAAGAGGATCAGACATCGCCGCGAAGCCCAGGGATTGCCATCCATGGGCTTTCTTTCTTATGCTCTCACATCATGACTGCCGCCATCACCTCGGATTTCGTTCCCGCCTCACTCGATGCCTCGAAGTGGGAGAACCTCAAACCACTCTATCAAGCTCTGCTTGATCGCGACCTGCACTGCAAGAACTGCCTTGAGCGGCTGCTGCTTGATCGCAGCGAGCTGGACGCCGCAGCGCGTGAAGCTCATGCGAACCTCTACATCAGCATGACATGCGACACGACAGATGAGGCCATCAAGAAGGCGTATCTCGACTTTGTTGAAAATGTGGAGCCACAGCTTCGCAAAATTGGCTTTGAGCTGGACAAGAAGATCGCTGCCTCACCTCATGCGAAAGACCTGAATGCGAAGCGTTACGAGGTCATGCTTCGCGACATTCGCGCCGATGTCGAACTCTTCCGCGATGAAAACGTGCCGCTGATGACCGAAGACACCAAGCTCGGCCAGCAGTATGACGAAATCTGCGGCGCCATGACCGTCGATTTCCGGGGCGAAGAGCGCACCCTGCCGCAGATGGGCCGATTCCTCGAAGAAACTGATCGCGCCACCCGTGAGGAAGCGTGGCGAGGTATTGCGGCCCGGCGCCAGCGCGATCACGAGAAAATCGACGACATCTTCGATCAGATGATCAAGGTGCGCCACCAGATCGCTCGCAATGCAGGCTTCGACAACTTCCGCGACTATTCGTTCAAGGCCAAGCATCGCTTCGACTACACGCCCGAAGATTGCGAAGCCTTTCATCGTGGCGCGGAGCATGTCTGCGTGCCGGTGTATCGCAAGCTGAACGCCGAGCGGGCGCACGCGCTCGGCCTTGATAAACCCGGAGAATCGCTGCGACCATGGGACCTTGCCGTGGATGCGCTGGGCCGCAAACCATTGCGACCATTCGAGACCGCGGCCGAACTGATCGCGAAATCATCTTCGCTTTTCCACAAGCTCGACCCTCGTCTTGGCGCCATGTTCGACTCGATGCGAGAAGGCACGCCGCCTTCGCTCGATCTTGATTCGCGCAAAGGCAAAGCGCCGGGCGGCTATCAATACAACCGCGACCGCATTCGCAGGCCGTTCATTTTCATGAACGCAGCGGGTCTCAAACGCGACATGGAGACCATGATTCACGAAGCGGGGCACGCCTTCCATTCCATGCTCTGCAATGAAGAGCCGCTTGTGCATTATCGCCACAGTCCGATCGAGTTTGCAGAGGTGGCGTCGATGAGCATGGAGCTGCTCGCGCATCCGCATCTGACGGAGTTCTTCAATGAAGCGGATGCCAGCCGCGCCCGTCGAACACATCTGGAAGACTTGTCGAAGATGATTCCGTGGATTGCGACGATCGATGCTTTCCAGCACTGGCTCTACACGAATCCGGATCACACAAGAAAGCAGCGCACGACCAAGTGGCTCGAACTGGATGATCGATTTGGCGCTGCGGTGGACTGGAGCGGCATCGAGCAGTACCGCGCCACCGGCTGGCAGCGGCAGCTCCACCTTTTCTCCGTGCCGTTCTATTACATCGAATACGGCATCGCGCAGCTTGGCGCGTTGCAGCTCTGGCTTCAATCCCGCCGCGATCCGCGCAAGGCGCTGGACAACTACTTCCGCGCGCTCAGCTTGGGCGGCTCACGACCGCTGCCGGAATTGTTCGCCGCTGCCGATCTGAAATTCGACTTCGGCCCGGAAACGATGCGGGAACTGATGCGCGAGGTTGAGGGCGAACTGGCCACGCTGCCAAAATAAGCGAGATTCAGCGCGGCGTGCGATTCTGAGCGCATTCTTTATAATCGCCGCATGACCCGCCCACTGAGAAACGCGCTTGCACTGCTCGCCCCAGTCGTCGCCTGCGGCGGAGGGTTCCTGCTTTGGAAGCGGTTCGGGTTCGATCGACTGGATTCGATCGAGTTGCCCGTCGCGATGGCGATGAATGGCATCGTGGGGCGAGTCGCTGCGATCGACTACCTGCTCATCTACTTCAATCGCTGGCCCGGCGAAGCACTTTGCGTCGTCATCATGATGGCGATCTACGCAGCCATCGCGTGGCGGCTGACGAACGCAGAGAGTGATCGCGCCAAAACTGAAAGAACACCACTCCATCTCGTGCCCCCCGCGCGGCACGTCGCCGGTTTTGCAGTGCTCATCTTCGCCACATGGTATGTCGTGAATAACATCAATAACCGACTCGAACGTGTCTTTGAAAGGCAAAGCCCTGCAATCATTCTGGGCGACGAACATCGCAATCTCGACGCCAAATACACCGTTAAGGTGAAGACCGTGTCTGGCAGGAGCTTCCCCTCGAACCACGGCAGCGTATTCTTCATCGTCTTCTTCATGACGCTCTTCCGCTGGGGAGCGGGCCGTTGGATCTGGCTCATGCTGCCTGCGGTCATCGTTCTCAGCACGCCGCGCGTCTTCGGCGGGGCGCACTGGATGACCGACACGCTCATCGGTTCCGTGCTCGTAACGTGGCTGGTCGCAGCCTTCGTCATGTTCACGCCCGTCTATGCACGTCTCTATCTGCCGCTGGAAGCTCGTCTTTCTCGACTGATCGACACAAAGCTGGAGAATGCGCAAAGGCGATCGCTTGAATCAAGCAGCGATTCGTAACGCGAGAACGCGACGGCTTCTCCGATCACGTATAGTGTCATCCACTTTTCCAAACCATGACCACGCCTCCCGCCCTCCAGATCGACAACTTGCGGTTCCGCTACGAAAGTAGCAAGGCGGATGCGCCGTGGGTGGTGGACTTGCCGAATCTCAAACTCGATGCGGGCGAACAGATGCTCCTCACCGGCCGCTCCGGGCGAGGCAAAAGTACGCTGCTCTATCTGATCGCAGGCTTGATGGAACCGACCAGCGGCGTCATCCGCGTCAATGGTCAGGACGTTCACGCCTTGCGCGGTGAGAAACGCGATCTCTTTCGCGGCCGCTCAATCGGCATGATCTTCCAGACGTTCAATCTGCTCCACGGTTTCAGCGCGCTTGAGAACGTGCTGGCCGCGCTCATGTTCTCGGCCATCAAGCCCACAGAGCATCGCGCGCGCGCACTGGCGCTCCTCGATCGGCTTGGAATCGATCAGCCGAATCGCGCCGCTGAGCAGCTGAGCGTGGGTCAACAGCAGCGGGTGGCGGTGGCACGTGCGGTTGCGTGCGAACCCGTACTGGTGCTGGCCGACGAGCCGACTGCAAGCCTTGATCCGGAGAACGCCGCAGCAGCAATGGACCTGATTCAGCGCGCCTGTGTAGAACAAGGTGCGGCACTCTTGTGCACGAGCCATGACCCCGCCATGCCTGCGCGCTTCACGCGAACGGCATCGCTGGAAAACGCCTCATGACTGACTTCACGATCATCCTCCGCAGCATGACGACTCGCATGTTTTCGACGGTAACGACGATCATCACCGTCGCGGTGGCCGTCGCGCTCATGCTGGTGTTGTTGAGCATGAAGGAGTCGGGGCGTCAGGCGTTCGAGCGCGGGGCTGGCAACATGCACATGCTCGTCTCCGCCGAAGCTAGCCCACTGCTGGCCGTGTTGAACAGCGTGTTCTACTCCGCACCCCCGCGACAGGCCCTGACGTGGGAAAAGTATCGCTCCATCGCCGGTTCATTCCCGTGGGAGTTTGCGATCCCCATTCAGCAGGGCGACAGCTATCGCGGTTTCCCGGTGATGGCGACAACACGGGACTTCTTCACGCGATTCCAGCCGCACGAAGGCACGCCTTGGCAAGTATCACAAGGCCGCTTCTTCGAAGACTCCTTTGAAGTCGTCGTCGGCGCGACCGCAGCGCGCGTCACGGGCGTCACCATCGGCAGCGAGCTTTTTCTCACGCACGGCATGGAGCAGTCGCGCCAGCGAAGCTGGCTCGTCGGCGGGCCGCCCGACCCCAACGCCCCCGCCCCGCACGTTCACTATGAATACAACTACAAGGTCGTCGGCATTCTTGAGCCAACCGGCAGCGCGCACGATCGCGCGTTGTTCACCGACCTCACCAGTTCGTGGATCATTCACGCGCATGATCGACGCCGCGAAGCCAACCCCGGCGTGCCGCTCGCCACGGAAGCCGATCTGATTGATGCGGATCGCCTCATCACGGGCATCTATCTTCGCGTGGCGACCCGCCCCGGTCGGCAGCTTTCCGCTGCGCAGCAGCAAATCTACGACACGCTCCGCACAGATATCTCCATCACCGTTGCGGACCCCCACTTTGAAGTCGGCAAGCTGTTCAACATCGTCTCCAACATCGACCAGGTCTTCATCGCCATCGCGGGCGTTGTGCTGGTTTCCAGCGGAATCGCCATCATGCTTGCGCTGTATAACTCCATGGAACAGCGGCGGAGACAGATCGCGGTACTTCGTGTGCTCGGTGCCAGCCGGATGCGCGTCTTCGGCCTTGTGCTGACAGAATCCGCCATCCTCGGCCTGCTTGGCGCACTGGCGGGCGTGGCACTGTGCTTCATCGGCGTGCAGATCGTGGCGGAACTGATGAAACAACGCCTCGGCGTGGTCGTATCGCCCTCGCTTGAGCCGGTCTGGACCTTTGTCCTCGTCATGGCAACAATCCTGCTGGCGGCGCTGGCCGGCGCAGCCCCTGCGGCCCGTGCGTATCAGACTGCCGTCATCAAGCACCTGAAACCGCTGGGATGAACGCAGGCTGAACGCCATGCTCGGTTTCTGATTCGTGGATTTCCTATGCGCCTCTTCTGGTCCATCATCCTGATCTTCACCGCGATTGCAGGCGGTATTGCGTTCATGCAGATGCGCACGAAAGGCGCGAGCGCGCAGCCGCTGGCTTCTTCCGACACAACAACCGCATTGCGTATGCCGACGCCGATCGCTCCTGACATGTCGGAGACCGAAACGGAGACGGTTGAAACAACCAAAATCGCACCCGAGCCTGTCAATGTTGAGCTGACGGACGCGGCTCGCGATCTTGTTGAAGACCTGCTGACCAGTCGCGAGGAACTGCCGCAATCGTCTGAAGAGCGCGTTCCACCGATCGCTGTTACCACAACGACGGGCACGACCATCGTGGGCGACCACACACACTCAGACACACCGAAGAATCCTGAAAACCCGTGGATGACCGCAGCGTCAGCACCGGAGCGAAAACCGCTGCCGAGCAAGGTTGAGCGTCAGGCAGACGGTTCTCTGCTGCTTGACGAAACCTTCACCTTGAAGGGTGAAGGCACCGACGAATCGCCCTACGAAGTAACATGGGATCTGCTGCTCTCCGCCGCGGAAACGTATCAGCCGCGCCTCGGCATGGATGACATTCCCAAGCGGATCGACATGCTGCATGGCAAACGTGTTCGCATCTCCGGCTATCTCATGTTCCCCACTGCCGCGCTCCAGGCCACTGAATTGCTGGTGATGTTGAACCAGTGGGACGGCTGCTGTCTCGGCACGATGCCCTCGCCATACGATGCGCTCGAAGTGCAGCTCAGCACGCCGGTCAGCCAGGCAAATCGCCAGTTCCTCAACTATGGAACTGTCGAAGGCACCCTGCTGATCGATCCGTATCTCATCAACGACTGGCTCATCGGTCTGTATCTGCTCGAAGACGCGACGCTCAAGCTCGGCTTGTGAGCTTTACATGCCGACCGTGCGCATGACAAACAGCAAGAGCGCGACCACTGCTGCGATCAGCGCGACCAACTCGGGCCAGTGACGGCGCGACCACTTTTTCACTCGATACAACCAATGGCCCTCATGGGCCGTTACAGGTTCGCGATTGATCCAACGCATGATGTCTTCACGCATCGCCGCCGCGCTGGCATATCGCTTGGCCCGGTCGTGATGGATCGCCTTCATCGCAATGGAACCGAGATCGCGGTCCACATCGCTCGCGAATGCCGTCGGCGGGTGGCAACGCCCTTCATCCACATCGCGAAGCAGTTCAGGCACGGACGATGCCCCGCTGTAGGCCAGTCGCCCCGCAAGCATTTGATAGAGCGTCATGCCCAGCGCATAGACATCGGTATGTTCATCCGGCTCCACGGGCGATTGCTCATCGGCAGACGATCGCAACTGCTCAGGCGGTGTGAACGCGGGCGTGCCTGCAAATCTTGTGACTGGCGCTCCTGCAACAACGGTTGATCCGGTTGGCTGCTCGCTCGTTCGCGCGCGCACGGCAAGACCAAAATCACAAAGATGCGGCTCAAACGCTTCATCCACCAGAACATTCTGCGGCTTAACATCCCGATGAATCACACCCGCACGGTGCGCGTGGTGAACTGCATCGCACAACTTCGCAAACATGCGCATCATCGCTTCCATCTGCGCACGAGTGCGAGAGCCTGGCGCCAGCCTGCGAGAAGCAAGAAAACGATCCAGCGGCTGGCCGTGAATGTATTCCATCACGCAGTAGAGTCTGCCATCTGCCGTTTCGCCGCTGTCGTGAACAGCGACAACATTCGGATGGCGAAGCGTTGCTGCGAGCGCGATGCCACATTGAAATCGCTCACGCTGCGAGAGAGTTGCGAACTCGCCACGCAGCAGCACCTTCAGCGCGACCTTGCGATTCGTCGAACGTTGCACCGCTTCGTAAACAATCGCCTGGCCTCCCGAATACACCGTGCCGAGAAAGCCGTAGCCCTCAATGTCGTTCATCGGCAGGCTGTCCGCGAAGCTGCCGTCGGCCAGCGAACGAGCCAGTGCAATGCGATCTTCTTCTGCAAGACTGCTGAGAAAACGCTGGTTTCTTGCAATCTCGTCCGCTTTGATCGCGCACGTCTCGCAGGAATGCAGATGCTCAACGAGATTCGGCGCTTCCGCTGCGCCGGCCAATGCGCTTTCGATCTCACACAACGTTGGGCACGCAGCGCTGTCGCGATGCGCGATGCTGAGATCGGCGGGCATTCGTGTGCCGTCGATGAACCGCGCGGGCGGCAGGTTGGGCACATGCTGACCTCGGCGGGCGCGCAACTGCATCAGCCGCGCGACGGCGGATTCCGCTGCGGCCGACTCGGTCGCGCCGCCTTCGCCGGATCGCTCAGCCGATGACTCCATCAATGGCCTCAGATTCAATTTCGTACAACTCAGCAAGCTCCGCGACAATTGTGCGAAGCCTTTGCAGGCAGTGATGCTTTGCCATGTACACCGCTTCCGTTGTCATGCCAAGCCGCTGGGCCACCTGCGCAGCAGCATATCCTTCCAGCGCGTGCATCCTGAACGCGCGGATGGTTCGCGGCTGAATGCGTCCAGCATCAGGAAGTTCTTGCATCGCGCGCTGCAGCAGAAATCGCTTGCACTCCGCGCGCCAGACATCTTCCGCATCCTGCTCTGCTGCGGGCATCTGTTCGACCATCGGCGGGACGCTCTCGACGGCCCCCGCCCCAGTGCCGATCTTCTTTGCTCGCGCCTGACGAATATCCGCAATCTTGTGGCGGGCGATGGAAAGAATCCACGTGCGCAACCGGCCGCGACTGCGGTCGTAGCGAGTACGGTAGTGAACAAAGAAATCGGTAAGCGTTTCCTGTGCTGCGTCCGCAGCATCCGAAGCGCTCAATCCGTACCGCTGAGCGAAGCCGATCAGCACCGGCCGGAGACGCGCATCGAACTGGGACCACACCGGATCGCCTGGATCACGCAGACCCTCAAGCAAGGCGGAAGTCGTTGTGTTCCGTAAAGGCTCCATGTCGTCCGGCAACCTCCAATCTACGTCCACCGATGAGTACGCCTGATGCGAATGGAATGTTCCGCCTTCAGTAGGCTACCACACACGAACGCCACGCATCGCGGGGACTTCGGTAAACTTCTGAACATGGTCAGCAAGGTCTATCCAAATCCGGCCGCTGCATTGGAAGGACTCGTCCAAGACGGCATGACGATCGCCGTGGGGGGCTTCGGCCTGTGCGGCATCCCGGAACAGCTCATCATTGCCCTGCGAGATACCGGCGCAAAGAACCTCACCGCCGTCTCAAACAACGCGGGCGTCGATGACTGGGGCCTCGGCCTGCTGCTCCAGACGCGGCAGATTCGCAAGATGGTCAGCTCGTATGTCGGTGAGAACGCCGAGTTTGAGCGGCAGTACATGGCGGGCGAGCTGGAGCTGGAATTCACCCCTCAAGGGACGCTGGCGGAGCGACTCCGTGCTGGCGGGGCAGGCATTCCGGGCTTCTACACCAAGACCGGCGTGGGAACGATTGTCGCCGAAGGGAAAGAAACCAAGACCTTCGACGGAGAAGAGTATGTCCTCGAACGAGGCATCCGAGCCGACCTCGCACTGGTCAAAGCGTGGAAGGCTGATGCGTCCGGTAACCTTGTCTATCGCAAGACAGCCAGAAACTTCAACCCCATGGTGGCCACTGCGGGCCGGGTTACAGTCGCCGAAGTCGAGGAAATCGTTGAGATCGGGTCACTTGACCCTGACGAAATCCATACACCAGGCATCTTTGTGGATCGCATAGTCAAGACAGTTTCCGAGAAGCGGATTGAACAACGAACAATAACCGAACGCAAATAACCTGTAACGGCTGGCAAGGCCCATTGGCCCGGGGCGGGAAGCCTTTTACAAACCCATTCCGGCGAGGTGTCGATAGGTCTGGAATCAGAGGCACTTCATTTTCATTTGAGGATTCTCTGCCATAAGACGCCGCGATCGGCGTTGATATCCATACCACGGCGACATTGCCGGCCACGAGTTTGACACGCCGATACAAAGAGCCTGTCACCCTCGTCGTTATCAGGATCTCAGGGAGACTTTTACAGTGATGACCGCACGAACCCATCGATTCCACCGCGTTTCCCGCCTTGCTGCTGTGCTTTGCATGGCTGCAGCCGGCGCGATGGCCGCCCCCGCTTCCGCCCAGCCGGATACCGGCGGCTTCATCGCCCTCGGTCAACATGACTACCTGCACCGCGACATGGTGATCTTCGCACAGGGGCTGAACCTTGACGACGGCCAGCGCATGATCGTCGAGAGCCTCTATGAAGACTATCGCGACGCTTTCGACGCAGGCTGGCTGCGCACGCAGGAGCGATTGAACGAGATTCGCAACTCCGAATCCACCGATCCCAGCGAGGTGCTGAATGCCGTGCTGGCTCCATTCGAGCAGTGGCGCGTGGAGAAGCAGCGCATCAAGGAGCGCTTTGAGGAGGACGTAAAGGTACTTCTCGGCCCGGAACAGCTTAACCAGTGGGAATCATTTCAGCGACGCATGACACGGGAGAAGACGCTGCCTCAGGCTCGTCTCTCAGGTGAAAACGTCGATCTCTTCCATGTCGTTCGCGAACTCAATCTCGACGAGCGCGGCAACATGGCTCTTGAGCCTGTGATGCAGCAGTATGAAATGGCTATGGAAGAGGCTCTTCGTCGCCGCAACGCCATCATTGAAGAAGGCCATCGCAACCTCTTCGATGCGATCCGCAAGCAGGACCCCGCCGCGGGCGTGTCGGGTATGGATCAGCAGATTCAGCGTCGAATTGATGTGCGTAACGTCAACGACCGTTACATCGAAATCATCGCGGGCTATCTGACCGAAGCCAAAGCGGCGGACTTCCGGGCCAACGCGCTTGATCGCGGCTATCCGCGGGTCTATCGCATTACGCCTGCGCAGCGCATCTTCCGCGAAGCGCTCCGCATGACCGGCCTCGACCCCGATGTGAAGCAGGGCATCATCGATCTCAACAATCAGCTCAACACCGAGATGGCATCGCACAACGCGACCATTCTCGAAGCACTCAGGGATCATGAGCCAAGGGCGCTCAAGAACCAGAGCGACATCTTTGCGGCACGTCAGTCCGGCGAGCGCGTTGAGCGACTGATGGACCCCACGCACGAGTTGATTCGCGTTCGTGACACACGAGCCAATCAGCTTGTCGAAGAGTTGAAGAACCTGATGGGCGAAGAAGAGTTCGCCAAGCTCCCCGGCTCCTCACGCTGGCTGGCTGATACAAGCCGCGCCGCGAGCGATCCTGCTCAAGGCGTCGATCGCCTGCATTCGCCGCGTGGCGGAACGCCTGCCCTCGGCCCCAATCAGCCGAAGCGCGACGGCAACGTGCGAGAACCCGGCGGACGCGATCAGGTCGATGACCCCAAGGGAAGCGGCGGACGCGAAGCGCCACGAGGCCGAGGGAATCGCTAACGCCTCTTTGCACAGTCAGGCGGCTGACTGTATTCAAGCATCACGCCGCCGGGCCAAGTGAGGTCCGGCGGCTTAGAAACGGAAGACTCGATCGTGCCCATCAGCCCAGAAGACATGACCGCATCCGTCTCCGATGAGGCGATCGCAGCACACACGAACAACGGCATCAAGAGCGATGCTTCCATCTCCGCCGGCGGCGAAGAAGATGCTCTGCGTCAACGTTGCGCACTGCTCGGCATCGAATGGTGCCCACAAGCGCCCAAGGCCTCCGCTGATGCCGTCTCGCTGATCTCCGCAGACCTCGCTGTTCGCCTTCGTGTCGTACCCGTTCGCCTCGAAGGCAATCGTCTTGTCGTCGCGATGCTCGACCCGCTCGACATCGCCTCGGCCGATGAAATTGGCACGCTCGTCGGCCGCCCCATCACGCGAATCGGCCTGCCGAAAAAAGCGTTTTCCGAACTCATGCGCGAACACTACGGCACGACCGCCGAGCGCATGGCGGAATCGCTCGCCGGTGATGCTGGCGACACGACCGATCTGGAACACAATTTCGACGCTGTTGAAGCAGACGACCTGCACCGCATGGCGGAGCAGCCGACGCTCATCAACCTCGTCAACCTGCTCTTGCTCGAAGCGATTCAGCAGCGCACAAGCGACGTGCACATTGAGCCGTTCGAGAACGAACTGAAAGTCAAGTATCGCATTGACGGCGTGCTCATTGAACAGCCGCCACCGCCCAAGCATTTGCAGCCGGCGCTCATCGGCCGCATCAAGATCATGAGCGGCATGAACATTGCGGAGCGTTATGTGCCGCAGGACGGCCACATCACACTGCGCTTTGAAGGCCGCAAGGTCGATATCCGCGTCTCCACCGTTCCCACGCTCTACGGCGAATCGGTGGTCATGCGTATCCTCGACAAGAGCCAGCTTCCGCTGGACCTGATTTCACTCGGCATGAAAGAGCCGATGCGCAAGGCGATCGACAAACTCATCGCCAAACCTCACGGCCTCGTGCTCGTTACAGGCCCAACTGGTTCAGGCAAAACCACGACACTCTACGCAGCGCTTTCTAAGCTTTACGACCCGCGCAAGAAGATCATCACGATTGAAGACCCGGTCGAGTATGAACTGTCTGGCATCAATCAGATTCCGGTGAACCCGAAGCGAGGCCTCACATTCGCCACCGGTCTGCGCCACATTCTGCGACAGGACCCGGACGTGATCTTCGTCGGCGAAGTTCGTGACGCGGAAACCGCGGAGATTTCCATTCGTTCCGCGCTCACGGGCCACTTGATCTTCTCCACGCTGCACACGAACGACGCTGTCAGCTCCATCGGCCGACTCATCGACATGGGCGTTGAGCCTTACCTCGTCGCCTCGGTCATTGAAGGCGTGCTGGCCCAGCGACTTGGTCGCCGCATCTGCGAAGGTTGCAAGACGCATATTCCCATGCGCGAAGATGTCGCGCACCGTCTGGCTCCTGCGGAGCTCGCGCGATTCGGCGGCAAAGAGTGGATCGGCCGAGGGTGCGACAAGTGCAACGGCTCAGGCCAGTACGGCCGCGTGGGCTATTTCGAATTGCTCCTCATCACGCCGCCTGTTCGTCGTGCGATCTCGGAAAATCGCCCCGCTGCTGAACTGGCTGCGCTGCTTGGCGACAGCTACAAGACCATGCGACAGGAAGGCATGGAAAAGGCTGCGGAAGGCGTAACAACGATTGAAGAAGTGCTCCGTGCAACGCAGGATGCGGATGACGTATAAGTGTTTTTGCAAAGCGTCGTGGTGATCGCGCGTTTATTGTTCAGTGTTCTCTATGCCGAGTTTTCTCTACCAAAGCCTGACTTCCAACGGCCAGACTCGAACCGGCGTCATCGTCGCGAATGATCGCAGCGATGCCGTGCGCCAGTTGCTCAGCCGAGGCGAGACGGCGACACGCCTTGAGGCGGAAGCAACGCCGAACGGCAAAGCGAAGACGCCCGCGCGTCGTATGCCCGCTCGCGATCAGGCTCCTTCCGCCCCGGTCTTCTCGCTGGCGGCGCTGGGGATCGGAGGCAAACCGACGCTCAGCCGTTCGGATATGGCCACGCTCATGCGCGAACTCGCTACAGCGATTGAAGCGGGCCTTCCGCTCATGCAATCGCTGCGAACGGTGCGCAAGCAGGCCGCCGGCCGCGGAATGCCGGTCATTCTCGATCACCTCATCGAGCGCGTCGAAGCAGGCGATACGCTGCACAAAGCCGCTCGCGATTACGGACCGCCATTCGACGACATGGTGCTCGGCATGTTGCGCGCTGCGGATGCCTCAGGCGAGATGAGCACGGTGCTGCATCAGCTTGCCGATCTTCTCGAACGCTCGCTTGAGCTTCGCAGAGAAGTCATGGGCGCCACGTTCTACCCAATGCTCGTGGCTGGCCTGATCGCCATCAGCGCCGTGATTCTCGTAACAGTGCTGGTGCCGAATCTCATCGGGCCGCTTACTGAAGGCCACGCGTTTGAACTGCCCTGGCCCACCGTGGTTGTTCTCGGCGTGGCGGAGTTCCTCAAAGCCTACTGGTTCTACTGCCTGCTCGCCCTTGCGCTGATTTGGTTCGGCTGGCGAGCGTGGATCAAAGTGCCCGCGAACCGATTCAAGTTTGATTTACTCAAGCTGCGCACACCTGTGCTCGGGCGTCTGCTGCGCGACGTGGCGGTGGCGCGATTCACGCGAACGCTCGGCACGCTCACCAGCGCGGGACTGCCGATTCTTGATGCACTCCGCATTACGCAGCAGACGCTGGTCAACCGCGCCATGATGGCCGCGCTCGATGAAGTGCAGGAGAAAGTAACCAGCGGTAAGTCACTCGCAGACCCGCTCGAACGCTCCGGCCTGTTTCCGCCGCTGCTTGTGCAGGTCGTAAACCTCGGCGAGCGGTCGGGTCGGCTGGAATCCATGCTCATGCACGCGGCCACGGCATTCGATCGTCAAGTCAACGTTTCACTCAAGCTGTTCACGAAGGCTCTTCCGCCGTTTCTCCTTGTCCTCATGGCATCCGTTGCGGGCTTCGTGCTCGCGGCGATTCTTCTTCCGCTGCTTCAACTGCAAACATTGGTCAACTGACGGGGGCTTCGTCGCCCTGGCTCTTGATGGGAACTCGACATGAACGCAACACAATACAAGACACGCCGACCCGCCCGCCGCACGGCTCGCCGCGGCTTCACGCTCCTTGAAATCATCGTCGTCGTTGTCATCATCGCACTGCTGGCAACGATGGTCGCACCGCGATTGTTCGACAACATCGGCCGCTCGCGTGTGCGCGTCGCTACCAGTGGCGTGGCCAGCATCGCACAGCAGGTGCGCATCTACATGAGCGATGAGAATCTGTCGCGCCTGCCCAACAACTTCAACCTGAACGCGCTGGTGCCGAAGTACCTGCGCGCGAAGGACCTCATCGACCCGTGGGGCAACCCGTTTGTCATCATCATCCCGGGCGACGAGAACCCGGACTTCGACATCGTCTCCTTCGGCGCGGACGGTGTGCCGGGCGGCGACGGCGAAGACGCCGACATCGTGAACTGATCGCAACTTTCATGCTTCGCATCAGGCGTCCATCCAGAATCGCACGCGGCTTCAGCCTCATCGAGTTGATCGTGGTCATCGCGATCCTCGCGATCCTGGCGACTATGACGGTGCCGCGCCTGCTTGGCAATCAGGACCGCCAGTTCCGCGCAACGTGCGATCAGGTGGCGGACATGCTCACGATGTACGCCCGTCGCGATAGTCTCGCGGAGAAGCCGATCGGCCTGATGTACGACGAAGCCCGCCGCTGGCTCATCGTTACCGTGTACGACATGGAACAGGGCAGCGAGAGTAAAGCCTACGACTGGCGATGGGATCGGTACATTCAGCCGGTCAAGTTGCCCGATTTCGTTCACCTGGGCGAAGTGCGAATCGACGGCTCGCGCGTGGACATCACCAACTGGCCGTATCGCAGTCGACCCGGACACGAGCGGCCGATGATTGAAATCGTCCTCGATGGGCCGGAAGAATCCATCACGATCGCGCTGGCCTCGTATGCCGTTACACCCCGCCAGTTTCGCGACGGCGCATCAGCGAACTTCCCCATGCCGATTGATCTGAACGCCGCTGGGCAGATGAGAGAGGATTGGTAATGCTGTACCTCGTGCGACGAAGAACGGCTCCCAACCGGCGTGGCATGGCACTGCTGGATGTCATCGTGGGCACCGTGATGCTCGGCATCGGTCTTGCGGTCGTCGTCTCCATCAGCAGCCGATCGCTGGCCGGGCAGCGTGACGGCGAGATGCGCATGGTCGCCACCTGGCTCGCAGACGAACTGCTTTCGATGGTGCTTGTCGAAGGCCCTGTCGATTACCGCAAACTCTACGACCTCAATGGCAGTTTTTATCCGCCGTTCGAGGACTACGCTTTTGACATCACCATCGAAGACATCGGCATCGGCCAGCCGTTCCGCGTTACAGCGAAAGTCAGTTGGCTCACGGGCCGTGCCGTGCAATCAATCGAAGTGCAGGCCTACATCGCCGAACGCGGCGGCGATCCGTTTGAGCCTCGCGCACCGAAGGAATGGCTTGATCGCGAAGGCCGACATTATGAAAGGCTCTTCGGTGAATAACCTGATGCGTCATCACAGCTCGCGGCGGGGCTTCACGCTTGTTGAAGTTGTGCTCGCTGCCGTCATCACCGCGTTCGTGCTGGGCAGCCTCACCGTGAGCCTGGGAAGCCTCAGCCGCGCAAAAGACAGCAGCAAGACGCGGCTCGACGCGCATCTTCGCGCGGATGCAGCTCTCAACATGATCCGACGCGATCTGGCGTCCGTGGTGCGCCACGAAGACCTGTTCTGGGTCAAGATGGTTATTCGCAGCAACTCGACACCTTCGCCGCTCGGCGATCTCGACCGCGATGAAATCATGGTCTTCAACACGCGATTGCGGTTGATGCAGGACATCGACTTCAACGGTGAAGGCATGCAGTACGAAACGCAGTACCGCATTGCAGAACACGCAGGCGCGCCAATGCTCTGGCAGCGACGTGATCCGGTGCCTGATCAATACCCGCTGGCGGGCGGCGTCGCCACGCCGGTGGTCGAAGGCCTGCTCGCGCTGCGCATCGAAGCCTACGACGGGTATCAGTGGTTCCGCACGTGGGACTCTGACGATCACGGCCTGCCTCTTGCCATTCGCATCACACTCATGGCCAGCGGTCATCGCAACGGCGAAGACCTGTACACCGCACCGACTGCAATCCTGCGCACCGTCGTTCCAATCGACCGTGTCATTCCGCCGGCGGATAACTTCAGGCCCGATGAAGACGAAGAAGAGGAAGAGCTTGAAGACGTTTCCGACCCTGAAGCTGAAGCACTGAACCAGATGCAGCAGCAGCCCGGCGGCTTGGGTAACAGGCCTGGTGGTGGCCCCGGCGGTCGCCCCGGCGATGGCACAGGCGGACGACCTGGCGATGGCGGACGACCCGGCGATGGCGGACGGCCTGGCGCAGGAGACGGTGGACGACCCGGCGGTGGTGGCGGCGCGGGCGGGCGACCGGGCGGCCGCCCCAGTGCGAATCCAAATGCTGGCGGCGGCGGAAGCGGCGGCGGCAACAGCGGCGTCCCGCAGCAGCGACCGGGCGGGCGCCCAGGGAGGCCGCAATGATGATGACGTTCCATACGCGAACAACTCCTCGCTGTCACGTGCCACAGCGCCGCGGCTCCGTGGTCATGATCATCCTCTGGGCGGTATCGCTCGCAGCGATCATCACTGTCGGCGTGCAACTCTCTTCACATCGTCAATCCACGCTCGGCCGCGATGCACTGGAGCGCGTGCAGGCGCGATGGGCCGCACGATCCGGCGTTGAGCAGACCATTGCCGTCATGCATCTGCACACCGAGCGACCCGATCCTGAAGATTCCTTCGCCATGGTTCGCGAGATGGAGTACGTTGCGTTCGGCAATACCGTCGGTGCAAGCTGGGACATTCGTCACTTCGCGCATGGCCGCGAGTGGCCAGGACCGATGGACGAACACTCGAAGATGAACATCAACACCATCGACATGCCTTTGCTGATGGTGCTGGACAACATGTGGCTCGATATCGCCGACGCCATTCTGGAATGGCGTAGCCCGGATTATGAATCAATGGGCCTCGGCGTCGGTCGTGATTACTACCTCAGCCTCAATCCGCCGTACGAACAGCGCAAGGATCGATACCAGAACATTGCGGAGCTTGAACTCGTCGCAGGCATCTGGCCCAAGCACCTGCGCGGCGAAGACTGGAACCTCAACGGCCGTCTTGACGCCAATGAGAACGACGGCACCATGACGTTCCCGCCTGACAATCAGGACGGCATTCTGGATGCAGGCTGGTCAGCCTCGCTCACCGCAACGTCAGTTGCGGGCGGCGCAACCACGTCCGGCCTGCCTCGCATTCACCTGGCGAAGGCGAAGATCGCAGATGTGATGGAGCGGCTCGAGATTGAAGAGCGTCAGGCCAAAGCCCTGATCCGCTTTGGCCGCAACGAAGAAAGCAAGCTGGAGCAGCTTCTCGTTACACCAATCGGCAATATTGATGCGCAGGGTCGCGCTTCTCAGTCGCCTTACAACACGGCGATGCCTGACCTCACGCCCGTGCAGCTTCGCGCGGTGTTCGATGAACTGACGCTGATTGACCCGCTAGACCGTCCGTCGGGCAAGATGAACATCAACACCGTCTCCGCCGATCTGTTCCGCCGCATTCTCCTCGACATCTACATGACTGAGCCAGTGGTTGCAGACGAAATCCTCTACATGCGGGATTCCCGGACAGAAGGCCTGCTCAGTCTGGCGGACCTCAAGGAAATCCCCGAAGTCAGCCCAGAGCTGCTTGTTCAGCTCGGCGCGATGTTCGACACGCGCAGCAACGTGTACACGATCAGCTCCAAGGGTCGATCGATGTCAACCGGCGCAGAAGTTGAAATTGTTGTGGTCGTTGATCGTTCTACCATCCCCGTTCGCATTCTTGAGTATCGAGAGCAGTGAAAAAACCACCGCAAAGACAGCTTGACCCCGGCGTTTTCGCCGTTCTGCACCGTGCGGGCAGTGCATGGAATGTGCTTGTCGTGCGCACCACGGGAACGCCGACCGCTCTCGTCTGGCGCGAGTTCCCGGCTTCACAAGCCAACCGCATCAACAGTTGGCTCGATGAATACAACGCCAGCGAGGTGTTGTACGTGCTGCCTGCGTGTGCCGTCATCTGCCGCACATGCCCCCTGCCCGACGCGCCGCTTGAGCACCTCGCACCTGCGCTCAAACTCCAGGCGGAAGCGCATTTGTTCGGCATTGCCCCACCGCACCGGCTCGGCATGGCCGTGCTGGAATCCGCACCGGGTGAAACGACACGCTCAGGCATCATTCTCGCATGGCCTGAATCCGCCTCGATTGAGCTTCCTGAGTTCGATCGGCCTGTGCGCTTCGTTGCCGATGTCGCTTCGCTTGCTGCGCTGCTTGACGGCCAGCGACCGACACAGCCGCTCGTGTGGCTCGACCGCAACAGTGGAACGATGGCTCTCGCACTCTCGCATGCCAGCGGCGCAGCGTTCCGCGGCGTGCGCGAAGACGCGGGCGATGCCCAATCATGGAAAACGGGGGTCGGGCGCGTCATCGCAGAAACCGGCCTGAGCGCAGGGCACACCGGCGCGTTCATTGAATCCGTCGTCCGCTCTGTGCATGAGCGCATGGACGCGGTTCCGTCCGGCTCGGCGTGCCTGATGATCCCTCAAGTCGTTCGTGATATCGCCGCTTCACGTCTGGCCAACGTGCCGGGCGATGATGGCTGGTGGTCGCAGTACGGCATTGCTGCCGGCGCGGCCATCGCTCGTACCGGCGCGCTCGCGCCGCTCACGCAGCTTCAGCAGTCCGCACCTATTGAAACGCCAAACCTGCTTACGCGCGTCTCAGGCGTGCTCTCAGATGTGCGCACTGCTCGTGTCGTCGTTATCGCCTGCCTGTTGGCCATCCTGTTCGGCCCATTGATGATGAGCGGCATTCGCCTTGCGATTCTCAACTGGCGGCATTCTGACATCGCTGAGCGGCTCGCTGCCGTCAATGCCACACGCGATCGTCTCGTCGTCTATCGCGAGTTGGAACGCAACACGTGGTCGATGACGAAAATTCTTTCGGATATCGCTGTGAACACGCCTGAAGCGATTGAGCTTGATTCCATTCGCGTGGCGAATCAGAGCCGCAACTTCATGGTTCAGGGCCGCGCCTTGCCCAACCCCAAGCAGAACCTTTCCGCAGTGGAAGTCGTTGAACTCATGCAGGCGCAACTGCGCGATTCAGGCATCTTCCACGACTTCGCGATTAACTGGGGCGGCGCGGATGCACACGGCCATTACACCTTTACGCTCTCCGCCAAACTGCTGAGGCCGTTCCGTCGCCACAACTATCCTGATGAACTCGACTACGCGACGTACACCGTCGTCGATCGTCGCGATGGTCGCGGCCCCGGCGTGCCGAGGCCCGAAGCCACGCAACCTGACGACACGACTGAAACTCGTCTTGTCTCAGGCACAACGACAGCGCCGCCGATCTCGCAACCGCCCGCAGCAACGGAACGCACAACACCCCCGCCAGCCCCGACGAGCGACGATTCCGCGCCGGTTCGTGCGCCACGAACTGATCTGACGCCTTCTGCATTCGGCGGCGATCGACCTGACGGCATCGACGGCGGTCGGCCCGGCGTGCGAACCGCGCCTTCCGCTGACATTCCCGATCCGATCACGCGCGAGGCTGTTGCCTCGTGGAGCGTGCCGGAAGCGCGCGAAGCGCTTCGTAAATGGGGAGAAGCGCGTAATGCCGCACGCAACCGAGGTGACGAGGAACTTGAACAACGTCTTCGTGATGAGTTTCAGATGATTATGGAAAGATTGCGAGGTGCAGGATGAGCGAGCGACAGACGATCTTCGAGCGCTTCGCTCAGCTTCCCACTCCCCTCCGCTTTGCGGGCTACGGCGTGCTTGCGCTACTGCTGTTCGTGTTCTGGAACGACTATGTCGCGCCACTCAAGCGATCGTGGACGCAGCAGGCGGACAAGATTCAGACCGATGTGCGCAACGTGCGCGATGCGGCTCGCCTTCGCGCTGAAATCGCCATGCTGGACGATGTCATTCTCTCGCTCGGCCCGGTTGATGTGCCGCGCAGTGCGGATATCGGCAGCACAGCCGTTCATCGCCGAATCAACGAAGTGCTCGGCTCGCACAGCGGCGTAACGCAGGACAGCTTCACGTTGACCCCGCGCGGCAACGTGCAGGGCCGTGAACTGATCTCTGTTACCGGCGGCCAGCAACCCCAACTGCTCAGCGGCGAGCTTCGCTTCGATGCGGCGCCGGATGTGGCGGTCTCGATCATTCGTCAGCTTGAATCAAGCCCTGAGATTGAAGCCGTTACGCTCGTTCAGTTGACGCGCACAACAGGCCGCCGCGTGAGCGTGCGAATGAATGTCGAAGCGTGGGTTGTTCCCGCGCCGAGCCGAGGCGGGAGGTCTGCGTGATGTTCAACCGTGATTCACTCAACGGAGCGGCCATCACCAGTGCAGCAGCGCTTGTGCTGGCCGCCATCATCCTGCTCGCCAACGTGCCTTCGCTTCTGAGCGCTGCATTCGGCGGCGGCATGGGCGCGAGCGATCCCTCGCAGGGTGTCGCCACACTGGTTACCAAGCACACGACGGAGATGGATACGTACCGCGATCGCTTCAACGGTCGTTCCGTCTTCTTCAAGCCGCTTCCGCCCCCGCCACCGCCGCCGCCACCGGTCGTTCGTGTTGAGCAGCCCGTCACTGCACCACCGCCACCGCCGCCTGCGCCCACAGGTCCACCGCCACCGCCACCAACCTACGGCGGCCCGGCCGTCGCTGGCGCGGTCGGCAACGAAGTCTTCTTCAAAGCGCGAAGCGCAACCGAAGCTGGAATGCGATTGGTGGTCGGTGAAGAACGCGACGGCGTGAAGGTGCTCGCTGTCAATGCGCCACAGTCCGTTCGTCTCGGTTGGCAGCGCGGCGAGTACGATGTGCCCATCTTCCCGGATTGGCGCACGCTCGCCTTCAACGCGCCAATGCCTTCAGACGGCAGACTTCCCGGCGTAACAGTCGCGCCTCAAACCGCACTGGAAGCGGAAAAACGCGCTCGAGAGCAGGCTGCGAACGCCGTGCCGCCTGCAACACCTCCATCGCGGCAGGCCGCTCGCCCGGCACCAGTGCAGGAACCGCAGCAGGAGCCGAATGATCCGAACGACCCCAGCGGCATCGACCCTGAACCGGAGCCGCCGATTGACGATCCCGACGTTCCGCACGAACCTGAGCCGGAACCCGAGCCGGAGCCTGAGAAGGCGTCGGATCAGCCGAAGGAATCGGCGAAGCCCGCTCCCGACAAATAAGCAGACTGATCGCACCGGGCCGATAATGGCCTGACCCGTACGAACGAACGACACTCAACTGAAGATCAGCCAAGGTGAATCCGTGTCCACGAAGTTTCCTCGCCATCGCTTTCAGCCCGTCATCGCGATCCTGATCGCAGCTTTCCTCGTTCTGCCTGCCATCGCGCAGGATGGCCGCCCCGCGCCACAAGCGCCGGAATCGCGCCAGGACCGAAACGCGCAACCGCAGAACGCAACACCGCCGACACACGGCGCGCCTGTCCGTCGCCCTGTGCCGGATGAGAAGGTCAAACTGAACTTCAACGACATGTCGGTGGACCAGTTCATCCCGTGGATCGCGGAGATGACGGGCAAGGTCATCATGCCGATGAACCTGGCGATCCTCAAGAATCGCCGCATCACGCTTGTGAGTGATGAGTTCATTGATCGCGACCGCGCTCTCGACATGCTCTTCACTGCGTTTCGGCTGAACGAAGTTGGCGTCGTCGAACGCGACGATGTCATCATTCTCAACCAGCTTGGCGACATGCCGCAGGTCGGCGATCTTCCCGTACTCGACTCCCGCACGGACGTGATGAATCGTCTCGATCGCGGCACGGTGGTCATCAAGATTTTCGCCGTGCGCAATGCCAGCGCGGAGTTTGTGTATGACCGCATCGTCGATACGTTCCCGAACTACGCCAAGGTGAGCTATGACCCCAACTCGAACCAGATCATCGTGCTGGGCGATATCGGTCTCTGCCAGCAGGTGCAGCGGCTCATCAATGAACTCGATCAGACCTTCGGCCAGGCGCGCACCAAGACATTCCGCCTTGCGTATGCCGATGCCAACGAGATCGCCAACAACATTTACGACCTCTTCGAGGACACAGGCAGCGGCGCGCAGCGCGTGCAGCGAGCGCAAGGTGCGGCCCGCGCCCCAGCGCAGCGGCCTGCACAGCCCGCGCGAGGTGCGCAACCGGGAGCGCAGAATGTTCAGCAGGTCGGCCCCGTCATTGAGCTTCGCGTAACCGTCAACGTGGCAACCAACTCGCTCACGGTGTCCGCGGAGCCTTCCGTTGTCGATCGAATCGCCAAACACATCGCAGAAGACTGGGATCTGCCGCGAGCTGCGGGCACGACCAAGGTCTATCAGCTCAAGCACTCCGACCCGCTGAAGGTTCGTGATGTGCTTCGTGAAGTGCTGGGCCAGGGCAGCGGATCGCAGGCAATGGGCCGAACCGGCGGCGCACAGCCCGGCGGCCAGCGCACGGATATCAGCCAGATCGTCAGCGGCATCTATCGCATCGAAGCCATTCCGGACGCCAACAGCATCCTTGTGATGAGCAAGACACAGGAGAGTCTGGACTTCCTCGATGACATCGTTGACAAGCTCGACATCCCGTCGTCTGTCGGCCTGCCACTGGTGATTCAGCTCAAGCACGCCAATGCAGTCAACCTCTCCGAGGAACTCAACGTTCTGCTGGCGGAAGCCGGCGCAGGCATCACGATCCAGCGCCCCGGCACCGGCCTGACCGGCGAAGCCATCGGCGGTGTCTCCGCCAGCGGCGGTGGACAAGCCGCCGGCGCGGGCGGTGGGCAGGCGGCGGCTGGCGGCGGTCGTGGTGAAATGCAGTTCCCGTGGCAGCGAGGCCGCACGCGCGAAGATCAATCCGAGCCTTCGCCGCTCATCGGCAAGGTGCGCATCGTTCCCATCGTGCGGCAGAACGCGCTCGCCATCCTCGCACCGATCGCGCAGCAGGAATCGATCCGCGAACTCATCAACTATTTCGATAAGCCAGGTCGTCAGGTCATGATCTCCGCTGTCATCGCAGAAGTCGTACTCACCGATGAGTTCGCCTTCGGCTTGCGCATCAGCAACAGCGATTCGATTCTGGGCGGCACGCTGGCGGATAACCGCATCGGCGGCGGTGCGGGCGTCAACATGACCAAGGACGACCTCTTCGGCTCACTCTTCTCCTCATCCGTGCTGGATTCCAGCTTCAGTGTGAACGTCGCGTTGCAGGCACTGAGCCAGTACACGAATGTTCGCGTGCTGCAGGAGCCGCGTGTCTTCACGGCAGATAACCAGGAAGCCATCTTCTTCGACGGTCAGGACATCCCATTCATCACCAACACGCAGGTAACGGATCAGGGTACGGTCAACGAGTCGTTCGACTATAAAGCCGTCGGCGTGCAGCTCAACGTCCGTCCTCGCATCACCGTCGAACGCGATGTGGACATGGACATCAGCCTTGAGCTTTCAAGCATCGTGCCCGGCCAGACGCTCTTCGGCGGCTTCATTGTCGATCGCCGCACAACCACAACGCAGATCATCGTCAAGAACGGCCAGACCATCGTTCTCTCGGGCATCCTGAAGGATTCTGAATCGCAGATCACGCGCAAGGTGCCGCTGCTCGGCCATATTCCGATCATCGGCGAACTCTTCACGTCTCGCGAAAACTCGAAGACTGTTACCGAGCTGATCGCGTTCATCACGCCGATTGTCGTGGACAACCCATCGGAGAACGAAGAGAACTTCAACGTGGATGATCGTGAAAACCTGAGGCGGCTCTCCCGCCCGCTGAAGGAGCAGGCTGACGACACCATGCGTATTCGTGAGCGCATTGTCGACCCCAAGTCCGCCGTGCGTCCCAGCGTGCCCGCCGAACCGCAACCGAGCGGTGCGGAACGAGAGCACTTCATTCCTGAATGATTGCTGAATGCGATTGTGTATGCTGACGACCGCGCGATTCAAACTCTTCTTCTGTACTGCAGCGCTCGCTGCCGGAGTATGTCTCGCGACAGGCTGTGAGACTGCACCGAAGCAGAGCGAGAATCGCTCGTTTTCCGGCACGCGCGCGTCAGGCGACGCGCGGCCTGCGCCGCGCCAGCCCGGCGGCGCACCCGCTGCAGTGCCCAACGATCCTGAATCCATGTTGCGCCCGGCAGGGCAGTTGATGACCACGCGCGTTCGCGCGGGGGTGCTGCCACGAGGCGTCATTCCATACGACGATCTCACGCTTCCTGTCGTCAGTCCGGATGGCCGCTTCATCGCCACACAGACCGGCGTTCCGCCGACATGGCCGACGATCCTCGCCGAGCACGATGCCCTTCCGCCGATCGCTTCTCGCATCGAAATCTACAACATCGAAGGCCGCACGCCGCAGTTTGTCGCATCGCCCGACATGCCGCTGCTGCTTGGCCGAAATGCAGATATGCACGGCTTTCTGGTGGAGTCGCCCCAGGAAGACGGCTCACGATGGATTGGTCATGTTGCATGGACCACCGGGTTGCTCACATGGCTCGTTGATGATGAGTTCGTCAACGCCTTTGCCGTGCTCGGCCCCGATGGGCGACTTGCCTGGTGCAGGCGCAGCGTGGATGAAAACAACTTTGAACTCGTCGCGCATCATCGCGATAGTACGTGGACCATTCCATCGCAAGGCGAAAGCTGGCTGATGCCCATGTGGTGCGGCACGCGGGCGGGTGGCTTTGCGCTCTTCGCCTTCGCGCTCCGCGCCGGCTATCTCGATGTCGCGTTCATCCCCGCCATCGAGAGCGCGAACGCGCGTCAAACGATGCGGCGGTTCACCATCGGCGAAGAAGTTACCGTCTTCTCCGCCTATCAGGCTGTCAGCGCGCAGACGAACAGCGTTACGGGCTTCACGGAAGAAATCGTCTTTTTCCATCCGCGATCGTGGCGTATGGCTGTGTGGCGACCGCTCACAGCGCGCGGGCCGGTTGTCGTGCCGGGCGAGCGTTCGTTTGCTGCGCTCATCGCGTCGGTTGCAGGCGAGAGCAGCGATGGCCGGCTCGCCATCGTCTGCACAGAAAAATCGCTGACCGTGCAGAACATCAACAACGTGCGCGATCGCGCCGAACTGATCGCAGGCATGTTGCTGCCGCGCGCCACGTCGTCCGCAGAGTGGCCCTATTTGCTGCTCTCGCCAAGCGACGGGCATATCGGCCTGACATCGCTTACGCTGCTTCCTGCGGAAGACCGGGCGATGGCGCGCTAAGCGAGCAAGCCTTGTTCAACACGATTCACTGCATTACTGCGATCGAATCATGACAAACCGCGTGATGCCGTCGCGACGGACACGCAGGCGAATGCCCTCTCGCAGGCTCTGCTTGCTGATCTCCTCGTTGAACTCCGCCGTATTACGCACATCGCGCGTGCCCACGGTCAGAATGAGATCGCCCGCACGAATGCCGACTCGCTGCGCAAGGCTGCCGCTTTCCACGCCTGTAACAATGACGCCCATAGGCTGGCGCATGCCGAGCTGCCTCGCCATCTCTGCTGTAATTTCGCCCACAGTAATGCCGATCTGTTGCGCCTGCTGTGCCTGCGGGGCCTCACGCTGGGCGATCATCTCTTCCATCGTGGGTCGCGTGCCCAGCTTGACTTTCACGCGCTTGCGCTGGCCCTCACGGAAGATTTCGACATCCGCCTCACTGCCGGGGCGAAGCACCGCCACGGTGTTGCGCAGCTTGTTGCCGTCTGTAATCGGCGTGCGGTTGATCGACGTAATGATGTCGCCGTGCTTGAGACCTGCTTCCTCTGCAGGGCTTTCGGGCGTTACTTCCGTGATGATGACGCCTTCTGTGCCACTGAAGCCGAGCGACGCAGCAAGGTCTGCCGTCAGTTCATCCATTGAGATGCCCAGCCAGCCGCGCGAAACGCGACCGTCATCGACAATGCTGCTGAGCACCGGCTCCACCATGCTGCTGGGAATCGCGAACCCGATGCCCATATAGCCGCCCGTACGGGTGGCGATGGCGGTATTGATACCGATGACCTGACCATGCAGGTTCACAAGCGGCCCGCCGCTGTTGCCGGGGTTGATGGCTGCGTCAGTCTGAATGAAGTTCTCATAGGTGGCGAGGCGCATGCCGGAGCGTCCCGTTGCGCTAATGATGCCCGCTGTTACAGTTTGCTCAAGGCCGAGAGCGCTGCCGATCGCCACGACAATCTCGCCCGGACGAATCGAATCGGAATCACCGAACTGCGCTGCAGTCAGGCCCGACGCCTCAATGCGAAGTATTGCGAGATCCGTTTCCGGGTCAGTGCCGACGACTTGTGCTTCAAATTCTCTGCCGTCCTGCAAACGGACCATGATTTCATTCGCGCCAGCGATAACGTGGTTGTTCGTTACGATCACGCCGTCATCGCTCACAATGACGCCCGAACCCTGCCCGCGCCGCTCGAATTGCTGCTGCGGAGCCTGCTGCGGCGCGCCAAAGAACCGCTCAAAGAAATCATCAAACGGGTCGCGCGGCTGGCCGGGCACACCAGGCTGCTGCGGAACAATACGCCCTGGCGTTCGTGCCGCCACACGTACTGTCGTGGAGACATTCACCACGGACGGCCCCACCACTCGTGCCACTTCCTGGAATGCCTCAGACAACCCAAGCGCGTAGCGCAAACGCTCAGGATCAATTTTGGGTGGTTGAGCGGCTCTCGTTTCGACCGCCTCGGTTTCAACCGATCTTTCCGGGGCGAGCCGAATCGTCTCAACAGCCGCGCCGCTGGATGCGACGCTATGCCGACTGATGCTCAAACCAACAAAGAGGCTGGCCGTGAGCAGAACAGCAGACGCCGCGCCAATCAACCGATGAGTAAGCATGAGGTTCTCCTGAGTTCCGGGTAGGCCGCTCCCCGCAACAGGTAATCTACGGGAAACGTCGCCCGTCCTCACCCTCGTGAGGACGGGCGATTCATGATGACTTCCCTAATTACCGGCTGAGGCTCCCGAAAGTTCTGATCGTTCTTCGGGAATCACGCCATCTCGCTTCATTTCGTGCAACACACGAAGCCGCGAAGTTATTCGCCCGAAATGGGTATGACGCGAGGCTTGGCAGCTTCCACTTTCGGCAACGTGATACGCAGAACGCCTTCACTGCACGTGGCGTGAATGCCCGCCATATCCGCCGTGCGCGGCAGCTCGAACTGGCGGAAGTAGTCGCCCACGCCGTACTCGACTCGCACCGGCGAGAAACCCTGCTCGAAGCGAGGCGGCACATCCGCACGAACCGTGAGAACGTGTTCCGCAACGGTGAGATCAATCCGATCTGGTGTCGCACCAGGCACATCCATTTCAATCAGATACGAATCACTTCGCTCCCAGATATCCACGTCCGGCCGATACTGCCACGCACTCTCACGGGAAGCCGCCGGAACGAACGCGACAGGAACCGTATTGCGAGGGGTCGTCACCATGGCCTTTTCATTGCATGACATAGCTGTCCTCCTGTGTTCCAGATGAACAACGATGAAATCAACTCTCGAAGGTCGCGTGCTTCGATCAATCACGACGCTGAGGGGCGAACCTCGATTCGACGCGGCTGCGCCGCCTGCGCCTTCGGCAGCGTAACACGAAGCACGCCATGATCCAGATGCGCCTCGATGCGCTCTGAGTCAATCTGCGAAGGAACAGTAATGGTTCGGCTGAACTCGCCGACGCGACGCTCGCGACGAATGCACTCGCCCTGCTCGTTCGATTCCGTCTGCTCGGCATGGCGGCCACTGATGGTGAGCCGGTTCTGCAGCAGACTGACTTCAATCTCGTTCATCTTGAAGCCGGGAAGTTCCGCTTCGACGATGTACGACGTGTCGCTCTGCCAGATGTTCATGGCGGGAACGAACGGCGCAACGTGTCCATTCGCAGCACACGTCCCTGCATTGGTGAGCGTGTCGAAGAGCCGGTCCATGCTCGCCATAACGGGGCCGACCGGGCTGACCGGGTTCAGCGTAAGGTGCCTGAGAATCATGTCCAAACTCCTTTCAACCAAGAAGCCTGATGGCTGGAATGCTCCGCGTGACACAGCGTCCGCGTTATCGGCATGACAAAAAACAAATCGCGTGCCAGATCACACCGCAGCATTTTTCACGCAGAAACAGGTGCGATTCCTGCCACGCTTCGCCTCGCATACACTGCTGAACTGTCAACTTGACACCCGCCGTGTTTGCGGGCCGAAGACCCCGAACACATGGCAGGCGTCCTCTTGTTTGGGCTGAATGCGAAAGAAACTGCATGACGATTTTCAGCAAAATTCTGTCAGGCGAAATTCCCTGCCACCGCGTGTATGAAGACGAGCACGTGCTCGCCTTTCTTGACATCGGTCCGCTCAGCCGAGGGCACACGCTTGTCATTCCGAAGGAAACCC
Organism: Phycisphaerales bacterium; assembly: GCA_035443885.1. GTDB lineage: Bacteria > Planctomycetota > Phycisphaerae > Phycisphaerales > SM1A02 > DAOMNO01. The sequence continues at coordinate 258,877 of DAOMNO010000003.1, forward strand.
GCGAACGATTGGATCAACTCTCGGATGAATCCGCCGCGGCGATTGGTCGCGTGCTGCCTCGATTGTGCCGCGCCGTGATGCAGGCCACCGGCGCAACGGCTTACAACGTCTTGCAGAACAACGGCGAAGCGGCACATCAGGCCGTCAAGCACGTTCATTTTCACATCATTCCAAAAATCGGCAGCGCCGGTCTTGGCATCGGCTGGAACGCTGGCAAGCTTTCGAACGATGACGCCGCCAAACTGCTCGCTGCCATGCGAGATGCACTGGGCACGAGCGCATGATCGCGGTCGTTCAGCGGGTCAGTGAAGCATCGGTTACTGTCGCCAGCGAGGGATACCACGCTGCACTGCCAGGCGATATGGGCGGATTGTGCGTACTCCTGGGTGTGGAGCAGGGCGACACCGCGGCCGACGCGACATGGATGGCCGGCAAACTCGCGCGGCTGCGAATCTTCCGCGATGAAGACGACAAGATGAACCGCTCCGTCCTCGACATTGGCGGTGGCATCCTGCTGGTCAGCCAGTTCACCCTTGCGGGCGATTGCTCCAAAGGCAATCGGCCCAGCTTCGTCAATGCCGCCCCGCCTGAGGAAGGCCGCTCACTCTACGACGAGGTGGCCCGGCGACTCCGCGAAGACCATGCGGTTCCCGTCGCGACCGGCGTCTTCGGTGCGATGATGCAGGTCGGCCTCATCAACGACGGCCCGGTAACGCTGATTGTCCGCACGCCGCCGCATTGACCAGCCCCCCGCCCTCTCGAAGGCTCAACGATGGGCGTATTGTCCCATGCCCTTGGCAGCGGTACACTGAACCGTTCCGAGTTTCATCCACCCCACGGAGACTGACGTGAGCCAGAGCGTTCTTGACACGATCGTAGGTGCCGGACAGACCGACCCCAAGGCAGCCGCTGAGCGATATCAGGCGGGTCTGCAGGCCCTTGAAGGAGGTAATCGCTACCGCGCCATCGAAGAGTTCCGAAAAGCGACGCAGTTCGACCAGAAGCCCGAATACCTCTTCAAGCTGGCGTACTCGCTTGATCTTGTGGGCGAAGAAGATGAAGCGTTCGCCATCTACGAGCGTCTGTGCAACTGCGAACAGCCGCACATCAACGCGCTGCTCAATCTCGCCGTGCTGCATGAAGATCGCGGCGAAATCAGCCGCGCCGAGAAGTGCCTCCGGCAGATTCTGGACACCGATCCCAATCACGAGCGTGCACGCCGATTCATGAAAGATGTGCAGGCTTCGCGCGACATGTACTACGACGAAGAACACGTGCGCGACGTTGCCAAGCGCAACGCCATGCTTGATGTACCGGTAACAGACTTCGAGCTTTCTGTTCGCGCCCGCAACTGCCTGAAGAAGATGCAGATTCGCACACTTGGCGATCTCCTTCGCATTTCGGAATCCGAGTTGCTTTCGTACAAGAACTTCGGCGAAACTTCACTGGTCGAAATCAAGGCTATGCTTGCGCAGAAGGGCTTGCGACTTGGACAGGGCGTCGAGGGCCAGTACAGCCGCGCCCGCAAGGAGATTTACGAGCAGCTTCGTGGCAAGGCGCCGGACAGCGTGCTGAACAAGCCGATCTCTGTGCTCGACCTTTCGGTCCGCGCTCGCAAAGCTCTTCAGATGCTCAACATCCAGTCGATCGGCGATCTCGCAACGCGAACGGAAGCGGAACTGATGGGCGTGAAGAACTTTGGCGCGACAAGCCTTGATGAAATCAAGGCGAAACTCGCTGACTTCGGCTTGTCGTTGCGCACGCTTGATTGACCGCGCTCTCGCCGTAAGACCTGCTGTCCGGTTCACCAATCGTGATGGAGCGAGGGTGAATGCCCCGCGAACGAACTGAGAAGAATGACGCCCTGCATCGCCGCGATTTTCTTGCGGCGATGTCTGCATTCATCGGTGCAGGCGCCTTGCTTTCCGGCTGCGACGGCCAGCGAACCACGGTGCGCCGCCCCGCGCCAAGTCGCGCCGGCGTTTCTCCCCCGCCGCCCGCGGATGTCATCGCGGAGCCGCCTTTCCACCCGCCAATTCCAAGCGTCGAACCGACCGTTCGCGTGCGCATTCGACAGGTGCGAGGCACAGAAACCGTGCTGCGCATCGGTTCACCCGATCAGTGGATTCGCGTTGCGCAGGCCATCGGCTTGCCGCACGGCGCGGCTCTGCGCGGCCCGCTTGCGGTTTCACATGACCTGCGCGGCTGGTCGATCGTTGACAGCCGCGGCTTCCGCGCCGCCGTTCGCAGCGGTGAAGCGATCTCACTCAAACCGATCGACACGCCCGAAGCGGGCTTCATGCTGGGTGAGGTGAGCAACACTTCGCTTTCGCACTATCCCGGCTGGCTTTCGCTTGTTCCCATGAGCGATACCGGCCCTGACGCCTTTGATGTCGTCAGTCACGTTGCGCTCGAAATGTATCTGCCAGGCGTACTCGCGCGAGAACTTTACAACCACTGGCACCTGCATACACACGCTGCACAGGCAATTGCAGCACGCAGTTTCGCCTGCTCTGAACATGCGTACTTCATCACACGTCGGCACTTCGACCTGACGAATACACAAAGCTCGCAGGCATATGTCGGCTCTGTCACGCATGCGCGTTCGCATGAAGCCGTCCGCATGACGATCGGCAAAGTGCTTACGCACGATCGACTGCTTGTGCCGGGGTATTACTCAAGCTGTTGCGGCGGCCGCGCCGCTCGCGCACTCGACGCCATCGGCCCGAATCCGATGAACGGCATCGCACCGCTTCACGGCAGGCCCGGCCCGTGTGTATGTGAGAAAGCGCCGGTGTATGCGTGGGCAAGCACACAAACAAACGCTGCGCTCACGCGCCGGCTTGTCGTGTTCGGCGAAACAACTCGCAACGCCGACCTCGCCAGCCTCACCACCATCGCATCCATCGTGCCTTCGTCAGTCAACGAGCACGGCAGGCCAACGCATTACCGCATCACCGATCAGCGTCGGCATGTGGTCATACTGCCCGCCGAAACACTTCGGCGTGCGGCCAGCCACACCGGACAGGGACTCAACCCGCCAGAAAGACCGATTCGATCCGGCTTCTTCGAGGTTTCGGTTACGCATCAGGATGTAACCTTCCGCGGCTTCGGCTTCGGGCACGGCGTCGGTATGTGCCAATACGGCGCGGAAACGCTCGCCCTGCGAGGCACGCCGTATCACGAGATTCTCAAATGGTACTACCCCGGCGCGGAGATTGTGCAGGCGTACCTGTAACCCACGTACTGATCGCTCATCACCGCCTGTGCGCTCCAAAGAAAGACCCCCGCGCGTCGCGGGGGTCTAGTCGTTTGTATGTCGTTGTGGTTCGCGTTACGCGGTCTTCTTCTTCCGCTGCGGAATCTGCGCGAGAGTCAGGTTGCGCTCCACGGCGTCCGCATCAATGATGTACGTAACGCCTGCATTGTCATGCTCCGGCAGTTCATACATCAAATCGAGCATGAACTCATCCAGCACCGCGCGCAAGGCGCGAGCGCCGGTTTCTCGCTTCAATGCACGATCCGCAAACAGTTCCAGCGCGTCCTGCGTGAACTCCAGCGTCGCCTGCTCCAGACTGAACAGATGCTGATACTGACGCACGATCGCGTTCTTCGGCTCCGTGAGAATCTGCACGAGAGCCGCGCTCGTCAGCGGCATAAGTGGCGTGATGATCGGGAGACGACCGACCAGTTCAGGGATCAGACCGAAGCTCAGCACGTCCTCAGGGGTGACTTGCGCGAGCAGCTCGCCGGTTTGTTCCGCATGGCTCTTCTCGGTCACGATTTCCGCCGTGAAGCCGATGCGACGCTTGCCGAGACGCTTCTTGATGATTTCCTCAATGCCTGAGAAGGAGCCGCCGCAGATGAACAGAATGTGCGTCGTGTCCATCTGAATGTACTGCTGCTCAGGATGCTTGCGTCCGCCCTGCGGGGGAACATTCGCAACCGCGCCTTCGAGCATTTTCAGCAACGACTGCTGCACGCCTTCGCCTGAAACGTCGCGCGTGATGGAGACGTTCTGGTTCGTCTTGCCGATCTTGTCGATCTCATCAATGTAGATGATGCCGCGCTGCGCAGCTTCGAGATCGTAGTCCGCAGCCTGCAGCAGCTTGAGCAACAGATTCTCCACGTCCTCGCCGACGTAGCCTGCTTCGGTGAGCGTGGTGGCGTCGCCGATGGCGAACGGCACATTCAGGATGCGCGCGAGCGTCTTTGCCAGCAGCGTCTTGCCTGTGCCGGTAGGACCGATGAGCAGTACGTTCGACTTGTCGAGTTCGACGGGCGATTCCTCGTTGTCGATCTGCGTCAATCGCTTGTAATGATTATGCACAGCGACCGAGAGCGATTTCTTCGCGTGGTCCTGACCGATGACGTACTGATCGAGGAACTCCTTGATCTGACGCGGCGCGGGAATCGCAGAGAAGAGCGGGCGAGCGCTGGAAACGCGCCGCCGCTCCTGCCTGAAGATGTTCTGGCAGAGATCGGTGCAGTTGGAGCAGATGTAAATGTCGTTGGGGCCTTCGACCATCGGGCCGACTTCGCGGCTGGTCTTGCCGCAGAAGGAGCAGGTCGTCACTTTGCGGCCTCGAAAGCCGCCGTCGCCACCATTGCCGCCGCTGGATGCGCCGCCGCCCCCGCCGGGAGTTCCGCCGCCGCCTTCAAAGCCGCCGGAGCCGTCTGATTTGTTTGTGCTGCGACGACCGCCTGCGGCATTAACGATGTCGGAGGCGTGTGTCGTCTGTCGTTGGGGTGTGGTCATATCTTCCTCGAAAAGAGTCTCCGCTGCGTGCGCACGGAGCCACTCGTGAGAACGCAGAAGTAGTGTATCGGACCAATTGCGCATCGTCTAAACCCCGTTTGCGAGATTCAGAGACACAATTGTGATATTGACCATTCCCTGATGGCAGAATCGGCGCAGCCGGATCAGGAACGTGGCGAATCGGCGTTATCAGACGGCTGGTCGTCTGTTTTTCCCTGTTCGGCAGGTGTTTCCTTGTGGCCGACAACGCGGCCGATCATCGCGGCCTTCGCCTTCTCGAACTCTTCGTCAGTCATCTCCCCCGCTGCGTGCAGCTCGCGCAAACTTTGCAATGTAAAGCCCGGCGAGTCAAGCGACTGATTCGAGTTCAGCAGTCGGCGCAGATAAAAAATCACGACACCGCCCGCGATGACAAGCAGCACCAGCAGCCCCAGCCACGGCAATATCGCGCGAAGTTGTTCCGCGTCAGCAACGGAAGCGAGCGGGATCAGCCCGATCGACATCATGGCGTCATGACGACTTCTTCGTCGTCTTCTTGGAAGAGCTCTTCTTCTTTGTCGTTGCTTCGCCTTCACCCTTGCCAGCGCGGCGAGCCGCCTGCTTCTCCGCGACGATCTTCTGCCATTCCGCCGTCGAAATTTCCGTGACCTTCGACTGCGCGATGATGCGATCGGCGGACTTGTGATCGCGCACCTGCATGGCGACTTCAGGCAGACGACCGGCCTGCATCAGCTCATTGCGAAGCTGCTCAGGCCGCACGTTGCGCTGTGCTGCGATGAGGGCGATGCGGCCGTTGACTTCCTGTTCGGAGACTTCGATCTTGAACGTCTCCGCCAGTCGATGCATCACGAAGAACAGCTTGAGACGACGCTGTGCGACGACTTCGCTTTCCTCACGCGCCTCGGCGAGACGCTTTTCAACTTCCTCTGGTGAAAGACCGCGATACAGCAGTTCAACCTCGTACTGCTTGAGCGTTCGCGCCGCCTGAGATGCAGAAAGCTTCTCCGGCAGTTCAAAATCCACTGCGTCAATGAGTTGCTCATAGACCTGCGAGCGCATCGCTTCCGCCTGCTCCTGCAGGAGACGCTGCTCCAGCGCGATCTTGATCTGCTCGCGAAGATTCTCTTCCGTGCCGAGGCCGTAGTTTTCGGCAACAGCCTGCGGCGTTGCTGGTTCCACACGATGCGCCTGGCGAATCTGGAAGGAAATCGTGATTTCCTTGCCTCGAATGTCCTCACGCTCGTGATTCTCCGGAACCGTGGTCGTCACTTCCACAGTGTCGCCAACGCTTGTGCCCTTGAGCTTCGATTCCAGGTCGTCAATCAAAAGGCCAAGCACCAGGCCGCGGCCCTCGTCTTCCTTCACCGGGTAAATCACGCCGACTTCATCATGCGTGAAGAACGGCTTGTCCTCGCCTGCGCGTGTGGCGGCGGCGTATCCACCAAGCCGATCGCCCGCCTGGAAGTTGCCTTCGATCTTGTGCGGCGTACCAAAGTTCAGGCACTGGCGATCCATCTCGCTCTTGATGTGCTCTTCTGTGATCTGAAGCATCGGCTTCTTGATCTCAAAGCCATCGAGCGCTGGAAGATCAAACTCCGGCACCACTTCAACATCCACCGCGAAGGTGAGAGCCTTGCCGTCTTCGAGTTTGATCTCGTCCATCGGCGTAACAGGGTCCGGGTCGCCGACCGGCTTTAGGCCCTTTTCCTCAATCGCCTGTGCGTAGGCGTCGGCAATGAGCTGATTGCGAGTCTCATCGCGAACAGCCGTGCCGAACCGCTTCTGCAGGAGTGCGCGCGGAGCGCGGCCCTTGCGGAAGCCGGGCAGAACAGTCTCCGTCGCCAGCGTGGTGAGGGAGAGTTCCAGTTTCTCAGCAATGGCATCGGCAGGGATGGTGATCGTCAGCCGCTTGCGGGCCGGTCCCGTATCCTCGATGGTGATGTTGCTGGCGGTCTTTTCTTTGGTCGCGGTGGCTTCTGCCATGGATCGGGTTCCAGTCTGGTCTCAAGGCTCTCAGGGCGCAACGATGCTGCGCCCGCTCATGTACAAAGGCGGTGAACCGCGTAGGGTATCACATCCGGTGAACCGCTCCAAGTCGGCCACAGACGGAAAAGCGACAAGAGTGCCTCTTCCCGCCGCGAATACCGCCCATTCTCCTGGCACACGCTCAGATTATTTGGCCAATCGCTGCAGCATCCGCCTGAGTTCGCCCGCCTGGCTTGACGACCGTGTGGCGATGAAAACCGTGTCATCGCCTGAAACCGTACCAACGATCTGCGGCAAACCGGCCTGATCGAGCTTCACCGCCAGCGGCTTCGCGTGGCCGAACCGGGTCTTGACGACCACGATGCCTGTGGCCCGCTCTATGCTGAGGACATCCGCTTTGAGCATTCGCCGAAGTTCACGAACATCGCCGCGCGAAAGTGAGTCCATATCCACGATCGCATAGCCTGTTCTGGACTTCGTGGCGCCAAGATCGCGCAGGTCGCGTGAGATCGTCGCCTGTGTGGCTTCGATGCCCTCAACCGCCAACAGCTCCTGAAGCTGCTCCTGGCTCTGAATCTCATTGCGATCAACGATCTCGCGGATTCGTTCGCGTCGCTCCTTGCGGCTGGCCATAGATGCCATGATAGCGGCTCAAACGCTGCGTCAATCAATGGCCCCCGAACGCATCACATCAGACCGATCGATTCCATCACCCACAGATACATCGATCCAGGCGACGACATCGCGTTCAGCGTGACGAGCGCCAGAATCGCCATCACAACGACTGCCATACCAACGCCCCACGGATGATTCATCTGCAGGTATCGACCTGTCGCGAAACTCCACCACGCTACCAGCCACGGCAGGACCGCGAGCAGATAAAGTCCGATGAAGACGCCGACAAAATTCATGCCGAGATAACCCGCATCAACGAGGATCACCATTGCCAAGACTTGCATTGCGAACAACATGAACAGCACGAACGGAATCGCCGTGCCGTAGAGCGTGATCCGCATGATGTGGGACCATTTCACTTTCGCCTTGCGCCTCGACTGCGGCAACACGGCAAACCCCATCGCGCACAACACCTGGACAACCAGCAAACCGATTGACAGTGTCAGTCCCGTACTCCAGTAGTGAGAGATGTACTCCACTGGCGGGGAAATCGGGTAGGTGCCGAAGGGATATGCAGTCGTGCCGGGGCTTTGACTCGAAAACGGATTGATAAGCACTCTCAGAAAGACAATCGCCGCGTTCGTTGTCTGCGGCGCAAAGGCAGGAGGGCTGTCCCAGACCTGACGCGCCGCAAGGCCCGCTTGCAACATTGCGAAGACGAGGTAACTCGCAGCAAGCATCGCAAGGATGAAAAACAGAAGCCGCGCGGGACGAATGTCATGCCACGGCTTGATCGATCTCCAGAACGTGCCCGGCCGGTGCGCCATCACGATTGTCTGCAGCGCCGTCCATGGAAGGTGAAACCGTACCCCCTGCTCAACGCTCCAACGCGGCAGCGGCTTGCGCGTGCCGATCAGTTCTCGCCAAGGCAAGGTAAACCCGCACTCCGAGCAGCAACTTTCCAGCGGGCATTGTTCTCGCCAAGTCGCAATCTCGCCACGCTGGTCGTAGCCGCATCGCGGACAATGCGCTCCCTTCGCTCGCAGGACCGCGCCGGCGACATCCGGCGCCGTCGGTGGACGAATCAGTGATCGCACCGGAAGGTCAGACACGCGGACATTATGTCAGCGTGAACCTGCCTTCAGCAACCTTGCACCTCAATAATTACGCACGTGAGTTGTATGAACCGTCCGCCGTGCTGATGCGAACCGTCTCGCCGATGTCGATAAAGGGCGGCACGCGCGTCTTCAGGCCTGTCTCCAGCGTCGCTTCCTTGAGCTGATTCGTCGCGGTCGCGCCCTTGATGCCGGGCGGCGTATCCGTAACGACCAGATCAACCGTCGGCGGGAGTTCGATCGACACAGGCTTGCCGTCCGCCACGAGTACCGTCACCGTTGTATTCGGCTTCACATACAACATCGCCTCGCCGACCACGTCTTTGTCGAGCGTGATCTGCTCATACGTTTCGCCGTCCATGAACACCGGGCCTGCAGGTTCCATGTAGAGATACTCCATGTCGCGGCGGTCAAGGTCGATCCGCTCCACGTCCTCACCGGAGCGCAGTCTCTTTTCGATGATGGAACCGTTGTTCAGATTCTTGATCTTGATCTGCACGAACGCGCGGAGATTGCCCGGCGTAACGTGCGTGTATTGCGTAATGACGAAGAGGTTGCCATCAAGCTTGATGGCCATACCCGGGCGGAGATCGGTGGATTTCACGTTGCGGTTCCTGTACTCTGGCTGTGGAATGAAGGGTCGCCATTGTACGCGATCAAACGTGTTGGGGAGAGGCCTTCGGCAGGCTGCGACCGTGAGGGCCGCATTCGGACCGGTTGACTGAACGGACAGCGCCGAACGGCGCACGAGGTGCCGCTGCATGTTGATTGCTGCGTTCGTTTTGCTGGTGGCACTGCTGATCGCCGGGGAGTGGTACGCCCGCCGCGGCCTCGGCCTGGGTGATCCCCCGCTCTACATGCTGGACGATGACATCGGCTACCTGCCGCGCCCCAACTCTCGCGTTACGCGGTATGGCATCGTGGTCGAGCACAACATCTTCAGCATGAGGTGCCCCAACTTCGACATGGAAAAAACCGACCCCGCGCAGTTCCGCGTGCTGCTGTTGGGCGATTCGATCCTGCATGGCGGCGCCTTCACCCGGCAGGAAGAACTTGCTGCATCATTGATTGTCGATCGACTGGCTGAACGCCTCGGCAGGCCAGTGCTGGTGGCGAACGCATCTGTTGGGGGATGGGCGCCGGGCCACATGCTGGCTTATCTTCACCGCTTCGGCACGTTCAATGCCGACATGGTCGTCGTCATGACGAACAGCCGCGACTACGGAGCAATCGTTCGGCCGGTTGACGTACCCACGGAGAAACCGCTGTTCGCTCTGCAGGAACTCGTGATGCGTTATCGCCATCACGTGCTGCATCGTTTGTTCCCCTCGCTCAAGCCTGCCGACCCGTGGAACCCGCAGCCAAAACCTGAACACGCGGCACGCAGCCTTGATGAGTTTCGGCAACTGCTCGCGTTATGCGTGGAGCGTGTGCCGCAGGTCGTCGTCATCCAGCACTGGCGCCCCGAAGAACTGGAGAAAGGAACGGAAGACGGCAACCCCTTGTTCGCAGCAATCGCACGCGAGATGAACGTGCCACTCTTCTCAAACGAACAAGCGTTCCGCGAGTCACTCCGCGCGGGACGTTGGCCTTATCGAGATGTGATGCACCCGAACGCTGAAGGACAGCGTGTGCTGGCGGATGTGATCGAATCCGCCATGATCGAGGTGATCCGTCGCAACGCCTCGCCGCAGGGTTGACGTGTTTCAACCGGCTTTCTTCTGCACGTCCTCTGCAAAGCCGAGCGCGACCAATCGCGCGAGCGGGCCGTGTGGCTTCTTCGCTTCTTCACGCAGTTTTTCGCGTGCTGCGGGGTTCGCATAGGTGTTGAAGATCATCGCCTTGATGGTGCCCCACATGCCGCCAAAACTGGCGAAGGTGTGGTTCACCGCGCTTGGCTCGTAACCGCAGTGCACCATGCAGTTGGCGCACTTGGGATTGCCGCTTGCGCGGCCGTACTTCTCCCACTCGGTGTCGTTGATGAGTTCCTCAAACGTATCCACATACCCTTCCTGCAGCAGGTAGCACGGCTTCTGCCAGCCGAAGATATTGAATGTGGGATTGCCCCACGGCGTGCATTCGTACTCGCGCCGACCCATGAGAAACTCAAGGAAGAGCGGCGACTGGTTGAACCGCCAACGGCGCTTGCCGTCTTTGCGATTGGCCAGCACCATCTCAAACAACTCATTCGTTTGCTGCCGCTTGAGAAAGCTCTGCTGATCCGGCGCTTTGTCATACGCGTAGCCGGGGCTGACCATCATGCCCTCGACGCCAAGCTCCATCATTTCATCGAAGAACTCGCGCACAGAGTTGGGGTCGGCGCCGTCGAACAGCGTCGTGTTCGTCGTTACGCGAAAGCCTCGCTTCACGGCTTCGCGAATCCCCTCAACAGCCTTTGCATACGTGCCTTCACGACACACAGCGAAATCGTGATGCTCCGCCTGCCCGTCCATATGCACGGAGAACGTGAGGTACTTGCTCGGCGTGAACAAGCCCTCATCCAGCTTCTCCTTCAGCAGCAGCGCGTTCGTGCAGAGGTAGATGTACTTTCTGCGGCGGACGAGTTCTTCAACCAACTCCTTGATGTACGGATACAGCAGCGGTTCGCCGCCGGGGATGGAAACCATGGGCGCGCCGCATTCCTCAACCGCGCGAAGGCAATCTTCCACCGGCAGATTCTTCTTGAGAATGTGAGCGGGATACTGAATCTTGCCGCAGCCTGCACAAGCCAGATTGCAGCGGAACAGCGGCTCCAGCATAAGCACCAGCGGATACCGTCGCCGACCGCGCAGCCTCTGCTTGAGGACATAAGTGGCGACAGTCCACATCTGGGAAACAGGTACGGGCATGGCTCGGAAAAGCTCCTGAGAAGCGGCAAGGGACGAAAAGGGCGGGTTATCGGCAGCTCCGGCCGCACAAAACCACCCGATTCAGATGCGACATCGTAGAAAGCGCGATCCTCGCGGCAAGCAGCATCGTAGCAAACTCGCATGACCGTGCTTCTGATGCATCTCGGCTTTGGCGGCGCGTGGCCTTTTCAGGGCCGCGATGGGGCAGCCGACGGGTCCATCCCCGGCTGTGGGGCCGCGCGTAGGATTGGCTCAGTGAACAACGTGCCGATCCGATCCGACGAATCCCTGCTTGCCGCCTATATGGAAGGCGATCGATCGGCTTTCCGCGAGCTGATGGGCCGGTACGCCGACGAACTGCTGCACTTTCTCACGCGATTCCTCGGCTCTCGCGCCGCTGCGGAAGATGTCTTCCAGGAGACGTTCCTGCAGATCCACCTTTCTGCCGATACCTTTGACCCCGAACGGCGATTCAAGCCGTGGCTGTTCACGATCGCCGCCAACAAGGCGAGGGATCACCACCGAAAAAACAATCGACGCACGCATGTTTCACTTTCCGCACCAGTCGGCGAACAGGGCGAGAGCGAATCGTTTGTCGATCTGCTGCAGGCCGATCTGCCCAGCCCTGATATGCCCATTCTGGATGCCGAGCGCAGCAGGCTGGTGAAGCAGGTGATGGACGCGATGCCCCCTCATCTGCGGGAGATTCTGCTGCTGAGTTACTTCCAGCGGCTGAGCTACAACCAGATCGCGGATTCGCTTGAGATTCCGCTCGGCACGGTAAAAAGCCGCCTGCACGCAGCGGTGGCGCACTTTGCTGGCGCATGGAAAGCTGCGCGAGCTTCAGAAGGCATCCGCGCACAAGGATTTGAACGAGAGGACAATGACGCATGAGTGCTGGAATCCCTGAAAATCCCGGCAATTCATGGACTCCCGGCCAAGCCCCGGAGCTTTCGCCCGACGATCAGCGTCTGCTTGATGCGCTGATCGACGCAGGGTTTGAGGTCTCGCAGCTTGGTGAGCTTTCTGCCGCCGAGATGCAGCGCGTCGATCGCCTGATGAGCGTCTTCAGCTTGATGAACGACTACCCGGTTGATGACGCCGATGAAACGCTGGTGAACGCAACGCTTGCCCGCATCGATCGCTACGAAGACGCGCTGACCGACCGTATGAGCTTCGAGACGGCGGGTACTGCGGCGCGTGGCATCAGTTTCCGCCTGCCGGACTTCATTTCCGTTGCAGCCGTCATGCTCATTGCTGCCGGGGTGCTGTGGCCCATGCTGCACACCATGCGGCAGCGGTCCATCGCAGAAGCCTGCAACAGCAACCTTCGCCTCATGGGCTACGCTTTCGGTAACTACGCAGCCGACCACAACGGCACCCTGCCGATGGCTCTCAGCAGCCTCGGCCTCGGCACGCGCGCAAGTTGGGACACCGTCAGCAACGTCCGCGTCAACCTCGCTCCGCTCCTTGAGGGCGGCTATTGCACCCGTGGCTGCCTGCAATGCCCCGGCCACGAGACCGGCAGAGACAAAACCTACAGCTACCAGTGGCAGAAGCCCGGCACCCGCCTCACGTGGGGCATCGGCCACATCACCGTCATCATGACGGACCGCAATCCACTGATCGACGCCGCCCGCGCAGGCATTGTTCTGCCCCCTGACACCTTGTCCCAGGACCACGGCAAGCGTGGCCAGAATGCCCTCGCTACCGACGGCTCCACATACTGGCTGTCTCAGCCTGTTGTGGGCGGGTACGACAATATCTGGCTGCCTCACGGCGAGAAGGAGCTGCGCCCAGGTGCTCAGCCGAGACAGCCGACCGACGTGTTCGTCGCCCATTAGAGCGGCTTCAGCTCATTACATATCAAGTATCCTGCGTGTCGGTAGCATTTGATGGCCTTTGTCGGCATTACCGCATCCAGAACGTCCTGCATCACGTTCCACAGTGCCTCGGCCGTACCCCTTTGAGGACACGCCACTGATGGTCTTGTGAGTAAGGTGCTGCCATTCATTGCTCCTTTCCGCTCGTCCAGTTGAGCGGGAAGCAGCGCGCATGTCCGAAGCCCATGGCGCAATACGTACCCGTGCCGAATGCGCTACGGATTCGGTGAAGCCGATCTCAATAAATGGTGTCGGGGTGCGATGCCGGGTCAGGAATACCCCACCGCCACATCAGCTTCACCGCTGCAGCAGCACGACGATCATCAGCGCGTTGGCGATCAGGCTCGCGATCAGCAGCAGCACCATCATGATGCCGCTGGTGGTGTCGAACAGCCCGCCGCCTTCAGGTTTCACGACAGTCGGCTGCACCGCCTCGTGTGTGGCGGCAGCAACGGGGCTTTGCGTGAATGCAGCGCTCAGACCGCGATGGGCAAAGTGCGGCGGCTGGCCCCGGCTGATGAGATCAAGGTCTTCCAGCAGGTCGGCTGCGTTCTGGTATCGAGCCGCCTTGTCTTTCGCCATCATCATCTCGATCACCTGCGCACAACCCGCACTGAGCTTCGGGTTCACGTGATCGGGCGGTACCAGTTCCGCCTTCAGATGTTTGTGCATCACCGCGGATGGGTTCTTGCCCTCAAACGGCAACTTGCCCGTCACCATGTGATAGAACGTCGCACCAAGGCCGTAGATGTCGGCGGGCGGACCGATGTTCACTTCGCCCCGAATCTGCTCCGGGCTGATGTAATAAGGCGTGCCGTACGCGCGACCCGCTTCCGCCTTTGCGGCCTGCATGTCGCTCATGGCGCGGGCGAGGCCGAGGTCAGCGAGCTTCACGACGCCCGCCTTGGTAATCATGATGTTCTTGGGCTTGATGTCGCGGTGGATGAAGCCTTTTTCGTGCGCATGCTTCAACGCCTGGGCGCATTGCTTGATGATGCTGATAGCCTCGGCTTCGGGCATGCGTTTGTGGGTGATGACGCGGTCGTACACCGTTTCACCATCCACATACTCCATGACGAAATAGTGATGCTCCCCCGCCTGACCGACGTCGTACGCGCCGACAATGTTCGGATGGTTGAGCTGCGCAGCGGCGCGGCCTTCCTTATAAAAGCGCTCGATGAACTTCTTATTGTCGGAGAACTTCTTGGGCAGCACCTTGACGGCAACATCGCGATCGAGGCTGAGCTGGCGGGCGAGGAAGACGGTCGCCATCGCGCCAGCACCGAGCTTGCGGATGATCTTGTAGCCGGGGATGCGCTGACTGCTTTTTCGCGCTTCGAACTCGCTTCGTACGCGCTCAAGCTGGCGCGGCGTGAGGAATTCATTCTCGATGAGCAGGTCGGCCAGTGTGCGCGGTTCTTCGCTTGAATCGCCTGCGGATTCAGTCAGCAGCGAGTTGCAAAGCTCCATTTCCTCAGGCGTAACGAGGCCGGTTTCCACCACGACTTTGCCCAGCAGCGTGTCGAACCCGCCGGTGGATGTGCCATCGGTGGATTCGGTCTGTACGGCGTCAATCGGCGTGGGCTTGCCTGAAGGCGAGCGGCGCGGCGGGGCAGGCGGATCGGTCGCAGAGCCGGTGGTTTCAGAGCCGACATGCACCGTGGACCCATCGCTTTCTTCTTCAAGACGAAGCACGTCGGGGTCGTCGCCGGGCTTGTTGTATTGCGGGGCTTGAGACACGAGTCCTGGCTCAGTTGCTCGTTGAGAATGCGCTCGAAGCTGAGCATATCGGCTCATCGCCGGTGAAGTTGAAGTCGATCGATCGCGATCCATCAAAGGATCATTACGCTGCACTGGCGGCAGGCGTTCCGGGAAATGACCCGTACTTGTCCCGATCCTGCCCTGACGGGCCGTATGATACGGTTTCGGAGGGTTCCTCGCACCCCATCGGCGCCATGTCTTGAGCACCAGCCCACGACCAAAGTGCATACTGATGATCCACACCGGCGGCCTGAGCGAGGTCTGCCGAGCTATACCCGCTCTTGTCAGCATGAGGCGGGCGAACCCTGACGCGCATATCGACTGGGCTGTTCGCGAGAAATGCCTGCCCGTCATCGCTTCCCAACCGGACCTAAACCGGGCCGCGCCGGTGCCTTTGGCAGCCGGCGGCGGCTGGTGGCGCAGCCGCTCCGTCGCCCGTGAATGGCGGGCTTCCATGCGCGAGCATGGCGTTGACCGTTATGACACCGCCATCGACCTGAAAGGCGACGGCTTAGGCGTTGCGATTGCACGGGCCTGCGGCGCGACGCGGCGCGTGTGCAGCCGCAATGCCACCGCAGGTGCGCGCCTGCGCTGCAACGTGCGCCATGTGGTTCCCGCTGATCTCGTGCATGAGGTTGATCTCGCGCTTGCGCTTGTCGCTGCGGAAGGCGCGGCGGCAATTCCCGATACGCGGCTGTACGTCGCGCAGGACCATCAGGCTTGGTGGACAGGACGACGGCGAGAACTCGGCTTAATCGAAGGCTCGTATGCCGTGTTGGCGCCAACGACCACAAGGCTGAGCACGCGATGGCCCGCCGACCGCTGGCCAACGCTCGCACGACCGCTGCTCATGCGCGGCTTCACGCACGTGGTGTTCGTCGGTGCGCCGGATGAACGCGACCAACTGCGCGATGTGCTGCCGGGCGATGAAATCAGCGGACCGATCATCAACCTGATCGGTCGAACGAACCTCGCAGAAGTGATGGCGGTGATTGCAGGCGCGGGTCTGCTTGTAGGCAACGACGCTGCTCCGCTGCATCTTGCTGCGGGCCTCGGCACGCCTTGCGTGGGGGTGTTCGGGCCAACTGATCCTGCGGTAACTGGCCCGTACGGCAAGCCGCTCTCCGCGTTGCGATTGTTTGCGCCGAAGCCCGGCGAGATTCTTGATGTGGACGATCCCAAGCTGGGCGATCGTCTGATGCGCGTTATCAGCAGTGCGGCGGTCGTCCAGCAGATCGACCGCGTACTGGCCAACGCGCCCAAGCGACCATCCATTCACGCGAACTCAAGCACAATGCGCACCGCCGCGACGAGCAGCGAAGGCCAAACAACGAAAGCGATCTATCGAAGCCCGCTCTTTCTCGCCAGCACTTCGCCAAGACGAAAGAAGTTGCTGAAGGAAGCGGGCATTGACGTACGTGTGGTGCCGCCCGATGTCGATGACGGCAGGCTCGCGCCGGGCGGCGCAGACCCGGAAGAGTGGGTGATGGCTCTGGCGTATCTCAAAGCGAGGCGCGTAGTTGAGATGCTGCATGACAAGAGCGAGCGGGTCGGCACGGTGCTCGGCGCGGATACGGTGTGCGTGCACATGGGGCGCGTGCTGGGCCAGCCGCGCGATGCGGAACATGCGCAGCGGATGCTGACGGAGATGCGAGGCCGCACGCATTTCACGCTGACGGGCGTTTGTCTGATCGACCTCGCCACGAACAAACGAAGAATGTTCGCAGATCGCACGGAAGTGCGCGTCGGCACGATCGGCGACGAAGAACTTGAACGCTACATCGCCAGCGGTGAATGGCGAGGCAAAGCGGGCGGCTACAACCTTGCGGACCGCGTTGCAGCTGGCTGGCCGATTGAGGTTACAGGCGACCCGACAACGGTGATGGGCTTGCCCATGGCGCGACTCGCGCCCGTGCTGCCACGTACGAAAGGAGCGCACGCATGAGCGGCCCGCTGCACAACGCGTTCGCGCCGCTGACGATTCCCGCATCGTGGGTGTATCGCTCAGCGGTTCAATGGCGCAACCGCCGATTCGATGCAGGGCGAGGCATTGAGCCACTGCCTGTACCCGTGATTTCGATCGGCAACATCACCACGGGCGGCACCGGCAAGACACCACTGACCGCGTGGCTTGCGGAACTGCTGCGCTCGCAGGGGCATCAACCGGCAATCGCCATGCGCGGCTATGGTGCACGGCCAGGGATGCCTTCCGATGAGGCAATGGAGTATGCAGAGCGACTGCCTGACGTGCCGTTGATTGTCGATGCCGACCGCGCTCGTGCGTGCAAGGCGCATTGTGCAGCGCATCCGCAGACGGATTGCATCTTGCTTGATGATGGCTTTCAACATCGTCGCGTCAGGCGCGATCTTGACCTCGTACTCATCGACGCGACGGCGGATACGTTTCGTCAGCGTTTGCTCCCCGCAGGCCACTTGCGCGAGCCGCTGGCGAATCTCGCTCGCGCGGATGCGGTCATCGTTACACGCGCGGGGACCGCGCCGGACGCGAACCTCGCTGCGCTCATTGAGCAATACCACGGCCAAGCGCCGATCGCATGGACGCGCCATACTTGGGTGAATCTGAGGCGCATCGACCGCAGCGGTGAATCCACACTGCCGATTTCATGGATAAAAGGGAAGAAACTCGTCACACTGCTCGGGGTGGGCAATCCGAATGCCGTGTTGCGCGATGTGGAAGCTGCCGGCGCGACGGTCGCAGCGAACATTCCCGCTGGCGATCACGAGCGATTCAGTGCGGCCAAACTGCGCGTCGCGCAGGGGTTGTGCGATGGCCTCGACGGCCTCTTCATGACGGCGAAGGATTGGGCGAGATCTCGCAGCGTGCTTGATTTGTCGTCGTGGCGCACGCCGATCATCGTGCCGCAACTGAACGTCGAGTTCATCGCTGGCCGCGATGCAGTGGAAGCGTGTCTTCGTCCTGCCCTGCTGTCACACCAGTCGTGAGCCGCGCATGCACAATGCACGCGGCTTATCGCCAGTGCTGTTGCACCCACGTCGTCGGACGGATGTGCTTGTAGATTCGTTTGTACCACTTGCGCACCGGCCAGCGGCCCGCAGCTGCATCTGGCGGATTCGGATCGCCCGGAAACGCTACGATCTTCGTCCCTGATGGCAACGACGGCTCCTTGAACCAACGCAAGAGCGGATGCGGCAGACAGTGCACCTTGAACAACCTGCACCAGTCATCCGGAAAGAATGTCATCGCGCTGATCGTCTCGGAGATGTAAATCTGCTCGTTGCGGTGATGGTCGAGCACGGAAGCTGGATCGTCGATCAACTTTTGCAGGATGTACGGATGTTTGCCCACTGTGAAGCGGAAGACGGATGTATTGCCGATGCGCTCGCGCGGCTGCGTCCAGTTGCGCATCACGCAGAAGTCGCTGCCGAAAGTGAAGAGATCGTCGATGTTGGAGACGATGACAACATCAAGATCGAGAAACAGCACATCGCCTTGAATATCGAACAGTTCGGAAGCCCAGACGGCGAGCTTGCGCCAGCCGGTGTTCGCTCGCCAGTCGGCGATAGGAACGGTGGGACACGGACGACAGAGCACCTCTTCATGGATGCCCTTCGGGTCGTCCGTGAGGCAATAGAACCTGAATGGAGCCGTGATATTTCGCCGAACCATGGAGTACAGCGTGTTGACGTACTCCGGGCCGTAGAGCGTGCCCCACTTCATGCAGAGAATCTGCTTCATGAACTCCGCCAGACGAGATAGGAAAGGAAGAAAAAGGACACAGGAACCGGAAAGATTGGACGTTATCGCCCCGCCATCGGCTCGGCAAGCGGGTGGGTGTCTCCCGAACAGCCGACGGGATGGAAAACCATTGGCTCCGCCGCCGCGACCTGCTACGATGGCTCAACGAGCATTCACAACCATGAACGCACACGTTCCAACCATGACCGGCAACCGCGCAGCATCCGCCGAGCCGGATGACCCAGGCCCTAGTCGGTCCGCCTCGGCGGACGACCAGCCTCCCGAACCAGAGATAGACCTTGGGGGCGAAGCCGCTTCGCGCCTTGATCTTTCATGGCTTCGCGTCAATCTTCGCCGCGCCGTGGATGCCATGAGGCAGCCGGTTCGTGAGGTGAATGTCGCCATTGTGCATGACGACGCGATGAGCATGCTGCACGAGCGGCACGCCAACATTGCAGGCACAACCGACGTACTCACCTTTCCTCGTGAAAGCGCGGGCGATACCGGCGGAATCGCGGCCGACATCGCCGTCTGCTTTGATGAAGCCGCACGGCGTGCGGCGCAGTTCGGTCATTCGGTCGAGCGCGAGATCTTGTTGTACATCCTGCATGGCCTGCTGCACTGCGCAGGCCATGATGACCATGATGAAGCGGCTTACGCCGCCATGCACGTTGAGGAAGATCGCATTCTCTCTGAGATCGGCGTGGGGCGAACGTTTGCCGCACCGAGCGAGGCGACGGGGCACGACGCCGCCCGCAAGACTGTTCGACGTGACCGAGGAAACGAAGGTTGACCGCTCTGAATCTCCTTGCGGTGCTGTCATTGGTGCTCGCCACCTATCTCGCTGCACTGAACATGGCGCTCATGAGTCTCTCCCGGCTGGCGCTGGAGCGTCGGCTCGAAGAGCGCGGCCTCGCTCACGCTGCGACGTGGCTTGCGCCTCAACTGGATTCCGCAGTCAGCATCACCGCCCTGCTGCGCACGGCGTTTCGTCTCATGTTCTTCGCCGTCATTCTCATCGACATCGTCGGTCTGGGCGAAGCCGCCCGCATGACGCTGGGGGATGTGGCGATCGCAGGCGGCATCTCGGTCTTCGTGCTCTGGATTTTCACGAGCGTGATGGGCAACGCGCTTGCACGCTATGCCGCCACCGGCCTGATCGTGCGCTCGCTGCCCGCGCTGCGCGTGCTGGTCGTGCTCGGCAGGCCACTGAAGTTCGTCATTGATCTCATCGACGAAGCCATCAAACGCCTGACCGGCGCCAATCTGAATCAGGAAGACGAAGCGGAAGCACAGCTTCTGCGCAGCATCGAAGAAACGCATCTGCAAGGCGCGCTGGACGAAGGCGCCGCCACGCTGCTGGAGAACGTCGTCGAGTTCGGCTCAACCGACGTGGGCGAAGTGATGACGCCGCGCACGGATATCGACGGCATCGAACTCACCGACGACCTCCCCGCCATTCGTCAGCTCATCATCGAAGCAGGCCACTCGCGCATTCCGGTCTATCGCGAGAATCTGGACGACATCGTGGGCATTCTCATCGTCAAAGACCTGGTGCCGTATCTCGGCGAGAAAGTGCCGCCTGATTTCAAACTGGAGCCGCTCCTGCGCAAACCGATCGTGGTGCCTGAAACCAAACCCGTTCGCGAACTGCTCAACGACTTCCAGAAAAGCGAAGTCCACATGGCGATCGTCATCGATGAATACGGCGGAACGGCGGGGCTGGTAACCATCGAAGACGTGCTGGAAGAAATCGTGGGCGAGATTCACGATGAACACGAGCCGGGTGAAGACGACGAGCCGACGCTGGTGAAAATCGGCGCGGACCGCGCCGAAGTGGACGGCCGCTATCGCATCGATGACCTTAACGAAGAGCTTGATCTTGAGCTGCCGGACGACGAGGAATACGACACCGTGGCGGGATTCATGCTCGCGGAGTTGGGCCGCGTGCCGAGTACAGGCGAATCGTTCGAATCCTACGGCGCGCGATTCACCGCGCTGAGTGCGACGGCAACGCATATTCAGAAGATCGGCATCGAGCTGCTTGAACCGGCTGCGGTGAACGGTCGCGAAGACGCTGCCAGCGGCAAGTAATGACTCGCCAGCAACGGTAACGATAGAATCCCGCATCATGTCCGTCATGTCTCCTGTTTCACCCAGCATTCCTGATACCCCCGCAGCACGCGCCGGGCGCGCGTTGCAGCGCGGCAGCGATCCGCGCCTTGAACCCATCGTCCGCAAAGTGCGCGAGGGTGAGCGGCTGTCTCTTGAAGACGGCATGCTGCTCTACGAAACGCCCGACATCTGGACGGTGTGTGCACTGGCGGATTCTGTCCGCCGAAGGCTGCATGGCGATGTCGCCTACTACAACATCAACCGCCATCTGAACTACTCCAACATCTGCGCGCTCTCATGCAAGTTCTGTGCGTTCTACCGCAAGAAGGATGAGAACGGCGCATACGAGTATTCGCTTGATCAGATTCGCGAAGAAGCAAGCAAAGCGTGGGCCAACGGCATGGGTGCGACGGAAATGCACATCGTCGGCGGCTTACATCCCTGGCTGAAGTTCGACTACTACACCAACATGCTGCGCGCGATTCGCGAGGTCGCGCCATCGCTGCACATCAAAGCCTTCACTGCGGTGGAAATCGTCCACCTTGCCAAGATCAGCAAGCGAGGCCGCGAAGGATACGAAGGCATCAAAGCCGTGCTGCGCGATCTCATCGACGCAGGCCTCGGCTCACTGCCCGGCGGCGGCGCGGAAGTCTTCGATGACCGCGTACACGATGAAGCCTTCAAGGGCAAGATTCGCTCCGACCAGTGGCTCGATGTCCATCGCGCCGCGCACGAACTGAACCTCAACACGAACGCGACCATGCTCTACGGCCACATTGAGCAGCGGCGCGAACGCCTCTGGCACATGGAAATGCTGCGACAATCGCAGGACATCGCGCTCGAGCGCATCTGCACAGAAGGCGCGGGCGGCCGCTTTCAAACGATCATCCCCCTGCCGTTCTTCCCCGATGAAAGCGAGCTGGAACACCTTCCCGCACCGACGGGGCTGGAGAACCTGCGCACGCTGGCGATCAGCCGCCTGATGCTGGACAACTTCGCGCACGTCAAGGCGTTCTGGATCATGCAGGGCCTGCCGATGGCGCAGTTCATGCTGCAGAACGGTGCGGATGACATTGACGGCACGGTGGTGTGGTACGACATCACGAAGCTCGACCATACAGGAAGCGGCGCAAGCACACATCAGGAAGTCGGCCCGTGGGATTTGCAGAAGGCGATTCGCGAAGCGGGCTTTACGCCTGTCGAGCGCGACACCCTCTACCGCAGGGTGGAGCGTGATGCACAGCGCGGGACGTGGCGAGTGGTTGAATAAGATGATTTGTCTTCACGTCTGATTCACCCATTGCCCATGAAATATGGATCAACCTCCCGCCATCTTCGTCACTGGCGCAACTGGTTATATCGGTGGTCGGCTGGCTCCACGACTGCTGCAACGCGGCTATCGCGTAACGTGCTTTGTTCGCAACAGCCGCAAGTTACTCGCGCGGCCGTGGGCAGAACACCGGCAGTTGAGCATCATTGAAGGCGATGCGTCGGATGAAGCATTGCTCATCGACGCCATGCGTGGATGCGAAGCTGCATACTTCCTCGTCCACTCGATGGATGCCGCCGGTCCACATTATCGCACGCGCGATCTGCAGATTGCACGGGCATTCGGCAACGCTGCCGCGAAAGCATGCGTCAAACGAATCCTCTACCTCGGCGGTCTCGGAGAAACGGGCGATGGATTGAGCGAGCACCTTGCCTCACGACGTGAAGTGGAAGCAGCACTCAAGCAAGGCGGCGTTCCCGTCACGGTGCTGCGAGCCGCCATGATCATCGGATCGGGTTCGGCATCGTTCGAGATTTTGCGCTATCTGGTGGAACGACTGCCGATTATGGTAACGCCGCGATGGGTCCGAACGGAATCACAGCCGATTGCCGTTCGGGATGTTCTGCACTACCTGATTGCCTCGCTGGAGACGCCTGAAACAGCGGGCCGCACGCTTGACATCGGTGGGCCGGATGTGTGGAGTTACGCGAGACTCATGCGCGAAATGGCGGATGCCATGCACCTTCGCCGCAGGCTCGTCATTCCAGTACCAGTACTCACACCAAGACTCAGTTCGCTGTGGATTCACCTTGTTACGCCATTGCACGCCAGCATCGCACGACCGCTGGCGGAAGGCTTGCGGAATCGCGTGGTCTGTCGCAATGACGATGCCTCCGCACTCATGCCGCATCGTTGCTTGACGATTCGTGAAGCGATCGATGCGGCTCTGACGAAAGTCGATGTGAGCGATGTGGAGACAGTGTGGTCGGATGCTGGGGTCATGCCGGGCGATCCAACATGGGCGGGGGGAACGGAGTTTGTCGATCGTCGCGAAGTGCGCGTACACGCGCCGCCGCTGGCTGCTTGGAATGCGGTCTGTTCCATCGGCGGCGAGCGCGGCTACTACGCTTGTGATTGGCTCTGGGGGTTACGAGGCGCGCTCGATCGCGTGTTCGGCGGTCCAGGGCTGCGAAGAGGGCGGCGACACCCCACACAACTGCGGCTTGGCGATGCGCTGGACTTCTGGCGAGTCACCGCCATTGAGCCGCCGCGCTCGCTGAGCCTGACCGCAGAAATGAAGCTCCCCGGCGTGGCGATGTTGAACTTCGATATCGAACCATCAAGTGTGAACGGACAGCAAAGCGCCATCGTGATGACCGCGAGATTTCGGCCACGCGGGCTTTTTGGCATTGCGTATTGGTACGCCGTACTGCCTCTGCACGGAATCGTGTTCCGCGGAATGTTGAACGGAATGGCGGCTGAGGCGAGCAAGTTGTACGCTGCGCCGGACTCCTGATGCCGGCGAGTACCGGCAGTCATACCACCCTTTTATAGACGGCCCAACCCACCACACATCTCAACGATCGGATTACGTTCGGGTCTCGTGCGGCCAAGTCGCCACTGGCTCACGAAAAAAGAGCCCGATTGCTGTAAACAGCAAACCGGGCTCCTTGTGGGGGGGGCTTAGGTTTAGGCGATCAGCCAATGATTGACCGATCGCGACTCTCTCATCCCATTATTCGCTCATACTTTGGAATGGTTCCACTCTTTTAGCAAATCTTTTTCCTGTTTTTTGTCAGGAACGGCGCATCTCAATGTTTCAATCCCAATCGATCCATCACCTGCTGCATGTCTGACCACACCTGCTTTCGCGTCTCGGGCGTGTAGTTTCGCAGCAGATACGCCGGGTGGAACGTCGGCATCACAGGGATCACGAACTCGCCCTTCGGGTCAGCATACTCAGACCACACCCCCCGCAGCCGCGTAATTCCCACATCCGTTTTCAGCACCAGCTTCGTGGCCGGGCCGCCGAGCGTCACAATCACGCGCGGCTGAATGATGCGAATCTGCTCCACCAGATACACGCCGCACGCATCGACTTCCGGCTGGAGCGGCGTGCGGTTCTCCGGCGGGCGACTCTTCAGCACGTTTGCGATATACACGTCCTCCCGCTGAAGCGTCATCGCCTGAATGATGCTGTCCAACTTCTGCCCCGCGCGGCCGACGAACGGACGGCCCGTCTTGTCTTCCTCTTCGCCCGGCGCTTCACCGATGAACATGAGGTCCGCATCTGGATCACCCTCGCCAAACACCGTCTGCGTGTGATAGGTCGCCTTCGTGCAATGCGGGCAGGCTTCATCGTGCTGCTGATGAAGCTGCGAAAGCGCACGCTGCTTGTCTTGTGCGTGTTGTGACGGTTTGGCGGCGGCTGTTCGAGTCTGAGCCGCAGCGCGGACGGGCACGAAGTCCACGCCGAAAGCGCGAAGGGTTTGAAGATCCTGTCGAGCACAGTCGCGAAGGCTGGTGTCCATGATCGCATGGTAGCACCGTTCACGGCGTCAGCGGATCAGGCAACTCCCGTTCAAACGTCGTCGTAAAGCTGCCGGACCAATACCGGTCATTGTCGAAGTCGCGCAGCGCAACCGCTGGATCGCCGATGACGCGCGCACTCTGAATGACACTTGCCGTAGGCCTCGCCCTCATAACCATCCGGTTGACACTCCTGGCGACAGAACTGTTCCGGGCAGCCTGAAGTCACAACAGCCCCATGTGCCTGCAATTGCCCGAAACGCATTGAGAGGCATGCGATGCCCCCCCAGCCAACCCATGCGATCGTCCGCTCCCCCTCCGCCGGAAGGACGCGGCGATTCGCGCCCCAAGGATGATCGTCGATCCTGTTCGATGCAAGGGGAAATTCCGCACTTTTCGGATCAAGAATCGCTGCAAAGCGCGCAATCTGTTTTGGTTTCAGAAGTTGCCGTCCAACAATTTGTGAGCGGGGGACTGGTGATGTGAAGCACTTCGAGGTCGGGGGGCTGACCTGTGGATTGATCGAATTGACGCCCGATAACGCATTTTTCGCAGTTTTATGCGACACGACCAAAGCCCGATGCGCTTTGCGCCGATTCTCTCGCCTGCTCAAGCGATTGTCGCGTGAGCGTATTGCACGACAGCCCAGACTAGCGAGGGAGCCTTGGAGAGCATTCCCCCGCTCACGGGCGCCACCAGGCATCCCTAGGAGACAACGACCATGCCTACCAAGACTCGCAAGTACAACACCAGCAAGACCCGCAAGACGAACAAGCCCGGCCGCAAAGGCTCCACCAGCAAGCGCACCAGCAACACGTTCAACAGCAACTGGAACAACGGCTTCTACGGTTCCTTCAACGGCAACATGCCGAAGTTCAACTCACCCTTTGCTTCTGCGTTCACCTCTGCGATCAATCGCGGCACGCCGTGCTTCGTCGCGGTGAACAACATCGCCAACCGCACGAACAAGACCCCCAACACAGTCTTCGAGAGCCTCTACAAGGCCGGTCTGTGCTGGCGTCAGAAGGTCGGCGGTCAGTGGATCTACTTCCCCTGCTTCACGCCGAAGAAGGGCACCTCAAACAACATCAAGAACTGCCAAGGCAACATGTGGCAGTGGTTCGTCGATTGGTGCATCACCAGCGGTTACTGCACGCCTTCGCAGCTTCACAACAACTGCGGCAGCAGCACCCAGTTCATGAACTTCTGCAAGAAGTTCTGGGGCAAGCAGTTCAACACGACCACCGGCAGCAAGACCACCAGCCGCAGCTCCAACAAGAGCTTCGGCCGCACCGGCTCGACCCCGAAGAGTTACAAGTTCCCGACGGTTTCCAGCCGCTCCTACGGCAAGCGCAAGGTCGCGTAACCGCGCCTCGCCGAAACTGTTCGATATCTACGACATGCCGACCGAAAGGTCGGCATGTTTTTTTCACATACCCCGCACTCTTCGCCGCAGGGTGAGCACGGCCCTCCACTTGCACAAACCGTATGGCGTGCAAAGGTCGCCTTAGCGACCGTAACGCACCGCACAACGCACGCTTCACGATTTCCGGGGGATTCCGGGGGTGCCGGGGGGGTGCCATGCTTCATCGCGCAGCGTGAAGCATGATGCGTGAAGCATGAGAATACCCATCGCGTCTGTTCATGTTTCGCCCGCCCGGGGGCGGGGCGAAGCATGGCACCCACAGTGAATCATGATTCACCGCGGAGCACACAGAGAGCGCGGAGATGGTGCAGGACCAATCAACAAGTCAACACATCATCTCATCGTCTCCGCCGGCGGCAGCCGAACGCAGCAAGCGCGAAGACACCCAGCGCGCCAGGCGCGGGAACCCCGAAGTAGAGGTCGTCGTAGAAGACGAGGCCGGGAGCGGTGATTCGATAAAGATACACTTCGTCGAAGTGCATATCAGAAATTAGTCCTGCGAAGCCACCGGTTCCCCAGAACTCGTTACTTGTGTAGATCAGTGCTCCTTGAAAATAGAGATTAAACACGATGTTGCCAGGGTGATCTACCGCAATCCATTTCTGTGGCGTGTCGAAGAACATACGCGAGCCGGGTTGGCCACGAACGCCTTGACCATCGTTGAGCATGGAAGAACTATGATGTGTCTGGCTCCCCGGTGCAAAAGTAACGCCATATTGCTCTTGATATAAACCAAGAATCGGAAGGCCAGGAGGCAAGCCTGTGAAATCAAGCGTCTGATACGAACTTACGGCGTTCTGCCACGCCGCCTTGTTTGTATATTCGACGACGCCAGCGTGAGCTGAAGTCGCGAGCAGAAGCATAATGATGAAGGTAATGATTCGCATGGCAACTCCTTGTGAAAAGCACGCGCTGCGCCGGTCGGCACAGCCGCCTGTATGAATCACTCCGCAAACGGGTCGTCGTCCGGACATTCAGGGCAACTCGTGCACTGTGATAGATAGTTCTCCATCCAGCACGTCCAGTTGACTTTCACACTCTGCGATGCGCCGCCCGTCATGGTGTTGTAGTCATCAGTCCACTGCTGTTGCGTCAGCCCTGCTTCAGTCAGCTCTTCGCTGAGTGTCAGCACGGTTACATCAATCGCAGGGCACGGCCCCCACTCACCAAGCAGAAAAATCAAGTCGAGAACATCCACCACGCCATCGGGTGGATTACTTCCGGTTCCCCGAAAATCCGGCGAGAAGCAGTCGCCGCCCGAGTACACGCCCCAGTTTGCAAGAAGAATCAGAAGGTCCTGCACGTCAACGATGAAGTCGCCGTTGAGGTCCGCACGACAGTAGGACTCCGGATACATGAGGAATGCGCGATGGACGGTCCTACGGCCAAGCTGAAACTGACTGGTGAACACACTCATCATTCAAACCCCCCGGCCCCCC
>DAOMNO010000004.1:0-214708 GCA_035443885.1 Phycisphaerales bacterium
AAATCAGCCCAGAGTATCGCTCTGGTTCTGGATCAGGTTCAGGGGGAAAGGTCACTCCGCCGGGGCTTTGCCGACCTTGCGCATGGCTCGGCGTTTGGGCATTACGTCCGGCTTGTGGCCTTCGGTTCGCGGCGACCAGATCATCGGGGCTATCCCTGTGAAGTGGTCCTGCTCGACGATGTCATCGAGTCGATCCAAACGTATTTGCGTCAACATTGGGATTTGATTCATCATGCTCAATTCAAAGACCCCGCGTTGTCGCTGCTTATGACGCTTGAGAAGGCCGTGGCAGCGAAGGGCGCTGCTGTCGAGAGCAAGCACTCGGAGTAACGTCAATGCCACATGATCACGGACACGAGCCGCAGGCGAACTACGATCACGGGCATCCGCACGTGCATGATGAGCACGAGCGACACGCCCATACCGCCGAGCAGTCCCACGACAAGCACGCGGGCCACAGCGTTGCCATGTTCCGAAACAAATTCTGGCTCTCGCTCGCGCTGACCGTGCCGACGGTCATCTGGAGCGAGATGATCCAGCACTGGTTCGGCTACACCGCGCCGCAGTTCCCCGGCATCGCGTACATTCCGGCAGCATTCGGCACGATCGTGTACATCTACGGCGGATGGGTGTTTCTGATAGGTGCTTATCGGGAACTGCGCAAGTGGCTGCCCGGCATGATGACGCTCATCTCGCTGGCCATTACCGTCGCGTTCACCTACAGCGCGCTGGTGACCGTCAATCTCATCGCGGGCATGGATTTGTGGTGGGAACTCGCCACGCTTGTGACGATCATGCTGCTGGGCCACTGGATCGAGATGCGCTCGATCAATCAGGCCCATGGCGCGCTCAAGGAACTGGCGAAACTTCTCCCCGACACAGCACTGCGAATCGATGAACAGGGCAATCCAAAAGAGGTGCCCGCTCGCGAATTGCGTGAAGGCGATCTGATTCTCATCCGCCCCGGCGCATCGGTTCCAGCGGATGGCGTGGTCGAGGATGGACGAAGCGCTGTCAACGAGTCGATGATCACTGGCGAGTCGAATCCGGTCGAGAAGACCGGCGGAAGCGAGGTCATCGCAGGTACGGTCAACGGCCAAGGCTCGCTGCGCGTGAAGGTGGCCCGCACCGGCGAGAAGACCGCGCTGGCGGGAATCATGCGCCTGGTCGAGCAGGCGCAGGCGTCCAAATCGCGGGCGCAGGCGCTCGCGGACCGCGCTGCGTTCCTGCTCACTATCATCGCCATCGGTTCCGCAGTCGTGACGACGATCGTGTGGGCGCTGATTGGGCGGGAATGGTCGTTCACCATTGAGCGCGTGGTGACCGTGCTTGTGATTGCGTGTCCGCATGCGCTGGGGCTGGCGGTGCCGCTGGTCATTGCTATCTCAACAACGCTCGGCGCACGGCACGGCCTGCTCGTGCGTGATCGCCGCGGCCTTGAAGAAGCCCGCCTGCTCGATGCGGTCGTCTTTGACAAGACCGGCACGCTCACGCTGGGTGAGCATCGTGTGGTTGAGATCGTCTCTGCGGAGGGCGTTGATGAAGACGACGCGCTGCGGCTCGCTGCGGCGGTGGAGCGGGACTCAGAGCATCCCATTGCACAAGCAATGATGAAAAGCGCGGAGGAGAAGGGGCTTGACGTACCGGAATCTCGTGAATTCGAAGCGGCGGCCGGTCGAGGAGTGCGGGCGACGATTGACGATCGCGCGCTCTACGTCGGTGGCCCTTCGCTGCTGAAGAAGCTGAACATTCAGCCTGATGAGCGACTGCAAGGCGCTGCAAGCCATTTCGCGGAGCGAAGCCAATCCGCGATTTACCTTATCGAAGGCGCACGCATTTTGGCCGTGTTCGCCATTGCCGATGCGATCCGCCCTGAATCGTTTGATGCGGTGAAGCGGCTCCATGATGCCGGCATCGAAGTCGTTCTCCTCACCGGCGACAGCGAAGCCGTTGCAACCACAGTGGCAAAGGAACTTGGCATCAAGCCCGAAAGCGTCTTCGCGCAAGTGCTGCCGGAGGACAAGGCCGCGAAGATCGAGGAATTGCAATCGCAGGGAAAACGCGTGGCGATGGTTGGTGATGGCGTGAACGATGCGCCGGCTCTGGTCACCGCTGATGTCGGCATCGCTATTGGCGCGGGGACGGATGTGGCCGTTGAAGCAGGAGACATCGTACTGGTGCGCAGTGATCCACGCGATGTGCCGACGATCGTCGAACTCAGCCGGGCGACCTACCGCAAGATGCTTCAGAACCTCTGGTGGGCTGCGGGATACAACATCGTCGCCATTCCGCTTGCGGCTGGAGTGCTCGCTGCGTGGGGTATTCTGCTATACCCGGCCATCGGCGCGGTGCTCATGTCGCTGAGCACGATCGTTGTCGCGATCAACGCTAAGTTGCTGAGGTTGCGGTAGCGCCGTGCTTCTTCTGGTTAGAGCTTGTGGCGATTCAGTTTGTGCCAGCGGTGAAGCGCAGTTTGAGCGCAATAGCTTCTACTCACGTGGCGCAACCGTCTCGGTGATGCTCGCGGAGCGGGCTGCACTCTTCGCTAACTCCATGTATAAACTGCCTCATGCAGTTCAGTTTGATCACCATACTTCTCGTGTCAGTCGTGATGCCCTCATATGGATGCGCATCGCCAGATCGGTCGACCAGCGTCTCAATGCAGGCTGCGTCCTCGAAGACGGAGGTAACGATGAGCATTGAAGTGTTGGGGTTTGACGGCTGCCCCAACACTCAGCCGCTGCTCGACAACGTACAGCGGGCAGCCAACACGCTGCGAGTCGCTGTGAATGTGCGATATGTCAACCAGGAGCAATTAGCGCATGACGACATGCGGCGTGGCTGGCCGGCACCGACAGTTCTTGTCAATGGAAAGGATCTCTTCGGGATGGAGCCGCCGACAAGTCCAGCAATGGGCTGTCGCATGTATCCTGGTGGGACGCCCAGCGAGGCTGCTGTCACGGCTGCCCTGCAGGTACTGCTTTCAAAATAACCGCAGACCACGGCGACCCGAGACACGGAGCCTCTTGCGACCAATTGAGTGGTCGCAATGACCAACTTCCGTATCAAGTTGGTTATCTCAGCTCGCATCGCTGCGCTGCACGGCATAGGTGAACCAAAGCGGCGCATCAATGCGTGGCCTTGGACATCTTCTTCCGCAACACGATGAATACCACTCGTAACACCGAGACGATGACGATCGCTCTGCTTGCAATCCATCAAGCATGTATGTGATTCCATCGGGCCTCCGATACGATGGACACGTTATGACGCCCTTTGAGATCAGTTTGCTTATTGCTGCTGCACTGCTCGCTTCGACCATCGCAGCAGTCACCGGCACGGGTGGCGGCGTGATTCTGCTGCCCGTGATGATCCTGTTCTTCGGTGCTCGCGATGCGATCCCGATGTATGCCGTCGCCCAGCTCATCGGCAACCTCAGCCGCGTCGTGCTCAATCGACGTGAAATCCGCCTCAATGTCGTCGGCTGGTTCATGCTCGGCGCGGTGCCGATGGGGATACTGGGCGCAATCGTGTTTGCAAAAACTCCTGAAGCGGGATTGGTGCGATTACTCGGCGGCTTTCTTCTACTTTGCGTGATCGTGCGGCACGCCCGTGCTAATCAATTGCGCGAGTTCTCACCCGGATGGTTCGCGCCGATCGGCGGTGTGTTCGCGTTCATCTCCGCACTGCTCGGCAGTGCAGGGCCGTTCCTCGCGCCATTCTTTGTTGCGTTCGGCCTCGTCAAAGGCGCGTACATCGGCACCGAGGCACTGGCGACCGTAACAATGCACCTCTCGAAACTACCCACGTATTACGCCACTGGCACGCTGTCGCAGTTGGCAATCGTGACAGGATTGGCGCTCGGGCCGGTGATGATCCTCGGTTCGTACATCGGCAAGCGGATCGTCGATCGAATCCCCGCGAAGGCATTTGCGATCATGATCGATGTGATTGTCGTTGTCTTCGGCGTGTTGTTCATGGTGCGCGGGTGAGGCGCATTCTGGGCGGCCGTCGCCTTTTCGAACAGAAACCTCTTTGAGCGTACAATACCGTTTATGGCTCGATCACTGCACCAGCTGGAAGTCATCATCGTGGCTGCGGTTGCTGCTGCGCTCATGAGTGGTTGCGGGGATCGTGATGCAGGGAGTGAGGTGTTGCATCCGTACCCGCGCGAGTTTGAAGGGCGCAGGCTGATTCTCTTCGTCGGCTCGGCGTCGCAGCCGCCCACGGAACTGGCAGCGGCAACCTTTGAGCAGCAGACCGGCGCGAAACTCGAAGTCCACTTCGGCGGATCGGGCGAGATGCTCTCGCGCATGAAACTCATTGAGCGCGGTGACATCTACTTTCCCGGCTCATCAGACTACCTCGAACTGGCCAAGCGTGAAGGGCTGATCGATCCGCAGACGGAAACCATCGTGGCGTATCTCGTGCCAGCGATCAACGTGCCGAAGGGCAACCCTGCGAATATTCAAAGGCTCGAAGACCTGGCCCGGCCAGGCGTGCGCGTGGCGATTGCGCGGCCAGACACGGTGTGCGTCGGGCTGTATGCGGTTGAGTTACTGGAGAAGACGGGACTGGCGGAGCGCGTGCGCCCGAATATCGTGACGAATACAGAATCGTGCGCGAAGACGGCGCAGATTGTGGCGCTCGGGCAGGTTGACGCGGTGCTTGGCTGGGAGGTGTTTGAGCATTGGGACCCAGAGAAGATTGAGACGGTGTATCTGCCGAAGGACATCGTGCCGCGTATTGGGTATCTGGCGGCGGCGATCGGCGTGAACAGCCGCGAGCAGGAACTGGCGCGGGCGTTTCTTGAGTTTCTGACTTCGGCAGAAGGGCAGTCGATCTATTCGCAGTGGAACTATTTGACTTCGGTGGAAGCCGCTCGAGAGTTTGTGCGAGATGATGCGCCGGTAGGCGGCGAGTGGAACTTGCCGGAAGGATGGTGAGCCGGCATGAAGATCGGCCGGAACCTTTTTGGGCTGTGTCTTGTTGCGGGGCTTGGCGTTGCGGTAACGCTGATGCTGGCGATGCTTGCGGCGCAGGTGGGGTATGCAGGCGGGCGCGAGCCGATAGCAGCACTGGGTCAGCGTGATGTGCAGCACGCGATTCGGTTGAGTGTTGTATGCGCGACGATTGCAGCGATGCTGGCGATGGTAGTGGCGATTCCCAGCGCATATGTCTTGGCTCGGTATCGCTTTCCGGGTCATACCTTGATCGATGCGCTGCTTGATATTCCGATCATCATTTCGCCGGTGGCGATCGGCATGACGCTGCTGCTCATGTTTCGCACCGTGCCGGGAAGTTGGGTGCAGGAGAATCTGATTCAATTCGTGTTTGCAGTGCCGGGGATCATTCTCGCGCAGTTTATTCTTGCGCTTGCGCTGCAGATTCGTGTGATGAAGGCGAGCTTTGAGGAAATCAACCCGCGATTGGAGCAGGTGGCGCGGTATCTCGGCTGCGGGCCATGGTCTGCAATGTGGCGTGTAACGCTGCCGCTGGCCAAGCCTGGGTTGATCGCTGCGTTTGTATTGGGGTGGGGCCGCGCGATTGGCGACTATGGCGCGACTGTTACGATCGCAGGCAGCGTCAAAGGCAAGACGGACACGATTCCCATTGCGATCTTTTTAAACTGGTCGGCGGTGCGCATTGAGGCGGCCGTTGCGCTGGTGATGGTGCTGACCGCGATCGCGCTGCTGGTTCTGTTGACAGTGCGTGTGATCGTTGGCCGAGGGACGCGGAGCGTGGGAGGGTGGGGTGGCGCGCATGATTGAAGTGCGCGGTCTGTGGGCGAAGTATGGCGAGTTCACGCTGCGCGAAGTGAATCTTGATCTGCATGAAGGTGGGTGCCTGGCCATCCTCGGCCCGTCCGGCGCGGGAAAGACACTGCTGCTGGAGACAGTGATGGGTGCGAGCAGGCCTACGCGCGGCTGTGTGATGCTTGATGGCCGGAACATCAACCACCTGCCGCCGGAAGCAAGACAGATCGCGTACATTCCGCAGGATTTGGCGCTCTTTCCACACCTGTCGGTGCGCGACAACATCACGTTTGGCTTGCGGTCGCGCGCTGTGCGTCGCGGGGCAGATGATGAGATTGACCAACTCGTTGCCATGCTCGGTATCGAACATCTCATGCACCGGCGAAACGTCGCGACCCTCTCCGGGGGCGAGAAGCAGCGTGTGGCTCTGGCGCGTGCGCTCATCGTGCAGCCGCGTGTGCTGTTTCTGGATGAGCCGTTTGCAGCACTGGACGCTGCAACGCGAAGCGATCTGCTCCGCGCGATGCGCGACCTTCGCAAATCCATGGGCACGACGGTGTTCCTGGTAACCCACGAACTCGATGAAGCGTGCTTTCTTGCGGACAACATCGCCATCATAATGAACGGCCGGATTGCTATCAGTGGGACGAAAGACGATGTCATGCGTCAACCTCGCACAACATCCGTTGCGCGATTTCTAAACCTTCGCAACATCTTGCCGATTGAGGTATTTGATTCGATGGGCTTGTGTGGCCGAGAGCATCATTCCAACGGCGTTACGCATATTGCACTGCGACCTGAGGATATGGTCATTCACCTGCTGAACGAATCGCCAGTCGGCGCGCCGCGTGCCGTGCTGAACGACCTCATTCCGCTTGGCAACCGTGTTGTCGCAGAATTGATGATCGATGACAAGCTTCGGCTGGAAGCATCCTTGTCGCAGGCTTGCGCTGCTGCGATCAAGCCAGCCCTTCACCGAGAAGTCGCGGTGAGCATTTCATCCGATCGAGTCATTCCTCTCGCCAACGATGCCGTGTCAGCATGACATCGCGATTGGCTGGCCGTGCTATGGCCGGCTCTTCTGCTGAAAGAGCTGGCACGGCGTATGCTTGAGACATCATGGCCAGTCTGTGTGGATCGCGCTGCAGCCTTGTTATGCCACCAGCATTCATTCACGGGTATGATGATACAGTCATGCCCAAGCATGAACCTTCCCACGCGATGATGTCACAGTTGAGCAAGGCTCAACTCTCGCTGGTTAGCATGTATATCCAGCGGGACATAGCGAAGCGACTGCTTGTTCGTGAACTGGCTGATCTGGTGGGCATGAGCGCATCGTGCTTTGCGCGGGTCTTCAAAAACTCCACCGGGCAAACCCCACATGCGTACATCCTGCAACTACGGGTGCAGCGAGCAGCGGAAATCATTGCGCAGGGGCAGGCTTACTCGTTAGCGCAGGTTGCAATTCAAAGCGGTTTTTCAGATCAAGCGCACCTGACGCGGGCTTTCCGCAGACTGATGAAGCAAACCCCCGCCCAGTTTTGCAGATCGCGCTTGATGAACAACGCTTGATAAGGTGATCCTGTAGCACGCTGATCCACAAGACAGCGGAAAGCCCAGCAGGATTGTTCAAGACAGTCGGACGTACGCTCGTCAGAATCATGCTACCGAATTGGGCGTCACGTGATGCCCATATCTGCTTGTAAAGCGAAGCATCGTTCACTGATTTGTACTCTACTGGAGACTCAACCTATGCCAGCATCACCAATGTTTCGATCTCATCGTGTATTGTCAACAGCCATCGTCGGGCTTACCGGCACACTGCTGCTGACCCTGGCCATGACGACCTCATCACCAGCGGAACAGGATCGTGCGACCGTGGCACGCACCGCGGCATCATCAACATGGGCGCCTGGCGGCAAGCGGGAGCGCTTCACACCAGACAACGCAGTGTTCGCCTTTGTCGATCACCAGACCGGGTTGATGAATCTGGTATCAAACGTCAAGGCTGTTGAGTTCAAGAACTACGTGCTGGGTCTGGGCGAACTGGCGAAGATTCACAAGATGCCGGTGGTCATCACCACCAGCGCCGAGGACGGCCCCAACGGCCCCAAGCTGCCGGAAATTCTTGCGATGCATCCCAGTGCGCCGCTGATTTCGCGTCCCGGTCAGATCAATGCGTGGGACAACTCCGATTTCGTTGACGCGATCAAGCGCACCGGTCGCAAGAAAATCATCATGTCCGGCATTACGACTGACGTGTGCGTTGCCTTTGCGACATTGTCAGCGCTCGATGCTGGCTATGAGGTGTATGTGGTGGTCGATGCATCGGGCACCATGTCGGCCGACGTGCAGCAGGCAGCCATCATTCGTATGGCTGAAGCAGGCGCGGTGATTGGAAACTGGTTTGCCATTGCGTGCGAACTGCTGGATGACTGGCGCAAGCCAGCGGGTGCCGAAAGCGCCGAACTGTTCAAGAAGTATCTGCCATCGTATGCAGAGGTCGTCGCCAGCCATCAGGCACGCAGTTCGCAGTAGTTGTGATATGTGATTTCGGGGTTTGGTGCCGTCGCGCCGCTGCGCCGCCGATTCGGTGCAGCGGCGCGAGCGACCGGCCAGCGCAGGATGCCACCAAGGCTTGCCATGATGGGAGGCGTGAGAGTCGCTTACGCGCAGGTTACACTGTTGCCATGCAAAGCAAAGCAAAGACCGTGAAGGAATATCTTGCCTCGCTGCCCGAAGATCGTCGAGTGGCCATCGAAGCCGTGCGAGCGGTCATCCTTAAAAACCTTGACAAGAGTTACGAGGAAGGCATGCAATACGGTGCGATCGGGTACTATGTGCCGCACAGCATCTATCCGCATGGCTACCACTGCGATCCGAAGCAGCCGCTGCCATTCGCTGGGCTGGGGTGGCAGAAGAACCACATGTCCTTCGGCATGATGTGCCACTACAGCGACGAAGCAGAGAGTGCGTGGTTCCGTGAGGAATGGGCAAAGACTGGCAAGAAACTGGATATGGGCAAATGCTGCGTGCGGTTCAAGAAGCTGGACGATGTGCCATTGCAAGTGATCGGCCAAGCGATCAAACGTGTGTCAGCGAAGAAGTACATCGCGATGTACGAGAAAGCTCTTGGCCCGGAGCGATTGGCCAAGCGGAAGACTGTAACGAACAAGAAGAAGACGACAGCGACGAAAAAGTAGATCGTGCTGTCAGGGTTGATGAATCGGTATCCATGAAATGTCTGGTTTACGCGCACATCATTCAAACGGCAGGTTGAGTTGCCACGACACCCCGAAGCGGTCCACAACCCAGCCGTACTTGCGGCTGAAGCCGTAATCGCCGAGCGGCATGGCTGCTTCGCCGCCTTCGATGAGCTTTGCGTAGAGTCTGTCCAGTTCTTCTTCGGTTTCACAGAGGACGAACAGCGAGATCGATGGTGTGAAGGAGAAGTTATGCGGTGCCGGGCTGTCGAATGCCATGAACGGCCTGCCTGCAAGAGTGAACATCGCCTGATAGACGGTACCTTCCTTGCCGGGCAGGTCCGGGCCGAAGCGCGTAATGCTCAGAATCTCTGAGTCATCGAAGAGCGACGTGTAGAACAGCATTGCCTCTTCAGCTCTGCCTTCGAACATGAGGAACGTGGTGATCTTGTCGGGCCGCCACGTGCTCTCCAAGGGTAATTGGGTGCTTTGGCTGTTTACGCTGGCGCAGCCTGCGAGAAGCAACGCGAATGAAGTGAGCAGGGCGATGGAGATGATGCGAATCAAGTATGGCATGAGCGGTACCGTACTGTGCTCGCAAAGGATTTCAAGATGCCGTATGGACGATGACACCGCAGGGTGCTGTGGTTCGCGATCTTGAGGGGGCGGACTGTGGTCGGTTCACAAAGGTGTGCTCGCTGAAGAACCGTTTCGCTACTCGTCCGCGAGCCGCTTTTGCCAATCCGCAGCGCGGGCAGCAGCATCACTCTGCGGGTTTCGCTCCGCCTGCGTGAGCAGCAGCGACACCAGCGAATCGCGAACATCGCGCCGGTCGGGATGACGTTTGTGCAAAGCGTGCTCTGCACGCTCAGCCGCCCATGTCAGCATGTGTTCAGCCTCAGCGATTCTTCCGAGCGCAGCTTCGATCTGTCCGAGTGTGATCGACGTGCGCAGCACTGCGGCGTGATCCGGTCCGAGCGCGGCGAGATGGCCTTCACGGGCGGCTTCGACCAGCGGACGGGCGGTATTCGGCTCGCCGTTCATGAGCAACGCGCGCCCGAGCGTCGCCATCGCATCGCACGTGGAAACGTGAGTTGGTCCGAGTGTGCTTTCATTGCGTTCGTGTGCTTCACGCAGCAAGAGGATCGCTTCATTCAGCTCGCCTTTGAGCATAAGAAGCCAGCCGAGGTCATACGCGGATTGAATGGTATAGGGGTGATTTTCAGTGAGGAGGCGCAGTCTTGCTTCGCGCACGGCGCGGAGTATGGTCTCCGCTTCATCATATTGGCCGCGTTCGCCCAGGATCATGCCGAGCGTGGCGCGCGTGTACCACGTTTCAACGTGGTCTTCACCGAAGACTCGTTGTTTGTCGTCAAGCGTTCGGCGGATCACGCGCTCGGCGTCTTCATATTCGCCCAGGAGTTGATACGTCCACGCAACGTTGCCGCGCAGCGTGATGGTGAAACTGTGATCATCGCCAAGCGTGCGTGAGAATCCGTCGATTGCAGCGAGAGAGTGATCGAGCGAGCCTTTGAGATCGCCAAGCGTCATGAGGATCAGCCCGATGTTGGCGCGAAGGCGCAGAATCTCCATGCTGTTGGGATCAGTGGTTGGACGGAACCCTTCGTACGCGCGGGAGAGGTAGTCCAGCGCGCCTTCAAGCTGGCCCAAACGGAAGGACAACATGCCAAGGTTGTTGAGCAGACCGAGCACACGCGGATCGTTCTCATCTGATGTGGCGAGAAAACCCGCGAGTGCACTCTCGAAATAGGGCATCGCTTCGGCGAGTTGGCCCCGATTCGTCAGCAGTCGCCCAACGCTCGTGAACGAAGCAATGGTTTCTGGCGCCGTATCACCGAGGGCCGCACGGTGTAGTTCGAGCGATCGCATGAGGTGGTCGCTTGCTGCGTCGTAGTCCGCTATGGCAGAAAAGGCGTTCCCGATCATGTGGCGAAGCGAGGCTTCGATTTCAGCCGTGTCTGCAAGATCGCTGTTGACACGGGAGGCGGCATTTTCGAGGATAATCTTGAACAATTCCGTATCTTTGCCTCGCGCGATATTTGGATCAACGCCTGAAATCATCTGCTCTGTGAACGCTGCGATGCGTTCAGTTTTCGCGGCTTCGAGTCGCGTGCGCTCGGCTTCCTTTTCGGCACGTCTCTCGGCATCACGTGCCTTGTCGCGCTGTTCAAAGGCCAGCGTTCGCTGCTCGGCAAGCTGTAGTGCGAGTGTCATTGAGATGATGGTCGCAGCGATGAGCGTGAGCGCGAATACAAGCGACGCGAAGACCGCAGCACGGTTCCGTGCGATGAACTTGCGGAGCCGATGCAGACGACTCGCGGGACGACTTGTGATCGGTTCAGACCTCAGATAACACGCGATATCGTGGGCAAACTCACTGACGGATTGATAGCGGCGACTGCCGTCTTTTTCCAGGCCTGTGGCCAGTATCGTTTCCAGATCGCCACGCCACTGGCGGTTCACTGAGCTGAGGGGTACCGGAGAATCTTGACGAATGATGCGAGCGATATCGGAGAGATTCTGCTGCGAGATGGTGTAGGGCAGGCGATCGGTGAGCAGTTCATAGAGTACGACGGCAAGCGAGTACACGTCACTGCGTGTGTCAATGGCGTCTGGGTTACCGCTGACCTGTTCTGGACTCATGTAAGGCAACGTGCCAACGATCTGCCCTGCGCTGCCTGCGATGGTCGTTACCTGCACGGTAGGGTCGGTGGCGCGGGCAACGCCAAAGTCGAGTACTTTGGGCTGACCGGATGCGTCCACGAGAATATTGGCAGGCTTGAGGTCGCGATGGATCACGCCGCGCTGGTGAGCGTGCTGTATAGCTTCACAGATGCGAATGAATAGTTCCAGTCGCTGGCTGGTGGAGAGATTCCTCAACCGAACATAGTCCAGCAGGGGCTGGCCATCGACATATTCCATGACGATGTACGGCTGGGTGCCGAACTCGGTGTCTGCTGCCCCAACAGAGAAAATCTGCGCGATGCCGGGATGCTGCAGGCGGCCGAGCACATGCGCTTCGTGCTCAAAGCGCCGAATCAGGCCGGGCGTGGCAAAGCCGGGGCGGATGATCTTGATCGCCACCGTCCGCTGCGGCTGATCCTGTTCCGCAAGGTACGCCACGCCCATGCCGCCTTCGCCGAGCAGGCGCAGAATACGGTAGGGGCCGATGCGCTGCGGCGGTGTTGTCGTTCGGCCGATATCACTGACAGCCTCCGCGAGGAAACTGCTGAGTTCTGCAGCATGCTCATCAAGGTCGATCGCTGGCGTATCCTGATGTCGCAGCAGAGCTTCAACTTCCGAGCGAAGCGAGGTGTCTTCGCCACAATGCGAATCGAGAAGAGTGTTGCGATCTGCATGAGGTGCGTCGCAGACGGCTTGGAAAATCTCACTGATTCTGGTGTATCGCTGTTGATCGTCGCTTTGCATACAGAGGATTTCCGCAAGTCAGAACTCGAATAGCGTGGCGCAGCCGTACCCACGCGACAACGGCGGTGGCGTGGGAAATCGTGGCGAATGTCTCTCTCTTCGTTTCTTTCTCAACGTAGGCCATACCGCCTTGGCGCAAAATGGGACGAATGTTGCTGAGCCATGACAACCTGCGTCGCTCGCAGGAATGCCCTCAGGTGAACATTGCACCGAATGTTGTGCAGATTGGCTGTTCACATCTCGCCATTCAGGAATCGGCTCAGCCAGGCTCGTGCGGTGCGCCAGTCCAGTTCAACCGTGCGAGTCGAAACGCCGAGGGCAGCGGCGGTTTCTTCCGTCGTCATGCCACCGAAGAATCGCATTTCGACGATGGCGGCTTGTCGGGCATCCAACATGCCGAGCTTGGAGATGGCCTCGTCCAAGGCGAGCCAATCGAGTCGATCCAATTGCTTTGGAGCTTGAGGCTCAGCGACAATCCGCTCGCGCACGCCACCGCCTCGCTTGGCAGCATTGTTGGCTCGTGCATGATCGATCAAGACCTGCCGCATGGCTTTGGCGGCCAGTCTGTAGAAGTGCACACGGTCGGTGAGATCACTGGACGACTGATCGACCAGCTTGAGATAGGCTTCGTGAAGCAGGGCGGTAGGCTGCAGTGTGTTGGCAGCGGGCTGCTTTGCGAAAATACGAGCCGCTAGGGCACGCAGTTCGTTGTAGAGAAGCGGAAGTAGTACGGCAACTGCTTGGGGGTCGCCGCCGCGAACGTTCCGAACCAGCCGTGTTGTCTCGTGTATGTCCACCGCGTGCTCGCGGCTCTTCAGAACGCCGCCATCTCTCTTTCAGGTATGTGATGGATTGTACCGTGCTGGTTGGCTGCCGGAGAGGCTGCAGCGGCTGGGGACACCCTGTTCGGTCGGCCGGGCATCGAAAAAATGTTTTGCGCGGTACCGGTGGAGTTTTCGTTTCTTGTGGCGAAGACCTACGACAGCAGGAATGTATGCCAGTGTGCTCGCTGCTGGGGTCGTATCATCAAACGGCTTTTAGCCAAACGACAGGAAGGATTGATCGATGGCTCGTTCCCCGCGTTCTTTGCTCAAAGCATCAGCATTCGGTGCCGTACTCGCTTTCCCGATCGGCGGCGTTCGCCATGCCTTGGCGGATGTTGTCCATTCAACCTATATCTCAAACATTTGGTACCACTACTCCATCAAGAACATGCCTGATTTGGATCAGAGGCGGTCGCCCAATCAGGCCAGTGGCATTCCGGGACTGCCGGCAAACGGAAGCATGTACTGCGTTCCGACGGCCACGATGAACTTGTTTGCCTACGCGGCCAACCACGGGTTCCCCGGTTCGCTGCCCGGTCCTGGGAACTATCAGTCGCAGAACCTCTACAACCAGACGACCGCAGCCATTCAACTGATGGGTTTCTTTATGGGCACGCATCCCATCGACGGCACCAAGACGAATGGCTGGAAGTCGGGGGCCTTGACGTGGAATAACTTGGGTTCGAACACCTATCCGTTGCTCATTTCATTCAATGGGCTATCCGGAACCAGCTTCCGCAACCTCAACCAAATGGCCGCAGCGGCATCGTCCGGAGCGATCGTCACGTTCAACTATGGTCGATGGAATGTCGTCGGCACGAATCAGTTTGGCCATAAGCTTGTCGAACGCAGCGGCGGCCATGCAGTCACGCTCAGGTACGCCAGGCGACAGGGGAACGTCATTGATGTTGGCTACAGAGATCCTGCAAACGGACGAGCCAATTCCACGCAATCAGAATTTGCAACAACCTACTCGTGGGTCACGCCAATGGTTGTTGATGTGGGGAGCAGCCTCTTTGCGCAGTTGGCAAATGTCCATCGGATCGACGAAGGTTCAACCACGACGTCATTTCGACTGATCGAGAGCTACGTGGCGATTCGTCCGTTCTACGGCTTAACGTTCCAGTCAGCGACGACGCCGATCATCAAGAAGATTCAGCCAATCTCATTTCAGGGGCATCAAACACCCCCAGTCGTGCAGATTCCCACGCTGAACAACAAAGCGATGCTCGATCTGGCATTGGACCCGGATGGGAACGCTGCCATCGTATCGCTTCGCGATCTTGGCACGAATGCGATCAGCCTGCATCGCGTTGACATGCTCACGGAAGAAATAGAAACCATCACCGGCCTTCAATCGATGAAGCGATTCGTCTTCGGCCGCAACCGTGATTTCTATGGCACCGATGGCGACAAGTTGTATCGCTTATCCATGGACAACAACTGGGAGGCGGTCTCGTCGGCATCCACGGCCGGTCCGTTCAACGCGCTCTACTATGACGATGCAACCGATACGCTGATCGCCCTCAATACCATGTTCAAGGGGATCATTCGATATCCCGCGTCGCTGATCGACAACCCGCAGATATGGATCGTGCCGGGGCATATCCCCATGGCAGGCGACGGCTCCGTCAGTGTCAATCCTGTAGATGGCAACGTCTGGTTTGTCTCAGCAGCGTCCAATCATGCAGTTCGTGTGATCCCACCCGACCCCAACACCGGCGGGGCGCCGTTCTTCCTGCTTACCGCCATTCCCGGCGTGACGAACCCGACAAACATCGACTTCGATGACCGCGGCCACATGTTCGTCACATTTGAAGGGAAAGTGCGCGAGTTTGAGGCAGACGCCAACGGCATCTGGCACCTTGTGCCAAACGCGCTGTTCGATTCCTATCCGGTTGGGTCGCGATTCATTGTCGGCCGCAGCCGCTCCTTCGCGGACGATGCTGATGCACATGACCCGTTCTTCAATATCAATCCAGATGAACTTTTCACTCCACCTCATGCCATTGTGATCGATTGCCCAGCAGACCTTAACGACGATCGCGTCGTCGATGTGCTGGATCTGCTGATTCTGCTTGGCAACTGGGGGGCGTGCGGTGATGCCCCGTGCCTCAATGACTTGACGCTTGATCGTGTGGTCGATGTGCTTGATCTGCTCACACTGCTTGGCTCATGGGGGCCATGCCCCAACTGACGACCGAGCCGCTTTCAGCGATCGAACGCCGAAGTTCAGAGTGCAACCTTCTGCAACGCGCGCGAGGCATTCATGCCCGCGCGTTTGTTTTTGGTGTGATTGCCCGGCGGAGCGCACGCGAGCGCCTTCAGGCATTTAAACAAGAACCGCCGGAAAAGACCCCGGGGGTCTCTGCGTCGAGTTTGGTATATTGTGCCTGCGTGGCATATACCCGGGTCCATCGACTACTGCGTATTCTTTCGTTGCTGCAAGGGGCGCGAGGTTGGAACGCCCGCGCATTGGCGCAGGAGTGCGAAACAAGCGTTCGTACAATCTATCGCGATATTGAGCAACTGCAGGCTGCGGGAATACCCGTTCGCTTTGACACCAAGGCGAACCGATACCGTGTCAGCGGTAGCTTTTTCATGCCACCTGTTCATCTCACGGGTGAGGAAGCGCTGGCTCTTTCTGCATTATGTGAGCACATCAGCAAGCCGGAGCGCATTCCGTTTCTCAAGCCTGCATGGCGTGCTTTACACAAGATCGAAAGCCAGTTGCCGCAGGAGATTCGTGATGATGTCGCAGCACGAAGTCGGTCGATCACAATCCGCACCGCAAAGGCCATGCCGCCTGACGGTTATGGCGATGTGTACGACAAGGTGCAGTCGGCCATCGCAAGCGGCAAAGCGTTGCAGTGTCGCTATGAGCCTGCAACCGGGGAAAGGGCTGCGTCAAGCGGGGATGTCGAGTTTCTGCTCTACCCGTACGCATTGTTCTTCGCCGTTCGCGCGTGGTACGTCGTGGGCAGAAGATCAGATCGAAAAGAACTGCGATCACTGAAACTCAATCGGTTCAGCAGCGTCGCGATGACCAACGAGAGCTACCGTGTGCCGCCAGGCTTCGACCTCGACAAGCATCTCGGTAATGCATGGCGCATGATTCGCGGCGGGGCAGATGTGAAAGTGGAACTCTGGTTTACGCCAGAGTTTGCTACAACGATTGCGGACACGCTTTGGCATCGCACACAAAGCGTGGAGTGGCATCCGGACGACTCATGCACGTTTCGCTGCACGGTCTCAGGGCTGTCAGAAATCGAGTGGTGGGTGCTCTCTATGGGGCCGAACTGCGTTGTGCGCAAGCCGCGTGAGCTTGCAAAGCGTGTGCGTGACCTTGCCTCGGCCACCGTCGATTTGTATGCGCCATAAGGCCTTCAGCTCAGCGCAATCCGTCTTGGTGAACCTTCTGCCATAGTGGTGTCACAAGAGTTTGGTACGCTGGCTTCGCGCTTCGTGGGGGGGGCCACTGCCTTCATAATTACGCTTCGCTATCAGCCTGCCCATCAACGGCCTTGGCAGACTTCACTCTTGGCCTGCGAGGGCCGTCGTTGCGTTCATCAGCAACTTTGCCCAGCACGTTTGGCAGTTCGATCCCCGCTTGCTGGGCGAGTTCGTGCATGGCGGGTAGCGAGCCGATGAGGCCGGACAGGAAGTCGGCCGTCGCGCCGTTCTTTCCGCTGCCGTTGCGGCCGGAGTCCCACACGGTGATCTTGTCGATCTTCAGGTTCTGAATAGCCTTGACTTGTTCCGCGATGAGCGTCGGCAACTGCTCGATCATCAGCAGTGTGGGCGCGATTTGCGGATTCTCCTGACATGCAGCAACGAGCTTACGATAGCCCTCAGCCTTCGCT
The DNA here is from genome assembly GCA_035443885.1 of Phycisphaerales bacterium. Classification (GTDB taxonomy): domain Bacteria; phylum Planctomycetota; class Phycisphaerae; order Phycisphaerales; family SM1A02; genus DAOMNO01. The sequence continues at coordinate 17,097 of DAOMNO010000004.1, forward strand.
TCGAGCACCTTCTGTGTACCTTCTGCTTCTGCAAGGTAGCGGGCAAGAATGGCGTCGGCTTCGCCTCGCGCTTCGCGACGCTGTTTTTCGGCTTCCGCTTCCGCAGCGATCTCAATGCGCTTCTTCTCGATTTCCTGCGGAGCCAGTTCTTCCTTCGACAGACGAGCCAGTTCCTGCTCGCGCTCGGCAATAAGGATCGCTTCCTTCGCCTTGGCTGCGGCGACTTCCGCGCGGCGTCGCGTCTCAGCCTGAATCTCCGCCAGCTTGGCGTTGGATTCGGCGATCTGTGCTGCGGACGTGTTTTCACCCGCCACGGCGGCAGCTTCCGCTTCGGCGACCTTGATGCGCTGCGCCTGTTCGGCTCGCTTCTGCGCCGCGACCGTTTCCGCCTGCCGTTCCGCGGTGGCGATCTCAAGATCTCGCTTTGATTCCACTTCGCCAGTGACGGCCTGAGCTTCCAATTGGGCGACGGCGACGCGCTGCTTACGCTCCGCTTCCTTTTCACCTTCCACACCCGCGGCATGTTCGCGAGCCACGTTGACGGTCTTTTCTCGCACAGCGATCGCTTCACCCGTCGCACCATCGCGCACCTGCTGGGCGACTTCCACCTTGGCGCGTTCAATCGCCTCTGCAGCGGCGCGCTGGCCGATGGCGACGATATAGCCTGATTCGTCTGTAATGTCGCGAATGTTGACGTTGATGAGTTCGAGGCCGATTTTGTTGATTTCGGCAGCGACGTTCTCATTAATGAGCGCCATGAACTTTTCGCGATCCTTGTTGATCTCTTCGATCGTCAAAGTCGCAATGACCAGACGAAGCTGGCCGAGAATGATGTCCTGTGCCTGATCGCGAATCTTGCGGTCATCAAGCATGAGGAGCCGCTCTGCTGCGTTCTGCATGAGCACCGGCTCGGTGGCGATGCCGACGGTGAACGTTGCGGGCACGTTTACGCGAATGTTGTTGTACGACAGAGCGCCTTCCAGCGGGATGTCGATCACGAGCGGTTCAAGTGAGAGGTATGCATAATCCTGAATAAGAGGAACGACAAACGCGCCGCCACCGTGCAGACATTTTGCAGCTTTGTTCGTTCCGACGCGGCCGTAGATGACCAACACGCGGTTGGACGGGCAGCGTTTATAGCACTTGACGATGATCGCCATCGCGAAGAGCAGAATGAGCACGCCGCCGCCAATAACGGGAAGAATCCATGCGGCTTGTCCGGAGAAAATGGCTGCTGCTGCGATCATGGTCGGCTCCTGCACTTGCAAACAGGTTCAATGTAAATCAGAAACAATCGCGGGCGACTCAGGCGGGCGTTACGGTCAACGTGCGGTCTTCATTCACGCGGACGACACGAATGCGAGTTTGAGACGGAATGGGTTCCCCCTCACTGATGGCTGCATAGGTGCGCTGCCTGCCGTCCACGACAACCTGCACCTGACCTCGGCCTGCGCTGCTGCCGGGAATGGAAGCATACACGGTACCTTCCGCGCCTGCTGCGTGCTCAATGCGAACATTGCCGCTGGCTTGAAGGTCGTGAACTGCCTTCAAGACAATGGCGAGGAGCCAGACCATGCCCGCGCCGCACAGCATGCCAAAGATGAGCGCACTTGACCACGACCAATCGAAGGCGCGCAGGCCAGCGATCCCGCCCCAGCCGGAACCCATGAGAAACGCAGCGATCGACTGAATCGAGAGAATCTTGAACGTGTCGGTCGGGTCGCCGTGATCAAGGTCGCCATCAAGGCCGAGTTCACCGCCACCGATGAGCATGAGCACCATTTGAACGAGGAAGAAAATCGTTCCGATGCACGCGGGTATCGTGAACCACAAGGCTCCGTCATTGACAAGGGATGCAGGCATTGAGGAATCTCCTTTCCCACGGGGTAACATTCCGTCACGATGCATTATGGGCGAAGTGCGTCAATTCGGCATGTCTCATTCAAGCATTTTCAGGACCAACCAAGAGCCATTTGCGAAAAAACGCTGATTGCCGATCCTTGGCGTCCGCCGACATCCTGCCGAAGCCGGCGTGTTCAAATGGCGCGCCGGTTCGGTCGTAGGTGTGAAACTCAATCAGCGATGGATCGTGATATCGCTGCTGCAAACTCTTGATAAACGCCTGTTGCCCGTCGAAGGCAACCCACTCGTCGTGTCGTGTATGGATGGCCTGAAACGGAATCTCCCGCCATGACTTCAGATTCCTGATTGGGCTTTTAGCTTCAATTCTTTCAACAGGCACGTTCCTGAACATTTCTCGCTCTCGCTGATGCGCCCACGAGCCAGTTGTCGCTTCGACGCTTGCACAGCAGAAAGTGTGTTCGCTGCACAGCCGCAGCAGTGTGGCCATGCCACCGGCAGACATGCCGCCCACTGCGGGGCGAGAAAGATCAAACTGCCCAAGCGAGTGGAGTGCAGCAAGCACGTCGTCGATCTCACTCGCCATCTGCTCCACGATCTTTAGTGTGTTCTCTGGTCTTTGCAGGTCAGCGTCGAATCGCTCACCGTGCCCCGGCAGGTCGATTGCACAGGCGCCGATTCCGGCGCGCATCCAGCGCAGGTAGCGGCCGGGGTCGATCTCCTTGGTTACGGTGCGGCCATGCATCCATAGGATGATCGGCACCTTTCTGCCAGAGTCCCAGCCGGGGTGGACGAGCATCGTCGGTACCTGTGCATCGCCGAGACGGGTCCAGCGAGCGGCGGTTCTCAACGCCGAGGGCAGTTGTTCAGTCAGATCGGGCATTGATGCAGATGATAGTGGGATTACGGCTGCTGCTGCGTTGACGCAGCACGATCGCCACGCGATGCTTGAGTACCTATGCCCCGCATTATTGCTGGCGAATATCGTTCGAGAAGACTCGTCGCGCCGGATGACGACGCACTCACGCGCCCATACACCGATCGTGTGAAGGAATCGGTCTTCAACTTGCTGCGCGGCTGGTTCGATGGTGCGCGTGTGCTCGATCTCTTCGCGGGCGTGGGCACAATGGGATTGGAAACAGTCAGCCGTGGGGCTGCGAAAGTTCTTCTTGTGGAGCAGAACCGCAAAGTGTTCAAGCTGCTGGAAGACAACATCCATGCTCTCGGCTGTGGTGATCGAGCGGAAGCGATGTTGGGTGATGCACTGGGGAGCGCGTGCCTGCTCCGTGCACCGAAGCCCGTCGATATCGTGTTTATCGATCCGCCTTACGAAATGATGAAGCGGCAGGACTCGCGCCGCCGCATCTTGGGGCATGTGTCGCGGTGTACAGAGGTGATGGGGGATCACGCCTTTATCGTGCTGCGAAGCCCGATCGATCCGGAAGGGGCGGAATCGTTCGAGTTCTCGCTGCCAGGCCTGGATGGGCCGGAAGTGCACAAGCACGGCTCGGAGATGTGGGTGCTTCTTTATCAGCCCACTCTTGAAAAAGAAGCTCGCCGCAGCTCTGGAATCGCCGAAGAATCAACCGGATGAGCGAACGACAGGACGATATTGACGCGAAGCCCGTTCGAGCGGTCGTTACGCCGCGTGAGGCAGCATTTCTCGTGCTTCGCGGGCTTGTGGATGCGGGGTACGTGGCGTACTTCGCGGGCGGCTGTGTGCGCGATCATCTCATGGGGCAGGAGCCGGAAGACTACGACATCGCCACATCGGCGCGCCCCGCACAGGTGCTGCAGGTCTTTCCTCGCGCGCAGGCCGTGGGTGAATCCTTCGGCGTGATGCTTGTGCGATCGCGCGGCTACACCATTGAGGTTGCCACATTCAGAACAGATGGCGTCTATTCCGACGGTCGCCATCCCGATCAGGTCTCTTTCTCGGACGCGGAGCATGACGCTCGGCGGCGCGATTTCACCATCAACGGACTTTTTGAAGACCCCATAGGAGGTCGCATTATTGATTTTGTGGACGGTCGGCGCGATCTGGAAGCGAAGACCATTCGCGCCATTGGCGATCCGTACGCGCGGCTCAGAGAAGACCGATTGCGGATGCTACGTGCTGTTCGGTTTGCAGCGCGTTTTGGGTTTGCCATCGAAGCGGAAACTGCTGAAGCGATCCGATCAGGTGTGGAGCATCTTCAAGGCGTGAGTCGCGAGCGGATCGGCCAGGAACTCCGCAGAATGCTGACCGACCCCAATCGCGCAGTGGCTGCGTGGGAACTACAGTACCTGGGGTTGGACGCGGTGGTCCTTGGTGAGGGGCAGCAGACCGTGGCACCGACTCGGCTTGGTCGGCTGCCGGACCGGATTGGCTATTCTGCTGCTCTCGCAGCGTGGCTTTTGGATCGCCACTCGGAAGCGCATCAAGCGGACTGGAGCCGTATTGCAGAACGCTGGCGTCAGTCGCTGGTGCTTTCGAACGCGGAGCACCAGTCATTAGAGCGGTGTCTGGCAGCGTACCGAACGCTGGTTTCAGAGTGGGATCGCCTTGGTGTGGCCGGGCAGAAGCGGCTTGCAGCGTCGCTGGGCTTTCAAGATGGACTGATGCTCATCCAGACCGAGGACCGACAGCGGTTTATTGACATTCGGCGAAGGGTGCAGGAGCTGGAAGCGACCGAACTGGCCCCAACGCCCCTGATCGACGGCGAAGACCTGATCGCAGCGGGTCTGACTCCAGGTCCGCAATTCCAGCGGCTGCTGGACGCGGTGTACGATGGTCAGTTAGAAGGGCTGATCCAGGAGAAGGCGGCAGCACTGAAGCTGGCTTTGGAGATCGCTCGGAACTATCCAGCCCAGTGATGCGTTGGAAAAGAAAGCCGATTCCGCGCAAAATCCCTAAGAAGAGCCGAAAATGGAACTTTTCCAGGTTCCATACGTCAGATACAGTGTCTCATCGGCGAAATGTTCCCCCACGCGGGGGTGTCCCTGTTCGAAAGGCGAGGATTGACCTCATGAAGAACACCTTGATTGCTCCGAGACTGGCTCTTGTCCTCTGTGGTCTGGCCATCGGCATGATTGCGATGTTGGCCCCGGTGGACCGAGTTGCTGCAGCCGCGCCTCGAATCGCAGTTCAAGCCGAGAATGAATATGTCATTGTTCACATGCGGGACGGCCGCGAACTTCATGGTCGCGTGATCCGTGAAGACTCGGTGCAGCTCGTCCTTCGTTATCTCGACAAGACGGTAAACATTGAGACTACCCTGACGCTGCAGAAGCGGGACATTCTGCATATCGAGCGAAATGTTGATGCGCCGGATGTGGGTGACGCTGGTGATGAGCCGACGGACGCGCCCGCAGATGATGAGGACCCATTTTCACCGGAGCGTATCGCCGCCACACCTAAGGAGCATCGCGATCGCGGCATGAGCGAAGGCGACATTACGAATACTTCGCTGCCGCTTTTCTATGTCATTCCGATGAAGGGGCAGATGGGCACGGACATCCACCCTGATGTGTACGCCCGCGTGATTACGGAGATCAAGGCGAATAAGCCGGATATCGTTATCTGGAAGCTGCATTGCTCGGATATTGACGACTTGCTGATTCCGCAGACAGATCGTCGCGAAGGCGGCTTGCTGCTCTTCGATGAATATGCGCAGCTCGTTCGCATGTTGCATGATGATCTTCGCGATGTGCAACAGGTGATGTGGGTGCAGGATGCTGTCGGCATCAGTTCCGTTATGGCTTTGGCGTGGCCGCAGATGTATATGGCGCCCAATGCGAGGCTGATGGGCATGCAGATTTTCTACATGCTGACCGCGGGCATTCAAGACCCCGAAGGCTTGGCCAAGAATCGTGAAGCGATTCTCGGCATGGGTAATGCATTCTTGGAACGAGGCGGTCGATCGCTGAATCTTGGCTTGGCGATGATGGACCCCCGCCGCATGTTGAGCGCTTCGTGGCGCGGCCGGGAAGTGATCTGGCATTTGGATACTTCGGGCGAGTACATCGTCAACGCAAGCACACGCTACACCGCGACATTCAACGCAAAGACGGCGGAAGATTTCGGCATCAGTTCAGGCACTGCGGAAACGCTTGACGACCTTGCCCTGTTGCTCGGCTATCGCGAATACCGCGTGGTGGATGGCGCTGCGAATCAGATCATCACCCGTTACGTGGAAGATTGGCGCCGCGCCTTTGAGAGCACGAAGCGATGGTGGGGCGATTATCAGCAGAATCGCGGCTGGGCGCAAGGTGCGGATGAACTCCGCTACCTCGGTCGCGCTCGTCAGTACCTTCGCAACATCATCGCTGCCATGAACCGTTTCCCTGCTGTTGAGATGCGATGGCGCACTGACTTCGGTATGAGCAAGTTCAATCTGATTACGCTCGAAGAAGTCATGAATGAGCAGTTGCGTCGCCTAAGGAATCGCGGCGGCGGACGAGGCGGCGGCGGCGCGGCGCCGGGTGGCGGCGGTCTTGGCGGGCCGCGCTGAGTTGATCAACCTGATGATAGGGGACAAAGTTTTTCCAAGTGTTCACGAGGATTACCATGAAGAACATCGTTACGCATCTGATTGTCTGCTGCATGGCTATGGCGCTGATGGCTACCGAGGTCACGGCGCAGAGCATTGAGCTGCGGCTGGCTGATGGAACGCGCTGGCGCGGTGCAGTAGGCGATCAGGTCGAGATTCGCATCACACAGCGCGGCGTTGAAAGCGCACTCACTGGCAAAATCATCGCTAATGCCAATCTGCATTTGACCTTGCAAATCGAAACGGCGGGTGAGACACGAGATCGCACCGTGTTCAAGTCGGACATTGTGGCGATCAAAACTGTTCAGGGGCCTGCGCCTTCAACCCCGCGTCGTGGTGATACCACCACAACACCTCGAACGGGCGAGCCGTCGAGGCCGACGGATTCCTCCCGGCCGCAGGCTGCGAAGGAAGAAGGGCCGGGCGTCTTCGTTCTGCCTCTTTCAGGCACAGTCGGTACCGGCATTCGCCACCAGGAAATCGAAGCGATGGCCGCTGAAGCTGACAAGTACGGCCCCGGGCAGATCATTATCCTCCTGCTCAACACGCCCGGCGGTCTTGTGATCGAGATGGAAGAAATCGCCCGTGTGCTTACAGAGATCAAGAAGCGCCATCGCCTGATCGCGTGGATTCAGGAAGCGATTTCTGCTGGCGCTGCCACCGCTGCATTCTGCGACGAAATCTATTTCACCACACAGGGTGTGCTTGGCTCCATGACCATGGTTCGTGGTTCTACTGGGGTTGAAGAGCCTCTTCAGATGCGGTGGGCGCAGCGGGCGGGCGAATGGTTCCGCATCGGCGGTCGCAGTCCGTATATCGGTCAGGCGATGGTCATGCAGGGGTTCTCGCTGTCCTATGATAAAGACCCTGAGACGGGTCGCGTTACGTGGTATGACAGTCTTGCTGGCGAGTTCATTCTTTCTCGCCCTGGCCAGAACTTGACGTTCAACGCATCCAACGCCTTGCATAGCGGCTTCTCAAGCGGCACGGCAGATACGACGGATGAGCTTGCTGCACTGCTCAACATGTCTGAGTGGCGTGAGGTCAGTGATTTCGGCCGCAGGCTTCATGCGGACTGGCAGCGCACCGTGCAGCGCGCTGAGGAAGAGATACCCCGCCTCATTGCTCGCTTGAACTATTGGAAGACCGGCGGCGGCAATCCGATCGAGGTGCTTGGCGCTCGCATTCAGATCATGGAGCAGCTCGCACAATGGGTGCGTCGCACGCCGCGCTTGGCGATGATGAACGGCCTGCCTGAAATTGAAGTCTTCGAGCGACAGATTGCGGAGCTTCGCAAGGAGCTTGCAGACATGCGTCGCGAAGAGCGTCGCCCAAGGCCAAACCGTTGATCCCCTGAAAATTCGATCTCCAAACACAACGCCCGGCAGAAGAGCCGGGCGTTTTCGTTGATGTTTGAGTGGCTTGCAAAGGCGATAGGCGGCCGTGGTTCAGATGCCGTTGTCGTAGAACTTCAGCACGGCGGGGCCGACGGTTACTTCCATGCCGTCAGCGAGTTTCACACGATCGACTTTTCTGCCATTGCAGAAGGTTCCGCCGGTCGAACCAAGGTCTCGCAGAATGAAGGTGTCGCCTTCACGCTCGATGGCACAGTGTTCGCGGGAAACGCTCTTGGCCTGAATCCGGATATCGCATCCATCATCTCGGCCAACAAGGACTTCGCTGCTGTCGCCGAGGGCGAAAGCGCGCAGAAGAGAACCGGTTTTCTTGCTGCATACGTGCAGTTCAAGCATTGAGAGCCTCCGTCCCGGCGAGCGTAGCGATCAATCCATAAGGGCTGTGAACCCCCTTCATTCTGACACCATGCTGACAAAATGCCAACACGAGCCATGTGAATTCTCGTTAGCGGTTATTCGGACGCGAATGCCAGGCTGTTCCTTCGAACTGCGTGGAGCCATGTGAACCCGTGTAAACTTGCAGTTCATGCACTGGATGCTGGATTGTGTGTACGCGATCGTGGCGCTGCTGATCTCGCCGATCTGGCTGCTGCGCCGAGCGCGTGCGGGCAAACTTGGCACTGATTGGGCATCACGCTTCGGACGAGGTGAATCGCTTTCGCCTTGCGACCCTAACAAAACGCGCATTCTCATTCACGCCGTCTCTGTTGGTGAGGTCAATGCCATCCGCACGCTTGTGGATGCGCTAATGCGCGATCGTGAGGATGTCGAGGTTGTCATCGCTTCGACGACGGATACCGGTTTCGCCCGTGCTCGTTCGATCTTCTTGGATCATGCTGCGGTGGTGCGCTATCCGTTCGACTTCTCCTTTGCGGTCAATCGCCTGCTCGACCGAGTGAAGCCTGATCTGGTTTTACTCGTCGAACTCGAAGTCTGGCCGAACTTCACATCGCGCTGCGCGGCGCGCGGCATACCGATCTGCGTCATCAACGGTCGGCTGAGTGAACGAAGCTTTGCGTGGTATCGGCTCGTCCGTCCGCTCGTTCGTCCTAGTTTTGCTCGACTTACTTGGGCGGCTGTCCAGAACGAAGCATACGCCGCTCGATTTCGTGCACTTGGCACTAAAGACGTTCGAGTTGTCGGCACAATGAAATGGGACACTGCATTGATCGAAGACGAAGTTGCGGGTTCAGTCGCGCTGGCTGCGTCCATGGGCATCGACCGTGCAAAGCCATTGGTTGTAGCGGGTTCGACCGCGCCAGGTGAGCCGGAACTGCTCGTCAAATCTCTGCCGCAAGGTGTGCAACTGCTATGCGCCCCACGCAAGCCAGAGTGGTTTGATGAGGCAGCACAAGCCATGCCTGGGTGTGCGAGGCGTTCCCGAAACGAAAAAGGCACACGGTACTTTCTGCTCGATACCATTGGTGAGCTGCGCCAAGCCTACGCACTGGCCGATGTTGTCGTGATTGGTCGATCGTTCGGTGTGCTTCATGGGTCCGACATGATTGAGCCGATCGCGCTCGGCAAAGCGACCATCATCGGTCCCCGCTTTGGGGACTTTCAAGAGGCGGCGGAGGCATTGATTTCAGGCGGCGGCTTGATTCAGACAACCGCCGATAAGCTGCCCACAGCACTCGCTGAACTACTGGAGTTCCCGATGAAACGAGCTGAACTTGCCGCGAGAGGCAGGGCGGTCATTCGTTCCATGCAGGGTGCTACACAACGGCACCTTGCCTTGCTTCAACCGCTGTTGCCCATGAGGTAAAAATCGCCGTTTCGGCGGAAAACCGAAACGGCGACGGAGGAGAAGGGGAGATACTGAAAATCCGAAACTTGCGACTGCTGGAGCGTTTTCGGTCCGTTCCAGTGCTGATACGAAGCCTACGACGAAGTTGTTCGCGCTTCAGCGATCTGTTCGGCACCCATGCGAAGCGGTTCCAGCCAGTCAAATCCCTGATTCTGCTTGAAGGTCCATGCTGGGGGGTGGGCAGGATCAAGAAACGAACGATGCAGTTTTTCAAACATTACATGCCGTCTCACATCAGCCAAGCCGCCGTCAAAGTGGCCAAAATATGTGGCAAAGAGCCATTTTTCGTTACTTGCGAGGGCGTTATAGACGGATGCCGCTGCTGGTGCTGGAACGCAGTCGTCCCTGCACGCCAGTTTGCAAAGTGCAGGCATCGTTACGGATCGTGCGTGGAGGGCAGCGTCAAACAGCAGCAGCGTTTGCATCAGCCGGTGCGCTTCCTGGCGGAATGAATTCAACATGGCGTTGACCAGTGCGCCAGCGCCGTTGCAATAACGACCTGCCCGCCAGCTCCAATCACCCAAGCTCGGCAAAGCAAGAACAAGTCGGTCAGGCGGCTCGCTCATGGCGGCAAGCTGCGCGGCGGAAATGACCGCGAGGCCACCGCCAAACGACTCGCCGTGGACAAAGAGCGGCAGCATCGGCCAGCGTGCGCGAGCGCACCGACAGGTGTGGATGAGATCCGCAACCGCACCTCGCAGAATCCAGCTTTCGGCAGCTTCAATCTTGTGAAGAATCCATTGTGCGCCAAAGTCCGGCATGTCGATCGTGGACGGGGCGAATCCGCGTACGCGCAGCCTGACTGTAATCAGACCCTGGTCGGTCCACGGTTCGGGGCCATTGGGAAAAAACGCTTCAGGTGCATAGCCGTGTGTGGTGATGACAATACCGCTCGGTTTCACTGACACGGGCGGCATCGTGATGCGAGCTGCAATGCGAACGGAGCGAATCGACGTGAGGGTAACGGGGTTGACTTCGCCATCAAGCGAACCGTGGAAGCGCAAAGGCAACGCTGCCACTTCCTCACGGAATGCCTGCCAATAGGCATCGAAGAATTCTGGCTGGGACGCTGAAGCGGTGTGCTGCAGCGTCTCACGCGGACCGAGTCCGTAGTCTTCCGGCACGGAGATCATGCCGCCAGTGTAACGCAGGCTTTTGTGCAGGACGTAGTCGCAGCAGAGCATGCATACACTTACGCTCATGATGCGAGAGTTCGATTTATTACAGCATGTGTACGAAGGCAGTGTGCCCAGCGATCAGCGGGTGGAGATACCGCCCGGTGACGATATGGCCATGCTTCGGCTCGGCGGCAGCCGATTGCTCGCCGCCGTTGATCAAGTCATCGATGGCAGGCATTTTCGACTGGAGTCAACGTCAATGGAGTTGATCGGTCGGAAAGCCATCACGCGCAGTTTAAGCGACATCGCGGCCATGGCCGGGCGACCGGTGGCGACGCTCGCCGCCGTCGTTCTTCCCCCCGACTTTGGATCGCACCGCGCCACGGCGCTCTTCGACGCGATGCGCGATACTGCTGCGATGTTTGACTGTCCGTTGGTCGGAGGAGACATCGCGTTTCATGCTGACGCGGCTCACCCGCTGACCTGTTCAGTTACGGTGCTTGCGGAACCGGGGCCGGGTGGGGCGGTTCGTCGCTCTGGTGCGCGCGTGGGCGACATGGTGTACGTAACGGGCTCACTTGGCGGTTCGCTCGACGCAGACGGCGGCGGAAAGCATCTCAGTTTCACCCCGCGCATCAATGAGGCGCTTGAACTGGCGGAGCGGCTTGGCGATCGACTCCATGCAATGATCGATATCAGCGATGGATTGGGACGTGACGCATCGCACATCGCTGAACTGTCAGGCGTTCACATTCAGCTTTATGCCGATCGCATTCCTGTTACACCTGGCGCAACGTGGCGACAAGCGCTCAGCGATGGTGAGGACTACGAACTGTGCTTCGTTGCGGCCCGCGGCGAGGTTCCGCATACGCTTGGGAAAACAAAGGTTACGCTCGTGGGTGAAATCATCGCCGCTTCAACGGACAATGACGTTCGCCCGCTTGTGGCCGTGCTGGACGGTAGTCTGGTTCTTGACGCAACTGAATTCGGCTGGCAGCACATCGCATGAAAATCGAGCGCATCACGCATGATCCCATGGAAACGATGCACTTTGCATCGACACTCGCTTCATACCTGCGAGGCGGCGATGTCATTGCACTTGATGGACCGCTTGGTGCGGGAAAGACGTGTTTTGTACGCGGGCTTGCACAAGGTCTTGGTGTCAATCCTGCGGAAGTGTCCAGCCCGACATTCATCATTTGCCACGAGTATCAAGGTCGCTCCGCGACACTTGCACATCTCGACTTGTACCGTGTTGCAGGCGAGGATGAACTGGAGTCGATCGGCTGGGATGAATTCGTTACTTCCAAGGACACCATTCTCGCGATTGAGTGGCCAAGCCGCGCCGCGGCCGCTCTGAGTGGCCTGCCGCTTATCAACGTCAGCCTTGAACACATCGACTCAAATCGCCGGCGATTGACATTGTCAGTTGAGGGTGAAATGGCCCGCCGACTGGAGGACTTCCATGAAGCATTCACGAATGTCTGAATCAGAATCTCCCCGGCCATGCCCGATTTGCAGCCGCGAAGTGGATGCACAGTCGTCCGTGCTGCCTTTTTGTTCAGAGCGTTGCAGGCTTGTTGATCTTGGAAAGTGGTTCACCGGCTCGTATTCGATCAGCCGACCGCTTGAACCAGAAGATGAAGACGAGCCGCTGTAACGCAACATGAGATGGCTCGATCTGAACGAGTTCAGATTCAGTTTCGATCATCGCCTTGTTCGTTTTCAATCTGTTGGCGGCCTTCGGGGCTGAGTGCGTAGATTTGGAAGCGATGGCCGACGGCTTCCCAGCCGAACTCCTTGCAAATCCGGTCTCGCAGGGAAACCAACTCGTTATTCGTGAATTCCATGTGCTGGCCGGTCTTCATGCACACGATGTAGTCTCGCGGCTGCTTGCCGTAGATAAGCTGGTAATGGGCCTGCTTGGAGTCGAAAAGGGCCTGGGTGATGATGCCTGCGTCCTGCAGGAGCTTGACCGTTCGGTAGAGCGTAGCCTTGGAGACGCGGTAGCCGTTCTGCCGCATTTCGAGCATCAGTTCTTCAACTTCAAAGACCCCGTCTCGCTCAATAATGGCGTTGAGGATATCAGCTCGTTCCGGGGTGTACTTGAGGTTCTGAGATTTGAGAAAACGTCGAAACACCGCACAGAGCGGAGCCATGGCGGTGAAAGGGGAGTCGCTCGAAGGTGCGGCGCCGGGCACTGCACGAGGCGGGATCGGCCGAAGGTCCATGTGCGCAGTGTAGCCGCCAAATCAGGTTTTCGGCAGAATCGAGTGTGTGGAACCGACTTGGGATTGAAGCTGCGGATAGACTGCGCCTATTCTTGGGCTTTTCGCGCGGCGTGTCGCCGTGAGCCGCTGCGGATACGGGTTGATGGTTTTCTCCATGAGAGGCAAGGCGTCGCGATGCACGTGCTGATGCTCGGTTGGGAATTTCCACCATTCATTACCGGTGGATTGGGAACGGCATGCTTTGGCCTCACGAAGGCGATGGATCGACGTGGCATGCGCGTAACCTTTGTGGTGCCCAAGAGCGTTCGGGGCGAGTGTGCAGAGCACGTAACGCTGCTCAGCCCTGATTCATATGTGCCGCCGGTTAGCAACGGCGAATCAGACCTCGCTTCCGGGATGGATGCGAATCCAGCGGCAGGTGCCGTTCGATGGATTACCATTCCCAAGGGCAAATCCGAAGCGGTGCGTGGTCATACTCCCGCGTTGACAGAAGGTGAGCGAAAATTCAGCCAGGTGCAGTTTGTTCAAGTGCCTGCCGGCTTCTCGAACCCCTATACCCCAGCCGGTGATGAGGTTGGTCACTGGAGTATGACCGAGAGCAAGCCGGGCGCTTCTGCTGCACATCATGGTTCCGAAGCAGTGGCTTCGTCGCAAGCACTGCAAGCAAGCAGTTCCGGCGGGCAGCCCGCTGGCCCACACACTGGCGGCAGTGCACATCAAGGTGGACACGGTGGCATTGTCGGCGTCGATTACTCAGGCGACATCGTGTCGCAGGCTGAGCGATATGCGCATTTCTGCCTTGCTGCGACGCGCCATATCAAGTTCGACATGATCCATGCGCATGACTGGATGACGTATCCCGCGGGTCTTCTGATCGCTCGCGCGTCAGGGAAGCCGCTCGTTGCGCATATTCACTCCACGGAGTTCGATCGTTCAGGGGAACACGTCAACCAGCGAATCTACGACATTGAGCGGCGCGGGATGCACGGCGCGATGCGCGTCATCGCGGTCAGCCAGCTCACAAAGAATCTGGTCGTGCGTCGTTACGGCGTGCCTGAACAGCGCGTCGAAGTTGTGTACAACGGTGTCGATCTCGAACCAGGGCAGGTTGGCATTGCAGGCATTGAATCGCGCGACAAGATCGTGCTTTACTTTGGCCGTATCACGTATCAGAAGGGGCCGGAGTATTTCATTCAGGCTGCCAAGCGCGTGCTGGAAGTCATGCCCGACGTGAAGTTCGTCGTCGCCGGTTCCGGGGATCAAGCCAAGAACATGATTGAAATGGCCGCAAATCTCGGCATTGGCCACAAGGTGCTGTTCACCGGCTTTCTTCGGGGCAACGATATCAAGAAAGTGTTCAGCCTTGCAGACCTGTATGTCATGCCGTCGGTTTCGGAGCCGTTCGGCATTGCTCCGCTGGAAGCGATGAGCCACAACGTCCCTGCGCTCATCAGCCGATCGTCCGGTGTGAGTGAAGTACTTTCGCATGTACTGAAAGTCGACTTCTGGGACATCGATGACATGGCGAACAAAATCATCGCCGTGTTGAAGTATCCGCCATTGAGTCAGACGCTCAAGGAGCATGGGGCGTTTGAGGTTCGGCGGTTGACGTGGGATGGCGCTGCGGAGCGATGTGAGCAGGTGTATCACGCGGTGATGCGTGAGATGACAGCGCACGCGGTTGTTCCAGCCTGAGCCGATCGCTAGAGGAGCGGCGAAAGCAGTGATGAGGCGGCATCTGTATAGCGTTTGCACACGCTACGGTTGCGCCACCATTCGGGGTCAAGCAATTCGGCGCGGCCGATGAACTCCGCTTGAATCTCATAGAGGCGAGCCGTGATCTCCACGCCGTAGAGCAGCAGGCCAAGTTCGAAATTGAGCACTAGACTGCGGATATCCATATTCGCGGAACCGATGAAAGCAAGGCATTCATCGACGGTCATTGTCTTCGCGTGCAGCAGCGCGCCGGGGTATCGCGAGATTGTTACGCCGCTCTCAATAAGTTTGTCAAAGTACGAGCGACCCGCTGCTGTAACGATGGCGTAGTCGCTGCGTTTGGACACCACGACATGCACCTTGACGCCTCGGCCAGCAGCCATGGAAAGCGCGAGCATCATTGGCTCATCGGGAATGAAGTAAGGCGTCGTGAGCACCAGTCGCTCTCGGGCTGTATTGATCGCAGCAAGCACAATCTGGCGGAATCGCTGCGTCTCGTCGTCTGGTCCGGTTGGAACGACCTGTGCACAGATGTCACCGACGGCAGACTGCTCCGGAAAGAGTTCCGCGCGGTCAATTTCCGCATCGGTGTCAAACATCCAGTCCTCTGCGAAGACCACCTGAAACTGCGAAACCGCCGGGCCGGTGATGCGCACGCTGAGATCGATTGCGGGAAGGTCTTTCGACACGAAATCAGGATCAATCAGATTATGGCTGCCCGTAAAGGCGCAGCGGCCATCAACAACGATCAGTTTGCGATGGTTACGCAGGTCAAGCCTCGCGAGGCCGCGCCGAAAGAATGAAGCAGGCAGCGCTGGATGCACTTCCGCTCCAGCTTGTTGCAGCGCATAGGCCAAGCCGCCTCGCTTGAAGAACGCACGTGAACCGGCTGCGTCCGCCAGCACCCGACAGGCAACGCCTCTTTGGGCAGCGTGCATCAGTGCTTGAGCAATGCGATGGCCTGTTTGATCCGGTTCAAAGATGTAGTAAAGAACGTGCACATGCTGCTGAGCGCGGTCGATCTCGCGTACCACCGCGTCCACAAAGTCATCATGGCCGAGAAGCATGTCAATGGCGTTTCC
Source organism: Phycisphaerales bacterium (assembly GCA_035443885.1). Taxonomy (GTDB): domain Bacteria; phylum Planctomycetota; class Phycisphaerae; order Phycisphaerales; family SM1A02; genus DAOMNO01. The sequence goes on from DAOMNO010000004.1 coordinate 32,858, forward strand.
ATCGGTCAACGGCATGCCGAGCACACGCTCGATCTGACGAATGATTGGGTCAAGCCGATCCTGTTCCTGAAGCGTAAGGTCTTCGGGCAGACGATGATCGGGCAGATTGGGGCGAGTACGGCGAATGATGTTGCGATGCAGTCGGCGTCTCGTGCGACCGAGTACATGCGTACCGATGAGCACATACAGAATCGTCCCAAGAATCGGCAACAGAAAGATCGCAGCGAGCCAGGCAAGGGCAGTCGCAGGCGGCAAGCGGCGCCGCAGAACCACGACGATCATCATCAATCTGATGATCCATCGGACGATGTTGAGCCAGAGGAGCCAGTCCATGAGGGAGTCTTGGAACCGCCAAAGAACAGTATGCACCAAGAATCATCGGTCCGTAGCGCACGAACGTCCGACCGACCGGACTTCGGACAGAGTGGAAAGCCAGCGGAACTCTACCACCAGATGCAAGGTCTTGTCGGTCTGATTCTTAGCGCCGGCAGTCGCCTGTGTGGCGCGGCTTGGCCATGTCGGAGGAAACTTTTTCGCCACCGCGAGAGCTTTTTCGTCGTATGGACTGGCAGAGAGAGCCAGCCATGAAGTGGAACCATGCAGACGCTGAGCGATTTGGAACCGAGTTGGTTAACTTCGCGCGTCAGCTCTTTCCAACGGTTGATTTTGAGTTCTCGCGCCCGCTTGATCTCGTCGTCAATGGTCGCCGCTTCAGGGCCGAAGACATCTTCCGCATGGTGCAGGGAGAACCGGCCAGGCGCGAGGAAATCTTCGAATCGCACCTTCGGCTCTTTGTGGGTTTCAGTCTTCAGCAAGGCTCGCTTCTGCCTTGGACGACCGCGAAGGATCGACTTATGCCTCGCATACGTATGGAGGAGCAGGTTGCTCGGCCGGACGGGCATCGCTTGGCATGTTTGCCGTTCGTCAACGACACGGTCATCAGTTACGAGGTTTTCGCCAAGAGAATGAGAACGCCGGTGACGATTGACGATGTGAAACGCTGGGGCATCTCGATTGAGCAGGTCGATCTCCATGCCCGCGATAATCTTGCGAGGTTCAAGCCGGAAGTCGATGTGGAGTTTATCGATTCGCCGGATGGAGGCAGGTTGGCGGTGCTTTCAGGCAAGGATGGCTACGACGCAGCGAGGCTGTTGTTGGATTCACTGTACGAGGAGCTGTGCTCCGAGTTGCGCGGCTCGTTCTACGTCGCGATTCCTTCACGAGATCATTTCTTTGCGTTTACCATGCGGCCGCTTGGTTTCGTCGATCGCATGATTCGGCGTTTCGCGGCATTGGGCCAGTCAAGCGCTAACCCCATCTGTTACAGGCTATTTATTGTTACCCGCGACGGGGTGGCAGGGACTCTTGGCAGGATGGCCTGATGGGGCGGGACGCGAGCGGACCTGAGGGGATTGGGCAAAGATTAAAAAACTTCTCCAACCCGTGAAAGAAGCGGCGGTGTGCTGTCAATACGGAGCAGCGGGTGCGTCTGCCCCTCTTTGAGAGGGCTGCGCGCCAGGATTGTCATGCTCGGCCCAGCCAACCAAGGAGAAGATCACATGGCGTTTTCGAAGGTAATTCACTACATGGCGGCTTCGATTGCAGCAGCTCTGCTGGCGGGACTCGCATCTGCCAGCGTGGGTACGGCATTCACCTATCAAGGGCAACTCAAGCAGGGCGGCACCGCGTTTGACGGGGCTGTGGACATGAAGTTCAGGCTGTACAGCAGCGCAGTAGGTGACAACCAGGTTGGCTCTGAACTGGTAGCCCCTGGCGTGAATGTTTCAGAAGGGGTCTTTACGATCGACCTCAACTTCGGCAATGTGTTTGTCGGCGAAGCGCGGTGGCTTGAGATCGAAGTCGATGGCGTGACGCTGTCGCCTCGCCAGCCTTTGATGCCGACGCCTTACGCGCTCTTTGCCCTCAACGGAAACGAAGGACCGGCGGGACCAGAAGGGCCTCAGGGTCCGGCAGGCTCCCAAGGTGAAGCGGGGCCTGCCGGCCCGCAGGGGCCGCAAGGCCCGACTGGTCCAGAAGGTCCGCAGGGGCCGCAAGGCATCCAAGGCCCGGCTGGACCGCAAGGTCCTCAGGGGATTCAGGGCATTCAAGGGCCAGTAGGTCCGCAAGGCCCGATGGGGGATTCGGTCTGGCAGATTGAGGATACGTACATCAGCTACGTTGATGGCGTGGTCGCGATTGGCACCAATGACCCGGACTTCTTCAGCCGACTCCACGTTGTTTCCCCGCTCACGAATCTAGGAGCCAGTGCGATTCGAGGTGAACTGACTGGAACTGTTGGCACGACGAGCGCGGTCATGGGTATCAACCCATCAAACTCTGGCTACGGTGTGATGGGGCATGCCACGAACACGAACGGTCAAAACATCGGCGGCAACTTCATCTCAGAAGGCAGTCTTGGTCGCGGTGTTGAGGGGCGAGCGCAATCTTCGTTCGGCGTGACGTATGGCGGATTCTTCATCAGTGAAAGCAATAGCGGCACTGGTGTCTTTGGAGCGTCGAATGGCATAAGCGGCACGACCTACGGTGGGCAGTTCCGTTCGTCCAGCCCGAATGGCTATGGCATTTCAGCCATCAATATTGCTGAGAGCGGCAACGCCGTCGCGGGTCAGTTCATCACATCAAGCAACACCGGTACCGCGGTTTCAGGCTGGGCAACCTCAACGGCATCAGGTCCGACGTATGGCGGTGTGTTTGTTACCGACTCAGCGTTTGGTTCTGGTGTTGTCGGCCAATCATTCGCAACAACCGGCTCAGGAATTGGCGGCGCGTTTTCATCCAACGCTACTGGTGGCCGAGCGGTCTGGGGCAGTGCCTCATCAACCACAGGTTCGAACTTCGGTGGGTGGTTTGTTTCACAAAGCCTAAGCGGAACTGGCGTGCGTGGTATCGCAGCATCGACAGGGGCGGGAATCACCTACGGGGGACACTTCAGCAGCGATAGCTCCCAGGGGCGAGCGGTTTACGCTCAAGCCAACTCGGACACTGGGCAGACATTTGCCGTCTATGCAACCTCGGCCAGCCCGAGCGGTTTCGGCGTGTACGTTACGGCACCGGAAGGCAGCCGCAACTACTTCGAACGAAACGTTGGTATTGGCACGCTTTGGCCAGGCCCATTCCATCTCGCGGTTAACGGCGACGCAGCGAAGCCCGGTGGCGGCGAGTGGTCGGTCTTCTCGGATGCACGCCTCAAGCGCGACATCATGCCGCTCAACGGCGCACTGGATCGATTGCTTTCCCTCAACGGCTACACATTCAGCTATACCGAGGATGCCGTCAAGAACAATCTGGCTCTGCCCGGCACACAGATCGGCCTTCTGGCGCAGGAAGTGAGCGCGGTGTTCCCCGATTGGGTTGAAGAAGATTCGAATGGTTACCTCTACGTTACCCCTCGTGGCACGACCGCCATCATGGTCGAAGCTTTGCGTGAACTGCGGGAGGAAAAGGATGCCGAGATCGCTGCACTTCGTGAGGAGAAGCAGCGGATGCTTGATGAACTCACTGCCCGCATTGAACGGCTGGAATCGCTGTTGATGCAGCGTGCCATGAAAGGAGATGCGCAGTGATTCGCAGAGCATTGATTCTGACGGGATTGGCTACGTCTCTCGTATGCAGCGCTGCGGCTGTGCTGGCGGATGGATCCGCCAAGAGTGGTGCAGCGAATTACGACTTGAGTTGGCACACGATTGATGGCGGCGGCGGAACATCAGTTGGCGGCGGTTTTGCAGTCTCCGGCACGATCGGCCAACCCGATGCGGGCGTGATGGCGGGTGGCGGGTTTCAACTGACTGGCGGCTTCTGGGCCGGCGCAGGTTCGGTTGTTCAGCCACCGGTGTGCCTGGGTGATCTCAACAACAGCGGCGCTGTGGACGTGCAGGATCTGCTCATTCTGCTCGGCGCATGGGGGCCATGTCCGGGCTGCCCCGCGGACCTCAACAACAGCGGCGCTGTTGACGTGCAGGATTTGCTGATTCTCCTCGGCGCGTGGGGTGCGTGCCCATAACGTGCTGACTACTCTGGCGCCGATGCGCGAATGGCTTGAAGCGCCTCCCATTCGCGCATCGCGCCAAGCGTGCGACTGTGTTCATTGCCGAGCGTCTCTCGCAGGATGGCAAGACCATCGCTGAGAGACGCTTCTGCGTCGTCAAGGCGGCCAAGCGCAAGCAAACACGCCCCTCGGCTTGCCATCGCGTTTCCGATGAACCAGTGCCCCGGCGCGAACGCGGCGCGTGCCGCTTCGATGACATCTGCAAACATGGATTCAGCCTGCTCATAGAGTTCTTTGTGCTTCAGCAGAAAAGCAATATTGTTCTTTGTGAGCATGATGTCCGTATGCGTACTGGGCAGCGTTTGCTGCTGGCCTGAAAGGACTTGCTCGTAAAGCTCGAGCGCTTCATCGAACCGCTCCATCTCGCGCAACGTGACCGCGAGGTTGTTCATGCTGATGAGGGTGCGATCGTTCTGCAAACCCAGCACCTGTCGCTGCGCATCAATCAGTTGACGATAAATCTGCTCGGCTTCGTCAAGGTGTTTGAGTGATTTCAATACCCACGCAAGGTTATTGAACGTCGCGAGCGTGAGCGGATGTCGATCTGTCAGCGTTGCGGTCTGCAACGCCAAAGCCTCACGCAGCAGCGGCTCCGCTTCTGCCATCCGGCCCCGGTACATCAAGACCAACGCAAGATTGTTCAACTCCGTGGGAATGTCCGGATGTCGCTCCGGCAGAGTCATTCGTTTCTGTCGAAGATTCTCACGGATGATCAACTCCGCTTCATCGAATGCTCCTCGGTTCTGAAGCGTCAATGCCAGCTCGCCAGCAATGGACCATGCCAGCAATGGGGGAGATTCATCGAGAGCGTGAGCGAGTGCAAGGTCTGATCGGAGGCGGGTTTCCGCTTCATCATTGTGGTCAAGGCTGCGCAGCACACGGGCGTACAACACGCTTGAGCGGATCACGTCAGGGTGTTGGCTGCCAAGCAAATCCTGTTGTGTGTTCAGCGTTGTGCGAATAAGCGAGAGCGACTCTGTGTGTTCTCCAAGTTCATTGAGCACATCCGCGAGATCATGCTGCAAGGCAAGTGTCGTTTCGTGTGAAGAACCATGAGCCGTTTGTGCCATGAGGAGCGACTGTTCGAGCAATCTGCGAGCCGGGCCGAGCACGCCGAGCGCTTTGTAGGTCGAAGCCAGCGTCTGTCGAACGGAGAGGTCGATCTCCGCTTCGTGCTCAAGTTGCGTGTCGAGATCGCGGACAGCCTGATCAAGCAGATCAACCACGCGAACATCGCGCCCGTCAAGACGAGGATTAGCCGCGGCCAGCATTCGGAGCAGGAATGCGTTGATAGCCGAAGCCTTGCGCGATTCTCGCTCAAGACTCGCTTGTGCGGCAAGCACGCGCTCCTTCGCGACCTCGGCGGCTTCGCGATCCTGAATCGAGCGGTTCAAGGCAAGGCTGGAAACAATCGTTGCGACGATGAGGGCCACAATGACCAAACATGCAGCGATTGCTGGTGCGCGGTGTCGTTGCAACATTTTGCAGATGACGTACCACTGGCTATCCGTTCGTGCCAGAATCGGCAGGCCGCGCCGGAATCGATCCAGGTCATCACGAAGCTCGGCAACTGATTGATAGCGGCGTGATCGGTCCTTCTGAATCGCTTTCAGAATGATCGTCTCAAGGTCGCGATCCATGCGAGCAACGGAAGACGGCTTCGGTGGCTCGTCATGGCTGATGGCATGAATCAAATCAACCAATGACAGGTCTGCATCAAAGGGCAGGCGCCCAGTCATCAGTTCATACAGTATCACCCCGAGCGCATACACATCAGCGCGGGTGTCGATGTCGCCTTCTTGACGTGAAAGCTGCTCCGGGGCGGCGTATGCCAGTGTGCCAAGGAACTCGCCCGCACCAGTAACGAGAGCGCTCTGATGATCTTCATCAAGCTTGGAGAGACTCTTTGCCAAGCCGAAGTCAAGGACATGCGGATGACCATCATCATCAACCATGATGTTCCCCGGCTTCAGGTCTCGATGCATGATGCCACGCTGATGTGCATGGATGATCGGCTCACAAAGAGAGATGAAAAGAGTGAGTCTGGCGCCAAGATCAACCGAGTTGGTGCGCATGAACACATCCAATCGCTCGCCGTTCACTCGCTCCATGACGAAGTAGTGCCGACCATCGGTCGTCAGGCCGCGATCGAAAATAGTGACGATGTTGGGATGGTTCAAACGCGCTGCGAGGTCGATTTCGCGATCAAATCGCAGTCGCTGTGTTTGCGTGGCATATGGTCCATGCAGCATGAGCTTGACGGCGACCACCCGATTGGTGGATACCTGCCTTGCGGCGTACACGATGCCTTGGCCGCCACGATGGATTTCGCTCAGCACCTCATAACCTGGTATCACAACGGCTGATAAGGTGTTCTTCGCACGATCTGTTTCCATTTTTAGCGAGCGACTGATTTCTTCCACGAGTTTCTGGTGGTCAGCCAACTCGTCGGCGAGTGTCGCGCACGTGGCGCAGGATTCAAGGTGCGTGCGCAGCAGTGCTTTCTGAGGATCACTGAGTTGTCCCGACAGCAGATGCTCAAGCTCTTCGATGTCAGGACACTGCATGGTCGCATCCGGCTCTGTACACAACGACTGTACCTGTTCAACAAAAATGCATGCGGATTGTCAGCTCGCAGCGGCGCATCCTGGGGCATCCTCAAGTTCTTTCCGAAGTTCGGTCATGCGCTTGAGGACTCTGTGTTTGGCGATAAATACAGCATTGCGGGAGACGCCGAGTTCAGCTGCCACGTCCGCAGCCTGTCGATTCTGCAGAACGAGCATTTCAAACGCGCGATATGTCGTCGGCGTAACTTCCATGCGAACGGTGGATAGGCATTCCTGAACGATGTTTCGTTGCCACTGCTCATCCCACGTTCGCCTGGCATCGCTTTCATCTGGAATGGCGGCCCAGAATGAGTGGTCGCCATCGGGCTGTGGTGCTTGAAGTTCCTGACGATTGAGCTTTTTTCGAGCTGTCAAAGACTCCATGTACGCGATGCCGAAGAGCCATGAACTCAACCGACCTTTTTCACGGTCATATGCGCCGGAGCGAAAGCGAGAGATGAACGTGAGCATGGTGTTCTGTGCGACGTCTTCCGCGGAATCCTCCGCCAGTCCCATCTGCCTGGCGAAGTTGATCAGCGGCCCTCGAAAGCGGTTGACGAACTGCTCCCAGACCGGTGCTCCGGGGTCGCGCAGTCGCTCGAGCAAGAGTGTCGTGGTTACCCATTCCATGGACGTTTGCCGATTGGATTCAAGTCGAATCTCGCCTTGGAGTGTACCACTGGAATTTGCGAGTTCATGCGGAAAATGGCAGGAATCATCTTGGTCGGAGATGAGGAAAATCCACATTTTCGATTGTGTACGGCTAATTCCGGGGCGATAATGTCCGCGTCGGCAGGTTGTCTGCCAGTTGGCGGAGTTTTCCCTGTGTCCACCGATGCCTCTCAAGCCAATCAGCCGGGATCGTTGCGGGATGGATCGCAGACTCCTGCGGAGCATCTCGCGTTGGTTTATGACGAGCTTCGGGCGCAGGCGGCTGCTTTTCTTGATCGCGAGCGGGTTGGCCACACGCTGCAGGCGACGGCTCTAGTGCATGAAGCGTATGTCAAACTCGTCAAGAACGGCGCGATGCACTTTCGAGATTCGGCGCACTTCCGGGCCGTCGCAGCTCAATCGATGCGCCAGATTCTTGTGGATCACGCACGAGCTCGAAACGCGAGCGTACGGCAAGGTAATCGCCTGCGGCTGACACTTGCGGATCAGACACCCTTGATGGCGGCAACGGACGGCGTTGATGTGCTGAGCCTGCATGAATCCATCAATGACCTTTCTCGATTAGATTCCCGCAAAGCGCAGGTTGTTGAACTGCGATTCTTCGGCGGCTTGACTTGCACTGAAGTCGCAGAAGTTCTTTCCGTCTCGATCAAGACGGTTGAAGCAGACTGGTCCATGGCACGCGCGTGGCTTCGTGCGCGGCTGACCCCGCGGGGGGACGCCTAGGGATGGATGCGGCGAAGTTCAAGAGACTCAGCGACTACTTCGAGAAAGCATGCCAGCTTGATGAGCGTGAGCGCGATGCCTTTGTTGGACACATTGAAAAAGAAGATGCGGAACTCGGCGAAGAGTTGGCGAGGCTGCTGGTTGCACATGAGACCCGTGATGACGCCTTTGACGATGCGCAGATTGCCATCCCGCATGACCTGACATCGCCACTGAGCGCGTCGCATCAGCCTGCAGCAATGCCTGAGCGAATCGGTCGCTATCGCATCATTCGGATCATCGGTGAAGGTGGCATGGGAACAGTCTATCTGGCGGAACAGACTGAACCAGTGCGGCGCGAAGTTGCACTCAAAGTCATCAGGCCAGGCATGAACTCGCGAGCGGTCGTATCGAGATTTGAAAGCGAACGACAGGTTCTCGCGATGATGGATCATCCAGGACTCTCGAAGATTCTGGACGGCGGGATGACCGACAGCGGCTTGCCGTACTTTGTGATGGAATACGTGTCAGGTGAGCCGATCACGAACTACTGCAACAGTCGTCGATTGAGCGTGACAGAGCGCGTTCAGTTGTTCATTCGCGTGTGCGATGCAGTGCAGCACGCACACATGAAAGGAATCATTCACCGAGACTTGAAACCGTCGAACATTCTGGTTGAGGATCGGCCAGATGGTCCGCTACCGCGCGTGATTGACTTCGGCATCGCCAAAGCCCTGCATGGTCCGTTGGCGGAGCGTACGCTGGCCACCCTGGAAGGTGTGATGCTCGGCACGCCGGCTTATATGAGCCCGGAGCAGGCTGACGATCGTGCTGCTGTGGTCGATACGCGAAGCGACGTGTATGCACTCGGTGCGATTCTGTATGAACTGCTTTCAGGGATCGGCGTCATAGAGACCGAGGCGGTGCAGACGGCGTCGCTCTTCGAACTGCGGCGGCTGATCTGTGATGTCGAACCGCCGCGCCCGAGCACTCGATTTGGCCAGCTCGCTTACGAAAAAAAGTCGCACATCAGTGAGCGATTTGGGGTGGAGCCGCCTCAACATAGACGGCGATTAATCGGCGATCTGGATTGGATCGTGATGCGGTGTCTGGAAAAGGCCCCCTCGCGTCGATATGACGGCCCGCACGCGCTGGCAGCGGATTTGCAGCGGTCGCTGAACAACGAGCCTGTGCTGGCTGGGCCGCCGACGACGGGGTATCGGATGCGTAAGTTCGTCGCACGCCATCGAGCGGGCGTTGTCGCCGCTGCCTTGGTGGGGGCGGCGCTCGTCGCGGCCACTGCGATTTCGCTGCGTTTTGCGTTCAGCGAAGCGGAGCAACGACGGATCATTGAACGGCAGAGCGAAGAGATGGCTCGCGTCGTCGAATTTCAGGGTGACATGCTGACAGCGGTCAATCCCGTGACAATGGGACTGGGCATCGTGCAGCATATGCGTGAGCAACTGGACGAGGCGATGCGCGGGGCTGCTGTCGATGACGGCGATCGAGCTCGGTTGAAGGAGAGCTTTGAAGAATCGCTTCAGTACACGAACCCGACGGACGTTGCTCGGCGGGCGATTGATGAGACGTTTCTCCGACGCGCTGTGGATGCCATTGAAGTCAAATTTTCGGATCAACCGCTGGTTGAAGCATCGCTTCGGCATACGCTGGCGGAAATCTACCAAGAGATCGGCAGCTTTGGAGAGTCTGCTGCACAAAGCCAGCGAGCCTTGACGCTGCGACGAGAACTGTTGGGAGATGATCACATCGATACACTGCGAACACGCCGACAGATCGCATGGATCGAACGGATTCTTCATGATGATCTGGCCGGTTCGGAAGCGCAGTTGCGCGATGTGCTTGCTCGCCTTGAGCATGCGGCTGCGCCTCATCATGGTGAAATCATCAAGACCCAGTACCGACTCGCCAGCATGTTGTTGCAGATGGCGCGTCTGCCTGAGGCGGCAGCCATTTTGCAGGATGCGGTCAATCGTGCAAAGCAGCATGCGCTTCCCGATTCTGCTGAAGTGATCGCATCGCTCGCTGATCTTGGACTGGTGCAGATTCACATGGGCCGCGTGGCCGAAGGGGAGCGAATTCTCGAAGAAGCAAGGGCGCGATCCGAGGCAACTCTTGGTGCTGACCATCCGACCTCGCTCAGAATTCTGAACGACTATTCGCAAGTGCTTGCTCGTCTGGGGCGTGCAGAAGAGGCACATCACTTCCAGGAAGCCGCCTACGAAGGTCGACGAAGAGTGCTTGGGGTAGATCATCCTCATACACTGCTTTCGCTGGCCAATCTCGGCCAGAGTTTTCGCCGCCTTGGTCGCGCCGAGGAAGCAGAAGCGTGTTACCGCGAATCGGTCGCAGGGAACACGCGGTTCTACGGGCCGTATCACACCAACACGATTGCAATCAAACACAATCTCGCGGTGTTTTATCAGCACGCTCGCCGCTTCGATGAGGCAGACCAACTGCTGCGTGAAGTCATTGAAGCACGTTCTCGCTTGCACGGGCCGAATCATCCTTCGACATTCTTTGCGATCGACAGCTACTGCGGTCTGTTGAGCCAGCGCGGGCTGCTTGATGAGTCCGAAGCGTGTTTCCGTGATGCGGTTGAGCGCTGCCGGGAAACGCACGGCGACGGGCATGAGGCATCCCTTCGTTTGATGTATAGCTTTGCAACGATTCTCCTTCTTCGGGAGAAGTACGACGAAGCTGAGCCATTGCTGGGCACTGTCGTGCAAGGGCAAAGCGAACTCTTCGGCCCGGCACATGATGCCACGCTCGGCACTGAGCGACTGCTGGCAAGAGTGCTGCTTGAGCTTGGCCGGTTTGCGGATGCGGACAGATTGGCTCTCGATACCTACCCCCGGCATGTCGCGCGCTTTGGCAAGGATGACGAGCGGTCCCGTGCGGTGGCGGCCCGACTTGAAGACTTGTACAAACGCTGGCATGAAGCCGAGCCTGATGGCGGCCACGACCTCAAGTATGCCCGCTGGTTGGCCATGACTGCCGAAGCCTCTGATTGATTCATGGACAAATCAACTGAGCTTCAATGGATAAATCAGGCGTCAGCAGGGGCGGGGAAACAAGTTTTTTAGAAAAATCTAGGGGCGGTCGGCTCTTTTCTCGCTTGAACCCTTTGAACGAGAAATCCCTGTTCGGCAGCCGCTCCTCGTCGGGGTGGCTGAGCCGAGGTGAAGGAGTCAGGCCATGTCATTCAGAAAAACCGTTTACGGCTGGATCGCAGCGACCGTCGTCGCATCAACAGCAGCAATCCCGACAGCGTGGGCAGCAGATACGCCCGTGGGTTCGGGATTCACCTACCAAGGCAGATTGAAACAGGCTGGTACGCCGTACAGCGGCTCGGCTGACATGCGATTCAAGCTTTGGGATTCTAGCGGCATTGGCGGCACACAAATCGGTACTACGCTCTTCAGCACGAACGTGCTTATCGAAGACGGTTTGTTCACGGTCGATCTCGACTTCGGCATGGCTGCCTACAGCGGTTCGGAGCGATGGCTTGAAATCGCCATTCGCACGCCGCATGATCCTGGCGATACAGCTTCGTACACTACGCTCGACCCGCGTCAGCCGCTCATGCCCGCTCCATTCGCGCTCTACGCCCTCAGCGGCAATGAAGGCCCGGCTGGCCCCGCTGGTCCGATCGGTGAAACTGGTCCACAGGGCCCGCAAGGCCCTGCTGGTCCTCAAGGGCCGACCGGCCCGCAAGGTGCTACCGGTGCTCAGGGGCCTGCTGGTCCACAGGGACCGCAAGGCCCTGCTGGTCCTCAAGGACCGGAAGGACCACAAGGCCCCCCCGGGCCGGCGGACAGCGTGTGGACGCTGAACGGCACTGTTGCGTATTACAACACGGGCAACATCGGCATCGGCACGAGTGTGCCGACGAGCAACATCGAAATCGTCAAGAGTCAGGCATCACTCAAGCTGCGGAGCTCAAACCTTGCCGGCTCGCTCTTCGATATGCGCGGCCCGACACCGAGTGTGGTCCAAACCGGGACGTTTGGCACGCTCCGTTTTCTGGACGGTGCCGATACGGTTCGCTCCAGCATCACCGGCATCAAGACGGCGATCGGCGGCGACATGATCACCTTCCAGGTGAGTGGTTCAACCGCAATGGCGATTAACGGCAGTCAGAACGTCGGTATCGGAACGACAGTTCCGTCATCCAGTCTTGAGATCGCGCATCCCGCGGCATCACTTCGTCTCCGAAGCACAGAGACCAGCGGCTCGGTACTCGACCTCCGTGGCCCCACGCCGGGGGCGTTGCAGTCAGCAACGTACGGAACACTCAATTTCCTGGATGCTGGAGATAACGAGCGAGGCAGTCTTCGCGTCTTCAACTCCGGCATTCTCGGTATCTTCATGACCTTGCGCGTCAACGGTTCAGAGGCGATGCGCCTTGATGCAAATCAGAATGTCGGCATCGGAACATCCCTGCCGAAGGGCAAGCTTCATGTCAATGGCGATTACTACGGCTCTGGTCACCTCTGGCTGCATGCACTGGAAGGTGACGGCCAGAATGGTACGGCGTACATTCAGGCGCGCGATACATCATCGACCAGCAACATCAATATGCGTCTGCGCACGAAGGCTGGCGCGAATTTCGTCGATGTGATGACGCTGACCAGCACGAACCGCGTCGGCGTCGGCACCACCGCGCCACTCTCGAAACTGCACGTCAGCTCCGCGACCGGCGAAGACGCGATGCGCGTTCAGGTTGCAGGGCAAAGCAGGTTCATCATTCATAACAACGGCAGCGTGGCGATTGGTGGCAATATCACGCCGCAGGATACCCTTCATGTCAATGGCACGACGCGAACGAACGTCATCCGCATCATGGGCGGCTCTGACCTTGCAGAGCGTTTCGATGTGGCGGATGTGAACGACGTTTCTCCGAAACCCGGCATGGTCGTCTGCATCGATCCCGCCAACCCCGGCAAGCTGATCCCCAGCACGCGCGCATATGACCGTACGGTGGCGGGTGTCATCAGCGGTGCGAACGGCATCAATAGCGGCATGGTAATGGGTCAGGAAGGCACGGAAGCCGACGGTGCTCATCCGGTCGCGCTCACCGGCCGCGTATATGTGATGGTTGACGCGACGAGCGGTGCGATTGAGCCGGGCGACCTGCTCACAACATCCGATGTGGCAGGTCACGCCATGAAGGTCAACAACTTCAGTCGCGCTCAAGGCGCGATCATCGGCAAGGCGATGACTTCGCTTGGAGCGGGCGAACGTGGTCTCGTACTTGTGCTCGTCAGTCTTCAGTAAGGCTTTCTTAGCCAATCGCAGAGGTGACACCATCACATCATGCAGCCCCCAAGGGGCAGGACAGACCCCAATGAAGACCATGACCACACTATTTCGACAGATGCTTGCAGGCGGCGCGTGTGCCATAGCCGTTTGCGCAGCGACAGATTCGGTCAACGCGGATGATCGCTTTCTCACAGCAAGCGGCGGCGCGCTGACTGTTGTGCCGCCCATCGAAGCGCAGCGCATTCAGACCGTGAATGTGAATTTCGACCTGCTTCGTTCGCTTCGATCAAACGACCAGTTTTCCTTGCCGATCTACGACAAGGACTATCGCGCGCTGGTTACGCAGAAGGAAGAGAACGGCGAGTCGTTGATCATGAGCGGGCATCTCTTCGGTGATACGCTTGGCCAGTTCGTGATCGCCATCGTTGGCGATGCAGCAGCGGGCTGGTTCGGTGTACCAGGACAGCGACCGGTTTCACTGCGGTATGGTGGCCCGAATACACACTACGTTCACGAATCGAACGAAGACATCATGCCTGATTGTGCAGGTTCTCCCGACGCGGGCATCTTTCTGCGCAATCGCCCTCATATGCGTCGGCAGATTGAGCAGGAAGAACAGGAGATCGATCTGGATCGGTTCATGTCGGACTACATTCCGACCGGCGGCAGTTGTCAGTCTTTATCGATCGTGTATCTCGACGTACTGATGGTGTACACAACGCTGGCACGCCAAGCCGCCGGAGGCGTCAATGCGATTCGTGCGCAAGCGAATCTCTCCATTGCCACGATGAGTCTGGCAATGGCCAACACCGAACTTGGCGTCAACTCTCGAATCGTTCGGTATCTCGAAGTGAATTACAATGAATCGGGAAATTTTGAAGCACATCTCAACAGGCTGACAGATATCGATGACGGTGTTATGGACAATGTTCACACCGTACGGAACGATAGTGGCGCTGACTTTGTGGTGCTTCTGGTTGCAGATAGCTCTTCAGGCGGACTTGCATGGTGCAACTCTTTGCCATCGCTGGCGTTCAGCGTCAACAACTGGTCGGGCACGTTCACGATCGCTCATGAAATGGGTCACAATCTCGGTTGCGCCCACAACCCGGAGGACGTGGACTGCTATCCCAACACGAACGCTCGCGGGCACTGGTTCTTCGTGCCGGCGGAGGATGCATTCCGACATTCGATCATGTCGTACTCGCAAAGCGGCAGTTCGCGAATCCCGTACTACTCAAGCCCGTTGGTCTCCTACAACGGCGTGAACACGGGCACTGCGACTCGCGATAACCGCACGCAGATCATCTCGCAGGCGCCGGCAAGCGAGACATTCCGAACAACCCGAATGAACGTGTGGCTCGACTTCTCACACGTAGGTATTCAGTTCGGCACGTTCACGTTTCCCTTCAACAACTTGAACAGTGCAATCAACCAGGTACAGCCGAACGGCGAGGAACTGCCCATCATGCCGATCCTGCACATCAAGAGCAGCTCATCGTCAGCCACTGCGACGATCACAAAGACGATGGAGATTCGCGCCTGTGGCGGGCCAGTAACGATTGGTCAATAGGTGAGCGGCAAGGTGAGCGAACGAACGATCCACATACTGGAGCAGCATCCATGAACACAACCAAACTCATTCTTAGCGCATTTGTCGTGTGCATCGCGGTCGCCGTCTATGCAGGCGGGGAGTACGACCTGACTTGGCACACGATTGACGGTGGCGGCGGGACATCAACTGGCGCCTCATTCGAGCTTTCAGGAACCATTGGCCAGCCGGATGCAGGTGTTATGTCCGGCGGCGGCTTTGAACTGGCCGGTGGGTTCTGGGCAGGCGCAGGAACCGCAACGACACCAGCGTGTCTCGGCGATCTTAACAACAGCGGCGCTGTTGACGTTCAAGACCTGCTGATTCTGCTGGGTGCATGGGGACCGAACCCCGGCCACCCTGCGGACCTCAACAGCAGTGGCGCTGTTGACGTTCAAGACCTGTTGATTTTGCTGGGTGCGTGGGGGCCGTGTCCGTGACTTCGCGGTCACTCACAACTTTCTGAGGGCATCAATCCGGGCGTATTCTGCGCGTTTGTGCAGGAGCGCCCGGATGTTCACAGGATGATCGAAAAGCGAATCAACTGCCGGATGTTTGCGTTGAGGTGTAGTTTGGAGCCTCGCGTGTGATCTGAATGTCATGCGGATGCGATTCGACGACACCGGCAGCAGTAACTCGCACGAACTTCGCTTTTTCGTGCAGTTCCGCGATTGTTCTGCAGCCACAGTAGCCCATCGCAGCACGAACGCCGCCGACCATCTGATACACGAAGTCTGAAAGGCTGCCGCGATAAGGCACTCGCCCCTCAACGCCTTCCGGGACGAACTTGTTGGTCTGGGAAATCCCCGCTTGCCCATAACGATCAGCTGAGCCAGCCACCATCGCGCCCTGACTGCCCATCCCACGGTACGTTTTGAATCGTCTTCCCTGATGCAGCACGAGTTCGCCCGGGCTTTCATCAAGGCCCGCGAAAAGCGAGCCAAGCATAACACTTGAGGCACCTGTAGCAAGAGCCTTGGCGATGTCACCAGACTGCCGAATGCCGCCATCTGCGATGACCGGCACGTCATGCTTTGCTGCTTCCATGCAGGCATGAGCGACCGCAGTGAGTTGAGGGACACCGACGCCGCTCACAACGCGCGTCGTGCAGATGGATCCGGGACCGATGCCGACTTTGACTGCATCTGCACCAGCCTGGATCAGGTCTCTCGCGGCTTCTGCGGTGGCAATGTTGCCTGCAATAATGTCGATGTCGTACCGCGCTCGCAACGCTTTGACCATGTTGATGACGTTGGCAGAGTGGCCGTGTGCGGTATCAACCACGATGACATCGACTTCAGCCTTGATGAGCGAATCCGCGCGATCCAGCGAGCCGGCACCCACGCCGATTGCTGCGCCGACTCGAAGGCGGCCTCTTCCATCACGGCAAGCATTCGGATGCTTCTGAATATTCTCGATATCCCGCATCGTGATGAGACCGGCAAGCTCACCAGCTCCGTTGACGAGCAGCAGTTTCTCGACCCGCGCGCGGTTGAGAATGTCCTCTGCTTTCTCAGGCGTCGTATCGGGCGGCGCGGTGACGAGGTTTTCCCTTGTCATCGCATTGCCGACGAGCGAGCGAGGATCATCGACGAACTTCATATCGCGCCGTGTCAGGATGCCGACCACTTTGCCCCGCCGCGAACCGCCCATTGTGACGGGAAACCCGGAGACATTCTGCTCGTCCATGAGTGCGATGGCGCGGCCGACCGTGTCTTCCGGGCTGAGCGTAATCGGATCAGTGATGACCCCGTTTTCCGATCGCTTCACTTTTGCGACTTCGCGGGCTTGCAACTCCGGCGAGAGGTTCTTGTGAATGACACCGATGCCACCTTCTTGCGCAATCGCAATGGCAAGCGCGGACTCCGTTACGGTGTCCATCGGTGCGGAGACGAGCGGAATGTTGAGCCGAATGTTGCGGGTCAGCCGGGTTGAAGTGTCGGTCTGATCCGGCGTGATATCGCTGAACTGCGGAATCAGCAGGACATCGTCGAAAGTGATGCCGTCGAGCAGGGCTTCGGTCAGTTTTGGCTTGTGCTCCATTGAACGATGATGGCCAAGCGAGAACGATTTGTCAAGATACTTGGTATGCAGTTAGTGAGCGAGAATGCCCGTCAACTTCTCCGCAACCATGATTTCCGCCGTTGTCTTGGCCAGCACTTCATCCACCGTTACGCCGGGGGCGAGTTCTGTCAGCACGAAGCGACGTTTGGCCGGATCCATCTTCAGCACGCACAGGTCTGTCATCACCATGTCGATGCAGCGCAGCCCAGTCAAGGGCAGCGTGCATTGGGGGATGATCTTCGGGTCGCCCTTCTTGTTCGTATGCTCCATCATCACGATGACCTTCTTCACGCCCGCAACGAGGTCCATCGCACCGCCCATGCCCTTGACGAGTTTGCCGGGGATCATCCAGTTTGCGATGTCGCCTTCCTGTGAGATTTCCATCGCGCCGAGGATGGCGAGATCGATGTGCCCGCCCCGGATCATGCCGAAAGAGTCCGCGGAAGAGAAAAAGCTGTGACCAGGCACGCCGGTAACGGTTTGTTTGCCCGCGTTGATGAGGTCGGGGTCCACTTCTTCTTCGTAAGGGAAGCGGCCCATGCCAAGCAAGCCATTCTCGGATTGGAACCAGACGGTCATGCCATCCGGGATGTGGTTGGCGACGAGGGTTGGCATGCCGATGCCGAGGTTGACGTACATGCCGTCACGCAGTTCGCGAGCGGCCCGTTTGGCGATTTGATTGCGATCGAGTGGCATAGGTAAAGCGACAAAGGTACGAAACGTCAGAAAATGGAGCCGTTCAGCCGCGACCGGACAAAGTGACGCTGCTGCGTGTATCGTAGCGGATGTGGCGACCGAAGAGATGCGAAAGACGGATTGGAAAGGTGATGCGATCATCGCGGTGGGCGTGTTCGGTCTGGCCTTGCTGACGCGGCTCTTGTTTCTGCTCTCTTCTGTTGATCGGGCATGGCCTCATTCGATCTGGTACGAGGGCGATGCGCCGACATGGGTGCGGTGGACGCAGGCTCTGGCACGTGGAGAGAGGTTTGAGTTCGATCTTCCGCTGCGCACGCCGGGGGTGGCGTATCTGCTGCACTGGCTCTCGCTGGGTGGCGATCCTGCTGGTGGAGAGATTGGCTCGCCGTCGTTTCTCTGGTGGAAAGTCTTGTGGTGTGTGATGTCCGCCGCTGCGTGTGCCGTCGCGTATCTGGGCTTTCGTCAGGCGTTCAGTCGTCGTGTGTCGCTCGTCGCATCTGCCCTGTGCGTCTTTTCGTTCGGGTTGTATGTCATTGCAACATCATTGAACAACGAAACGCCTTACATGCTTGTGTTGTTCACGATTTTGTGGTTGACGCTTCGGATGATGCGAGGCATGAGTTCGTCATGGACTATGGCCATCGTGCTGGCCGCGTTGCATGGCGCGGCGATGTTGCTGCGTGCAGAGCACGCCTTGGCGCTGTTATTGCTGGCTGCGTATATGGCGATACGCGCGGAGCCAAGTGTGCGTGCGAGTGTGCGACGCATGGCGATAATCATGGCGTGTGGCGCCGTGGCGACGTGCCTGCCGTGGAGCATTCGCGGCTCAATCGCGATCGATCGTTTCAACACACAGCACGAGCCGCTGCCCGCCTATGAACACGCGCAGCCGCCTTGGACTGACGAAGCCCGTATGATGCTGGATGCGCTGCCCGCGTTCGCGCGTGACGGCAACTTTCAGTTCATCACGTACATCGCAAGACAAACGGGACAGACACGGATAACCGCAGAGCAGGTCGAAGCGTTTTTTGGAGATCGTTTTTCGTATGTGCCACAACCGCTGAGTCGATTTGTGTTCGTTTCCAACAAAGGCGCGTTGGATTTTGCACTGGCGAATCAGATTGATCGTGCTCACCACGGTGGATTCTCACGTGCTGCGCTTGGGGGCGATCAGGCTGAGTTTGCATTTGCCAATCCCGACCATTTGCGGCTGTTCAATCATGGCTATTCGATTGGCATGATGGGGATCAGAGATGATCTGCCGGGCTGGTTGAGCCTTGTGAGTCGCAAGCTCCAGCGGTTCTTTGATGGCGTCTCGTTGGGGCTGACGGCAAGAAACCTTCCGATTGGCACTGAAAGCACGCGGTATCCAGTCGATCTTGCAACGCCTCGCGGAGGCGATCGGCAGGTGATCGTGTGGCGCATAATCGTCTTCGCGATGCTGTTGGGCGGAGTCGTGGTTTTCATGGTTCGACGAAATGAACTGCCTCGCGGTGCCGGCATCTGGCTGCTCATCATCGCGTACAAGATTACAGTAACAGTGCTGTTCTACGGCTATGCGCGACAGGCTGTGTCAATTCTCCCAGCGTTCTTCGTATTCATGGCCTTGGCAGTTGATTCATTGGGCGGACTTCGAGGGATCAAGGGTGCCTTTCAATCTGTTAACCTGAAGGTCGTTGCAGCCAGTATTCTGGCGGCTGTTCTCGTCATCGAAGTTCTTGCAGCAGTGAAACCGCAACTGATCGAAGTGCGAGGCTCCATTCAACCTGCTCCGCAATGGGGGGCGAGCGCATTCGAGGCGTTCCGCCAAATCGAGCTTGGACGAGCAGAGTGAAACTGCGGGGCGACGAGTCCATATAAAACGTGTCTGTTCATGGAGAGATTCACATGCCGAAATGGCGCACAAATGTATTTACGATTGTTGTCGTTCTTGTCAGCACGATCACAAGCCGACTGGCAGCGGACGATGTGCGTCGGGAACCGTCGCTTGAAGAGCGCCTGAACCGTCTTTGCGAGCGGCTTGATGAACAGCGAGAGAAGATGCACGTGCCCGGCATAGCGATTGCGGTAGTCAAAGACGATAAGGTCGTCCTTGCACGTGGTCTTGGCATGCGCGATCTGGAAAACGCGGTTGCAGCGGACGAGCACACAATCTTTGCGGTCGGGTCCACGACGAAGGCATTCACTGCTGCGCTCATTGCCATGCTGGTTGATGAAGGCAAGATGAGTTGGGAAGACCATCCCTCAGAATATCTGCCCGGTTTCCGCATTCACGATGACGAAGCGAATGAAAAACTTACGATTCGCGACACACTGTGCCATCGAAGCGGCTTGGCTCGTACGGATTTGCTCTGGGCGTCCGGCCGCGCTGATCGGCAGACGATTCTGAAAGCGATTGCGGATGCAGAACCAATCGTGCCGTATGGCACAGCGTTCCACTACAACAACATCATGTACCTTGCAGCAGGTGAAGTCTCCGCACGGGTTGCGGGCGTGGATTGGGATACGCTGTTGCGCGAACGCCTTTTGGATCCGCTGGGGATGAAGCGCAGCAACAGCAGCATTCGTGACGCGAAGAATGATCCACTGCTTGCACACGGCTATGAATGGGACGAGGAGCGGAAAGCGTTCAAGCTCAAGCCCATGCGGCCGATCGACAACGTCGCTCCCGCCGGGGCGATCAACTCCAGCGCTACGGATATGGCACAGTGGGTTCGACTCATGCTCGGGCGGGGCGCAATCGACGGCAAGCGACTCTTGAGTGAAGACCGTATGGATGAACTGTGGTCGCCCTGCATGACTGTTATGCCAAGCATGGAATATGCGCTCGGCTGGTTTGTGCGGGAGTGGCAAGGAAAGAAGCTGATTGAGCACGGTGGGAACATCGACGGCTTTTCCGCACAGGTCGCGCTTCTGCCGGACGACGGAGTTGGATTCGTGCTGCTCATGAATATTTCGCACACGCCCCTGCAGCAGGCATCAATCGGCATCGTGTTTGAATCGCTGGTCGGCGAGTGGACGGACGGCGCGCCTCAGGAATCGATTGACTTCACGCCTTATCTTGGCGAGTACCGCTTCGATGTGATGGATACGGACCTCAAAGTACTGGTTCGCAACAATGCGCTGGCGATCGATGTGCCCGGACAGATGGTGTTCGAGTTAAAGCCACCTGATGCGGATGGCAAATGGGTGTTTGCGATTACGGATCAGATCGCGGTTTCGTTCATGCGCGACGATGAAGGCGAAGTGATCGGCTTCAAGTTTTATCAGGCAGGCTTGGAACTTGAAGCGTATCGCAAGGGACTCGAAAGGCCATTTGAAGTGGACATGGACGCTGTTGCGCCATTGCTCGGTGAGTACGACTGGGCACAGGCATCGGCCAAGATGCGTGTGCTGGTGCAGAACGGCCGGCTTGCTGTTGATGTGCCGAAGCAGATGATCTACGAGTTGCATACACCCGACGATGAGGGACGCTGGGTTTTCCGTGCAACGAAGGATATCTGGGTGCAGTTCGACAAAGACGACGAAGGTCGGATCGTCGGCATGACAATGACGCAGGGCGGCGTCGCGACGAAACTGCCTCGACTTCCGGATGTGGAGCCGACGCAGTTCAAAACTGCTGCTGAGATTGAAGCGATGATGCGGACATATCACGGCGTCGATCGCCTTGCATCGCTTACCAATCTGCGCATGACGGGGACCATCCGCATGGTTAATCAGGGATTGCAAGGTACCTTTGAAGCCATCTGCCTGGGCACGAAACAGTTCCGAGTGTCCATGGATATGGGCGTGTTCGGCCACATCCAAATGGGCGTTGTGGATGAGACATACTGGTCCGAATCCGCGTTTCAGCCGTATGAGGAGTTGCTTGGTGAGCAACAGGATTCTGTGCGATTGCAGCATCCTCTCGCGATGTTCCGGCCCTGGAATGAGTTTGAAACCGTGCGTGTGCTGCCCGACGCAGAAGTAGGGGGCGTGCGCACGCACACCGTGGAACTGACGCGAGGACGAACCAAGCGGATTCTTTCGATGGATGTGGAGACCGGGCGGATGGTGAAAGAAATTGCGACGGTCCCTGTGCCGGGTATTGGTCGGCTCAGCACGGAGACGCTGCTTGCAGACTACCGCGAGGTTGGCGGCGTGCTGATGCCGTTCCATATTGAGACGCAGAATGATTTGAGCGGCCGTACTGTCATTGTGATGGACGCCATGGATGTCAATGTTTCGCTTGGTGGGGATGCGTTGGCGCCACTGAAGGCCGAACCGTTGCCGTGATGGTTCGGGGGCGGCTTACGCGATTCGACCCGCTGCGAGTATCCTGTCCTGCATGACGACCACGAAACGCGGCCAAGACCTGCTGTACACGCTGAACCTGATCGCCGATCCTCGCATCACAGACCCCAGAGCAGGGGCCGAGCCGGGTTACACCGGCTCCGAATGCCCCGCGAGCGGCTCGGTCATCGCTGCGGTGAAGCTGAACACCGTGCGCGATTACCACGATGCCGTGGAGCGTGCGGTGCGCGTGCAGCGCGAGTGGCGCATGTTGCCCGCCCCCAAGCGAGGCGAGATTGTTCGACTGATCGGCCATGCTTTCCGCAAAAAGTGCGAGCCGCTCGGAGAGCTGGTTACGCTCGAAATGGGCAAGATTCGCGCAGAAGGCATCGGTGAGATTCAGGAGTGCATCGACATTGCAGACTTCTGCGTGGGTCTTTCGCGTCAGCTCTATGGACTGTCAATGCATTCCGAGCGCCCGAAGCATCGCATGTATGAACAGTGGCATCCACTCGGAACGATCGGCATCATCACGGCCTTCAACTTTCCCGCGGCGGTGTGGGCATGGAACGCGATGGTCGCTGCCGTTTGTGGCAATGCGATGATCTGGAAGCCCAGCCTGCTGACGCCGCTTACAGCCATTGCGATGACAAACGTCGTTCATGAGGTCATGCGGCAGCAAACGGTGTTCGCACCCAAAGAAGGCGATGCAACAGACATCTTCCCGCTCATCATCGGCACCGACGATGAAGTTGGTGAGGTGATGATCGCGGATCGGCGCCTGCCGCTCATCAGTGCGACTGGCTCATGCAGAATGGGCCGCCATGTAGGGCAGGTTGTGGCGCGCCGGCTTGGTCGCACACTGCTCGAACTGGGCGGCAATAACGCGATCATCGTCATGCCTGATGCAGACCTTGATCTTACTGTGCGCGGCGTGCTGTTCGGTGCGGTTGGCACGGCTGGCCAACGCTGCACAACAACTCGACGGCTGATATGTCACTCAACAATCGTTGATGAAGTCGCCAGCCGGCTTGTCAAGGCGTACAGTCAGGTGAACATTGGTGATCCGCTCAAGGCGGACACGCTCATGGGGCCGCTCATTTCCCGGCAGGCAGTCGAGCAGATGCGCAGCGCGCTCAAAGCGGCGGTGCAGCAGGGCGGGCAAATCCTCTGTGGTGGTGAGCCGGGCCTTGCACGCTTTGCAGAGACCTCCGGGTATTACGTGGAGCCGACGATCGTTCGCATTCCGCGCGGTATTGATCTCCCCATCGCCAGAGAAGAAACCTTTGCGCCGATTCTCTACATCTACGAGTTTGATGAACTGGACGACGCGATTGCCATTCAGAACGGCGTCGATCAAGGATTATCCAGTGCGATCTTCACCGATTCCGTTCGCGCAGCGGAGCGTTTTCTCTCTCATGCAGGGTCTGACTGTGGTATTGCGAACGTCAACATTGGCACCAGCGGCGCGGAGATCGGCGGCGCGTTCGGCGGCGAAAAAGACACTGGTGGCGGGCGCGAGTCCGGCTCCGATTCGTGGAAGCACTACATGCGTCGGCAAACCTGCACAATCAACTGGAGCACGGACCTGCCGCTGGCACAGGGGATCAGGTTTGGGGAGTGAGAGTTATGACTCATCACTTTCAGCTCATGGCGAGATGAAGGTGATCCATATCCACCCAGCGAGAGCAGTTGCCGCAATCATCCCAAGCAGGGCCAATGTGATTGCACGGTAGATGCGATGTCTTCGGTCGCACTGCCGACAAAGATAGATTCGTTCCCAGTGGTATTTGTATATCAGCAGGCGACGAACACCGCGATCATCAGATGTTCCACATCGTGTGCATGACATGGAACTCAATGTCAAATGGGGCTGTTGGCTGCTCAGCCCCACGCCATCACTTCCTTCACGCCCTCAATGATCGAATCCGGATCGACCAGATAGTGCTGTTCCACCTGGAAGTAGGGGAAGTGGATGTCGAAGCCGGTAATACGCTTCACTGGCGCGAGCAGATGCTCAAAGGCGTGTTCGTTGATGCGTGCGACCAACTCCGATGACACGGAGCAGGTTCGCGGAGCTTCCTGCACGATAACGGAGCGTCCGGTCTTTGCGACGGACTGCGCGATTGTTTCTGTGTCCATGGGATAGATGGAGAGCAGGTCGATGAGTTCGACATCCACGCCGTGAATGTCCACGAGATCGTCCGTTGCCTCACGTGCTGGCCGCATCATCGCACCCCATGCGATCATCGTAACATCCGCGCCTTCACGGACGACCTGCGCCTTGCCAATCTCCATGCTCTCCGGCTCTTCCGGTACCTCTTCCTTGAAGGCGCGGTACACAGCCTTCGGCTCATAGAAGACCACCGGATCGGGGTCGTCAATCGCCGCCTTCAGCAACGCGCGTGCATTGCGCGGCCCGCTGGGAATGACAACCTTCAGACCTGGCGTATGCGCCCAATAGGCTTCTCGCGATTCGGAGTGATGCTCGACCGCGCGGATACCGCCGCCGTATGGCGCGCGCATCACCATGCTGATGGGGTATCGGCCGCGCGAGCGATTGCGCATGCGCGCCATGTTCTGTTCAATCTGATCGAACGCCTGCACGGTGAAGCCTGAGAATTGAATCTCCGCAACGGGCTTCATGCCGTAGATCGCCATGCCGACAGCCGTGCCGATGATGCCGCATTCCGCGAGCGGCGTATCCATGACTCGCTTCTCGCCATATTTTTCGAGCAGGCCCTTGGTAACGCGGAAGACGCCGCCGTTCACGCCGATGTCTTCGCCCATGACGCAGACTCGGTCGTCGCTCGCCATGGACTGGTCGAGCGCGAGGTTGAGAGATTGGACCATGGTCATCTGTGGCATCACTCAACTCCCTTCCGGTCCAACCGCGCGAAATACTCCGCCTTCTGCCGTTCAAGTTCAGGTGGTAACTGCTCGTACATGAAGTCGAACACCTCACGAGGCTTGGCTTTTGCTTTTGCGCGAAATGCTTCACGTGCCTGAAGGATTTCCTGTTCGCATTCATCAGCGATGCGTCGGAAATCTTCGTCGCCGAGCACCTTCTTGTTCTTGAGATACTTCTCAAAGCGAGCGATAGGGCATTTTGCTTCCCACGCTTTTACTTCTTCATCTGTGCGGTACACCTTTGGGTCGTCCGCCGTGGTGTGATAGCTCATGCGATACGTAACGGTTTCGATGAGATACGGTCCCTTGCCGTTTCGGGCGTGCTCCACCGCCTGCTGCGTGGCGACGATCATTGCGAGAATGTCGTTGCCATCCACGCGAATCGCTGGAATGCCGAAGGCAGGGCCGCGTCTGGCGAGTTCCTTTACGCCACACTGTTTTTCAACAGGGATGGAGATCGCCCAGCCATTATTTTCAAGGACGAAGATGACCGGCGCGTGAAAGACCGCAGCAAAGTTGAACGCTTCGCTGACCGCACCCTGAGAAGAAGCGCCGTCGCCGAAGTTCGTGACGACGACGGAATCTTCACCACGTGCGCGAATGCCCATCGCGATACCGGTTGCGGGCAACACGTGCGAGCCGATGACGATGGAAAAGGGGAGATCGTTGACGCCATCCGGAATAGCAAATCCCTCGAAGAACCCATCCCAGAGAAGCATGAGTTGATCGAGTTTCCAGCCACGCCACAGCTGCGCGCCGAACGAGCGATACGACGGGCTGAACCAGTCTGACTTCGTGAGCGGATAGACTTGACCGATCTGCGTGGCTTCCTGCCCAAACCCCGGCGCGAACGTGCCCATTTCACCTTGTCGCTGCATGGCCAACATGCGAAGGTCCAGCTTCCGCGTGAGGATCATGGCGCGATAGATTTTCCTGAGTTCCTCAGCAGGCAGGTTCGGGTCGAGCTTCGTATCGACTTCGCCGGATTCACTCAGAATCCGCAGGTCTTCAATCGTGCCGAGGTCGATAGTCTTTCGCATGGGCTTGTCTGTTACGGGCGTGCCGACTTCAACGGGCTTGCGAGATTTGCCAGCGACAGGCGGCGCGACGGGTTGGACGGTTCGTGATGCCATACAGTTCCCCTCTACGAGTCGGTATGCCGACCCGCAGGTGTCTCTGGCTCATCGTAGTGCAGTCTTCTGCGCCCTGCCAGTCCTTTTCAGCCTTGTTTTATCGTGGCTGTGTGCGCCGTCGGGTGTTGCCCAGCCTTCTTTACGCCAGTCGCTTGAGGTGTTCGAAGGAGTTCTTGCACGCTTCGCAGTAGTAAATCATGCGACACCGTGTCGGACCGAACGGACTCTCAAGATACGTTGAGGTGGAATTGCAGAACGGGCACGGTACGGCACTCGTGCGAAGCTGTGTCGTGAGTTGTGCTGTGCCGTGAACGGCGAGCCTTGAGCCGCGTTCAGGCACTGTGACACCGTGCGCTTTGAGCGATTCCCGCCCCGCCTGTGTAATGCGATCGACAGACCACGGCGGATCGAACACAAAGCGCACATCAACGCTTTCAACGCCGACCATCTTGCCGATCTTCTCGCGCACCTGCTCTTCGATCATCGGCAGTGCGGGGCAGCCGACAAACGTGGGCAGAATCGAAATCGAAACGCGAGTCTTTGAACCCTTGGTCAGATCAATCTGTTCAATAATGCCAAGATCGACGATGCTGATCGGCATTTCGGGATCAGGAATCGTGCGCAGTTGTTCGAGAATGTCCTCGCGTGTGGGCATTGCCAAATAGTATGCCCGCCGTTACCACGCCGCGCCAGGCTCCGTGCGATAGACCTCGCACATCTCGTCAAGCAGTTCCGCAAGTGCAGGGGTATGGATTCCACGCCGCCCGCCCCGCTCAGTGGGAAGTTGCGCGGGGAACTCCACACGCAGGTTGGCACGCTCAAGCGTCGTGCCGACTTCTACCCGCCATGCTGAATACAGATCCGCCGATGGGGGATACAGAGACGCCTGCTCCAGATCGTCCTGCCCCTCGACAGGCTCGAATAGTGATGGTGCCAGTGGTAGAAGTTGATACACCGCACGCTGCAATCGGTCGTGTGATTCACCTGTGCCTCGCCCCAATCGCACAAGCCATGTATCCGCATGTTCCACATGCACGCGCTCTTCTGCTACCAGCCTTGCCGCAAGATCGGCGAGCGGCTTGTATGCAGATTGTGCAGCGCGGGCGAGACGCATCGCGTCGAAATGATCGCAGAAGAGCTGCCTCACGAGCGCGACGCCCCAGTCAAAGCCGTCGCCCGGTTCAACAATCTGCGCACAGCGGTACGCGCCGATTTCGCGGCCGAATGCGATGTCATCCGCCCGCTCGCCGGTGAGTGATCCGATGAGTTCATACAACGCCTGCGCATGAGCGATTTCATCCTGCGCGATGGCGGAGAAAGCGATGTCTTCTTCAAGGATCGGTGCAAGGCCGGTCCAGTCGGAGTTGCGATGACCAAGCATCAGCTTGTCATCCGCGATGGAGAGGAGCAGTTGCTTCAGCGGTTCGATGAGATGAGCGGGAACTTCATGCATGATGGTTTGATGGTGAGCAACGGCTTTCAGAACTCTTCCTTGAGGTCGTCTTCTTCATATGCTTTGAGTGCTTCTTCACCCCGGAACTGCCGCCATTTTTCCTTGACAAGCCGCGTGTAACCGCGCGCAAGGCGATACGTCTGATCCGTCGTGCGCCAGATCAGTTCGCCCGGCGCCGTTTCGAGGATTTCTGCTCGTGGGGCGACCCATATGCAGTGCGCCTTTGAGGCTTGGGGTGTCGTGCTTTGAGCGGCGTTGAGTGCTTCAGCAGGAGAACTGGCATTGACACTACCGACTTCAACGAAAACATCGCCCGCACGCTTTTGCGTGAAGACGCAGAATGGCATCAACGACGATGACGCTCCGCTTTTCGTCGCGGCTACACTCGTAGCAGGCTTCGCTTGATACAGGCCGTCACTGCTCTGGATGTGCGAACGTTCAATAGCCCAGATGCCCACGCATTCCTGATCGCGGCCGTAATGCTCCTTGGCGAGCACCATCGCCATTTCATCGTCCGCAGCTTCGAGCCAGCCCGCGTAAAGGTGCGGGCCGCGCTCCTTGAGCTGCGTGAAAATGACGTAGGGCTTCGCATCACCGGTCGCACGCACTTCAATCGAGGCTTCGCTAACCGGAGGCACGTTCTGGCGGATCTTCGACATCGTCCAACAGTCTAACCGCTGGAATCCTCTCTGGCGCAGCTGGCCCGCACCGGCCATCATCCCCATCGGCATGGCGCAATGCAATGAACGCTGAAACCGAAGCCGCAGTTGCAATCACGAGAAAGCCCGTGGCTATCGTTCCAATGCTGACCTGCGCGTCAATCAACGTGCCCATCAGGAACGGCGAGAGTGAAGTGGAGAAAACCATACATGCGGTGGAGAGGGCGCGAATGGAGCCGAGATGCTTCACGCCGTACAGCTCTGCCCAGGTGGAGTTGACCAGCGGCCCCACCATGCCTGCCGTAAGCCCAAGCATCGCCATCAGCAGCAGAGGCGTGAGCACCGCATGGTTCAACGTCGCCAGCAGCAGCAGGCCGCCGATCAGCGGGAGCAGGTAGAGCGGCAGAATCTGTCTCGCTCCAATGCGATCAATCACTTCGCCGCTGCCGAGCGCGGAAGCAAGCTGGGCCGCAGCATAAGCCGCGAAACACGCAGCGAACCAGTCCAGACGCCAGCCCTGCTCTTCCACCATGTGAACCTGATGGAAGAACAATCCCGTCACAATGAATGCAGGCGAAAGCGCGGCCGGTAGGATCATGTAAAACCGGGAGTCGCGCAGCACCTCTGGCCGCGTCCACTGGTGCCCACGCGCCTTGCCAACGGCTGCGCCGAATTCGTTCTGCGAAGCGGCTTTGGCTTCTGCATCGTGAAGTGCCGCAACATGCGCGCGGTGGCGGTCGCCGTGGCCGATCAGCAGCCACAGCACCATGGGAATGAGCGTTACAACCAGCGCGCCCGCGACGATGAGCCAGCTCATGCGCCAGCCGATCAGTGCGATGATCGCGACGAAGAGGATCGGCAGGATTGCTTCGCCCGCGGGATAGCCAAGTGATGCGAGACTGATCGCCTTGCCTCGCCCTGAGTTGAAGTACCGCGCCATGCACGTCGTCGAAATGTGGCCCAGCAACCCCTGCCCGTTCAGGCGAAGCAGAAACAGCGCGAGGCCCAGCACGAGAATCGCAGGCGACGCCGCCATCAGCAGGGCCGCAATGATCATTCCGCAGCACACCATGAGCGTCATGCTGCGCACATCGAGCCGATCAATGAGCGTGCCGAGCCAGATGATCGAGAACCCGCTGGCGAGCGTAGCGAGGGAGTAGATCAGGCCGAATTGCCCGTCTGTGAGCGAGAAGGCTTCGCGAATATGCCCGCCGCTGAGCGCGATGAAGAATGTCTGGCCGAAGTTGGATGCGAGGGTGAGGACGAAGCCGAAGGCGATGAAGCGCGTGTTGCCGGGAGAACGGAGGAACGTCCAGTACGACGAAAGGGGGGTAGCAAGCAGGCGCATCGGCAGGAAGCATACACCGCAGCGCAC
The DNA here is from genome assembly GCA_035443885.1 of Phycisphaerales bacterium. Taxonomy (GTDB): domain Bacteria; phylum Planctomycetota; class Phycisphaerae; order Phycisphaerales; family SM1A02; genus DAOMNO01. The sequence continues at coordinate 62,343 of DAOMNO010000004.1, forward strand.
AACCGTCACGCCGCCAGTACTTGATCGAGCAGCTCACCAGACATGAACGGCCCTGGCCTTGGAATCAACGGTTGTTTCCCACGCGAGATATTGAGGGGGTTTGCGCCAGGTAGAGGTAGCCGCTCGCCAACGCGCTTCGTGGGCCTATCGCGATTGGGGGGGCTCGATGATCTTGACCCCACGCAGGATCAATTGGGGGGCCGCATACCGTTGGCGAATGGAGAGGGCGAGCATTGCGCACAGTGTCGGCTGGATTTGCGCTTTGGTTCAACCCAGTTTCACGAACTCGCAGCGGGCTGGCTAGGATCCATGCTCGTAATGGTGCCTTCGATCTTCGGGCCCGACGCAGAAGGCGGAGGCACGCCGTTTGATCTGGGTGTAGAATCATCAAGAGGAGTAAATGTGGCTGAACAAGCGCGGCTAAAGTTGACGTTTTTAGGCGACGGATTCGCAGGCGGTGCGGTGCCTCTGACGGTCGTTGCAGCAAAGCTGCAGGCATTGCAGCAAGCTGTCTTCCACGCGGCAGCGGCTGCAGCCGGTCACCAAGGTGAACGCCGAGGCCTTTGGTACAACCGCTACCGACAGTCCGCCGAACTCACCTTCGCTGCATCTCATCACAGTAATCTCGTGATAGAAGCAGAGCTTGCACCCGATCCAGTTCTTCATGATTCGATGAACCTCGGTTTGAAGGCGATTGATCTTCTTTTTGATGTTGCGAGGGCGGTGGAGACAGAGGCGTTCCAGCAGATTCGGCTTACCCCATACGACCGTGATTATCTGCTTCGTGCAGTTGAGGGATTGATGCCAAACGTGGGCGATCAATACTCCATCAAACTGGAGAATTGCCGTGCTGACAAGCACCCCTCCGTCACCTTCACCGGACTCAGTCGGCTTCGTGTAAAAAGCTTCTCGTTAGAGCGGGTTGCACCCTTCGAAGCCGAAGAGCCGGTCGATATTGTCGGAGAGTTGATCAAAATCCATGTGGATACGGGAGACGACAAGATCACCGTCCGTTCGCGCCAGAGGGATATAGATTGCTTCTATTCCGACGCTCTACGCGACCAAGTTGCCAATCAGGTGGCTGGGTCGATTGTCGAGGTTCGCGGATTTCCGACACTAGGCGAAGGCGGACAGATCAGTCGGCTGCATCAAACGCTATCAGTGCAAAGCGTGAGCACTGAGCCGCTTCGAATCAGCCGATTCGAGGATGGCGGTCAAACATTTTTGCTCGGCACTCCGATCGCGGTTAATGTGGAATACACATCTGACGGCATATGGGTGTACCACCATCCTGAGTTGAATCTCTGGGGATATGCGCTACGCCGAGAGGATGCGCTGAAGGATTTGCACGCGACCTTTGCCTACATGCATGAGCAGATTGCTGAAGCTTCGTCCGACACATTGGATTCCGTAGCACAGCAACTCCAAGAGAGATTCAGGCAGTTGAAGGTTAGAAAAGGGGGAACTACGGTAAATGCCTAAGCCAGCTAAAGATGTCGCCTTTGGTCTGCAGGCCAAAGGATTTGAATGCCGAGAAGGCGACCACAAGTTCTTCCATTTCTTAAACGATGGGAAGAAGACAATCATCTTTACTAAGATCAGTCACGGCGAGAAGGAAATCCATGACGGACTTCTTGCGACGATGGCACGCCAAGTAAGGCTCACGAAGAAGCAGTTCAACGACTTGGTCGACTGTCCGCTCGATCTTGACGAATACAAGGAATTGCTCCGCAAATCTGGAGCGATAGAGAACCCACATGCCAAGCGTCCATCAACTAAGGGCGACTAGCACGCCATAGTTCGTAGGCGGGTGGCATGGTACTCGCCGATAGGCGAGAATCATGCGGCGCACAGGCGCGACGTGGTTCTGCTGGGCATTACCACGCCACCCGCCTTCCGCCGCTATCGCAAATCCAGACCACAGCACCCGGCATGCGCCATCGGCGATGAAGGTTGCCCCAGCAATCGCAATGCTCGAAGCGGCGTGAGAATCGTCGCTCGGCGTTGTTCACGCCGAGCGACTAGATTTTTGAATCACTTCTTGCCACCACCAGGAGGATTGTTGCCTCTACCTCCACCAGACGGCTTGCCGGTTGTGCTTGGCGCGTTTGCTGGTCGTCCACCACCGCCGCCGCCTCCACCTTTCTGACCGCCACCACCGCCACCTTTACCGCCTTGTCCTTGTGCCATTGTTCGATCCTTTCATGAATAGGGCGTTCACCATCACATTCATCGCGCGATGTCTTCGCGTGGTGATAATGCTTCAATCTGACACGGCAAACATCCAGCTGTTCCTTCAATATTCTTGCATGTCCGAAACTACGCAATCGTAGACATACGCCGGGCCTTGTCCATCACCGTGGAGCCGATCGCCGGTCGAGTTGTCCGGACGGCTAGGCCGCCGGCGGCAGTTTCACCTTACCGCCGAGGATTGCTTCGCGCACCCATTGGCCTTGCTCGTAGCTCATTCTGCGAAGTGCGATGCGCTTCGCGTTGCACGGCCCATTGCCGCGGATGACGCGGAAGAACTCGTCCCAATCCGGCTCGGTGTAGCCCCAGCCGCCGTCCGCGCCAAGACCGGGCGCACACTGCTCGTCGATTCGTTTTGACACGACCATGCCGTGCTCATCTTTCTGGGTAACGTGAATCTTCAGGCCAAGGTCAATCGCAGCGGGTGCGAAACGATTGACGAATCGCCTGCGCAGCTCATCGTTCGTCACCGTCTTCATGCGCCAGCGCATGGGGGGCAGTTGCTCGCAGTTGGGTTTATCCGGCGGGCCGAAGAACATCAGCGCAGGTTCCCACCAGCGGTCGAATGCGTCTTGCGCCATTTCCTTCTGCGTCTTTGTGCCGGACATGAGTGTGAGCACCATGTCCTCGCCTGAGCGGAAGTGGAACGCCTCTTCCATGTTGATGCGGCGCATCGTGCGCACGTACGGGCCGTACGCGCCATCCGCGAGCGTCTTCTGGTTCATGATCGCAGCGCCATCGATGAGCCACTGAATCATCGCGATGTCGCCCCACGTCGGCGCGGGGTAGTTGAAGCAGTTGTGGTACTTGGTCTTGCCGGTGATGAGGTCGCGCAGCATGTCATCGCGGGTCTTGCCGAGGTCTTGCGAGACGCGGTAGAGCATCTGGCCGTGGCCGACTTCGTCCTGGACTTTTGCGGTGAGCGCGAGTTTGCGCTTGAGGGATGGAGCGCGGGTGATCCACTCGCCTTCGGGCAGCGCGCCGATGATCTCGCTGTTGGCATGATGCTCAGCCATCTTGAGCATGGCGGTGCGATACGCTTCGGGCATCCAGTCGTCCGCTTCGATCATGTCGCCTCGCGCCATCTTGGCTTCGAACTCAGCGAGCTTTTCCGGGTCTTCCTGAACGCAATGGTCAACATGCATACCGATGTTTGATGGGCCGGACATTCAGAAGTCTCCTTTAATGATCGTTGTTCACCACGGAGCACGCGGAGAGCGCGGAGGAGGGCGAGGGATTGGACAGGGCGAGGCGTATAACGCCGTCCATGAGTTTCCGCATGTTGAAGTTCATGAGAAAGCCAACCTGAATGGAGGCAAGCCGCATGTAGGTCAGGAGTTGGGCGGAATGGATTGGGGCGAGAGAGTCGGCTGAATTGACTTCGATGATGATTTTGTTCTCGATGAGCAGATCAATGCGGTAGCCGCAATCAAGAACTCGACCTTCGAACTCAATGGGTACCTTCACTTGGCGTGCAACGCTCAGACCGTTGCGGGTCAGTTTGTCGAAAAGGCAGAGTTCGTATGCCGATTCGAGCAGCCCCGGCCCGAGTACTCGATGCACGTCGATGGCTGCCTTCAGCACCTCTTCAGTTAACTCCTTGTGCAACAATTCAGCCATATCAATGCTCTTCTCCGCGCTCTCCGCGGTTCTCCTCGCTCTCCGCGGTGATTACGTGGCCTCGAACACGGTCGCGAGACCCTGTCCCACGCCTATGCAAAGTGTAGCCAAGCCGTGCGTCGCGTTCCGCCTTCGCATTTCATGAATCAGCGTTGCGGTGAGGCGTGCGCCGGAGCAGCCGAGCGGGTGACCGATGGCAATCGCGCCGCCGTTGACGTTGACCTTTGCTTCATCGACGCCGAGTTCGCGGACGCATGCGATCGACTGAGCTGCAAAGGCTTCGTTCAGTTCGATCAGGTCAATGTCTTTGATGGAAAGTTTCGCGCGGTCAAGGGCTTTGCGTGAGGCGAACACAGGCCCGACACCCATGTACGCCGGATCGACACCCGCCGCTGCGGAGGGACCGACAATCGCCAGAGGTGTCAAGCCCAGCCGCTTTGCGGTTTCGCGCTCGACCAGTAACAAAGCTGCGGCGCCGTCGTTCACACCTGACGAGTTGCCCGCGGTTACCGTGCCTTGATCGTCTTTAGCAAATGCAGGCCGCAACTTGGCCAGCGCGGCCAGCGTCGTATCCGGGCGCGGGTGCTCATCGGTGTCGAACACGATCGGGTCGCCTTTTCGCTGTGGAATGGAAACCGGAATGATTTCATCGGTCCATCGCCCGGCTTCCTTCGCGGCGTTCCAGCGCATCTGGCTCTGCAGCGCGAAGCGATCCTGTTCCTCGCGCGAAATCTTCCACTTGCGCGCGACATTCTCCGCCGTCTCACCCATCGAGTACGGGTGGTGCATCGCTGCAAGCTTCGGATTGGTGAATCGCCAGCCGATGGTGGTGTCCACGACTTCAGGCGGTGTGCGATCCCATGCCGTTTCATGCTTGAGCATGACGAACGGTGCGCGGGTCATGGATTCCACACCGCCGGCAATGAACACATCACCTGCACCCGCTTCGATCATCCTCGCAGCGATGTTGATCGCTTCCAACCCGCTTGCGCAGAGCCGATTGACCGTTGCGCCGGGAACGGTATCAGGCAGCCCCGCCAGCAAAGCGGCCATTCTCGCGACGTTGCGATTGTCCTCGCCCGCCTGATTGGCATCGCCGAGATAGACATCGTCAATGAGTGACGGGTCGATGCCTGAATGATCGACGACGGCCCGAATCGCCAAGGCGGCGAGATCGTCCGGGCGAATTGATGCCAAGGAGCCGCCGTAGCGGCCGACAGGGGTGCGAAGTGCAGACACGACAACGGCTTGGCGGGGCATTCCGGTAGTGTAGGGTTTCGTTCGCTGGACTTGTGAAATGGCTCGCCTTGTTTCAACGAAAGGGGCGATTTTCCGGTGCGGTGGGTCGTTGGAAAGATTGCACGCCGATCATCGGCAAGGCTTGACCCAGCCTGTTCAGTCGCTATCCTATGCGGCTCGACATTCAGAACCGTAAGCACCACTGCATCGCATATCGCCCTTGGCCGGGCGTGTGCTGCGTGCGAAACGGCAGTTGCCCCCGGAGGGCGACAGCCCTGCACGGATGACGGTGGGAGGTAGGAGTCCTTATGGCCAAGCGCGTTACCAAGCAGTTTAAGATTATGGCCCCCGGTGGCAAGGCGACGCCTGCGCCGCCAATCGGCCCCGCACTCGGTGCCAACGGCATCAACCCCGGTCAGTTCGTGCAGCAGTTCAACGAGCGCACACGTGAACTGAATGGCAAGGTTGTCGGTTGCGTCATCACCGTCTATCACGATCGCTCCTTTGACTTTGAGATCAAAAGCTCGCCCGCTTCCGTTCTCATCAAAGATGCAGCGAAAGTTGAGAGCGGTTCCGGCACGCCGAACACAAAGAAGGTCGGCAAGATCACGCGAGATCAACTGCGTGCGATCGCGACGGAGAAGGCTTCAGATATGAACGCCGGGTCGATCGAAGCCGCCATGAAAACCATTGAAGGCACCGCACGCTCGATGGGCGTGACGGTGGAGGGCTGAAGCCATGCCGAAGTTGACAAAGAGAAGCAAGGCCAACGCTGAGATCGCCAAGAAGGCGCAGGGGCCGCAGCCGATTCCCGATGCGGTGAAACTGCTCAAGTCGTTCAAGGCTCCGAAGTTCGATCAGTCCGTCGAGGTCTGCGTGCATCTGGGCATCGATCCGCGCCAGGCGGAACAGCAGCTTCGTGGCTCGATTGCCATGCCAAAGGGCGTTGGCAAGACGGCTCGCGTCATCTGCTTTTGCCAGAGCGACAAGGCCGAGGCCGCAAAGAAGGCCGGTGCGATTGAAGCCGGTGCCGATGATCTGGTCGCCAAGGTTGAGGCGGGCTGGATGGATTTTGACGTGGCGGTCGCTTCGCCCGACATGATGCGCGTTGTCAGCAAGCTCGGCCGCGTGCTCGGTCCGAAGGGCTTGATGCCTTCTCCTAAGGCAGGAACTGTGACGGCGGATGTTGTGAACGCTGTCAAGGAATACGCAGCGGGCAAGCTGGAGTATCGCAACGACGACGGCGGCAACGTGCATTGCCTCATCGGCAAGATGAGCTTCTCCGAGGCGGATCTCGTGGAGAATCTGGAGCACTTCATTGCCGTCATCAACAAAGTGAAGCCGTCTTCCGCAAAGGGCACCTATATCAAGAAGTGCGTGATCAGCGGAACGATGACGCCGGGAGTGTACGTTGCGGTGTAACACGTTTTCAGTCATCAGTTGTCAGTTGTCTTTAATGACGACAGACATCATGAACTCTGACAACTGAACACTGATTACTGAGACCTGACCACTGGATACCACCATGAGCAAACCAGTCAAAGAAATGATCGTCTCCGAGTATCAGAAGCGCTTCGGCGATATCGACGGCGCACTGGTGCTGGAGATTCGCAGCCTTCCCGCCAACGACAACAACGCGCTGCGGCTGGGGTTGTTGAAGAAGAACATTCGCGTAACGGTTGTGAAGAACACCCTGGCGCGAAAGGCGTTCGCAGGAACGCACCTCGAAGCTGTCAGCCCCGCGCTGGAAGGCCCGAGCGCGCTGGCGTATGGCACCGACTCGGTCGTGAATGTCGCCCGCGAGCTGGTCGATTGGGCAAAGAAGGTCAAAGACCTCGTCCTGAAAGGCGCGGTGCTTGATGGCCAGTATTTTGAGGGTGAAGCAGGCGTCAAGCGGCTCAGCGACTTCCCGACCAAGGAAGAAGCGCAGGCTCGCGTTGTGTCGCTCATCCTTGCGCCGGCTGGCAACGTCGTGCGTGCTGCGACCAGCCCCGGCTCGAACATTCTTGGCATCGTGAAGGAGATTCAGGAGCGGCTCGAAAAAGGCGAGACGATTGCCCGGAACTAACGGCCAGCGATGAGCGGTCCGGTGGTCATGTGCGAGTCAAAGGCTTGCTTGCACCTGACACTGGTAACCGACAGCTCATAACTGGCAACTGATGACAAACTACACCCACAGACTTCGACTGGCCCCTGGGTTAAAAGCCGCGTGTGCGGCTCCTCTCGAAGCGTGAAATTCTCGATTTGGAGTGATGACAATGTCCGAAGCAGGAACCAAGACTTTCGACGCGAAGATCAGCAAGCTGGGCGATGAGATCGCTTCGCTCACCCTCAAGGAGGCGGTTGATCTCGCTGACTACATGAAGGAAACATACGGCATCGAGCCTGCAGCAGGCGGTGCGGTGATGATGGCAGGCCCGGCGGGCGGCGGCGGTGAAGCGGCTGCTGCGGAAGAGCAGACCGAGTTCGACGTCATCCTCAAGGATGCTGGCGCGAACAAGATTCAGGTCATCAAGGCTGTTCGCGAAGCCACCGGCCTCGGTCTCAAGGAGGCCAAGGACGTGGTGGACGGCGCGCCGAAGCCCGTCAAGGAGAAGGTCTCCAAGGACGAGGCTGCTTCGCTCAAGGCCAAGCTGGAAGAGTCCGGCGCGAAGGTCGAGATCAAGTAATTCGAAGCCAACATCTCACAAACACAACAGGCCGGTCGCAGGTGCGATCGGCCTGTTTCTTTTTGAGTTTCGAGAGTTCTATTCAGAACCCGCCGAGAAGGCTGCCCGCAAGAGCGATCGCCAAGATGAAGCCGAGAACGAGCAGCCATGCTGATCCGATCACGCCAAGGATGAATCCCGCGAAGGCAAGCCCACGAGGCTCACGGAACATGGCAACGAAGCTGATGACCATGCCAACAGGTGAAAGCAGGCCCGCGCTGAGAACAAGTCCAATGAGCGAAATGATGAGGCCTGCGGTGCCCAGACTGTTGGTTGGGGTGGGCTGAAACGCAAATCGAGGGTCGGCGTAAGCGTCTAGCATGGGCATATCTCCTCACGTCATGGGGTCAATCTTCCGCCCGCTCGCCAGACGGGGCCATCTTGACGATTCTTGGGTCAAACCTCGCCACAATTTCAACCAGATCGTCCTGTTGAGCCATGACCTCGTGAATGTCCTTGTACACGCCGGGCACTTCGTCGATGCCCGCGCTCAGGAGCGTTACTTCCCGCTCGGCGAGGAGTGTTTTGACTTCAGACCACGTAAATCTGCTCTTGGCAGCGGTACGTGACATCACGCGGCCCGCACCGTGACTCGCGGAGTGAAGGGCTGCGGCGTTTCCTTTGCCACGAACAACAAAGCCGGGAGACGCCATGGAGCCGGGAATGATGCCCAACACGCCCTTGCCTGCGGGCGTCGCGCCTTTGCGGTGCACGATGACTTCTCGCTTCTCGCCGTCAATGTCATGAAGCTCTCTCCACGCGAAGTTGTGATGATTTTCCACGTCAAGCAGAACGTCCGCTTTGAGGTGACGTGCGATCTGGCGGTGGATGACATCGTGATTCGCTGCTGCGTACCGCCCCATCAGGTTCATGGCTGCCAAGTACTCCTGCCCGGGCTGCGTGTCGAGATCGAGCCATGCCAGATGCTGAAGGTGCTTCGGCAGTTCGGGATGAAGATCCATCGCCAGGCGCGAATAGTGCGAAGCCACGCTCGCACCGGCGCCGCGCGAGCCGGAATGTGAAAGCAGTGCAAGGTATGTTCCGGCAGCAAGGCCGAGATCATCTCGATCCAACGTCAGCGTACCGAACTCAACGAAGTGATTGCCTGAACCGCTGGTACCGAGTTGGCTCCATGCTTTGTCTTTAATGCGATGCGTTGTCGTGGTGATGGACCAGTCTTCGTCCATCACGGGGTGTTCATGCGGCTTGCGGAACTGCGCCCCGATGCCGAAGCGAGTTTCTCGCTCAATTGCGCCGATGAGTCGCTCCTGCTCGGCACGGAGCATGTTGACGGGAAGATCAAGAACAGTGAGCTTCATGCGGCAGGCAATATCCACACCCACTGCATAGGGGATGACCGCATTGTCCACAGCGAGCACACCGCCGATGGGCAACCCGTAGCCCACATGCGCATCGGGCATAAGCGCGCCCGCAACAGCGACAGGCAGCTCGCACGCATTGAGCATCTGCTTGATCGAATCCGGCTCAAGATCGCGGCCCCATCGCTGCCAGGGCGCAGGTTCTGATCGCGACGTGAAAGACTGTGCGGCAGAGTCTGTGTTTATCATCGTCTTCGCAAGTACGCCGAAGATTGGATCATTGAGATGTGCTGTAGGATTGCGTACAACCGCTTCGATTCGGCTGCGTATCTCGCTGCGATTCATCTTTGCGGCACCTGCTTGTGCGGTGGCGTTCTGAGCTGCTTTCATTGCTCCGCCGCGCGGCACGCCGAGGTTTGCAAGCTCGCGCGGCTTCATTTGCGGTGCGCAGCGGTGCGTTGCTTGGGATAACGTCTGAGCAGGTTGTACTTGACGATGCACCACAGCGCATGGAAACCGTCCGCCATGCCGATCTTCTTGCCTTCTTCGTACGTTCTACCGGAGTAAGAGATGCCGACTTCGTAGATTCGCCATTTTCCCCGCGCGATCTTGGCGGTGATTTCCGGCTCGAACCCGAAGCGATCTTCCTCGATCTCAATGCCAGCCAGAGCCTCGCGTTTGAATACCTTGTAGCAGGTCTCCATGTCGGTGAGGTTGATATTGGTGCACATGTTGGAGAACTCAGTCAGCAGGCGATTGCCAACATAATGCCAATAGTACAGCACACGGTGCGGCTGCCCGCCGAGGAACCGCGACCCGTACACCACATCGGCACGACCATCAAGAATCGGCTGGATCAATCGCGGATATTCTTCGGGGTCGTATTCGAGGTCGGCGTCCTGCACCAGAACGATATCGCCCGTTGCACTTGCGAAACCTGTTCGCAGGGCCGCGCCCTTGCCCCGGTTCTCTGGATGCCGAAGTACCGTGATCTGCACTTGGCGGGCGATATCCGCCAGGCGGTCGGCGGTACTGTCCGTCGAGCAGTCATCGACCACGATAATTTCTTTTTGAATGCCATGCAGTTTGACGGAACTGACACGGTCGATCAGCTCTGCCACGGTAGCGGCTTCGTTGAAAACAGGGATGACAATCGAGAGTTTCACGCGATGGACAGTGTAGCGGTTGATCGGGACGGCTATGCATGAGGCTGTCGCCATCAGTTGTCTGCCCGACGGGGGTATTCGAGGCGGGTTTCACAGAATGGCATGCCTTGATTGAAGCATCAGAACGCCGTACACTGCCCGACTCGACGCAGTTGGCGGGTGTCGTCTGGGCGAATACCCAAGTGGCCAAAGGGGACGGACTGTAAATCCGTTGGCGGAAGCCTTCGCAGGTTCGAATCCTGCTTCGCCCACTGATAGAACCGCGGCATGGTAGAGTGCCGCCTGATTGAAGATCGAGCTACGGGGTGTAGCTCAGCTTGGTAGAGCGCTTCGTTCGGGACGAAGAGGCCGCAGGTTCGAATCCTGTCACCCCGACTTTGCCGAAGCCGCAGTGTGCGGCTTTTGCTGTTTTTGATGCCCACCATAGCGAACAAGGTCAAACAGCTCAGCGGATGCTTCAATTGCATTACGATCGCGGGTGAACGCTCGGCCGAGTTATAATGTCAGCTTGCAGCGCACGCCCAGGGAGGGTGTGGTTTGCATGGGGTGAAATCCGTTCAGGAGTTATGCCATGAATCGTCGCGTCAGCATTGTCGTTGGCCTTATGGCCGTGTCTGCATCAGTTGCTTTTGCGCAGAATCTTCAGGATCGTAAGCCCGCGTCGCCACCAGACAAGCCGGGTCTTCAAGACGCACTCCAGCCGCCGCCCGGCATGAGCGAAGCGGACATGATGGCGTGCATTGAGGCTGCAACGCCCGGCGCGATGCATCAGCACTTGGCGAAGTCGATCGGTGTCTGGCATGGCAAGTCGACCATGTGGATGGCGCCGGACACCGAACCGATGCACAGCGAGTGCATTTCAACGGTAACGGCCATCATGGACGGCCGCTTCTTCAAGGTGGAAATCGAAGGCGACATGCCTGGCATGGGGGCGTTCTCAGGCATGGGTATCTACGGCTTCGACAATGTCTCGCAGAAGTTCCAGTCCACGTGGCTCGACAACATGTCCACCGGCATGATGATCGGCACCGGTGAACTTTCTTCAGACAGCAAGACACTGTCGTGGAACTTCACCTACAACTGCCCGATCACGAAGAAGCCCCATGTGATGCGGGAGATTGAGCGCATGACCGGCGCCGACACGAAGACGCTTGAGATGCACATGACCGATCCCATCAGCGGCAAGGAATACAAGATGATGGAGATCGTATTCACGCGGAAGCCCGCAGTGACGCCTTCACGCGGCAGCGCACGGTGATCATTCTCACAGCGTTCACGTCTAACGCAATCACGAAGAGCCGCCGAAGAGGCGGCTTTTTTTATGGCGATTGCTTCGACTCATGCATGATGCTAACCGGCGGCTTTTTCCAGGTCTTCTTCGGTATCCGGCGCGAGTTTCGTAATCAGTTTCGCGCCGACGGCATCGCCCCATACGTTCACGACGGTCCTGCACATATCAAGAATGCGATCCACGCCGATGATGATGCCGATCGCTGCGACAGGCAATGCTTCCACGCCCTGACCTGCAAGCGATCGGTTGACTGCGACAATCACCAACACCATCGTTACGAGTCCTGCGGATGGAATTCCGGCAGCGCCGACGGCTGCGAGGGTCGCCGTGATGACCACAATGACCAGCTCGGCGAATGAGAGGTCGATGCCGAAGAGTTGGAAGAGAAAGACGACCGCGACAGCTTCATAGAGTGCGGTGCCGTCCATGTTCACGGTAGCGCCGAGTGGCAGCACAAAATTCGCGGCCTTCTTCGAGCAGCCACCTTCCATCTCGGCGGTCTGGATTGTTACGGGCAGCGTTGCGGAACTTGAATCAGTGCCAAACGCTGTCATCAGCGCTTTGCGCATCTGCCACATGAAGCGATACGGATTGTTTCGCGTGAGCAGGTAAAGGATCGCAGGCAGAACGATCCCGCCGTGGATCGCAAGGCCGACAATGACCAGAATCATGTACTTGCTGAGCGGGCCGACGAGGGCAGAAAGCCCAATCGTGCCCACCGTCCATGCGACGAGAAAGAACACGCCGATCGGCGTGAGCCAGATGATCCACATCACGAGGACCATCAATCCCTGAAAAAGTGAATCGAAGAATCGAATGGCTGGTTCTGCACGCTGACCAGTCGCAGCGAGGGCAAGGCCGAGGAACAGTGCGAAGATGATGACGCCGAGTGGTCGCGTTGCGCCCATCTCCGCCACGATGTTGGTCGGCACCACCTGCTCCAGAATGTTCATCCATGCCCCGCCAAGCCCCATGTCTTCGGCTCGTTCAATCGGGGCCTGCAGATCGGTGCGTTCAGCATACGTGCGTTCACCCTCTGCTCGCAGCACGGCAACCTGATCTTCCGGCAGGCCGACACCCGGTTTGAACGTGGAAACGAGTGTTGCGCCGAGTACGACGGCCAGCAGCATCGTCACCATGTAGTAGAAGACCGTTGAGCCGCCGACGACGCCGAGTTTCGCAGGATCGCCCAGACTTGTTACACCCACAATGACACTGACGAAGATGAGCGGAATGATCATCAGTGTCAGTGGGCGGATAAGCACAAGATCACCGACGTTTTTGAGCCAGAGCAGGCTTTCCGGCTCGGCTTGTCCGTAGGCTGCAAAGAGAGCCTGCCCGACTGCCACGCCGGCCACCAATCCGAGCAGAATGAGCGTTGTGAGCAGGTTCCCGTGCTTCATGGGTGTTAGCCTACCTTGAGCGGGCGGAATGTGCATCATGTACGACTGTGCCGCTCCACTTGATGCGCGTTGCGATGTCGTGGATGATTCATCGTTCAGGCGGCTGCAGGGGCCGTCTCGCAGTGACTTCGCAGGCACACACGATGACTCAATCAACCGCTTCAACGGCTCCGCCCATGCAGGATCAACTCATACTCGCCGAAACGGATGGCAACGTCGGCATCATTCGGCTCAACCGCCCCAAGGTGCTCAACGCCCTCAACCCCGCATTGATGAAACAGCTTGCAGACCAGATGGAAGCGTTTGACGCGGATGCGAGCATCCACGTGATTCTGCTTACGGGCAATGAGCGGGCATGGGCAGCGGGCGCGGACATCGGCGACATGGCGGAACAATCCGCCATCAGCATGTACGAACGCGATCAGTTCGCCACGTGGGATCGCATCAAACGCGTGAAGAAGCCCATCATCGCAGCGGTCAGCGGCTTCGCGCTCGGCGGCGGGTGCGAGCTGATGATGCAATGCGATATCGTGATCGCCAGCGAAACCGCACAGATTGGCCAGCCGGAAATCAACATCGGCGTGATGCCCGGCGCAGGCGGCACGCAGCGATTGACGCGCGCGGTCGGTAAAGCCGTCGCGATGGATGTGATCCTGAGCGGCCGATTCCTCTCCGCAAAGGAAGCGATGGCTGCCGGGCTTGTGAGCCGTGTTGTGCCGAAGGAAAACTTCTTTGAAGCTGCGTTGAAACTCGCGCATGAAGTGGCAAAAAAGTCGCCGCTCGCGTTGAAGATCGCCAAGGATGCCGTGCTGCAGGCGTTCGAAGGAAGCCTGACTGAAGGATTGATGTACGAGCGCAAGCTGTTCTACATACTGTTCGCAAGCGAGGATCAGAAGGAAGGCATGCGTGCGTTTGTGGAGAAACGAAAGCCGCAGTTCAAGGGACGGTAAGCACAACAGGAGTATGGCATGAGCAACGCTGTGAGCACTGAAGCGCAAACGATTACTACTGAGATCAAGGATCACATCTGCACCATCACGCTCAATCGCCCCGATGTGCTCAATGCGTTCAACGATCAACTGACGACTGAACTCGCAGATGCACTCAAGAATGCCGAGCGCGACGCGAACGTCCGAGCCATCGTCATCACAGGTTCGGGCCGCGCGTTTTCTTCAGGCCAAGACCTCGGCGACCTGAAGAAGAAGTATGTGCCCGGCTATGTGCCACACCTGGGTGACGATCTGCGCCGACGCTATAACCCCATCATCCAGCGTATCCGTGAGATGGAGAAGCCGGTGATTGCAGCAGTCAACGGCGTGGCAGCCGGCGCGGGCTGCTCACTCGCTCTTGCGTGCGATATGCGAGTCGCATCCGAGCACGCTTCGTTCATCGAAGTCTTCATCAACGTCGGGCTGATTCCCGATTCCGGCTCAACGTTCACGCTGCCGCGCCTTGTCGGTGCGGGGAAGGCGTTCGAACTGTGCACACTTGGGTCGAAGGTCGATGCGCAGGAGGCCTTGCGGCTCGGTATTGTGAATCAGGTCATTTCAGCGGAAGAGCTGATGGATGCGGCGAACAAGGTGGCAGGGAGGCTGGCCAATCTTCCCGGCCGGGCCATCGCGCTCACGAAGCGGTTGCTTAATCAATCGATGGAAAACGATCTGGCGGCGCAGCTTGAAGCCGAGGCGTACGCACAGGAGACCGCAGGTAAAACCGCCGATCACTTTGAAGGCGTCAGTGCATTCCTTGAGAAACGAAAGCCGAATTTCAAAGGGCAGTGATTCATATTTCATCGGCAAAGCGCACTACACTTATTCGATATGACCGCATTGCACCCGATCGGAATCATCGGTACGGGAACCATGGGCGCAGGCATCGCGCAGGTGGCTGCGATTCATGGTTTCACGGTTCAGTTGATGGATGTGGATGAAGCGCGCGTTCTGAGCGCTATCGCATCCGTTCGTGAAAAGCTCGACCGCATGGTCGAGAAGGGCAAGCTGAGCGAGGAAGAGCGTGATGCGGCTGCGGCGCGGCTTCGTCCGGCGCTGAATCCGCAAGACCTCGCTGATTGCGATCTCATCATTGAAGCGATCATCGAGAGCCTCGACGCCAAAACGACGATGTTCAAACAGGTGCTGCCATACCTCAGGCCGGACGCCATCATCGCGAGCAATACATCGTCATTATCCATTTCAGCCATTGGTGACGCCATCGGTCAGCCGCATCGGGTCGTGGGGATGCACTTTTTCAATCCTGCGCCGCTCATGCCACTGGTTGAAGTCATCAGCGGCAAGCGCAGTGATCCGAAGCTGGTGCAGCGCGTTGTGCTGATCGCCGAGGCATGGGGCAAGACAGTCGCTCGCGCCAACGATACGCCCGGCTTCATCGTTAACCGCGTTGCGCGGCCGTACTACCTCGAAGCGTGGCGGATTCTTGAAGATCGCTATGCGGGCGTCGACGAAATCGATGAAGCGATGCGATCGCTTGGCGGCTTCCGTATGGGGCCTTTGGAACTCACCGACCTCATCGGGCAGGATGTGAACACGTCCACGACGGAATCGGTCTGGCAGCAGTTGGGGAAGTCCTCGCGGTTGTCGCCGAGCGCGATGCAAATGCAGCTCGTCAAGGAAGGTCACTTGGGGAGAAAGACCGGCCGTGGCGCCTACATCCATGACGGAAGCGATCCGCGACCGGCAATCGCAATCGAAAAGCGTGATCTCAAGCTGAGTGATCGTCTGACGGCAGCCATTGAGCGATTTGTCAGCGGTGCGACGGATCAGATCGGTGCGCCGCTTGAGCAGTACATCCTCGCGCGTGTGCTGGTGGCGGTTATCAACGAAGCCGGGTGGGCGCTTGCCGAGGGCGTATCGGACCGGGCAAACATTGACACCGCGATGAAACTCGGCACGAATTACCCGAAAGGACCGCTGGAGTGGGCAGAGCAGATCGGCTACGCCGTGTGCGGTGAGCTGCTAGATGCTTTGAACGAAACCGTGCAAGACAATCGATTTGCAGCGCCGGAAGTGTTTAAGGTTTCGGTGTAAGCAGATCGTTCGTCTATTGCAATCGGCACGGGATCATGGTTCTGGCTCCCATCGCGACTCTTGTTCCCACGGCGGAAGCGCCACGCATGGTCGAGGCCAGTGGAGAGGTTCCACATATTCCCGCGTGTTTTTGTTCAAAGGCGATCTAAGTCTTTGCATGACATACTCTGCAAGGCTCGGCGCGTGGACCAGCGTTGTCTGACGCATGATGAGGATGTTGCTGCGCTCGGAGATGGATGGTGGCCACGCATCGCGACGCTCAGGGGTGATGGCGTACGTGGACCACTCTGCACCTCGCAAATCGAGATCAGGCAGGGCTTCACGCAGATGCGCGCGCACTCGCTCCAATGCAGTCGCACGATCGTTGCCCGGTGAGCATCGCGTGGAATGAATCTGCCAGACTGCTCGATCCAAGCAATCGCGCGTTGAAGTAACGGTGAGCCTGTCAGCCACGCCGGTGATACACCGGCCATTCAGCATCGGCAGATTGCCGCGAAGTAGAACTTGATGCACTGGGTGTGTCTCGCTGCGAAGCGGACGCACGAACATCATCTCGCAGAGTCTTTCGTGATGCCAAGCAGAGAAATGAATCACGTGCCCTTCTGGGTTGATGTCAAGATCAAGCGGGTCGCCTGTTGAAGGATTGATCAATCGCACCATGTTGACGGTTCCGTCATCGCGCTGAACGAACTCCAGCCCGGATTGGGCATCAATATGCAAGATGCGCGTGCGGTGTTGATTCGCAAAATCTTCAAGAAGGCTCACTGGTTCAATAAGCTGCTCTTCAACCCGAAGGACAGTGGGTGTAAAGTTCGCAAGAACCGTAGGCCGCTCATCGGCAGGCAGCAGGCGAGATGGCAAAGCAAGTCCGCGCATGCAGCGCCACATGCCGACTGTTGATCGAAGCGAAGGCGTGCGCCAGAGAACGCTGAATGGCGCGCGAAGACGCGTGCTCTTGAGGTTCGGGAGTCCCCGTGGCGGCTCACCAGCAAGGCATCGTCTCCAGATTGTCGGAAAACTCAGCGTGCCTGACGATGGCAGGCCCGCCTCTTTTGGCCAATTCTGACAGCGTGCTGAAATGAACCCTTGTGATGCGATGTCTGACCCGCTGCCAAGCTCATGCGGCTCAAGGAGCAAGGCGGCATAGCCGGCCCGATGGAGACGATCGAGAAGCCACAGGCCCGCTGCGCCGCCGCCGAATATGACGACATCCAGATTTCGCCGTCCGTCCGTGGCCATAAGGGATATGGTCCGCGTGGCTTTCCGGGCCGTCAAGCATTGAAGGATGGCTCGTTCGGTCCGCGCATCACAGTCGCAGCCCGCTCCGAAACCAGCAGGAAAGTGCTGCAGTTCGCAAGACTGGATTCAGGCATCGTGGTATCCTCGCCGATTCACTGTGATCAGCGAACAACGGAGGCTGGATCGTCCCATGTTGCATACTGTCGTACAGATACCGGGAGATGGAATCGGGCCTGAAGTTTCTGAAGCCACGCGCCGCATCATCGCAGCCAGCGGCGCGGATATTCACTGGATCGAACGCTATGCGGGCGTCGCAGCGCTGGAACGCGGCGCAGACACCGTGCTGCCTGCGGATACGATGAACGCCATCCTTGAGCACGGCGTAGCTCTGAAGGGGCCATGCACAACGCCGATCGGTGGCGGGTTCTCATCCATTAACGTCGCGTTGCGCAAGAAGCTGAATCTGTACGGCGCGGTTCGGCCGGTCCGCTCCATCGCGGGCGTGCCGACGCGATTCGAGAACGTTGATCTCATCATCGTGCGCGAGAATACGGAAGGATTGTATTCAGGCATTGAGAACATCATTACACCGGGCGTCATTACCTCGCTGAAAGTGGCGACTGAAGACGCATGCCGTAGGATCGCGCGGTTCGCGTTCGATTACGCGATCAGCCGAGGGCGGAAGAAGGTAACGGTGTTCCATAAAGCGAACATCATGAAACTCAGCGATGGCCTGTTCATTCGATGCGCGAAGGAAGAGCACGAAAAGAGTGGGGGAGATTTGCAGTATGAAGAAGTCATCATCGACGCAGGCTGCATGAAGCTCGTGCAAGACCCGACGGCGTTCGACGTGATTCTTTGCGAGAACCTGTACGGCGATGTGCTCTCCGACCTGTGCGCCGGTCTCGTGGGCGGGCTGGGCGTTTCACCTGGCGCAAATTTCGGCGACGCTCATGCAGTCTTTGAAGCCGTACACGGCAGCGCACCGGACATCGCAGGGCAGAACAAGGCGAATCCGCTCGCGCTGCTGATGAGCGGCGTGATGATGCTGCGCCACCTTGCCAAGACGCGAGGCGACCAGATCTGCAAGACTGCAGCAGACCGCATTCGTGATGCCTACAATGGGTGCCTCATCGCAGGGGAGAAAACCCGCGACCTCGGCGGCGAGCTGGGGACCAGAGAATTCGCGGATGCAGTGATCTCTCGATTGAAGTGATTTCCAATGGCGATACGCTGGGAGCCTTGGTCCATTCTCGGCGCGGACGGGCAGATCGTTTATGGCGATGCCCACATGCCTGAGGGTAAACCTCGCGGCGTTATCCTGCTCGCGCATGGCTTCAAGGGCTATAAGGATTACGGGATGTTCCCCCGGCTTGCGCGCGATTGCGCCATGGCGGGCTTTCTCGCGCATCGATTCAACTTCAGCCATTCGGGCATGACGAATCAACTGGAGTCGTTCGCGCGGCCTGATCTCTTTGAACGCGATACGTGGAGCAAACAGGTTTTCGACCTGCTCGCAGTGATTCGCGCCATGGACGACAGAGCGATCATGGGAAATGAGTTGCCTTTCGTTTTATTCGGTCATTCACGAGGCGGTGTTGCTGCAATGTTGCTCGCAGGCCGACATGCGGATGACGCGATGCTTTCGAATATGAAAGGTGTGATGACGGCGGCAGCGCCGGCTCGCGCGTGCTCAATGAGCGATGAAGAGCAGAAACAGTTGCTGCGGGATGGGTACATCGAATCGCCTTCTGCGAGAACAGGGCAGCGGCTGCGGGTCGGCAAGGCTTTTCTTCAGGAGCAGCTCGATGCTCCCGCGGCGCATGACGTGCTTTCTCTGGTCAGGCGCATTCGTTGCCCGATGCTGATTGTGCATGGGGATCATGATGCCACCGTGCCGATGAGCGATGCGTGGGCGATCGGTGACGCAGCTCAATCATCAAAGGTTGTCATTGTTCCGGGGGGCGATCACGTCTTCAATGTGTCAAACCCCTTGGCCGAGGACGCACCATCCAGCCCGCAACTCACACAACTGTCAGAGAATCTGATCGCGTTTGCCGCGGATTGTGTTCGGTAAGGGGACCGGGCAAAGACGCCGCGAGGGTGAACTGTGAAGGCGGTCCAGCAATGCGTTACGACGCGAGCATGCGTTGTGCTGCCAACTGATCCATCAGCCAGTCGGCGAACTCGCCTTTTTCGGTGCCCACGGGGGCCGGGATGACGGTCTCGTCTCGCAGGATCAGCGTGGCAGATACCGTTTCTGCGTCCATGGTCTCAAGCGGGTTGGCGACGATGGCATCCAGAGATTTGCGAGCCAGCTTTCGCCGAGCGGATTCCATCAGGCGGCTGGGTGGCTCCAGCGCGAAGCCGACAACGTTCTGATCGGAGCGGGTTTCGCCTGCCAGTTCTGCAAGAAGATCCGGCGTTGGCTCAAGGTGAAGAGTGAGAGGCTCGTGGGTGCGTTGCAGCTTTTCGTCCTGAGGGTTGGGTTCACGAATCGGCCGATAATCCGCCACGGCAGCCGCCATAATGAGCAGATCATGGGCGGGCCAGAGCTGCGTGAGAAGTTGCTGAAGGTCGGCGGTGGTGCGGAACCGCAACGTTGTCACTCGCGAAGACTTGGGCGGCTCAAGGTGCGTCGGCCCCAGGAGCAGTGTTGTCGCACAGCCGCGTTTGGCAGCCGCTTCGGCGAGTGAGATTCCCATTCGGCCGGACGAGCGGTTGGCCAAGTACCGGACGGTATCAATCGCCTCGTGGGTTGGCCCTGCGGTGATAAGCACACGAGTTGGAGATTGTGGAATCATGTGGCTTGACTGGATTGCCCTTTGAGAAGCCGGGCGTCTCGTTCCGGCTTGCGACAAGCGGCTCTCCAGACAATACTAAGGGGTTCTGCTCGGTTTCGTATCTTCGTGATTTGCCGCCTTTCGGCGGTTCAACGGCTCAAAGGACTCAATGGCACGAAAGCGCAAGAAACTCGGCGAGATTCTCCTTGAATGGGGCAAGGTAACTCAAAACCAGCTCGATCAGGCGATGGGGCTGGCCAAAGGCACCGGCAAACGTCTCGGCGAGGCTCTGATTGAGGCGGGCTACTGCAAGGAAGAGGATATCGCCAAGGCACTCGCGACCCAGTTCGACATGGAATATCTGGACCTCTCCACGCCGGAAGCTGAGAGTCGCGTGGATTTGAGTCTGGTCAGCGACGACATCGTCAAGAAACATCTGATTCTGCCGTTGGGCAAGGCAGGCGGTCGGATCAAGATCGCCATTCATGACCCGATGGATCTTGAACTGCTCGACCTCCTGCGGTTCAGGTTGAACTCGGAGATCGACACCGCCGTCGCTTCAAAGGCGGCAATCAAGTCGTTCATTGATGGCAGCACCGGCAAGGGTGCGGCGAGCATGTTCTCAAACGACTCGCTCGTTACGGATTCCGTCGATGTTACGATGGACCGTTCGGTTGATGCGTCGGTTGATATCACGGCGGGCGATGATGCGCCGATCATCAGGCTGGTACAGAAGATGATTACGGAGGCGGTGCGAACGCGAGCTTCCGACATTCACGTTGAGCCGATGGCGGATCGCGTGCTGCTTCGGTACCGCATCGACGGCGTGTGCCATGTGCGGGACAATCTGCCGAAGCGCATGCAGGCGTCATTGCTGGCGCGCTTGAAGCTGATGGCGGGTGTGAACATCTCGGAACGGCGCGTCCCGCAGGACGGCCGTATCAAAATGCCTGTGGATGGGGAGCAGATCGACTTCCGCGTCTCATGCTGCCCGGCGTATCACGGCGAATCGATCGTTTTGCGTATTCTCCGGCCAGACTCGGTGAAGATCGGTCTGGTCAACCT
The DNA here is from genome assembly GCA_035443885.1 of Phycisphaerales bacterium. Classification (GTDB taxonomy): domain Bacteria; phylum Planctomycetota; class Phycisphaerae; order Phycisphaerales; family SM1A02; genus DAOMNO01. The sequence continues at coordinate 83,470 of DAOMNO010000004.1, forward strand.
TGGATTCGAGCAGGACATGCTCGAATCATTCAACCGAATCATCCGAAGGCCGAACGGCATCTTCCTCGTTACCGGCCCGACGGGTTCAGGTAAGACGACGACGCTGTATTCAGCGTTGGACGTTCTCAACCGACCGGACCGCAAGATCATCACTGCGGAAGACCCGGTGGAATACAACTTCACGGGCATCAACCAGTGCCAGGTGCGTGAATCGATCGGATTAACGTTCGGCTCGATTCTGCGAGCGATGCTCCGCCAGGCGCCGAACATTGTGCTCATCGGTGAAATCCGCGACCGCGAAGTGGCTGAAATCGCGATTCAAGCTGCGCTCACTGGCCACCTCGTGTTCTCGACGCTTCACACGAACGACGCGCCGTCAGCGATCACGCGATTGATCGACATGGGTGTTAAGCCATTCCTCGTCGCCAGCTCAATTCAGGCGATATTGGCTCAGCGACTGACGCGAATCCTGTGCGACCGATGCAAGGAAAAGGACGCCAAGCCGGATCCGAAACTTTTGAAGTTGATGGATATCACCGAGGAAGAAGCGGCAAAGGGGAATATCTGTCGCCCCGTGGGCTGTGCGCACTGTGGCAAGATCGGCTACAGAGGCCGCCGTGCGATTTTCGAGATGATGACGCTCAACAGTGAGATTCGCGAGCTTGCGTTCCAGCGTGCTTCTATCGGCCGTGTTCGCGAGGCGGCTATTCGAGCCGGCATGCGATCGCTGCTGGCTGACGGCAAAATCAAGATTCTTCGTGGCGACACCACCCCTGCGGAAGTCGCCAAGTTTGCTCAGGCTGAAACGCTCGTTGAGAGCAACATCGACGTGTAATGTCCCCATACGCCGCCGGTACCGTGCGTGCCGGTTGGAGAAAGATTCGAGAGGCTCCGCAAGATGTCAACCGTTCAAATTGACCGACTCCTCGACACCGTGATTCGCCAGAATGCGTCGGACCTGCATCTCTCAGTGGGCCGCAAGCCCACGCTGCGACTGCACGGCGGACTGCGGAATCTCGATACGAAAGTGCTTGATGCTGACGATTGCGTCGCACTGATGAAGTCGATTACGCCTGAACGTGCTCAGCAGGAGCTGCAGGAAGAAGGTTCATGCGACTTCGGTTTTGCCTACGGAACGGAAGCCCGATTCCGTGTAGCGGTCTTTCGTCAGCGAGGCGACATCACCATCGTTCTGCGGTTGATTCCGAACAAGCTGCTCACCTTCGAGGAAATCGGTCTCCCACCGATCTGCAAGGAACTCATCCGCAGGCCGCGAGGTTTGTTCATCGTGACCGGGCCGACAGGCTCCGGCAAGACAACGTCGCTGGCGACGATGATTGACTACATCAATACGAATCTTGAGCGGCATATCGTGACAGCAGAAGACCCGATTGAGTATTACCACTATCACAAGAAGTCCGTTGTCAATCAGCGCGAGGTCGGGGTGGACGTGCCGAGCTTTTCCGAAGCTCTGCGTCGCGTGCTCCGTGCTGACCCTGACGTGATTCTGGTCGGCGAAATGCGCGACCTTGAGACGATTGAGGCGGCCATCCGAGCTGCTGAAACGGGCCACCTTGTGTTTGCCACCCTGCACACCACCGGTGCGGCGGGCACGATTACCCGCGTCATCGACGCATTCCCGGTCAACCAGCAGGCACAGGTCCGTGTTCAGCTTTCAACGTCGCTTATCGCGGTGCTGAGCCAGGTTCTGCTTGCCCGTGTGGATAAACCCGGCCGCGTCGCCTGTTACGAGTTCCTTGTCGTTACGCCCGCTATTGCTAACCTTATCCGCGAGAACAAGACCTTCCGAATCGACTCTGCAATTCAGACCGGTCGCAAGTTCGGCATGCAGCTTCTGGATGATCACCTCTGGACCCTGTACCAGCGCGGCCTGATTGCGGCGGACGAGATGATCGACAAGGGCAAGGATCCCGGCGAACTGACCGAGAAGGTCCACCGTTCGGGCGGCAGCGTTGGCAGAACCGAGCTTGATACACAGCTCGACTGATGGGTGAGTCCGATCGATATCTGATCGGGTTCCTGTGTCAGCAACCGTCGGCATTATCGAGACGTATAGTCAGAAGATCGTTCGGATTGTTGAAACACAATCCATGTGTCTCATTGTTTTAATCGGCCATTTACACTTGTGATGCGTTGATTCTCGGCCCATGCTTACTGTGGTCAGGTTTCAACCATCGACCGTCATCACTTTCCAAGGAATGCGTAGAGCATGGCGAAGAACGATGTGAGCGAACTGCGTGGCCGCCGATTCGGGCGTGTCTTGGCGAAGCTCGGTAAAGCGACGCGTGATGATGTGCACAAAGCACTGGCCCTCCAGAAGGCTCAGAAGGACAAGGGGCAGAAGCCGAAACGGGTCGGAGAGTTGCTGGTCGAACTTGGCATCATCACACCCATCGACGTTCTGGAAGCCCTTGCCGGTCAGGCCGGGATGCAGATGGTTCGGATTGACGAGAAGGACATCTCTGACGCCGCCATTGCAGCTCTTCCGCCTGAAACAGCGAACACATATCAGGTTGTTCCGATCGAGTACGACGAACGCACCCGTCGCATCACGATTGCGATGAAGTCGCCGGACAACTTCCAGGCGATCGACGGTCTGCGGCTTCTGCTTGGCTTCAAGGTTGAAGCCGTGGTCGCGCCAGCGGAAGACATCGACAAGATTCTCTCGAAGCGATACAGCGGTCAGCAAAGCTCAATGGCAGCGATGATGGCCGAACTGGGCGAGTCTGACGCTTTTGCGTCATTGCAAGGCCGGGGCGATTCCATCGATCTTGAAGAACTCGCCAGCGCAGCGGATGACAACAAGGTCATTCGTCTGCTCAACCTTGTTCTCCTGCAGGCAATCAAAGACAAAGCTTCGGACATCCACTTCGAACCGTTTGAAGACGAGTTCAAGATGCGCTACCGCATCGACGGCGTGCTCTATGAAATGATTCCTCCGCCGATGCATCTTGCGCTGCCGATCGTGTCACGCATCAAGGTCATGGCGAATCTGGATATCGCCGAGCGACGACTGCCGCAGGACGGTCGCATTGAGCTGGTCGTTGCGAATAATCCGATCGACCTTCGTATCAGTGTGCTTCCCACGCTTTTCGGCGAATCGGTCGTTATGCGCGTGCTTGACCGCTCCAACGTTCAGCTCAGCCTCGACAAGGTCGGACTGCGCAATGACGATCTCGACAAGCTGCGCACGCTCATCAAGAAGCCGAACGGCATCATCATTGTGACCGGCCCGACGGGCAGCGGCAAGACGACGACACTCTATGCTGCGCTCAATGAACTCAACGAGCCGACGACCAAGATTCTGACGGCTGAAGACCCCGTCGAATATGACATTGACGGGTTGGTTCAGTGTCAGGTGAACACGGAGCAGGAACTGACATTCGCTCGCCTGCTGCGTTCGTTCCTTCGCCAGGACCCCGACATCATTCTGGTCGGCGAAATTCGCGATCTCGAAACCGCGCAGATCGCAGTGCAAGCCTCGCTGACGGGTCACCTCGTGTTCTCCACATTGCATACCAATGACGCTCCATCGTCGATTCTGCGTATGCTTGATCTTGGCGTTGAATCGTTCCTCTTGACGGCGACGATCGAAGCGATCGTCGCTCAGCGTCTCGTGCGCCGCATTTGTCTGCGCTGCAAGGAAGAATACGTGCCGACTGAAGAGCAGCTCATGGAGCTGAACCTTCGACCCAGTGATGTGCAAGGGCGTGTGTTCTATCGCGGCCGGGGTTGCGATGCCTGCAACCACAGCGGTTACAAGGGGCGACTCGCCATCTTCGAGATTCTCCCGCTTGATGATTTCCTTCGCGATCTTGTCATGCAGGAAGCGTCAACGAACGTGCTTCGTGTTGAAGCGCGCAAGCGCGGCATGCGCACGCTTCGTGAGTGTGGCTTGCTTTCGATCTACGACGGTCAGACGACGATCGACGAAGTGGTTCGCGAAACAATAGTTGAAGATTGATGACATCGGCTCATGTTCGCGCTGTGTTGTGTAACAGGCGCGACGTTCGAAACTGGATTTCTTTTCTTGGATCTTTCCCATGCCTACGTATCAGTACGAAGCCCTGAACTCCGCCGGCAAGCCTCAGAAGGGCGTTGTTGAAGCCAGCACAAGTGAAGAGGCCATCCAGCGCATCAAGGGGCAGGGGTACTTTCCTACTTCTGTGCGCGAGCAGAAAGTAAAGGGATCGGCGGTTCGCTCAGAAACGCGAGGCAAAAAGAAAGCCAAGAAGAAGGGGCAGATCACGATCAGCATCGGCGGTGTGGGCCAGAAAAAGCTGACCCTCTTCACTCGCCAGCTTTCGACGCTTCAAGACGCAGGTCTTCCGCTCCTGCGTTCACTTCAGATTCTGGAAGGGCAGCAGAAGCCCGGCCTGCTCAAGTCGATTCTGGGTTCGGTGTGTGAAGATGTGGAAGCGGGCACCACGCTTTCCGATGCGATGGCGAAGCATCCCAAGGCGTTCGATCGCCTGTATTGCAAGATGGTCAACGCGGGTGAAATCGGCGGTGTTCTCGACCTCATCCTGCAGCGACTGGCAAACTTCATGGAAAAAGCGCAGCGACTGCGCCGTCGCATCATCGGCGCCATGATCTACCCGACCGTCGTCATTCTCATCGCGGTGCTCATCGTTACGGGCATCATGGTGTTCGTCATTCCAAAGTTCCAGGAAATCTTCAACGACTTCGAAGTGGCGATTCCCGCCCTCACGCTGTGGCTTGTCGATACCAGCGCATGGGTCGCGGGCACACGTGGAGCGGGGCAGATTGTGCCCGGCTGGGTCTGGATTCTCTTCGGTCCCGTCATGGTGTGGCTGTTCTTCAAGCTGATTCGCAAGACCGGCCCCGGCCGCGCGGTGACGGACATCATTCGCATCAAGATTCCGGTCATTGGCAATCTCATCAAGAAGACATCGGTGGCTCGCTTTACGCGAACGCTGGGCACGCTGGTTTCTGCGGGTGTGCCGATTCTCGAAGCGATCATGATTACGCGCGATACTTCAGGCAACTATGTCTATGAGAAAGCTCTGACGAAGGTGCACGATTCGATTCGCGAAGGTGAGACATTCGCCGATCCACTGCGCGAATCAAAGGTGTGCGACGCCATCGTCGTCAACATGATCGACGTTGGCGAAGAGACAGGCGACCTCGACACGATGCTCATGAAGATCGCGGACAACTACGACGAAGAAGTCGATGTCGCAGTGCAGAGCCTGCTTAGTCTGCTTGAACCGATGCTCGTCGTGGTGCTCGGTGGCGTCATCGGCACAATCGTGCTCGCGCTCTTCCTCCCGCTGGTCGCCATGATCGAATCGGTGGCGGGTGGTGTCGGCGGCAAATGATCCGGGAGGGACAAGTTCGTCCCGCTGATACGGAGCGATGACATGCATAGTGATCTCAGAAAACAATTCGCAACGACAACCCTGCCGCCCGCCCCTCCTCCGGGGGTGGGGCGGGCAGGGCGTCGTCGCACGGCGTTCACCATCATCGAGATTCTGGTGGTTGTGGCGCTCGTGCTGGTGTTGATGAGCATTCTGCTGGTCGCGTTGAATGCAGCGGCGCGAACTGCACAGCGCACGAACACGACTGGCCTGCTAAACGCGCTCAAGCAAGGTTTGGTGCAGTTTGAGCGAGACATTGGCTATCTGCCGCCAGTGCTGGGGCGGACACCCGGCGGCGCACCTTCGAATATCGATCAGTTTCGCGATTACAAACTGCCCCCTGTTCCCGGTTCCAATCAATACGACACCGAGATTCAGGATTGGTTCTCCATCACGTCGCTTGCAGACTTTCTGTTGGGCTATGGTTCCGGTCCGCTGCCTTCCAGTGCGACGCTTGTCAATGACGATGGCTTTGATGGGCTTGGCATTCGCAGTCCTGGTCCGGATGGCTATTGGGGCGTAGCGAGGAGTGTTCCTGCGGGTCTTCCCGGCTCGCCCAGCCCAGGTACTGTCGCGGCTCGCCGCGCCGTCATCAACCATGCGCAGCATGGCCAGCGATTCCGTGAAGGACAGGTATTCGGTCCGTACCTGCAACTTCGTGATGCGCGTCTGCTCGGCGCGATCGTCGGGATTAATCCAAACGGCACCCCTCGCATTGCGTTCCCCGGCGAGAACGATTTTGAAACCAATCCGCACGCACCGAAGGTGATTGTTGATTACTGGGGCGAGCCGATTCGTTACTACCGCAAGCCGTATCAGCCGGGTGGCCCCGCTCAGGGCTATCGCCCGAGGCCGCACGACCCGACGTTTCGTCAGCCGGCATTATCCGACGTCATCGTCCTTCGCGCATGGAACATCACGGATGTGAATGCGGTTACCTCGCCCATTCTCGACAGCGCGAACGACCCGACCGCTTCGCGATTGCTGCACAGCGCGTCTTTCGGGTTGCTCTCCAGTGGGCCAGACCGGCGTTTGAATCAGAACTTCCGTCAGGACTTCCCTCAGAATGGCGCGGCCACTGACGAAGTCAATCGAGACAACATTGCGGAGGTCGGCCCATGATGAGTCATACCCGGCGATCTTCACGCGCCTTCACGCTGGTGGAGATGATGGTCGTCATTGCCGTCATTCTCGTGCTTGCCGCACTGACGCTTTCAGTTACGGTTACGCTCACGCGCGGTTCTGAGACTCGCGAAACGCAGAATCTCATGACGCAACTGGAAGGCATTGTGAACGAGTGGCAGACCGCTTCCGGTCGCACAGTGCGTTACGGCGTCAACAACGAGCCTTGCAATGCGGGTGAAGTCTATGAACTCAATGCCGCACTCCCGACGATGGCCACCGCGCAGCTGACGACGGATGAACTCTTCCGACTGTTCGCCCGCACGACGGAAACGAAGGAGATGATCGCGAGGATCAATCCCGCTTTTGTGGAGCAGGTTGAAGCTGAGCCAGGCCGACCGCCGACCTATCGCATCTCGGATGCATGGGGCACGCAGATCATCGCCATCCTGCCCGGGCGGAGCCACAATCAAGGCTGCGGCGACAACATCGCCGACCGCGATCGCGATGGCACCATTCGCACGCCCTTTGAGCGTCGCTACGGCATTGCGCACAATCGAACGATTCTTTTCGTGTCTGCAGGGCCTGACGGTCAGTTCGGCGATCTCGAAGCGCCGGACGGCTCTCAGCAGCGCGAGTATGCGAAGGACAACTTGTACTCCTACCCGCCGGAGGCGCCATGAACACGCTTCGAGGATTCCATCTTCGGGCAGCATCACGCCGCGCGAACCGCCGCGGCCTGCGCAGCTTTACGCTCACGGAGTTGCTGGTCGCAATCGGCGTGATCGCGGTGGTGGGGGCGATCACGGTCATCAGTGTGCGTGGTGTGGCGCGCAGCACGAAGCTCGCCAGTGCGCAAAACACCGTGATTGCTGCGTTGGATAATGCCCGCGCGATCGCCATTCGCGACAACAAGCTTACGCTTGTCGCCTTCCGCGCCCGCAAAGAAGCGAACAAGCAAGTGATTGAAGCCGTCATCGCACAGTGGACCGGTGAGTCATACCGCATTCCGCTGTTTGAAGACGGCGGGCAGGGTATTGTCGATCGTTTCGTCCCTGTCTCAGGCATCACGTCGCGCCGTCTGCCCTCAGGCATCATGGTGGCGGCGCCGCTTTTCGGCGGTGAGCAGGATATGAGCTGGATCACCACGACTGACCTGAATGGAACAAGTGCGGGTGAGATGGGCGGCGCGGTGATCGCCGTCATGTACGGCCCGGATGGCACCGTGCGGCTGCGAAACTCGCAAAGCGATTCCGCGAGAACCTTCGTCGATTTCAATCAGGACTTCTTCCAGAGACGATGCGGCATTGATTACAACAACATCACGGCGTACCCGTCATCCGTGGATGGCAACGCCTCATGCGGCACGTGCAGCTTCGGTCTTGGTTACGACTTCAATGGAAATCTTGTGCCGTTGACGCAGTTCTTCTGCCAGCGGCTTGAAGATGACGAACCGTACCTCAGCATGGCGCCGTACCTCGCGGTCTTCGATTATGACGACGCTCGCGAGCAGCGGTCGCCGTCCACGTGGAGCAACGGCCAGAACCGCGTGAACGATCTCAGTGTGTACATCACCGAGAACGCGCCGCGCATTCACTTCAATCGTTACACCGGAGTCGTGCTGCGATGACACACTGCACACACGCACATGGCTTAGCTTCTCGTTCACGGCACGCTCGCCGCGCGTTCTCGCTCATTGAGGTGTTGCTGGCCATCTTCATCCTTGGCATCGGCATCATCTCAATCGCGGCCATCTTCCCCGCGGGCATCGCGCAGCAGCGGCTTTCCAATGACGACCTCATGGGGCCGATCGTCGCGAATCACGCCGTCTCCGTGCTGCGCAGCAAGCTGCGCCCGGAATACTTCGGCACGTTTGAAGAGTTTGCGGACATCGCGGGCCTTCCTGGTGGCTACATCTCGCCGACCATTCCGGGCGATTGGGGCTGGATGGCGCCGGGCGTGCTTCAGATTGACGATCCGAATACGCCGCGCGTCAACGAAATCGGCACGCTGGACATTTTCAGCCACCGCCGCGCGGTGATGCCCCCGCCCTGGAATGCCGCTGCAAGTGTGTCGCCTTTGTGGAACGGCTGGCCCGGTCCGCCGCAGTTCCCAACGATGCCGAATCCGCCATCGCTGTATGGCATTCCTTTCAACACGCATATCCACGGAGTGATCGATTATCCGCCTGTACCGCCGCAGATCTTTGTTACGCAGGGCGAGCGTTATTACCCCATGCAACTCGAAGAGTGGGCTTCAGGAACGAGTCAACCTCGTTTCCGCGAGCGCCCGCAGTACGTCTGGGATTGCATGTTCCGCAAGTATCAGGGGCGCGTCTTCGTTGCCATCTTCGTCTATCGCGTGAACATCCCCGGCTTGGGTGCAAGCGAGTATCGCGTGCCGCGCCACCCCGTGCAGAGCCTTCGCAACTTCCCGTTCATTCCGACGCACATTGAGTTCGACCCTGCGCGCCGGTGGAACGCAGGCTCTGGTGCGCCGGATACGCGTTTGCCCACGGGACAGGTTGGCCAGTGGATCATCGGCAGCAACAATGACGCCTACGACCCCCGCAACTGGGATGAAGCCTGGCAGGAGCCGCGACAGTGGATTCTCGACCAGAACAACAACGTGCATCGCGTGCTCGGGAATCGTCGTGGCAATGCGCCGACGACCAACATCCACATTGAACTAACACGAGGCGTGGAGCCGGTGCTGGGGCGCGGCAACACGGCGGATGGTTTTCCATCAGAGACTCCTGCGTGGTACGTGTGGAATCCGGGCAATCCGAACTATCCGACGTGGGTGTTCAACAACGTCGTAACCGACATCTGGTACATGCCGAAGGAAGTGATGATTGACACGACCGGCAACGGCATCAACGACACCACCGTCACCATCACGCCGGTGTATGTAACAGTGAAGGAGCTGTGATGCAAAGCAAAGCAGACATGAACGCATGGCAGCATGAACGCATGGAGTCGCGGATTCCATCTCGCTTCGGCTTCACGCTCATTGAGCTGATGGTGGCGATCGTGGTGCTGCTGGTCGTCATCGCCGCCACGTCGCGCATCTTCGGTACGGCGAGCCAGGTAACGGGCCTCGGTCAGGCATCAGCCAGCGTATTGCAGGAGGCGGCCGTCATCGAACGGCGCATGCGCGAGGACATCGCCAATCTCTCGACGGAAGGCATCTTTGCAATCCGTCAGGTCGCTGTGCGCAATGACATTCACCTCAGCACCGGCGGCGGTTTGTTGAACCCGACGTTGCCGGACAACGCCATCATTCGCGCCGATCAGCTTCTGTTCTTCACGAACAACCTGCAGCAGCCGCAGACGGCGCGCATCAACGAAGGCGGCCGCACGCGCGGTCAGGGTATCGCGACTCGCATGTATTATGGCCATGCGTTCCAGTTGCCGAACGCGCCGGCGTATGAACCGATCAGTCTCTTCAAGGGGAATGCATGGGACGTACAGGGCGGCGGCAATCCAATTGTCCAGTCGCGTGGTCTTGTGCCGTGGCACCGGGATGCGGCGGCATCGACGATTATTCAACGCACCGTCCACCAGACGGGCGGCGGCGCTTCAACGACAAACTTCCAGCCGGTTGCAGGCACATCATCAGTCAACGCCACGCAGCCTGAATCGAGGCAGTGGCTGCTGGTCAGGCAACCAGTCATTCTGGTGGACGACGATCAACAGAATAAAAACACTGATGCAAAGACCGTATATGCAGGTGAGATTGCGACGGAGCGTTCCATATTCCTGTTCAACGAGCAGATGAACACCGTGTATGGGGCTGCATATGGGGCAGCGTTCCCAGCTCGCCAGATTCTCAACGGTCGCATGGATGCTGCGGCGACCCAGCTTGGCGATGTTCGTCGCCGAATCCGGTTCCACTCCGCAGCGGGGCAGGGCAACATCGCCTCGTGGCTGCAACAGCGAGATCGAATCAGCCGTCAGCTCATTTACTATCCGCGCGCCGAGCGCATTCCGCCCAGCATGCACCGCGTCGATGAAGCGTTGACAAACCACGTCATCGGCTCGGCAGTCAGTTCGTTCATCGTCGAATGGACCTACGAGGACGGCGTCGGCGAAGCCACCGGGCCGGATGGCACGTTCTACTCCGGCTTCTATACAAATCGCTTTGACAACTCACCGAATCGCTTCACACCCATGCAGCCGTGGTTCGGCCTGAACCCGGACTGGTGTGCGGATTGCCCGGATCGGGGCGTGGGCTTCTACAGCGACAACTACGGGCTTCAGATGCAGAACTATCAGCGCCGGGCGAACTACTGGCAGGCTGACACCATCCTCGGCTTCACGACGAACACACAACTGGTTTCGTCGATTGAAGAGTTCCCGGTGCCGCACAATCGTCTGCCGGGGTTTGGCACAGGATTCGGCAATGCGGTTCAGGTGTATGAAGCCATCTTCGGCTACAACGCGAACGACCCGCTAGACCCCGCGACAGGTCAGCCGTGGGGGGCGGACCTGGCAGACGTGCGCAACTCACCCAATGCCTACACGCCATGGCCTTCCGCCATTCGCGTAACGATGGTGCTGCATGATCCAGCGACGAAGCTGGAGAACGGTCGCGAGTTCCAGTTCGTCATCAATCTGCCGAAGCGATCAACGAGCAACTGAGAGAGACAGCGGGGGTAACCGCTCAAAGGAGCGAAGCAGCCATGAAGATCACACACAAGCCAGTAATCAACAAGACGATGACGCACGTGCTGAGCCGCCGATTGAACGGTGTGCCCGTACGCCGAGGCAACACGCTGATTCTCGTCTCCGCCGTGCTGGTGCTTCTGGTGATTGTCGCCACCGGCTATATCACGCGCACACAGGCGCAGCGTGGCACGGCTGTCGCCACACAGGCTGCAAGCCAGCGTGACGACAACACGCGCGTCTTGGCCGATGCGCTCGCGCAGGAACTGGCGGATCACCTGTTCGTATGGCCGATTGATCGCAATCTGGCTGAGATTTACCACGGCTTCGCACCGAATACACTGCCTGAGGGCTATGTGGTCAGCTCCAATGTGCCGCGCCGTCGTCCATTCGCAGACGCGATGCGATACGGCTATGAATCTGCATTTCCGTACAACGCAGCGCCGTTCCATACAGTTCCGGTGACGAACTGGCCCGACTGGCGACTTGATCTGCCCGCAGCGTTTCAGTACCTCGGCCGATTGCTGCCTTCGGGGCCGGGCAATCTGTACGACGGTCCCGGCTTTGCAGGCGACGGCAGCGGGGGGCAGAACATGCTCACGATGGCGTCGTGGCTTTCCAGCGAGTCCAACATGCTGGGCAACCCCGGCTTCGGCGACTTCCGCGCACTGCGCGACACCGAACCGATGCGCTGGACGCTTTCTTCAGGTCTTGAGGGGTATTCACACTATCGCAAGCTGTCCAACATCGCGCGAGCAAACAACGGCTTCCGCATCGTCGCGGACATCAGCGATGTTGATCGTTACGTCGTTAGCAATCTCGATCTGCCTGTTGAGCAATGGCTCGCACGCAAGCCGGGCTGGTTCACTGGCACGACTTGGAACGAGCCATTCAACAACGTGACTGGCAATGTGAGCTTCTGGAACGTTGATCGCGGCCCCAGTGCACCGGGCTTCTTTAACCAGTGGTATCAATGGTTCGGTATTCAGGCGAACGGCAACGCGCAGAACCCGTTTCTTGCGCTGGAGAGCCATCTCAACGCCAAGCTGACAAATACCCCGCCGAACTTCTACAATCTGCGTGATCTGAATGCGGATGGGATCATTCACAACTTCGAGGATCGCCCTGAAGACGAGTGGATTCCCGGCCGCGCTCGGAACATGGTGTCGCGCGTGCTTGCGGATACGACAGGCGACGGCTTCACGGATTCATTCTGGTTCCTGTCTCCTTTGCCGGTTCGTGATGGGCTTCGGCAGATCGTCGCGGTGTCGATCGTTGACAACAGCGCGATGATCAATCCGAATGTCGCGACGGCGTTCTATCGCAGCACGAGCGATGTGTCCGTCAATCCTGCATTCCGATTCAAGACGCGCGGCCTTGGTCCGATGGATGTCGCGCTTGTCGGGCAGCGGCTGAACATTGCGAATCCTGACAATCCGCCGCCGAACTGGAACACGGGTTTTTATGATAATCCTGAAAATAGCGTCGGCGCATTCGCGGGCGGCAGTCCTCATTTTCTGTATCGCACGAACTATGACCCGACGAGATGGACGCGTCATCAGAGTGAAGTTGGATTGCTGATCGGCGGCGTTGTGCCTGCGAATCTGCGTCAGGAACATCGCCTTGATTACTGGCGAGAATCCGGCCGCTGGGGAATGCGAAACAATCCTTCGCCACGCCCGTTTGCGTACGTCATTCCCGGCCCGGCCGGCAACCAACAGGTGCATTCCCGCTACACGCCGTTCACGCTCTCAGATGAGATTGAGCTGCGCATGTATCACGGCAACAACTATGCGTGGAACTTCACGCGATTTGAATGGTCGGTGCAGGATGAAAGCGCGGACCAGAACGGGCGCTTCCTTCGAGCCGCGCTCTACGGCGGCGATCGCAGGCTTGAATCCAGCGAATATCTCGATCAACTCGACAATCGCAGCCTTGTGCGCGATCGACGCCGCATGATCACGATGTATAGCGGCGCGCGGAATGAACAACTCGCGCCGGGTGTGCGGTGGTACGATGCGCATGGCGTTGAGCCGCGCATCATTCAGCAGTTTGCGCAGCTCTTCGGCGATGCCGTGTATGACCGCTTCCGGGAACAATCGCTGCTCAAACTCGATCTGCGTGAACCGGACTTCTGGTATCACCAGTATTTCAATGGCGCGATTGATTACTCGCTGTACACGGGTCGAGAAGGCTATCTGAATCTGCGAGAACGCCTCGCGCCGGCGATTCTTGGCGCCCTGATTGATGCGCCGAGTAATCTCTTCTCATGGGGCAATGAAGACCTGTTCCAGACGTACTACGGGCCGTTTGCGAAAACAGAGTTCGTACTCGGTCTGCCGCCGAACGATGAGTTTATTTTCCAGTTCGATGCTCCGCAGGGACCGCTGAATCGCACGCGCCGCCTGGCGGCGGGCTATGCGGCGAACCTGCTGGCGTATCGCAGCAATCAGCCGTTCACGCTGCGTGATCGTGTGCCGCTGCCGAGTTTCGGCCATCCGGGAACCGTTGGAGCCGCGTTTACCGATGCGCAGAACTATCTCGAAACGGGTCAACTGACGACGGGGTCAGCGAGTGAAGTGTCGTTCCTCGGCATTGATCCGCAGCCGTTCCTGGTGGAAGCATTCATCGCGCATGTGTATAAGCCGTCAGCGATTGTGCCTCACACATTCTGGCCTGGTCCGGTGCCTGATCCAAACTCGTTTGATTGCGACTCCGTGCCGCCGAATGCGGGCATTCCGTATGACAACGCGGGGCAGTATGTCCTGCTGCATGATGACGGCCTGCCCGCCACGGTGTCCGTTAATGACTCCAACGGCAATCCTCAGGATCGCGAGAATCCGCCCGGCGCGGCGACTTCACACAGCGCGATCATCGTCGTTCAGATCGCCAATCCGTTCGATGTGCCAATTGACCTTCATGAGTACGCGATCGAAGTGTTCGGCCAGCGGATTGAACTGAATGATCCGACTCTGCAACTGACAGGTAATCAAAGGTTCCTTTTTCCCGCGACGGAGCGAAATCCGGTAACACTGACGCTGTACGCGATGAAGGACAATATCTTCGGCGCGAATGGTGGCGACGACCTGCCCTCAAAATGGCTGGCCTTCCTCGATCTTGAAACGTCTGGCGCGAATGGCACCGCTGGCACAAATGATGCGCTGCCGCCCGGCAGTATTGTCCGCCGCGTACATGCTGGCTTAGGCGCAAACGATGGCACATGGAGTGTCGATCGTATTCGTTACGACGGTTTTGCAGTCGATGAGAACGGCGCGCCTGAGTTCAACGCCAGCGGACCGGTAAGGGATACGCTTCGTCCCGCGGTGGTCATCAGTCGTCGCGATACGAGCCTCGGCGCAGATTACTTCGTCGTGGTTGATCGCATGGACCCGCCGCAAGGGTCGCAACGCCACTTCGGCAACGAAGTGAACAATCTCGCGGATTATCGTCCGGTGCGGTACACGATTCCATTGTGTGCTGTGCCGCCTGTAACGGGTCCGGGCGGTGAGAATCTGTACCCGGCATATACGATCGACGAGAACCAGCACTGGGTGCAGTGGGTTCGCGCCACGCGAGCATGGGGCGTCGATCTGAATGGAAACGGCCTGTATGAAAGCCATGAGCGCAACCCGCGCTTTGTGTTTGGTGATCGTGCTGTTGTGGTGTCCACTTCGCTTGGCACGCCTGATACGCACAACACGTTCTCGCGTCGTCGTGATCGAGACATGGTGAACTCCGAAGTTGGCCAGGTTGAAAGCTCTGGCCTCGGCTCCGCAGACGGCGACGCACCCGGCGCGAACATCTATGCATTCCAGGACGACCCCAACGGCTCCGGCGGAGGGCTGCCGTGGTTTACTCGCAAGTATTACAACAGCTACGGCATGTTGGTGAACGGGTTGAATCCTCTGGGTTCACCTGTGCCGCCGCGCAAGCCGACATTTTTTGCATCTGGCTGGCGTGACGTGAGCGCACCGGGGCTGCCGAATGCGATTGATTGGGGTTCGGTTGGCAATACTGCTGCATTGCGCGAGTATTTCGCACCGGATAAGGGCTGGTATGGCCAGTTGACGATCGATCATGATGCGCTCGGGGCTGGTGTGAACAGCAACGAGCAGTTGATTATTCGTGGCACAGGTTGGGGCGCGCCGCGCGAAGGTGCGCCCTTCGCGCGCAGTGGCGTGGATGATCCCACGATCCTTGCTGTCAATACTGAATTTCTGGATTCCGTCTCTAACCTGTGGAGCGACAATCCAAGGCGTTTGTTCCGTCATCCGTTCTCCATGAAGATGACATTGAAGAACAAGCACTTCGTCAACGCGGAGAACATCGACAACATCGACTTCGAGCAGGTCGGCGAGGTTCTGAACGTCTGGCTCTTCGGCCATGAGATTGAAATCTCCGGCGGAGCCTACTCCAGTACACGCAAGACCTTCGCGGAGTTCATGAGCGATGGCGAGCTGACCGGTTTGATTGGTGTGTACCCGACGATTAACGACCCGCGTGTTACAGGCGATGTGCATATGGATTGGCTGCTGCACGGCGAAGCGCATCGTGTGAACCGGCTTCGCATGACACCATCGGTGACGCCTGTGTATCCGCCAGGTGCGGTGCCGGGTTCGACATCGGCCAGTCGATGGCTTCGCTCCAGCTCGGTGCTGAACACAGTGGCTCTGCCTGACCTGAGTGATCCAAGCGAGGTGCAGGCGTATCTGACGGATCATCGCCACAGCTATCAGCGCCTTCCTGCCGGTGTGCGCGTGCTTGATCTGTTCGTGTGTGACGGCCCCGGTCGCTGGCCGTATGACGCACTCGGTCAGTTGCTTTCACCTGCGGAGATTGAAGCAAGGCGGTTGTATAACGCCAACGCATTCAGCGGTTGGATTACACCCGGCCTCATTAACATCAACACCGCGACGCCTGAAGTGATGCGAGCCATGCCTCATATGCGCAGCCTCGTGCATGAAGTCGGCGCGCTGGGGGACAATCCGCTCTCTCGCGTTGCCTGGTCAATTCTGCGCTACCGTGATCGGCTCGGCAGCCCGATCGCGTGGGAAAACGGCCCCTCTTACGCCCATCGCGGGCGCGATCAGGGATGGTTTGCGGATACATCATCATTCGACAACCTGACCAATTCAATGGTGCCGGGCATGCGCGGTGAGCGCGGCTTTGCATCCATCGGTGAACTGCTGCTGCTTCGGCAATCGGGTCGTTCGGGCAAGGACTGGGATCCGTCAGAGCCGGATCGCTATTTCTACAACACGACTCCACCATCCGGCAGTTCATGGTTCGATACCCTTGATGTCAACAGCAGTTGGCGCATTGATTACGCGCTGATGCCTGAGCGAGGCATCTTCGAGTTCGATCAGTACGTCATCTCGCAGAATCAGGCGACCAATCCGTATGCGTATCTGTTCTCAGCACCTGCGCCAAGTGGGTTGCCGGGATTCGTGTCGCAAAGTGCGCGGCTCAGCACGGACACGGTTGAGGTGTACGATCCATACAACCCGGCAAGTACCACACAGGGATACTTCCCCGGCTACCACCCGGATACGGTTGCGGAAGATACGCCGGAAGCAAACCTGCTCTTTGCGGGAATCTCGAACATGATTACGACGCGCAGCGATGTGTTCACTGTGTATTTCCGCGTGCGCAGCTTCCGTCAGAATCCAATCACGGGCCGCTGGGATGCGACTGATCCAGAGTACATCGTCGATGACTCTCGCTATGTGATGCTGGTCGATCGAAGCGAAGTGAACCGTCCGACAGATCGTCCGAAGATTCTGTATCTGGAGAAACTGCCGAAGTAAGACGCTTTTTGAAAGTCCACAACCAGGCCGCACCCCGTTACGCTCATCCGCTGACAGGGTGCGGCTGCTTTTTTGACGATCGCGTGGCACTCAAACGCTCGGAACGGGTTCCTGCACCGCGCCAAAGCGACGGGTGCGCCCCGCGAAATCGCGAATCGCTGCATGCAGATCGCGCACGCCGAAGTCAGGCCAAAGCACATTCGTCACATGAATCTCCGCGTAGCTGATCTGCCACAGCAGATAGTTGGAGACTCGCATTTCCCCCGCGGTGCGGATGAGGAGATCGGGATCGGGCAGATTCGCGGTGTAGAGACGCTCCGCGACGGTCTGCTCAGTGATTGCTTCCGGATCAAGCGTTCCCGCCTTCACTTCACGTGCGATAGCGCGGGCTGCGTCGGTGATCTCCGCACGCGAGCCGTAGTTGAGTGCCAGCGCCAGCGTCAAACCTGAGCAGTGGCTTGTCGCGCGGATAGTTTCATCAAGATGGCTGACGACCTGCTGCGGCAGTCCGTCACGCCTGCCGAGTTGGAGAAAACGCACGTTGTTGTCAACGAGTTCCTGCCGCTGCTTGGAAAGATACTCAATGCACAGGCTCATCAGCGCATTGATTTCCTCAGTGGGTCGCTTCCAGTTTTCAACCGAGAATGAGTACAGCGTGAGGGTCTTGATGTTCAAGCGGCCGCATTCGACGATGGTATCGCGAACGGCGCGTGCCCCGGCGCGATGGCCGTCAGTGCGCGGCAGATTGCGATGCTGCGCCCATCGACCGTTGCCGTCCATGATGATGGCGATATGCTTCGGCCTGCGCTCGGGGGGAACGTCCAATGATGGAAGCTGGTCGAGTGCTGGTGATTGCGGCGGGGTAACGGTCGGCATGAGTGGGATGATCGCAGTGGGAGCTAGATCGCTTCAACGAGGGTCTGTGTACGTTCCGGACCCACGCTTACCACTTCTACGGGAATTCCCGTCTCCAGTTCAATACGATCGAGATATCGCCTTGCATTTTCCGGCAGTTCGCTTCGCTCCGTGGTCTCGTCGATCTCCTCCCGCCAGCCTGGCAGTGTTTCGTAAATGGGCTGAACCGTTTGCAGATGGTGTGCGTCAGGGATGAAGCGATCCGTGGTTGAACCGTCGGGCAGGCGATAGCGAGTGCAAATTTTGAGTTCATCGAAGCCCGAAAGCACATCCAGCAGCATGACGGCGAGTCCGGTCGCACCGCAGACCATGGCGGAGTATCGCACCGCGACCAGGTCGAGCCAGCCACAGCGGCGGGGGCGACCCGTGGTCGTGCCATACTCGCGGCCACGCTCGCGGATGCGGTTGCCTGTGTCGTTCGCCTGCTCAGTAGGAAACGGCCCCGCGCCGACGCGCGTCGCGTAGGCCTTCATGATGCCCAGCACGCGCTGGATATAACGGCCGGGGACACCGGTGCCAGCCGGTATGCCAAGCGTCGAGCAGTTGGAACTCGTGACGTACGGATACGTGCCGTGGTCGATATCGAGTAGGCACGCATTCGCGCCTTCAAAGAGCATGGAGCGGCCTTGCCTGAGCGCATCGTGCAGCAGATAGGTCGTGTCGGTAATGTGCGGCGCAAGCTCGCGGCCTATTGCTGAAAACTGCGCGGCCAACTCGTCAGGATCAAGCGGCGGCGCGTTCACGCCCAGCGCGCGAAGCTCCACCGTGCGAATCGCGCAAATGACCCGTAGCTTGCGCTGCAGGAGATCACGATCGAGCAACTCGCCCATACGGATCGATGTGGAGCGGTGGACTTTGTCCGCATACGCCGGGCCGATCCCGCGCTTGGTTGTGCCGATCGAAAGGTCGGAGTCGCTTCCGGGAATTGCGCCGGCAAGCACATTCTCCATCGCAGCATCGTGTTCTTTGTGATAGGGCATTACGACATGAGCACGATTGGAGACCCGCAGGTTTTCGCCGATGTAAATACCTCGATCGCGCAGGCCGTGAATCTCTTGCAGAAGCTTTTCGGGATCGACGACCACCCCGTTGCCGATGACGCACGTTTTATCCCGGCTAAAGATTCCCGAAGGAATCAGGTGCAAGGCATAGCGTTGGTCACCGACAACAACGGTGTGCCCGGCGTTGGCACCGCCGTTATAGCGCACAATGAAGTCATGCTGAGCCGTCAGAAGATCGACGACCTTGCCCTTGCCTTCGTCGCCCCATTGAAGGCCAACGACAGCGGTATGCGGAGTAGTGAACGAGTGAGATGATTGCATTGAATGGATCGGCGTGAATGAGACCGGAACGAAGAGGTGCAGGCTAGAGCCGCATGGCAGGTGCGTCAAGGAATGAAATTGGGCGTGCAATGGGGGTCAAGTCGCCCACCAAGCCGGTCGATATCCGAAGTGGGTTTCTCTTTGCAGATGGAGTATCCGGTGTCTCAGGAAAACGTGATCCGAGTGTTATGCCCGAATCTGACCTGCCGCCGTGCGCTGGCCGTGCCCAGCGATGCCCGCGGCAAGCTCATTCGTTGCCGAACATGCGGCATGACGGTTCGTGTTCCGCTGCCCAAATCCCAGGATGGCGCAAAGCCGTCTGAGGCTGCATAAACCCCGCATCAGTCAACGAAGAAATCGAGCGTTGAAGCACTTCGCGCGCTGCTGCGGTTTTCGCGTTCCACCTCATTCTGCATGCGCACCTCAAACGTAACCGGGCCGACAGTGAGTGTGTCTGCGTGATGCAATGTCGCGCGATCCACACGACGTCCATTATGGAATGTGCCAGCTTGAGAGCCGAGATCGTTGAGGGTGATTTCACCATTGTCAAAGGTCAACTCGCAGTGGCGATTGTCCACTGTTGGCACAGCGAGGCGCAGATCGCATCTCACCTCCCTGCCGATGACGGTGCGTTCGGGCCTGAGAGGAAACGGCCGCTCTCGACCGTCGGGGGTCCGCATAACAAGGAGTACCTTCATCGTCTGCGCTCCGTCGCAAGGGGTTGCCAGAGAGAACAACGAGCCTCGCCCTGACAGGCGAGCTACGATTGCGGCTCGGAGCGCTTCCTCCAGAGGCGACTACCGAGCACGATCTTTCTCCGTACCCAAGGCACCAAGCCATCATCGAAGAGAGTCTCCGACTTTGCCGAATGCCTCAACCCAGATTACCAGCGAAGGGGTCGGTCTCCAAGAAAAATCTGGGCCGATCGACGTAATCGCACTTAAACGTGCTGGGATGCTGGAGTTAGAGAGTGTGGACAGCCTGTTGAATGTGGATTTGGCGGCGGCACGGCCGCTCGGCGCCTACATGCATGTGCCGTTCTGCTTCCACAAATGTCATTACTGCGATTTCTACAGCATTGTGGATTCACGTGATCGACAAGGCGTGTTTACAGATCGACTGATCGCTGAACTGCAGAGTGCCGCGGGACTGCTTCCATCGGACGTGGAAACGATTTTCGTTGGTGGCGGCACGCCTACGCTGCTCGCGGTGGAGCATTGGCGCAGATTGCTGCAGGAGATTCATTCCTCGCTCATTCGGTCACGGGCGGTTGAATTGACTGTCGAAGCCAATCCGGAAACGATTACGCCTGAACTCGCCAGCACGCTTGCCCAGGGTGGCGTGAATCGTGTCAGTATTGGCGCGCAATCGTTCAATCCGATCCAACTCAAAACGCTTGAACGGTGGCATGATCCGAAGAATGTGAGCCGCGCGATGGCACATTTCCGGGATGCAGGCATTACCTCGATCAACCTCGACCTCATCTTTGCCGTGCCGGGGCAGAGTCTGGATGACTGGCTTCACGATCTTGATGCAGCGTTGTCGCTCGATCCCGCTCACATCAGTTGTTACGGGCTGACATACGAGCCGAATACGCCGTTGACGAAGAAGATGCAAATGGGAGCGGTAACGCGCGTTGACGATACGCTTGAAGCGCAGATGTACGTCGCGACCATGGATCGCCTAGCGGATGCCGGCTATGAACACTACGAAATCAGCGCGTGGGCGCAGCCGGGCCGCCGATGTGCGCACAACCTCATCTACTGGACCAACAGCAACTGGTGGCCATTCGGGCCGAGCGCGTCGGGGCATATAAACGGCACCCGTTGGAAGAATGTCCCTCGCCTTGGTGAGTATCTTGATTACGGGCCGCTGCCGCGCATTCAGGATGTTGAACGGCTTGATGAGGACGGCCGCATTGGTGAGGAACTGATGCTGGGCTTACGGCTGATCGAAGGCATCGAACTCACTCGCCTTGAGCGGTTGCTGAGAGCGGGAGCTCGTGCGACGACACGACGCGAGGCCATTGAGCGATTCGCTCGCGATGGGCTGCTTGAACGGACAGCAGATCGGCTTCGTTTCACACGCGACGGCCTGCTTCTGGCCGACACGGTGTTGGAAGAGTTGATCTGAGCTTGCACTGATCGCTTCAGCATCTACGGCTGCTGTCGTCGGAGCAGCATGATAAGGATAAGAGAGAAGATTGCTCCCGCTACACCTATCAGCGCGGGACGGAACCATCTCCCGCGGATGTCCGGTTCCGGTTCGATCTGTATGGCACGCGAATCGTCTATCGGCATAGATAGCGTGAGTGGAATATTAGAGGGTGAAGTGTGGCGAAACGTAATTGTTGCAGAATCATCCTGTGGCCGTTCGTGCATGGTGCGGTACTCGTCAAGCCTTCGGGCAGCGGCTTCTCGCAGGGCTTGGTACTCCATGGGCAGATAGTCGCCAGCAAGGTTGATTCCTTCTAGTTCAGCAAGCAGGGCCTCTGCGGTACGTGCATCACCCATCGCGAGGAAATTGCGGGCCATGACCATGAGCGACCACTGGTAGTTCACGTGTGATTTGAACTCGGAATCAATGCCAAACCAATGTTGCTCATAATCAACGACAAGGCGCAGGATCTGGTTGGCATGTATCAGGTCAGCAAATTTGAGATCATTAGCCATCTTATTTGACCATGAATGCCCAATGTCAAACAAGAAAGTGAGGACTTGGTGACCCGGTGGAGTGTCATCAAGTACATTGCTCACCAGCTTGACAAACTCAGACCGAGGAAGCATTTCCATCTGCACAGCAAAGAGTTGCGTCGCTACATTCTGCTGGATGGCATCGGGAAGATCATTGACCGATCGAATATGCTCCAAGATGGCGGCCGTACGCTCATTGGCAGAGGCGGCGGCGTCATGAAGCCCAATTGATGCATAAAGCAGAGCGACCTCGCGCATAATGTTTGCGGCCATTCGCGGCGCACCTGCAAATGGATCATTGATATGCCCCTGTATATCGGATTCCAACAAGGTCATAGCTTGGCTCAGGTAAGCCGCTAAAACGAGATTTGCCTCTGATCCAGCTCCTGCGCTATTGATTTGCTGGGCGAATCGTCTTGCGTATTGCACGATCGCATTTGACTGATCTACGCCAAGACGCGCATCACGCACATCGTGAATCTGACTGACAGCAATGTTCTGTTGCTTATACTCGTGGAGTAAAGCCCGGAACTCCGTGAAGTAAGACAGGGTCTGCTCTAGTGGCAGATCGGATTGTCCTGCTGTAATAGCGCGTTGATAGGCATGGCTAAGTTGAGTGTCGGGGTAGGGAGATCTCTCAGCAACAATTCCATGCATGGCCGCGGCCAAAGCTGGTTGGCCGCTCTGTTTGTAGAGATCCGCGAGCACGATGGCGCCGCCAACAAAGTGGGGTGAGGCTGGATCGGATTGATCCATTGCCTGCTCTAGAGTTTCAATCCATTCGTGCGGATCCATGATCGCAGATTCTTGGACAGCCTGCTGATACGCATTCAGAAGCATTCCAAGGTCTGCTGCGGAGTTCGACTGAAGCGTCGTGATTTCTGCCGCGATAATGAGAGTGCACGCTGCTTGAATAATATCTCGGCTTAACCATGGCATGGTACGATTCCGATAAACATGGCAAACAAAGTAATATGTTTCATGATGGGATCTCCACAAAGATTGATTCTCACAAGTAAAATCTGCGTGGAAATAAACATACCCACCCCCCCCAACTGTCAAGCGGTTGCTTTATTTCTTTAATCGTCTTTGTGAAGTGGCACCATTCGCCTTCACGTCAGGTTTCACATCAAGGCAACCATGTTAGGACAAAGCTATCCCTTCGCCATTCGGCGCAGCACCATGTGCAGGATGCCTCCGTTGCGATAGTAATCGACTTCAACGGGCGTATCGATTCTGCACATCGCAGTGAATCGAATGGTCTTGGCTGAACCGTCAGTCTTCTTGGCGGAAATAGTGATGTCCTGTCGCGGCTGAAGATTGGCGGGAATCTCAATGTCGAACAATTCTGTTCCATCCAGTCCAAGCGAGGCTGCACTTTCACCCGACTTGAATGTGAGCGGCAGAACACCCATGCCGACGAGATTGGAACGGTGAATGCGCTCGTAGCTTTCCGCGATGACGGCTTTGACACCGAGCAGGAATGTTCCCTTGGCGGCCCAGTCTCGCGACGAACCCATGCCGTAGTCCTTCCCGGCGATGACGACGAGCGGGACACCGGCATTCTGATACTTCATTGAGGCGTCATAGATCGACATCACATCACCGGAGTTGCAGCCTTCGTGGAGATAGGTCGTCCAACCGCCTTCCGTGCCGGGCGCAAGATGATTGCGAACGCGCACATTAGCAAACGTGCCGCGCGTCATGACACGGTCGTTCCCTCGCCTTGCGCCATAGCTGTTGAACAGGCTGACGGGCACACCCTTTTCAATGAGATACTTGCCCGCAGGCGAATCTTTCTTGATTGAACCCGCCGGGCTGATGTGGTCGGTCGTAACGGAGTCGCCGAGTTTGACGAGGCAGCGTGCGCTGCGGACTGACGAGATATCGCCCGAATCATCCACCGACATGCCGACGAAGAAAGGCGGTTCTTGAATGTAAGTGCTGGCGTCGTTCCAATCGTAGAGTTCGCCGCCAGCGACACTGATCGCCCGCCACTCTTCCGGCCCATCAAAGACGTTGGCATACTGCGTTACAAACTGCTCCCGCGTTACGCACGTATCGATGACATCCTGAATTTCCTTCTGGCTCGGCCAGATATCGCGGAGATAGACGGGCTTGCCGGCGCTGTCTGTCCCAATCGGCTCAGAAGTCAAGTTGATATCGACGGTGCCTGCGATGGCATACGCTACGACAAGCGGGGGAGAGGCGAGGTAGTTCGCGCGGACATCCGGGCTGATGCGTCCTTCAAAGTTGCGATTGCCGGACAGAACCGACGTAACGACGAGGTCGTGCTCGTTGACGGCGGCGCTGATTGCTTCCGGCAGCGGGCCGGAGTTGCCGATGCATGTTGTGCAGCCGTAGCCCACAGTGTGGAAACCGAGTGCTTCGAGATCTTCAGTCAGCCTGGCCTTGTTGTAATACTCCGTAACGACCGTTGATCCGGGCGCGAGCGATGTTTTGACCCACGGCTTGCGTGTCAATCCTCTGGCACGTGCTTTTCGTGCCAGCAAGCCTGCAGCGATCATCACGCTCGGATTGCTCGTGTTCGTGCAGCTTGTGATGGCTGCGATCACCACTGCACCGTGCTTGAGCTTGAACTGTTCGCCATCCATGTTGACAGGCACGCCTTCCAAGCCGCGATCGACTTTCTGCGCTGCAGGTGCTTCTGCAACGGCGGTGCCACCTTCAGAAGTCCAGCTGCCGATCGTGGAGCCGCGCGCGGGTGAAGATTTGCCAAATGTTACGGAAAGGTCTTGCTCCCACTGGCTCTTCATGCCAGAGAGCAGAACACGATCCTGAGGCCGTCGTGGACCGGCCAGCGAAGGCTCAACCGTGGACATGTCCAGTTCGAGCACAGCGGAGTAGTTGATGTGCCGCGAGTCGTCGCGCCACATACCCTGTTCCTTGTAGTACTGTTCAACCGTGCGGATCAGTTTCTCATCGCGACCGGTCAGACGCATGTAACGCAGTGTCTGCTCATCGACCGGGAAGAACCCGATCGTCGCGCCGTACTCCGGCGCCATGTTGGCGATCGTCGCGCGGTTGGCAACGGGCATCGTCGCCAAGCCGGGGCCGAAGAACTCGACAAAGCGGCCAACAACACCGTGTTCGCGAAGCATTTGCGTTACAACAAGCACGAGATCGGTCGCGGTCGCGCCTTCGGGGAGTTCGCCCGTGAGTTTGAAGCCGACGACTTCTGGAATGAGCATGTAGATCGGCTGGCCGAGCATGACAGCTTCGGCCTCGATGCCGCCAACGCCCCAGCCGACAATGCCAAGGCCGTTGATCATCGTGGTGTGCGAGTCAGTGCCGACGAGCGAATCAGGATAGAGCACGCCGTCGTGATCCCAAACAACCTTGGCGAGATACTCAAGGTTCACTTGATGAACGATGCCGGTGGAAGGCGGCACGACACGGAAGTTGTCAAAGCTCTTCTGGCCCCACTTGAGGAACGTATATCGTTCCTGATTGCGCTCGAAATCCTTTTCATTGTTGATGCTGAGCGCGATGCGCGATGCAAAGGCGTCAACCTGCACGGAGTGGTCGATTACAAGATCACACGGCACGAGCGGGTTCACTCGCTTCGCCATCTCGCGCTTGCCGGTCATTTTGACGATCGCACTTCGCATGGCGGCCAGATCAACGACCGCGGGGACACCGGTGAAGTCCTGCAGGACGACCCGGCCCGGCATGAAGGGGATTTCCGTTTCGCCGACGTTTCGAGCGTCATATGTGGCCAATGCGCGAACGTCCGCTTCGGTAACGACATGGCCATCCAGCGTTCGCAGACAGCTCTCCAGCAGGACCTTGATGCAGTACGGGAGGCGGTCAACATCAGCCACCCTGCGCAGGGCATCAAGCCTGAAAATCGAGCGTGGACCGAGCGGTGTTTCCAGCGTGGAACGGGCTGAGAAGGGGTCAGAGACGGGCATAGGCGGCCTCGAAGTTGATAGGGTTCCGTAAGGTCGGCGTAAAAGCGTTCAAACTGACGCAGTAGTGTATCGGGAATCCGCCCCGAAACGCGCGATTCCGCCCTTATCTCTGCGTGAAAGTCTTGACGCGGACACCTTTCGTCCCACAATATGAACATCGTGGTCGCTTTACGAATGCTTCTTGTGGCGGCTCTCGTCTGTCAGCTCAGCGTGACATACCGGTGTTGCGCTATGGCGGACTTGTGCAGGCTGAAAAAGTGCGGCGTTGAGACAAAGACAGACGCGTGTTCAGGCCCGTGTTGTGACGTCAAGCGTGTTGCAACGTGCTGTGATGCCGCCGCAGAGCCGTGCGATCACGAACACGCGCCACAACCTGAATCGCCTACGTGCTTGTGCGAGAAGCCGCTTGCGGGCCGCGAGCCGGTGGACGCCATTCCGACATCAGATGATCTGGTGATCGCCATCAGTCTGGTGCTTTTGATGGAGCCTGTTGCAATCGACCTTCGGGCGATTGATTCCAACGCTCCTCCGGAAAGTTTGTTCGCACGTCCGGTGCAGCCGACCAACCGGCGACTTGCCACCTTCTGTATCTGGCTGAATTGATTTGAAGACTCCTTGGGGTCGCGACGTGTTTGTGAACCGTGGCGACCATCGTTCGTGTGTGCCGAGCATTCGGCGTCATGTTCATTTGTATGTTGACAAGGAGTTTTTCATCATGAAGGTTCTTTCTATTCTGAGCGCCATTCTCTTTACAGCCTTCGTCATGGGCTGTGCAAGCACGACGCAGACCAACGGCGTTGCGATGACACAGGTCTCCGGCGGTTGCGGCTGTGCTGTGTGTGAATGCGATTGCAAGTGCTGCGCAGACTGTGGCTCTGGCGAATGCTGTGCCAAGGGTTGCTGTGAAGCGTGTGTCGCTGCGGGCTGCTGCGCGAAAGGCGCGTGCAGTGCGAAGAAGGCGTGCGCTGCTTCATGCTGCGCAGCAGATTGCTGCAAGGCCTGTGGCTGCGCAGATTGCGCCGCTGGCTCATGCAGCGCGTGCAAGGCGGGTGAATGCCCGGCATGTCTTGCTGCAGGTTGCGCCTGCTGCACAGGCAAGAAGAGTTGAACGCTTCCTGCTATGTGTGTGATTCAAAGCCGAGCCTGCGAAAGCAGGCTCGGCTTCTTTTCAGATGATGTAGTTGCCCGGCGGCAGTTCCGGATTATTCCGCAACGTGAGTTCCGCTCGCGGCGCGCGCACCACGTGCCCAGGCGGAACGGAACTCGTGATGAAAACCCCACCGTTGATCACCGATCCGGCGCCGATAACGGTATCGCCGCCGAGGATGGTTGCACCCGCATAGACAGTAACGTGATCCTCAAGCGTGGGATGCCGTTTGACGCCGCGCATGAGCCGACCTTGGTCATCGCGTTGAAAACTCTTCGCACCGAGCGTAACGCCCTGATAGACCTTGCAATGCTCACCGATGTGCGTGGTTTCTCCGATCACAACACCGGTGCCGTGGTCAATGAAGAATGAACTGCCGATCCTGGCTCCAGGGTGAATGTCGATGCCGGTGATGCTGTGCGCGTATTCCGCCATGATGCGGGGAATCAGTGGTACGTCCGATCGGTAAAGCTGATGCGCGACACGGTGCACCGCCAATGCTCGAACGCCTGGGTAGCAGAAGATCGCTTCATCGGTGTGTCTCGCTGCGGGGTCGCCGTCGTGCGCCGCTTGCACGTCGAGACTAAGCAACCGTCGAATCTCCGGGATTGATTCGAGAAACTGGATGACAATCTTTGCGGCCTGCTCATCGCATTCGGCGCAGGCTCGTGCGAACGTTGTCAGGTGTACGTCAACATTTCGTTCGTAGCGAAGCGCTGCGGAAACCTGCCCAAAGAGTGACGAGCTGACTTCTTCAACGGCGCTACGGACATGGTCTGGGAGCGTCGCTTCTGTTACATCGCGGCGACCAAAGAAGCCAGGAAAGAGCAGTGTATTCATCACACTGAGTACGCGCAACACGGCATCGCGATCAGGCAGATAGACCGCAGAGAGGTGCCGAATCCGGCGGTCGGACAGAATCGATTGCGTCGTTCGTGCAACCGCCTGCTCAATCGAATGCACGGGAATCAAAGCAGGTCGAACTTCCTGGATATGTGGCGACGACATGTGCGTATGGTAGCTTGTCATCGCCTGTGATACGATAAGTGTCTGTGGCCCGTGCTTCACGCGGAGCCGGAACTCGAATTTCAAACACGCTGTGGGAATCTTCTATGCGGCACGGCAAGGTGTACGGCTCAATCGTTGATACCTGTTTCAACACGCCGATGGTGCGGCTGCGCCGGCTCGTGCCAGACGACCACGCTGCGGTGTATGTGAAATGCGAATTTTTCAACCCGATGGCCAGCGTGAAAGACCGCATTGCGGAAGCCATGATTTCCGCTGCAGAGCGTGACAAGATCATCAACCCTGAGACAACCGTCATTGAGCCGACATCGGGTAACACTGGTATTGCGCTTGCCTTTGTTTGTGCGGGTCGGGGCTATAAACTTGTTCTGGCGATGCCGGAATCCATGAGCATGGAGCGTCGTGTGCTGCTGCGTGCGTTGGGTGCAGAGCTGGTGCTGACACCCGCAGCGGATGGCATGCCTGGCGCGGTTCGGAAGGCAGGAGAGCTTGTGGCTTCGACATCAAACGCGTGGATGCCCCAGCAGTTCGACAATCCTGCCAACCCCGCGATTCATGAGAAGACCACCGGGCCGGAAATCTGGGAAGACACGGGCGGCGATATCGACATGATTGTCGCAGGTGTTGGAACGGGTGGCACGATCACCGGTGTAACACGTTTCATTCGCTCAAAGAAGCCGGATTTTCAGGCGATCGCGGTGGAGCCAGCTTCTTCACCTGTTATCTCCGGGGGAAGGCCCGCACCGCATAAGATTCAGGGCATCGGCGCGGGGTTCGTGCCGCGGAATCTTGATACCAGCCTGCTCAATGGCATTGAACTGGTTACAAACGAAGAAGCCTATGAGTGGGCCAAACGGCTCGCGAAAGAAGAGGGTATTTTCGGCGGCATCTCGACCGGAGCGAATGTCTGTGCTGCGGCCCGTGTGGCAGCAAGGCCCGAAAATAAGGGGAAGAAGATCGTAACGATCGGTTGCAGCTTTGGAGAGCGGTATCTCTCGACGCCGATGTTTGAAGGGATGTGGAAGTAATTCTGAAGCTGCTGGTTGGGTTCAGCCGTACTCAATGGTACGCTAGAGCAGGAGTCCCAGGCATGTCGTTGAGCATCCACCACTTGATGGAAGAGCTGAATCAGTTCGAGGAACGCGTGCCTCTGGACGTGCTGACGAAGCGCCTGGCCGCCCTTGAAGTGAACTGCGATGATGTGCGTGATTTCATCGAGTTTGACGATGAACGTTACCGTCGCAATCTCATGTATGCTGGCCAGGGGTTTCAGGCGCTGATCCTCTGCTGGAAGAATGGGCAGCGCAGCCCGATACACGATCATGAAGGTTCCACCTGCGGTGTGCGCGTGCTTAAGGGTGTGATGACTGAAACCGTCTTTGACAGAACACATGAAGGCCGTCTGATTGCGATGCGTTCGCATGAGCTGCGCGAAGGCGGTGTGTGCGGTTCACAGGATGCAGACATCCATCAGGTATCGAATCTCCAGCCGAACGGTGCGGAGTTGATCACGCTGCATATTTACTCGCCCGCGCTGGAATCGATGAATACCTACTCGCTGACAGACGGAAGCGTCAGCCGATTCAAAGACCCGATCTACGAATTCAGTCATGGTGCGGGAATCTGAGTGAATCGGCAAGACGATTCTGAGCAGTTGCCTTCGCATCAGCACAACGCGGATGTTGATCTGTTGGCACGCGAGCATGATGCGCCGCCCATGTGGGGCGCATCGATCGGCTGGATACTTTCGATTTTTGTCGCTGCTGCGGCCTACGGCGTTGAGTATCTTCCCTTCCCGCCGTTTCAGGTGGTTGAGCCGACTGGTGCGGTTCGTGCGCCCCTGAGCGCAGCCATCATCGCGATTCTTCTTGGCGCCATCATTCGCAATGTGGCGAAGCTGCCTTCTTCAGTAAGCTTTGGCTGCCGCGCAATTGTGCGATACGTCATTCCATTGGCCATCGTACTGGTCGGAGCGGGACTGAATCTTGCGGTCGTGCGGTCGATCGGCATGGTCTCGATGGCGATCATCATCGTCTGCATTCTTCTCGCACTTGGTGCAGCGTATGCAGTCGGAACTGCACTGGGGCTGCCACGTAAAACATCCGTCCTGCTCGGCGCAGGTACAGCCATTTGTGGGAGCAGCGCGATCGTCGCGATTGCACCGCTCATCAAGGCAGACAGCAAAGACCTCGTGCTGTCCGTCAGCACGGTGTATCTCACTGGCGTCGCATTCATGCTGACCATGCCCGCCATCGGCACTGCGCTGGGCATGAGTCCTGAAGCGTTTGGCGTGTGGGTCGGCACGTCCATTCATGCCGTCCCACAGGCCGTTACGGCGGGCTTTGCGATCGCAGATGCGGGCGAAGTGGCCACGCTTGTCAAACTCGTGCGTGTGGCAATGCTCGCGCCTCTTGCGCTGTTGATCGCGCTGCTGGCGGCAAACGGACGTGGCGAAATCAGGTCGATTCGCATCATGCAACTCGTGCCGTGGTTCATCTGGGGGTTCGTTGGAATGGCGATCGTGAGCACGATTGTGCGCATGCCGGACGTGCTGGATGAAGAAACGATGGCTGATGCAGCGAACGTGCTCGCGTGGATCAACCGTGCGGGGACGGTTCTGCTCACACTCAGCATGGCGGCAATTGGGCTTGAGGTCGATCTTCGGGAGATGGCGCGGGTAGGCAGCCGAGCGCTGCTGGCGTGCGCCGTGGCATCGGTCATCCTTGCGGCCGGGAGCTACGTGATGATCTCGCTGGTCTTATGAAACCGCCTGGGCTGCGGGTGCGCCGCGAAGGGCAGCCTTGATCTCATCAAACTTCACCTGCGTGCGCGGGTCTTCACTGATCCACGCGTACACAACCTTACCTCGCTCGTCGATGACGAAGGCAGACCGCTTGGAGACGCCCTTCAGTCCCATCAGGTCTTCATGCAGTGCGCCATACAGGCGGGAGACATCCTTGTTGAAGTCAGAGAGGATCGGGAATGGGATGTTCTCGGCTTGGCGGAAGCGATCGGTAACGAAAGGGCTGTCCACGCTGATGCCAAAGACTTTCGCATTCAGACCAGCCCATTCACTCCACGAATCGCGCATGTGGCACATTTCATCGGTGCATACCGGGCTGAAGGCAAGGGGAATGAAAAGAAGGACAACCTTCTCCTTACCGATGTGATTCTTGAGATCAACAACATCGCCCGGCTTGGCAGCGAGTGCAAACGCAGGGGCGGTATCGCCTTGACGGATAGCCATAGTGAAGACTCCCAATACAGTTTGGTGTAGTCATACAGGATATCGAAGAATCGGCCATCAGGCGAATGAGATCAGGAATCGCTAGAAACTTGATTCAAACGCGCCTTCGTAATGTTTCAGTTCTGGCTCTTGTTGGCCCTGCCAGATGATCGCGATCACATCGAGTCGTAGTGGAGCATTGCGATATTGCTGAAAACGTTGCAGTTTCGATGCGGCTCGCATGATGCGAAACTGTTTGCTTCGGTTAACGGCCGTTTCGGGTGAGACGTGGCGGCCCGATCGCGTTTTCACTTCCACAAGTACGATCGTTTGACGATCCGGGGCAAGTGCAAGCAGATCAATCTCATCGCGCCCAATGACGAGGTTTCGATGCAGAATCGTGTAGCCGCGAGTGGTGAGCCAATCGGCTGCCAGGCGTTCACCACGTACACCGATTGTGCCATCGTTGTTGCCGATTCGCAGAAGCCAGTTGAACCACCCCAGCAGCCAGTTCATGTTGAGTAGCGGACGAGCGCGATGCGGACCAATCGCTCCAGCATGGCCGTGAGTTCGGCGATGATGCCTTCATCAAGCAGCGAACTGAGGAACCGAATATCTTCCTGCATGCGCCTTCGGGCGAAGATTTCTCGATGCAATGCCTGCTGAACATCAAGATCGTACAGGCTGCGCGAACCGGGGCTTTCAATCGCCACAATATGAAGCCACCATGTTGAGGAGCCGACCTGAAACGGTTCGCTCGTCTGGCCGACGCCCAACTGCTTCAGCGGCTCCTTCAGAATCGGCTGCATCTGCAGGCCGTCAATCCCTTCAGGGCCGAGGTCATACTCCTGCCACAGTCGGCCTTCAGGCTGACCCAGCGATTCAGCGATGGCTGCAAATGGTTCGCCTGAAGCGATGCGCTGCGTGACTTCATCCCGCAGTGTGGTATTGCTGTTTTCAACGCGAATTCGGGCGATCTTGAGTTTGGATGGCGGATTGAATTCCGAAGCTCGGCGCTCATACTCCCGCTGCACATCTCGCCAGGCCACGATCACACGAGAGTCGATCCGCTCACGATAGAGCTTGGTGACGAGCATCGCGTCGCGTTGTGATTCAACGGCTTCATCAAGGCCTTTGCCTTCTCGTTCGCGCAAGCGCTGTTCCGCACCGCTGCGTGTGCCGCCGCCCTGTGCGATTTCTACCTCGCGGATATGTCGCATCAACGCGAAGAGGCCCTTCCGCTCTTCGGTGGTCAGTTGAGCGCGTGCCTGCGCGAGATACAGCTCATCGCGTACAAGCTGCTGGAGATAGCGCTCAAGCAGTGAACGAACTTGTGTTTCAAACTCACGATCATTGGTTCGCCTGCGGATGGCGCGAAGCTGATCGTCAAGCGGGGCAAGCACCGTTTCAGCGTAGATCGGCTGACCGTTGATCTGGCCGATGAGGCTGTCCACGATCACGCGCTGGCCGGGCCGGAGTTCGCTGGGGCTGGATGCGCCGAGCGTTGGGGCCGTGGCCGGCGGCGTGCTCGTTTGAGCGGCTGCCATGTCCGCTTGACTTGCCGCAGCAGGCGACGAGGTGGCTTCTGCTGGCTGCGCTGCCTCAGCCGCTGCATCCGCACGGAGCGATGCGAAATCCGCCAGCCTCGCTTCACGTGATGACGAGGGCAGTGGCGATGCTGTGCAGCCGGCCTGCAGGCACATACCGAGGCAGAAGAGAATCAGGACGCATCGCCCCACATTCCGGCTGAATCGCGACAGTTTCCCAAGCATGATGACATTGTATCGGTTTTTCGCCCCTATACTGCGTGAACTGCTTTTCCCATCACTCGATTGACAGGAACTCTGATGTCCCAAGAAGAAACGCCGAAACTGCATATCGACAGCGACTGGAAAGCCCAAGCCCAGGCTGAGAAGGAGCGGCTTGCCGCGAAGGAGAAGGAGGCGGCGACGCAGCCGTCTGCCCACGGCCTGCCAGAAGCGTCGTTTCAAGCGCTGGTCAGCGTATTGGCGTCACAGGCCATCATGGGGCTGGGGGCATACGCGGACCCCAAGTCAGGCCGCGTCATGATTGATCTGGAAGGATCGAAGTTCAGCATTGATCTGCTCGCCGTGCTTGAGGAAAAGACGAAGGGCAACCTGACTGCGGAAGAGGCGGAAGAATTGAAGCAGTTGCTGGTTGAACTTCGCGCCAGGTTCGTGCAGATTGCGCAGCTCGTGGCACAGCAGAAAACCGAGCCTGTCCTTGGCGGCGGGGCAAAGGCTGGGGGAACTTCCGGCCTGATTGTCGAGTAGTGTGCGCGTGAGGTCTGCCTGATTTACGGTCATTCACGGTGCCTGCTGCGATGGATTGCTCTTCAAACCGTGCAGAATCTCAGCCTGCGGAAAGCGACGCGCCACCGTTGTGCGTTGATCTTGATGGCACGCTGATTCGCACGGACACACTCTGGGAGTCGATGATTCTGCTGCTTCGTAAGAAGCCGTTGGACGCGGCCTTCATGCCGATGTGGTTGCTCGGCGGGAAAGCTGCTTTCAAGGCCCAGGTGGCAGCCAGAGTTACGCTTTCCCCAGCGGCTCTCCCATATCACGAGGGCGTTCTTGAACTGCTTGCTGCCGAGCGGGCGAGGGGCCGCCGGATCGTTCTTGTAACGGCTGCGAATGAAAAAATCGCCAGTTCAGTTGCGGATCACCTCAATATCTTCGATGAAGTCATCGCAACAACCGATACCAGAAACCTGCGCGGAGCAGAAAAGCTCAACGCTCTCCAGGCTCGGTTTGCCGGAGGCTTCGACTACATCGGGGATTCGGCAGCGGATCTGCCAGTCCTCGCTGCCGCTCGGGAGGCGATGCTCGTGAACCCATCAGCTACGACACAGCGCGAAGCCGAAGCAGCGGGCAATCTCACCCGGACGATTGCTGACAAGGGGTCGCCGTTGCCGCTGATGATTCGAGCCATGCGTCCGCACCAGTGGGCGAAGAACGTGCTGCTTGCAGTCCCATTGGTAACGGCCCATCGAATCATGGATTTTGAGGCCGTCTGGTCGGTGGCGCTCGCGATGATTGCCTTCAGTTTGATCGCGTCCGGCACGTACATTCTGAACGATCTTTTCGACCTTCGCGCGGATCGGCTTCACCCACACAAGTGCAAGCGGCCATTTGCATCGGGGCGGCTGAGCATCAGGACAGGCATCGTGATGTCGGCCTTGCTGGTCTTCGCGGGCGGCGCAATCGCGGCCCTCACGATGTCCGGAACCTTCGTTGCGTACATGGCTCTCTATGTCGCAGTGACAATCGGCTATTCGCTGGTTTTCAAAGCGTGGATGCTGCTGGACGTTTTCGTACTGGCTGGTTTCTACGCGCTTCGCATCATGGCGGGTGCGGCAGCGATTCCGGTCGAAGTCTCGCCCTGGCTGCTCGCTTTCTCGCTGTTCTTCTTCCTGAGTCTAGCCTTCGCCAAGCGGTATGCAGAGTTGTCCGCGCGCGATGAATCAGAGGAAGGGCGATTGCCGGGTCGTCGGTATGAACGAGCGGACATGGACATTGTGCGAGTCATCGGCCCCACGAATGGCTATCTCGCCGTCCTCGTTTTCACGCTCTATATCTACAGCCCTGAGGTGCGGGAACTCTACTCCCGTCCGGACATCCTCTGGTGGACGTGTCCGATTCTCATCTACTGGGTGACGCGAGTGTGGTTCCTGGCGAATCGAAGAGAGCTGCACCACGACCCCGTGGTCTTCGCGCTGACTGATGCGCAGAGCTACTTCGTCGGCTCGTTGCTGGCGATTGTGCTCATCCTCGCCACGTTGCTTGGCGCACCTGTGTGAATCATGCGCGGTCCAAAAACTCAGTATGGCAGACGCTGGTGCGACTGCCATGCTGAGTACAGATAGGAACTTGGACAAACGAGGAAGCTATTCAGGAAGCTTAGGAGTTTGGGGGGTGCGATCAGTGCCAAGAATCTTGAACTGGATCGTTCTGCGAAGCTGTGCAGGCTTGCCGTCATGATCCGGCAGGGGATCGACAGCCACGCCATCAATCTCCGCCCAGCCGCAGGTCATGGTATGAATCGGCCCCGCGCTTGAAGGCGGGTTCAACTCGAAGCTGCGGCCTTCCCAGAGCCAAACGCGCGTCGCGCTCAACGAACCCCAGAGGTTTGGATTGGATGGATCAGCGCCGTCGCTGGCGACGATATCCGTCGGTACCCAGCCAGTGCCGGGAACAAAGAACTCCACCCAGCAGCGATAGCTCGGATCAAAAGTCTGACCTTCGCGGGAGCTGAGCGTTCGGTAGCCGAACTGGATGCGTGTGGGAATTTCGCGGGCACGGGCCAACGCGACAAACAGAGCGTGAAGATCGGTGCAGCAGCCGCCGCCTTGATCAAGGCAGTTGGAAGCCGAGCCGACGCCACATTCAGGAACGGACTTGTCCTTGGAATAATGGTTGACAGCATCCGCAACAGCACGAAGCAGCATGGCAGCCTGGCGGGCGGGGTCTCGTTCGTCGCCACAGACACGATCCGCGAACTCTTTGATGCGGGAATCAACGGTCATATGAACCGCATCGCCAACCAGATGTTCGTTGAAAAGGTTGTGCTGAATGGGGGCGGATGCAGTGATCGAGTCGAGGTGGAAAAGAACCCCTTGGCGCTCAACCTTGCAGGAGACGACCACGGAGTTGGGGCCGGCCTTGGGGTTCTTGACTTCGACGTACAGGAAGTGCCCGCGGCCTTCCGGCTGACGCATCAACCGCCACTCGCCGGGTGCGGAGACAACCTCAAGCTCCGTAACACGCTGCCAGTGAGAATCCGTCGGGACAGGTACCCAAAGACGAATCTGCTTTGTTCCTTCAGGAACATCATGCAGCGTAACAGTCTGCGTCAACTCAATGGATCGGTTCTCGACAACTGGCGAGTCAGCAGCGAGTGCAGCGCAGGGAATGCTGCACGACAAAGCTGCGGCAAGAGTGATGGCAGAGATCGACTTCATGAAAATAGGGCTCCTCTTGGCATCCTGTCAGGCATGAAGTGTGCCACGGACATCAAGGAATGTCAAGAGAGAAATCGAAGCCGCCATAATGCATAATACAAAGTGTATACTAAAATGTATTTTCGAAAATGTCTTCAGAATGAATATTGCGTATGTCATGCATGTGGGGCCGCTAACCCATGTTGCCATTCAGATCGTCTTGGCTAGCCTTGACAAGATGCTCTTGATGCGAGTATCAATCGCGGCCTGTCGATCAGGACCGGCTCTTTTGAGCAGTGTTCGACCAACCAATCTGATTTGCTGGTTCGATTGAATTCACTCACATGACGGAGAATCGATCAATGAAAAATGGACTTTGTTGCGCTCTGCCACTGCTCGCTTTGGTTCCTGCTGCGCATGTGCTTGCAGCGACCGATGAAGTGGCCGAACTTCGGTCGATGGTGCGAGACTTGCAGCGTCAACTCGAAGTCGTGCCAGACCTTGAACGGCAGATTGCTGAGCTTAGGAACAATCAGGACCCCAACTGGCTGACGGAGCAGCGAGCGGGCGAGATTCGTTCGCTTGTTCAGGATGTGTTGGCTGATGCAGACACACGAGCCAGCCTGCTCGGTTCAGGCATGTCCGCTGGCTGGGATAACGGCTTCTTCATTGGCAGCACAGACGGCAATTTTCGGCTCCGCATTGGCGGCCAGATGCAGCAGCGCTTCGTGTACAACTATCAGGACAACAGCCCGGTTGACAATCATCGTTCAGGGTTTGAGGTCCGCCGCGCTCGTCTTTTGTTGAGTGGCCACATCATCGACCCATCATGGACGTATGACATTCAGCTCGCAGTCAACCGAACGAATGGAAACATGCAGCTTGAGGATGCGGGCTGGATTCAAAAAGACCTCGGCAATGGCTGGAAGGTGCGTGTCGGTCAGATGAAGGCGCCCTTCATGCGCGAAGAAATGCTTTCCAGCATCCGAATGTTGCTTGTTGAACGTTCGCTTCTCAACTCCATGTTCTCCGCAGGCCTTGTGCAGGGCGTGCAGATCGGCTGGGAAGGCGACAATCTGCGTGCCTATGCGATGTATCACGATGGCAACAACTCGGGCAATACCGCGTGGAGCGTTGAAGATACTGAAATCGCAGTTAGTGCTCGGCTTGAGTGGCTGGCCTACGGCGAATGGCGGAATTTTCTTGATTACAGCGGCTTCCGTGATGAAACGCCGGGCCTCTTGTTCGGTGTGGCGATCAACTACTCGCAGCAGGAGTACGGCACGACCTTCATGCCGGGACCGCCACCCACGGGTAATAATTTCGAGGTGCAAAACTTTGGCGTGACCATTGACGCGACACTCGATTTCAGCGGCGCATCACTCGCCGGTGCGTTCGTCTATCGCAACCTCAGCACAAGCACCGGTTCCCCCGCAGATATCGATCTTGACCAGTACGGCTTCTTTATTCGAGGCGGTGTTTTCATCACAGACGAATGGGAGCTTTTTGGTCAGTATGAATGGGGCCATCTCGACATGCCCGGTGTCACTGACTTGAGCATCGTTACAGTCGGCGCGACGCGCTACTGGGCGAAGCATCGGCTGAAGTGGCAGACGGATGTCGGCTACGGCATCAATCGCGTGATGCCCGTTTGGGCCTCAGATGGCGCTGGTTGGCGAGGTGATTCTGCCGGGAACAACGGTCAGATCGTCGTCCGCTCGCAACTGCAACTTGTGTTCTGATTTTCGTTTGGCGGGGAGAGCTGTGTGGGTCGGTGGCATCTGTCAGCATCCTGGGCTTGCTCGTCTCTGGCGAGCAAGCTCAGGAATCGCTGGCAACCCGCGCAATGCGGCGCGTAATGACGGCTTTACGAGAGCGGCCCATTCGCAAACCAAAGACGGCGTAAATTGTGTTACCACTGCCGCGCAGTTCAAGCTGCGCTTTGTCAGTCTCGACCGCGCCGCCTCGTGTTTTCACTTCAACGATCCCGCCGTCATTCGCCTTGAGCCACGCTCGTATTGTGGGGATTCGCCACGGCATCTCGTCTAAGACCTCAAACGCGGCAAACCAAGGGCTGTCTGGCGGTGCATCCGCACAAAGTAATCCGAGCGGCGGAAATGGCGATTGAATACCCAGTTCGATAGCCAGCGTGCCGACAAGTCCTGCTCGCTCAATCGCAGGGTCTGGCACAAGCAGATAACCCGTGAATGCAGCAGAAGCGCTTTGCGGAATCGGACTTGGCACGCCTGAATAGCGCACCGCGCCCGTGGCATCCAGTCGCGTTGCAGTTCGCTCGCCGGGGCACTCAGCCAGTTTGCCGCACCAGAGTATGGCTTGCACGAGCGCTCCATTCTCATTGATGACTTCAACTTCTGCCGTGTGCGTCGGGGCAAGGTCAATGAGCGTATCAAAGTCAACACCCGGACCAAGTTTGATGGCGCCGTCAGGAGAGATCGCCAAGAGACGGCGGAGAAATGCCGGTCCGGGTCGATACTCATGGAGTTTCCACGCTCGTTTGCTGCCAGCATCTTCATCGCGCCGCGAAGGATCAATGTGAAACAGTGTGCCAGTAGTTTCCCGAAGCTCGTGAAGATCGAGAGATTCAACGTCTGTGGCGATGGTTTTGCATCGCGCGTTTTGCGCAGCCATCCATGCACGCAATGGATCGCGATCGATAGCGATGACGGGGCAGATAGTCTGCAATCGCATCGCATCGCCGCCGATACCGCAACAGAGGTCAACAATTCGCGAAGGCATTGCCTTGGCAAAGCGTTTGGCTTTGTGTTCAGCGACACGATCAGATGTTGCCTGCTCAAGGCCGGCAATGTCCGCAATCAAGTCTGCACGATGTGGGAACTTGACCGTTGATCGCTGGCGGGCGCGAGTCAGCTCAATGGCCGCGTGAACCACATCGTGTGGCCATTGTTTTCGAAGACGAGTAAGGAGTGCCGGAGACGGCGGGTCAAGCTCGTGTTTGACAGCGAGTGCCGCCAACTCGTTGAGTAAGGGTGCGGACTCGCTCGCGACGCACATTCGCCAAACGTGCAGGCGTGCTAAGTCTGTTTGTGGTGCGGATTCGGATCGGGCGATTTCCGGCTCTCGGCGGTCGGTCATCGGGTGGACCCGCAAGAAGATGGTGAAAAGTTCTGCATGGTTGATACGCAGAGCCTCTCAAACAACGCGAGTGGCAGGGCTCGAACCTGCAACCTTCGGTTTCGTAGACCGATGCTCTATCCAGTTGAGCTACACCCGCTGGGGGAGGGGATTGTATCGCCAAACCGGCCGATGTGAAGGGGCGGAAATGGATTTCCCGGCGGCACCCGGCGCGTTTTTATCAGCCCCGGTTGGTGGCGTGCTACGTCCTTCACGGCGTTGACCTTGATCCACGGGTTTTTTGTGCCGATACGTCAGGCGATCCAGGACATCCATATAGGGAAGGCAAACCGTCATGAAGCAGACCAGTACGCTCACCACTCGCCGCCATGTGCGAGAGAGCATCAACCTGTCGGTAGAGCTTTCGATATGCGCTGAGCATCGCCCGCAGGTGAAGTTCAGCTCTTCATCCTCAGCACGCGAGCCGCATGTGATTGAGGGGCGGGCGATTGACATCAGTTCTGGCGGGATGGGCATTGCGTGCAGCCATTTCTTGCCGCGAATGTGCGAGGGGTCTGTGCGGATATTTGAAAAGACGCCAGTCGGTACCGCGCGAGACGGTACGCCGATCTACGACATCGCGTTTGAGCATCGCGTCAAGGTTCGTCGCGTCTATCTCACGGGACGTGAGCCGTCCTATTCACTCGGCGTCGCATTCGTTGACCCTGAGCCAGACCTTGCGCGCCGAATAACAGAATTGAAAGCTCGACTGGGCATCAAGGATGAACTGCTTGAGCGTTCGCCGGAAGGGATTATGCGTCATGGCTGAGCAGGATGTCTTTCTCCAGAAGGCGCTCGACGCCGAAGGTCGAATTACCGCGGATCAGTTTGAAGCGGCGCGTCGCTACATGGCGGAGCATGACGCAGACTTGGTGGATGCGCTGGTGGCGGGTGAAGCCATCACGGGCCGCGAGATCGCTCTCATTAAGGCAGATGTCTGCGAAGCTCCGTTCGTCAACCTCGCAGACTACGAACCGTCTTATGGCAACGCAGGGCTGATTCCGCGTTCTGTCGCAGAGCGGTACTGTGTTTTTCCATTGTTCTCCATCGAAGGTGTGCTGACGCTGGCGATGGATGATCCGCTGAACCTCGAAGCGGCAGACCAGGTGCGCCAGATGGCGCGATGTGAAGTGGACCCGGTGCTTGCTGAACGCGAGCAGCTTCGCAGCCTAATTGCTCGCGTGTACAGCCTGAGTCATGTTCGAGTGAGCGCAGATGAAGCGGATGAACCGATCATTGACAGCCATGCGACTGACGCCAACCAACCGGTCGTTGCAGCCGTGAATCAAATGCTCGCCGATGCGACAGATCAGCGCGCAAGCGATTTGCACCTGAATCCGGATGAACACGAGTTACATCTTCGCTATCGGATTGACGGTGTGCTGCATCCTAAGCAGGGGCCGCCACTTTCTATGCACACCGCGCTCGTGCAGCGGTTGAAAGTCATGGCGCATCTCGATCTTACGCAGACGCGCCGCCCGCAGGATGGCAAATTCCGCTTCAGGCACGCGGGCGTGAACATCGACGTTCGCATGTCCACCATGCCCACTGTGAACGGCGAGAACATCGTGCTCCGGTTTCTCGCGAACACACAGACCATCAGCGATTTTCATGAACTCGGCATGTCAGCGGCCATGGGCGTTGAGATCAATCAACTGCTGCAACAACCATATGGCATGCTGCTGGTTACGGGGCCGACTGGATCAGGCAAGACCACCACGCTTTACACCGCGCTCAGTCGCTTGAACGTGTCGTCGCGCAACATCATGACGATCGAAGACCCTGTTGAAATCCGGCTGCCGCTGGTTCGTCAGATTCAGGTTCACCCGGAGATCGGTTTGACGTTCGCCAACGCACTGCGATCGATTCTTCGTCAAGACCCCGACGTGGTGCTTGTCGGTGAGATTCGCGATAACGAAACAGCAACGATCGCGCTGCAGGCGGCATTGACAGGCCACATGGTTCTTTCGACCGTGCATACGAATGACGCGGTTGGCGCCATCGCGCGTCTTCGCGATTTCGGGTTGCCACCGTTTGTCATCAACTCGGCAGTATTGGGTGTTGTTGCGCAGCGTCTGGTTCGTCGCGTCTGTCAGCATTGCTCTGTGCCGGATGAGATCGACGACTTGACGATGCACCGCTTCTCCCTTGACAGCGACGAGGGATTCCTGAAAGGGCGCGGGTGCAGTCGTTGCGGCCAGACCGGCTATCGCGGCAGAATTGGCATCTATGAGTTGCTGACATTCACGCCCGCCGTACAGGCGCTCGTTGAGGAGAAAGCGCCTGTTGAGCGCATTCGAGAACGCGCTGTTCGCGCTGGTATGAAGCTTATGTGGCGTGATGGCCTTGAAAAGGCGCGGCTGGGTCTGACCACGCTTGAAGAAGTGACGAAGGCAGCTTCGATCATCGCCATGGATGTTCCTGAAGAACTGACGCTTATCGAATCCGAAGTTGAGAACAGGCTCATCGCATGACACAGGTTGCCTATCAATATCGTGCGATTGATCGTCGTGGCGCATCGTCGCGAGGCGTTGTTCGCGCTGTTGACCAGCGGGAAGCCTATCGCCAGATTCTGGCTTCGGGCTTGAAGCCTGTTGAAATTCACGCATCACGCTCAAGCGGATGGCTACGTTTGGGCAAATCCAATCGGGTTTCGCTGAAGGACATTTCGCACTTCACATACCAGTTCTCAGTGCTGATGCAGGCGAAGATACCGATTGTGGACGGTCTCGAATCTATCGCAGAGCAGGAGAGCAATCCCAAACTCCGCGAGATCATTGAAGACGTATCGCATTCTGTAGCAGCAGGTTCATCCCTTACGGAATCAATCAGTCCACACCGCCATATCTTCGGCGAGGTGTACATTGAGACTGTTCGTGCCGCCGAGAAAAGTGGCAACATGATCGAAGTGCTTGGCCGGCTTTCGGAAATTCTGGAGCGGCAGTACGAGGTCAACAAGCAGGTCAAGAGCGCGCTGATGTATCCCATGTGTGTGATCGGCACGCTCGTGTTGGCGGTCGCATTCCTGATGATCGCCGTCGTGCCCAAGTTTGCGGAGATGTTCGCCAACCGCGGCCTCGATCTGCCCGTGCCGACGCAGATCATTGTGGGCATCAGTGGCATATTGCGGATGTATTGGTACGTCTTCATTGGTGGTGCTGTGATTGGCATCGTGCTGGGGAAGCGGATGTGGAATCACCCCGCGTGGCGCGGACGCATTGATGGTTGGCTGCATCGCGTTCCAATCCTGGGTGACATTCTTCGGGGTATGGCGATCAGCCGCTTTGCGCAAGTGTTCGGCATCTCGCTCCGCAGCGGCATCACGCTGATGGACGCATTGGAGATGTCCGGTAATGCATCCGGCCGACCTTTGCTGCGTGCAGACACCGCAAAAATGCGCGAGCAAGTGAATCAGGGCGGTCGCCTATCCGATGTGCTGATTACCTGCAATTACATACCCGCTTTCACTCGTCGGATGCTGGCTGCAGGTGAAGAAGCGGCGGAGATGTCCCGGATGTGTGAGGTTGTATCCAGGCACTACGACCGCGAGGTGTCGCATCTGACCAAGAACGTCACGACACTGATTGAGCCGATCATGGTGGTTGGACTCGCCGCCGTCGTTCTGCTCATAGCGCTGGCCATCTTCCTTCCCATGTGGAACATGGCTGCACTGATTGGTTGACGTTACGGCCGGTGCGTACCGGCGAGGCAGGAAAAGCTTTGGGAACCCACTTTCGCCGTCAGTCTCGGCAAGGAAGCAGAAATGAACGCATACACTGTTCGTAAATCACGTGGCTTCACACTCATCGAGTTGATCGCAGTCATCGTCGTCCTGGCGATTCTCGCGGGCGTCGCGCTGCCCAAGTACTTCGATTACTCAGCCAGCGCGAAGGAATCAGCCGTCAAGGGCACGCTCGGTGGCGTGCGTGCAGGCATCGCCAACTTCTACGCCAACTCGGCAGTGAGCGGCAACGCCACATATCCCACGCTTGCGCAGCTCATTGAGCTTGGCACTGTGATGCAGGAGCCGCTGCCTGCGAATCCGTACAAGAACTCAAACAATGCCAACGGTGTACGTGCTGCCACATGGAACGCAGCGAATCCCCCCGTTGACGCCAATGCGACTGCAGGCTGGAACTACGACGCTGCTGCGGGCAAGTTCTGGGCCAACTCCACGACGACCGGTG
Source organism: Phycisphaerales bacterium (assembly GCA_035443885.1). Classification (GTDB taxonomy): domain Bacteria; phylum Planctomycetota; class Phycisphaerae; order Phycisphaerales; family SM1A02; genus DAOMNO01. The sequence goes on from DAOMNO010000004.1 coordinate 127,035, forward strand.
TGAATGAGCACCTGTGGTAAACGAATGCAGCTGAAATCACGCGATTTCGCAATCGAACGAAGAACCCGTCGATCCAACAGGATCGGCGGGTTCACGCTCATTGAGCTGATTGCGATCATCGTGATTCTGGCGATTCTTGCTGGCGCTGCCATGCCCGCCATGAACAGCCTGAATGCGGCTCGGCCTGGTGCTGCTGCCAGGCATTTGCTGAACGATCTCGCCTTTGCGCGGCAGTATGCGATTGCGACCGGAACCCCATGCTGGGTGAGCTTTGACGTCAACGCGAACACATGGCATGTCATGCATGAAGACGCTGGTATGCCCGGCTTTGCAGGCGCATCGACCGTTGAGGATCGCGCGACAGGCCGCCCGTATGTTGTCGAGCTTGGTGTGGCGCCGTTTCAAGGCGTGCAGATCACGGCGATTAGTCTCAGCGGCAGCACACGAATCGGCTTTAACTGGCTCGGCCAGCCGCTCATTGATGATGACGCTGTCCTTCCTTCACAAGGCCAGGTCACGCTAAGCGGGAATCATCGCGTACGAATCGAACCCGTAACGGGTTTAGCGGAATACATCGCGCCATAGGAAACAGACTTATCCACCATGTGCCGATCACACGCCACAATATACCGAAGGGGCTTCACGCTGATCGAGACAATCGCTGCGATTGTGATTCTTGCAGTCGCCATTCCGCCGATGGTCTGGGCTGTTACTGAAGCCCATGCGCAGCGTGTAGGTCCAGTGAAAGTATCGACGGCTCGCTGGCTGGCCGCCGAGAAACTGGAAGAAGTCATTGCAGACCGTCATTCGCCATCAAGGGGCTATTCATATCTGGTTTCAGGCAATTACAGCAACGAAGCGACGGTAAGTGGGTTTACCGGCTTCAGCAGAAGCGTGAATATCGTTGAGACCGGTCCTGATCTCACAAGCCCCGGTACTGGCTACAAACGTGTGACGGTTACCGTGCAGTTTTCCACGCGCACCGGAGCGCAGTCCTTTGTGTTGGCCACCGTTCTCACGGAGTTCAGCTCGTGATCGACCGCACGCGCGTAACAACACGACAACGGGGGGGCTTTACACTCATTGAAGCAATCGCAACAATCGTTGTGCTTGGTGCGCTTGGCTCCATCGCATCGTCGATTCTGTTCACCGTCTCGGAAAGCTATCTCAAGGCCTCTGCCATTGCGCAGATGCACAACGAAGCTTCTTCAGCGATGGAACGCATGGTGCGCGAGCTGCGGAACATCCCCAGTACGCCAACAGGCGTAAGCATCGACGCGACACAAACATCGTCATTAACGTGGAGCGGTACATCCGGCTTTTCACTGAACGGCTCCCAACTGCGATTCAGCCATGCGGGTGGGCACTACGCGCTGGCTAACAACTGTGCGGCGTTTCAGGTTCAGGCGTTCGACCACAGCGGCAATGCACTACCCGCAACGATGAATGCTGCTCAGGCTCAGCATGTCAGACGAATCGTATTGACCATTACGCTTGAGCAGAATGGCTTGTCTCATACGGTTCGCAGCGGTGTGTATATTCGATCTGCGATTGCTCTTGATGCGTGAGGTAGATGATGAGCACGTGTCGCGCCATTCTTTCGATTCGGCAATCCTGTGGCCACCGCAAGGGAGGCGCTGTCGTCGGCCTCGTTGCGCTCATGCTGGTGATGGGTTCGGTCATTGTGCTCATGGTGCTTGGCGGAGCGCGCCAACAAGAACTCTCGACTCAGGGATTGTCTGCAACACGATCTTTCTACGCTGCGGAGAGTGGCATCAACATGGCCGTGCGCGAGGTGCTGCTGAACGTCGATCATGACAACAACGGGGTGGGCACAATCGCATCCAGCCAGTTCATGTTGAATGCCTTGCATGGAGCGATGATTGATGTGCAAGCCAGTACGGTCGGCAACACGGTTACATTGTCCGGGAAGGGCGTACATGTCGATTCTCGTCACGCCGTGCTGGCCACGCTGGAAATGATCTCGGCTGGTGCAGGAAGCGGCCTGCTTCCCTACGGTGTTGCGGTTGGCTCTCAAATCACCATGTCGGGCGCTGCGCGAATCGACGCCTTGGATTCATCCACGACCACGTACAACATGCATCAAAATGCTGATGGCTATGCGAACATTGGCACGAACAGCATCAGCAGCGGGCACATTACAATGTCTGGCAGTTCAACCATTCATGGCGACGTGTACGTCGGCATGAACGGGAATCCGGATACGGTTATCAAGACATCAGGCGCTTCAACACCGGGTTATACACAGTCAGCCATGGATGAGGCGATCGCATTTCCGCCCATCATGCCGCCTCCCAACCTTCCACCCAGCCAGGGTGACAAGACGTTTCCCAATTTCGGATCGGAGACGATCTCTCAAGGCACCTATCACTTCAAGACTTTCACAGTAAGCAATAATTTCACAGTGTACATCAGCGGAGACGTGATCATCTATTGTTCTGATGAGTTCAAGCTGAGCAACGCTGGCTGCGTATTCCTGAATGATGGCGCCACGCTGAAGATCTATGCAAAGAAATATTCGTTCATGAACAATTCTCGTCTGAACATGCCGTCCAATAACATGTTCGTAAATCCGTCGCTGGTTACCATCTATCAGACAGGCAACGATAAGATCACGATCGAAAACTCAGCCGTCGTCATCGCATCCATCATTGCGCCCCAGGCCGAGATTGTGATCAAGAACAACGCCAATGTGGTGGGTGCTATTCAGGCGCAGTCATTGACGCTGGAAAACAGCGGCCGATTCACACAAGATTTGGCAATGGCAACCGGTGGTTCAAGCGGTGGCGGGGGCGGTAGTGGTTCCGCCATCGTTACATGGACCCAGGTTCCTCCGTCCAACTGATTTATCACAGAATCATCCGCAAGTTCCGTGTGGATCAGGTCGATGTTGTTCGATATCGGTCTGCGTGCAAGGTGTCAATGTGAAAACACGTAAAGTCGTCATTGAGTTGCTACCGTCATCGGTTGCCGTCGCTCATATAGATGGCGGGCGCGTCGTAGCATCCCGGCAGCTTGATGTGCGCTTCCCAACCGAGCCAGCTGAATGGGTCAAGGAACTCGCTCGCCTCGCCACGCCAATCAGCGAGTGTCTCCGTGAGTTCAATGCAAAGGGCTTGCCGGCAACAGTGCTGTATCGCAGCCCGGCGCAGGCGGTTGATCTGGTCAGCCTCGCGCTCGGTTCACGCAGCGAAGCGTGTGCCGCCGCGAAGCTGGGCATCTTTGACGCGGTACCATATTCACCGACATCCGCCGTCTGTGAAGCAGTCGTGATCGGCCGAGATCGCACACGCGGCAACGGGCAAGCACGCCAGTATCACATTGTTGTCGCCGCGGATCGAGATGACATTGCGAATGCAATCGTTCAACTCGTTGAAGCGGCTGGTCTGAGCTTTGTCAGTGCGACGCCTTGCGATGCGATCGTGCTCGCCAAGCTGGCGGAATCTTCCTTGCAGTGTGCCGCCGCGACCGGCAAGGAGTCTGCGACGCTCTACATCGGCGATTACAACTCGCATTTCTTGTATGCATCAAACGGTTCCCTGCGCTTCTCACGAAAAGTGAACCTTGGCGTTCGAACCATGGCGGAAGTTCTGGCTCGGCCTTTCAGATGTGAGCGTCACGGTAGAGCAAGCAACGGCACGGTTGATGACTCAATGGTGCGGCTCAGCGAGTGCGAGGCTCTGGCCATTCTGCACAAGCATGGCCTTGTGAACCGCACTGCGAAGGTTCACGAGGAACTCGGACTTCACTGCTACGATCTTCTTCCGCTTATCCAGCCGATGTTGCAGCGATCGATCGTTGAGCTGCGCCAGTCACTTCGATTTGGGGTTCCTGATGAAGCCCGCGAGGGCATTACCATCACCTGCACCGGTCCGGGCAGTTCCGTACCGGGCTTGGCGGAATTGATCGCGACGGAGATTGAGGTTCCCGTCATCCCTGATGTCGCCAATGACACCGGCGACAATGCCGAATCAGGCGCAGTGGGGTCTCCGCTTCGCTTTGACGCCAATGATGCGAAGTTCTGTGAGGAGATGAACCTTCAGCCTGTACCGATGGCTCATTCGCGGCGAGTTTCCCGGCTGAAGCGTTGGATGTGGACAGGAGCCGCTGCCGCGATCGCCGTCATCGCTTTTGATGCGGTTCGCTTCAATGTTCGCGCTGCTGAAGCTCGTCGTACTGCCGATGCGCTCACCAGTCGTGCTGCGAGCGATGAAGCCCTTCGTGCGACTGCGAAGCGGCTGATGACATCCATGGAGCACATGAAACAGCTCGATCAACTGATCGACCAGGAAATTGGTGCACGAGTGGACTTCCGAGCTGCGCTGCATGAGCTGAGTCGAATCACACCGCGATCAGTTCGCTATACGAACGTGAGTTTCCGAAGATCACAAGGCGTGATGACCGGCTCACTCAGCGGCTTTGCGGTGCAGGCGTCAAACGAGTTGCAATCGACTGAGCTTCGAAGCCTCGTCGAAGCATTGCGAGAAAGTCCGCTTTTCGCCAATGTTGTCCTTGGAAGTGTTCAGTTTACATCACTGGGGGATCGAAGCGGGGAACAGTTCGAGACATCACTGCACGCTCTTGCCGCTCGAAGGAATGCCACAACGACCAGTGTCGCGCATGTTCGCGAGGAGAACGCGCCATGAAGCTCAATCGAGAACTCATTGCGCAGGCCGTGGTCATCCTTGCCGTTTGTGTTGGCGGCTGGCTGATGTTCGTGCAGCCGCGTATGGAAGAGATCAATCGGCTCGAATCAATCATCGCGCAGCATCAACTTGAGCCGGAACATGCTGCTCAACTGGGCGGTCTGGATCAAGCCACTGTGGAATACATCGCAGCAGAGGCGTCCGCCTTGCGAGAGCGCGTCAGGCACATTGAGCAGGCGAACGCGCTTGGCCATGATTCATCCCACCTCTATGCAGTGATGATGGACCTCGCAAGGCAGAACGGCGTATTTGTCCATACGCTCCATCCCGGATCGGCAGGACGAACAACAGGTCCGGCTTCGCAACCAGTAACAGGGATGCAGGTGCGACAGATTTCGATGAGCGTGCAAGGCACGTTTGAACAGATTGCGTCGTTTCTGGATTCGCTGAACACTGTGCCCGGCTTTTTTCGGCCAGCATCGCTGATGTTGATGCCACAGGCGGATGACCAAGGCCATGTTGCAATCGTGGCGAATTTGTCGCTCGAGGTGCTGAGCTTCATCGTGCCGGATGCGCTGCTCGCCATGAAGGGAGGCCCACATGCAAAGCATTGATCCGAAGCGATCATTGACCGTGCTTGCGGTGTTCCTGGCTCCCGTGGCGGTGGTCAAAGTGACCGCCATGTGGATCGGCGCGGCTAACCCGAACCAGGCCGTTGCCTACGTTGAACCTGCCGCCGAAGCTCCACTGGCGATTCCTCATGGATCATCTGCGGCAAAGTCAAGCCCCGAACAGGAGCGTGTGGCGGATTATCTTCAGGTTCTTCGCAACTCTCCATTTGGGCCTTCGCCGTTTTATGTGGAGCCGCGGCAGCTTGAACGCCCCGCGCCTCCTGCGGTTCCTCAGGCTGAAGTGCCGATTGTGGAAACTGCTGAGGGGTTGAACGTTGTCGTGCGAGCCGTCATGGCCAGCCGAGACGGCAACATCGCGCTCATCAATGGAAAGCCGATGCGAGTCGGCGATGTCTTGGGCGAGGGCTGGCGCATCGCTGCAATCAACTCAGAAGCTGCCACGGTTACCTTCGAACACCATGACGGTCGCTCAGAAACACGATCCGTGCGATAGGTGAATTGGCCAGTACAATGCGGGTTTCCTTGGAAAGCCCGTATGAACTCGCTGAACCCGACCGGAACCCACGCTACGCTGCATCCCGTAGAAGCCGCTTCGCCTGATTCGCGCGAACGAGGCGTTCGTCGCCATGCCGCGGTATTGATTACAGGGGCGGGCGGCGAAGTGGGGCATGGCCTGATCAATGCCCTTCACGAAGCGGGGCGCAGCGAGATAGTTGCGATGGATGTCCGCGAACTCGATGCGTCGATTCGAGATCGATGCAGAGAGACATTCGCTGGCGACATTTGTGACAACGCCTTGCTCAAGCGGCTGCTCTCCATGTTTGAGATCACCGAGGTCTATCACCTCGCAGCACTGCTCAGCACGAGGGCGGAGTTCGTGCCTGAAGCGGCTCATGAAGTCAACGTGAACGGCACAATGAACCTGCTGCGGCTGGCTGCGGAACAGGCTCGCTCGCATGGCCAGCCGGTCAAGTTCATCTTTCCGAGTTCGATAGCGGTTTATGGCATGCCTGACCTTGAGACGAAAGCGCGAGCCGGCGCAGTAACGGAAGATCAGTTCACGATGCCGACCACGATGTACGGCTGCAACAAGCTCTACGGCGAACACCTCGGCCGTTATTTTGCAAAGCACTATCGACAACTTGCCAAGGATCGCGTGCCGGACCTTGTCGACTTCCGCTGCATTCGCTTTCCGGGCATTATCAGCGCGGAAACGCTTCCTTCGGGCGGTACAAGCGATTTCGCGCCGGAGATGATTCACGCAGCGGCACAGGGAACCCCATATGCCTGCTTTGTGCGCGCGGATGCGCGGATTCCGTTCATGACGATGCCCGACGCTATCGACGCCATTTTGACGCTTGCGCACGCGGAAAGCACAACGCTCAGGCAGTGCGTGTACAACGTCGGCAGCTTCAATCCGAGCGCAGGAGAGATCGCCAGACTGGTGCAGCAGGCGTTCCCCGGATCGGAAATCACGTTCGCGCCTGATGAGCAGCGACAGGCTATCGTGGATTCATGGCCTGCGGATGTCAACGACGCAGCGGCGCGCCGCGACTGGGGCTACACGCCGAAGTACGATCTCAAGGCAGCTTTTGATGACTATCTGGTGCCGCGCATCAAGTCGCGCTACACCGCTTGAGCCGATGAACCTCGTATGCAGTGCATGCTACGTTCAGTGAATGGATATACGAATGACGACGACGCATACCACAGGCCGCGAGACATTCGCCAACCGAGCCGATTCGATTCTCTCACAGCTTGAACAGACCGGCCAGCTCAAGCATTTGCAGATGATCGAAGGTCCGATGGATGCTTCGATTCATCTGCGCGAGTATGGCGACGTCGCCTGCTTCTGCTCAAACAACTATCTCGGCCTCGCCAACCATCCCGAAGTCGTTGAATCAGGCATTGAGGGGATTCGCAAGTATGGGGCGGGCACAGCGTCCGTTCGATTCATCTGCGGTACGTTCACGCCACACGAAACGATTGAGAACACCATTGCGAAGTTTCTTGGTGTGGAAGCGGCGTACACATTCGTTTCCTGCTGGAATGCCAACGAAGCCATCTTTGCAACGCTGGCAGAACCGGGCGATCTACTCATTTCGGATGAGCTCAATCACGCTTCGATTATCGATGGCATCCGGCTTGCGACCGTTATCAAGAAAGGCGTCCACAAAGCGGTCTATCGGCATAACGATCTGAATGATCTGCGTGACAAGCTGCGAGCGGCGCGGGCGAACAGCGAGGTAACCGGCGTCATCTGGGTGGTTACAGACGGCGTGTTTTCCATGGAAGGCGACATCGGCGATTTACCCGGTTTGCGTGCGCTCTGCGATGAATACAACGCGCTGCTTGTCGTCGATGACAGCCATGCAACAGGCGTCATGGGCGCGACCGGTCGTGGAACGCATGAGCATTACAACATGCCTGGCAACGCAGTAGATTTCTTCACCGGCACGCTTGGCAAAGCGCTTGGCGGCGGGGCGGGGGGATTCATTGCAGGCCCTCGCAACGGAATCGAACTTCTTGTTCAACGTGGCAGGCCAACGCTGTTCTCCAATGCGCTTCCTGTTACGGTGGCGTGCAGCGCGAATAAGGCGATTGAGATTCTCATGCGAGAGCCGCAGCGGGTTGCGAAGCTCCGTGAGAACGTCGCATACGCGCGCAAGGGCATCAAGGCTGCGGGATTCGATGTGCTCGATTCACCCACGGCGATCTGCCCGATCATCGTGCACGATACCGCCAAGGCCATCGCCATGAGCAGGCGCCTGCTTGAAATGGGCGTGTTTGTCATCGGTTTTGGTTATCCAGTCGTGCCCGAAGGCCATGCGCGTCTTCGTGTGCAAATCTCTGCTGCCCATGAGAAAGCTCATCTTGATGCACTCATCGACAGTCTGCGAAGATTGAAGGCGGAGTAACGACGCCGCGAGTGCATGGCGTATCATCGTCGCGTCCATGAGCCATGATCGCCTGCATTCTCTTCGGCGTGATATCGAATCATGCATGTTGATCGACCAGCCTCGGTTGCGCGCTGGGTTGCGACGTCTTGAGCAAGGTGGCAAACTGGATACGTTGCAGCGTGAGATTCAAGCATCCATCACAAGGCGGCAATCTCGCACTAACGATACACCCACGCTGATCTATCCCGAAGAACTGCCCGTTGTCGAACGCCGGTTGGAGATCGCGAGCGCCATTCGAGACCATCAGGTCGTCGTTCTCTGTGGAGAAACTGGTTCCGGCAAAACAACACAATTGCCCAAACTGTGCCTTGAACTTGGTCGCGGAACTGCGGGATTGATTGGCCACACGCAGCCGCGGCGAATCGCAGCGAGGACAATCGCTGCCCGCATCGCCGATGAGCTGCGTTCGCCGCTCGGTAAGTATGTTGGCTACAAGATACGCTTCGGTGATACGGTCAGTGAGACCAGCCACATCAAAGTGATGACCGATGGCATCCTGCTGGCGGAAACGCGCAGCGATCCGCTGCTGCTTCAATACGACACGATCATCGTCGATGAAGCGCATGAACGCAGCCTGAACATTGACTTTCTGTTGGGGTATCTCAAACGGCTCCTGCCACGCAGACCTGATCTCAAACTCATCATCACGTCTGCAACGATCGATCCACAGCGATTCAGCGAGCACTTTGCCAGCCCGAAGCCTGCACCAATTGTTGAAGTGTCAGGCCGAACATATCCCGTTGACGTGCGATACCGTCCACTTGTCAGCGAAAGTGAGGACGCTGAAGATCGTGATCTGCGGCAAGGCGTGCTGGATGCGGTGGATGAGGCGATTGCGGAAGGGCCGGGCGACATTCTCGTGTTTCTGTCAGGCGAGCGTGAGATTCGAGAGATCGCTACAGCACTGGTCAAGCATCAACGAAACGCAGGCACGGAAGTGTTGCCGCTGTATGCGCGACTCAGCGCCGCGGAGCAGAATCGAGTGTTTGCCACGACAAACCGGGCAGTGAGGCGCATCATCCTCGCAACAAACGTCGCTGAAACATCGCTGACGGTTCCGGGCATTCGATACGTGGTTGATGCGGGCTACGCCAGGATCAGTCGCTACGCCGCCCGCAGCGGCGTGCAGCGATTGCCGATTGAGGCGATCAGCCGTGCATCTGCGGACCAACGCAAAGGACGTTGCGGTCGTCTTGGTCCCGGCATTTGTTTTCGTTTGTATTCCGAAGACGACTTCCGCAGACGAGAAGAGTTCACCCCGCCTGAAATCGTTCGCACGAATCTGGCGAGCGTCATCCTGCAGATGAAGGCATTGAAGCTCGGCAAGATCGAGGATTTTCCGTTTATCGAGCCTCCCCGCTGGGGCATGATTACGGACGGCTACAACACGCTGCATGAACTGGGCGCACTTGACGAATGGGGGGAAATCACCGCAATCGGCGAGAGCTTGGCGAAACTGCCGATTGACCCACGACTCGGCCGTATCCTGCTGGCTGCGCGTGAAGAAGGATGCCTCAGCGACGCATTGGTGATTGCCGCAGCGCTTTCGATTCAAGACCCTCGCGAGCGACCTCACGATCGGCGCGATGCTGCCGACGAAGCGCATCGTCGATTTCACGACGAAGATTCAGACTTCGTCACACTGCTCAATCTGTGGCGATTCCATCGAGAGCACCGCGAGGCGGAAGGGATGAACGAACGGAAGCTGCGCAAACTCTATTCGCAGCATTATCTCTCATTCGTGCGGATGCGCGAGTGGGAAGATGTGCTTCGTCAGCTTCGCGAGTTGATTGCTGAAGCAGAAGTAACGACACATGAAACAGGCAGGCCGCGTCGCGGAAAGAAGCGGCGCCGATCGACGGACGCGAATGATGAGGCGACGAAGCATGACCCGCTGCATCGTGCGGTGCTTGCGGGTTTTCTCAGCCACATTGGAATCAAGGGAGAAGGACACGAATACACCGGTGCGCACGGCCGCAAGTTTCACATTTTTCCGGGTTCAGCAGTGTTCAAGCGCACGCCGCAGTGGATTGTGGCCGCGGAACTTATCGAAACAACCCGTCTGTATGCCCACAATGTCGCCCGTATTTCATCGCAGTGGATTGAGCGGTTGGCTCCACATCTCGTCAAGCGGCGATATGCGGAACCCTTCTGGCGCGAGCGACCAGCAGATGTCGGCGCGCTGGAGACCGTTACGCTGTTCGGCATTGAGATTGTGCGCAATCGGCGCGTTGCCTATGGGCCGATCGACCCCAAGGCCTCGCGAGAAATCTTTATTCACGCGCTGGTTGAAGGAAGGTGTCGCAGTGCGGGGCCGTTCTGGAGCCATAATCAGAAGCTCGTGGAAGAGATTCGTCAGTTTGAAGAAATGACTCGCCGGCGCGGCGTACTTGCAGACGACGCCCATCAGTATGCGTTTTACGACGCGAGGGTTCCCGAGGGCATTTTCAGCGGTGCGGCATTTGAAGCGTGGCGAGTGAATGCGGAAGAGGCCGAGCCGAGACTACTGTTCATGACGCGCGAACTGCTGTTGGCGGATGATGCCCACGGCGCAACTGCGGATCGATTTCCCAGTCATCTGATCGTCAACGCTGCATCACTGCCGTTGGCGTATCGCTTTGAGCCAGGACATGAAGACGATGGCGTAACAGTCACCGCGCCTGTTGCGATTATGCATCAACTCACGCGCGAACGGTTGGACTGGCTTGTCCCCGGGCTGATTGAAGACAAGATCGCAGCAATGATTCGCACGCTGCCGAAGTCGATTCGCCGCCACTTTGTCCCGGCCCCTCAAATTGCAGCGGCGTGTGCGGAGCGGCTGCGAGCGAACGGTCGCTATGGTGAAGGTTCGCTCTTTGAATCAGTCGGCAGGGCATTACATGCGATGACCGGGATTGAAGTGCCTCGCAAGGAATGGGATGCTGCTGCAATTCCTGCGCATCTGTGCATGAATATCAACGTTGTCGATGATGCAGGGACAACGATCGTCAAAGGCCGCGATCTTGACGCGATTCGGATGACTGTGCATGGCGCCGATGTAGCGAAAAGTCGTAGAAGTCACATACAAGCGCCGAGCAAATCAGTTCAGGCATCACACCTGCCAACTGGCAAGCATCGTTCGTGGGATTTTGGAGAGTTGGCCGAACAAGTGGTTGTTCGGAGAGCGGGGATTGAGATGACGGCATTTCCCGCGATCGTCGATGAAGGCGACGGGGTTACGCTGCGCCCTCTTGAGTCGAAAGAAATTGCCGAAGCCGCCACACGAGCAGGATTGCGTCGTCTCATCATGCTTCAGCATCGTGATGAAATGTCCTGGCAACGGTCGCACATGCCGCATCTTGAGCAATCCGCTCTTTACGGTGTCTCACTGGGCCTGGGTGACGGCGCGGCACTTCGCGAGCAGGCGCTTCAGCGAGCAATCGATAAGGCATTTCTCCGGCATCAATCCGACATTCGAGACCGGAAGACCTTTGAGCGAGCGGTGCAGGCCGGATGGGAGCAATGGCAGGACGCTGTTGAAAGCGTGTGCCGACTGGCTGACACGGTGCTGAGTCAAGCGCACACAGTGAAATTACGGCTGGATGAGGTCCGTACGGCGCAGTTTCGTGAGCCGCACGCTGAAATGACCGAGCAGCTTCAACTGATGGTGCATCGCGACTTTCTGACAACCACGCCGCCCGAATGGTTGGAGCAGCTTCCACGATACTTACGTGGCATGTCGCTGCGGATCGACAAACTGCGAGGCGGCAAATTGGCTCGCGATCGCGCCTTGGCGGCGGACTTCAACATCCTCTGGAAGCGATGTGTGGATCAACTTCGTGTGTTCACTCAGCAGGGCACGGTTCACGCTGCACTCACGCGCCACCGTTGGCTGCTTGAAGAGCTGCGCGTTTCTCTCTTCGCGCAGGAAATTGGCGCGATCGAGAAAGTCTCGATCAAGCGACTCGAAGAACATTGGGCGCAACACGTTGCTGTGTAGGGCTACTTGATGAAGAGAAGTTCGCGATAGGTCGGTAGAGGCCAGATGTCAGACGCCACGCGCGTTTCCAGTTCATCGCCGAGCTGCCGCAACTGCGTCATCAGCGGAATGATCTTGTCGCGGACGTATCTGGCGTGTTTCACGGGATCGGCAGCATGATGATCGGTTGCCAGATCGAGTGAACTCATTGCGTCGTGGAACTTGCCGACCTGCGTGGCGAAATCTTCCAGCATCATGCGGATGGATTTGCACTCTACGCCCGCAGCTTCAGTTGAAGCGACCGCTTCCGCCAGCCTCGCCTGATGCTCAAGCGCGGCGGGAAGGATCATCTGCTTCGCCATGAGCACCATCTGTTCCGCCTCGATCTGCATCTCACGCACATACTTCTCGAAGAAGATGTGGACTCGGCTTTCGAGTTCTGGTTTGGAGAGTACGTGATACTTCTTGAAGAGTTCAATCGACTTCTTCGAGCCGAGCACCGGCAGTGCATCGACAGTATCGCGCAAGTGTGGCAAGCCGCGACGTGCGGCTTCTTCATGCCATGCATCCGAATAGCCGTCGCCGTTAAAGATGATGCGCTTGTGATCCTTGATGAGCTTTTTGAGAACATTCTTGACCGCGGCAGTCAGTTTTGCTTCAGTCGGCTTCGCGCCAGCGGCTTTCTCCAACTGTGTTGCGACGAAATCCAGAGACTCCGCCACGATTGTGTTCATGATGGTGTTCGGCCACGCTGCGGTCGCAGACGCGCCGACCGCGCGGAACTCGAACTTGTTGCCCGTGAATGCAAACGGCGACGTGCGGTTGCGGTCGCCTGAATCCCGCGGAATGTTCGGCAGAATCTTTGCGCCGAGGTCCAACGCACCGCCTTTGAGCGTTCGCGAGGGCCATCCCTTTTCCAATTGCTCAACAATGTCGGTAAGCATGTCGCCGAGGAAGATGGAAATAATGGCGGGTGGGGCTTCGTTCGCACCGAGGCGATGGTCATTTCCCGCACTGGCCACCGATGCACGCAGCAGATCGCCATGCAGATCAACGGCTCGAATCACGGCACACAAGAACACGAGGAACTGCATGTTCGTGTGTGTTTCGTCTTTGGGATCAAGCAGGTTGACGCCCGTATCCGTGGACATCGACCAGTTGTTGTGCTTGCCGGAACCGTTGACGCCAGCGAACGGTTTTTCATGCATGATGGCATGCAGCCCGTAACGCGGCGCGATGCGATGCAAGGCTTCCATCAGCACCATCTGGTGGTCAATGGCGACGTTGGCGTGTTCAAAGATCGGTGCAATCTCGAACTGGCCCGGCGCGACTTCGTTATGCCGCGTCTTCAGTGGTACACCGATGCGATACAACTCTCGCTCGACTTCCGTCATCAATGCGAGAACGCGAGGCGGAATTGAGCCAAAGTAATGATCTTCAAGCTGCTGACCCTTCGGCGGCTTGGCACCGAAAAGCGTGCGATTGCACGTAACGAGATCGGGCCTTGCGTAGAAGAGGTTGCGATCGACGAGGAAGAACTCCTGTTCCGGGCCAACGGTGGTGTGAATGCGCTTGACGCCCCTGTCTGTGCCGAAGAGCCGCAGGATGCGCATCGCCTGCGTAGAGATAGCGTCCATGGAGCGAAGCAGAGGCGTCTTTTTATCGAGTGCTTCGCCAGTCCACGAGACGAACGCCGTCGGAATGCAGAGGGTAACCGAGGTTTCACCTCGCATGAGGAAGGCCGGGCTGGTGGGATCCCACGCGGTGTAGCCACGCGCTTCAAAGGTTGCGCGAAGACCACCTGAAGGGAATGAAGAAGCATCCGGCTCACCCTGAACGAGTGATGAACCGGACAGTTCATACAGCACGCCGCCTCGACCATCGGGCACGATCAGCGAATCATGCTTCTCCGCCGTCTGGCCGGTTAGCGGCTGGAACCAGTGCGTGTAATGCGTCGCACCGTTCTCAACGGCCCAATCCTTCATGGCAGCAGCCACGACGCCTGCGATTTCCTCGTCGAGCGGCTCGCCGTGCTCAATGGTCAGCATCAAGCGGCGATAGATATCTTTCGGCAATCGCTGCCGAAGCACCCGCTGGTTGAAGCTGTCTCGCGCAAAGATCTGATCAATGTGCTCTGAACGATGGGAATCAGGAAGGCGGCCATTCGTCATACGATTGCTCTTCCAATCAGTGGCTGCGGAAACTGCATTGTGGCGGGCGAGTTCAACGGTCATAGCGGGGGTTCCAGATGGCTGAGCGGCGGAGGGAAGCCCGGACTCAAGCCGCATTCTATCGCGCCACGCAGTTATGCGGTTTCCGTTACAGGCATCATTCAAAAAATCGGGGGTGAAACGGTCAAAGCATTGCGAGTCACGATTCTCGTGCATTCGAAGCTATACTGACTGCGAACTTTGTGGGAGATCATGTGGTTGAGCAGGACCGACATTCTCCAGACGCCGCCAAACCGCAGGCCTTGCCGGAACACGAGACTTCCACGCTTCCGTCAAGTGGTTCCTTGCCCGGACCAATCGGCATTCCTGACCGGATCGGGCGGTATCGGATTCGAAAACTGATTGGCATGGGCGGGATGGGGGCGGTGTACCTCGCCGAGCAGGACTCGCCCCGCAAGCTGGTCGCAGTCAAGATTCTGAAGAACACCGACCGCCTTCACGCTGCGGCTGGTGCGATCAAGCGTTTTCAGGATGAGGCTCAAATCCTGGCATCACTCCGCCATCCGTACATCATTCACGTGTACGACGCCGGCGTTGAGATGTATCAGGGTGAGAAGTTCGCCTACTTCGCGATGGAGTACGTCCCCGGAGCGATGCCGATCACAGACTACGCAGCAGCGCATGGCCTGAGCGTCGCACAAAGGCTTGAGTTGATGGTTCGAGTGTGCGATGCCGTTGACCAGGCGCACAGGCTCGGAATCGTGCATCGCGATCTCAAACCCGGCAACATCCTGGTTGATCCTTCAGGCGAGCCGAAGGTGATTGACTTCGGAATTGCCAGTGCAACGATGGACGCACATGGCAACATCGAACCGCATGTCGAAGACGGCCGCGTGATCGGCACAGTTCGCTACATGGCGCCTGAGCAGATTCGCCCCGTTGCGCAGATGATCGGACCGGCAACAGATGTTTACGCGCTGGGCGTGATTCTGTACGAGTTGCTTTGCGGCGAAATGCCGTACAACTTGAAGCAAGTTTCATTGATAGAAGCTGCGAATACGATCTGCGACAAACCACCAAAACGACCGAGCGAAACATTGCATCGCGTTGGGGGTGAACTTGAGCGCATGCTTTTGGGGGCTTTGAGCAAGAACCCGCGCGATCGTCCGCCGGCGGCGGCGGCTCTGGGCCAGCGGATGCAGGCGTATCTAGATCGTCGACGACCGCTTGTTGAGCTTCGTAATGCGGCGGCTCGATTCATGATGCGCCATGTGGTTACGACGGCGTTGGTGATTGTTCTTATCGCTTCGCTTTTGACGGAATTCGTCGGCGTGCCCCTTGTCTATCAATGGACAAATGCAAACAACACATACCTCTCTGCGCTGGCGTCGCTTGGTACCTCGCCGCCGAGCAGTGATGCGTTCAGACATTCGCGCATCGTGCGCCTGACCGATCATGCTGCTTCACGCCTCAGCGACTTGGCGGATCGGCATGGCGTAACCGGCGTAGAGACGGATCGCTGGACTACTGTTCGTCGGTTGCATGGCCAACTCATGAAGCAGCTTGCCAAGGCTGGTGTTCGCGTTGTTGCGTGGGATATCGCATTTCCAGGCGAGACCGATGCAGACGAGGCGTTTCTAGCTGGTGTGCAGGCCATCAAAAATGCGGGCGGCGACGTCGTCATCACCTCGCCGGATTGGCGCGTGGATGAGCATGGACTTGCGCTGATGGTCAATCCGATTTTTGCAGAACATGTGAAATGGGGTGTCGCTAGTGGTGGAGCTGCTTCGGATGTCTTGTGGGAGTTGGACGTGGTTCTCCTTCGAGATGTGCTCGATCCGATTCAATCCTTTGTCTTCGCCACGATTGGCGCGTATCGGAATCCCGGCTGGCTGACTGATGTAACATTTGATCCGCCGAGCGCGATGGCGCACATTCGGTGGTATCGCCCGGATGCAGCAGGTCGGCGAACGTGGTTGCCGGGCGAGCGGTTGCAGGTGCGGCTTAGTGGGTTTCACACGGGTATCGATGAGCCTCAGGTGGGCATCTCGCCGAAGGATGCCGTGGGTTTTTCACTGCTGAGCATTCCGTCAGATGATTTTCTTGAAGCATCGAGCGTCGATTACGACTGGGTGCTCGAAGCCAGCGATGCGGAGGTTGCAGCCCGTTTGCGCGGGAAGGCGGTGTTCGTCGGCGATTTCCGTCAGGTTGCAGAGGAGGAACGCGACCATCCCGGCGGCAGGCGCGTTCATGCGTGTTACGCTCATGCAACGCTGATGGATGAAGTCATTGCAGGAGCAGTGCTTCGATACGACCGCATTGCGGCGTCACGCTTCGCGCTGATTGCTGCGGCAGCGCTCGGCGTGGTCATCGGTTTCAGGCTTGATACACGCCATGTGCCGCGCATCGTCGTGTTGGCGATGGCGGCTGTTGTCATTGCTGGCTTTGCAGTCTTTTTGTTCGCTCAGTATCGTTACATCATCAATCCAATCGTTCCTGCGATTGCCATGGTGCTGGGCGGCGAGCTTGCGGCTGCCGCGTGGCGCAGCCGTCGGACGAGTCCAAGCATCTAGGAGTCAAGTCATGGGATCCCGATTGGGCGCGGCTATTCTGGCATCACTCTTTGCCGTTTCGCTATGGGGGTGTGCGTGTTGCGACAAGGAACACCCACGCGGCCCTGAGTTTATGAATCCCACGCCGGTTGTTGCCGTCCGGCAGATCGGCACGCTGTTGACGCCGAATCGACAGATCACCACCCATCAACAGCATGTGTTTCAGTTTTCGCGTGGTGGAAGTGGAACTGATGACTTTTTTGGGGTGCTCGGTCCGCTTCCGGTCGCCCCGGACAACCCGTCGTATGGACCCGCGGTTGCGACGTTCGCTAATTCGCTGCCGGTCTTTGCCATCGAATCCGGCTACGCGTACCTGACCGGGCACCGTCCCCACACACGGACCCCGCGAGGCAGTTTCACCGGCTATGGCACAACGATGATTGTTCAAGTGCTGCCGGATCGCGATCGCGTGTTTCTCCTTGATGGTGTCAAGATCGAGATCAAACTTGACCGGGGTCTTCCTGGCCCGCCGGATGATCGTCTCAATACACGATGGCATTATGTTGATGTTGTCTGGACTGCCGAAACGGTGAGGCTCGAATCCGTGAAACCGATTCCTGCGCCAGGGGATCCGATTCGCGCGTTTGTGGACAGCGCGATCAAGACCGCCAAGGAAGCGGGTTTGGCAATCTCTATACCGCCAACCAGCGCGCCTGCCCCAGTCGAAGAAGTTCCGATGGAACATCCGCCGGCGTTGTTCTAGCACTGCCAACGCAAGCCGCATCGTCGTGAAAGGGCAGACGGATTGGATATCATCCGCGCTGATGGGCCGCCACGCCTCCGAAACATCCACGTTTCTGCGACGAACCTTTCTTTCCGCGTCTCCGGGGCGTTGGCTTGGCTGGATTGGCGCTGTTGCACTCGTGTTGTTCGCGGCAGTAAGCCTCTTGAGTTTGCCGTACACATTGGGGCATGCGTCTGACTCGCCAAGCATGGGGGCAGCCGAGGAGCAAGCCTTCGCAACGCCTGCAAGACGGTTTGAAGCAACGGACCTTGATCTCTCGCTGTTACCGCCGTTCTGGGCAAGGCACGCAGCAGATGAACTCCAGCGATTGGCCGCTGTTGAACAAATGCGAGGGGTACGACCGCGTCCACTGCTCGGCACGGATCGACTCGGCCGCGATCTCTTCATCCGCCTGCTGGCGGGCGGTGGAATCAGTCTGCTGATTGGTATTTCCGCAGCCGCCATCGCCGTTGTCATCGGCGTGCTGTATGGCACCATTTCTGCATGGGTCGGTGGCCGAACGGATGCCGTGATGATGCGTGCGGTTGACGTGCTCTTCGGCTTGCCGACTGTGCTGCTGGTCGTGCTGCTTGCGGTCGCTGTGGATGGATTGATCGAACGAAGCGGCGGTTTGCTTTCAACCGAACAGCGACAGGCAGCGGGGATCGTTACGCTGCTCGTCGCCATCGGCGGCGTGAGTTGGCTGACGATGGCGCGTGTGATTCGCGGGCAGGTATTGAGTCTTAAAGAGCAGCCGTTTATGGAAGCATGCCGCGCCATCGGTGTGCCGCTCCCACGGCAGTTCTTCAGGCACTTGCTGCCGAACCTGACGGGGCCGATCGTTGTGTACGCAACCCTTGCGGTGCCGACCGCGATCCTTTCGGAATCTTTTCTGAGCTTTCTCGGCATCGGCGTGCGTGAACCGTTGCCCAGTTGGGGTAACCTCGCGTCCGCAGGTTTGAGCGAGATGAACATTGTCCGTTCGCGATGGTGGCTGTTATTCTGGCCTTGCCTGTTCATTGCCATGACATTGCTTGGGCTGAACTTTGTCGGCGAGAACCTTCGTGAGAGGCTTGATCCGCGCGGAGCATTCAACAGCGCCCAAAGCCGGAGCATGAAGAACTGACGTGAAGAAGTCCACATTGTCTTTCCGCCAATGAATCAAGGAAGTATCACCCAGGACATGGCCGATGCACCGCTGTTGCAGATTGAAGACCTGACCGTGTCGTTTGCGGCGCGTGATGGCCAGATGCTGCGCGCCGTGCACGGCGTCAGCATGACTGTTCGAGCCGGGAAGACGCTTGCGGTGGTGGGGGAGTCAGGCAGTGGCAAATCTGTAACGGCGTTGACAATTCTGCGATTACTGCCGCCCACAGCAACCATTGAACGAGGCAACATTCTTTTTCAGGGAAAAGATTTGTTTGACCTCAGCGAGCGCCACATGCTGGATGTGCGCGGCGGCGAGATTGCCATGATCTTTCAGGAGCCGATGACTTCACTCAATCCGGTGTTTCCGATTGGAGATCAGGTTGCGGAAGCAGTCCGGCGACATCACAAGGTAACCGCACAAGATGCGAAGTCCATCACCATTGAGGCCATGAATGCAGTGCGATTGCCGCAGCCCGCAAAGCGGTATGGGACGTATCCGCATCAGCTTTCGGGGGGTATGAGGCAGCGCGTGATGATCGCGATGGCGCTGGCGTGCAAGCCAAAACTGTTGTTGGCAGATGAGCCGACAACTGCGTTGGATGTAACGATCCAAGCGGACATTCTCGCTCTGCTCCGCCGACTGCGTGATGAACGAAACATGGGAGTTCTGCTGATTACGCACGATCTCGGTATCGTCGCGGACCACGCGGACGAAGTCTGCGTGATGTATGCGGGGGCCGTGGTTGAGCGTGCCTCTGTATGCGAACTGCTGGCGAACCCATTGCATCCATACACGCGAGGCCTTCTGGCTTGCAGGCCGCGCATGGAAGGGGATCGTGCGCGTCTTCGCACCATCGCGGAGCTGGTAGCATCGCCCAGTGAGTTTCGCGCGATTGTCCCAGGGGATGATTCAACGATACCGTGGTGGCCTTCGCAAGGAGGGCCTGCACGCAGCGCCCCGCAGCTTCAAGAGGTTCATTCGGGGCACTGGGTCGCATGTCGGCCGCTCCTGCGATGACGAGCTCGTATCTGCCAGAGGGCCATGCACCATGCCGATCATTGAAGCAGGAAAAATCGCGCCGCAATTCTCATTGCGAGACCAAACCGGACGGCTTCGCACATTGAACGAGTTTCAGGGAAAGCCGTTGGTGCTGTATTTTTATCCCAAGGATGACACGCCCGGCTGTACCACGCAAGCATGTCAGTTCCGCGACGCCATGCCTCGTTTTGAAGCATCCGGTGTAACCGTTGTGGGTGTCAGTCCGGACGACGTGGCTAGCCATACGGACTTCACCGCTAAGTTCACACTCAACTTCACGCTGCTTGCGGATGTGCCCGACAGCTCCGGTGTGCCGCCGGTATGCGATGCCTATGGCGTGTGGCGCGAAAAGAACATGTACGGTCGAAAGTACATGGGCGTGGTGCGCACAACGTACCTGATCGACGCAGCAGGGCGGGTGACCCATCGCTGGGACAATGTCAAGGTGCCTGGGCACGAAGAACAGGTGCTGAAAGCACTACAACACAACGCGCAATCGAGATGAACGGCGCGTTATTCGCCTGAATCGCCTCGCGCCACCAGTGTCTCGCCTTGGGGCCGCACTTCGAGAATCGCGTAGGCAATATTGGCTGCGGCACTGTTGATGCGGCGAAGGTGCGTCAGAAGATCAAGGTGAATCGCGCTGGTTTCGTGCGACTGCTGGCGACCGGCAGTGAGGCGGGCAAAATGCTTGTCACGAAACTCCTGCTCCGTTCGTTTGATCGTGGTCTTGTGCCGAAGAAGCTGCCTGGCGAGGGTTTCATCCCGAGTCGTGAATGCCGTTTCGGCAATCAGCAGATTCTCTGAAACGCGACGATGAAACTCGTCAAGCTCTCGCCATCCTTCAGGAGAAAACTCGACCCGGTGCCTGATTTTTTTGATAACCAGCTCTGAAATGTTTTTGTCAACAATATCGCCGATCGTTTCCAGTTCGCTCAGGTAACGAAGCTGCAGCATCTGCTCGTCAGCGTCCTGATGCTCAGCATCCTGCGTGATGAGCCGTGTGAGGAATTTCTTGATCTCCGCATCCAGCAAATCAACTTGATCATCGCGCCGCGCCACCTCTTCTGCCAGCATTTGATCGTTGCGGCGCAGAGCGATCCAGATGTCGTCAAACATGCCTCGGACGATTTCAGACGTTCGCAGAATTTCACGAATCGATTGGCCCATGGCAAGGGCTGTTGAGTCTGAATCGGCCAGGTTGATGTACTTCGGGCCAAATACGGCAACGCCGCTTGCGGTGGCGGGGGGTTCAGGCACGATGCGATTCAGCAGGTTAGAGATCGCGCCCACCAGCGGCAGGCCGATGATTGCCACCACAATGTTGAACAGCGTGTGTAAGGTTGCGGTTTGCCTTGATGTGGAGCCGGGCAGGTACTCAGTCAGAGCGAAGAGTTGCGGCAGCAGCGCCATGCAGACAATGGCGACGATCAGTTTCAGCCCGAAGTTGCCGAGCGCAAGTCGTCGCGACTCGACCTGCCGCCACCCGATGACAAGCGTGGTTGCTGCAAGGCCGACATTCGCGCCGATAACGGTGGGAATGGCGACTTCATAGCCGACGACACCCGCTGCGATCAAACCGATGACAATCGCAATCGCTGCCGTGCCGGACTGCGAAACCATCGCGATCAGCGCAGCAAGCAGCATCAGGCCCACGGGATATCGTTCCGCAATATCGACCAGCTTGGCGAAGTCGCCCGCAGCGTCGATCTGATCCGGAATTCCCATACGGATCACCGTCATGGCAAGAAAGATGAGGCCGAGGCTGAGAATCGTCTGACCGATGCCGCGACTTCGCGGCCCAGCGGTGTATTGGAACAGCACCACCCCAATCAGAATGAGAAGCGGCGCAAGAGTGTTGATATTGAGCGCGACGATCTGCACCAGAATGGTGATGCCGATGTTCGCGCCGAGCATCACGGCCAGCATCTGCCGGGCATTGAGATGTCCTGCCTGAACCGAATGCACCGCCAGCAGCGACATCGTGGTGCTTGACGGCGCCAGTGCTGCAACGCCTAACCCTGTGAAAAATGCTGTCCCGCGACGAGCGCCGGCACGCTGAATCCAGACGTTGAATCGCGGGCCAAGCAGACGGTCCAGCCCCTTGCGGAGATACCGCACGCCGAACAAGAGCAGCGCGACGCCGCCTGCGATATAGAGCAGGGTCTCCATCAGGCATCTACCTTCGACCGAATGTTCAGGTTCGGTTTACAAACCGATCGATGACATCCAATAAAAAGCTCTATCACCCCGCACAGAGCGAGGTTGAATACGTTCTCGGAACCTGCTTGCGTTCAGTCGAGCCGCTCAGA
Source organism: Phycisphaerales bacterium (assembly GCA_035443885.1). Classification (GTDB taxonomy): domain Bacteria; phylum Planctomycetota; class Phycisphaerae; order Phycisphaerales; family SM1A02; genus DAOMNO01. The sequence continues at coordinate 149,259 of DAOMNO010000004.1, forward strand.
TTCGATGCTGGCCGTCTCACCCGCCAGCTTCTTCTGAACGTATTTCTTCATCCATGTCTCAAAGGACTTGCCGGCAGCGGTATCGCGACCTGAGAAACAGATCGAGGCAATATCCGACAGCGGGATCGCAATCCGGTTGCCCCGCGATTCGTCTGGCAGCATCGCGCGAACCGTCGGCTCAGCTCCGCCCTTGAGATCAAAGAGGAAGCATTCAATGGTCTCGCCGGTTGAGCAACGCTTCAGCGTTACATCACCTCGGTAATCGACCGCCAGTTCGATTGCTTTGCGCAGTGCAGCCTGATCGTCGGCATGCACCGTGGTGCCCTGCAGTTCCGTGTGGTTCAGATCAGCGATGGATTTCGTTTCTTGAGGCATGAGCGTTATGGATTGAGTTCGCGCCCGGTCGCAGTGTCCACGATCTTCCACTGAAAATGTTTTGCAAGCCGAATAATGACCATCCACCCGATTTCTTCTTCGACAACCGTCAGCAGCATCTGTGTAACAGGATCGACCAGCGGCGGCAGATCGATACGCACGCCCGGCCCCCACAGCACGTCATCGGCATCTGCCCGCTCAGGCGAAGTATTGAAGCGACCAAGCTGATCGACCACTTCGCGGCGCGTGCCGAGCGGTGCAAGGCCGTTGCCCGAAGAAGGCTTGCGCGACAGAATGACATATTGCTGTGTGGCCACGAAAGCTCCAGATTCCGCAATCAACTCGCTCAGGCGAGCCGTGCAGGATACCGGAAAACCGCCGACCTAGTCGTCGTCTTCAATGCTGTTTTCGAGAAGCCCCGCGATGGTCTCAATCAGGCGATCCAGTGAGACAGGCTTGTTGAGGTAGGCGTGAACGCCGATGGAGTGGGCATAGGCCTGATGCCGCTTCCCCTGATTGGCGGTGAGCATGACAACCACGGGGGGATCGTCCTGCTCCACAATTTTCTCGAGCACAAGGAAGCCTGAACGCTTGGGCAGCATCATGTCGAGTACGACGGCATCCGGCTCAAACTCCTGGCAGGCCACCAGAGCTGCGTTGCCGTCCGCTGCCGTGCGAGTGGAAGCGCCTTCGGCACGCATAGCGAGTTCAATGCTGGAGAGGATGTCCTCATCATCATCGACGATGAGGACAAGCCGGTTCTGGAGGCGGCGAGTCTGCATGTGATTGGGCCTTTTCGGTGCGCTAGTAGTATTCCGTCCATACGCAGCGCGTCAACGTTTGGATACCGGTTTCACGGAAAGAAGCTGCATTCGAGCAGTCCGCAGGGGATCGCTGGCTAGAATTGGGACATGACCGATCTTTGGCAAGGTCAACGGGACGAGCGTCGGAAAATGGTGGAGCCGCTTGCTGTTCGCCTTCGTCCTCGCCGTCTCGACGAGTTCGTGGGGCAGGAGCACTTTCTGGGCGAGGGGAAGCTGCTGCGCCGCATGTTGGACGCTGATCGTCTCACATCCGTGTTGTTCTGGGGGCCGCCCGGCACGGGCAAGACAACGCTTGCAGAAGTGATCGCGAAGCACACCGGCCGCCACTTTGAACGCGCCAACGCTGCGCTTGTGGGCGTAAAGGACATCCGCGAGATTCTCGCCGCCAGCACGCGCCGCATCGACGAAGGCGGCAAACGCACGATTCTCTTCCTTGACGAAATCCATCGTTTCTCGCGAAGCCAGCAGGACGTGCTGCTCAACGATGTTGAACGAGGCTTGATTACACTCATTGGCGCCACGACAGAGAACCCATACTTCTCCGTCAACAGCGCACTCATCAGTCGATCAACGGTGTTTCAGTTCCAGCCATTGAATGAAGAGGCCGTCGCATCGCTCATCCGCCGCGCTGTCGTCGATGAGCGAGGATTTCGCGATCTGCCGATTACGATTGAGGACGAAGCGATTGCCCATTGGGCGCGTCTGAGCGATGGCGATGCCAGACGCGCGCTGAATGCGCTGGAAGTGGCGGTGCTGAGTCAGGCTGAGAAAGCCGGACCGATTCATGTCGATCTGGCATGTGCGGAACAGTCCGCTCAAGCGAAAGCCGTCGTCTATGACGGCACAGGCGACGAGCATTACGACGTGGCGAGCGCGCTTATCAAATCCATGCGAGGCTCCGACCCTGATGCGGCGATCTACTGGCTCGCGCGAATGCTGGAAGCTGGAGAAGACCCACGATTCATTGCGAGGCGAATCGCCATTCTCGCCAGCGAGGACATTGGCAACGCCGACCCACAGGCGATTCAGGTTGCAGCGGCTGCCTGGCAGATTGCTGAGCGAGTCGGCATGCCGGAATGTCAGCTTACGCTGGCGCAGGCCGCGATCTATATGGCAACGGCCCCCAAGTCGAACGCCTCAGCCAAGGCCATCTGGAGTGCCGTGAGCGACGTTCGGAGTGGCAGAACGATTCCTGTGCCGACTCACCTTCGCGATGCACATTATGCAGGGGCCAAGACGCTTGGGCATGGCGAAAACTACGTTTACAGCCACGACTCTGCCGATGGCTATATACCCCAGGAGTACCTCGGGGTTGATCGTGTCTATTATCTGCCCACGGAGCGAGGATTCGAAAAGATCATACGGGATCGGCTCGCGGAGCTGCGTGCGAAGCATCCTGTTCCGCAGAGGCCGACATCAACGAACGAGCATGGCTGAGGAACTCGACAAGACCAAGGCGCACTTTCGTGCGGAGATGAAAGCTCGTCTTGCCGAGATGAGCGATGTATCCCGTCGGGGCGCATCCTTGTCCGCATGTGAGCGACTCGTGTCGCTGGAAGCGTTTGCACACGCCAGCGTTCTCATGCTCTACATGCCTCTGGCGACGGAAGTGGATGTAACGCCTGTCGCGCTGCGATGCTTTCAATCGAACAAGACGGTGTGCGTGCCGAAGGTGGACTGGCATCGACGTGAGATCACGCCTGTCGAGGTTACATCGTTTGATGACCGCGTGATGGATATTGACGAGCATGGTGTACGCACGCCTCGTTCCGGTCGCGCGGTTTCCCCTTCGCTGCTTGACCTTGTCGTTGTGCCGGGGCTGGCGTTCGATGCAGAGGGGCATCGTCTCGGTCGCGGTGGGGGCTACTACGATCGTTTTCTTGCCCGACTGAGACCATCGGCGACGAAGGTGGCGCTCATTTTCGATTGCCAGATGATCGATGCCGTTCCTTCAATCGAACACGATGTTCCGGTCGATATCGTCGTGTCAGATCGACGAGTTACCCATGTGGGCGGCTCGCGGTCGCGGCGATAGTTTTTGCAGCGATTTGAATACTCGAGACCATTCGGAGTTTCTCATGGTTCTTCCCAGTCAGTCCGCCCGTCCCAAGAGCCGCCACAGCCATATGTACCGTGGTCGTCGGGGCGGTCGACGACCGATGATTTTCGTCCTGCTGGGCCTGCTGGTCGTCAGCTACGGTGCATGGCGCTTCCTGGGGCCGAATCGTGCGCAATCCTTGGCAGCGGAAATGACGACCAACGATGGTGAGGCTCTTGCAGACACACTGGCCGCGAACCCGCCTCGTGAATCAACCCCAACTCGTCAAACGCCTCAACCGGAGCCTGCGCGCACGTCGCCGCCTCCGCAGCAGCCGACCATTCAAATGGGTGGCGGCCAGACTTCACCGCCGCGCTCTTCCCCTGCAACGAACGCCCCCACGTTGGTTCCTGAAACATCGCCCATCCAGCCACCCGCCAAAGCATCACCTTCGCAGCCGGAACGCGACACAACCAATCCGCAACGCGCACGAGCGTTAGAGCGGATGCGTGCTGGCATGGACATGCTCGCTGCGAATCGGCCGATAGAAGCTCGCCGAATGCTCACGCAGGCGTTGGAGTCAGAAGGCATGGACGCGGTTAATGCAAAGCGCATCCGTGAAAGCCTGACGCAGCTCAACGAGCGGCTTGTCTTCAGTCCAGAAGTTGTGCAGGGTGATCCTTTCAGCGCTGCGTATGTCGTGCGCTCGGGTGATGCGCTGGCGCGCATCGCAACCGGCCAGAACCTTCACGTCGATTGGCGGTTCATTCAGCGCATCAATCGAATCCAGCGCCCGGAGTCGATTCGAGTCGGGCAGACGTTGAAACTCGTTCGCGGGCCGTTCCATGCGGTCGTCCATAAACGAGAATTCCGCATGGACATCTATCTCGGCGAAGGCGCTGATCGCGTCTATGTGCGGAGCTTCCCCGTCGGGCTGGGCGAGTACGATTCGACGCCCGTAGGACTGTTCAGAGTTAGGCCGAACTCAAAGCTCATCAATCCGGCGTGGACAAATCCTCGCACCGGTCAGTCGTATCACGCGGATGACCCGCAGAATCCCATCGGTGAACGCTGGATCGGGCTGGAAGGCGTGAGTGAATCCGTGCGCGATCTCGGCGGTTATGGCATTCACGGAACCATCGAGCCGCAGTCGATCGGCACACAGGCTTCAATGGGCTGTGTGCGTATGCTCGCTGCGGATGTGGAACTGGTATACGAAATGCTCGTCGAGGAAAAGAGCAGCGTGCGGATTACCGACGAAACGACGCCGTAAACGCCTCACCCAATCAGTTTGAAACGCCGATCGTGAGATCAACCGTGCGGTGCGGGATGTTGTGCCTGCTGAGCCATGCGTCGATGGATGCGGAGTTATCCATCGTGATGCGTCGGCCAGTGGGGTCGATGCCCTGCGAACGCATGAACTGTTTGAGCGTGCCGGGCAGGCCGAACTCGACGGTCTCGCGATAGATATCACGCTGTTCCACATCGCCGCCGTAGCGTTCAATGAGGTGCAGGATGAGGTCTTGCACCAGGTCTTCCGGTGCACTCGCACCAGCGGTGATGAGGACTCGCTCGACACCATCGAACCACTCGTCGTGGAGTTCGGAGCGGTCGTCGATCAGCTTGGCCGGGGTGCCTACGGCTTCCGCCAGTTCGGTCAGTCGCAGCGAGTTGGAACTGTTCTTTGAGCCGACAACGAGCACAAGATCGCAATCCGTTGCAATGGCACGGACCGCAAGCTGCCTGTTCGTGGTGGCGTAGCAGATATCCTCGCTGGGTGGAGCCTTGATGTTCGGAAATGCATCCTTCAATGCGCCGATGATGACATTGGCGTCGTCCATGCTCAATGTCGTCTGCGTGAGATAGACAAGCTTGTTCTCATCGTGAATGCGCAGGTGCGGGATGTCTTCTGGTGATTCCACGACCTGAATGGCATCAGGCGCTTCGCCTCGCGTCCCGATCACTTCCTGGTGGTCTGCATGGCCGACGAGTAGGATCTGATAGCCCTTGCGAGCGTAGCGGATGGCTTCACCGTGTACCTTTGTCACCAGCGGGCATGTCGCGTCGATGGCGGTGAGGTTGCGTTGAATCGCCTGCTCGCGGATCGCCGGACTGACGCCATGCGCACTGAACACGACGATCGACCCTTCCGGCACTTCTGCGATGTCATCAACAAAGGTAACGCCTTGCTGCCGAAAGCGATCGACGACGTGCTTGTTGTGCACGATCTCGTGATAGACATAGATCGGCTCGCCCTCGCAGATTTCCAGTAGCTGATCGACCACGTCGATCGCCATGTAAACGCCTGCGCAGAAGCCTCGTGGGTTGGCGAGAATCAGTTTCATACGTCGGCTGCTCCGTGAGCCGGAAATGATATCGGGCTGGCGGATTCCGGGGGGGTTCGTTCCGAACTCGCTCTTTAGAGAATGGCGACAATCTCAAATCGCTTTTCGCCTCGCCGCAGGTCCACGCGAACGACCTCGCCGACGCGAGCCTTCATGAGCGCCATCCCCATCGGCGAGTTCGGCGTTACCTCAATGAACTCGGCCTCGAGTTCGCCGGTCATTTCGCCGACCAGCCGATACAGCTCCTCGTCTTCCGTTTCGATATTGCGCAGCCGAACTGTCGCGCCGATGAACACCATGCCATCAGGCAGCGAAGCCGTATCGGTAACGACGGCGGATGCGAGTTTCTCTTCAAGCTCGCGAATCTTGGCCTCGTTCATGCCCTGATCTTCCTTCGCAGCGTGATATTCAGCGTTTTCCTTCAGGTCGCCGAGTTCACGGGCACGGCCGATACGGTCCGACAGGGCGCGTCGTTGGCTGTGAAGGTCGCGAAGCTGCTGTTCGAGACGCTGCTTGTCTTCAGCGGTCATGTAATGCATGGCAGGTCCATTCCTGTAAAGCCGCAAACATGGCGGCCAGTGCGATAGAGAAGCCGGCTCATCGCCGGCCGCTGTTCAAACGAGAAACATCGAAAGACCGTTCTTCCGTAGCCCTGTGTGCTCCGTGATCCGAATCCGTCTCCCCCAACCGAACCGCCGCCCACGGTTCCCCCTTTGGCCCCGACACCCGAATCATGTTGCACGATAGGCGATGGCCGGGGGGTGGGTCAAGATGCTTTCGCTCGCAAACGACGATTCGTGTGGCGCGGGTTTGTTCTCTCGCTTGCCAGTCTTCGCTGGATCAGGCACACTCCGTCAATGGGCAGCGTTCTGAGTATTGCATTCATCGGCGACATTTACGGTTCGCCCGGCAGAATGACGCTGCGGCAGCAGTTGCCGACACTGCGCGAGCAGCACAAGCCGGATGTCATTATTGCGAATGCGGAGAACGCGCGATCCGGCTCAGGCCTATCGCCAGAACTGTACGAAAAGATTCGCTCGCTTGGCATCGATGCGATCACACTCGGCGATCATGTGTATCGCGATCTGCGCATCACATCCATTCTTGAACGGCCCGGCGAGCCGATCGCACGGCCTGCAAATCTTTCGAGTAAAGCGACGGGGCGGCCCATGATTCGTCTTGAGCCTGCCGGCGGGCGCACGCGACGGGTCTACATCATCACGGTGCTCGGCCGAATCTTTTTCAACATGCCTGCCGACGACCCGTTTGCCACAGTTGATCAACTGCTCGGAGAGATTCCCGAATCGCGGCCAGTCGTGATCGTCGAAGCGCACATGGAAGCGACGAGCGAGAAAGCGGCGCTCGCCCACTATCTGGATGGCCGCGTGACGGCGGTGCTCGGCACGCACACGCACGTGCCGACGGCCGATGCGAGAATCCTTCCGCGAGGCACGGCGTTCATCACCGATGTCGGCATGTGTGGCCCGCACCATTCGATCATCGGCGCGAACGCGGAGAACGTTATTCGGCATATGACCACGGGAATGCACATCCCGTTCGGGGTCGGCGCAGGGGGGGAAGCCATGTGTGGTGTTGTGCTGCAAATCGATGAGGCATCCGGTCGGGCGTTAAAGATTTGCCCCGTGCGGTACGAAGCGGATCGGTCGAAGGAGCCGTTCGTCTAGCCGCCTGTACGGGCTGGCGACCACCTCATACCACTTTCCGGGTTGTCAAGGCAAAAATATTCATTTTCTTTGGCTATTTTGGGTCTTGACGGGAACAAAGTTTCAGTGTGCTATAGATGGTGCTTCGATACGGGCGGAGCTGGAGTGAGCGGAGAAAACACACTTCCAGAATGCTGCTCAAGGAAGAAGCCCATGCGGCACGAACGCATGGAGTCAGCTTGCTGCGTTGCGCTGAAAGGCACAACAGCAGAGTTTCAGGAGTGCTCGTTGGCTCCGGCAAGGCTCTCTCTCTTCTCTCCGCGTCGTGCTGAAATACGCACGGCGTGGACTTCGCGGCTCCGGGGTGGCGTTGGTCGCCGTAATGAACTCTCTCTCTTCTCTCCGCGTCGTGCCGAAACGCACGACGTGGAACTTTTTTGCTGAGAGTCAACTTCAGATTGCCTAGAACAGTCGCATTTGCCCGCCGGTTTCGGGTCTGCGAAAGTGGGCCGAGGAAAGCGGTCGAATGTTGCGGTTCAAGCCGTACTTTCTCGTGAACACGTCGAATGACTGCGCGATCTGCTCGACAATGGGGCCGTGCCCTCGTCCTCGTTTGACGTTGGCCTCGTAGAGCTTGCCGCCTCGCGCCTGTCTGATGAGCGATTCAACCTTGCGGGCGCGGTCCGGGTGTACCGAGCGCTGCAACCAGTCGAGGAACAGTTCCTTGAGCTGATACGGCAAGCGCAACAGCACCCATGCTGCTCGCCTGGCTCCTGCATCCGCCACGGCTTTAAGAATGCGCGGCAGCTCGACATCGGTCAGGCCGGGAATGATCGGAGCGACATTGACAGACACTGGCACACCAGCCGCTGTGAGTTCGCGAATTGTCCGTAATCGTCCAGCAGGAGATGTCGCACGCGGCTCAAGCTTCTGTGCCAGTTCAGCGTCCAGCGTAACCAGTGTGATTGTTACGCGCCCCGCATTCTTCTCCGCAAGGCGCGCCCAGAGGTCGGCATCGCGAAGTACGAGCGCGCTCTTCGTCATCGTTGAGACCGGCTGATTGCATTCCGCCAGCACTTCAAGGCAACGACGCGCAATTTGCAGCTTGTGCTCGATCGGCTGATAGATGTCCGTGATTGCTGACATCACAATTGGCTCGCCCCGCCAGTTAGGAGAAGCAAGCTCCTTGCGCAGCAGTTCGGGCGCGTCCGGTTTCGCCATGAGCTTCGTTTCAAAGTCCAGCCCGCTGCTGAAGCCAAGGTATTCGTGGTAAGGCCTCGCGAAGCAGTAGATACAACCGTGCTCGCAGCCGCGATACGGGTTGAGCGTCCAGTCGTATGGGACATCAGACGTGCGTGAGACCTGATTGATGATCCGCTGTGTCTTGTCGAAGAACACCTGCCGCGGCACCTTGCAAAGCGAGCCATCCTCACCCTCTCGCTCAATGATCTGGCGATCCAGTTCCTCGCCCAGCACATGCAGGCGTACAGACTCAAAGCGATTCCCGGGGTTCAGCCCGGCCCCGCGCCGATGAACTAGTCCGTTCGGCAAGGCATCGCGATAGGTGAAATCGCCATCCGTCATACCAAACATTATACAAACATTGATGCGCCGTCAAGGGACCGGAACTCTTGGGCGGATTTGCCCCGAATATCCTTGTGAACCCGTGCGGATGAACACACGCTGGCTCTGGCTTGACCACATTCCCGCAGACCTCGGTCTCTCGCGGACGGAGCGTCGCGCCGTACGGCATCTGGCCAACGAATTGCGAGAACGCCTGCAAGTCTTTCCCAGCCGGTTCACGCTGATCTTTACCATCGTGGTGTTTGCATTCCTGTGCGCGATCGCAGGAGTTCTGATCTTCGCAACCGACAAGGCTCTGGCGGTGGTCGTTGCCTTGGCCTTAATCACTGTTGTCGGGGTTACGACATACATCCGCTGGCGGGCGCGCGGCCGATACATTCGGCTTGCGCTGCGGGCCATTGGGCATGAAGTATGCGTGGATTGCAGCTATGTGCTGCATGGACTTGGTGATATTCCAACGTGCCCTGAGTGTGGCTCGCTGCGCGTGCTGATGGTCCGCAGGCGCAAGCAGCCAGCAGGTCGGGGCAGGTCCATTCATGTGGCCGCGCGGTTGTAGGTGAACAGATCGCCGAACGCCCTACAATGGCGACCCATGAGCGACCGTGATGAGAAATTAACCCTGCATGCGCAGGTTCTGGTTGTGGATGACGAGCCAGATCACGCTGAGGTCATGGCAGAGGCTCTGCGACGGCCCGGCCATGTCTGTACCATCGTCCACAGTCTGGCCGAGGCGCGCGAAGAACTCATTCACGGCAACTTTGATGTCATCGTAACCGACCTCGTGATGGAAAACGAGACCGCGGGACTTGATGTACTGCGGCTCGCCAAGGAGCATCAGATCGATGCGGAAACGATCATGGTGACCGCGCACGGCGACGTGCCGACGGCCAAGGCTGCATTACAGGGTGGAGCTTACGACTTCATCGAGAAACCGCTGGACCTTGATGTCTTCCGCAATCTGGTGAATCGCGCGGCGGAGACGGTGCGCTTGCGGCATCAGAACTCCAGTTTGCGCGGGCAAGTTGAAGCCGCTTACGGCTTTGAGGGCATCATCGGCGACTCACCCGCCATTCGGCAGGTCATCGCGATGATCAGACAGGTTGCGCCAAGCAATATTTCTGTGCTGATAACGGGTGAATCCGGCACCGGCAAAGAACTGATCGCCGCGGCGATCCATAAACATTCCCGCCGCGCTGGTAAGCGATACGTTACGTTCAACGCAGCGGGTCAAAGCGAGACCTTGCTTGAGGATCAGCTCTTCGGCCATGTTCGCGGGGCGTTCACGGGCGCAGAGCGAGACCGCGAAGGCGTATTCGAGTATGCCGACGGCGGCACACTGTTTCTTGACGAGATCGGCGACATGCCGATCGCCATGCAGTCCAAGCTTTTGCGTGTGCTCGAAACAGGCGAAGTCGTTCGTCTGGGGGCCAATGATCCTCGCAAGACGGATGTTCGCTTCGTCAGTGCGACGAATCGAGACATGAGGCGGTCGATCAGCGAAGGGCAGTTCCGCGAAGATTTGTACTTCCGCATTCGCGGCGCGGAGATTCATGTTCCGCCGCTGCGCGAACGACGCGAGGACATTCCGAAGCTCGTCAATCATGCGCTCGGCCGTTTCGCCAAGGAGATGCAGAAGCCGATTCCGACGATAACCGAACCCGCCATGATGCGGTTGATCGCTTATCACTGGCCTGGCAACGTGCGTGAGCTGCTGAATGTCGTGCAGAAGATGGTGGTGATGAAGACGCCGACAGTCAGCGATCCGATATCGGCATCAAGTGTCCTTATTGACGTTCGCGATGTGCCTGAAGAGGTGCGAGAAAGCGGCAATGATGGGCTTGGCGGTTCAGGCGGCAGCGGATCCCTTGCAGGGATCGGACTTGATCGGTTGGAGAAGGAAGCGATCCGTCAGACATTGGCAATGACGGCAGGCAACCGTGAGCAGGCGGCGCAACTGCTTGGCATTGGCGAACGCACACTGTATCGCAAGCTCAAGGAATACGGTCTGAAATGAAGCGGTGCCTATCGTCCCTTCGGGGCTTCGCTGAGAACGATCTGAGTCTCAACGACTTGTGATTCGGACAATCGGCCTGTCGTGGGAGCGACGACAATTTTGACGCGGTTCTCTTGCTTGCCACCGGATGGCGCCAGGATGATCTCTGGTGACGCATTGAAGTCGACAAGACCACCGTGCGAGTTAAAGGCAAGGGTGTTTTGCAACATGCCATCAAGTGTGAAGGTGATGCCCTGCGCACCAATCGCACGGCCAGCACCCAACGTAACGATATACGGATCATTTGTTCCGGCGCGGGTGATCGGTGTCAGTGGGTCGGCAGCATAGGCAAGCCAGTAGCGGCTATTGGCGGCATCAAAGCGAACAATCACCGGCTCCTTGGGCGAAGCGATTGTCATGGCTTGCGCAAGTTCGATATCAGCCATGATGACATTTGAAGCGGCCCGGATACGCAGTCGATCGTCGTCCGTGGTCTTCGGCAAAACAACGGCAACGAGAATGGCCAGTATGGAAACCGCGACCAGCAACTCAAAGAGCGTGAAGCCGTAACGGAGATCAAGATGTTTGCATGCGCGAATCATGATTACTGTTGCGGAGCGCCGCCTTCGATCGTTGGCATCTCGACACCCCATGCAATGATCTTGTAGTTGACCTTGCGAGGCCGGGGCGTGGGCTGATCGGCGGGCACAGACGTGTCGGCATCAACGACCGTTCCGATGAGCAAATCGCCCACCTTCACTTCAAGACCCAGACTGTCTGCAAGGTTCGTCACTTCAGCCGTACTCAGTGAACCCAGTGTACGAATCTCCGTTTTCACATTGCCATCGGCTTCAAACAGCGGGCTTTGCGGATTTGTATAGCCGTTTCGTGTGTCGAGATTTGGATCGTAGTACAGACAAGCCGTGTTCTCGATCGAGACGGCTCTGAATGCGGCACGACCATAGAGCGCCGAGGAATGCGTCATACGGAACCCGGCATCGGGCGCGTACAGCGAACCCTTGATGGCCGATCGTTGGTCAAACAGCCAACGGGGGGAATCCGGGTTTGGAATGCCCCACAAGCGGACGCGCGATGTATTCATGTACGTGGCGCGGCCGGAAACATCGCGAGTGTAGTCAAGATCAGCGCGCTGCTCTCCAATAAAACCATTCGTTACCGTTACGTTGCCTCGTACGTATATCTCCAGAGTCGAGTTTGGCGTCAACTCGATGAATCCTTCATTGAGCACAAGATTGCCGAAGACGATCAACTTGGCATGGCCGTCAATGATGAGTTTGGACCGACCTGTGATGGTCAAGTCGCCGCGAATGGTGCGCGTGATATTGCCACGGAGGGTCAGTCGAGACGTGTTCTGCAACGTGCTGCTCGTGATGCGACGATTGGCAATGGTCACCACCTCGGACGCATTGCTGATCACATATCCTCCTTCAAAAGTTCCGCTGGTATTATCACCAGGCGGGGGAGGCGCGGGCATCGGAATAATGCCGTTCACAGTTCGCGTGCGCTTCTGTTCTGTTGAGCCGACGAGAGATTCCGACGCATCTGTTGAATGGAAGATTGTGGTATCCACCATTGTTGCGTTATTGAGAACTTCAACGCTGAGCGCCGCCACAGCCTGACTGCCGACGGCGAGACGATAGCCCAGTTCGGTTGTGGGAGCCTGCGGCCATCGCGTCAAAGTCGAGTTGTTGGCTAAGCGAATCTGTTGTGCTCCGAAGATGGCGAATTCGGAGAGATCAACCGCGACCTGGCGCTTCTTCGGCGGCATCACTTCTGCCGCAGCAAGAGCGGTCTGCTGCACGCCGCCGGTGGTGGCTGTTACCTGCACATTGACATAGCGCGTATCAGCAGTGGGTGGCGTACCGGTTTCCACATCGACGACATCGATATCCACAGTGGCGCCAGCGATAGGGAAGTTGGTCAGCAGACGGCCGTTGGAGTGAAGTGTGCGCCAATCCGCTTCACTTTCCATGATGGCAACCGCAAGATCGACGCCGGATGCCGCTGCCCAGCGTGCTGCTGCAGCGCTCGCGACATTGTTGCCGACTGCTGCGGAGTTGTCTCGACTCGACAGATAGGCCATCCCCAGTATGGTCGCCGTTGCAAGACTGATAAGGACAAGCAGCATGGCAAGGCCTGCTCGGTGTACATGGCGAGAGCCAGAAAATGTGGGTTGAGTCATCAACATGAGCGTCCCTTCCACCTTTCAGTTCATCGGGCGGTAATGGTCTCGAATAACACCGGTGGCGAGCGTGACCACCTCGCCCGAATCGGAAGCAAAGCCCAGGCGATACGTGGCCTGACGTGCCTGTTGGGCTTGGGCATGATCCAAACTCAGTGAGACAGATTCGAGGCCATCAACCAGCGTGAAGCCTGCAACCCATCCCTTGGTCATATAGGTGTCGAGTAACGTCATCCAGTTCGTATTCGATGGATACTCGCCGTCTTCGAGGTCCTTCTCTATTTGCTCCCAGTCCGCGGGGAACGACACGAAGAAGACATTGATGACACCCTGATTGCTGTCATAGATGAGCCAACGGACCTCTGTAGCATGCACCGTATCGCTCGCGCGCTGATCGTTGAACCACAGAATGAGATTCCCGGCACCCGCCGCAAGGATGCAGCGACTTGGCAGAATGTACGCAGCAAGTCGTGCTTGTGCCGCGCTCGCTTGCACCATCGCAGCACGGCTGTCGCGATGTGTGATGACACCCGCGGTTACCGCGCCGAGCATGGCTGCGATGGCTGCGCCAACCATAGCCGTAACGGCGAGCGCAAGAAGCAGCTCAAGGAGCGTCAGACCTCGAGGAGTTGATGTTGCGAATCGCTTCATTTCAACGTCCTCCGAGTCCGATTCCGAGAAGACCGTCAAGAGAGTCCACCACGCCGTCAACAAGCGACTCAATGAGGCCTGGATTGTCATCATCATCGGGCGGCAGTGTCTCCTCAGCAGGTTGCGGCACGAAGGCTCGAATCGTCGTCAATGTCTGATTCTGCACGTCAAACGTGCGAACCGCGAGCGTGCGACCGAGAACCTTGACGCCAAGCCCCGGCATGACATGCATCGTGGTTGTTACCGACACTTCACGGCCGATATGGTTCATATTGGCAGGCATGGGAGCGCCGGACCCGTCCGTCATCTCGCCGACCGGTTCAATCATGCCGTTCCAGTTGGCAAGGTTGGCATACGGCTGTCTGATGAGCCTTGACAGGAGTTCTTCAGCAGCCAATGTGCCGCAGATTTTCTGCTGTGCTTGAAATGCATGATGCTGGCCAGCGGTGACTGCGGTCATGATCGCCATGACCACCGCAAGCAGAATGCCCGCAGCCATGAGCGACTCCAGCAGCGTAAAGCCGCGGCGGAGCATCTGGGTTCGGGTTGTCGCTCGGGGCATCAACACGTGGGCGTCTCCGGTCCTGTCTGCACGCGAAGCACTATTCGTTGCATCAAATCATCGAATTCATCTGCTGCACGACCAAGCCATCTGCCCAGCTTGGACCGCGGTTGCCAAGACTGGCGCAGCGCAGGCGGAACAGTTAGCGCAGTTTCCGGCGGGGGGTCCGATACAACATGGTCGGGCTGGTGCATTGGCCGCATAGGGGCAATAATGCTCGCACATGCCGTGGCTGCTTTATCGCTACATCCTGGGTGATCTGCTTCGCGTCTTCGCGCTCACGTCGGCCATTCTGGTCATCGTGATCGCCTTTGGCGCGACTCTCAAACCGCTGACGAGTGAGGGGGCGATTGGCGCTATGGACGCCATCAAATACATGGCGCTGGCCATTGTCCCCATGCTGCAGTTTGCGCTGCCCTTTGCTGCGGGTTTCGCATCCACGATGGTGCTGCATCGCATGGCAAACGACAATGAGATTCTTGCTGCTGCGGCCAGTGGCATCAGCTATCGCAAACTTCTTGCGCCGATTGTCCTTACGGGCGTTGTGCTCACGCTCGTCATGGTCGTGCTGATGAACTGGACCATTCCGCGATTCTGGGGAATGATGGAGCGAATCATCGCGGCGGACATCACACGAATATTTGAAAGCTCCATCAACAACGGCTCGGCGTTTCAGGTCGGCAACCTGCAGATTCACGCCGATTCCATGCGCGTCGTCGCCAACCCCAGTGATACGCAGGCGGACACGCGATTCATTCTCTTCGGGGTGACGGCGGCTGAACTCGACGACCATGGCCGCGTTGAAATGGATGTAACGGCTCGTCAGGCCGTGGCGGATATCTACCGCTTTGACGATCAGACCTATGTGAAACTCATTCTGGCCGACGTGGTGGGCTACGACGGGGGGGCGGGACAACTCGCACGGAGCGAGTTCTTTGAGCCGCCGAATGCGATTCACATTCCCAGCGTGCTTCGCGACGAACTGCGAACAAAATCTCGCGATGATCTCCTGAAACTGCGTGAACAGCCAGATGGATATGGCCCGGTGATGGATGGGAAGGCTGCTATCGCGCGTGCGCTCGATCATGAACAGGTGGCGCAGCGATTGAGCAGCCGCCTTCGCGATCACGGTCAGGTGGAGATCGAGCAGGCCGCGCCCAGCCGAAGACGATACGTCATCAAAGCCGACCGAATGCGCGGGCCGGAACTGCTGCGCAGCAGCGGGCCGATTGAGGTGCTGCAGTATCACGGCACGATGGCGATGCGGCGCATCGTTGCTGAGCGTGCCTTGCTCACGCGCGCGTCAGACGCAGCAGACGAACTTCGCTTCACGCTCAACCTTGAACGGTGCGAAGTTACCGATCTGCAACATGATGGCATGGTCAATCGACGCGAGCGGCTTGTGGACCAGAACCTGCTGATCCCGGGCCTTCAGCTTGTGGACCTCTCCGCCATGACCAGTGCGGAACTCATTGAGCGCGGCCGGCAGGAGCGGGCAGGTTCCCCTGCGTGGCGTGCGGCGAATCAGCTTGAGGATCGCATTCAGGAACTTATCCAGGAGATTGATGCGAGACTCATGAAGCGACACGCCCAGTCGTTGACGACGCTGCTCCTGCTGACGCTCGGCGCTGTCTTCGCGATGTTGATGCGAGGCGGGTTACCTCTGGTTGTGTATGTCTGGGCCTTTGCGCCATCAGTGCTGACGCTGATTCTCGCTTCGGGGGGCGACAAGATGATGCGAGACGGCGATATTTACGCCGGGGCTGCGGTGATGTGGTCAGGCAACGCTGCCATGCTGCTGCTGCTCTTCGTTACGTATGCACGGTTGAGGAGAAACTGACGTGCTGCTCCTCGACCGATACATCCTCGCGAGGTTCTTCGCCAACTTCGTCATCCTCTTCATGCTGCTATTTGTCTTCGCTGCAACAATCGATCTGATTCTCAATCTGGATAACTTCGTTGATGCCGCGCGCGATCGCATCAATGCAGAAGCGGCTCGTTCGATGTCACTCACGCTGCTCGCGCTGATCGCGGACTTTGAGCTGCCTCGCATTTTTCAGTTTTATGCCTACTTGCATGGACTTATTGCGGTGGGTGCGATGGCGTTTACCTTGGCGCAGATGCACCGCCACCGTGAGCTTGTCGCAGTGATGGCGTCGGGCACGAGTCTGTACCGCGTGGCCATGCCGTTCATCTTTGCGGTTTTCGTGCTCAGCGTGCTTCAGCTTGCGAATCAGGAACTGATGCTGCCGCGCGTGGCTCCGCTGCTGCTGCGAAGTCATGGGCAGATCGGGCAGAACACCGTCAACGAATTTGAGATTCGGCTGACACCTGACAGTCGCGGCAACATTCTTCAATCGCCTTCCTTCGACCCCGCGCGGTCTCAACTTGATCGGCCAACGTTTCTTGAGCGAAATGACCGTGGTTTGACAACACGCCGAATCACGGCGGATCGCGCTGTTTGGGACGGCAGCGAAGGCGCGTGGCGGCTTATCAACGGGCAAGCGATCAGCCTGAGCGACGATCCTGATGACATCATCAATCCGCCGCCTGAGGCGGTGGAACTGTATCGCACGGACCTCAGTCCGCGCGTGCTGACTGTACGCAGGCACAATGAATACGCTGCGATGCTCAGCCTTGTGCAGATTGCGGAAATGCTTGACAGCGGCGGTGGATCAGACCAGCGCGGCCTGCTTCGTTATCGATACTCGCGCTTTGCAACGGTGCTTGTCAATCTGCTGGTATTGGGTTTGACGCTGCCGCTCTTTCTCTTGCGCGAACCTGCGAATCTCATGCGTCAGGCGCTGATCTGCGCGGGTCTGAGCATTCCGGCGATGCTTGGTGCGGGCATCGGTATGCTTGTGGACTTGCCGGGCATCCCGCCCGCGGCGGGCGTCTTCCTTCCCGTACTGATCCTGCTCTTTGTGGCAGTCGTGCCATGGTCGTTCTTCAAGACATGACCGTTATCGGCGTAGGTTCTGCCCGCACATTCCGCGTTACTCGCGCTGTCTGACCCGCAAATCGTCAAAACCGGCGGCCCTGCCAGCACCGCGAAATCTTAGATGGCATGTTCCCAGTAAGCATTCACACAGGGAGCTACGCCATGAGGAACCAGACCAATTATCAACATGACCGAGCAGGCAGCAGCGACGGCTTCTGGTCGAAGCTGGGGCAGATGCTCGGCCGCTCATCGACCGCAGACGCGGGCGAGCCGGTGTACGTGAAGGTCTGGGACGCGTACCGCGACACGTATCGGCGAGTGAACCTGCAGGATCGCAGCGATCCGCTGTGGTACGCAGCGAGTCAGATCGCGAAGATGCAGGATCAGCAAGGCGTCTCGCCTCGCTCAGCGGCATAAAGCTCGCGTTCACAGCCAGATGACTTCATCAAGCTCAACATGCGCCATGCGGCTACGACGAATGTCGCTCCACCGATGGCATCGAACATGGTGCTGGTGATTCTGAATCTCCACCATGCAATCATGCCGCCAACGATGGCGCCGAGCAGCCCCAGAATGAAGTGGGGTCGTATGCCACTGAAAGTATCGCAATACATCAGGCGGCGCGAGCTGATTCGATCGTGTGCAATGTCTTCATGTGCATCAGCAGTGTCGTAACGATGAGTATGACGACACCGCCCGCAGCAAGCCACGCACGCCCGTGCAGGAATCCCAGTTCATACAGCGGCATGAGCGCGAGCATCGCGATGACATAGAGCATGAGACGCGCACGAGTGCGAATCGCCCCGCGATGCCGCATGAAGATAAGGACATAGGCAGGGAACAGCAGTCCGTAGAGCACGAGGAAACGGATGTACACATCGACTGATCCCGCAAGTGCATCGAGAGAGAACGCTCCTGCAAACGCCAGCGGCAGCGCGAGAAGCGGCAGAAAGTCCTCAAACCAGCCGATGTTTCCGCTTGTTTCTCTCGCAAGGCGCAGTTCGCGGACATGTGCGCTCATGGTGAAAATCGACTGTGATGCGATGTGAGCCACAATGATCCATATGAGACCCGTCTTGAGAACATCCCAGTACGTGCAGGTGAGCACGATCATCACGGCGAACGTGATGCCGAACACCGCAAACGCGTGGCGGCTCGGACTTGTCTGTAATGCGCGGTGGAACGTGAGGTCGAGATAAGGGCACAGCAGAAAGCCGAATGTGATCGGCACCGCGAGCCATGCCAGCTCGCCTGGTGTGTCTGTCCCACTCCATGCAATCTCATACAACGGCTCCATGCCGATGCGATTGAAGACCCATAGCGAGCCTGCGTACACGAGCACGGCGAAGATCGGCCATGCACGCAATGGCAGGCGGCTCAGCAGAATCGCAACTGAAAGCAAGGCAGGCGGCGCGGCTGCGGCAATCCACGGTGCATACTCATCCGGCAATGGCAGCAGCATCCACGACATGAATCCGATGAAGAAAACGTGGTACGCGATTGTGGCCAGAGAAAACAGCCGCATGGCGAGCGTGTGCGAACGAACGAGTTCAACAGAACGATCTCGCTGAGCAACGACATAGCCGAACGCAGCGCATCCGATCACATTTGGGATTGCGAAGACGAGAAAGCCGGGCCACCCGAAGCGGCCGAGCATGACCACTGGCAGGAACATGCCGATGCACCATGTCCAACTGCACGCGCAGAAGACGCCCCAGCCCACAGTTGACACTCCGGCGTTGAGCTTCACGGGTGTCGATTATAGAGTGTGTTTCGGTGCAGCTTGAATGGACAAGCTGCGGGGCACTCAATCCGCCTGCACTTCGCGCCGCGCCCTCACGCGCTGTTCACGCTCCAGCATGTGGGCTTTCGGCGTGCAGTGGAAGGTAATCTGGCATCGGCCGACACGCAGTTCGCGGCCCTTTTTCTTGAGCTGCTGGCGAATCTCCATTTCCAGCTTGATGTTGAACTCGCCGCCCGCAGCGATTTTCTCCTGCACATCTTCCGCGTTCACAATGTGATAGACCGCAGGGCCGAGGCACGGTCGAAGGAAGCGGTAGTTCATCTCCTTGCAGACGACGATGTAGTCGCTGCCGCACTGTGAGAAGAGGTACATGCCCGCTGCAACTTCAGAATTACCCAGCAGGGCGGCGCCAGCCATCGCGTTGTACCAGTTGCGGTTGACTCGCTTGAAAGGAAGCACTGCGGTGAACCGGCGTTCATCGAGCCGCTTCATCGCAATGCCGGAGCGAAACGCATACGGCAGCCAGATAAGGGAGCAGACCTTGTGCCAGAAGTTGTTCTTTGTGCTGAGGCGGCTGACGAAAGCCTCAAGGCGCTGCAGCATCGACTTCCGGCGATGGACACCGTTCTGCACCGGCGCAACACTGACCGCCGACTGTGGCATCGGCGTGCGTTCATCAAGGGTGGTGTCGGCTTTGGCCGGCAGCAAAGCGGCGTTTCCTTTCTCCGCGAACTCTGAATAGAGGTCCGATCCTATAGGCCCCGGCGCCCGACATTCCACTCCGCCTGCCGGTATGGTACCGCCTTCCCGTCCGGCAATATTGCTCCAGCGGTTCAATCTGCATTTTTCTCGTTCCGCTCAACTTTGGGCACCGCCGCGTTACCATGTCTGAACACAACACCCGTCCACGCCAAGTCGCCGTCTGTAGCTGGAGTCTTCAGCCGACGAATCCGCAGCAACTGATCGAAGCCGTCTCATCCTGCGGCATGGATGCGGTGCAACTCGCGCTCAGCCCCATCGTCGAGCAGCCAGAACTGTGGGGACGGGCGATAACCATGCTGCGTGATGCTGGCATCACCATCGTCAGCGGTATGATGGCTTTCCGAGGCGAGGACTACTCCACGCTTGCGTCTATCGCCACCACCGGCGGCGTGCGGCCCGACTTGACGTGGCCCGACAACCATCGCCATGCAGCCCGCGTCGCAGAACTCGCGTCGCAGCATGGCATTCATCTCGTAACCTTCCACGCGGGGTTTCTGCCGCATGAGCGGCACGATCCGGAGCGAAGCAAACTTCTCGACCGTTTACGAATCATTGCGAAGCTCTTCCAGGATCGCGGCATAGAGCTTGCTTTCGAAACCGGGCAGGAAACCGCCGCCACGCTTTCCGCGGCACTCGCTGAACTCGCCTGCCCAAACATTGGCGTTAACTTCGACCCCGCAAACATGATCCTGTACGGCATGGGCGATCCGGTTTCGGCTCTCCGCCATCTTGCGCAACATGTCAGGCAACTTCACATCAAGGATGCGGTGGCCAGCCCAGTCCCGGGCGAATGGGGGACCGAAGTGCCCGCAGGTGAGGGTGATGTGGATTGGCCCGGCGTTTTTGAGGCCATCGGGGCGATCACGCGACCGATCGACCTCATCATCGAACGCGAAGCAGGCGACCACCGCATTCAAGGTGTACGAACCGCCTTGCGGTTGATTCGCCCGTTCATTGATGATTGATGCGTTAGATCTTCGCAGCGGCCTCACGAGAGGTGGACCGACCCTCGCGGACAGACTTCAAAAGCTCCGCTGCCTTGGCCGGGCTGATGGTGCCCCACGCAACTGCTGTGCCGATCTGTTTTTCAAGGTCGGATGACTCTGAACTCAGAAGACGTACTGCATCCTCAGGCGTGATGGACCCCTCAGCGACATAGGCTGCGACTTCTCGCTTCGTCTGCTGCACCTGCCGTGTCTTGAGCACGTCCGCAACATGCTTCGCGATAATCCAGACAAGCAGCACCAGCCCACCCATGCCGAAGATCATCAGCATCGCTATGTCCTGACTTTCCACGCCGAGCGTCGTTGCGCACACCATGAGCAGCTCCTTAGTTCTGAGTACATTCTAGAACACGTTGGGAAAAAGCGGCACATCATTTCACCCCAGCGGCGGGATGCTGGGGGGGATGGGGGGGGAATTGTTCCACGTGGAACAATTCGCCGACTGTCGAGAAATCCTGATTCGCGATATCGAGAGCTTCGTTTTTGGCAGTTCGCGTCCATTGTGGCGCGCGCAGGCACATTCGTAGCACGTGGAACATCCGATGCACAACTCACACTTTATCGAAACGTATGTCAGGCGCGAGTGAAATTGCGTACATGGGTCGCCCCGCATGGTCGCTGCATTCTCCGGCATGAGAAGAATCAGGCAGGCAGCAAACGTGCTCTTGGCAGTGTCCATTGCCAATCACCCCCGCACCGCAGGCGTGTCAGGTTACGATCGCAATCGCCAGAAGAACGCCGAAGGCAATGCATATCGAAGTAACCGTGCGCACCTGACGCCTCCAGCGATCTGCATTCACGTAATACCGGCCATCGCCGACCGGAATCAAGACCCCACGCCGAACAGGGCCTTCCAGCGTTTCGTGGTGTTCGATGCCGAGACTTGACGGCCGTCGCGCTGTCCCGACCGAGAAGGCACGAGCCTTTGCAAACTTCATCGTGGGTGAAGCGTTGCGCAAAAACAGCACGATGACGAACAGCAGCAGCATCGCGGGGAATCCCAACATACCAAGCATCTCGAACATGTTCGTTATCTTTCAGTAAAATCGCGGTCCACGCTACGCAGCGTTCAAGCCGAAGACCGCATGCGGTACGAATACGTCCAATCACAGCGCGCTTGAAGTATCTTCAACACGATCACTCCAAGCCTCTCAACTCGCCGCGCCGGATACGAATGTGCATCCGAACGCAACGGGCGACTCTGTCCGGTTCTCACGACGCTGCATGTGGCAACCAGCGAGTCGCACTGGCAGAGAGAAGTGACCGGCGGCGGTGTGCTCGCCGCCGATCGATGCGACCCCTCCATGCGGGATCAGAGCCGTTAGCTCTTCGGTGTGGTCATCTCGATTCGTGAGGCGACGTTGTTCGTGTGCGTCGCCTTGACCTTGTTGCCGACCTTGAGCACGGCGTCGCGGGTCGAGTCCTTCCCGTCGAGAATGTATTTCGTATTGCCGTTGACGGTAACGGTTACATCCTGCTTGCCGACGGTGAGCACGAAGGTGTTCTTCTCAAGATTGATACTCTTGATCGTGCCTTCGGCGACGCGCGATTCGCTCTGGCTGGCAAGTTCTGAAGCGCTCACGACCGAAGCGCCAAGGACGGCGGGCAGCGCCAATGCGGCGCACATGATTCCAAGATGCAGACGTTTCATGATGCAAAACTCCATCTGTATGGCACTGCGTTGGATCACCGCACCTCACGCGAGGTGCGCACTGTGTCCGCAGCAGTAAAGAGCAAAGGACGAACCTCAGCCGCGTGGGCGGCTGAGATCATGTTGTGGGAATGTCAAGGGTGCGGGGAGGAAAGTCGATGCGGCGACGCGAATACAGTTCGCAACAGCCGGGTTCGACATCTCTCAGGGGGAACGCATGGTCCCAAACAAACGAACGCGTATGCTCCAACTCCGATCCGGTTTATTGCGCGACGCGCGTTCCGGACAGTTACAGAAAATTATCGTGCAAAGAAATGGAGTCAAGCGCGCGCAATCGAATTTGCAAGACATGCATGGAAGTTGATTCTCGCAGCAGATTTAGGAGTGTGTGGTGCGTTCAGCATGAGTGTGCACGCGTGTCGTATGGAGCTGCGACACATCTGACGCCTGCCGCTACTGCGATGACAGCAGCATTACCGCAGCACAATAAATAGCGTATGAAAGCACCAGAAGAAAACCGGCGATCCGCCCGATGCATGTCCCACGCCACACCAGAATGAGACACGTCAGACTCATCGCCACCATCACCGGCCCGTCAAACGCCAGCACCTGGCCATTGACGGCTTGTGGCCGGATGATCGAGGTCATCCCCAGAATGCCGAGGATATTGAACACGTTTGACCCAAGCACATTACCAAGCGCGATGTCTGCCCGTCCTCGAATCGCTGCGATGACCGAAGTGAACAGTTCCGGCGCGGAAGTACCCAGCGCGACGACCGTGAGTGCAATAGCCAGTTCAGTTAGCCCAAGCAGCCTCGCGATGTCGGTTGCAGATGAGACAAGGATATACGACCCGAATGCAAGCAATGCGATACTGACAACGATCAGCATCGCACTTCGCCCGACGCTCATGCTCACTTCATGTCCTTCGGTTGTTTCGCTGCCCGCAGCTCGCCCTGCGCGGAAGCCGCGCCACACATACGCCATAAGCGCAAGCAGCATCAACATGCCGAGCCATCGCGTGATCCCACCCGTTAACACCGCGCAAAATGGCATAAAGGCAACGAGCAGTACGATGACTGCCTCACTGCGAATGCTGCGCGAAGTGATTGCAATGGGTGAGATGATCGCTGCACCACCGAGAATCACCGCGATGTTGCAGATGTTGGAACCGACAATGTTGCCGACGTTGATGTCATCGTGCTGCTCAATCGCGGCGACGATGCCCGTAGCGAGTTCAGGCGTACTCGTGCCAAAGCCAACGATGGTTAGCCCGATGAACAGAGGTGAAAGCCCCAGACGCGCTGCCGCTCCGGTCGAACCGCGCACCAGCATCTCCGCCCCGAACGTAAGGATGCACAGCGAAAGCAGCAGAAGCAGCGATGCGGTAAGCATCGGTAATGCTACGCTGTCCACGATCTGCGATTTTCATCGCGGCTTTCCCCGTGCTGGCTGGCCATGCCCCCCAGCGCCACAAAAAACCACTTGCAAGGAACACATTTTGCCAATTCTGCGGTTATACTGGTAGTGAACCGTCGGTCGTTTGGCCGACAATGATGCTCAGGCATACGGGCCTGTTGTGCGGGCGGGGTCGGTGGGGGGCTTCGGATTTCAGTGATTGAGGGAGCCATGACAGTGCATGGCGGTCGGCGCATTCCCGCGCGACTAGTTGCACTGATGCCTGGCAAAGTTCAAAACCAGACGCTGTCGCGTTTTGACAGGAGCGGCCTACGGGCCATGGACACATGATGAAAGCTGAGCAGCGGTTTCAGTTCGGTGATCGCGTTCGACATGTCAAAAAGCCCGAATGGGGCATTGGAACCATTTCCAAGACGGAAGACACTGCCGTCAACGGGAACGCGGGCCAGCGGCTGACCATCCGCTTCCCCAATGCAGGGATCAAAACCCTCTTCACCGGCGCTGCGGAAATCGAAGTGATCGAAGAACAGGCAGCAGACCTCGACATGCCCGGCGGGGAAACACATGTCAAAGTCTGGGATCGTCTGAAGCATGAAGGTGATTGGCTCAGCCCTCATGCGTCCCGCAAGGTGGACGAAGCGATGGTGACCCTGCCCGAAAACGTCCGCGATCCCTTCCGCAGCTTGCCCAATCGGCTCGCCGCGACCATGGAACTGTATCGGTTCGATCGCACCGGACGAAGCCTCGTCGATTGGGCCGTCGCACAGTCTGGTCTCGATGATCCGCTCAGCCGCTTTACGAGGCACGAATTGGAGCGCCTTTTCGATCGCTGGGCCACGCAGCGGGAGAACCATCTGCGCGAGCTGCTCCAGACTGCGAAGTACGAAAATGCGTCCGTTAACGCGCTCGTGGAAAAGGCCCCGAAGCCCGCTCGCGATGCGGTGAAGCGGCTCGGCGGCGTCCGCTGAGTGCATCGCCCCGATGTTGTGCTGGGGCAACATCCGGCGCGAACCCAACCACGCCAATTCGGCGACTTCCGAGAATAACCCTTCGCGCAAGGTGGTCCCGCCGGCTTCCCGGTTTGGCACGGCGTTTAAGCCGCCCACGGCGCGGCCGTTGTTTCTCTTCTTCCATCAACCGGGCCATGACGGCCCCTCAGACATGGAGAGAAGAGCAATGGATGAGCAAGCATTTCAGGCCAAGTTCGCTGAGCTACTGAACCGCATCAAGGAGCTTCCCGAAGGACAGCGCGATCGCATGGAAGAGATGGCGGAGCAGACGAGGCAACGCCGCGAGCGCATTCAGACTTCGGTTGCGGAACTTCAGGAATCACTCGACTACCTGCGCCTCAGCGTGAAGTATCTGGTTTTCGATCTTGAAGCGACCCGGCGAGAGAACGCGTATCTTCGCAAGCTCATTGAGCAGAGCAATCGCGAGCGCAACCGCCAGACCGACGAGGACGGCGAGAACTTCCATGATGAAGATCAGGTGGAATGATATTCCGCTGACGCTTTACGGCTGAATCACGCGCCCGGTGCCATCACGCTGCCATACGCCTACCTCGCCCTGATCGTCATCACCTGATTCAAGGCTGATGATGGCTTCGCCGTGGCGATTGAAGATGCGCAGCGAAGGCCCCGTGGTGTGCGTGGCCAGTGCGATCATGGGAAGCCCCGCCGCGTTGTAGGTGTAAAGCTGCCCTTCGTTATCCACCGTGGAAGTGAGCGCGATGAGCGGGCGTCCTTCTGCACCATGCGTGGTGAAGTGCCCTTGGCCGTGAACGGTTGAACCGACAACCGCGAGCGGCTTTCCTGCGCTGCTGTATGTCGTAACAAGGCCGTGTCCCTTGGAGTCCGAAGTGAATCGGACGCGCGGCGAAGCATCCGGCCCCATACAGGCGATCATTGCTTGTCCCTCTGGCTGAAAACCCAGTCGAACCGCCCCGCGACGATCAAAATCCGTGATCGTGAGTTCCGGCCCGCGTTCGGTTACGCCCATTTCAAACGCTCGCTGACCTGTTGAGCCGATATTGCCGACGATCGCGCCGCCTTGCTCTGCTGCTGCTGCAAGGAGAACGGTGCGGCCGAAGCGGTTGCGGATGCTGATTGAGCCGCCATCGCGGTTGGAGCCGATTTTGAGCAGTGTCGTGCCGAGTTCGTCAACGATTTCGAGGTCTCGAATGCGAAGCGCATCAGGTTCAACACGGCCCATGCCACCGAGGAGTAATCCCGTGGTGAACACAACACCGCCGACAATCAATCCGAGGCAAAACGCAAAGTACGTGCGGGACATGGAATCTCTCCGTGGGGCTTTTATTGGCACTGGCGTACTTGAATGTGTAAATGGGTAATTTGGGTGATGGAAGTCGTTGACAGGATAGGACGTGATTCTGATACTGTCCCTTGGAGTGGGCCTCTGACGGATGCTTGTTAACCGGAGGCTGGAGAAAGTTCTGCCGTGTTCACAATCAATCGATCGTGCTGCATCCTGGGCGGGGTGTTCGCGGTTGTCGCATCGACGGCTTTAGCTGAGCCGCCGACTGTAATCACGTGGATCGGCGGCGAAGGCTTCTGGTCTGTGCGATCGAACTGGGATCCGCCGATGCCGAGTGCCGCATTTCGAGGCTTCGATGTCTTGATCGACGGCGACAACCCCGCAATGTCGATCGTTACGCTTGATGAAGCGGTGGTCGTTCGGAGTCTCGTCATCAGCGCGGGTGATACGCTTGCCATCGCCAACAGCGGCGCGTTGTCAGTCCGCAGGAACGCTCCTGGACCGGGCATTCAGAATAACGGCGCCATCGTTTTGGCGGGCAGCTCTGCACAGCCCGCTCGCATTCATCTCGCAGCGCCATCCTCCGTTGCCTTCTTCGGCTCAGGTGAAATCAGGCTTACGCATCAGAGCGGCTCCGTCATTGATGGGTCAAGTGATGTGGATTCCGCGTTTAGAAACATAGGCAATATCGTGCGCGGCACGGGCCGGATCGGCAACGGCTCCCTCTTCATTGAGAATCATGGCCGCTTCATCGCTGATGTGCCTTTCAAATCCCTCTTCGTGGATTCCGGCCCATTCGGAACGATCAACCTTGGCGTGATGGAATCGATCAGCGGCGGGTGGCTCAAAGTGAGCGGGCTATGCGCGAACTACGGCGGTGTGATTCAAGCCGGTGCGGGTTCGTTTGTTGAGTTGAACAACGCGTTTGTTGAGGGTGGCACGCTGCGCACGCTGGGCAACGGTGTGCTGCGAAGCATGGAAGCCCCTGCGGGATGGGCGAATCTTCGTAATGAAGGGCGCTACATGCTCGGCCCCACATCGCTCACGCTGCGAGGTGTGATCGACAACGACGGCATCATCGATGTCGTCAGCGATCTCTCCATGGCGGGCGGCAGCACAGGCAGCGAGATTGTGATCGACATCCACGATGGCCCCGTCGTCTTGCAGGGGTCGGGGGCGCTGGCGATGCTTGACTGCACGATTCGTGCCGCCAAGGGCGCGTTTGGTTCGCATGTGGTCAACGGTGCGTCGCACACGATTCGTGGCCGGGGCGCAATCGGTAACGGCAGCCTGTCAATCACGAATCACGGCACGATCCTCGCAGATGACGGAACACTCGTGCTCTATCCGGGCACGGGTTCCACGCTTCTCAACACTGGCACGCTCCGTCCCGAGCCTGGCGCAGTTGTGCTGTTCATCGGCGGCACATTCAATAATCAGGGCATCGTGGAAGTCCCCAGCGGCGCGCAGTTCCATGTGGGCGCTGGCAGCACGATCGCCAACATGTTCGGCAGCATGCTGATGGGCGGCACGTGGCGCGTCAGTTCTACCGACGCACCGGCATTGCTCCTGTTGACCGGCCCGAACATCCTCACCAACTTTGCAAATGTAACCCTCAGTGGTCCCGGCGCTTCATTTCCACGCATCAACTACTTGAGCGTGAACGCGGGGACATTCCGCATCACAGGCGGCAAGACGTTCACAACCTTCAACTCCCTTGCCAACTCCGGCACCGTGTCAATCGGTGCGGCCAGCACGCTGCATGTCAGCGGCGGGTTCACTCAATCCGCGGCAGGCATCACGCGGCTTGAAGTCGGCAGTTCCACAAGCGACGGCGGCCGGATCGTCATTACAGGCACAGCAAACCTTGGCGGCAAACTGGAAATCGTGCTTGCTGAAGGCGCAGACCTTTCACAAGGCGAAGTCCTCGAGATCATGACGTTCACAGGTTCGACTGGCGGATTCACCACCGTTCAACTGCCTCCCGGCGCATCGCTGCATTACCTCCCGCAGTCCGTCATCGTCGCGGCGTCAGGCTCGATCCCGACGAATCACGCAGGCAGTGATTCATTTGGCGACAGCGTCGGCCTGCCCACGCTGAGATAAGTGAACCCCAGCTCGCGCAACGTTGTGTGGCGGTAGATGTTCCTGCCGTCGAAGATGACTTTTCGCTTGAGTCGTCTCGCGACTTGCTCGAAATCCGGATGCCTGAACTCCGTCCACTCCGTGCAGACGATGAGCGCATCGCATCCGTCGAGCGTGGTGTACATGTCGCCCGGCGTTTCAACTTCCGGCATGACCTTGCGAAGATTCGTCGATGCCACCGGATCGAACGCGCGCACGCACGCGCCCGCAGCAAGCGCTCGCTTCATCAGCGTCAGTGAAGGCGCTTCGCGAATATCATCCGTTTCGGGCTTGAATGCGACGCCCCAGAAAGCCAGTGTGCGGCCTGTCAGATCGCCGATGAAGTGTTCGCTGATCTTTCGCCAGAATCGCTCACGCTGGTCCTGATTCACCTCATGGACCGCAGCGTTAAGCTTGCATTCATAGCCGACAGCGCGACCCATGCCTACAACCGCCAGCGTGTCCTTCGGGAAGCACGACCCGCCATAACCGAGGCCGGGGTACAGGAACTGGTTGCCGATGCGATGATCCGCACACATGCCTTCGCGCACCGCGCGAACATCTGCGCCGTAGTGTTCGCAGAGGTTAGCGATCTCGTTGATGAAGCTGATCTTGCATGCCAGCATCGCATTCGAGGCATACTTGACCATTTCTGAAGAACGAATATCAACAACGATGATCGGGTTGCCCTGACGAACGAACGGCTCGTAAAGCATGCGCAATTGCTCACCCGCGACGGCGTCCTCGACGCCGCAGACTACCCGATCCGGTTTCATGAAGTCGTTGATCGCGGCGCCTTCCTTGAGAAACTCCGGATTGTTCGCCACATGAAACGGCGCGCCCGTCAGGTCTGCGATCAGCTCCTTGACGCGCTGCGTCGTGCCGACGGGGACCGTGGATTTCACAACAATTAATCGTGGCTTGGCGGAGCGATGCCGATCAATCGCCTTGGCGATGTCTTCCGCGACGGCGAACACTCCACGCAAATCCGCAGCGCCGTCTTCATCTGAAGGCGTGCCGACACAGATGAATATCGCATCCGCATGGCGATAGGCTTCGTCGGGATCAGTCGTGAAATGAAGCCGTCCGGCCTCGGTGTTGCGCGCGATCAAATCTTTCAGTCCCGGCTCATAGATCGGCGATTCACCCGCACGCAATGTGGCAATCTTCTTCTTGTCGATATCCAAGCACGTAACCTCGTTGCCTGTGCTCGCCAGACACGCGCCGGTAACAAGACCGACATACCCGGTGCCGACCATCGTCAACTTCATCTCGCACCAATTCCTGCGAGAGAGATTTCAGATCGGCTGCGAGAGCGAAGCACAGAAACGACACCAGTACGCTCCATGTCGAGCAAGGCCTGTTTAATCGCCAGCGGGCCGCCTGCAATGTCCACACTGCCACTGAATCCGTGCAACCGTCCGGATGAGCCAATGACGCGATGGCACGGTGTGATGATCGGCATGGGATTGGTCCGCATCGCCTGCCCCGCAGCGCGAGCAGCGCCGGTGCTTGCGCCAGCAGCCGCAGCAAGCTGCGCATAGCTGATCGTCTCACCTCGCGGGATGGCTCTGCATGCTGCCCAGCACCTGCGGAAGAAATCGCTGCCTGATGGGACAGGCACATCAGAAAAATCAACCGCTGCCCCTCTGAAATACTCCGTCAGTCGGCGAGCAAGATCAGGCATCATTCGTGCGTCTTCCTTCCAATCCGTGTGAAGTGACCCCTCACTCACCCACGTTGTCCCCAACGTGCCATCTGGATGCGCCACAAGAGCGAACGGGCCGGTGAACGACTTGATGATGCGATAGCGCGTTGTGGTCATGACAACTTCTCCATGCATGGCTCAGTGCCATCCGATTCCGCCTCTTGCAGCCGCCTGCGTTTCAGCGAAAGGGCATGCAGAGTATAGAGCGCCGCTGCGAATACGACCGTGATTGTGCCGCCCCCGATGTGGATTCCCGTCTGGATCAGTCCCGCAGCATGCAGTGTGTTCGGTTCTTTGAACATCGCCACTCGATCGTCCGCAGGGATGGCGTCGTTGGAGAGATAGTTGGAGTTGTAGCAGCCGATGTCATAGATGCCGTCGATCGGCAGGTACACGCGCCACAGCGCCCGACCAGAAAGACCGGAGCCGCGAATACGGTAGTTGTCGTCGCCGTCAAAGGTTTCAGGATGGATCCGCTCGCCTTCCGGGCTGACAATATGCAGCGACGCCAGCGAACTTGGCACCGTGTAAAGTGATTCGTAGAACACCATCGTCTCACCCGCTGGCAGGGCAATCCGCGTGCGCTGGCCCACCGGCAGATGAATTCCCGTCCCCGCCCAGTGCTCCATCCACACATGGGCTGCAAGAAGCGTGGATGCTGCGCCGATGACCATGACCGCGAGTGCGGCTATGTTCCAGATCGTGATCGACTTGCGGTGTGCTTTCAAGCGGCGTCCTCAATGCAGATTATGGCGAATCATCCTTGATGCGTCGAACGGCACGATGCCTTGGTTCAGGGCATCGCGTACCATACGGCCATGACACCGACCACAGCATCCGCCCGTGCCATCGACATGGATTCACTCTCCGAAAGCTTGCTTGATCTCCTAAACGGTTACGACCCCGAAGTCGCCCGCATTCTGTCAAACGAAGCGAACCGTCAGGCGACGACGCTTGAACTGATCGCCTCGGAGAATCACGTCTCCACTGCCGTCATGCACGCGATGGGGACGTGGATGACGAACAAGTACGCAGAGGGCTACCCCGGCAAGCGGTACTACGGCGGGTGCGAGTTTCACGATCAGGTAGAAACGCTCGCCATCGAACGGGCAAAGACATTGTTCGGCTGCAAGTTCGCCAACGTGCAGCCGCATTCCGGCGCGAATGCCAACATCGCTGCGTTCATGGCCCTGCTCAATCCGGGCGATACGGTGCTTTCACTGCCGATCAAATCGGGCGGCCATCTTTCACATGGCCTCAAGCCGAACTTCTCCGGCACCTTCTACACCATCGTCGATTACGACCTTGACCCCAAGACTGAAACGCTCGACTACGAAGCGATTGCAAAGATCGCGCGCGAATGCAAGCCGAAGATGATCATCTGCGGCTACTCGGCATACCCTCGCGTTATCGATTTTGCAAAGTTCCGCGCCATCGCAGATGAAGTGGGGGCGTACCTCATGGCGGACATCGCACACATCGCAGGGCTGGTGGCAACAGGCACGCATCCCTCGCCTTTCCCACACGCGCATGTGGTAACAACGACGACGCACAAGACATTGCGCGGTCCGCGCGGGGGCCTGGTGCTTTCTGACGACGAAGAGATCGCGAAGAAAGTCGATCGCAAGGTTTTCCCCGGCTCGCAGGGCGGGCCGCTCATGCACATCATTGCAGCCAAGGCGGTCGCGTTCGGCGAAGCCCTCAAGCCGGAGTTCAAAACCTACTGCAAGCAAGTCGTCGCCAATGCGAAAGCGCTGGCCGATGAACTTACGAAGCTCAACTACCGTCTGTGTTCAGGCGGCACGGACAACCATCTCATGCTCGTCGATCTCCGCCAGCGCGATGCGAATCTGACAGGCGCTGATGCTGAGAAATGGCTGGAATCCTCAGGCATCGTAACGAACAAGAATGGCATTCCCAACGATCCGAGGCCGCCGATGGTAACGAGCGGCCTGCGCTTGGGTACGCCTGCGCTCACCACACGCGGCATGAAGGAGAACGAAATGCGCGAGGTGGCCAGACTGCTCGACCGCGTCATGGGCGCGAGCGGCAACGGAAAAACATGCGATGCGGTGCGTGAGGATGTCCGCAAACTATGCGAGCGGTTTCCATTGTGGCATTGAGTCGCACGCTGTTATTCAATAGCTGGGACATTCGCTGGCTGCGATAAAGCGGGCGATGGCAAACTTCGATAGACATCAACTGTCCCATTGATGACGAATTGCACAGCAATCACGGCAAGGATCAGGCCGAACACCTTCGTGATGATCTGCTTCCCGCTCTCACCAAGCAGGCGCACAAGGTATTTCGAGTTGACCATCATGTAGTAGCACGTTCCGGTGGTGATGAGAATCGCAAGAAAGACCAGGCCAACGTGCCAGATTGACGGTGCCTCGCTGGTGAGAATCATGACCGTTGCGATTGATCCGGGGCCGCTGATGAATGGGATCGCCAGGGGAATGACGGAGACATCCTGATTGCTCCGTTTCCGTGGTCGATCGCTTGACGCGGAGTCCGCGTCATCGCCATCCTGCCCTGATTCATCTTCACCTTTGCGGATCATCCCCATGGCAATGCCGAAGAGAATGATGCCTCCCGCGATACGGAACGCTTCCAGCGTGATGCCGAAGAGTTGAAAGATCACTCCGCCAAGGATGGCAAAGATCAGGAAAATCGATGTGGCGATGACAACAGAACGCTTCGCCGTCCGCTTGCGTTCTTCCTCACTCGCGCGCGGCAACAGTGAGAGGAACACGAATGCAGTCGTCAGGGGATTGACGATGACAAAAATCGCCGCAATCGTAATGATGAGGTAGTTGAAGAACCCGAAGACGGCCATGCATGCGACCCTATCGGATTACCGAGGGCATTTCAAGCTGCCGCAGTGCTTCATACGCTGCAGCGCAGACCACCGTCGATAGATTCAGGCTTCGCGCACGGGGATCCATTGGCAAGGTAATGCGATGGTTGTCGCCATGCGTGCGATCCACCCATTCGTGAATCTCAGGCGGCGCGCCGGTCGTTTCCTTGCCGAACAGCAGGTAATCGCCTTCACGGAACGTCGCATCCCAATGCGGCGTGGTCGATTTTGTCGTGTACAACCACAGCCTGCCGCGCACCGAGGCTTCACGTTCTGCCGAGAGAAAAGCATTCCACGACTCATGTTCGACGCACTCGACAAGATGCCAGTAATCCAGCCCTGCGCGGCGGCGAGCCTTTTCACTCATGTCGAACCCGATCGGATGAATCACATGCAGCCTGCACGCGCCGCCACTCGCGCTGCGGGGCAAGGCTGCAACGGTTCGCCCGATGTTCCCCGTGTTCTGTGGTATCTCTGGGTTGAGCAGGACGATGTTGAGGCGGGGGGGCATGAAGCTCGTATCCAAGCGTGCAACAGCTTACTCGTCAACGCAAGTGCACGATTGGGCGAGCGTCTCGAAGTGAAAAGCATGAAATCAACCCTTCCCGCAGCCGCGTTCCATCCGTTATAGTGCTCTTTTCGCCCCTACACACCCCCGGATTGCCGGAATCTCCGGAATCCCGGCGGCGCGGCGTTCGCTGCTACGCGGCCGATTCTGAAGATTCCGTTCAACGGAAGACAAGGAATCCACCGCCATGCCCAAGTACACCACCGAGCAAATCCGCAACCTTGCCATCACCGGCGCTGCGGGAACCGGCAAGACGACGCTGGTCGAAGCCATCCTGCATAACGCCGGCGTCATCGGCCGTACGGGCCGGGTGGAAGACGGCAACACCGTGTGCGATTACGAGGACCTCGAAAAGGAACTCAAACATAGCCTTGACAGCGCGATCGTCCATTTTGACCACAGCGGCGCGCACATCAACCTTATCGATACCCCTGGCGCGCCAGACTTCATCGGCAAGGCCATCAGCGTCTTCCCCGCGGTGGAAACCGTCGTCGTCGTCATTGACGCCAGCGCAGGCATTGAAACCATTACAGGCCGCCTGATGAAGCGAGCGCAGGAGCGCAACCTGCCTCGCCTGATCGTCATCAACAAAATCGATCATGCCACCGATCTCAGCGGGCTGCTTGACGCGATCCAAGAATCGTTCGGCCGTGAATGTCTCCCCATCAACCTGCCCACCGGCGGTTGCAAATCCGTGATCGATTGCCTCGGCGCGGATTCAGGCGACAGCGATCTCGGTGATGTCGCCACCTTCCACACGCAAACCGTCGATCAGATCGTCGAGATGGACGAGAAGCTGATGGAAGAATATCTGGCGACAGGCAAAGTCAGCCCAGACAAACTCCACGAGCCTTTCACCAAAGCCCTGCGCGACGGCCACCTTGTGCCGATCTGCTTCACAAGTGCGCGAGAGAATGTCGGCGTGAAGGAACTGATGGACGTTTTCACGTCGCTTTGCCCGAACCCCATGGAAGGCAATCCGCGCCCATTCGAATACATGGAAAACGGCGAGAAGAAGGAGTTCCGCGCCAAACCGGATTCCAAGCTGGACGCGCTCGGCCACGTGTTCAAGGTCGCCTCCGACCCCTATGTTGGCAAGCTCAGCGTCTTTCGCGTGCATCAGGGCCATATCGGGTCGGACTTCCAGCCGAAGGTCGATCAGAATCGCAAGACACTGCGCATCGCACACGTGTTCAAGCTGCAGGGGAAGAATCACACAGAAGTCGATCAACTCATCGCGGGCGATATCGGCGCGGTCGCGAAGGTGGATGAGATTCACTACAACTCCGTGCTTCACTCCGGCGCGATTGCGGATGACATGCACCTCAAGCCGCTCGTGCTCCCCAAGCCAATGTTCGGCCTCGCCATCGAAGTGGCGACCAAAGGCGCAGAAAACAAACTTGGCGAAGCCCTGCACAAACTGATGGACGAAGACCCCACGCTCGAAGTCGAGCGCGTCGCCACCACTGGTGAAACCGTCATGCGGGGCCTCGGCGAACAGCATCTGCGAGTCAAACTGCGCATGCTGAAGGATCGCTACGGTGTGGAAGTGCACACCAAGCCGCCCAAGGTCGCCTACAAAGAGACGATCACCGCCAAGGCGGAAGGGCATCACCGCCACAAGAAGCAGACTGGCGGTGCAGGCCAGTTCGGCGAGGTGTATCTGCGCGTCGAGCCGATCAACGGCGAAGAAGAAGGCGTTAACAACGGCCTGCTCTTCGTGGATGACACCTTCGGCGGCTCTGTTCCCAAGCAGTTCCTGCCCGCAATTGAAAAAGGCGTCCGTCGCGTGATGAACGAAGGCGCGATCGCCGGGTATCCGATGCAGGGCATCAAGGTGAGCGTGTATGACGGCAAGTATCACGCAGTGGATTCAAAAGAAGTCGCCTTCATCACGGCGGGCCGCAAGGCATTCATTGATGCCGTCCAGAAGGCCAGACCAGTGCTGCTCGAACCATATGTGAAGCTGGAAATCACGGTTCCGGCGGACCAGATCGGCGACATCTCAAGCGACCTTTCCGGCAAGCGAGGTCGCATCATCGGCACCGACATGCTGCCCGGCAATCAGGCGGTGGTTACCGCAGAAGCCCCGCTCGCAGAAGTGATGAGCTATTCAAGCCAGCTCAAGAGCATGACGGGCGGTGCAGGTTCCTACTCAATGGAATACAGCCACGATGAGCCGACTCCCCCGAACGTGCAGGCCGAGGTCATTAAGGCCTTCCAGCCGCAGGCGGATGAGGATTGATTCAGCAAAAATAGCCTTACGGGCGCTCTGCGGGTGCAGCGGCGCCGTTCGGACATCGGTACCACTCTCATATGGTCCAGAATCTAGACGCTACTCGTTTCAACGCGCCATCAAAGCGTTCGAGCTCACAGAAATCTGCTCGCCTGTTCTACATCGGTGCGGCGGCACTGATGTTCGCGCTTGCGATCATCGGGTTCAACAAATTCTACTTGCACGGCATGGCGCACCCGAACCGGGAGATACCGCCACCGATCCGTACCCTTGTCATCATGCATGGCGTGGAGATGACTGCATGGCTTGCCTTGCTCCTGCTCCAGCCGCTGCTCATCGCCAGCCGAAAACATCGGCTGCATATGCAGCTTGGCAAAGTCGGCGCCGTGCTCGCCGCATCCATTCTTGTAACCGGCATCTGGCTGGCGATCCGCTCGGCAACAGTTACGCCACCTGAGGTGATCATCTGGGGCTTGGCGCCCAAACCGTTCATGGCGGTACCGTTTATCTCCGTCGTGATCTTTGGCGTCTTCGTCATGCTTGGCGTCATCTATCGCCGTAAGCCGCACATACACCGTTCGATGATGCTTCTTGCGACGCTCAGCGCATTATCTGCCGCGGTCAGCCGCATCGAACCGCTCAACAGTCTTTACGTCGGCGGCGTATGGGAGCGGCTCTTTGGTCCATTTTTCCTCTCGTTGCTTCTCGGAGTCGTGCTGCTTGGCATCCGCAGCGTCATGATGCGATCGGTTGATCGCCCGTTTGCGATTGGCATGATCGCGCTCATCGCAGCCTCGGCAGGCATCATGCAACTGGCGCCGACGCAGGCGTGGTCAACCTTCGCGTCCCTGCTTGTGCCATAAATCTGGTGAACGCTCCAAGCCCCCCCTGCGGCGCAACAAGTAAGATCACCGCACCTTGAGCGACTTGATTCATGCAGACATCGCGGTGATCGGTGCGGGAGCGGCCGGGCTGATGGCGACCATCTGGGCCGCCCGCACCGCTCGTGCAGTGAATACCTCCCAATCCGCAGCCGTCATCACGCTCGATGGCGCGCGATCGCTTGGCGCGAAAATTCTCGTTGCGGGCGGCGGCCGCTGCAACGTAACCCACTTTCACGTGGATGAACGCGCGTTTGCCGGCTCATCGCGAAACGCCATCAAAAAAGTCCTGCGGCAGTTCGATGTTCAACAGACCGTTGCGTTCTTTCGCGAGCGAGGCGTCGAACTCAAACGCGAAGACACCGGCAAGCTGTTTCCTGTTACCGATAAAGCCCGCACGGTGCTCAACGCGTTGCTGGACGCCGCAAAAGAAGCCGGCGCGTCGATCAAACATCCGTGGCGTGTCGAGAAAGTTAAACGGACAAGCACAACTGATGACAATCCTTGGGCGTTCACCATCACCGGCGCGCCGGGCCAGATTCGCGCGAAGCGAATCATCCTTGCAACGGGTGGCATGGCGCTGCCAAAGTCCGGGTCGGACGGTCACGGCTATTCGATCGCGAAATCACTCGGCCACACCATCACGCCTCGCGTGTTCCCCGCGCTCGTTCCGCTTACGCTGCCGTCGAACCATTTCATTTGCGCACTAAGCGGCCTCACGCTGCCCGCCACGCTAGAACTTCGCGCGGGCACGGGGAAACGACTCGTGTCGTTCACAAACTCCACACTCTGCGCCCATTTTGGCGTGTCCGGCCCGTCGGTGCTGGATATCAGCCGATATTACCTCGATGCCGTTGCGGATGATCCCAAAGCGCATCTTGTCATCAACTGGCTGCCTGGCGAAACACTGGAATCGATTGACCCGATGCTGCAAGAGCCTTCGCGCCTCGGCGTTGGCCGCAGGCTGGCGGATTTGCTGCCAGAACGACTCGCACGTGAGCTGTGCGCGCAGGCGAAGGTGGATCCCTCGCTGCCGGGCGCGCAGCTTCGGCGTGAACAACGCCGCGCGCTGGCGACGCTCGTCGCAGAGACACCGCTGCCAATCACCGGGAGCCGTGGCTTTACTCACGCGGAAGTAACCGCGGGGGGTGTGCCACTGTCGGAGGTTCACCTGAATTCAATGGAATCACGAATCTGCCCCGGCCTCTACCTGTGCGGCGAGATTTGCGATGTGGACGGCCGCATCGGTGGGTTCAACTTTCAATGGGCGTGGTCGAGTGGATATGTCGCAGGTGTTTCTGCAGCGCGCCAGGTTACAGGCGATCAAGACATACAATAATCTCCCCTTGTTCAGGAGCTGTAGCACGATGCCACGTCAGTCACAATTCATGTCCGTAGCGCCGGGAACGGAAATACCGCGCGTCGTCAACACGATTGTCGAGATTCCCAAAGGCCGGCGAAACAAGTATGAACTCGACAAGGCGACGGGGCTTTTCAAACTTGATCGATATCTCTTCTCGTCAAGTCATTATCCTGGCGACTACGGCTTCATCCCGCAGACGTTAGCAGAAGACGGCGACCCGCTTGACGTACTCGTGATGGTCAACGAACCCACGTTTACCGGCTGTCTCATTGAAACTCGCGTTGTCGGGCTGTTTCTCATGACAGACCGCGGTGCCTGCGATTACAAGGTGCTTGGTGTGCCGAACTCCGATCCGCTCTTCTTGGAATATGAAGACCTTGATGACGTGCCGAAACATTTTCTTCGTGAAGTGGAGCACTTCTTTGCGACCTACAAGCAGCTTGAGGGGGTGGAGATCACCACGCATGGCTGGCGGCACGCCAACGATGCAATCACTGAAGTGAAGGCGAGTGTAGAGCGGTACAAGCCTGAGAAGTAGCAGGCACTGAGCGGCAGGTCATCGACCCGTTTCAGTGTGCGGCTTTTGTGCAACGACGCACATCATGCCCCAGAACCATGTCGCCTTGAACTTATCCTTATGAATGACACTGAACCGTGCGGCTTCAAGCGTGCGCGACAGGCCCTTCAGCGTTTCGATATTGCGATACTGTTTGCCGAACAGGCGCGAAAGGCGCAGCAGGAGCCAGACTGTCCAGAACTCTCGGCACCAGTCGATGATGATGAGCGTGCCGCCGGGCTTCAGCACGCGGCGAAACTCCGCCAGGCATTTCGCCGGGTCCGCCACGAGGTGGAAGGCGTTGGCGCATGTAACGATGTCGAACTGGCAGTCGTCAGCGGGTAACTGCTCCGCTGGTGAGACGGCCCACGACACACTTGGGCTTTCCGGGATGCGCTGCTTTGCCACCTCGATCATTTCAGGCGAGAGATCAACGCCCATGATGCGCACGCGCGGGTTGCGGTCGAGGGCCATCTGCGCCAGCCGCCCGGTGCCGCACGCCACATCGAGAATAGACGGATCGCCCGAAAGATCCATCATGCTCATCGCAGCAGCGAGCGTGCGACGCGTGTAGCGATCCCATCGCCGGTCATACTTTGGCGCAAGACGAGCATAATGCTCAACGACGGCGGAGTGGTTGGTGTCAGGGGCGGCTTTGCTGATCACAGTCCGGTCAATGTATCGCAAAACCGCTGTGTGAGGTGCAGGGGGCACACCGTGAGCGAAAGGCGATTTGCAGCTACCTTATGGCGCATGAGCTATACCACATTCGCCGTTGTCATGGTTGCGACGTTCGCCTCAACAGCATGGGCAGTGCGTCAAACCGAGGACGCTTCGACGAGACTGCACGACCTCTTCCGTGAGCGACACGAATGGCAGATGCGCCAATTCCCTGAATGGGCCATGGCGCGCGGCGACTACACACACGCCGATCGCATCACGGACAACAGCCTGCTCGCCATCGAACAAAGGCATCGCGACACGCAGGGCTTTCTGCAGCGGCTGCATGACATTGATCGTTCTGCACTGGATGAGAACGACCTCATCAACTACGAATTGTTTGAACTGGAGTTGTCAAATGCAATCGCAGGGCATCGGCATCGCACGTTCCTTGCGCCGGTGAGCGGGCGCATGGGGCCGCAGCAGTCGATTCCGCAGATGGCGGAGCGTGTGCGTTTTCAGAATCACACGGACTATGAGAACTATCTCAAGCGGCTCGAACAGACGCCCGCAATGGTGGATGACACGATTGAGCGCATGCGGCTTGGTCTGGAAGAAGGACGCACGCCGCCACGAGTCGTGCTGGAAGGTCTGCCCATTCAGTTTCGCGCATTACTCGAAGGCGGGGGACTGAGCGCGCTGGAAGCTCCGTTTTCTCGGATTCCCGCGTCGATCAATGAGCGAGAACGTGCTGCGCTGCGCCTTCGCTTTCAATCGCATTCGCTGCCGATGGTGCGTGATGCGCTGACCCGGTTCGGGGCGTTTATCACCGATGAGTACCTGTTGCACTGCCGCGAGTCGATCGCCGCTGCGGACTGGCCGGAAGGCGAAGCGTACTACAACCATCAGCTTGCGGTCATGACAACGACGGATATGACCGCACAGCAGATTCACGAGCTTGGTCTTGCCGAAGTGGCGCGTATTCGCGCGGAGATGATGGATGTCATCCGCCGCAGTGATTTCTACACGAAACTGCACCGCGAGAAATCCTGGCCGAGCGAAGACGCGATGTTCGCTGCGTTCATCGACTATCTGCGCACAGATCCGCGGTTCTATCATGAGACAGAAGAGGCCTTGCTGGCTGGATACCGCGCGATCTGCAAGGAAGTGGACGGCCACATGCCTCGCTTCTTCAAAACGCTGCCGCGACTCCCATACGGCGTAAGACCCATCCCGCGTTTCATGGCTCCCACGCAGACGACGGCGTATTACCAACAAGGCGACATTCGCAACGGCACAGCGGGCTTCTTTTATGCAAACACATACCGCCTCGATCAAAGACCGAAGTATGAAATGATCGCACTGGCGATTCACGAAGCCGTGCCGGGGCATCACCATCAGATCGCGCTCGCGCAGGAACTCGAAGACATCCCGGAGTTCCGGCGCCAGGCGTGGTTTACCGCGTTCGGCGAAGGTTGGGCTTTATATTCCGAGCGGCTCGGCATTGAAATGGGTCTCTATGCCGATCCGTATGACGATTTTGGCAGGTTACTCTACGAGATGTGGCGTGCGTGCCGACTGGTTGTTGATCCGGGAATGCATGCGCTGGGCTGGTCCCGCGAACGGGCGATCGACTTTATGAAGTCAAACACCGCGCTCAGCGAACTGAACATTATCACCGAGATCGACAGATATATCGCCTGGCCTGGACAGGCGACGGCGTACAAGATCGGCGAGCTGAAAATTCGCGAGCTTCGCGCCATGGCGGAGCAAACGCTCGGCGACAAGTTCGATATCCGCGAATTTCACGATGTCGTGCTGCTTGCGGGCGCCGTGCCGCTGACAGTGCTTGAGCGAAGAGTGGGGGATTGGGTGCAAAGCCGACGCTGAAGTACAAACACATGCCGTCACGTTCGCGTACCGTTG
Organism: Phycisphaerales bacterium; assembly: GCA_035443885.1. Classification (GTDB taxonomy): domain Bacteria; phylum Planctomycetota; class Phycisphaerae; order Phycisphaerales; family SM1A02; genus DAOMNO01. The sequence goes on from DAOMNO010000004.1 coordinate 190,175, forward strand.
CGTTCGCCCAACAAGACGCTCGGCGTCGGTCTTACAACGCGCTTGAAACCGAAGCGATCCACCACGGCTTCGCTGATGTGCGCGACGGCTTCTTTTGAGGAATCTGTAACGAGAATGCGATCAAGATCAGCTTGATCGATGGTGCGTTCTCGAATCAGTCGATCTCTCATGAAGTCCAGCAGCGGCTGCCAGTAATCTTGCCCCATCAGAACGAGGGGGAAGTTCTGAATCTTGCCGGTCTGAATCAGCGTCGCTGTTTCAAAGATTTCATCAAGTGTGCCGAAGCCGCCCGGCAGCGCGATGAAGGCGTAGGAATACTTCACAAGCATCACCTTGCGCACGAAGAAATACCGAAACTCAATGAAGCGATCGACATACGGGTTCGGCTTCTGCTCCATCGGCAGGACGATGTTGCAGCCGATCGACCGACCGCCCGCCTCCTTCGCGCCGCGGTTGGCGGCTTCCATCACGCCGGGACCGCCGCCCGTCATAACCGTGAAATTGGCCTTGGCGAGTCGAGCACCAACGTCACGCCCCATCTGATACCACGGGCTGTCCTCGCTGAACCGAGCCGAGCCGAAAACGGTAACACAGGGGCCGACGAAGTGAAGCGCACGAAACCCGCGAAACAGCTCGCGCGTGATGCGGAACAATCGCAGCAATTCAAAGCGGCGTGAGTGGGGGCCTTCAAGAAAATGCTCTTCGTCTAAATCCTGTGGCAGCTTGCCCCAGTCCGAACGGCCTTCCGGCTTGGCGGGTGCAAGCGAGGGATCGCGCGCCAAGTCGGGCAGGTCAGCGGGATGTGGCGTTTGCTCGTTCATGCAACGACCATGATGATACTTGGAATCGTGCCGCATCGCGCATGCGGCGCGAACAGAACTGAACTATCGGCGAGAACGCTGCGCCATCTGAATACAGACAGATTCATCGTGACAAACATCATCCCAATCGAATCACTTGATGACCCGCGCGTGGATGTCTACCGCGACGTTCGGGATGCTGACCTGCGAGGCAGGGATCATCTCTTCATGGCAGAGTCCGAACTTGTGGTCAGGCGATTGCTGCGCACGCCGGAAAGACTACATTCGCTGCTTCTCAGCCCAAACAAGTTTGAGCGGCTGCGAGAAGATGTTGAAGCATCATGGCGCAGCGGCGGTTCGTTTCCGGTCTATCTGGCGGATGTCGCACTCATCAGCAAGGTGGCTGGTTTTCTCATCCATCGCGGCGCGCTGGCGGCGGGCTTCCGCAAGCCAGTCGAACACCTGACGCTTGATCGCGAGTTGAGGCACTTGAACACGCGCAGCAATCTGACCTTGCTCCTGGCAGAAGGAATTACGAACGTGGACAACATGGGGGGGTTGTTCAGGAATGCTGCTGCATTCGGCGTGGACGGCGTCGTGCTTGATCCCACCTGTTGCGACCCGCTGTACCGGAAAGCAATCCGCGTGAGCGTGGGGCATACGCTGGCGATTCCATATGCGGTCAGCGCCGAATGGGGGTTGGACTTATGCCGATTGAAGCAGGAATGGGGGCTGACTCTGATCGGCGCGGAGTGCGCACCCGGCAGCAAGCCGCTCTGGGAGATGCCTCGCGATCGAAGAATGGCGATTGTCTTTGGCTCTGAAGCCCATGGCCTTCATCAGGCAACGCGCGATGCGTGCGACGTGATCGTGGAGATTCCGATGGCGCCTGGAGTGCCTTCGCTCAACGTCGCGACCGCAGCGGCAGTATTCCTCTACGAACGAACGCGAAAGCCGTCTGTGTAGCGCGACGTTCTCACAATCCGGGATTCATTCGGACGATACAATCTGCACTATGGCGCTTGTTGTTCAGAAGTACGGCGGAACCTCGCTGGCCGATCCGAAGAAGATCGCCAATTGTGCTGCACGCGCTGTGGCGGCTCACCGGCAGGGCAACCAGGTCGTGGTCGTCGTCTCCGCCATGGGGCACACGACTGACCACTTGCTGGACCTCGCCGCAGCGATCACGGATTCCCCCCGCAAACGCGAACTCGACATTCTGCTGGCTACCGGAGAGCAAGTCAGCACCGCGCTGATGGCGATGTCGCTTCATACGCAGGGTGTGGATGCAGTCAGCTTCGCGGGGCATCAACTTGGCATCATCACCGAGCCGGTGCATCTGAAAGCAAAGATTCGTTCGATTGAAGCCGATCGTCTTCGACGCGAGCTGGCCGCTGGCCGCATCGTCGTTGCAGCCGGTTTTCAAGGGGTTTCCGTTGAGGGGCAGATCACCACACTCGGCCGGGGCGGGTCGGATACGACCGCCGTCGCCCTTGCGGCCGCACTGGGTAGCAGGCAGGAGCCTGCCGTCTGCGAAATCTATACCGACGTGGACGGCGTCTATACCGCCGATCCGCGCAAAGTGCCTGGCGCACGAAAGCTGGCGCGGATCAGTTACGAGGAAATGCTGGAGCTTGCGTCATTGGGCGCAGGTGTGATGCACAGCCGCGCGGTGATGTTCGGCCGAAACTATGGCGTACCGATCCATGTTCGACACAGCGCCAAGCCCGACACGGGCACCATGATTGTTGAGGAAACGCCTGATATGGAACATATCTCAGTCGTCGGTTGCGCGTTGACCCCCGATCTCGGCCGGATCAGCCTGCGCAAGATTCCCAATCGTTCAGGCGTTGAAGCCCAGATATTCAGGCACATCGCGGAAGCGGATGTCCTCGTCGATGACATCATGCAGATTGAGTATGGCGACCGTGCCGACATGTCGTTCACCGTGGACTTCAAGGATTTGTCAGACATCAAACTCGCAGCCCAAAAAGCGCTCGATGAACTCGGCTGCGGCGAGATGACCGTTGAGGTCGGCCTGGCCAAGGTGTCCGCTGTCGGCGTCGGCATGCGAACGCACACCGGCGTCGCGGCGACCATGTTCAAAGCGCTCGGCGACGCGAACATCAACATCGCAAACATCACGACATCTGAAATCAAGATTTCCTGCATCATCCCGCGCGAGTGCGGCGAGGACGCCCTGCGAATCGTCCACGACGCCTTCGGCCTGCACGAGCCTGCGACATCCGGCACGCGACAGCAGGCCGTTATGGAAGTGCCTGCCTGAGGTAACTCAAGAAGCGGATGAATAGCCAGTCCGCAAGACCAGATGGTGATTGCCAGTCTATAAGGCGGTGTCATTTTACATAACAAGGATTATAGGACTTTATTCTGTGGCAACGGGCGGGGCACTATCAATCGCTGTCGGCTGCAACCCCATGCTTCCTCTGCGCGCTCTCGAGCCCATGATCGAGCCTGCTGACCGCTTCTGGCGCGATGGCTCGCTCCAGATGACCTCGTATCGCATTGCGCACAGCTTCAGGGTCATCAGGCGGGTTCATGGGACTCAGGCCACGGGCGGCTGCTGGCAGCAGTTCAGGGTAGCTCAGCCGCTGCGGCAGCCACGGCAAGCAGCCTGCGAGTAACGCCTCTGCAACGGCTACGCCAAAAAATTCGTGGTTTGCTGTGGACAGCACCCAATCGCAACTTTGGAGCATCTGCCAGTACGCATCTCGATTTGGCAGGTAGCCCATGTGGTCGATGCGGCTCCCGAATCGCTCTGCGAACTTGTCCAGCTCAGGCGGCGTTGCGCGGTATCGCTCGCCAAGAATCACCCATCGCAGGTTCAACTTCTCCGACCATTGTTCAGCTAGTTCAAGTAGCTCACCCGGCCCCTTATCGTGCTCCCACCGGTGCGGCCAAACGACCCGAACCGAATTATGTAAAACACGTCCGTTCCCAGTGCCATCAACCAGCGTGGGCTGCGTACTCTCCGCTGGACCAAGTGAGCTCGGTGGCAGTTCAACCGGTGGCCAGATCACTTCGCTTCGTCGCTCAATCTGCGTGATCCAGTCCGGCAACTTCGCATCGCTTCCGTGATGCAGCAATGCAGCCATAGCGTCCATGAATGACCGTTTGTTCCACTCGCTGTTCCAGACAATGTGATCCGCAGCAAGCACGCTGGTGAGATTCGTGAGCGCGAAATGTGCATCGCGCTCTGCGACCACGTTCTCCGTCATGCCAACTGGATACGCAGCCTGATTCTCATGCATATAAAGAACCAGCGGCATCGCAGCGAACCTTGCGGGTAGCAATGCACGCAGGTCTGCAGCGCTCATGAGCGATGTGCAGAAGACTGCATCCCATGGCTGATTAAGCAATCCCCGCTCAACAGCTTCATGCGTCATTTCAACCGCGGCCAGGCGCATACGCCACTTCCAGTTTCGCCCCGGCCGGGTGATCCACACCCAATCATGTCTCGAGTGACGGGAGACCGATTCTCGCACCGCGCGGTGCGAACCGGCATCGAATGGCTCAAACGCAAGAATGCGCAGGCGTTGGCTCACACGCAAAGCGTAACGGATTCGACGGCTTCAGGCTTGGTGTCTAATCGAGCGGGGTGGTCCCTTTGCCCGATACAATCCGGCTATGCCCCCTTCAGGCAAATCACCTGCTTCGGCTCGCGGTGCTGTGTCACGCGATGTGTGGACCACGCGCAAACTGCTTAACTGGATGATCGGCCACTTTGAAGCCCGCCAGATTGACTCACCCCGCGTCGTGGCGGAGATGCTGTTATCGCATGTGCTGAACTGCGAGCGGATGCGACTTTATATGGAAGTCGATCGCCCGGCTGGCGATGCAGAGTTGGCCCAACTGCGCGATCTTGTTGCGCGTGCAGCCAAGCATGAACCGGCTCAATATCTGACGGGCCATGCATGGTTCTTCAGCAGACCATTTGAAGTCAGCCGCGCGACGTTGATCCCTCGCCCCAGCACGGAAACGCTCGTCGAGCACGTCTTACAGTGGCGGCGAAGCGCTCCGGAACGAGCCAACCTCGTCATTGCAGACATTGGCACAGGAACCGGCTGCATCGCAGTGAGCCTTGCAGCACAACTCAAGGATGCGCGCGTCATCGCCACCGATATCGTTCCGGAAGCGCTGGAGCTTGCACGCCGCAATGCCGCTCGGCATCGTGTCGATGATCGCATTGAGTTCCGATTGGGTGACGGCACTGCGCCGCTTGCCGCAGGCGCGGTCGGCGAGCGATACGACGTGATCTGCTCCAATCCTCCCTATGTGTCCGATTCAGAGTGGGATGAACTCGAACCGAACGTCAAACTGTACGAACCGACCAGTGCCCTGCGAGGCGGAACGGATGGCATGGATGTGATCCGCAGGCTTTTGCGTGACGCTCCCCCGCTGCTTTTGCCCGGCGGCCAACTGCTGATTGAAATCGGCCACCATCAGCGCGACGCTGTCCTTGCGATCGCGCATGGCCATGCAATGCTCACCGACCCGGTCGTGCTCAAAGATCACGAAGGATTCTGGCGCGTTCTTGCTGCAACGCGACTTGGCTGAACTGCAAAGTGGCCTGACTACTTCTTCACCTGCGCGCGTGGCGGCTTCTTCTTTGCCATGGCGCATACCACTCGAAAGTGGGCGGGTTGAACGGGTTGAACGGAGAGCCGCTGACCTCGCTGCAGCACCAGCATCCCGTCCAAAGCCGCATTCGCTTTCAGATCGCCGAGTGCGACAATGTTCGGAAATCGCTCGACAAACTCAATTTCGACCATCCACCAGATAGGATTATCAGGTGTTGCTTTGGGGTCAAAGTACGAGCTGCGCTGATCGAGCGCAGCAGTGTCCGGGTGCGCCTCACGACTGATTCTTGCAAGACCCGCCACCCCCGGCGGCTCGGCGCTTGAGTGATAGAACAGCACATGATCGCCGACCTTCATCTCGCGCATGAAGTTCCTTGCCTGGTAGTTCCGCACGCCTTCCCACGAAGTACGTCCATCGCGAGCAAGATCGTCGATGCTGTAGGTCTCCGGCTCGGACTTCATCAGCCAGCAGGTAGTTCGTTTTGCCATGACAGAACGATATCGGCAAGCACGTCGAAGTGCGAAGTGTCAATGCGAGTTGAGCCAGATCAGCATCGAACTACGGGACTGGCCGCCCTGCAATCGCGCCACTTCCACGCCGTCCCGCTGCAGGATGAGCGCGGGTACGGACGCGATTCGCATCTGCTGCGCTCGTTGCGAGAGAGCCGCATCTGAACGGGCGTTGGTCAGGTCGAAATACACCGGCTCCGTCTTATTCAATATCGCGCGGGCTACTTCGCTGTCTGCGAGCACCGATCGCTTCAGCTCCTGACATGGGCCGCACCAGTCCGCCGTTGCGAAGATCAGCACCGGCTTGCCTGATTCCTGCGATCGCAAAGATGCTTCCTCAAGTGTCAGCCCCGCGCGGAATGCATCAAGGTCGGCTGCGTGAAGAATCGGACCGCTCGCCAGGCGCGCAATAATCATCGCAGCAGCGATGACGAGCACAACCGGAACCGTCAACCTCAACACCTGTTTCATACTTCAACCGTAGCGCACAGATATGCACGAGGCAATCTCAAGCTGGCGCGCCGAGAGCTTGTTCCAGTCTTGCCCAGTCGCGAGGATGTGTCCAGATGAAACAGCCGAACTCCCCTGCCAGTTGTACGCCTTGAATGGCGACGAGGTTGATTCCCGCTGCGGCGATGCGCTCCAGAGCCTGCGTCAGAGTCGCGCTCTCCGCTGGACCGACGATGAAATACGTTTGACCTTCGCGTGCATTGAGTTCCGCGGATTCAGCGAAGTTGCGGAACTGATCCGCGCTTTCAGGCACGCAATAGAACTCCGCGCCGGCCGCGCTGGACGATGATGCCCCGTTGCCCCAGAGACCGATGACGTTGATGTCTGCCTGCCGTAATCGTGCAGCCAGGCCCGACAGCTCGCCAGGCTTGTCCGGAAGCACAAAGCGAAAATCCACCACGCGATGCCAGTTCATCATGGAATGAAGTGTATCACGTACACTGCGCTTATGATCCGAACCATAACCGTTGAAACGTCCGGAGCGGGGCTGCATGAAATCACGGTAGAGGTCGCCCGAGCCGTCCGGGAGATGATGCGGACGGCTGATCTCCGCGATGGGCTGTGCACCATCTTCATCCAGCACACATCCGCCAGCCTGACGATTCAGGAGAACGCAGACCCATCTGCCCGACGTGATCTCGAAGCGTGGCTGAATCGGCTCGTACCAGAAAACGACACCCTCTACACACACAAAGATGAAGGCCCTGACGATATGCCTTCTCATATTAAAGCGATGCTGACAGCAACATCGTTGAGCATCCCACTCGTCAATGGCGAACTCGGTCTCGGCCGCTGGCAAGGCATCTTCGTTTGGGAACATCGCCGCCTGCCGCATACGCGCCGCTGCCTCGTACATGTTTCATAGCGTCGCCGCCGCCATACAATGAACCACTGCTGAATAATCCGCACCTCAGCCGCGATCGTCGGATGCCTCACTCCCCTTCCCAGCCTGCTTCTGGCGCATCACGCGAACCGCAGCATCATGGTCGCGCGCAAACATTGCAACGACCGATCTGGGTCTTGACCGATGGCAAACCGGGGCACGAAAACCAAAGCCGAGGGCTTGCTGAATCGCTCAGCATCATGCTTGAGAAGTCAATTGAGTATGTGAAGCCGATTTCATCACCTCGGGCGCTGTCATGCATCGGTTTTGGCAGAATCGCAGCACCTGACGAGTGGCGACTGCCGCCCGATCAGCAACCCGATCTTGTTCTTGCTGCGGGCCATTCGACGCACAACTCACTGCTCGCTGCCAAGCGATGCTTTCACGCGAAGGCAATCATCTTGATGAAGCCGTCTATGCCGTATCGATTCTTCGATCTGTGCGTGGTGCCTCGCCATGATGACCCGCCTGATCGTCACAACGTCATCGCAACATGGGGCGCACTCAACCACATTCGTCCTTCAAGTGCGCCGCGATCAGATCGCCGCGTGCTTCTGTTGGGCGGCCCGTCGAAACATCATGCATGGAACAACGAGTCCGTCCTCGCACAAATACAAGCCTTGCTTGCAGCAGCACCCGACGTTCAATGGACGGCGACGACCTCTCGGCGAACACCAGACTCATTTGTCGCGATATTGAACAACTTGCGCGAGCCGCATCTGTACGTCGTGCCGTGGACGGCTACACCCCCTGACTGGGTCGCGGCACAACTGGCCACCTGCGCCGAGGTATGGGTTACCGAAGACAGCGTGTCCATGGTATACGAGGCTCTGAGTTCCGGCGCGGGCGTAGGGTTGATTCACGTCGATCGCATCAGTGATACGCGCGTTGTACGAGGCATTGACGATCTCATTCAGCACAATGTGCTGACAACGTTCACAGACTGGCGGAATGGCCGCGTGATCGAGACTGATCCTGAGAAGATGATCGTGCTCAGAGAAGCAGACCGCGTCGCGAAGTTGATCGTCGATCGCTGGTACTCCGCCTTCTCCAGGGGGATCGCCGAATGACAAACAACGCCGGTACAGCACGGTCACTGACGATTATGCAGGTTCTGCCAGCGCTGGAAGGCGGCGGCGTGGAGCGCGGCACGCTTGAGGTCGCGCATGAACTCGTCAAGCGAGGCCACCGCTCGATTGTCATCTCCGCAGGCGGACGGCTCGTCGATGAGCTTCTCAAAGGCGGCAGCGAACACATCCATCTTGGTGTCGGGCGCAAATCGCTGCGAACACTGGCAGTCATTCCCAGGTTCCGTGCGCTTGTACGCGATATCAAGCCAAACGTCCTGCATCTCCGCTCGCGCCTGCCTGCATGGGTTGCGCGGTTCGCCATCGGGCGTTTATCCACTCGCCCTGCCATTGTGACGACGGTTCATGGTTTATACAGCGTCAGTCGCTACAGCGCGATCATGACTCGTGCGGATGCAGTGATCGCCGTCTCAGATACTGTGAAGCGGTACCTCGTCGAAAACTATCCTGCGATGGATCATTCGATCGTGAAGACCATCTATCGCGGGGTTGATCCGCACGAGTTTCCCTACGGGCACCGCCCCACCGATGGCTGGTTCCGCAAGTGGTACAACGACTACCCCATGCTGAAGGCCGCGCAAGACGAAGGCGGCGGCGTCCTGACGCTTGCCGGCAGAATCTCGCGAGGCAAAGGACATCTTGATTTCATCGAGTTGATGTCGAGATTGAAGCAAACGACGCCGAACGCATGGGGACTCATCGTCGGCAACGAAGACCCGAAACATGGCAACTACGCCAATGAGCTACGGTCGCTCATTCAGCAGCGCGGTGCGAACGTCTTGATGATCGGACATCGCAGTGATATTCAGGACGTGTACGCCGCCTCACGCATCGTACTTTCACTCTCCAGCAAGCCCGAATCCTTCGGACGAACCGTACTGGAGGCGCTTAGCTTGGGTGTGCCTGTCGTTGGTTACGATCACGGCGGAGTCGGCGAGGTGTTGCGCACAATTCTGCCCCAAGGTCTGGTTCCGCGAGGGAAGCCGGGCACGATGGATCGACTTGTCAGCCTTGTTCAGCAATGGCTTGAATCGCCGCCAGCCGTCCCTCAACAGACGCAGTATCTGAAATCTCACATGCTTGATGCCACGATCCGTCTGTATGACACTCTTGCGTGGTAGCGAAGTTGTTTGAATTATTCGCCGCGCAGAACGGAGCGATATACCGCTTCGGTATGCTCGACCATTCTCTCTCGCGTAAAGTTCTGTCTGGCAAAGTCGTACGCCGGTTCCATATCGCGTTGATGACCCTGTGGATCGCGCACTGCCGCAAGGATCAACTCACGCAGCTCATCCGCATTCTCAGGCGTGGCGAGCCAGTGGGCAGGCAAAATCTCGTTCGCCACGGGAATGCGAGTCGAAACAACCGGCGTTCTCGCGTAGAGACTCTCAACACAGACATAGCCGAAGCCTTCATGCCGCGATGAGACAACCGTGAATTCTGCCGCTGCAAGCAGCTCAGGAACGCGGCTGCAATGGCCGAGAAGCTGCACCGTCTCATGCAGCCTGTACTTTTTGATGAGTTCTTCAAGAAGCGTACGCTGCGGACCTTCCCCTGCGATCACAAGTTTCGCGGGAACGCCCTTCCACGCTTCGATCAACACATCAAAACCCTTCGCGGATACGAGGCGACCCACGGCAGCCACATATGGCGCAACCACGCCCTGCGGCGGGACATGCTGTTGATTTCGCACAAACTGCGGCGGATCAATGCCGTTGTACACCACCGTTACCGGCGAGCCGTTGACTCGCTCTGCCACACCGCGACTCACGGCAATCACGCGGTCGAATCCCTTGAACATTCGCGTCGCTGTCTTGAGGTTGTGAATCGTCGCTACCCGGCGGCATGACAGAAATATCGATGCACGCTTGACGATCGTCGCCGCTTTATTGGCGTGAGAGTGCACTACATGCGGCTTGTGCCGCTTCAAGATGCGCCGCAGCGCGAGTGTCAGCAGCGGATGATGGCGACTGCGTGAAATGTCAAGCGGCTCAAAGACCACCTTAGGATCAAGCTGCTCAGCAAACTCGCGATCACCCACCGCCACGACGCGATGCCTTGCTGCAAGCCCGTTGCACAGTTCGACGAAATGCTTTTCCAATCCGCCGAATCCGCGACTTGCCAGCACCATGCAGATTGTGATCGGTTGGTCGTGCGTCACGCTGATTCCTTTTCAATAATTCGCGGCATCATCCCGATCATGACGAGAATCGTCCACCAGGCGACATGCGCCCAGAAATTGCCGTAGATGGCCATGTGGGCATTCAGTGGGAACATCGCAACGAGCACCGCCAGAATCCAGGGCGCCGCCGACACGTTATTCCTGTCCAACAACAGACGAACAATGATGACGCAGAACGCAGCGAACCCCATCAGGCCGATGATTCCTGTTTCCGTCGCCACTTCCAGCACAATCTGGTGGGGATGGGCAGCTCCGCTTTCGCCGTCGGGCGCGATGTACGGCGTGTCGCTGTCCGCATAGTCAACGTACTTATAGCGAAATCCACGTGGGCCGACTCCAGTCAACGGATAATCCCTCGCCATCTCCAACGCGATCGTCCAGATCGGTACGCGCCCGCTGGTGGCGCGATCAATCGCGTCAAGATCGCCCTTGAGCAGTTGCAACGTCTGATTGACGCGAGATTCCATGCCCGGCACCCGAGCGATGAGCGGAACAGAAACCACGCCAGCCAGGATGATCAGTAGGGCCAGGCGATGTCGATATCGCCACTCACTCCGCCAGTATTGATACGCCCCCCAACTTGCGCATGCCATGACGCCCATCATCCAGGACGTTCGGCTGCCGCCGAGCGCGATGACAAGAACAAGAGGCATCGCCAGCACGAGGGATGCAGCGCACATCCACATGCTGCGGCCCGCCACCAATCGCCTGATTTCTTCAAAGCACACCGGCGCAAGCGCTGCAACCACCAGCCCGATCACACGCTTCGGGTGAAACAGGCCGGTCAGGTTGTGCCCGTCGTAAGGCTGGCCGAGCAGATTGCGGCCCGCCTGCCATTGGATCAACCCATCGACACACCACACACCGAGCAACGCGGCTGTGGCGATCGTCAATCGTTTCCTCGCTTCTGGTCTCTCCAGCACGCTCAACACGAAGACCCCCGCGAGCGGGAATCGCAGGAACATAAGTGATGTTGACAGCGAGTGTTTCGGCTCGACCGCCGTTGGAAGCGAGATCAGCATCGGCAGCCAGATACAGCCAAAAAGCACGAACAGCAGCCTTGCGCGATGATCCACAAGAATCAGCTTCGCGTTGCGGATGAGCATGATGCCGCCAATGACGGCCATGACGGCCATCGGCGCGTTGGCGGCATTGCGAAACGGCAGCAGCACCATCGCAAGCAGGATGAGCAGCCACGGGCCGTCTTCCTGAACTCGCCGGAGAATGCTGTACTGCGCCGACACGCTCTGCATGCGCGCAGCATAACAGACGCGCAGAAACGGCTCTCGAAAAGGATGAATCAGGCGCCGATTGCCAGACGTTCCGCCAGAATCGTGGGCAAGCCTGCCTGTTGCGTCGCGCGTTGTGCTGCAGCAATGTCGTATGGCTCGCGATGCACCGTGAACGTGTTGGACGCAAGGTCAAGAACGGCGAAGCTGGCGCGCGGGTCGGCATCGCGCGGCTGGCCGACGGAACCCGGATTGCAGATGTATCGACAGTCCGGCGACAGCTCGAATACATCGCCTGAGTTCGGGATGTGCGCAATGACATCGCTTGGATTGACGACCTCATCAGGGTCAATCACCTCCGTCTCGAACACCATCGGCACATGTGTATGGCCCAGCAGGCAGATATGACGATCGACACCACGGAATGCCTGTGCCGCCATCACCTTGTCGTGCACGTAATCTGTCGGGCCGGGCACCGGACAGTCATGAATGCAAAGCACACGATCACCAATGTGCGCAACGTGCGGCAAACGATTCAGCGCGGCGATATGCAGCGGACCGAGCACGTTGCGCGTCCACTGAATTGCCTGCCGGGCAGCACCGTTGAACTGCGAAGCGCAGTTAGGATCAACAACCGCTTCATCGTGATTGCCGCGAACAGTGATTGAACAGTACTTGACGATCAGGTCAAGACATGCGTCGGGCGATGGGCCGTACCCCACCACGTCACCGAGGCAGATCAACTCGTCAACATCCAGACTCACCATGCGTGCCAGCACTGCCTGGAGAGCGTGAAGATTGCCGTGGATATCTGAGATGACGGCGAACCGGCTCATGCAAAACCACCCGCGTTGGGACCACGATACCTGCACATCGCGCCGTCAGCATTGCGTCCCACGCTGGTCCGCATCAACCCGAAACTGACTTCGCTCCTGCCCTTCTATCGGATTAGACGTTCGAGCCTTGCCAATCTTCTACCGGTTTGCGGATTTTTTGTTCTGATTTGCACGAAAAATGAAACGGCTGCTCTATGGAGAGCAGCCGTGGGGCGTTGATTTTCAATATTCACAGAGCGAAATCAGCTTGGGTGAGATTCCGCAACTTCCCGTTCTTTCGCAGGTTGCGCTGCAGGCTTGGCGGCTCCGTCTGCAGTCGGTGGCTGTGCCGGTGCTTCTTTGGCCATCTTGCGCTTGAAGGCGTCAACCTTGGCTTTGTCCGGCGCAAAGATCATGCTCATGCGCCGGCCCGCCATGCGAGGCGGTGTTTCAACCTTGCCAAGGTCAGACAGTGCTTCAATGATCTCGCGCATGCGCGTGTCGCCTCGATCGCGGTGCACCATCTCGCGCCCGCGGAACTGCTGCACGATCTGCACCTTGTGGCCCTCGATCAAAAACTTCCGCGCCTGATTGAGACGAATCTGCACGTCATGTGGGTCGATCTTCATCGACCGGCCCATGCGAACTTCCTTCAGTTCGGCAGTCTTCGACTTCGCCTTGTTCGCCTTGTCCTTCTTGGCAAGCTCGTACTTGTACTTGCCAAAATCCAGAATGCGACAGACAGGTGGCGTGGAGTCCGGCGCGACCTCAACAAGGTCAAGCCCGGCCTCGTACGCTCTGCGCAGGGCTTCGATGGTTTCGACAACGCCGACCATCTGATCGTTTTCATCAATCAGACGGATAGGATTCGAGCGAATGCGCTCATTGATATTGGGGCCTCGGTTGAAGTTGCCTTCCGGTCGGTAAAAGCGTCTGCTGCGTGTGATGGCACGTATCTCCTGGGTGACTTAGAAACGGATGAAACCCATGCTGAACGAACACCGAGCCGATCCCCGGGCAGCGATGGGCATACAGAACTGGTGCGAACAAACGGAGGCGGCATACAAGGGCATTGCGTCAACCCTGAGCCTGCATCGAACTGAAATGTCTTCGCATACGCGTCGAAACTCCGTGTGGCAGATCGAAACCGACTCGCCCCCACGGGCAGCGGTTCGACTCCAACTATACCCTACCTTCACATCGGCACTCAAGCAAACGAAATTCCGCCAATTTCATCGTTTCTACACCGAGATAGCGCAGCACAACCACCCACAGCCCCATCTGATTCACGCTTCAGCCATCGCCCCTTGGAAGTGTTCCGCCAGAACGGTCGAACCGCCTCGTGTAGCGATCTCCCGCCGAACGGAGTCCACGAAGGCATCGACAGACATCGCGCCCAGATCGGTACGGATGCCGCGTGCCCGAACGCTCACGGCCCGCTGTTCGGCATCCCGTGGACCGACGACAAGCAGATATGGAATCTTCCACTCCGTTGCTTCGCGAATCTTGGCCTGCACACGCTCGTTGGAGTTGTCCATCGTCGCTCGAACGCCCGCGTCCAGCAGCATCCGCAGCACTTCACCTGCATAGTCGGATGTCTTCTCACTGATGGGCAGCACGCGAACCTGCTCCGGTGCGAGCCACGTCGGGAACGCGCCTGCAAAGTGCTCTGTCAACACGCCTACGAACCGCTCGAACGAGCCGAACGGCGCGCGATGCACCATCACCGGTCGATGTGACTGGTTATCTGGACCGATGTACGAAAGATCAAACCGCTCCGGCAGGTTGTAATCAACCTGCACTGTGCCAAGCTGCCATTCCCGGCCGACCACATCCTTCACCACGAAGTCGATCTTCGGCCCATAGAACGCCGCTTCCCCCGCCTCTTCAGAAAACGACACGCCAAGCGAACTCGCAGCCTGCCGACACGCGGCTTCGGCCTTGTCCCAGTTTTCTGATTTACCGACGTACTTCGACGAATCCGGATCGCGCAGACCGACTCGTACGCGGTAGTCCTTCATACCAAGCACGCCGAAGATGATCTTGACCAGCGAGATGCATCCATTGAGTTCCTGCTGTAGTTGGTCTTCGGTACAGAAGATGTGCGCGTCATCCTGCGTGATGGATCGCACGCGTGTCAGGCCGCCGATCTCGCCTGACTGCTCCCAACGATACACGGTGCCGAACTCTGCCAATCGCACCGGCAGGTCGCGATAGCTGTGATGCTGCGATGCGAAAATCTTGATGTGGTGCGGGCAGTTCATCGGCTTGAGGAGATAGCCGTCGATCTCGCCGCTCTTGAGCATATTGGAAAGTTGCGAGCACGAGCATTTCTCGTCCGCCAACTTCTGCATCTGCTCGTGATCGATCATCGGCGGATACTGGCTGTCCTGGTAATACGGAAAGTGTCCGCTGGTTTTATAGAGGCCCAGCTTGCCGACATGCGGCGTGAACACCTGCCGATACCCTTGTTTGCGCAGCTCCGCGCTGATGAAGTTCATCAGCTCCTGCCGTACAGTCGCGCCGTTGGGTGTCCAGAGCACGAGGCCCTGTCCCACAGCTTCATCAAGGTGAAACAGCCGAAGTTGTTTGCCCAGCACGCGGTGATCACGCTGCCTAGCCTCTTCAAGCTGATTGAGATAGGCATCCAGTTGCTTCTGGTCCGCAAACGCCGTGCCGTACACGCGAGTGAGGCGATCAGAGTTCGCATCGCCGTGCCAGTAGGACGAAGCGAGCGACATGACCTTGAACGCGCCGATACGACCCGTGGTCGGAACGTGCGGCCCACGGCAGAGGTCCTCGAAGGCTTGTGGCGCGGCGTTTGATGATTCAAGCGGCGCACCCGTTACATACCAAGAAAGCCTGTCGGAGCCGGCTTCTATCGCACGCTGCGCATTGTCGAGCTTATATTTGCTGCCTTCAGCGTTCAGCTTCTTGATGCCAGTCTGTGCGGGCAGTTCATACCGCGTAAATGGTCGATCCTCTGCAATGATCTTCGCCATCTCAGCTTCGACCCGCTCGAAGTCTGCGCTGCTGATGGCCTGGCCTTCCGGGAAAGCGATGTCGTAGTAAAAACCACTCTCGACCGGAGGCCCGTACACAAGCTGCGCGCCGGGAAACAGCCGCTGAATGGCTTCCGCCATCACGTGCGCACAGCTATGGCGGATGAGATACAGCGCATCATCCGAAGACTCGCCGGTCTTGCGGTCCATCGCCGTTACAAGGGCGAGTTTGACATCCCGGTCGATGGTCGCGCTCAGATCGCTCAACTCGCCGTCGATCTTGGCGCCGATCGCCGCCTTGGCCAGACCAGCGCCGATCGACGAAGCGACCTCGGCAGCGGTAACAGGCCGATCAAACTCCTTGACAGTGCCATCGGGCAATGTGATGCGCGGCATGGGAATCCTCGAAAACCGCTAGTTTAGCCATGAATCCGCCGTCTCGCGACTCGCGCGCCGATAGACTTGCAGCGTGAAACGGCTTGCGACCCTCCACAATCCAGCCCTCGCGGCTGAACTACTCTACCGGCTTGAAGCGGCAGGCATCAAAGCGGATGCGTCCCCGAATGCAGCACCTGCTGCGATTTACGTCGGCAGCATGGAGATGGTCGTGTGGGTGCTTGATGAAGACTTCGACGCAGCGATTCCCATACTTGAGGCGTTTACACAAGACACCCGGACCCAAAAGGAAACGATGCGATGTCATGGCTGCGGCTACGACTTCACCGGCCATGGGATCGGCCGCAACATGCCGACGGGAACCGTTGACGGCCATTGCCCTGAATGCGGCATTCCGTTTCGGCTACCGGCCGCGGACACGTCATGCCCACATTGCGGCGAGGATGTACCCACGAACTTCGACATCTGCTGGAACTGTCAGCAGACGATTGACGCTCAATAGCGATTTCAATCGCTGGTCATTCAATCGCATTGAGTTGAGCTTGAAGTCGAGCAAAGCTCAGCTCCGCATGCTCTGCCCGGCGGACGGTGAGAATGCGAACCATGCG
Source organism: Phycisphaerales bacterium (assembly GCA_035443885.1). Lineage (GTDB taxonomy): Bacteria > Planctomycetota > Phycisphaerae > Phycisphaerales > SM1A02 > DAOMNO01. The sequence goes on from DAOMNO010000004.1 coordinate 206,799, forward strand.
ATCCGCTTCGCTAAACCGTGCCGGGGTCAGACCGGTTGGACCGATGATGGCTGCGATGGACTTCGCAACCGCATCATCCGCATCGCGGGCGGCGGTAAAAGCTCGATGCACCATCGTAGCCTGCGCTCCATACGACTGCCGTCCTGCGCGTTGGCGAAGCTCACGCAGTGCTGATGGCTCCATCGACCAGACGAAGGGGCATATCTGTCTGCGAGCCTCCTGACGAAGCCGATACCCTGCATCCTCGTCGAGCAAGGACTCAATGTGATAGAACAAAGCGATTGCCAAGTCACCCACGGGCGTGGCATGTCGTGCGTTCACAACATCTATCACGTGGATGGCCGAGACTCGCGTTTCACCGATCCCAGCAACCCGGGCGCACGGCTGCCACATCGTGGCGGCCTCAATCTCCAGCAGATTCGATGCGGGGTCCGCCAAATCCGCAATCCACGCGGCACGCATGACCTGAAACTCATTTGATTGATCTATAATCTCGCGCCATACGATACGTTCAACATCGGCAGGCAACTTGAGAGCAAGCAACGCAGAAAGCGGCTCAAGCAACGCCGCGCTGTCGATCGGAACGCGCCTTGCCTGCATGCCGAAAACAAGCCCTTGGCAGCTCGCACGCCGAGCCGTTAATCGCAACTGTAAACGATCTGGATCGACCGCCACTGGAAGAACTCGCTCAATCGCGTTGAGCAGTTCACTGTCCGCCTGACGAATCGCATATTTGACTTCTCGGTGTGCCTGTCGCGTGCGAGCATGCTCAGGTTCTTCGTATCGGTACTGACTGTCGCGTATCGTCCATGCTTGCCCCAAGTGCGACTTGATTCGCTCCTGCGCTTCGCGGTATTGCGTATCGAGCGAGGCTGCAAGAGCGTGTAGATCGACGACCGCAATAGCGACATCTCCCATCATTTCGCTCACTTCAGCCAACCATTGGCGATCGACTGGCCTCGGCGCACCGGCCAGTGAGTGATCGGGAACCAAGGCAAGCCCCAATCCCATATACGGATCGTTTTGCGAGGCCCGCACAGCAGTATCGACGAATGTATGTCGTCGAAGCCCATAACGAGGGGTTGTGTTGCGACTCGATCGCGCACTGACGGCTTGATCGGAAAGCAGTTGACGCGACGCTCCGAGGATTGCGACGAGGTTCTTTGCTTCACGATCTCTTCGCTCAAGGAGCTGAGCGAGTTTTCCCCCAGTCTCAGGGCGCATTGGCTCCATTGGATGGTGATAGCTCCAGTACGGCTCGGGATCACGAGAAACAAGCAGCACAATGTCGCGAATGAGTTGAAGATCAAGTGCATCCCAAGATGTGATGAGTTCTCGCTCATCCTCGCGAAGATCAGCGATGGCTTCGATGCGGATCGCAAGTTTGCGAGGCTCATCCATGTATCGCATCGGAATGACCAGATGCCCGAACCTTACTCTCACCATCCGCGCGTCATCTGGTGGCAGAGCATCATGGAGCGCGTCAAGCGTGGTAACAGCCGAACGCATCAACTGACCAGCCAGTTGATGCGATGGAGCAAGATGCCGTCGATATAGTTCAATCGCTCTGGCTCGATCCTGCGGGTCCCATTGGCCCGTGCTATAAGGCGGCTCCGGTATCCCTTCGCCAGCGAGTGCAATCTGCCACCGATCAAGGCCGCGCTGTTGCTCGCGACGCCAACGCTTCAGAAGCGAGGTTGAGTCCGCTTCCCATTGCTCCACAATCTGCCTCGCACGAGGCGTGACCGGGTGCAGCGCTTCAAGATCGACCATCGCGCTCAGGTCCGGCAGCATGGCGTACCGCGTCCATACGCTGTTGCGGATCAACCGGCCATAAACATCCTGCTCAAACAACCTCGCAACGGCGAGAAGCCCCATATCAGGATCCGCCTCGTTCTCGGCGCGCACGCGATGCGCCAATCGTTCGCTCGCCACGATGATCTCATTGATGAGCGCGTACAACTCCCCGCGAAACTCGATCGGCTTTATGGGCGGATAGTTGATGACATACTGAGCGGAGTATTGCGAATCGAACGCATCAAATCTCGGCGCCAGTGCTTCGATCGCGTTCTGAAACTCCCCGTAGGCTTGTTCCACAATCTGCCACGACTCCAACCGAAGAGGGCCAGCCGATGACATGGCCAGATAGATTTGTTGAGCGTCCGGCGGGGCGGGCCGGAAAATTGGCGGAATGAGGTGTTCATATTGGAAGCCCGGCGTACTCACTGTGTACGTGTTTGTGCTCCGCTCGATTGGTGGCGGATCGCGCGGCGGCAGTGCGTGTGCAACCGCAGCCAATGCGATGGCGTCCCATACGATGAACCAACCCACCCGCATCGCTTTACACCTTCCCAGCCCGCCAGCGGGCTTGCCTTTACTGCATAACTGATCCCAAGCCTCGTTCTTGCGGAAAAATCCGCTTGGCTCGTCAAATCAACGACCGATTGACTCGCCCAAGCCGCTCCGCCAGAATACTACTCATTGGCCCAACGCCCTGTCCTTCTACAGGATATTGGGCAGCAAAGGATGGAATCGTGATCTGCCCATACTGCGGCGAGGACAACGACAAAGTGATCGACAGCCGGGCATCCGACGGCGGGCTAGTTGTCCGTCGTCGTCGTGAATGCCTCGCCTGCCAGAAGCGATACACAACATACGAACGAGTGGAGCGCGCTGCACGGCTGATGGTCATCAAGAAGGATGGCACGCGCGTCCCCTTCGACGCCCAGAACGTCATGCGCGGTGTACAACTGGCCTGCGGCAAGCGGCCCGTTTCTGAAGAAGCCAAGCAGCTCCTTGTGCAGCAGATTGAAGATGAAGTGCACCGCGAGTTCGACCGTGAAGTGCCCAGTGTGGAGATCGGTCGCCGCGTCGTATTCAAGCTGCGCGAGATCGACCCGATCGCTTACATCCGCTATGCAAGTGAGTATTACGATTTCCGCACGCTTGATGAGTTCACCGAAGAGCTAGCTGACCTGAAAAACCGCGCGAGAAACCTGCCGAATCAGCAGGAGCTGTTCGGCGAGTAACAATCAGATCGAGTTGAAATCAGCTCACTTCTTTGCCAGCGTGCCGCGCACTTCATCCTGCACGTACAGGATTCGCCCGCACGCGGGGCAGCGGACCATCGATGCACTGGAGCTGATAAGCAAGGACACCTGCTCGAACGGCAGTTGCAGGTTACACGCTCCGCAGGCATATTCCCGGTGTCTCCGGCTGATTTCCTCAACGGGAGCCATTGCTTCGCCTTCATAGGTCTCGGCAAGGCGATCGAAGATTTGCAGGTCTTTTTCAGGCACGCCGACGGCAGCCTCACGGCGTTCCGCCTCAAGCTCACTCAATCGCTGGCCGACATCCGCCTCGCGCTCGCGAAGCTGCGCCTCAGCCAGATCGCGAACACGAGCGCGTTCCGCCACCTGTGCTTCCACCGTGCTGATCTGGCCATCAAGCGATTCGACCTGCTCCATCTCCTTGAGCATGAGGTCTTCAACCTTGCTTCGCTCGGCTCTGATGGTGTTGAGTTCTGCAAGCAGCGCGTTGTATTGCTTGTTCGTCGAAGCGCTGTTCAGCTCATTGCGGAGTTTTTCGATTCGCAAATCAAAAGCGGCAACCTCGCCTTCGAGATTGCCGATCGTTGCTTGAACCTGTCGCTTCCGCGTGCGCAGTTCTTCAAGTTGTTCGTTCAGCACAGTGAGCTGGTGCGTCTGTGTGTTGAGGTATCGTTGGGCGGCATCCAGTCTGGTGCGCAGACTTCTGACCTGCGTATCGACCCGGTAGAGATTGAGAAGGGTGTCCATCAAGGTCATGAGTGAGGCTGCTCCGAGCCTGGCATCATAGTGCTGCAGCATGAAAATGGGAACCCCGGACCGCCGCTCAAATGATCAGCACGAGCAGCCAGTACGCCACTGGAGCGACGAGTAAAGGCGAATCGATGACATCAAGCACTCCGCCCATGCCCGGCAGGATGCGGGATGAGTCCTTCACGCCTGCACCCCGCTTGAAGAGGCTCATGGCCAGATCGCCGAGCTGGCCCACTACCGCAAAGACGCCGCCGGCGATAGCTCCTAGCCAGAGCGGGATGTGATCCGTAGGGTCCGCCAGCCAGCGGCTCATGGCAGCCATGCCGAGACCGACAAGGGTTGCGAAGACAACCCCACCCGCCAAGCCTTCCCAAGTCTTGCCAGGGCTGAGCCAGGGAATGAGTTTGTGCCTGCCGATGGCCGTTCCGGTGAAGTACGCGCCGATATCGCAGGATTTCGTCGTCAGAACAACACCGACGATCCACCATGCCGAATGATGCTGCCTGAGCGCAAGAAAGAAGCCGAGCAGCACGCCGAGATAAGCCATGGCAAGAATTACTGCGCCTGCTGCGGGCAGCACACCGCTCACATTGTTCCCGCGGCTGAACATGAGTAACGACACGACGAATACCGAGGTGAGGCTCGTTGGCAGCAGCATCCCCGCTGCTAGTGTCTCAGCGTGTGCTCCGAAATACATCGCCAGCGTGCCTGCCCAGACCGCTGCGATGGTGAGAGCAATATTCGTGCGAAGCGCGTTGGCTTGAATGATGCGGGTCATTTCAACCGCTGCCAGCCCCCCCGCTACCAATGCGATCAGCAGCAACAGCCAGCCGCGCGGCCCAATGCCTGCTGCATCAAATCGCTCATCCAGCGCGACTACACCCAGAATCAGGAGGATCAGCAGCGGTCCGGTGATGAGTCGATACTTGAGCACGAGCGTTCCCTGCTGCCTGGTTCAATATCGTGGAATGGATGGATCAATCTCAAGCGACCAACGGTCAATGCCGCCCGCCATCGAACTGGCGTGATCGAATCCCGCCTGTCTGAGCGCTCGGGCGACCATCAGCGAACGGCGGCCGGTGTGGCAATACACAACAATCGGACGATCGCGGTGCGGCTCCAGCTCTGCAAGACGATCGCCCAGTTCATTCATCGGAAGAAACATCGAATCTGCAATGTGCGCCAAGGCACGTTCCTGTTCCGTGCGGCAATCCAGCAGCAACATACCGTCACTGCCAGTCGGCAGATGCAATACATCCTTGGGCGTGATCTCAAGCGGCATGCGTGAGTCGTTCATGCGTCGGACTCCTTCTCAATCGCATAGCCCGATTGATGCAACGCCACGCGGATCGTCTCTTCGTCATAGCCGCGACGTGCAAGTGCGCCGGCCAGACGCCTCGTTTGCGTCGCGGCATTCAGGCCCTTCATCGTTCGCGCGCGAGCGGCGATGAGCTTTTTCGCTTCATCGACTGCTTCGTGTCCTTCAAGTGTTTCTCGTGCTGCCCGAAGCGCTGCATCTTCGGGAATCAGCCGTTTAGCGAGCTTCGCCACGATCAACCGCTCCGCAGCAGGCTTGCGTTCGCAGAGTGAACGCGCAATGGCTCGTGCGAACTCGGTATCGTCGATCCAGCCGTCGGCTTTAAGCGAGGCCAGCACACGGGCAACAATCGCAGCGGAATACTCCCGCCGCATCAATCGCTCGCGCAGTTCGCCGCTGGAAAGCTGACGACGACCAAGCATGTTCATCGCGTCCCACCTCGCGCCGCCAAGCTCCACAAGCTCCTTCACTTGTTTTGCAAGCCGAGCATTCCACCCCTTCCCAACAGCAAGGCCAAGCGATTCCACATCACTCGCGCTGAGCTTGGCCGCAATCCGGCCATTGACCTTGATGCGCCGCATGTTGGGATCGGCAGGCAGTGGCTCGACGGCAGTAATGGTCGAACCTGCTGCAATGTCTTCAAAGAATGTGGCCTGCTGCGTCATGTGATCGCATCCAGATAGCCGGCAATCTCGCCGAGTGCCTTGGGGTCGCCCGCATCGGCGGCGCGCTTCAGGCCTTTTTCAAGCACCTGTCTGGCTGCCGTCATGTTGCTCATCGCTTCCAATGATTTCGCCATGTGGAAATACGCATAGAGATAATCCGGGTCGGATTCGATCGCACGGCTGTAGTACTCCACGGCCCGCGCGTGATCGCTCATCCTCGCGTATTCCTGCGCCAGACCGTACAGACAGAACGCATCCGTCGGTTCAGCTTCCAGCAGCTTCATGAGCTTTTCGATTCGGTCAGTCATGGATCAGGGTAAAGACAGTCGCCCCCTCCGGGATGGATGGTATCCTCATTGCATGAAACCGTGTGCTGTATTGTTCATGACTGTCGTGCTTACGACGGCAGGATGTGGCTCCTCGCCGCGGCCGGCGCCTCGTGCTGAAACCGTTTCCACGTTGCGAATTACGCAGCATCACGGCGGAACGCATTATCGCACGCTCGTCCGTGATGGCCGTTGGTATCAGACATTCGGCACGGAACTGCTGGTGCTTGATACCCGCTCCGCGCGGGTGCTGCATCGCGTGGAACTTGGGCGAATCGGCGAAAGCGGCCCCGCGATTGACATGGCCTTCTGGGATGATGAACTGGTCGTCGTCATCGAAGATGAAGCGGTGCTGGAGCTGACACTGCCTGCCGATCGAGCACCGCGACTGGTGGCCCGGCATTCCGCATCAAGTCTTGGCATTCTGCCCCGCAGCGTCGCTGTCGTGGAAGGCGATGTGTACGTCTCAGGCGAAGGCGGCGTGGCCAAACTTGGTCACGGGCGCGTCTTTGAAGCGGAGGGCGAACTCAGCCGCGTCGCGCCGAGCGAATATGGCCCGGTCGTTTGCAGCGGTCGGCGAATCTATCGCCTTGAAGACGGGCAGTACGTCGGTTCCGCAAGTAAACTGGTTGACATCCGGCAGCCAAGTTCGCGTGCAGCTGCGAGCGGTTGGAAGGAAGGCACGATTGTCTTCGCAAGGCAGTCCGAACAAGGTGCGCTCGTCGGGTTGATGGGGCGCGATCTTCGTGAACTGGATGCGCAGCAGTTGACCGTGGCCGTGCCGGGCGCGGTTCGCAGCCTGCGGCTGCTCGACGACATGCTGTGCGTCGTAACCGACACTGAAGTATTGGGGTATGTCGCCCATGATGGGCGACTCGTCAGGCTCATGCAGATTTCGCTCTACGGAGCGAATGATGTCGCCCGACTGGACGACGATACACTTGCCATTGCAGGGTCATTCGGCCGCACGATGTATCGCGAGCGCATGACGCAACGAGGGAAAACAGGCGACTTCCTCATGGCGCACCGCGAGCCGAGCAAACTCACCAAAGCAAGAACTGATGGCCGGTATGTGCTTGCTGAAGGCACTGAAGGTGCGTGGCTTTACCACATCGGCAGCCGAGTCGATCTGACCGACCAGCGGGTTGACGACCCATCACCTGCGCCGCCCCCATCGACGCGTGCCGCCACACTCAATGCCGAAGCATCGCTTTCCGCAGATGGCATGACCCTCACGCTTACAACGCCCGCAGGCAGCGCGCCCTATCGTGAGCCGCGCGGAAGAATGTACACGGTCATCGCATCGGACGGCGACTTCTGGGTCGGGCACGACTACGGCATTTCCGTCCTGCGCGACTCCATCGAAATGCGCAGCGCAGGCGATGGCGGCCCACGCGTTCGTCGCGTCGGCGGATTTCGTCTGGATGGGCCGGTGCGCTACCTCTTCCCCGGTCGCGTGGGCGGCGGTGCAACCTATGTCGCCGAGGCGGGCGGATTCGGCATCGCACGCTTCATGCAGGAACCGAAGCCTTAACGCACGTTCACTTCACTCGAACCGAGGTGCGCTGCGATGGTTCGCGAGGCGGACAGTGGGAAACCGCGGCATCATCAAAAACAGAGACAAATCTGAGGCTCGCGCGCAGGGGATGGCAACTCGCGTCGTATTTTCTTATGACATGACCTCGCAACCAGCCAAAAACCTCGTTTTTTCCTTGCGTCACTGGGTTTGTGAGGTACGTTACATTCGCGACGCCGGGTCTTCGCACGGGGCGGATATCCGGGATCGTCGCGAATCCTCCAC